>NZ_CP013692.1:2584580-3876870 GCF_001477625.1 Paucibacter sp. KCTC 42545
GAGGTGCCGGCCACCACGCCGCCACGTCGATAGACATCCCAGATCGCTTCCAGCATGGGCGTGGCGTTGCCGCCGGGGGCCAGCACATCAACGATGCGCTCTTGCGCGCCGCCGGTGAAGAACACGCCGCGCGAGTTCTTGATCTTGGCAATCAGCGCCGGGTCGCGCACCACCTTGTTGAGGTCCACCCAGCTGAATTTGGGCGCCACCGGCAAAGCCTCGGCCACTGCACCACGCCGCTGCAGCAATTCAATGGCTTGCTTGGCGCTGGCCTCGGGGTCCTCAGACGCGGTGCTGAACACCACAAAGCGTGCGCCCTTGCCGCCGGCCAGGCTGACGATGCGGCCCCAGACCTCTTCGTTGTCGGACTTCAGCGCGCCGCCGATGGCGATGGCATAGCCCTTGATCAACAAATCCCCCGCCGCTGCGGACGAGCCCGGTGGCAAAGCCCCCAAGGGCGCGGGCGTCGTGGCGCTGCTCGAGGGCGTGGCTGTGGCCGGCGCGGGCTTGGTGGCAGAAGAGCCCGCGCCGCGAATCACCGTCCAGACGCCGGTCTTGGGATTGGTAGGCGTCTGCACCGGGCCGCCGGACGCACTGGGGCCCGTGCCCAGCACCGTGTCGGCAGCCTGCAGGGCGCCGGCACCGCACAAGGACAACAAAACAAGGCCGGCACCCAGCCAGCGGGAGCCGGTGGATGCGAATGGAGAAACGATCTTCATGGGACGCAGACGCTGTGGCAACTTGCTTCGAAAAATGGGATGGGGCTGATGCCGCACTAGGCTGACCCTATCGGACAGCAAGCGCTGATCAACAGGGACGCTGCATGGTAGCCCAGGCCCGAGAGGCAGGCGCTGGTCTGCTCCCCCTAGTTCCAAGTCGAGAACTGAGCCGCAAAGTTGTGTGCACGCGACTGTGTGTGGTTGACCCCACTGGCCGCAAGCGCGCGGGCTTCCTAGACTGGGCCAAACACCTCTAGCAGCCAAGGGAAGCCATGAAAAACAAACGCCGCCAAGAACTTGAGACCGGTGCTTGCCGCAAGCGCCCTCTTTTGCGCAGCACGCTACAAGCCGCCCTGCTCGCCATCATCAGCCTGCCGGCCGCCGCCCAAGAAAGCGCGGACGCCAAGAAGCTGGAGCGGGTGGAGATCACCGGCTCGGCCATCAAACGCATCGATTCCGAAGGCTCTTTGCCGGTGCAGGTGATCACCCGCGCCGACATGGTCAAGGCCGGCATCACCACCGCCGCCGAACTGGTGGCCACACTCAGCGCCGGCAGCAATGCGCTGACTGACGGCGTTAGCATGGCTTTCGGTGGCTACAAAGATCAGCAAGGCCTCAATTCGGCCAATCTGCGCGGCCTGGGTACCTCCTCCACCCTGGTGCTGCTCAATGGCCGGCGCATGGCCAATTTCGCCTCGCCGGGTGACGACTCCGGCGTGGACCTCAACAGCATCCCGGCCGCGGCCATCCAGCGTGTGGAAGTGCTGCTGGACGGCGCCTCGGCCATCTACGGTGCCGACGCGATTGGCGGCGTCGTCAACTTCATCACCCGCAAAGACTACCAAGGCTTTGAAGCCGAGGTCTATGCCGGCACCAGCCAAGAAGGCGGCGCGGGCAAGCGCACCGTTTCGCTGTCCGGTGGCTTTGGCGACATTGCGCGTGACCGTTTCAATGTCTTTGGCGTGCTGGATGTGCAGCACACCGACGCGCTCTCCACCTCGCAGCGCAAATTCATCAACGATTTGAAGATCCCGGAGCGGCTACCCCATTTGCTGTCCTCGTACGGCTTCCCCGGCAATATCCGTATCAGCAGAGACCAGCGAGACTACCTGGAAAGTCAGAACTTCCAGATCAACGGCACGCCGATCAGCAGCCGCACCATCAACCTGAGCGCGCCCAAGTGCCAGCCACCGCACACGCTTTACCTGCCCGACGGCGTCGGTGGCACCGATGGCTGCACTTTCGACTACATGCGCGATGTGGAGCTTTACCCCAAGACCGACAAGGCCGATTTCCTTGGCCGCGCCGTGCTGCAGCTAGGCGACAAGCACCAGCTATTTGCCGAAGTCTCGCTGACCCAAGCCAAGAGCTTCTACACCGGCACCTCCAACCGCATTGCCGCTGAATTGGATGTCGCAATGATTCCCGCCCTGGCCGCCACCGGCCTCGGCGACGCCCTGCCGGATGACCGCAGCATCACCGTGCGAACCCGTTTGCTCGATGCCGGCCGCCGCACCAGCGAGGTCACCAGCACCGGCAAGCGCTTTGTGCTGGGCCTGACCGGCAATGTGGCCGGTTGGGACTACGACATGGCCTACAACCACAGCGTCAACAAGGTGGCGGAGCGCGATGTGGCCGGCTACCTGCTGTACGACAAGACCATGGCCGCTTTTGCCGACGGCACCATCAACCCCTTCGGCGCCCAATCCGCCGCTGGCCTCAAATTTCTGCAGAACAATCAGCTGAACCAGGAAGTTCGCAATGCCAGCGGCACCATGGATGCCTTTGATATCAAGGGCAGCGGCGTGGTGGGCAAGACGGCCGGAGGCGACATCGCCATGGCCGTGGGCGCGGAGTTCCGGCGCGAGGCCAGCAAGTCGGCCGCGTCCGATCTGCTGATTTCCGACAACATCGTCGGCGACCCTTCGCCAGGGGATTCGCAATTCACCGATCACTCGCGCAAGGTCTGGGCGGTGTATGCCGAGCTGATCGTGCCCCTGAGCAAGCAGCTTGAGTTGCAAGCCGCCGTGCGCCACGACCACTACGACGTGGTGGGCGGCACCACCAACCCCAAGCTGAGCCTGCGCTACACGCCGATGAAGGAAGTGGTGCTGCGCGCCTCGGCCGGCACGGGCTTCCGCGCCCCCTCGTTGAACGATATGTACCGCCCCACCAAGGTGAGCGAAACCTCGGTACTGCCCGACCCGGTCTGCATGGCCGAGAACGCCAATGACCTGGCTTTTTGCGCTGACAACTGGACGACCCGTACCTATTCCAACCCGAAGCTGAAGCCCGAGAAGTCCAAGCAGTTCTCCTTCGGCGTGGTGGTCGAGCCGCATCCGCTGATCGGCCTGGGTCTGGATTACTGGAACATCGAGAAAAGCGATTTGATCAGCACCATCGGTGACGATGTCATCCTGGCCAATCTCGATAAATACGGCAGCCTGGTGCACCGCCTCAATATGGACGAAGGCCTCAAGGGCTGCGACTATGACGCCAGCGATTCGACCATTTGCTTCATCGAATTGCGCAAAGAAAACCGCGGCAAACAGCGCGCCTCCGGCCTGGACTTCACGGTGGATGTGCGCTCGCACGCCACGTCTTTGGGCAAGTTCGGCGCCAAGCTGGTGGGCTCTTTGACGCTCAAGTCTGAGCGGCAAACCGGCGTTGGCGATGGCTTCATCAGCAATCTGGGCCAGTTCGTCACCGACGGTGTGGTGCAGCGCTGGAAGCACCGCCTGAGCGTGGACTGGGCCCATGGCCCGTGGAGCATGACGCTGAGCAATAACTACTCCAGCGGCTACACCGACCAGAACTCCGCCATCGACACCAACTCGGGCACGGTGGTCGGCGCCAACAAGGTCAAGGCTTACTCTTTGTGGGATCTGTCGGCGGCCTGGGATGTCAGCAAGGCCATCACCCTGCGCGCCGGTGTGAAAAACCTGTTCGACACGGCCCCGCCCTATTCCAACCAGGCCTACTTCTTCATCTCCGGCTACGACCCCAGCTACACCGACCCGCGTGGGCGCTTTGGTTACTTGAGCGCGAAGTACAGCTTCTGAGTATTCGGCGTCTGAGCTGAGCGGCGAAGCCGCTTTGCAAGCCTGGCGCGGCAGCGACGCCGCTGCGCCAGGTTTGATACCTTCAGGACGAAGGGTTTATTTGCTGCTCGGTGTGCCCGGGCCGGCGCTCTTGTTGAGCAGGTCTTGCGCGGCATCCTTGTCCAGCACCTTGACGTTCATGGCCTTGCCATCACGCTTGGGCAGATTGGAGCCGGTTTGCGGGCCTGCAGCATAGCTGGGCTCGGCCGTGTCGGCCGGCGGCAGCTCGGCGCACGCCGCCAGTGCCAGCACCAACAGGCCAAGGGCGGAGCGTTGCAAAACACGAGGGCCAGCGGCCGTGGAAACGCGCAAGGTCATGAAAGGTTCTCCGGGGTAGTGGAAGCCGGCCATGCTAGGCGCCGCCCCTGCGGCTTGCAAGGCTGAATTACCCGGCGCGTGTCCCCAAACCCCGGCTCCGCCGTGGCGCCGATGAATCGGCGCGGGCCACTCAATCCGGGCTCAGCCCTAACTCCCCAGCCATGCGGTGCACCAGCGCCTTGAGTTGAACTAACTCCGCATTCATGCGCTGCTGCTCGGCGCGCAAGAACGCCATTTCTTCGTCACGCGCGACATGCGCTGACCCGGCTTGGCTAGGCTCAGGCTGGCTGACCTCGCCGCAGAGCAAATGCGCCCAGCGGGGCTCTCGGGCACCCGGCGCGCGCGCCAGCTTGATGGCCAGAGGCGGCGTGCGCTCGGCCAACTCGTCCAGAAAACCTTCCACCGAAGACACATCGGCAAAGCGATGCAGGCGTTCGGTGTTCTGGCGCAACTCGGCCGCGGTTTGCGGGCCGCGCAACATCAGCAAGGTCAGCAAGGCCAGGGCCGCGCCGGGCACCGCCAGGCCGCGCGCGCCGTTGTGCTCGAAGCGCACCACGCGGTTGCCGCTTACGGAACTGACCAAGTGCATGGACTTGAGTTCTTCCAGCGCCTCCAGCACATCGGCCTCGCTGGCGGCCATCACCGGATCGCGCGCGGTTTTCTGGTTGCAACCCAAGGTCAGGGCATTGAGGGACAGCGGGTAGCTGTCAGGTACGGTGGATTCCTTTTCCACCAACACGGCCAGGACGCGCGCCTCCAGCGCGCTCAAAGTACGAAGCGTCATGCTTTCTTTCTTCTCAAACACCAAATCCGTCATCGGCCTGAATCACAGCGCCGTTGATGAAGTGGCTCTCATTGGCGCACAACATCAACAAGCTGGTGTCCAGATCACGCGGCTGCCCCACTCGCTTGCGGGGCAGCAGCTCCATCAGCTTCTTGCCTTGCTCGGTGCCCCAATGGTGGTGATTGATCTCGGTATCGATATAGCCTGGGCAGATGGCATTGACGTTGATGCCGTACTTACCCCACTCCAAGGCCATGGCGCGGGTCATGTGAATGACGGCGGCCTTGCTCATCGAATACACGCCAATCTGGCTCAACACCCGCAGCCCCGCCATCGAGGCGATATTGACGATGCGCCCACCAATAAAGGTGCCCGGCGCCGAGCCACGCGCCCGGCCCAACATGCGCTTGCCCACCTCTTGCGCAACGAAGAAGGCGCCGCGCACATTGGTGTCCATCACAAAATCGTAATCGTCCGGCCCCACATCCAGCAGCGGCTGGGTGCGGCTGACGCCGGAGTTATTGATCAGGATGTCGAGCGTACCCACCTCGGTCTCGGCATGCGCCACCGCCGACTTGATGCTGTCCAGATCGGTCACATCCAGATGCACCACATGGGCATCCCCGCCCGCGCCTTCGATCTCACTGCGCAGGGTTTTAAGCCGCTCGGTGCGGCGGCCAGCCAACACCACACAGGCACCGGCCTGCGCCAAGGTCTTGGCGAACTGCGCGCCCAAGCCGCTGGAGGCGCCGGTGATCAAAGCCACCCGGCCTGACAAGTCAATGCTGTAGCTCATGGGGGAAACCTCAGAAAAGTTCTGCCTTGACGATAGCATGCCCGCCTTCGTCAGCCCCCACATTCTGGTCAAAAACCAGGCTCACACGCCCATGCCTCAAGCGCCCCAAATGCGAGCGCCCGAACGGAAATTTAGTACCTTTGCCGGCCGCATCCGGGCAGCCGCCGCAGCGCAGCCGAATCAGGGGCGCGGTTCGCGCGTGATGATGGCCAGCGGGATCAGGATGGGCGCCAGCACCGCAAAGTAGACCAGCAAGATGCCGTCGCTGCCGACGGTCAGCGGCGTGGCCAAGCTGTCGGCCATGGCGCTGCCACGGCTTTGGTCGACGCTGATCTCCACCGTGTAGCTCTTGTTGAGCGGCTCCAGCTGGCGCCCTTCGCGGAAAGCGCCTTGCAAAAAGCGTTGGCCCTTCAACTCGCCGTCCAACCGCCATGGCCCGCCGTCCGCCGAGGCGGTGAAACCAAGCCCCCGCGCCGCCTGCGCTTGCTGCTCGTCCAGGGGCTTGACCAGGCTGAGTTGGTAGCGGCCGCTGATGCCGTTTTCCGCATCCACATGAAGCTGGGAAATCTCCCCGTCCATGCTTTGATGCAAAGGCGAAGCCAGGCTCGCCACCAATTGCGCCGGCGCATCCAACACATAGTGGTAGCTGCGGCCAATGAAAACGATGTGCTTGCCATCACGCGAGATCAGCAAGGCCTTGACCGTCTCGGTATAGGGCTTGATGGGTGCTTTCAAGCTGGAGCTCTCGGCACAGCCGCCCAGTGTGGCCAAACCGCTCAAAGCCAAGGGAGTGGCGCCGGCCAGGCGAAGGAATTGACGGCGAGGCAGCAAGAGTTGGGTCATGGCAAGCGCATAAGTCCTGAGCGGTGGGGTGCGCGCAGGCTAGCAGCATGTGCGCCTAGCGGACCACCTTGGCGGCGATTCTAGAGTTGCGCTTCCAAAAACCGACGCTCGATCAAACCGCCCGTCCAGCGGCTCAATCTCGCACCCCATTGCCCCGCCACAACGCTGGCTTAGGTCAGACTGCCTACAAAATCGAACGACCGTGCTTTTTATGCCAGAGGCTGGCTAGAATCGCTGCCAATTCGACGCTTACTTTTTCAGGACCTTCAGCAATGACCCCACAGGACATCCTCGCCCAATACGGCCCGCGTGAATCTATGGACTATGACGTGGTCGTGGTGGGCGGCGGCCCCGGCGGCCTGGCCACCGCCATCCGGCTCAAACAACTGGCGGCTGCCAAGGGCAGCGAGCTGTCCGTCGTGGTGCTGGAAAAAGGCTCCGAGCCTGGCGCCCACATCCTCTCTGGCGCGGTGATGGATCCGCGCGCGCTGACCGAGCTGCTGCCCAATTGGCAAGAGCTGGGCGCGCCACTGAACCAGCCCGTCACTGAAGACGAAGTGCTGTTCCTCAGCGAAACCGGCGCCCAGCAAACCCCGCAGTGGCTGATTCCCGGCTGCTTCCACAATCACGGCAATTTCGTCATTTCGCTGGGCGCCGTGACCAAGTGGCTGGGCGAGCAAGCCGAGAGCCTGGGCGTGGAAATCTTCCCTGGTTTCACCGCCGCCGAAGTGGTTTACGGTGAAGACGGCGCCGTGCGCGGCGTGGCCACCGGCAATCTGGGCGTGGGCAAGGACGGCGAGCCGACCGAGAACTTCCAACTGGGCATGGAGCTGCTGGGCAAATACACCATCTTCGCCGAAGGCGCGCGCGGCCATCTGGGCAAGCAGCTGATCGCCAAGTACGCGCTCGACGCCGGCAAGGATCCGCAGAGTTATGCCCTGGGTATCAAGGAGCTGTGGGAAGTGCCCGCCGACCAAGCCCAGCCTGGCCTAGTCGTGCACACCGCCGGCTGGCCAATGAATGCCGACACCTACGGCGGCGGCTTCCTCTACCACCTGGAAGGCAATAAGGTCACGCTGGGCTATGTGGTCGGCCTCGACTACAAAAACCCCTGGCTCTCGCCTTTCGAGGAAATGCAGCGCTGGAAGACTCACCCCAGCATCCGCAAGCACATCGAAGGCGGCAAGCGCATCAGCTACGGCGCACGCGCCATCACGGCCGGCGGCTTGCTGAGCCTGCCCAAGACCGTGTTCCCGGGTGGTGCACTCGTGGGCTGCGACGCCGGCTATCTGAACGCCTCGCGCATCAAGGGCAGCCACGCCGCGATCAAGAGCGGCATGCTGGCCGCTGAAGCCGCGTTCGAGGCGGTGACGGCGGGCCGTCAATACGACGAACTCAGCGCCTACCCGGCCGCGTTTGAGCAGAGCTGGTTGCACACCGAGCTGGATCAGGCGCGCAACTTCAAGCAATGGTTCAAGAAGGGCAACCGGGTCGGCACTTTGATGACCGGCATCGAGCAGTGGCTGCTGCCCAAGCTGGGCATCAAGAGCCCACCGTGGACCATCCACCGCCCGCAAGCCGATCATCTCTACCTGCGCCCCGCAGCCGAGATGCCCAAAATCGACTATCCCAAGCCGGATGGCAAGCTGACGTTCGATCGCCTCTCTTCGGTCTTCGTCTCGAACACCAACCACGAAGAGAACCAGCCTGCCCACCTGACGCTGAAAGACGCCTCGGTTCCGGTGGCGATCAATCTGGCCAAGTACGCCGGCCCCGAGAGCCGCTACTGCCCCGCCGGTGTGTACGAGTTCGTGAAATCTGAAGCCGGTGAAGACCGCCTGCAAATCAATGCGCAGAACTGCGTGCATTGCAAGACTTGCGACATCAAGGACCCGACGCAGAACATCGTTTGGGTCACACCCGAAGGCGGCGGCGGGCCGAACTACGCGGGCATGTAAAAAGCCTGCGCGTGGCGCGCCGATTCAAAGCGCGCTGCGCTTCGTGGCGCCACGGCGCCACCACTTGATTCGTAGTCTGCGCGGCCACCTCCAAGCCAAGCCTTGTTCGCCAAGGCTGGCCGGTGGAAGGGGCCGCCGCACTGCGGCCGGCTGTACAGCCCCGCGCTTAACGCAGCATCCCAGCCAGCCGCGCCTTCACCTGCGGCCATTCGCTGCGGATGATGGAAAAGTAGACCGTGTCGCGCACGCGCCCGTCCGGGCAGATCACATGGCTGCGGAACACGCCCTCTTGCGTGGCACCAATGCGCGCGATCGCGGCGCGTGACTTGGCGTTGAGGAAGTCCGTCTTCAGCTCCACCCGCAAGGCATCCAAGACCTCGAAGGCATGGGTCAGCAGCAAGGTCTTGGCCTCGGTGTTGGCGCCGCTGCGCTGATGTGAGGGGGCCACCCAGGTCCAGCCGATTTCCAAGCGCCGGTCCTTGGCCGAAATGCTGCCAAAGCGGGTGCTGCCGATGATGGCCTGGCTCTGCACATCCTGAATCACAAAAGGCAAGGCCGTGCCTTTGGCCTGCTCTTGCAAGGCCAGCTCCACATACTGCTGCATATCAGCGCGGTCACGCATCAAGGTCGGCACCCAGGTCCATAGCGCCGGCACCAGGCCGACTTCGGCCAGGGCATCCACATGCTCCAGGCTCATCGGCAGCAAGCGCACATGGCACCCCTCCAGGATGCAGGCCTGCAACTGCAAGTGCCGCACATGGGTCATGGTCAGGGCCGCAACGGCGGTGGCGGCTTGGGTTTGCTCGGTGGCGCTCATCATCAAATACTCATCATCTCGTTAGGTTGATCAAAGCAACAGGTCAAAGGGCCTGATCACAGGGACAGACGCTGCATCCAGTCGGCCACCGCCGAAGCCTGCTTCTGCACCCAGGCCCAATGGTTGCTCGGCAATCAGCTGCCGAATCTGCGAGGCATCGCTCCAATCGAAATGCGCGGGGGTATACATGGCCGGAACATCTTGAGGGTATTGGAGCCGCCAAGCATAAGGCGCCGAACATACGGATTCCTTGAAGCGCCCCCAAATTTCATGAACACCCGGGCAAATGCGGTGATCTAACGCCCATAGTCCACGCTATGCTCAATGCTCAACCGGTCCCCCAGCAACAGGCTTGCTTGCGGGCGAACCGCCTCCGTCCCGAATGGACGGCACAAGCAGAGGCAGCGGTTTCATGGTCGATCACTACCGCATGAACAGGCTCATCAGGCAGCCAGGCGTTGACCGCCAGGATGGGGCCTTTCGCAGGCCCGGCAGCCCTGCGTCGGCCGCCGCACCATCAGCGCTCAACCGCGCTGCACCATGAGGTTCAACAAACCCAGCTGGGGCGCCTATTTGGTGGTTTGCATCGTCTTGATGGTATGCACCACCGCCTTCTTCCTGCTGCGTGAGCAGGCGCAGATTTGGAGCAGCGCCACGCAGAACAGTCGTGATGCCGCAATCAGCCTGCAGACATCCATGAGCAGCCTGCTGGCCCAATCGGTTGCCAGCATCGAAGGCATTCAACACCATCTGCAAGACGAAGAAAACACGTCCGGCAACGAGGCCATTCGCATCACCCGCAGTGCGATGCGGTTTGACCCGCTCTCCACCTACCTGGGATTCAGGGACCGGATCAGCGGCCGCTACTTCGTGATGGACCGAGATGGGCATCTGGTCAACACGGCCGCGGGCCGCTATCTGGCCACGCAATGGACCAGCCCGAACTCCGACCAGGTCGAGATCCTGCCGCTGGTGCAAATGCCGGGTGACTCGACCTGGTACATGCCTTTGTTACTGAAGATTCAGGGGCGAGAGGTCGAGTCAGACCTGACCTTTGCGCTGGTTTCGGTCAACCGCCTGGTGGCCGGCACCTCACACCTGAAAACCATGCCCGGCAGCTTTCTGGTGATCATCAACACCAATGGCCGGCGCCTGCTAAGACTCAAGAAACTGGATGAGCCCCAGGACATCAATGGCCCACCGGTGGCTCAAGACATCGTCGACTTGATCAAAAAGCACAAGCAAGGCAATTTTGAACGCGTCAGTGCCCTTGACGGTGTGCGCTCGATCTTTGGCTACTCAGTCTCTGACAGCCTCCCCTTCCAAGTCGCCATCGGCGTGCCCGTGAAGCTGCTGTATGCGCGCTGGGCCACGCAGTCGCTGGCGCCCTTGATCGTGCTATTGGTTTCTGTCAGCTTGATTGCCTGGCTGGGCTCGCGCCTGAAAGCAGCCTTCCGGCAACTGCAAGCCACCACCACAGAGCAGGCATATGCCGCCAGGCACGACAAGCTAACCGGCCTGCTCAGCCGCGAGGCCTTCATCCACGACGTCAACCAACAGATGGCCGCGGCCGCTGCGCAGGACGAGGCGCCCGCCGAGCCCGCCACGGTGATGCTGCTGAACCTGAATCGCTTCAAGGACATCAATGACACCTTGGGCCACGAGGCAGGTGACAGCCTCTTGGTTGAAGTGGGCCGCCGCTTGACCGACTCCTTGGCCGGCCACCAGGCCTTGATCGCGCGCTTGGGAGGCGACGAGTTCGCGGTCTATATGGCGGAGTCAACAGCCAGCAATTGGCTATCGCAAGCCCCTCACTCGGGCTACGCCCAGGTGTCCAGACGCTTGCAAGTACATCGCAGCGAGTTGGAGTTCTCAGCCAGCATTGGCTATGCGAATTGGCCCCAAGATGCGGCCAGCACCGATGAGCTGCTGCGCTGCGCCGATGTGGCGATGAATCACGCCAAGCTCAACCTCAAGCCCATGAGCCCCTACCTGGCCGCCTTCGACAGCTTCTCGCCCGATATGCTGGAGCTGCGGGCCGACTTCATCAAGGCCTTGCGCAGTGAGGGACTGAGTCTGGACTACCAGGCCAAAGTCAGGCTCAGCGATGGCGCTTTGATTGGCGTCGAGGCACTGGCACGCTGGGTCCACCCAAGCAAGGGCAACATACCGCCGCTGACCTTCATCCCGCTGGCCGAAAACTCAGAGCTGATTCACGACTTCACTCATTTCGTTTTGGAAGCCGCCCTGCTCCAGGCCAAGGCCTGGGAACAGGCCGGCCATCCGCTGCCGGTGGCGGTCAATTTGAGTGTCAACAACTTGCTCGACCATCGTTTTGTTGAGCGCCTGGATGCGCTGCTCAAGCGCATCGACTTATCACCCAGCTTGCTAGAGATTGAGGTCACCGAGAGCGCCGTGATGCGCCACCCTGAGCTCACGCTCAAAACCCTGCACGCTATTCGGCACATGGGCCTGCGCCTCTCCATTGACGACTTCGGCACCGGCTATGCCTCGCTGGCCTATCTGAAGCAGCTACCTGTTCACTGCTTGAAGATCGACCGCGCCTTCATAGACAACCTGGACGGCGACGACGCCAACCGGCGCATCGTCAAGAGCTCTATCCAGCTCGCCCACGAGTTCAATCTCGATGTGGTGGCCGAAGGCGTTGAAGACGCCGCCGCCGCCGCCCTGCTGCGCGACTATGGCTGCGAATATGCCCAAGGCTACTTTTTCGCGCGACCCGTGAGTGCCTCGGCGCTGGCTGAGCGCTGGTGGGCCACCAAGGCTTAAGCGCTACCGCGGTCTGAGCCTAAGCCCCACGCTGCAACCGAAAGAGCGATCCGGAATAACGAAACAATCGCGCGGATCCACAAGCTCAGGCATCGCCAGTCAGCCGATCAAATTGCGCGCCGCAAGATTGGGCGCCCACAACGCAAAAACCCCTGAATCGCAAGCAGAACTTGCAAATCAGGGGTTGAGCGTATTACTTGGAGGAGACGGAGGGATTCGAACCCTCGATGCGGTTTAAAGCGCATACTCCCTTAGCAGGGGAGCACCTTCGGCCACTCGGTCACGTCTCCGGCCTAGCCTTGCATTCTATACGAAGAATTTGGGGCGTTTTGGAAAAACCCAGAAGATTTCTAATATTTCTAGATTTTCAAGCTGAAGCCTTAGTTAGACCGGATCCTTTTCCAGCTCGAAAGCTTTGTGCAGGGCGCGCACGGCCAACTCCATGTACTTCTCGTCGATCACGACGCTGGTCTTGATTTCGCTGGTGGAGATCATCTGGATGTTGATGCCCTCTTCGCTCAGCGCGCGGAACATCTTCGACGCCACGCCCACATGCGAGCGCATGCCGATGCCGACGATGGACACCTTGCAGATCTTCGGGTCGCCTTGGACCTTGGCGGCTTGCGTGGCCGGGCCAACGGTGCCCTCCAGCAAGGCCATGGTGCGCGCGTAGTCGTTACGGTGCACGGTGAAGCTGAAGTCGGTCTTGCCTTCTTGCGAGACGTTTTGAATGATGACGTCGATGTCGATATTCGCCTCGGCCACCGGGCCCAGGATTTGATAGGCGATACCGGGCTTGTCCGGCACACCCAGCAGGGTCACCTTGGCTTCGTCGCGGTTGAAGGCAATGCCGGAAACGACGGCTTGTTCCATTTTTTCGTCCTCTTCAAAACTGATCAGGGTGCCAGACTTGGCTTCTTCTTCGATGTCGATGTCCCAGGGTGTGAAGCTGGAAAGCACGCGCAGCGGCACGCGGTATTTACCGGCGAACTCCACCGAACGGATCTGCAAGATCTTGGAGCCCAGCGAGGCCATTTCCAGCATCTCTTCGAAGCTGATGGTGTGCAGGCGGCGTGCCTCGGGCACGATGCGCGGGTCGGTCGTGTAAACGCCGTCCACATCGGTGTAAATCAGGCATTCGGCCGCCTTCATCGCGGCGGCAATGGCCACGGCTGAAGTGTCCGAACCACCACGACCCAGGGTGGTGATGTTCATCTCATCATCCACGCCCTGGAAGCCGGCGATCACCACCACCTTGCCGGCGGCAAGGTCGGCACGCACGCGGCTGTCTTCGATGCTCTCGATGCGCGCCTTGGTGTAGGACGAATCGGTGTTGAGCGGCACTTGCCAGCCGGTGTAGCTGACGGCCTCAATGCCTTCGGCCTGCAAGGCAATGGCCAGCAAGCCCACCGAGACCTGCTCGCCGGTGGAGGCAATCATGTCGAATTCGCGATTGAGTTCAGCGCTGCCGCTGCTGGGCGCCAATTCCTTGGCCAGGCCCAGCAAACGGTTGGTTTCGCCACTCATCGCCGATGGCACGACCACCATTTGATGGCCGGCGCGGGCCCATTTGGCAACGCGCTTGGCGACATTGCGGATGCGGTCGGTCGAGCCCATCGACGTGCCGCCGTATTTATGAACAATCAGGGCCATAGTAAGTCGCTGAGAAGCGAGAGTTGAGGCGTGAAAAAAGGAAACGTTCGTTCGTCCGTTCACGGGCCTTGCGGGGGTGGTCAAGGCGCCGGCACCGTTGGCGGGTGACGCCAGGGCTGCAGCCCCTGATTCTAGCTGCTGCGTTGCAGCAATATGAAGGCGCTCAATCAGTGTTCCAGCACGTCACGGCCTCTACAGCTGACGCTAGTCGGGGCGGATGTCCGCCTCGCCGCTCGCGAAAGGTTCCCAGCAGACACTCAATTGAGCCTCGCCCGCCGCGGCCCAGTGGCGCGCATCCAGGCCTAGCCCGGGCGCGAACACCGTTTCACCTGCGCCTTGGCTCAGCAAAAAAGGACCCTGGCGCCGCCACGCAGGAATGCCCGCCTCTTGGTAGGACTTCTTCAAACTGCGCGGCGGGCATCCCGGCGCCTTCTGAAACTGCTCGCCGCCGGCGCGGGCACACATCAGCAGCCTAGCCAAGCGATGCGGCGCCACGCCGCCCTGCAAGACCGGTTGGACGCGCCAAACACCGCCCCATGCCGCTTCGGGATAGTCGCCCGGCAGGCTGAGATCCACCTCATGGCGAGGCGCGGCAGAGCCAACTGAATCGGCGCGCGCAAGCACCGCCCTCCAGGCCAAGCGGCCCCGGTACAGCCTCAACACCCCATCAGCACAAGGCCACTGCCCAGACTCCTGCCCGGCAGCCTCCCGCAACAAGCGTCGCACTAGGCTGGCGCGGGCAGGCTGACCCGACACCGCGCTTAGCCAGGCCCGCAAGGCATTGCTGGCTCGGGCCGGTGAGCGTTCGAGCAGAGCGGGAAGATTCAATCCATCTTGACTGAGCAAACCCGCCAGATCGGCTTGCGCCACCTCATCTTGCAAGGCCAAGGCTTCCTGAGCCCAGACACTGGCGGCAGCCAAGCTAGCCTCGGCTTGCGGGAAGGCCTGCGTCAAGCCCGGCCATACCTGCAAGCGCAAGCGGTTGCGGGCATAGCGCGGATCGGCATTGCTGTCGTCGTCGACAAAGCTCAGGCTGTGTGCCTGCACATAGGCTTCAATCTGCTGGCGCGATTGAGCGAGCCAAGGTCTGGCCCAGCACAGGTCATCGCGCCATTGCTGGGCGGGCATGGCCGCCATGCCCGCCACACCGGCGCCACGCAGGGCCTGCAGCAGCAAGGTTTCGGCCTGATCGCGCTGGTGGTGGGCCAGCAGCAGCAACTGGGCGCCGCTGGCGCGGCAGAGTTGATTGAGCGCGGTGTAGCGCTCGCCGCGCGCCCAGGCCTCGATGCTTTGGCCGGCCTGCGCTTGCGTCGTCACACGGTGAACGTACAGCTGCACCGGCAGGCCGGCGGCGGCCCAGCCGGCACATTGCGCCTCGCAATGCTGCAACCAAGCGTCAGCTTGGCGGCTCAGGCCATGATGAATATGCAAGGCCAGCACCTGCAGGCCGGCATCAGCTTGCGCATTGAGCGCGGCCGCGGCAAGCGCGGTGGCGTGCAGCAAGGCGGTGGAGTCACGGCCGCCGCTGTAGGCGACGGCAATCAGGCGGCCGGGCTGAACTTCAGCTGGCCTTGGTGTCGCCGAAGCGGCCATAGGCTTGCAGGCGCTCGTAGCGGCGGTCCAGCAACTCCTTGGGCTTCAGGTCGCTGACCTGGCGCAGCGCATCGCTCAGCGCGCGCTTCAGGTTCGACGCCATCTGCTTGTTATCGCGATGCGCGCCACCCACCGGCTCATTGACGATCTTGTCGATCAAGCCCATGGCCTTGAGGCGGTGTGCGGTGATGCCCAGCGCCGTGGCGGCCTCGGGCGCACGCTCGGAAGACTTCCACAGAATCGACGCACAACCTTCCGGCGAGATCACCGAATAGGCCGAGAACTGCAACATCAAGACCTGATCGGCCACGCCGATGGCCAGGGCGCCGCCCGAACCACCTTCACCGATGACGGTGGCGATGATGGGCACTTCCAGCTGCGCCATCTCGAAGATATTGCGGCCGATGGCTTCCGACTGACCACGCTCCTCGGCGCCGATACCGGGGTAGGCACCCATGGTGTCGATCATGGTGAACACCGGCAGGCCGAACTTCTCGGCCAGCTTCATCAGGCGCAGGGCCTTGCGATAGCCTTCCGGACGCGGCATGCCGAAATTGCGCAGCTGACGCTCTTTCGAATCAGCACCGCGCTGGTGACCAATCACCATGCAGGCTTGGCCGTTGAAACGGGCCAAGCCGCCGACAATGGCTGCGTCATCGGCGAAATGACGATCACCGTGCAGTTCTTGGAACTCGGTGAAGACCTCGGCGCAATAGTCCAGGGTCTGCGGGCGCTGCGGATGGCGGGCGATCTGATAGACCTGCCAAGGCGCCACATTGGCGTAGACATCCTTGGTCAGCTGCTGGCTCTTTTTGGAGAGGCGGTCGATCTCTTCGGAGATGTCAACGGCCGACTCGCTTTGCACATAGCGCAGCTCTTCAATCTTGGTTTCGAGTTCAGCGATAGGCTGTTCGAATTCGAGGAAATGTTTTTTGCTCATCCTGCTGACTTTTCTTCAGTGTTGAGGTCGGTGAACCGGCTCCGGGCACCATTTGTGACGATGCGCCAAAGCCGAGCACGGGAGGCTGTCAAGCCGCCGGCAAGGGGTCGAGGCTGCGCCAAATGTACCATGTGGCTACCGAGCGGTAAGGTGCCCAGGCGTCGCCAACTTCGCGGGCCTCAGCGCGCGAAACCGGCTCGCCGGAGAAGTAGTTTTCACTGATGCCCTTGAGCAAACGCGGGTCATCCAGCGGCAGCACATTGGGGCGCATCAGGTGAAAAATCAAGAACATCTCGGCGGTCCAGCGGCCAATGCCGCGGATGGCGACCAACTCGTCAATGATGGCCTCGTCATCCATCTGCGTCCATTGACGCACATGGACTTGGCCGGCTTCGAAGTGCCGAGCCAGGTCGAGCAAATAGTCGATCTTGCGCACCGGCAGCCCGGCGCCGCGCAAAGCTTCCACCGACAAGGCCAAGACGGCCGCCGGCTGAATCTTGCTGGCCGAGCCGCCAATCAAGGCGACAAATTTTTCCCAGGCGCCCTGCGCCGACTTGACCGAAATCTGCTGCCCGATGATGGAGCGGGCCAAGGTGGTGAAGGCGTCGGCACGGCTTTGCAGGCGCGCCTCGCCAAACAAGGGAATCAACTTCTTCATCACTCGGTCGCGCTTGGCCAAGTGGCGGCAAGCCTCGTCCCAGTACTCCGGGGTGACCCCGGCCGCATTCACTCGCACCACAGTCAGGCCCGCGTCCAGGTCGTGCCGGAGGGCGCGTCTTGCAAAACGATGCCGGCGGCCAGCAAATCCTTGCGGATTTGGTCTGCCGCAGCGAAATCACGCGCCGCTTTGGCGGCCGCGCGGGCCTCAATCTTGGCCAAGATGGCGGCTTCATCCAAACCGCCAGCGCTGGCACCACCGGCTTGCAGATAGCCGCGCGGCGTCTGCTGCAAGAAGCCCAGCACGCCGGCCAAGGCCTTCAGCAAAGCGGCATCGGCGAGTGATCCACTGCGGTTGACCTCGCTGGCCAACTCGAAAAGCACGGCAATCGCGCCGGGCGTGTTGAAGTCGTCATCCATGGCGGCGCGGAAAGCGGCCGCCTGGGGCTGCGCCCAATCGATCTCCAGCGCGGGCACGGCCAAGCCGTCGAGTGCCGTGTACAGACGCTTGAGCGCGGTACGGGCATCGTCCAGATTGACGTCGCTGAAGTTGAAGGGGCTGCGGTAATGGGTGCGCAGCATGAAATAGCGCAGCGTCTCCGCGTCGTAACGCTTGAGCACGTCCTGAATGGTGAAGAAATTGCCCAAGGACTTGGACATCTTCACATGGTCCACATTCAAGAGGCCGTTATGCGCCCAGATGGTGGCCGGCGGCTTGCCGTTGGCACCTTCGCTCTGGGCGATTTCGTTCTCGTGATGCGGGAACTGCAGGTCGGCGCCGCCGCCGTGCAGATCAAACTGCTCACCCAGCAAGGCGCAAGCCATGGCCGAGCATTCGATATGCCAGCCCGGGCGGCCAGCGCCGTAGCTAGACGCAAATTTGGCGTCTTCGGGCTCTTCCGGCTTGGCGGCCTTCCAGAGCACAAAGTCGAGCGGATCTTGCTTGCCGTCGTCCACCGCCACGCGCTCACCGGCGCGCAAATCATCCAGCGACTTGCCGGACAGCTTGCCGTAACCGGGGAAGGCACGCACCGCGTAGTTCACATCGCCATTGCTGGCGCGGTAGGCCAGGCCCTTGGCTTCGAGCTTGCCGATCATGGCCGTCATCTGCGGCACAAATTCGGTGGCGCGCGGCTCATGCGTGGGCAAGAGCACGCCCAAAGCACCCAGATCGGCGTGCATGGCGCCGACCATCTCATCGGTCAGCTGGCGGATCGGGATTTGGCGCTCCAGGGCGCGACGGATGATCTTGTCATCGATGTCGGTGATGTTGCGCACATAGGTGACTCGGTAGCCGGAGGCCTGCAACCAGCGGTAGATCAGGTCGAACGCCACCATCATCCGGGCATGCCCCACATGACACAGATCGTAGATCGTGATGCCGCACACATACATGCGTACATGGCCAGGTTCAATGGGGACGAGCGGCTGGACCGCACGGGTCAGCGTGTTGTAGATGCGAAGAGACATGGAGCTTGTTGGGCCAAGGCCAAAGCGCCGACCAAGAAGGCCAAACGCAGGGGCTTGCGGTTCACTGAGCGACTGCGGCGGCCGGCTCGAACCCGCGGTTAGCGGAGGATCTTTGTCGCGATCCGAGGTCGGGCAGGCACCGTAGAATGAACCTCAGTATACCGGCTGGCCCATCTTGGCCGGCTTGGCACTGACCCTGCCCCCAGCCCGCCACCGTCCCGCCAAGCGCCAACAGCCCCTCCCGGGCTGAGCCAAAACCGTGCCACCCAGCCTCATGCCACTACGCATCCTTCTACGCCCCCAAGCCCTGTTGCAAGTGTTCAGCACCGGTGTCCTCGCCGCTCTGCTGCTGATCGTGACTCCCGCGCAGGCGGCCGAATCCGACGCCGCCCAGAAGCTGTGGATGGGTGGCAAGCGCGCCGAGGCGGTGGCCATGCTGGAAGAATCGCTGCGCAAAACGCCCAATGATTTGGAACTGCGCTTCGCGCTGGGTGTGATGCGCATGGAGCTGGGCGAGTTGAGCGCTGCCGCCACCCTCTTCACCCAGCTCAGCCAGGATTTCCCCGACTTGGCCGACCCTTTGAACAATCTGGCCGTGATCCACGCGGCCCAAGGCCAGTTGGATCTGGCCCAGGCCGAGCTGACACAAGCGCTGGCCTTGCAGCCTGCGCACGCGCAAGCCCTTGAAAACTTAGGCGATGTGCTGCTGCGCCAGGCCGAGCGGGCCTATCAACGCGCCCTGAAGGCGCAGGTTGCCCCTCAGGCCAGCACCCAGGCCAAGCTCAAACAGGCGCAAGCCCTGCTGCGCCAGCTGGACGCCGCCAAAGCCCCCTGAACAGCCACACACACTCAAGCCCAGCCGGGCTGAGTGACAATCAGCGCCCGCAAGCCACTTCTTCACCCACAAGAAACCATGCAAGCAAGCCCTACTCCTTTCACGTTTGTGCGCCAAGCCCTGGCCACCGCGACCCTTGGCTTCGGCCTGGCGGTTGCCGCGCAGGCGCAAACCGTCAAACTCACGACCACCGAGGGCGTGATCCGCATCGAACTGAACGCTGAGAAGGCCCCCAAAAGCGTGGCCAACTTTGTGCAGTATGTGAAAGCCGGCCATTACGACGGCACCATCTTCCACCGCGTGATCGAGAACTTCATGATCCAAGGTGGCGGCTTCACCGACAAGATGGCGCAAAAGCCAACCAAGCCACCAATCCCGTTGGAAGCCGGCAACGGCTTGCTCAATGTGCGCGGCAGCGTTGCCATGGCACGCACCGGTGACCCCAATTCGGCCACCGCGCAGTTTTTCATCAACACCGTTGACAACGCTTTCCTCGACGCCGCGAACGCACGCGACGGCCGCGGCTACGCCGTCTTTGGCCAAGTCATTGAAGGCATGGATGTGGTCGACAAGATTCGCGCCACACCGACCGGCAATTTGGGCAGTCAACAGAACGTCCCCCTCACCCCCATCCTCATCACCAAAGCCATTGTGGAGTCCAAAAAATGAGCGCAACGACCAATAAGCAAATCGAACTGCACACCAATCACGGCCTGATCGTGATCGAGCTGGATTTTGAAAAGGCCCCGATCTCGGCCGCCAACTTCCTGGCCTATGTGAAGAGCGGCCACTATGACGGCACCGTCTTTCACCGCGTCATCAAGAAGTTCATGATCCAAGGCGGTGGCTTCGCTGTCGGCATGAAGCAAAAGCCAACCAATGGCGAGATCCAGAACGAAGCCAATAACGGCCTGACCAACGAGCATTACACGGTCGCCATGGCGCGCACCAATGCGCCGCACTCGGCCTCCAGCCAGTTCTTCATCAACACCACCAATAACGGCTTCCTGAACTTCAAGTCCGAGACTCCTTCGGGCTGGGGCTATGCCGTGTTCGGCAAGGTCGTCGCCGGCAAGGAAGTGGTCGACGCGATCGAGAAGGTTCGCACCGGCAACAACAGCGGCCACGCCGATGTGCCGGTGGAAGACGTCATCATTGAGCGAGCCGTTGAGCTTGCCTGATGCCACAGCAGTTCCGGCTTTTGCCGAACTGACAGCGCCGCCCGCGTGGCGGCGCATTGATTTCCTGTCCGACCTGCACCTGTCCGCAGAAACGCCGGCCACCCTGGCCGCGCTGGAGCAGCATCTGCAGGAAACGGCGGCCGACGCGGTGATGCTGCTGGGCGATATCTTCGAGGTCTGGGTTGGCGACGACGCACGGCTGGAAGATGGCTTCGAGGCCCATTGCCTGCAACTGCTGCGGGCGGCCAGCCAAAGGCTGCCCATCTACTTCATGGTGGGCAATCGCGACTTCCTGCTCGGTGAAGCGATGTTGGCCGATAGCGGCATGCAGCCTCTCGCCGACCCCACCGTTTTGACGGCCTTCGGCACCCGCTATTTGCTGACCCATGGCGACGCCCTGTGCTTGTCGGACCAGGCCTATCAAGGCTTTCGCGCCCAGGTGCGTCAGCCCGCATGGCAGGCGCAGTTCCTGGCCCAGCCACTGGCCGTGCGCCGCGCCCTGGCCCGCCAGATGCGCGACGGCAGCAAGGCCCAGCAGAAAAGCGAGCACGCCAGCTACACCGACCTGGATGAGCCCGCCTGCGCCGCGTGGTTGCAGGCAGCGGACAGCAAAACCATGATCCACGGCCACACCCACCGGCCGGGCGAACATGCCCTGGGCGGCGGCCTGCGCCGCCATGTGCTGTCCGACTGGGATCTGGAAGACCCGGCACCGCGCGCCGATGTGCTGCGCCTGCGCCAAGCCGGTTTGCGGCGCATCTCACTCGCCTGATGTGGTCGCGGCTGCAAAGCGCTTGGGCGCGGCGGCGCGAGGCGCAGGCCTTGCGTCGCCACGCTATCCCTGATGAGCTGTGGCAGCTGACCCTGCTGCGCTACCCATTCTTAGCCCAGCGCAGCCCGGCCGATCTGGCCGAGTTGCGTCGGCTCAGCTCACTGTTCTTGGCCAGCAAGGAGTTTCACGGCGTCGGTGATTTCATCGTCAGCGATGAGGTTGCCCTGGCTGTGGCTGCGCAAGCCTGCCTGCCGGTGCTCAAGCTGGGCCTGAGTTGGTACGACAGCTTTGTGGGCATCGTCATGCATGCCGACGAAGTGCTGGCGCAGCGTGAATACATGGATGAGGACGGCATCGTCCACCAATTCGAAGAAGCCCTGGCCGGCGAGGCCATGGAAGGCGGCCCCTTGATGCTGACCTGGACCGCCGTGAACCACAACGATCCAGCCGACCTGGCCGCCAGCTTGGATGAAGGCATCTTCAATGTGGTGATCCATGAGTTCGCCCATGTGATCGATATGCGCGACGGCTTTGCCGATGGCTCACCGCCCATGGCCGAGGCCGCAGACCGCGAACGCTGGCTGGACGTGATGGACGGCCAATGGCAAAACTTTTGCCAGCGAGTGGATGCGGGCGAAGACACGCTGATCGACCCTTACGGCGCCGAAAGCCCGGAAGAGTTCTTTGCGGTTGCCGTCGAGGCCTTCTTCGTCGCCCCGCGAGAGATGCGCCAAGAAGAGCCCGCGCTGTACGCTTTGCTGAGCGGCTTCTTTCTGCAAGACCCCGCCGCCTAAGTCCGGCGCAAGGCCAGACACCGGGAAAAAGAAAAAGGCCCCGCAGGGCCTTTTGTGTTTCCAATCAAGCTGCAGCCATCAACCTGCGGTCGCAGGCTCGGCCTTGGGCTTGTTGTCACGCACCTTGCCCAGGGGCTGGATGTCCAGCAAGACCTGACCCTCGGCGTCCACATCCACACCCAGGCGGCCACCGTCGACCAAGCGGCCGAACAGCAACTCGTCGGCCAAAGCGCGGCGAATGGTGTCCTGAATCAGGCGCTGCATCGGGCGCGCACCCATCAAGGGGTCAAAGCCCTTCTTGGCCAAATGCTTGCGCAAGCCGTCGCTGAAGGTGACCTCGACCTTCTTCTCCTGCAACTGGCTTTCCAGTTGCAGCAGGAACTTGTCGACCACGCGCATAATGATTTCTTCATCCAGCGCCCGGAAGGACACGGTGGCGTCCAGGCGGTTGCGGAACTCGGGCGTGAACAGGCGCTTGATGTCGGCCATCTCATCGCCCTGCTGGCGCGAGTTGGTGAAGCCGATGGTGGACTTGTTCATCGTCTCGGCGCCCGCATTGGTCGTCATGATGATGATGATGTTGCGGAAGTCCGCCTTGCGGCCGTTGTTGTCGGTCAGCGAGCCATGGTCCATCACCTGCAGCAGCACGTTGAAGACATCCGGATGCGCCTTCTCGATCTCGTCGAGCAGCAGCACCGCATGCGGCTTCTTGGTGACCGCCTCGGTCAGCAGGCCACCTTGGTCAAAGCCAACATAACCCGGAGGCGCGCCAATCAAGCGGCTGACCGCGTGACGCTCCATGTACTCCGACATATCAAAGCGAATCAGCTCAATGCCCAAGATGTAGGCCAATTGCTTGGCCACCTCGGTCTTGCCGACGCCGGTGGGTCCGCTGAACAAGAAGGAACCAATCGGCTTGTCCGGCTTGCCCAGGCCTGAGCGCGCCATCTTGATGGCGGCGGCCAAGGCGTCGATCGCCGGCTCTTGACCAAACACCACGCTATTGAGGTCGCGGTCCAGGCTCTTGAGCTTGCTGCGGTCGTCGCTGGACACGGAAGCCGGCGGAATGCGGGCGATCTTGGCGACGATGTCTTCGACTTCGGCGCGGGTGATCGTCTTTTTCTGCTTGCTCTTGGGCAGGATGCGCTGCGCAGCACCGGCCTCATCGATGACATCAATGGCCTTGTCCGGCAGGTGACGATCATTGATGTACTTGGCCGACAACTCCGCCGCAGCCTGCAAAGCACCCAGGGCGTACTTGACGCTGTGATGCTCTTCAAAGCGCGACTTCAAGCCCTTCAAGATCTCAACTGTCTGCTCCACCGAAGGCTCGGCCACATCCACCTTCTGGAAGCGGCGGCTCAGCGCTGCGTCTTTTTCGAAGATGCCGCGGTACTCGTTGAAGGTGGTGGCACCAATGCACTTCATCGCCCCGGAGCTCAGCGCCGGCTTGAGCAAATTGCTGGCGTCCAGCGTGCCGCCGGAGGCCGCACCGGCACCGATCAGGGTATGGATTTCGTCGATGAACAAAATCGCGTTGGGCTGATCCTTCAGCTGCTTGAGCACGGCTTTCAAGCGCTGCTCAAAGTCACCGCGATATTTGGTGCCCGCCAACAGCGAGCCCATATCGAGCGAATAGACCACGGCTTCGCTCAGCACATCGGGCACATCGCCTTCGGTGATGCGCCAGGCCAGGCCCTCGGCGATGGCAGTCTTGCCAACACCGGCCTCGCCCACCAAAAGCGGGTTGTTCTTACGGCGGCGGCACAGCACCTGCACCACACGCTCGACCTCCAACTCACGGCCGATCAGCGGATCGATCTTGCCGTCTTTGGCGAGTTGATTGAGGTTCTGAGTGAACTGCTCCAGCGGCGAGCCCTTGCCCTGCCCTTCGGCCTCTTCACGCTCGGATTCCTGGCCATTGCCTGCGCCCTCCTGGCCCTTGGCGGGCTCAGGCGGATCGCTCTTCTTGATGCCATGGGCGATGAAATTGACCACATCCAGTCGCGTCACGCCCTGCTGGTGCAGGTAGTACACCGCGTGGGAATCCTTCTCGCCGAAGATCGCCACCAGCACATTGGCGCCGGTGACTTCCTTCTTGCCGCTGCCGGTGCTTTGCACATGCATGATGGCACGCTGAATCACACGCTGGAAACCCAGCGTGGGCTGCGTATCCACCTCTTCCACACCGCCCACGGTGGGCGTGTTTTCCTTGATGAACTGCGCCAGACTCTTGCGCAAATCATCCAGATTAGCGGAACAGGCGCGCAGCACTTCGGCCGCGGAGGGGTTGTCCAACAGGGCCATCAGCAAGTGCTCGACGGTGATGAACTCGTGGCGCTGCTGGCGCGCTTCGACAAACGCCATGTGCAGGCTGACTTCAAGCTCTTGCGCAATCATGCGGCCTCCATAATGCACTGCAAAGGATGGCCAGCGCGCCTTGCGGCGGCCAGCACCAACTCCACCTTGGTAGCCGCAACGTCTTTGGTGAAGACACCGCAAACCCCGCGCCCATCATGGTGGATTTTCAGCATGATCTGGGTAGCAGTATCCAGGTCATGACGGAAATATTCCTGCAAAACCATCACGACGAATTCCATCGGCGTGAAATCGTCATTCAAGAGCAGGACTTGGTAGAGCCGTGGTGGCTCGGTTTTCTGCGGAACACGCTCGACCGTGGTCGTACCGTCACCATCCTCGCGGCCTGGTAGATGGCCCGGCGTCTGGCCCGGTGGCACTGGTGGTTGACTGGGGAAATCTGGCATGTCCTGATTCTATCGACAGCGGGAAAGCCCCGCCGACACCCAAGCCATCTTGTGTCTAAGCCGGCAATTGCAAGCCTCGAATTGAGGGTTTCGAAGCCAGTATTCCCGCGCAAAACTGCACACCCTTGGGTTCGCCCCCGGGGAGCCCCTAAATTGACAGGCGAAGCCATGGCTACAAAAATCGAAAGTGATGCATCAGACATCAATGATTTTTGGGACGGAGGAGTTTGTAAATGGCACTAGGAACTGTGAAATGGTTCAACGACGCCAAGGGTTTTGGCTTTATTGAACCCGAGGCCGGTGGCGAAGATGTTTTCGCGCACTTTTCAGCAATTCAAATGGATGGGTTCAGAACCTTGCAGCAAGGCAGTGCGGTCAGCTATGAGCTGGTCCAAGGCCCCAAGGGTCAATTGGCTCAGAACATCATGCAACTCAACAAGGTGGCCCCGCAAAACCAGCCTGAGCTCGTCCAAGCGGCCTGAAGCCTGAACCAAGCGCGTCAGGCAACGCGAAGAAAAAGAAAAAATAAGGGCCCGCTACAGCGGGCCCTTTTTCATGCGCAATTCAGCGCGCAGTCACAACAGCTTAGGCCTCGCCGCCGCTGTCGGCACCGCGAATGGTTTCGCGGCCATGGGCATCACGCAGCTTGCCCAGGGTCGAGTCCACCGCACGCAAGAGCTTCTCGGCTGCGCCATGCAGGGAGTCGGCCACATTGGCGGCGTCATGGCTCACCAGCACGGGCTGACGGCCAGCCAAGCGGGCTTCCAGCTTGCAGCGCTTGTCGTGATCACCGACGCGGGTAGCACTGGCGTCGCTGAGGTGCACTTCGATACGGGTGATCTGATCCCGGAAGCGAGCCAGCTTGGCCTTCAACTCGGTCTCGATCCAGGCCGACAGGGACTCATTGCCTTCGATGTTCTCGTCGGTGTTGATTTGAAATTGCATGCCATTCCTCCTGTGTACTGCAAAGGTGCCGAACCAGTATAGGACGCTCTCCTCAGCCCCTGGGCGCACAGGGCACACGCGTTTGACCAGCATCAAGACTGGTGCTCAAACGGAAAAAAGCCCCGAGGCCAGAGCAGCGTCGGGGCTTGAAATTCAGCGCCAAGCCAGGGGCATGGCAGAGGCAGGTCACATATTGTCGATCATCACTTGCCCGAAGCCAGAGCAAGACACTTGCGTGGCGCCGTCCATCAGGCGCGCGAAGTCATAAGTGACCTTCTTGCTAACGATGGACTTTTCCAGCGAGCTGATGATGATGTCCGCCGCTTCCAGCCAGCCCATGTGGCGCAACATCATCTCGGCCGAGAGAATCTCGCTGCCGGGGTTGACGTAGTCCTTGCCAGCGTACTTGGGTGCCGTACCGTGGGTGGCTTCAAAGCAAGCCACCGAGTCCGACAAATTGGCGCCGGGAGCAATGCCGATGCCGCCAACCTGCGCGGCCAGGGCGTCGGAGATGTAGTCGCCGTTCAGGTTCAGCGTGGCCACCACCGAGTATTCGGCGGGACGCAGCAGGATCTGCTGCAAGAAGGCGTCAGCGATCGAATCCTTGATGGTGATGCTCTTGCCGGTCTTGGGGCTCACCAGCTTGCACCAGGGGCCGCCGTCGATCAACTCGGCGCCGAACTCCTTCTGCGCCAAGGCATAGGCCCAATCACGGAAGCCGCCTTCCGTGTACTTCATGATGTTGCCCTTGTGCACGATGGTGACACTGGGCTTTTCATTGTCGATCGCGTATTGAATGGCCTTGCGCACCAGGCGCTCGGTGCCTTCGCGCGACACCGGCTTGATGCCAATGCCCGAGGTATTGGGGAAGCGGATCTTGGTCGCACCCATCTCCTCTTGCAAGAACTTGATCAGCTTCTTGGCCTTCTCGCTCTCGGCCTCGTACTCAATACCGGCATAAATGTCTTCCGAGTTCTCACGGAAGATCACCATATCGGTCTTATGCGGCTCTTTCACCGGCGAAGGCACGCCCGCGAAGTAGCGCACCGGACGCAGGCACACATACAGGTCCAGCTCCTGGCGCAAGGCCACATTCAAGGAACGAATGCCGCCACCCACCGGCGTGGTGAGCGGGCCCTTGATGGACACCACATACTCCTTCAGGACGTCCAGGGTCTCGGCCGGCAGCCAAACATCCGGACCGTAAACCTGGGTCGCCTTCTCGCCAGCGTAGATCTCCATCCAGTGGATCTTCTTCTTACCACCATAGGCTTTGGCCACGGCGGCATCGACCACTTTGATCATCACGGGCGTGATGTCCAGGCCCGTGCCGTCACCCTCGATATAGGGAATGATGGGCTCGTCCGGCACATTGAGTGACATGTCGGCATTGACGGTGATCTTGGCACCCTGATCAGGGATCTTGATGTGCTGGTACATGTAGGCAGGTCTCCAGATGGAACTCGGGGGCAATCAGGTGAAAAATTCTAAGGGCGGAAAATGACGGCGCCTGAATGTAAAAAAGCCAGTGCGGGCACCGGCTGTATCTGTCGCGCCGCTAGACCCGAAAACCTAGCGGCGCCTGTGCGCAAGCGCTGGCCGCTCAGCCGGCCAGGGAAGCCAGGGCAGCGTTGAAGGTGGCGCTCGGGCGCATCACTTCGGCCAGCTTGGCCATATCGGGCTTGTAGTAGCCACCGACATCAACCGGCTTGCCCTGCACCGCCGCCAACTCAGCCACGATGGTGCTCTCCTGCTCGGCCAGCACCTTGGCCAGCGGGGCAAACTTGGCCGCCAATTCTGCGTCCTCGGTCTGCGCCGCCAAGGCCTGCGCCCAGAACAGCGACAGATAGAACTGGCTGCCGCGGTTGTCGAGCTGACCGGTCTTGGGGCTGGGGTTCTTGTTCTTGTCCAACAAGGTGCCGGTCGCCGCATCCAAGGTCTTGGCCAACAAGTTGGCGCGTGCATTGCCGGTCTTGAGGCCCATGTCCTCCAGGCTCACGGCCAGCGCCAGGAATTCGCCCAAGGAGTCCCAACGCAGATGGTTTTCTTCCACCAACTGCTGCACGTGCTTGGGCGCCGAGCCGCCAGCACCGGTTTCGTACATGCCGCCGCCGGCCATCAAAGGCACGATGGACAGCATCTTGGCCGAGGTACCCAGTTCCATGATGGGGAACAGGTCGGTCAGGTAGTCGCGCAGGATGTTGCCGGTGGCGCTGATGGTGTCCAGGCCACGAACCACACGCTCCAGGGTGTAACGCATGGCGCGCACCTGGCTCATGATCTGAATATCCAGACCGGCCGTGTTGTGCTCATGCAGGTACATCTTGACCTTGGTGATCAGCTGCGCCTCGTGCGGACGGTACTGGTCCAGCCAGAACACCACGGGCATGCCCGAGTTGCGCGCGCGGTTGACGGCCAGCTTGACCCAGTCGCGGATGGCGGCATCCTTGCACTGGCACATGCGCCAGATGTCGCCCTGCTCCACATCTTGGCTCATCAGCACTTCGCCGGTGTCTAGGTCGGTGATGTTGGCCACGCCGTCTTCAGGGATCTCGAAGGTCTTGTCGTGCGAGCCGTACTCTTCGGCTTGTTGGGCCATCAGGCCGACGTTGGGCACCGTGCCCATGGTCTTGGGATCGAAGGCACCGTGCCATTTGCAGAAGTTAATCATCTCCTGATAGATGCGGGCAAAGGTCGACTCCGGCATCACGGCCTTCACGTCCTTCAGGCGGCCGTCGGCGCCCCACATCTTGCCGCCGTTGCGGATCATGGCCGGCATGGAGGCGTCAACGATGATGTCGTTGGGCGAGTGGAAATTGGTGATGCCCTTGGCCGAGTCCACCATGGCCAACTCGGGGCGATGCTCGTGGCAGGCGTGCAGATCGCGCTTGATCTCGTCTTGCTTGCTCTGCGGCAGGGTGGCGATCTTGTTGTACAGATCGACCATGCCGTTGTTGACGTTGATGCCCAACTCTTCGAACAGCTTGCTGTGCTTCTCGAAAGCCTCGGCGTAGAAAATCTTGACGCAATGGCCGAAGACGATGGGGTGCGACACCTTCATCATCGTCGCCTTGACGTGCAGGGAGAACATCACGCCAGTCTTGTGCGCGTCTTCGATCTCACGGGTGTAGAAGTCCAGCAGCGCCTTCTTGCTCATGAACATGCTGTCGACCACTTCGCGGTCCAGCAGCGCCACCTTGGGCTTGAGCACGATGGCCTTGCCGCTCTTGGTGATCAGTTCCATCTTGACGTTACGAGCGCGGTCCAGCGTCATGGACTTTTCGCCGTGATAGAAGTCACCGCTGTGCATGTGCGAGACATGCGAACGCGAGGCTTGGCTCCAGTCGGCCATGCTGTGTGGGTTCTTGCGTGCGTATTCCTTGACGGCCTTGGGCGCGCGGCGGTCCGAGTTACCTTCACGCAGCACCGGGTTCACCGCGCTGCCGATGCACTTGCCGTAGCGCGCGCGGATGTCTTTTTCTTCGTCGGTCTTGGGGCTTTCCGGATAGTCGGGAATTGGGTAGCCCTTGCCTTGCAACTCCTTGATCGCCGACTTCAGCTGCGACACCGAGGCGCTGATATTGGGCAGCTTGATGATGTTGGCTTCAGCCTTCAGGGTCAGCTTGCCCAGTGCGGCCAACTGATCGGGCTCGCGTTGGTCTTCGCTCAACAGTTCCGGGAATTGCGCCAGGATGCGGCCAGCGACCGAGATGTCGCTGGTTTCAATATGAACGCCCGCAGGCGCGGTGAACGCGCGGACGATGGGCAAGAACGACGCCGTCGCCAGCAGTGGCGCTTCGTCGGTCAAGGTGTAGATGATGGTCGATTTCGAAGCGGTCATTTGGTATCCAGATCGGCCCATGTGCAGGCCCAAGGGGGTAGATCGATTAGAGGGTGAATTCTAAGTCAGTCGCGCCACGCTGTGCTGCCCAGTCTTCTATAAGAGTTATGCGGGCGTCAGCATGGCGTCAAACCACCGAGCTACAAAAAGCCGCCACCTGCGCCCACAGGCCATGCCCCAAGGCCCAGCCCGAAGCAGCCACCAGCCCCAGCCCGCCCAAGCGCACCGACAGGCGCAGCGCACCCGCGCCACCATCTTGAGCCGTACGCAAACGGCTCAGCAACCAAGGCCCCAGCGCCAATCCGGCCCCGGAGCTGATGGCAAAGCAGGCCATGATCGCCCCGCCCTGCACCGGCCCAGAAGCCAGCGCCGCCAGCAGCAAAGCCGATTGCAGCAAGCCGCAAGGCCAGGCCACCCAAGCCAAACCAGCCAGACCTGCGCGGGCCCGAACTTTCATTTGCGCCGGGCCGGCGAAGGCCACACGCCCTTGGCGCAAGCCATCAAGCGGCACTTCAAGCTGATGCCCAACATCCTGCCCCAGACGCGCCAGCCATGCCGGCGGCTGACCGCGCCAGAGCAAGGCCAAGCCCAGCATCAAGGCCGCCACATGCAGCATCACCCACAGCGGGCGCAGCAGCGCCGAAGCCTGGCCCATCTGGGCCAGCAATTGCACGCTGGCCGCCGCCACCGCTCCCGCGGCCGCGTACCCCACCAAGCGCCCGAGCTGAAAGCTCACGGGTGCACGCCCCCCGGCCGCAGCGCAGGTCGCGCCACACATGGCCAGACAATGGGGAACGCCGGCCAAGCCCATCAACAGGGCCGAGCCGGCAAGGGCGACATCAAGCATCAGATGATTTTAGAGAACTTCGCGCGGCTGCGATCGGCTTGCAGGTAACGATCAAACACCATGGCCACAGCGCGCACAAAGAACCAACCCAGCGGCGTCACTTGAATGGCGTCGGCGTCCACCGTCACCAAGCCCTGCTCCGCCAGCTCACGCATGCGCTCCAGCTCGGGCTTGAAATACTCGGCCACATCCACGAGGTGCGCCAAGGCGATGGACTCAAACTCCAGCCGCCCCTGGCACATCAAAGCCATGATGACGGCGCGGCGAACGATGTCGTCGCGGGTCAGGGCCAAGCCACGCTCGATGGGCAGCTGGCCTTGACGCAAGGTGTCGTAATAGGCCTCCAGCGTCTTGACGTTCTGGCTGTAGTTGGCGCCAACGCGGCCGATCGCCGACACACCCAAAGCAATCAGGTCACAGTCCGGCTGGGTGCTGTAGCCCTGGAAATTGCGATGCAGGCGGCCCTGGCGCTTGGCTACGGCCAAGGAGTCATTGGCCAAGGCGAAATGGTCCATGCCGATATAGCTATAGCCATGCGTCATGAAGCCTTCAATCGCGCCGTGCAACATCGCCACCTTGGCGGCACCCGGCGGCAGTTGGGCTTCGTCGATACGGCGTTGCGGTTTGAAGCGCTGCGGCAAATGAGCGTAGCCGTAAAGCGCGATGCGATCCGGCTTCAAGGCACCCACTTGCTCGATGGTGCGAGCAAAGGACTCGGGGGTTTGCAGCGGCAGACCGTAGATCAGATCCACATTGGTGGACTCAAAACCCAGCTCGCGCGCCGCCGTCATCAAGGCCTCGACGCTAGCAAAGCTCTGCTGGCGATGCACCGCCTTTTGAACATGCGGATCAAAATCCTGCACGCCGAAACTCAGGCGGTTGAAGCCCAGGCTGCGCAGATGCTTGAGGCGGTCCACATTGACCGTGCGCGGATCCACCTCGATGGCCATCTCGGCTCCGGCAACGATGCGGAAGCGCTCACGCAAGGCCTGCACCAAGCCCGTCAACTCTTCATCGCTGAAGAAGGTCGGCGAACCGCCACCCAGATGCAGCTGAGACACCCCGGCGCCGCGACCCAGATGGACCAGCGTCAAGTCCATCTCGGTGATCAAAGCTTGCAAGTACTCCGCGGCTTTGTCGTGATGCTTGGTAATGACCTTGTTGCAGGCGCAGTAGTAGCACACCGATTCACAGAAGGGGATGTGCACATAGATCGACAAGGGCGCAGCGCCGCCAATCTGCGAGCCGGTGGCCCTTTGCACCAAAGCCTGCGCGTAGTTCTCGGCGGTGAAGGCCTCAACAAAGCGATCCGCGGTCGGGTACGAGGTGTAGCGTGGCCCGGACACATCGAAACGACGCAACAGGTCTTCGTTGATGATGCTCACGGCGGAGTCTTTGCCTGACAGGGCTTGGGGCTGGGTGATAGAAACCATGGCTCGCATATTGCCAAGCCCGCCACACAAGCGATTGACCGAGATCAAGTTTGGCCTCATTCTTTGCCCTAACAATCGCATGTATTGCGCATTGGGCTTGAGCTAAATCATGTTTGGCGAAGCCGATAAGCGGCGATCAGACGTTCGAATCGCCGCCTTGCCCCGAACAGATGCCGACAACGGCGCCTGCCCACTGCGATATGCGTCATCCATAATGCACTCTATGAACGTCACCGTACCTATCAAGATTGAACCGCTCAAGGTCGCCTGCTCCAGCTGCAATTTGCGCGAGCTTTGCCTACCCGTGGGCTTGTCGTCGGGTGACCTCGAGCAGCTGGACGAGCTGGTTGCCACCCGCCGCCAAGTGTCGCGCGGCGACACCTTGTTCCGTAGCGGCGATCCGTTCCAGTCGCTTTACGCGGTGCGCACCGGCTTTTTCAAAACCTGTGTCTCGTCGGAAGATGGCCGCGACCAAGTCACTGGCTTTCAAATGGCGGGCGAATTGCTGGGCCTGGACGGCATCAGCACCGACCGCCACAGCTGCGACGCCGTGGCGCTCGAAGATTCCCAGGTCTGCGTAATTCCCTTTGAGCAACTGGAAGAGCTGTCGCGCGAGTTCACCGATTTGCAGCGCCAGTTCCACAAGATCATGAGCCGGGAAATCGTGCGCGACCACGGCGTGATGCTCTTGCTGGGCAGCATGCGGGCGGAGGAACGCCTGGCAGCCTTCTTGCTAAACCTGACCCAGCGCCTGCAGGCGCGCGGCTTCTCCGCCGCTGCCTTGGTGCTGCGCATGACGCGCGAAGAAATCGGCAGCTATTTGGGCCTGAAGTTGGAGACGGTCAGCCGCACCTTCTCAAAATTCCAGGAAGAGGGCCTGCTGGAAGTGAAGCAACGCCACTTGCGCATCCTTGACCAAGCGGGCCTGCAAAAGCTGGTGAACAACGGCGCCTGCTAAGCCCTAGGCTTAGCGGCTGCTGAGCCGCGCCAGCGGCACAATAAAAGAAGGGCTGAGTGGTACTCAGCCCTTCTTTCTTTCATTCAGGCATTCAGCATTGAGCGCCGCCCGAGCGAGCGGCCTACTTCGACCTACTGCGGCCATCGCCGCGGGTGAATGGCTTGAGGTGCATCAGGCGTCTCCGGCAAGGTGGCCAGCATCAGGCTGATGCTGGATGCCAAGCTGATGACGCTCCAAAAAATCAGAAAGCTGAGCGTGTAAACGGCCTGGCGGGAGAGTTCCATACGCTCGCCGCCGAACCAGGTCAGATCGCTGGGGTCAACCACCGAAAACACCAAACCCTCGGTCACCCCTGCCATCACAAAGGCCGGCCAGGCAATGGCCATCGCCCAGCGTGCCAACCTGGACGTAGGTGGCGGCAGATCCACCGCAAAGGTGGCGTCATCCGACTCAACACGATTGCGGGGCTCGGTATTCATCTTATTGCGTACCAGTGGCAGCGTGATTGCGGCCCTTCATGGCCGGTGCCAAGGAGGCCGGAGCGGCTTCCTTGGAAGCCTTGCCCACATACGTGGTCTGCACCTTGGACTCGTCCAGCACCGTCTCGGGGAAATGCAGGGCCAGGTACAGGGTCACAAAGCTGGCAAGCACCACCAGACCCGGTCCACCCCACACCAGCCACATGAACTTCTCACGCCACCAGGGGCTAGAAGACTCGGTCTTGCTCTTGTTTTCTTGACTCATTGCGTCAACTCCTGCTTTGCAAGGACTTCTTATTCAAAAATTCGTTCGCGCTTAGCGCGGCACGACAAAGGTCGATTTTTCCTTGATCTCGATCTTGCCGCTGGCCACACCTGCTTTGTCAACCGCCTGTCCCATCAAGGCAAACGAGATGGCATGCGCGCCGACACCGGCCTGCGCCGCCGACTCCGGCGGAATACGCACCGCCACCGACACCCAACGCGCTTCGGCCGGCGCCAAGACCAAGCTCACTGGCTTACCCAAGGCGATGCCTTCCATGCCCTTGACGCTGACGCTGAACTGCTGCGCGCCCTCGGTCGCATTCATGATCTGCAGGCGATAGAGGTTCTCGATATAGCCGTCTTCCACCAGGCGGGACAGCACGCCGCGGTCACGCACCACATCCAGTTTGACGGGGCTGCGCAAGAACAAGAGGCTGGCCAACAAAGCCGTACTCAAGGTCACCAGCACCACGCTGTAAATGATGACGCGAGGGCGGAACATGCGGCGCAGCTTCTGCGCCGGGCTGAGATGCTGGGCCAGGCCGTTCTGGGTGTCGTAACGAACCAGCCCGCGCGGGTAGTTCATCTTGTCCATCACCTGATCGCAGACGTCCACGCAGGCGGCGCAGCCAATGCACTCGTATTGCAGGCCCTTGCGGATATCAATGCCGGTGGGGCAGACCTGTACACACAAGGTGCAGTCGATGCACGAACCCAGGCCGGCGGCCTTGGCATCGACCTTCTTGCCACGCGAACCGCGCGGCTCGCCACGCTCTTGGTCGTAGCTGATGATCAGGGTGTCTTTGTCGAACATGGCGCTTTGAAAGCGCGCATAAGGACACATGTATTTGCAGACCTGCTCGCGCATATAGCCTGCGTTGCCGTAGGTGGCAAAACCGTAAAACAGCACCCAGAACCATTCCCATGGGCCAAAGCCCAAGGTGAAGGCCGAAGCCCACAGTTCTTTGATGGGGGTGAAGTAGCCAACAAAGCTGAAGCCGGTCCACAAGCCGACCACGATCCAGGTCAGTTGCTTGCCACTCTTGCGCCACAGCTTGTTGAAGTTCCAGGGCGAAGCGTCGAGTTTCATGCGCGCTTGGCGATCACCCTCGAACTGCTTCTCGATCCACATGAAGATCTCGGTGTACACCGTTTGCGGGCAGGCATAACCGCACCACAAACGCCCGGCCACCGCAGTGAACAGGAACAGGGCATAGGCCGAGATCAGAAGCAGACCCGTCAGGTAGATAAAGTCCTGCGGGTAAAGCACCAGGCCAAAGATATAGAAACGCCGGCTGGCAAGCTCAAACAGAACCGCCTGCCGGTCATTCCACTGCAGCCAGGGCAGGCCGTAGAAGAGCAACTGGGTGAACCAGACCAAACCCCAGCGCCAACGAGCGAACACGCCCGTCACCGAACGCGGGTAGATCTTCTTTTGTGCTTCGTAGAGGTTGACGATCTCAATGACCGTCTCCTTGCCTGCCGAAGATTTACCCGTGGCCGTCTGGCCCACCTCTGCACTCATCTCAACCTACTTTTTTCAGCCCTACATCACTTGGCCGCAACGGCCGAGCTGTTCGACAGACTCCAGACATAAGCACCCAGCACATTGATCTGCTCGGGGCTCAAGCGGCTGGCTTGTGCCGGCATCAGGTTGTTTTTGCCGTTGTTGATCATGGCGATCACAGCATCTTCACCCCAGCCATGCAGCCAGATCTTGTCGGTCAGGTTGGGCGCGCCCAGAGCCTGGTTACCCTTGCCGTCTGCACCGTGACAGGCCGCGCAGGCACCGAACTTCTCCTTGCCCAGCTGTGCAGCAATGGCATTGTGCGCGCTGCCCGACAGGCTCAGCACATAGTTAGCCACATTGCGCACATCGGCAGCGGAACCCACAGCAGCGGCCATCGGCGGCATGATGCCGTTACGACCGTTGGTGATGGTTTGCACGATGGTGTCGTGGTTACCGCCGTAGAGCCAGTCGTTGTCGGTCAGGTTCGGGAAGCCCTTGCTGCCCTTGCCGTCGGAGCCGTGACAGCCTGCGCAGTTATTGGCAAACAAACGCTCACCGATGGCCATGGCCTCCGGGTTCTGCGCCAATTGATCTGCCGGCTTGCCGTTGAACTTGGCGTAGACGGCACCCATGGCTTCGCGTGCCTCGGCCTGCTCTTTGTCATAGGCACCGGCGCTGCTCCAACCCAGGCTGCCCTTGTGGGTGCCCAGGCCGGGGTACATGGCCAGGTAGATGCCGGCGAAGATCACCGTCAGCACGAACAGAATCGCCCACCAGCGCGGCAGGGGATTGTTCATTTCACGCAGATCTTCGTCCCACACATGACCCGTGCTGTTGTCGTTCGCCATGACTCGGTGACGAGCCGCAACACCCAACAAGACCAGGCAGAAAACCAGACCGGCAATGGTGCCGATGGCAACGAAAAGCGACCAACCATTCGAGAAAAAGTCACTCATTGAGACCTCCCGCTAACTTCATCGTCGAGCGGCAGCTGGGCCAACTCGTCGAAACGATCCTTGTTGCGGCTGGAATAGGCCCAGCCGACGATCAAGAGAAACACAACCATCGAGACCAAGGTCACGATGCTGCGCAAGATATTGATGTCCATGACTTGATGCCCTTCCATCACTTCACCGTGGTGCCCAGCACTTGCAGATAAGCAATCACGGCGTCCAGCTCGCTGGAACCCTTGACAGCTTCCGCTGCGCCAGCGATCTCGGCGTCCTGGTAAGGCACACCGACGACACGCAGGGCGCGCATCTTGGGTGCCAGCTCAGCCGGGTCAAGCATGGCCTTGGCCAACCAGGGGTAGGCGGGCATATTCGACTCGGGCACCAAATCGCGCGGATTGGTCATGTGGATGCGATGCCACTCATCGCTGTACTTGCCGCCAACGCGGTGCAAGTCGGGACCGGTGCGCTTGCTACCCCACTGGAAGGGGTGGTCATAAACGAACTCACCAGCCATCGAGTAGTGGCCGTAACGCAGGGTCTCCGAGCGGAAGGGGCGAACCATCTGCGAGTGGCAGTTGTAGCAACCCTCGCGGATGTAGACATCGCGCCCAGCCAGCTGCAGCGGCGTGTAGGGCTTGAGGCCCGGCGTCGCTTCGGTGGTGGAGCGTTGGAAGAACAGGGGCACGATCTCGATGGCACCGCCAACGATGACGGTTGCCAACACCAGCGCAATCATCAGGAAATTGCTGGTCTCGATCTTCTCGTGGCCACTGACCTTATGTTCTGTGCTTGCCATTTTCTTGTTCTCCTAAACGTTCAAGCGTGTGCCAGCACGGCAGGGATGCGCACCGGCTCAGCACGGCCAACTTGCACCGTCTTCACCACGTTCCAGGCCATGATCAACATGCCGCCCAGATACAACAGGCCACCCAACAGACGCACAACGTAGAAGGGGAAGGTTGCCTTGACGCTTTCCACGAAGGTGTAGACCAGGCTGCCGTCAGGGTTGACCGCGCGCCACATCAGGCCCTGCATCACACCGGCAATCCACATCGCGGCGATGTAGAGCACGATGCCCAGCGTAGCGACCCAGAAGTGCAGCTCAATCGCCTTCTTCGAGTACATCTCGGTGCGACCAAACATGCGCGGGATCAGGTGATAGAGCGAACCCATCGAGATCAGACCCACCCAGCCCAAGGCACCCGAGTGCACGTGGCCAATGGTCCAGTCGGTGTAGTGGCTCAGCGCATTGACGGTCTTGATGGACATCATCGGACCTTCGAAGGTCGACATGCCGTAGAAAGACAGGGACACGATCAGGAACTTCAGGATCGGGTCGTCACGCAGTTTGTGCCATGCACCCGACAGGGTCATGATGCCGTTGATCATGCCGCCCCAGCTCGGTGCCAGCAGCACCAGCGAGAACACCATGCCCACCGATTGCGCCCAGTCAGGCAGCGCGGTGTAGTGCAGATGGTGTGGGCCCGCCCACATATAAGTGAAGATCAGCGCCCAGAAGTGAACGATGGACAGGCGGTAGCTGTAGACCGGGCGACCCGCTTGCTTGGGGATGTAGTAGTACATCATGCCCAGGAAGCCGGCAGTCAGGAAGAAGCCCACGGCATTGTGGCCGTACCACCATTGCACCATCGCGTCTTGCACGCCGGCGTAGGCCGAGTAGCTCTTGAACAGCGAGACGGGGATCGCCGCGCTATTGACCAAGTGCAGCAGTGCCACGGCGATGATGAAGGCGCCGAAGAACCAGTTGGCCACATAGATGTGCTTGACCTTGCGGGTGCCGACGGTACCGAAGAACACCACAGCGTAGGAAACCCACACCAGCGTGATCAGGATGTCGATGGGCCATTCCAGCTCAGCGTATTCCTTGCCGCTGGTGATGCCCAGTGGCAGGGTGATCGCTGCGGACAGGATGACCAGCTGCCAGCCCCAGAAGGTGAACCAAGCCAGGCCGGGCGCGAACAAACGCGTCTGGCCGGTGCGCTGCACCACGTGGTAAGCCGTCGCAAACAGCGAGCAGCCGCCAAAGGCGAAGATCACCGCATTGGTATGCAGGGGTCGCAAGCGACCGTAGCTCAACCATGGGATACCCAGATTAAGTTCTGGCCATGTCAGCTGGGCGGCGATGATCACCCCCACCAACATGCCCACAACTCCCCAAAGAACGGCGGCGAGCGCAAAGGCCCGCACCACTCCATCCTCGTACACGCTTCCGGTTGGTAGACCCGGTGCAGCAGACTTTGCCATTTGTTTGGCTCCTTGCGGCTTATAAAAGTTCTAAACGACTATCTAGACGTGGGCGATTCTTGGACGACGCCCGGCGTAGGAGATTGACCTTCATCAACCCCCTGCACTTCTTCAAAAATTCGCCCCCCTTCACGCTCCAAATCGTCCAGCTGACCGTTGTTTATTGCCCAACCAAAGACACCAACGATCAAGAGCACGAGCAGTACCGAGATAGGGATCAGCAAATACAAGATATCCATACTCAAGCCCCCGCCTTAGACGGCAGGGCTAACCTTTGCGCATTCAACACCACGAAAACGGAACTGGCCGCCATGCCTAAGCCCGCGGCCCAGGGCGGCAACCAGCCCACCAAGGCCATAGGGATGCAGGCCAGGTTGTAGAGCGCCGACCAGGCGAGGTTCTGGCGGATCACGCGGCGGGTGCGCTGCGCCATCTCGCAGGCATCCGCCAAATCAGTCAGCCGGCCCGACAGCAGCAAGGCATCGGCCGATGCCCGCGCCAGCATGGCGCCCTGCCCCATCACAAAGCTGGCGTCGGCCCGCGCCAAGACCGGCGCATCGTTGATGCCGTCACCCACCATCAACACGCAATGCCCCTGGGCCTGCAGGGCCGCCACGGTGGCGAGCTTGGCATCCGGATTGGCATTGCCTTGGCTGGACTGCACGCCCGCCTCCTGCGCCAGGCGCTCCACCCGGTCGCTGGCATCCCCCGACAGCAGCAAGGTACGCAAGCCCAAGGCATGCAAGCGCTGCAAGGCCATGCGCGCATCGCTACGCAAGACCTCGCCAAAGCGTAGATGAAGCAAGCGCCCAGGAGCGCCAAAACTGAGCTGGGCGCCGAGCGATGGCTCAAGCAAGCCGTCTTGAGCCACCCAGTCTGGCCGCCCGAGGCGCAAGACCTGACCCTGCGCATCACGGGCCTGCAAACCCAGGCCAGCAAACTCCTGCACCTCGGTCCAGGCAGCATTTACGCCAGGCAGCTCAGTCGCCTCTCCTGCGGCCGGCGCCAAGGCGCGCGAAAAGGGATGCTGGGAGTGCGCCGCCAAGCTACGCGCCATCGCCAGCAATTCATCCGCTGTAGCTTGGCCCGAGACAGCACTGCCGCCCAGTTCACCCGGCACCCAGTGCTGCAACAGTTCCATGCGGTCTTCGGTCAAGGTGCCGGTTTTGTCCAGCACCACGGTATCCACCCGGCACAAGGTATCGAGCACATCCAAGCGCACCAGCAACAAGCCGCGACGCGCCAGGGCCGAGGTGGCCGCCAGCCAAGAGGATGGCGTGGCCAAGGACAAAGCACAGGGGCAGGTCACGATCAGCACCGACACGGCCACCCAGACGGCGCGCGAGGGGTCGATGAAGCTCCAAACAGCAGCGCCAGACGCCGCCAGCAAGAGCACGGCCCACAAGAAAAAACCGGCAAAGCGATCGGCCAATAGCGTCGAGGCCGGGCGCTGCGTTGCCGCGTCGCGCATCAGGCGCACGATGGCCTCATGCCGGGTATCCACCCCCACTCGCAGCACCCGCATCACCAGCGGCGCCTGCAAATTCATGCTGGCGGCCACCACCTCGTCGCCGGCCGCCTTGAGCACGGGCTCGGACTCGCCACTCAGCAAAGCCTCATTGGCCGCGCTGCTGCCGCTTTCCACCACGCCATCAGCCGGAAAGGCCTGACCAGCGAAGACACGCACCCGGTCTCCCACGCGCAATCGCGCAGGTGCTACTTGGCTGCTGCGGCCATCGGGCTCCAGGCGTTCCACCATCTCGGGCAAGGCCACGCTGGCCTTTTCCAGCGTGTCGGCCGCGCGGTGACGGGCGCGCAATTCCAGAAAGCGCCCGGCCAAGAGGAAGGTCACGAACATGGTCAGCGAGTCGAAATAGACCTCGGCGCCGAAATGCCCTTGCGGATCAAACAGAGCGCCGCTGCTGGCCACAAAAGTCACCGCCATGCCCAAAGCCACAGGCACATCCATGCCCAGGCGGCGTTGGCGCAATTGCTGCCAGGCGCCAGTGAAGAAGGGGCCGGCCGAAAACAGCAATACCGGCAAGCTCATCACCCAGCTGGCCCATTGCAGCAAGCGGGCCAGGTCAGGGCTCAGGTCGCCCGGCTCGGCAAAGTAGGCCGGCGCGGCCATCATCATCACCTGCATCATCAAGAAAGCCGCGACGAAAAGCCGCCACAGCGCCTGGCGCTGCTCTTTCTCGCGCAAGGCGCGCGCCGGCGCTGCGGCATCAGGCGCTGCGCCATAACCGGCGCGCTCAATGCAAGCCAGCACCTCGGCCAAGCTATTGCGCTGGGGTGACCAGCGCAGTTTCAGGCGTGCGCTCGCGGCGTTCACCGCCGCGGCCTCCACGCCAGGCAAAGTCATCAAGGCCCGCTCGATGATGCCCGCGCAGGCGGCGCAATGCAGGCCAGAAAGCTGGAACTGAGATTCGGCCAGCGCATCGTTGCTCGGCTCCAGTTGCAACTCCCCACCCGGCCCGATCCAGCGTGTAAACGAACTCAGCAGCAGCGGATCGTCCGAAGACGGCTGCGTGGCCATGGAAGCAGAGAGTGTGGAGGCTGTGGTCATCGTCAGGCTGGCAGGAGGCGCAAGGCTGGAAGACGCCTCAGGCACCATAATCTAGGCGCACCCGCAATCTGTCCACATGATATAGATCAAGACTCACATGCCAAACAAGTTTTTACTCGCCCTGCTGCTGAGCGCCTGTAGCCTCTTGGGCACAACAGCATCGGCCCAGGACCGGGCCCAACGCCTGCCCACCACCCAACTCAGCGCTGGCATGCACCTGATCAATGCCGAGGTGGCCCGCAGCTTCGAAGAGCGCCAAATTGGTCTGATGAACCGCCCCAGCATGCCCGTGGGCGACGGCATGTTGTTCGTCTTTGAGGAAGCCGGCCAGCAGTGCTTCTGGATGAAGAACACCTTGATACCGCTGTCCATCGCCTTCGTGGCCGATGACGGCACGGTGGTCAATGTGGCCGATATGCAAGCCATGTCCGAGGTCTCGCATTGCTCCGCAAAGCCGGTGCGTTATGCGCTGGAAATGAACCTGGGCTGGTTCGCCAAGCGCGGCATCAAGGCCGGCTTCAAATTGCGCGGTGGGCCCTGGAAGTCTTGAGGCCTTAGCGACAGAACTCCCGAACGGCCAAGACGGGCACCCAGCTACATCACCCTCGCCATTTGCGATCCCTGGACGATCACCCGACTGAGCAAGCCGCTGTCAACCTAGTCGGTTTGACCATATTGAGGAGGCTGGGCGCTAGGTGAAACGTCACGGCAACACCCACAGGCCAGAGTTAAACCGCGTCTAGAAAAGAGACCAGCATGAACATTTCAGAGCTACTTCGTTGGCAGTGGGAGGGCTATTCCCGCTACCACCAGTCGCGAGCCAACTTACAGTTGCATATTGTGATGGTGCCACTCTTCCTGCTCGGCAATACAGTGCTGATCTTCGCCCTTGCTCAAGGGTTCTGGCTCGTGGCGATGCTTGCAATTGCAGCAATGGTGGTTTCGATTGCCACGCAAGGGCGTGGGCATGCGACGGAGCGGGTTCCTCCTGAACCTTTCACAAGCAAGTCCAATGCGGTGTCGCGCATCTTGCTCGAACAGTGGGTCACGTTTCCACGCTTTGTTCTCACTGGCGGCTGGCTAAATGCACTGCGTCGCACAGCAGCACCCTAGCCCTTGCTGAAAGCGGGCGCCTTGCCCAGCCCATAGGCTTGATGCAGGCAGAACAGCTGACTTGATCGCAGCTTGCCCACCCATCCTGCAATCACTGCGAGTCTCGCGCGCAAAAAAACCGGCCTTAGCCGGTTTTTCGTTTAGCCCGATCAACTCAGGCCATTTGAGTCGCATGCTCAGGCGAAATTGGCCTGTGCGAATTCCCAGTTAGCCAGGCTGTTCAGGAAGGTTTCCACGAACTTGGGGCGCAGATTGCGGTAGTCGATGTAGTAGGCATGCTCCCACACGTCGATGGTCAGCAAGGCCTTGTCGGCCGTGGTCAGCGGCGTGCCGGCAGCACCGGTGTTGACGATGTCAACCGTGCCGTCAGCCTTCTTGACCAGCCAGGTCCAGCCGGAACCAAAGTTGCCAACCGCGCTCTTGGTGAAGGCTTCCTTGAAGGCTTCGAAGCTGCCGAACTTGGCGTTGATGGCATCAGCCAGCGCGCCGGTCGGAGCGCCGCCGCCATTGGGCTTCATGCAGTTCCAGAAAAAGGTGTGGTTCCAGATCTGGGCGGCGTTGTTATAGATCGGGCCGGAGGCCTTCTTGACGATCTCTTCCAGCGACAGCGCTTCGAACTCGGTGCCCTTTTGCAGATTGTTCAGGTTGACCACATAGGCGTTGTGGTGCTTGCCGTGGTGGAACTCCAGCGTCTCGGCGCTGTAGTGCGGGGCCAGGGCGTCCTTGGCATAGGGCAAGGCGGGCAAAAGATGTTCCATGAATCAACTCCTCGTTGCGTAAAAAATCTGAACCTACAGGATCACGCGGATTGTAGGCAGCTTCACCCCAGACCCGCGCTAAAACCGGCACTAAGCCCCTGCGCGAGTACTGACAACTTGCATCTGCGCCTCACCATCGGCCAGCACCGCATGCACTTGCTGGCCGGCACTGAGTTGGGCCACCGAACTGAGCGCGCGGCCCTGGCCATCGTCCAGCCAGGCGTAGCCACGCGCCAGCACTTGCTTGGGGTCCAGGGCGGCCAGACGGGCCTCCAGGCCCTGCAGACGCATGGCTTGTTCATGCAGGACTGCCGGCGCGGCGCGCAGGCGGCGCTGGGCCAGATTCTCTAAGCGCTGCTGCTGCAGGGCTTGGGTGCGCGGCAAGACCTGACCCCAGCGCTGGCGCAGCAGGTCGAGCTGGCGGCGCTGCCGGCTCAGCAACTCACTGGGCCGCGCCAGACGGAGCGCCACCCGATCCAGCCGCTGGCCCAGGGCGTCCAGCCTTTGCTCCAGGCGCCGGCGCAGGGCTGTTTCCACTACGTTCAGGGCATCCAGGCTGGCCTGGCGCGAGGGCGCGGCCAGTTCGGCCGCAGCGGTGGGCGTGGGGGCTCGCAAATCAGCGGCCAGATCGGCCAGGGTCACATCGGTTTCATGGCCCACGCCGCAGATCACCGGCAAGCCAGAGGCCGCCACGGCCCGCACCACCCGCTCATCATTGAAGGCCCACAAGTCTTCCAGCGAACCGCCACCGCGCACCAGCAACAAGGCGTCGAGCCCGTCCTCCGCAGCGCGGACATTGGCCGTCGTCAAGGCCTGCACCAGTGCGGCCGGCGCTTGCTCGCCCTGCACGAGGCTGGGGTAGATCACCACCCGCACATGCGGCGCGCGGCGCGCCAAGGCCGTCAGCACATCGTGCAGGGCCGCCCCCGCCGTGGAGGTGATGACGCCCAGGCAGCGCGGAAACACCGGCAAGGCCCGTTTGTACTGGGCATCAAACAAGCCCTGCGCCTCTAGCTTGGCTTTGAGGCGCAAGAACTGCTCGTACAAGGCGCCGGCGCCGGCGCGGCGCATGCCCTCCACCACGAACTGCAACTCACCCCGGGGCTCGTACAGCGTGACCCGGCCACGCATCTCCACCAGGGCGCCGTCGCTGGGGCTGAAGTCCAGCAAGCCGGCTGCGCGGCGGAACATGGCGCAGCGCAGCGTGGCCGTCTGGCCGTCGGAATCTTTCAGGCTGAAATAGCAGTGACCGCTGGCTGCGCGGGTGAAGCCCGAGATCTCGCCTGCCACCACGCAAACCGCAAAGCGGGTGGCCAGGCTGTCGGACACCGCCGCCAGCAAAGACGCCACCCCCCACACGAGGCGCGGCGCGGCCCCTTGAGCACGCTCATTCATGGCCACAAGGCGGCTCCAAGCATCACGGCAAACAGGCGGTCTTCCACAATTTCGCAGCGGCAGGCAAGACCTGGCACTGCGGTCGTCACGGAACTGTCATTCGCACATAAACGCTTGTTCTTCAAGTTATTTTTTCCTGCTCAAGATTTAAGCAATTTATCCAAAGCCTTGATTTTTCAAGGCCTGCGGCCCGTGTGACGAGGTTTGCCCACAAAGTTATCCACAGCTGCGGTGGATTGTTTGCCGAGCAAGTTGAGGCGTAGTGAAAGCCGCCTTTGCTTCAGGCCATAATCGCGCGCATTCACTTGCTCCGCACCGGCCAGCGCATCTGACTGGCCAGGGGCTGGATCAGGCTTTTTTCGACAGGGGTCGTCTTTGTTTTCCATCATACAAGCCGCTGGCTGGCCAATCTGGCCCTTGCTGATCTGTTCCGTCCTGGCCTTGGCCTTGATCATTGAGCGCCTGTCCAGCTTGCGCGCCAACCGCATCGCGCCGCCGCGCTTGTTGGAAGAGGTGCTGGGCATCAGCCAGCAAAGCCTGCCCAATGCCGAGCTGATCAATCGACTGGCCGAGAACTCGGCTCTGGGCGAGGTGCTGGCCGCCGGCCTGCGCGCCGCCAGCAACGAGCCCGACCTGACCGAGGACAAGCTGCGCCAGGTCTTCGAGATCGCCGGGCGCCGCGCCATCCATCGCATGGAGCGCTACCTCAACACCCTGGGCACCATCGCCACGGCCGCGCCCCTGCTGGGCCTGCTGGGCACCGTGGTCGGCATGATCGAGATCTTCGGCAGCCAAGGCCCCACCGGCAATAACCCGACGCAGATGGCCCACGGCATCTCGATTGCGCTCTACAACACCGCCTTTGGTTTGATGGTGGCCATTCCCAGCCTGATGTTCTACCGCTACTTCCGTGGCCGGGTAGAAGACCGGGTGATGGAGATGGAGCAAGCCAGCGATCGCCTGCTCTCCCACCTCAAGCGCTTCCTGGCCTGAAGCTCGAGCCGCAGAGTCCGCCATGAAGTTCAGACAGCGCCAACGCGAAGAGCCTGAAATCAATCTGATCCCTTTCATCGACGTCTTGTTGGTGGTGCTGATCTTTTTGATGCTCTCCACCACCTACTCCAAGTTCACCGAGCTGCAGGTCAGCCTGCCGGTGGCCGATGCCGAGCAGCTCAAAGACCGGCCGCGCGAGATCGTCGTCGCGGTGGCGGCGGATGGCCGCTATGTGGTCAATGCCCAGCCGGTGGACGGCCGCTCGGTCGAGCTGCTCAGCGCCGCACTGAGCCAAGCCTCGGGCGGCAATGCCGAGATCATGATCGTGGTGTCGGCCGACGCCGCCTCGGCTCACCAGTCGGTGGTCAATGTGATGGATGCGGCGCGGCGAGCCGGCTTGTCGCGATTGACCTTCGCGGCCCAGTCCAGCGCCCGCTGAGCATGAAGCCCCTGGGCCAGTTGCTGGCCACAAGGCTGCAGCGTGAGTGGTACAGCAAGAGTCGCCAGCCGCCAGGCAAGACCTGGCCCCTGCTGAGCCTGGCCCTGCTGCCGCTGAGCCTGCTCTACCGCCTGCTCAATAGCCTGCGCAATGCGCTCTACCGCCTCGGGTTGCTGCGCGCCGGGACCTTGCCCGTGCCCGTGCTGGTAGTGGGCAACTGGATCGTCGGCGGCGCCGGCAAGACGCCCACGACCCTGGCCCTGCTGGCACTGTGCCAGCAGATGGGGCTACGGGCCGGGGTGATCTCGCGGGGCTATGGCCGCGTGGAAGATGAGGTGGCTTTGGTGACGCGCAGCAGCAGCGCCGCCGCAGTGGGTGACGAGCCGCTGCTGATTCACCTGCGCAGCGGCGTGCCGGTGGCCGTGGGGCGCGACCGCGTGGCGGCCGCCCGCGCCCTGCTTCATGCCCACCCCGAGTTGCAATTGCTGATCAGCGATGACGGCTTGCAACACCTGCGCCTGCCGCGTGCGCTGGCCATTCTGGTGTTTGATGAGCGTGGTATCGGCAATGGCCAGTTGCTGCCCAGCGGACCCTTGCGCCAGCCTGCAGCGGCGGCGACCAAGGCGAACGAGATCGTGCTCTACAACGCCGGAGCACCCAGCACGGCTTTGCCGGGCTTTCTGGCCCAGCGCCGTTTGAGCGGTGCGGTCGCGCTGAGCGACTGGTGGGCCGGTCAGCCAGCGACTCCCGCAGCCTTGCAGGCCTTGCGCGCGCTGCCGGCAGATCAGTTGCTAGCCGCCGCCGGCATGGCCCAACCGCAGCGCTTTTTCGACATGCTCAGCGCCCAGGGCCTGCGCTTCAACACCCTGCCGCTGGCGGATCATTTCGACTTCGCCGCCCTGCCCTGGCCCGCCAGCACCCGCCATGTGCTGGTGACCGAGAAAGACGCTATCAAGCTCGATCCGGCCCGCTGCGGTGCCACCCAAGTCTGGGTGGTGGCGCTAGACTTCTGCCCCGAGCCGGCTTTCGCGCAAGCCGTGCAAGCGCGCTTGGCCGCGCTGGGCCTGCGCCCGCATTGAACCGAACGATTACCGCAAGTTAACTGGACCCCACCCGATGGACACCCGCCTGATTGAAATCCTGGTCTGCCCCCTTTGCAAAGGGCCGCTGGAAGACCTGCGCAGCGCCGACAAGCGCGAGCTGCTGTGCCGCGCCGACCGCCTGGCCTTCCCGGTGCGCGACGGCATTCCGGTGATGCTGGAGAACGAGGCCCGCGCGGTCGATCTCGAAGCCGAAGGCCTCAAGGCTTGAGGGACTGAAGAACCATGAGCTTCACCGTCATCGTGCCGGCACGGCTGGCCTCCACCCGCCTGCCGAACAAGCCGCTGGCTGATTTGGCAGGCCTGCCCATGATCGTGCGGGTAGCTCAGCGCGCCGCGCTCTCACAAGCCGCGCGCGTGGTGGTGGCCACCGATGCGCCCGAAGTGCTGGCCGCCTGCCAAGCCCATCAGGTGGAGGCCGTGCTGACCCGCGCCGACCATGTCTCCGGCAGCGACCGCCTGGCCGAAGCCTGCGAGTTGCTGGGCCTGGACGGCCAGGACGTGGTCGTCAATGTGCAGGGTGATGAGCCCCTGATTGCGCCCGCCATGATCGACGCCTGCGCCGCCAAGCTGCGCGCCAGCCCGCAATGCGTGATGAGCACAGTGGCCCATGCACTGGACGACACGCCCGCAGGCCGGGCCGAATTCGCCAACCCCAATGTGGTCAAGCTGGTCACCGACAAAAACGGACTGGCGCTGTATTTCTCACGCGCACCGATTCCTTTTTGGCGCGACGGCCAAGGCAGCGCCAAACCCGGCTCAGCACTGCGCCATGTGGGCCTCTATGCCTACCATGCCGGCTTCTTGCGTCGCTTCCCCAGCCTGGCAGTGAGTCCGCTGGAGCAGATCGAATCGCTGGAACAACTGCGCGTGCTGTGGCATGGCGAACGCATCGCGGTGCACATCAGCGAAGAGCGCCCCGGCCCCGGCGTGGACACCCCCGAAGACCTGGAGCGCGTGCGCGCCCTGCTGGGCGGCTAGCACCGCAAATTTCGCGGCCCGCGAAGGGCAACCCCGGGCAAATTGGGAGGCAGGTGTCAGCCAAGCGTAGGGCGACGCATGCTATCCTCGGCCGCAGTGAACGGAGGCGCTTGGGCTCAAGCAATTGAGCCAGCAAGCGCCTTTTTAAAGCATCAAGGAGACCCATGCGACTGATTCTTCTGGGCGCCCCCGGCGCCGGCAAAGGCACTCAAGCAGCCTTTATCTGCCAAAAATACGGCATTCCCCAGATTTCCACGGGCGACATGCTGCGCGCTGCCGTCAAGGCTGGCACCGATATGGGCCTGGCCGCCAAGAAGGTGATGGACGCAGGTGGTTTGGTGGGCGACGACATCATCATCGGCCTGGTCAAGGAACGCATTGCCCAGCCCGACTGCGCCAAGGGCTTTTTGTTCGACGGCTTCCCCCGCACCATCCCGCAAGCCGATGCCATGAAGGCTGCTGGCGTTAAGCTGGATCTGGTGTTGGAAATCGACGTGCCCAACAGCGCCATCATCGAACGCATGAGCGGCCGCCGGGTGCACGTGGCCTCGGGCCGCACCTACCACGTCAAGTTCAACCCACCCAAGGTGGAAGGCAAGGACGACGTCACCGGTGAAGACCTGGTGCAGCGCGAGGACGACAAGGAAGAAACCGTCACCAAGCGTCTGGATGTCTACCAAGCGCAGACACGCCCCCTGGTCGACTACTACTCGAACTGGGCCGCCACCGGCGATGCCGCAGCGCCTAAGTACCGCCGCATTGAAGGCGTGGGCTCGGTCGACGACATCACCCAGCGCGCGCTGGTCGCACTCGGCTAAACCACGGTTTGGCGGGTAAACAAAGGGCCGCAGCAATGCGGCCTTTTTTTGACTCAAAATTGACGTTTACGTCAACGTAAACTAAGCCGCCACAGAACTGGTCGCTTTCATTCTTAAATCAGCAAGGAGTTCGCATGGAAATCGCAGGCAAGGTATTCATCGTCACCGGCGGCGCTTCGGGCCTGGGCGAAGGCACGGCACGGATGTTGACGGCCCACGGCGCCAAGGTCGTCATCGCCGATCTGCAGGAAGAGCGTGGCGAGGCCATCGCCAAGGAATTGGGCGGCGCCTTCGTCAAGGCCGATGTGAGCCAGGAAGCCGACGGCCAAGCCGTCGTCGCCAGGGCGCTCAGCCTGGGCAAGTTGTTCGGCCTGGTCAACTGCGCGGGCATCGCGCCGGCCGTCAAGACCGTGGGCAAGGAAGGCGCGCATCCGCTGGCTGTTTTCAGCAAGACCATCACGGTCAATCTGATCGGCAGCTTCAATATGATTCGCCTCGCCGCCGAGGCCATGAGCAAGAACGAGCCTGAGCCCACCGGTGAGCGCGGCGTGCTGATCTCCACCGCCTCGGTAGCAGCCTACGACGGCCAAATCGGCCAGGCCGCTTACGCCGCCTCCAAGGGCGGCGTGGTGGGCATGACCCTGCCGATTGCCCGCGATCTGGCGCGCAACGGCATCCGCAATATGACCATCGCCCCCGGCATCTTCGGCACGCCCATGCTCTTCGGCATGCCACAAGAAGTGCAGGATGCATTGGCCGCCAATGTGCCCTTCCCCTCGCGCTTGGGCACGCCGCAGGACTATGCCAAGCTGGTGCACCAGATCATCACGAATGAGATGCTCAACGGCGAAGTGATTCGCCTCGACGGCGCGATTCGCTTGGCACCCAAGTAATGACCTTGCGGGCCAGATCGCCCGAGCGGTACACCGCGAGTAGCTCTGGCACCAACTGACCAGGCGGCTTTGCGAGACAGACCGCTCGAGCGTACCCGCGAGTAGTTCTGTCACCTACTAGCTAGACGCTTGCGTGCCAGATCGCCCGATCGGTACACCGCGAGTAGCTCTGGCACCAACTGACTAGTGAAGAGATCAAAAAAAAGCCCTGGTGAAATCACCAGGGCTTTTTTTGTACCAGCAGAAAGAAGCTTAACGCTTGCCGCCGCGGGCCTGAATGATCCACAGGCGGGCCAGCTCAGCCGAGCCATCCGCGCCCTTGACGGTACGCCAAGTGGCGGTGGCCTTGCTGCCCTCGCCGGCCATGGACTGTGCCAGGCCGAGGTAGAGCTTGGCATCTTCCGGACGCTTCAGATTGCCCTTCTCAATGCCTTCGGCAATGATCTTGGCGCCCTTGGCGGCCGCGCCCTGGAAGGCGTAGGCCAGGCCCAGGCTGATCTGTGCGTTGCCGTCCTTGGCATCGCTGGCAGCCTTCTCGGTGGTGGGCAAAGCCGTCTTGGCTTCGGCGATGCGCTTGTTCAGCAGGTCCAGCAGACGCTTGTGACGGGCACCTTCGGCACCTTGACCCAAGAGACCGGCGGCCATGCCCTTCTCAACGACCATCTTGCCCTCTTCGGGGTAGCCGGCTTGGGCCGACAGCTGGGCCATTTCGAAGTAGTCGTTACCGTCCTTCAGATTGCCGGTAGCCAGCTTGAGGCGCAGCACGTCCAGGTTGAAGCGGTCAGAGAAGCCCTTCTTGGCCTGCAGGCTGCCCAAAACCTGAGCCCACAGCTCTTTGCTGGGGTAGAAGTTCAGCAGCTTCTCGATGGCCAAGCCTTCGGCATTGCTGTCGCCCTTTTTCTGAGCGGCGCTGAGCAGCAGGTTCAGCTTGTCCTTGGAGGGAGCACGACCGGCCTTCTCATCGGCAGCGATGTCCTCGCTGGTTTCCTTGATGATGGCGGTCATGTCGCCAGACAAGAACTGCGCATTGGTCAGCACCTGCTTCATGGTGGGGCTGTTGCCGCCTTCCTTGAAGTAGCGTTGCGCCCAGCTCAAGGCCTTGGCATTGTCCTTGTTGCGCAGATAGGTGCCGGCGATGGCCTCCATCATGCGCAGCTGATCTGCGGTACCCAGCTTGCCGCTGGCCTTCATGGCCTCAAAGCCCTTGACCATGGAATCGGCATCACCGGCGCCCGAGGCTGCAGCGACGCGCATGCCTTCGATGGCGTAGTTCTCGGTGGCATTGCGGCCGCTCACGCCTTCGGCGTCACGCACCTTGGCCAGCGCTTCCTTGTGCTTGCCCGCCTTGATCAGCGCGCTAGCATCCTTCAGGTGCTTGCCCACATCGGCACGCACGCCTTCCGCCTGGGCTTGCGCTTGCGCAAAGCCGAACTGGCCTTGAGGCGTCGCATTGAAGCCAAAGGCAACCAGACCCAGCGCCATTGCGGCCAGCGTCTTGTTGAGCTTCAAGGCTTTTTGTGTCGCTTTCGTCATCGCTTCATTCCTCGCTTTTACTTTCCTCGATGGCTGCTCAGCTAGTGGCCGAGCAGCGCATGCTTCGATCAGAGAATCACGCGCGCAATCATTGCACAGCGGATAAAAAAAACGCGCCGCCCTTGCGGGAAGCGCGCTACATTTTGCGCATCAAATCATCAATGCCCAATGGGGTACTAGCGGGTCCGTCTTACTTGACGTACTGCTCGTTACCGACCATGCCCATCTTCTTCACGCCAAGGCGCTGCGAAGCGGCCATCACGGCGGCCACGTAGCCGTAGTCCACCAGCTTATTGGGCTTGATGTGAACTTCAGGCTGATCGGGCTCGGCCACGACTTCGGCCAGCTTGGCGGTCACGGCTGCCATATCGGGCAAAGCCACGCCATCCCAAGAGACCGTGCCGTCGAAGTCGATATAGACCTCGTGCGTAACGGGTTCCTTCAGCGGCTGCTGATTGCTCGGCGGCGGCATGTCCAGATTCACGCTGTGCAGCTGAATCGGAATGGTGATGATCAACATCACGATCAAGACCAACATCACGTCGATCAAGGGCGTGGTGTTGACGTCCATCATCACTTCCGGCTCATCGCTACCAGACGAGCTGCCTACATTCATTCCCATGCTTTAGCTCCTGGCCTGACTTCAACCACCGCGCGCCGGAGGCTCGGTGACGAAGCTGACCTTCATGATGCCGGCACGTTGGCAAGCGTAAACCACGCGACCGACGGACTCGTAACGGGACTTGTCGTCGCCGCGCAGATGGACTTCAGGCTGCGGATTCAACACCGCGACCTTGCCCAGGCGCTTGACGAGGTCATCGGTGTCATTCACCAGGGTCGTGCCCCAGTAAATGTCGCCGTCTTTCGAGACCGAAATTTCAATATTTTCCGGCTTGGTGACGCGGACGACGTTGGTCTCTTTGGGGAGATTCAACTTCACCGAGCTGATCACGGCCGGGATGGTGAGTAGGAAGATGATCAAGAGCACCAACATCACGTCCACGAGGGGCGTGGTGTTGATGGTCGAAACCACTTCGTCTTCGCCGGAAGAGGATCCGACATTCATTCCCATGGTGGTTTCTCCGGGCTTTTTAAGATGCGAATCTTGCTGAAGCCAGGACTTAGCGCTTGGAAACTTGACGGTTGCCCATCAGCACGCCGTGCAGGTCGCCAGCGAAGTTGCGCACTTGGGTCATCACAGCCTTGTTGCGGTTCACCAGCCAGTTGTAACCCAGCACAGCAGGCACAGCCACTGCCAGACCGATGGCGGTCATGATCAGCGCTTCACCCACAGGGCCTGCCACCTTGTCGATGGAAGCTTGGCCGGCCACGCCAATGGCGGTCAGCGCTTGCAGAATACCCCACACCGTGCCGAACAGGCCGATGAAAGGAGAAGTCGAGCCCACGGTAGCCAGGAAGCCCAGGCCAGTTTGCACGCGGCCTTGCACGTCGGACACCGAGCGGTCGATGTTCATGGTCACCCAGGTGCTGCGGTCGATGTTTTCGGTCAGCGCGCCTTCATGGTGCTCAGAAGCCTCGATGGCGGAACCAGCGATGTAGCGGAATGCGCTACCTTCGCTCAGGCCCTTGACGCCATCAGCCAGCGTAGCCTTCTTGAAGAAGGTGGCGCGGACGTCCTTGGCTTCCTTGGTCAGCTTGTGGGTGTCCCACAGCTTGGTGATCAGGATATACCAGCTGCCCATGGACATGATCAGCAACAGGGCCAGCACGCCCTTGGAAACCATGTCGCCGTGAGCCAGCATGGCTTGCAGGCCGTACGGATTGTCCATGTGCTCCTTGGCGGGAGCAGCAGGTGCAGCAGCGTCAGCAGCGGCAGGTGCAGCGGCTTCCACAACAGCAGAAGCGGCATCAGCCGGCTTGGATTCTTGAGCGTGGACGGGCGAGAAGCCAATGGTTGCAGCGATAGCAACGGCGGCAACGAGGCCGGAAATACGAGAGAACATGAAGTCAACTCCTACGGAAGAAATCTGAAACTGGTTTGAGAGAACAGGGCTCGGCACTTGCCAAGCCCCTTGTTGGGGTCGAAATACTTGGGCCTTGCCTAAGACTTAATCCGTTTGACGGAATTGGAACTCTTGCTCGATCACCACATCGCCGGGGCACTCATAGGTGTCACGCAGCGTGGTTTCAATCGCCGACACCAAAGCGCGTTGCGCCTTGCGGTCGATACCGGCACGCAGGCTGGTGATTTCCACCGACACCACACGGCCTGCCTTCACCACTGCGATCGCCTTGTACAGCGCGTCGCCGTTCAAGTTGACCGACGGCATTTCAGGCTTGCCCATCTTGGTACACACGGCACCAGCGCGCTGCGGACCAACCCGCGGTGCTGGCGGCGGCGCAGCCACTACAGGAGCGGGTGCGGGTGCTGCCTTGGCGGCTTGCTGGGGCGGTGCCACTTGCGTGGACTGGATCGCCGGCGCGTTGACCGGTGGGGGCGCTGTCACCTGGAACTCCGGCGGCGGCACGAATGGCGGCGGCGGAGCCTTCAGATCCGGTGGCGGCGGCACAACCTTCTCAGGCGGTGGCGGCGGCTTGACCTTTTCCTCGATGACCTTGGTCTCGATCGGGCCCTTCACCATTTCAACGGCTTTGCGTGCCAGACCACTGGCCAATGCCCAGGCGATAAACACGTGAATCAGCACAACGACGCCAATCCCGGTGTAGCGGGATGGGCCGTTCTTCTCCTGCGCAAAGTTCATGCGCGCTCCTTCATATGACTGCGAAATACCTTCATCAACACACCTGGGGAAGACCCGCTCAACGCATCAGCCCACGCAGCTTGCAACTCTCAATTGGCGCTCGATCAACACGCGCTCAGAGCAAAGCAACCGGTGACGCTTACAGCTTGGGGCCAAATAGGCACTAAGCCTTGTTTGGGGCCGCAGCGCCCAAGGCGCTAAAGGCCGAAGGGGCTAAGGCCGCTGAGTGCAGCATGGACACAAATACTCAAAACCCGGGTTCAACGAGAGAGCCCAATCAAAAATCGCCGTACAAAGCACGGCGAAACCGCATAGCGTTCACGAGCAACCCGCCTGAGCCTGCTGCCATCGATTCTTACGGTGCCGCATCATAAGCGAGAACGAAACAGCCACCCTTATGGGGCTTTCCCGCAGCTTACAAGCCGGCATCAGCACACCGCCAGCCCTAGAAATCCAGAGCTAGCCGCATCTGACTAAAGTGGTATTTTACTGGTGTCGACTCAAAGACGCGCCGGTTTCATCTGGGTACTAACCCCTACAAGCACTGTGCGAACAGCGCATTGTTACCAAGCTGTTTCGCTATAGATCAAAGCCGCCGCTGCTTTGGGCGAACTGATTAAAGGCGGATGACATGGCGGTGATCATGGTCCGCTCCGCCTCGCTGAGCTCGGGATGCCAGACGTCGAAGATCAGCACCACGCGCAACAAGTCGCTGTTGTTCCAGGCCTCATGTTCGATGGTGTCATCAAACACCCAAGCCCGACCCGGCTCCCATTGCCGCGTCGTGTTGCCCACACGGAATCCGCAGTTAGGCGGAATGATCAGAGGCAAATGAGTCACCAGGCGCGCATTGCTAACGCCGACATGCGGCGGAATGCGGGTGCGCGGCTTGAGCAGCGAAAACATGCCCACCGGGGTGCGGCCCGGCTGGTCAGGCTGGGGGGCCAAAGCCATGGCGGCCATGGTGGCGGGGCAGCGAGACGCATTCTCCGCAACCGGCAAACCGTCCTTCAGCAAGTGGAAAGCGCTCCACTGGGGTGAGTTATTCAACTCCACCCACTGATTCAGCGGCTGATCCTCGCTGTAACTCAAATAGGGGATAAAGCCCTGCTCGCCTTGCAGCACCGCCAGGAATTCATCGCGGATCTGCTCGGTCCGAGCCTCCAATGCCTCCATCCAGGGAAACTGGCGCCGCTCAAAAAACTCCACCGGCGCCAGCTGAGGGAAGAAATAGTTCATGGGCTGGGACTCGTAGCGCTTTTTGCGGCCGAACATGATGTCCAGCGAGAGTCGAAAGCGATCCAACTCAGGACCCGAGAACTGCGCCGCAGCGTTGGCGATCAAGTTTTCGACCTGATCGCTATAGCTTTGGTTGTAGCGCTCGCAGTAGCGATGCGCTTTGACCAACATGGCGCGGATCGGCGGCGGCAATTTTTCAGCATCGGGAGCAACCGCGACCGCAGCCTGAAACGACTTCGCCGCATCGTGATTGCGCCCCTGGCGCTCGAAGAGGTCTCCACGCATCAACAGTGCCATCAAGTCACGGGCATCGATACACAAAACCTGGAATAGCGCGCGCTCCTCCTTCGCCGCATCTCCTCCCGCGCGATGCAGCATGGCGAGTTGCAACCAATGCTGAAGATTGCTCGGCTCCAGGTCCGTCAATTTCTCAAGGCATTGCTGCGCCAACGTCATATCGCGCGAACCCATCGCCAGTTGCGCCAACAACCGCAGGCTGGGCTGGTGCGCCGGTTCACGCGTCAAGGTGGATTGGAGCAATCCGCTTGCCCGCGCGGTCTGGCCTTGCTGCAAAAGTTGCTGCGCGAGCAAGAAGTCAGCATCGGACTGAGCCGGCTTGGCAGCATTGGTAGGTGCGATGGGGCTATTCATTCGGAGACCTTGAAATCAGTGGCAGCCAAGGCGGCGCCCGGCAAAAGCTGCGTTCAATCTAAGCACAAAAAAAAGCGCCTGTGCAGGCACAGGCGCTTCAACTCACGAAAACGAACTTAGAACTTGGCGTTCACGTTCAGGGTGATGCGGCGACCCAGAGCGTCGTACACCACCGGATAGGTGTTGCCATTGCCGAAAGGAGCACCGGTCACGCCAATCGGAGGATCGCGATCCAGCAAGTTGTTGACCGAGGCCGCGAAGGTGATGGTCTTGTTCATGCGATAAGACAGCGCAAGATCAAGATAGTTCTGAGCCTTGAAGGTCTTGGTGATCTCGTTCACAGTGCCAGCCAGCTGCGCATTGCTGCTGGTGACGTCTTGATCGACAGCACCGAAGTAGCGCCAAGTCAGGGCAGCCGTCACGTTCCATGGGGTAGCCCACGAAGCGCGCAGCTTGTGACGCCACTTAGGAGCAGGCGTGCCGCAGGTCGAGCCGTACAAGCCGGCGCAATCGTAAGCACCCAGGCCAGGCGCGGTCTCCACGCTGAATTCCTTCAGGTAAGTACCCATCAGGCTCAAGTCCAGCTTGCCCTTCTCACCCAGACGAATGCCGTAGTCCAGACCCAAGTCAACACCTTGAGTCTTGTACTTGGCCAGATTCAAGTTACCCGAATCGATATAGCCTGTGGGCAGCAGCCACAAAGAACCCTTGCTGTCGCGATGGATCTTGTTGCAGAAGTACGGATCGCCGCTTTCCAAGCACTGATTCAGGGACGTTGTCGGCGGCACGCTGCCGATGGCGTCCTTCACCTCGATGGAGAAGTAGTCGATCGTTGCCGTCAAGTCCTTGAGCGGATTGGCCACCAGACCAAAGGTCAAGCTCTTCGACGTCTCAGGCTTCAGCGCCGCATTGCCGGCGAACAAGCCGTTGTACTGACCTGCGGCGCTGTCCAGAATCTTGCCGTACTGTGCAGCGGTCACGCCGGTGCGCTGGCAAGCTGCCAAAGTGGCGCCACCTGCGACCAGACCAGTCTTCGGATCGATTTCACCGGCGCAAGGATCAGCGTCGTTGTTGTACAGACCGATGGCCGAAGGCGTGAACAGCTCCACCACGTTAGGCGAGCGCACGGCTTGCTGGTAGCTGGTGCGGAACTTGACTTCCTTGATCGGCGCCCACTCCAGGCCCGAACCATAGGTATTGGTCGAGTTGCCAGTGCTGTACTTGGAATGACGATACGACAAATTGACATTCATCGCGTAAGCCAGCGGCTGGCGATCCATCAGCGGCAAACGCAATTCACCGAAGACGTCGTCAACGCTGTAGTTACCTGCCACGCTCTTGGTCGGGCCACCCTGGCCGGCCAAATCACCAGTGCTGAAGGCATTGTCGACCGACAGGTCGAGTTGCTCGGTGCGGTGCTCAACACCCACCGCCACACCCAGACCGGTCTGCGCGGTCGGCAGCTTCAGACCGTATTGGGTCAGGTCAGCCGAAGCAGAAGCGCCAAACACGCCTTGATTGGTGAAGCCCTTCTGGAAGCCCGGAGTCTGCAGATAGTTCAGGGCCTCGGGAGTGACGCCGCCCAGCGCAAAGATGTTGTAGGGCACGCAGTTCGGGTCAGTACCATCCAGCTTGGAGCGGCAAACCGTGTTACCCGTCAGCGGATCCTTGACCGCGTCCAGTGCGCGACCAATACGCACATTGGAGAAGTCGTTCTTGTAGGTTTCTTGATAAACCACGCGGCCGATTTGACCGAAGATGTCGTAGCTCCACGGGCCGATATCGCCCTTGACGCCGACCACGGCGCGGTAGGAGGTGTGACGCAGATCGTCTTGACGTCCGCCACCTTCCTTGTTGCGGCGGCCGATCAGGATGTTGGCAATGTCACCCGACTTACTGAAGCTGCCCGCTGCCGGATCTTCGGCATTGGAGGCTGCCAGCGCTGCCTTCCAAGCGTCAGACAGCAAGGGGTTTTCGTAGTGGATGCCGCCAGCTGTCGATGTGTCGAAAGTGAACAAGCCGCTGGGCGCGATTTGGGCCACCGTGCGGTCATCGTGGAAGGCCAACTGCGTGTAGACGCGGGCCATATCGTTGATGTCGTAGTGCGCCGAAGCGGTGGCCGAGTAGCGGTCAGCAGGACGCTGGAAATAGTTGATCGGACCGAAGTTGAAAGCGTCAGTGGCGGCCTTGTAAGCACGCACGCCGCCCTTGTCGTCGGCCACGGTGAAGCTACCTTGGTTCAGGTAGAAACGGCCGGGATAGCTAGTCGAAGAACCCGAGCAGGCAAAGGCCTTGCCGCCGCCGGTCACGCCCACGGTACAGGCCGAGAAGTCACGCTCCGACTGCAGCAAGGCATCTTCCTTGTGCGCCGTGAAGTTCAGGACCGCATTGCCCTTGCCGTCAGCGAAGTTGCCACCCATGGTGATGCTGAACTCGCGCGTGGTGCCGTCGTGGGCCTTGTTGCCCGGCACCGGGAAGCCGCGGGTGCGCACCACATCGCCCACCGCATTGCCTTGTTGGTGGTTGTAGAAGGAGTAAGTGCCGTCAAGCTCCACGCCCTGGAAGTTGTCCTTCAGGATGAAGTTGACCACGCCAGAAACGGCGTCGGCACCGTACACGGCGGAGGCACCGCCGGTCAGCACTTCAACGCGGCTGATCATCGAAACAGGAATTTGGTTCAAGTCGGCGGCCACATTGCGGGGGCTACCAGCAGGCAGACGGCGGCCGTTCACCAGCACCAGCGTGCGGCTGGCGCCGAGGTTACGCAGATTGACCGTGGCGGTACCGGTGGCACCGTTAGAGACCGAGCCACCGAAGTCAGCAAACACCTGAGGCAGGCTGTTCAGCAAGCCCTCAGCGGTGCGGATACCGTCGGCCTTGATGGACTCAGCGGTCATCACGACGATGGGGCTTTGCCCTTCAACGTCCAGAGTCTTGATGCGTGAGCCCGTGACTTCCACCCGTTGCAGGGTTTCGGCGGCTGGCGCGCTAGCCTGTGCAAAGGCTAGACCAGGGGCCATTGCCGCGATGGCAAGGGTCACAGCGAGATTGACGCGTTTTCTTTGAAACATGACGAACTCCTAAAAATTTGCAGGGCGAGCAGTTGTTCCACTCCAACCAGAACCACCATCGGGTCCGAGACTTCGCATGAGCATGTTGGGCCCAGCGATCGGCCGAGCAAGTGTCTGATTGGCTCCCCCAGCCCTCCCCCCGTGGTGTCCCTAGGACGCAGGTTTTCGCGCCTGTTTTGCCCGAAAAAGCCGCGTTAACCCCTAAGCAAGCGAGCAGAGAAAGGGCGAATTCGTTGCGCAGAACCGACGCCGCAGCGATTCAGGCGCTAGCGGCTTCACAGCTCAGATGGAAGTGACTTTCGCCATGTCTGTCACTGAAATCAGGCGAGAAACAGCGCTTCCCAGCGCATTTAGCCCTACCTCGGTGCGGCTAGCGCACCAAGGGAGAGCGCAGGCGCGGCACCGCGGCCAAAAGCTCACGGGTATAGCCCTGTTGTGGTGCAGCCAGTACGCTGGCGGAGCTCCCCATCTCAACAATGCGCCCGGCTTGCATCACCGCCACCTCATCGGCCACATATTCGACGACGCCGATGTTGTGGGTGATGAACAAAAAGGCCAGGCCGCGCTCACGCTGCAAGTCGCGCAGGAGGTTGAGGATCTGCGCTTGCACCGACACATCCAGGGCCGAGGTCGGCTCGTCGCAGACGATCAGGCGCGGCTCCACGGCCAAAGCGCGGGCAATCGCCAGGCGTTGGCGCTGGCCGCCGGAGAACTCATGCGGCCAGCGCTGCAAGGCATCGCGGCGCAGGCCGACTTGATCCAGCAATAACTCCAGATTCAGGCGGCGCTGGCGGGCATCCAGATCGGGCCGCAGGGCCAGCAGCCCTTCTTCCAACACATCGCTGACCCGCAGGCGCGGGTTTAGCGAGGCAAAAGGATCCTGGAAGATGATTTGCACGGCGCGGCGCGCCTGCTGCAAGGCTTGGCCATGCAGCTGGAACAGGTCTTGCCCGTCAAGCAAGGCCTGACCCTCCAGCTGCGCGGTGCGCCGCAGCAGCTGCACGATGGCCTTGCCCGAGCTGGTCTTGCCGCAGCCCGACTCGCCAACTAAGGCCAGGGTCTTGCCGGGCTTGATGGCATAACTGACATCATCCACGGCATTGAAGTAGGTCTGCGCCCCACCCCACCAGCCGCGCTTGAGGGCAAAGCGAACGCTGAGATTGCGTACCTCCAGCAAGGGCTTGTCATCAGCTTCTGGCACTGCAGCGGCGGTCGCTGTTGCCGGCCTCAGCTGCAGCTCTGCCGGTGGCAGCGCAGGCTGAGCGGCGCCATCGGCATGGCTGTACAACCAGCAACGCACCTCGTGCGGCTGTTGTTGCGGAGCCTGCTGGTCGACAGCAAGTGGCAGCGCGAGATCGGCCAGCGCAGGCGCTTGCGCATGGCACTGCGCCCAGGCGCGGTCACAGCGTGGCGCGAAACGGCAGCCCTGGAACTTCGTCCACAGCGGCGGCACGGTTCCAGCAATGGCGGCCAGGCGTTCGCCGCGCTTGGCGGCATCCGGCAAGGCTTGCAGCAGCAGGCGTGCGTATGGGTGACGGGGCTGAGCGAAGAAAGTGGCGGCAGCCGCTACTTCAATGATTTGCCCGGCATACATCAAAGCCACCTGATGCGCCATGCCGGCCACCACGGCCAGGTCATGGGTGATCAGCAGCACGCCAAGGCGGCGCTCACGCTGCAGCTCGCGCAGCAGCTCAAGAATCTGCGCCTGGATGGTGACGTCCAACGCCGTGGTGGGCTCGTCAGCAATCAGGTAATCGGGCTCGGCGGCCAGGGTCATGGCGATCATGACACGCTGTTTTTGCCCGCCGCTGAGCTGATGAGGGTAGGCGTCAATGCGACGCTCGGGCTCCGGGATGCCCACGCGCTTGAGCCACTCAATCGCTTTGCTGCGAGCCTCAGTGCCGCGCCAGCGGGTGTGCGCCTGAATCGCCTCCACCATTTGCGCGCCGATGCGCAGCACCGGATTCAGGCTGGTGGAAGGCTCCTGAAAAATCATGCCGATGCGCCCGCCGCGCACGGCGCGCATCTGCGCTTCCGGCAGAGCAAATAGGTCTTGTTCATCCAGCAGCAAGCGGCCGCCGCTGATGCGCCCGGCATCGGGCAGCAAACGCATCAGAGCCAGCGCGGTCATGCTCTTGCCGCAGCCCGACTCGCCCACCAGGGCCAAGGTCTCGCCGCGATGCAGAGTCAGGCGCATCTGGTCGATGGCATGGACCAGCCCTGCCTCTGCGTCCAGGGTGACCGAGAGTTTGTCAATCGTCAGCATGGCCCTCAGCCCTCACTCTTGCTGGTTTGATGGGCCACAAACGCGGGCACCCGCGGGCGGGTCTGACGGGCGCGCGGATCGAAGGCATCACGCACGCCGTCGGCAAACAAATTGGCGGCCAGCACCAAGGTCACCATGAAGCCGAAGGCTGCGGCAAAGCTCCACCACACCACCGGGTCGCGCGACATCTCGCTGCGCGCCAGATTGATCATGCCGCCGAAGCTGTTCATGCTGGGGTCCACGCCCACGCCCACATAGGTGAGCACCGCTTCGTAAAGAATCAGCTCCGAGAAACTCAGCACCACCGTGATCAGCACCAGATGCATCACATTGGGCACGATGTGGCGCTGCATGATGCGCGCGTCGCTGACACCAAAGGCGGTAGCGGCCTGCACATAGTCCAGCTCGCGCAGCTTCAAGGTTTCGCCGCGCACCAAGCGGCACAAGCCGGCCCAGCCGGTCAGGCCCAAGATCAGGCAGAGCAGAAACATCTTCAGATCGGCGCGCTCCGCGCCGGTCTCAAAGGCCTCCGGATTGGTGTCCAGATAGACCTGCACCATCAGCACGCAAGCGGCGATCAAGAGCACATTGGGAACCGAGCTGAGCAAGGTGTAGAAGTACTGAATCAGCTCATCCACCCAGCCCTTGTAATAGCCGGCCAGCACGCCCAAGCCCAGTGCCAGGGGCAAGGTAGCCAAGGTGGACAAGGCGCCGATCACGAAGGCGGTGCGCACGCTTTTGAGCGCCTGCACCAGCACATCGTTGCCGGTGCGATCAGTACCGAAGACATGGTAGTGCGGCATCAACATCAGCACCGGGCCCACCAGCAAGGCCACCACGCCCAAGGTGAAGAGCATGGCGCGCCAAGGGTAATGGGTTCGGTCGGCCGCCAGGTCGCGCCAGGCGCGGCCAAAGCCACCGTGGTGGCGGGCCAGCGCGGCGGCCACGGCCAGGCAGGCCAGGGCCAACACGCCAGCGCCGAGCAACAGGCCTAGGGCCGCGCGGGTGGCTACGTCGCCGGCCCATTGCTCGGCCGGATGCTGCAAATGGGCACCGCCGAATTGCAAGCGCGGGTAGTCGCGCTGCAGCGAGTCTTGCTGCGCTTCCTTGTTGAAGCCTCGGTAGGCTAGAGGCTCGGAGTAGCTCAACTCACGCATGCTGATCGGGCGCTGCAGCAGCAGGTCCAGCAGGGAGCGGGTCTGGGTGTCGTACACAGCAGGAGCGCCCTGCCCCGCCGCTTCAGCCGACACGGCAATTCGGCTGCGGAAATGCACGCTGTCCAGCAGGGTCAGCAGCAAAAACAGGCCCAGCAGCAAACCAGCGCTGGCCGCCACCGGGTCCCGCAGCACGCGCTGCCAATTGGCTTTCAACGTCGCCTGACCGCGCACCCGCAAGGCATAGGCCAGCAGCCCCGCCATCAGGGCCCACAGCGCCGCATCGGTCCAGAGGAATACAAACTTGAAATCCATACGCGCGGCTCAGCTCAGGCGGACCCGAGGGTCGGCCCAGGTGTAGGCAATGTCGATCAGCGCATTGCTGGCGATGTAAAGCACGGCGCCCAAAAACACCATGCTGCGCACGATGGCGAAATCCTGCCCCGCGATGGCTTCGATGATGAAGGCGCCCAGGCCGGGAATGCCGAAGAAACTCTCGAACACCAGGCTGCCCAGAAACACGTAAGGCAGATAGCTGCCGGCGCTGGTGAGGATGGGAATCAGGGCATTGCGCAACACATGGCGGAACAGCACCACCTGCTCGTTCATGCCTTTGGCGCGGGCGGTACGCACATAGTCCTTGGCGGTTTCCTCCAAGAACATGGCGCGGTACAGCCGGGCCTCGCTGCCCAGGCGCGACAGCAGCGACAGCAGCACCGGCAGGGCCAGAAACTTGATCGCATCCAGCCCAGGCGCATAGCCGTTGATGGGCACCAAGCGCAGCACACGCGAGAAGAAATACTGGCCGACGATGATGTAGAACAAGCTGGAAATGGACAGCATCAGCACACACAGCACCACACCCCAAAAGTCCAGCGCGGAGTTGCGGAAGTAGACCAGCAGCAAGGCAAAAGCCACGCTCACCAAGACCTGCAAAAAGAACAGCGGCAAGGCCAGCTGCAGGCTCACCGCCATGCGGGTCTTGATCTCATGGCCGATATCCACGGCCTGGCGCGCATCCGAGCGGCCGAAGTCCCACAACATCAGCGAGGCTGAACGCTCCCACACAATCGTATCGGTCAGCTTGGCCGCGCCGCTTTGGGTCGCATTCCAGTACATCGGCTTGTCGTAGCCACGCTCGGTCTTCCACTTTTCGATCTGCACCTGGGTGACGCGCTTGCCACCGATGTTCAGGCGCGCCATATCGTCCGGCGTATTGACCGAGAAGAACAGCACAAAGGTCAGCAGATTCACCCCGATCAGCACCAGCAAGCCATAGCCCAGGCGGCGCAACACATAACTCAACATTCAAGCGCCTCCTGAAGCGGATTTTTCGCTGTGCTGATAGCCGGCCTGATAGCCCGGCGCTCGCGCCAATTCACGGGCCCGAAAGCTTTGGCGGGTGCGCCAGACAATCAGGCCGCAGCCCCCGAACAAGACCAGCAGCGGCCACCAGACCGGCTGATTCCACTGGGCGATCTTCTGCTTGCGCTGCGCCACATCCAGGCGCAGGTAGCGCACCGGGTCACGCACCACAACGCCGGGTTTGCCGTTGTAAAGCCAGCTCTGAAAAGCCGAGCCGGAGTAGGACCAAAAGCCCCAGGCCCAGGGCGCGTCTTCTCGCACCAGTTGCAGCATCTGGTCCATCACCTGCTGCTTCTGCGGGCCGTCTTCCAGGGTTTGCAGCTGGCGATAAAGGCGGTTGAACTCGGGGTTGTCATAGTTGCTGACGTTCTCGCCCTCGCTCTTCGATTTACCGTTGGGGCCGTAGAGCAGGAAGAAGAAATTTTCGGCGTCCGGGTAGTCGGCGAACCAGCCCCACCAGAACACCTGGTGCTTGCCTTTGAGCACCTTGTCCTGGAACTGGTTGTAGTCGGTGGCACGCACTTCCAACTGCACGCCCAGCTTGGCGAACTGCTTGATCATCCAGTCGTTCTGCGCCTTCACCTCGGGCGTTACTGCGCGCATATAGTCGTAATTGAGCACCAAGGGCTGGCCGGTCTTGGCGTCGCGCCCCTCGGGGTAGCCGGCCTCCACCATCAAGGCCCGCGCGGCAGCCAGGCTGCGGCGCTGCAAGCGGCCATTCACGATCTCATGCGTGACAGGGTTATGCGCCTGGGGGTGGCCCGGCTGACCCGCCAAGCTTTCTTGCGAGCCAAACACGCCGGGGGGCACCGGGCCGTGCGCGGTGTCGCCGCCGCGGTTGCGGAAGATGCGGCCATAGCCCTCCTCCCAATCAATCGCAATCGACAGGGCCTGGCGCAACTTGCGATTGCGGCGCTGCTGCTCGGGCGTGTCGCCCCGGCCCAGCACCGGGTCCAGCATATTGAAGCCCAAATACCAGTTGGTGATGTCGACGTAAATGGGGAATTTGAAGCCGCGCTCATCGAAGCGGCGGCTCACCGCCTCGGAGTCAGTCTTGTCGACCATGAAGTCCACGCCCCAATCGGCGCGGTCCAACTCTGGCAGGTCCAGATAGCCCTGCTTGAACATTTCCTTGATCGGCACGACTTCCTTGACCGAGGTGGCAACGATCTTGTCGATGAAGGGCACGCGCTTGCCGCAATCGTCCAGCAAGCCCGCCTCTTTGTCGCCGGGCGAGCCCTCGCAGGGATAGGTGTCCAGGCGGTAATTGGGGTTGCGCGTCATCACATGGCGACGGTCTTGGCTGTACTCCGTCATCATGTAAGGGCCGGTGCCCACCGGCCACTGGTTCCAGGACAGGCCGCGCTCATTCATGCCGGGCTGGGCATAGAAGGCATCCACCTCCCAGGGCACTGGCGCCAAAAAGGTGCTGGCCATCCAGTATTTCCACTGCGGATATTTGCCCTTGATGCGGATGCGAACGGTGTACTTGTCCACCGCTACCGCGCCTTCCAGGGGCCAGCGGCGGAAGTCCAGAAAAGGCTTGTCGGGCGCGTTCTCGGGCAGGCCGCCCAGCAGCTTGAGGTTCTCGGCCTTGACCAGTTCGCCATAGTCTTTGAGGCCCAGCACCACCTCAGAAAACAGCCCGAACACGGGTGCCTCGATGCGCGGCGTGGCCTGGCGCTTGATGGCGAAAACAAAGTCATCCGCCACCAACTCGCGCGTGCCGCGCTCGGCAAATTCCCAGGGCGAGCGCTTATCGCCCAACTCGGCGCGGCTCATTGCGTGATAAAGCAAGCGACCCTGCGCGTCGCGCGCAAACGCCGGGTGCGGCGCGTACTTCAGGCCGGGCCGGATCTTGACGTCGTACACGCTTTGCGCAATGCGCTCGGCAGGCGCGTCCTGCGGCAGGCGCTGGCCCTGGGCGTCCAGGTAGTAAGGCTGCACCACGAACTCTGCTGCGCGCGGCACCAACTCGTAAGGACGCTTGAGGTAGTGGTAGCCGTAGGGCGGCTCGTAGATTTGGTAGGCATAGACCGACTCGGGCGCGGTGTAGGAGGCCGTCGGGTCCAGATAGCGCGGCGAGCGCTCCTGAAACGCCATGTACAGCGTGTTCTCGCCCTCGGCGCCTTGCGGATAAGGGCTGTTATTGCAGGCGCTCAGGCCCAGGCATAGCAACACGCAGCAGCTCAAACGACGGGCCCAGACCCCGAACTCCTGACAAGGCACAAGACTTCCTTCCGCTTCAAGACCCGCCCAAAAACACAAAGCCTCCAAACCAGTGCGACCCATGGGGCCGTTGGTTGTGAGGCAGTGGCTGAATCATAGCGGGCAGCTCGGCCAAAGCCGAGTGCCCAAAGTCAGGGTTTACGCATGCGCGGCGTGATCGTGCGCGTGGCCTTCTTCATGCGCATGCGCATGGGCGCGCTTGTGCTGCGGGTCGTTCTGCCAGTCCAGCAGCACATCACGGCCTTGCACGATCAGGTCCACTTGCGCGCCCACCGGCAGGCTGACCTTGGTGTCCACATGACCGAAAGGCAGGCCGGTCAGGACGGGCGTCTTGGTGTGCTCGCGCAGCGCCGCCACGGTGGACTTGAAGTCGTAACCACGGTCGTTGGGTGACTTGCTCCAGCCGCCGAAGTCGCCCAGCACGATGGCTTTTTGCGCATCCAGAATGCCGGCTTGCGCCAGTTGCAGCAGATTGCGCTCGACCCGGTAAGGATGCTCGTTGATGTCTTCCAAGAACAGAATGCCGCCCTTGATCTTGGGCATGTGCTTGGTGCCCAGCAAGGAGTTGAACACTGTGAGATTGCCGCCCCACAGCGTGCCGCGCACGGCCAGGCCGTCATGGCCAGCATCCGACTTGGGGCAGCGAAAGCCCACGGCCTCCAGCAAACCGTTCATGGCTTCCACGAAGCAGTCCTGGGTCACATCATCCACGCCGCCTTCTTTGCTGCTGCGGCCGAAGTCACCATAGGCCATGGGGCCTGCCCAGCTCTGCGCCTTGGCGTGGGCCAGCAGGCCCATATGCAGCGAGGTCAAATCACTCAAGCCGACCCAGCGGGTGCCGTTCTGCACGCTTTTCCCCAGCAAGGCCCAGTCGATGCGGTCCAGCAAACGAGTCATGCCGTAGCCGCCGCGGGTGGCCATGGCGATGCTGGGCGCGGCCTCGGCCACGCGGTGCAGCGCCGCCAGACGGGTGGCGTCATCCCCGCCGAAACGCTGGTGCTTGGCCAGCGCATCCTGGTCAATCGTCACATCAAAGCCCAGCTTGGCCAGGCGCTTGGCGGCGCGCTTGAGCGGCTGGCTCTTGAGCAGCACACCGGCGGGAGTGAAAAGGGTCAGGCTATTACTCATGGCAGCTTTCTAGTTGGACTCAGGGGCCGGGGTGGGGTCGAGATGCGTGGCATCCCCGGTGGGTATGGCTTCTTCGCTGGCGCCGCCGAAGTCTTGCGCTTCGTGCGCTCGGGCGGCGGCGCGGCGCTGCCGGGCTGCCTCGCGGCGCTGGGCAAAAAACTCTCGCAGCAGCTTGGCGGAGGGCTCAGCCAGCACGCCGCCCTGCACGCAGGTGTGGTGGTTGAGCGCAGGCTGTTCAAACAGATTCAGCACCGAACCGGCAACGCCGGTCTTCGGATCAGTGGCCGCGAACACCACCCGCTTGAGGCGCGCGTGCAGCATGGCCATGGCGCACATGGCGCAGGGCTCCAGGGTGACGAAGAGTTCGCATTCGGGCAGGCGGTAATTGCCCAGCAAGGTGGCACCGTGGCGCAGCGCCACAATTTCCGCATGTGCGGTCGGGTCATGGGTGGTGATGGGCCGGTTGTAGCCGGTGGCAATCACCTGGCCCTGGCGCATCAGCACCGCACCGACCGGCACTTCACCGGCCAACCAAGCGTTATGCGCCTGGTCCAGCGCGATGCGCATGGCGTATTCGTCCGCAGCGGCGCTGGCCGCCGTTCGGGTGGATTCAATCACGGTCAAAGGCGTGGCACTCGCAGTCATAAAGAGTCGGCATCAGTGTAGTGCCAGCTTCCGAGCCGCGATCAATGCGCCCGCCGCGCAAGCTGATCATGACTAGGGCCGACCAAGCTGCACTGGCTGAGGCCCTGCAGCGGCAGACCGTCAGCAAGCCTTCAGGGCATGGCCTCAGAGGCCTTTTGCGCGCTCTGCTGCAAGGCACTTTCGACCTGCAAACGCACAGCATCTGGCCGCGGCAAGGCGGCAGCACCGCCCGCCTCCGCAGCACTGGAAGCCGCGCTGGCAGCCGCTGCCGGCGGCTTGAGTGTCACCAGCTGCTTCTTCATCAAGTACATGACGAAGGCAAAGGCGATCACCAAGCCCAGAATGCTCAAAGCTGCACGCATCAAAAAGCTCCTTGCAGGCTGGCCGCCAAATTCATCACTCCCACTCGATGGTGGCAGGCGGCTTGGTCGACACGTCGTAGGTCACGCGGTTGATGCCGCGCACTTCGTTGATGATGCGGCCAGAGACCTTGCGCAGCAGACCGTAGGGCAGCTCGGCCCAGTCGGCGGTCATGAAGTCACTGGTGACCACGGCGCGCAGTGCCACCACATAGTCATAAGTACGGCCGTCACCCATGACGCCCACGCTCTTGACCGGCAAGAAGACGGTGAAGGCCTGGCTGGTCAGGTCGTACCAGCTCTTGCCCGTGGCTTCGTCCTTCCAGCCACGCAGTTCTTCAATGAAGATGGCGTCGGCGCGACGCAGCAGGTCGGCGTACTCCTTCTTCACTTCGCCCAGGATGCGCACACCCAGGCCCGGGCCGGGGAAGGGGTGGCGGTAGACCATTTCGGCCGGCAAGCCCAGCTCAACGCCCAGAGCGCGGACCTCGTCCTTGAACAACTCGCGCAGCGGTTCCAGCAGCTTCAAGCCGAGCTGCTCAGGCAGGCCGCCCACATTGTGGTGGCTCTTGATGGTGGTGGCCTTCTTGGTCTTGGTGCCTCCGCTTTCCACCACATCGGGGTAGATGGTGCCTTGAGCCAGCCACGTCGCGCCTTTGATGGTGCGACTCCCTGCCTCGCCCTTGGCTTCGGCATTGGCTGCCTTCAACTTGGCCGCCTCGGCCTTGAAGACATCGACGAACAGGCCGCCGATGATCTTGCGCTTTTTCTCGGGGTCAGTGACACCGGCCAGTTGGCCCAGGAAGAGCTCGCTGGCGTCCACGCGGATCACCTTGGCATGCAGCTTGCCGGCGAACATGTCCATCACCATATCGCCTTCGTTCAGGCGCAGCAGGCCGTGGTCCACGAAGACGCAGGTCAGTTGGTCGCCGATGGCGCGGTGGATCAGGGCAGCAGCAACAGACGAATCGACGCCACCGGACAAGCCCAGGATGACCTCTTCATCACCGACCTGCTCGCGGATCTTGGCCACGGCTTCTTCGATGTAGTCGCCCATGATCCAGTCGCCCTTGCAGCCGGCGATCTCGCGCACAAAGCGCGTCAGCATGGCTTGGCCCTTGAGGGTGTGCGTCACCTCGGGGTGGAACTGAACGGCGTAATAGCCCTTCTCTTCATTGGCCATGCCGGCGATCGGGCAGCTGGGCGTTTCGGCCATCAGCTTGAAGCCCGGCGGCAGCGCGGTGACCTTGTCGCCATGGCTCATCCATACCTTGAGCATGCCGTGACCTTCCAGCGTGGCGTGGTCCTGAATGCCGTCCAGCAGCTTGGTGTGGCCATGGGCGCGCACCTCGGCATAGCCGAACTCGCGGTGATCGCTCCACTCCACCTTGCCGCCGAGCTGCACGGCCATGGTTTGCATGCCGTAGCAAATGCCCAGCACCGGCACACCCAGATCCCACACGGCCTGCGGCGCGCGCAGTTCGTGGTCCTCATAAGTCGAGGCATGGCTGCCCGACAAGATGATGGCCTTGGGCGCGAAGGAGCGGATGAACTCATCGCTCACATCGTTGGGGTGAATCTCGCAAAACACCGCCGCCTCGCGCACGCGGCGCGCGATCAGCTGAGTGACTTGAGAACCGAAATCGAGGATGAGGACTTTGTCATGCATGGTGAAAGCTACTTCTGTTATCTCTAAATTCGAATTCAAGCGGCGGCCGAAGCTGACTCAGCCGCGGCCTTGGATCGGCTGAAATGCTGCCAAGCAAAGAACAAGGACAGGGCCTGCAGCGCGGCGCAGAAATAGAAAGGCGCGCCGATGCGCCAATCCCCCTTGGGCAGATGCGAGACCAAGCCCAGCAAGGCCGCACCGATGACGGGCGCCATCACCGCCATCATGCTATTGAGTGAGGACACGGCCCCCATGGTCTCGCCCTGGTTGGTGGCGTTGGCCGCGTTGGAAATCAGGCTTTGAATCGCCGCGCTGACCGCAAAGCCCAGCACATTGAAGCCGATGATGGCGTACATCATCCAGCCCTCCCAGGCCGCACCCCAAACAAAGTTGGTCAGTACGCTGGACAACAAGCCCATCACCACCAAGCGCTGCGTCGAGAAGGCCTTGAGCAGCTTGGGCAGCAAAAAGCCCTGCACCAGCACCGACATCACACCCACCGCAAACAGCGACCAGCCGTTTTCCTTGGGGCCCCAGCCGAACTTGAAGGTGGTGTAAAGCACCCAGCTGGTTTGCAGAATCATTTGCGCCAGGCCGCTCAGCGCGATCACCAACACCAAGGGGCCGACGCCCTTGAGGTTGTTGAGCTTCTTCAGCGCGCCCAGCGGATTGGCATTGCGCCAGAGAAAGGGCCGCCGCAGCTCAGGCTTGAGCGATTCGGGCAGAATGAAAAAGCCATAGCACCAGTTGATAACGGCCAGGCTGCCGGCCACCACAAAGGGCAGATGAAGGTTGATGCCCCCCAGAATGCCGCCCATCACCGGGCCCAGGATGAAGCCCATGCCGAAGGCCGCGCCCAACATGCCAAAGCGCTTGGCTCGCTCCTCCGGGCTGGAAATATCCGCAACATAGGCGTTGGCCACCGACACATTGGCCTGCATCGCGCCACTGACCAAGCGGATCGCGATCAGCATCCACAAGGCCGAGGCCAGGGCGGTACCGAAAAAGCTCAGCGCCAGGCCGGCGAAGCCGATCAGCAAGACCGGCCGGCGCCCGAAGCGGTCAGACAAGGAGCCCAGAATCGGCGAACCGAAGAAGTTGGCCAAGCCAAAGGCCAGGGCCACGGCGCCATACCAAAACGCGTGGTCGGCCTGGTTGCTGGTGAAGGTGCCGACCAAGGGCGGCAGCACCGGAATGATCAGGCCGATGGAGATCATGTCGATCAGCACCGCCACCATGATGAAGCCCATGCCGGCGGCCCGCCCCTTGCCTGGGCTCTGGCCCGCGTCGGGGGCTGGACTGCTTGTCGTCGCGCTGTCGCTCACTCGTGCTCCTGGGAATTGGCAAGGATGGTCGGCGCTGAAAGCAATAAAGGGGCCGAGGCCCCTATTGCTCCAACGCTAACGATCACTCCGACCGGTAGTTAGGCGCTTCCTTGGTGATCTGCACATCGTGGACATGGCTTTCGCGCATGCCCGCCGAGGTGATCTCAACGAACTCGGCCTTCTCCTGCATGTCGGCGATGGTCGCGCAACCGCAGTAGTGCATCGACGCCTTCAGGCCACCGGCCATCTGGAAGATCACCTGCACCACCGAGCCCTTGTAAGGCACTTGGCCTTCGATGCCTTCGGGCACCAGCTTGGAGGTGTTGGGATTGTTGGCCGAGGTGTCCTGGAAGTAGCGATCGGCCGAACCCTTGGCCATCGCGCCCATCGAACCCATGCCGCGGTAGCTCTTGTAGCTACGGCCTTGGTACAGGATCAAGTCGCCAGGCGCTTCTTCGGTGCCGGCAAAGGCGCCGCCCATCATGACGCAGTCCGCACCCGCGGCGATGGCCTTGGCCAGGTCGCCCGAGAAGCGCACGCCGCCGTCAGCAATCACCGGCACGCCGGTGCCACGCAAAGCGGTCGCAACATTGTCGATAGCGGTGATCTGAGGCACGCCCACACCGGCCACGATACGGGTGGTGCAGATGGAGCCTGGGCCGATACCGACCTTGACGCCGTCGGCGCCCGCCTCAACCAGCGCCAGAGCGGCCGCGCCGGTGGCGATATTGCCGCCGATCACATCCACGCCGGGGAAAGTTTGCTTGACCCAGCGCACGCGCTCCAGCACGCCAGCGCTGTGGCCGTGGGCGGTGTCGACGATCAGGGCATCCACACCGGCCTTGACCAGCATGGTGACGCGCTCTTCGGTGTCGTCACCGAAACCGACGGCAGCACCGACGCGCAGCTTGCCCTGGGCATCGCGGGCGGCGTTGGGGAAGCTGGTTTGCTTGGTGATGTCCTTGACCGTCATCAGGCCGCGCAACTCGAAGTTTGCGTTGACCACGACCACCCGCTCAAGCTTGTGCTTGTGCATCAAGGCCTTGGCCTCTTCCAGCGAAGCGCCTTCCTTGACGGTGACGAGCTTCTCGGCCGGCGTCATCATCTGGCTCACGGCCAGATCCATTCGGGTCTCGAAGCGCACATCACGGCCAGTGACGATGCCGACCACCTTCTTGCCGTCCAACACCGGGAAGCCCGAGACGCCATGCAGGCGCTGCAACTCAACCACTTCGCGCACGGTGGTCGTGGGCGTGATGGTGAAAGGCTCCAACACAATGCCCGACTCGTAGCGCTTGACGCGCGCCACTTCGATGGCTTGCTGCTTGGCCGTGAGGTTTTTGTGGACGATGCCGATGCCACCCTCTTGCGCGATGGCAATTGCCAAACGTGCTTCCGTCACCGTGTCCATGGCCGCAGAGACCAGGGGCAGATTGAGGCGGATATTGCGGGAAAGCCGAGTGGCAAGAGAGGTGTCGCGAGGCAACACGTGGGAGAACGCTGGCACCAACAAAACGTCGTCGAAGGTGAGCGCTTTTCCTAAAAGGCGCATGAGGGAAGCTCCAGTCGCAAAGCGGCATTATACGGAGGGCTGGGCATTGCCGGCGCGCCGACCCAATAATTTCCCTGCAGGCCGGCCCAGCCTCGCCACCTCAAGGCCCTGTTTATGCCGACTTGGTCACGCTTTTACACCCATGCCCGCCGACCCTGCGCCGCTACACTGAACCCATGTTCCCGATGCCAAAAATCACTGCCATTGCCCGATGTGCGGCCCTGTTTGCCCTGGCTTTGAGCCTGGCTACGCCGGCCGCTGCCCAGTGGAAATGGCGCGACCCCGCGGGCAAGATGCAGTTCAGCGACCTGCCCCCGCCCAATGGCACGCCCGAAGCCGACATCCTGCAGCGCCCTGCCAGCTCCAAGCGCAGCGTGGTGACTGTTGTTCCGTACGGCCAAGCAGCCAGCGCAGCCGCCCTGCCGCCTGCCAAAGCAGCCAGCGGCCCGAGCAAAGAAGAATTGGCGCAACAAGCCAAGAATAAGCAACAGGAAAAAGAAACGCTGGCCAAGCAAAAGGACGAGGAGCGCCGGCAAGCCGAGCAGCGCCGCGCCAACTGCAAGAGCGCACAAGACAACCTCAGCCTGCTGCAAAGCGGCATCCGGGTGACGCGCAGCAATGAGCGCGGTGAGCCGGTGGTGTTGGATGACCAGCAGCGCGAGTTGGAAATGCAACGCGCCCGCACTGCAGCCAATTCCGAATGCCGCTGATTCAAAAGGCCTGAGGCGCTACGGCCAAGCCGCCGCGCCAAATCCGCGAGGAATCGACAGCTAAGCTCGCCACTCAGGCGCTGGACTTGCCCGCCAAAGGCCGATGCCGAGACACGATGCGCTGGCCACGCGCTTTGTAGCGCTGACGCCGAGCTTCTTTCGGATCCACGGTCAAGGGGCGATACACCTCGATGCGGTCATTCTCACGCAGCACCGTGCTCAGAGGCTTGATACGCCCCCACACACCGATGCGCAGGTCAGCCAACAGCGCCAGCTGCGGCGCAAAGTCAGCACAAGCACGCAAGGCCTGCTCCACACTGCTGCCGGGCGCCACCAGCAATTGACGCTGATGAACCTCACCGGCCCGCGGGCTCCACACCAACTCGACCGCGATGCTGGGGTCTGCCACCTCAGCGGGGGCCATAAACAGCCTCGGCCCGCTGCACAAAGCGCTCGACCAGGGTATTGGCCACCCGGTCAAACACGGGGCTGACCACAGCCTCCAGCGCCGCTGAAGAGAAGGCGTAGCGCAACTCGAACTCGATCTTGCACGCCAGGGCCTGCTCTTCCGCGGCATCCGCCGCACTCGTCAGGGTGCCGGGCTTGTTCAGCGGCAGAAACTGCCAACCCCCTTCGAGCATCGAAAAAGGTCCGTCCACCAATTGCATGTCAACGCGCCGATTCAGGCTGTGGGTGTTGCGGGTGGAAAAAGCATGTCGCACGCCCGCATAAGCCATATGCAACCGGGCCATCACGGTTTCCACCAAGATGCCATCGGCCTGCGGCTCGGCCTTGTCCTCAAGCACTTCGGCGCGCTCGCACCAGGGCAAAAACTCCGGATAGCGTTCCACGCCGACCACAAGTTCATACATCTCGCGCGGCGAGTACCAAAGGAGGACGGATTTTTTTACATGCTTCATACAATGGACGAATTGTATTGGCACCCGCCTGCCCAAAAAGAACCGAGTCTCATGTCCACATCCGCTACCGCCAACCGGCCGCCGCCCAAGGCCAAGCCCGCCGTCAGCTCCAAGCCCATCGCCGAGAACCGCCGCGCCCGCTTCGACTACTTCATCAGCGAAAAGTACGAGGCCGGCGTGGTGCTGGAAGGCTGGGAGGTCAAGGCCATCCGTGCCGGCCAGGTTCAGCTGACCGATGGCTATGTGATGATCAAAGGCGGCGAGCTATTCCTGATCGGCTGCCGCATCAACGCCTTGCGCACCGCCTCCACCCACATCAGCCCCTTGGCCGACCGGACCAAGAAGCTGCTGATGAAGAAGGAAGACATCCGCCGCCTGATCGGCAAGATCGAGCAGCGCGGCTTCACCCTGGTGCCGCTGGACCTGCACTTCCAGGGCAGCTATGTGAAGGCCGAGATCGGCCTAGCCAAGGGCAAGGCCGAGCACGACAAGCGCGACACCGAGAAGAAGCGTGACTGGGAGCGCGAGAAGGGCCAACTGATGCGGCACGCATCAAAAGGCCCGTAAGACAGGGCCAGCGCTAGGGCTACAACCCTAGCGCACAGCGATTCACCACCTTGCCCATCACCGCAAGGATCAGCCCGCCAAGGCGGCCAAGGCCTGCGCCAGATCGGCCTGCAGATCATCCGCCGCCTCCAAGCCGATGGCGAAGCGCACCACGCGGCCGGGCGCCAAGCGGGACGGCAGCGAGCGACTCCGGCCCATGTCATAGGGCACGGCCAAGCTCATCGGGCCGGCCCAGGAATAGCCGATGCCGAACAGGCTCAGCGCATCCACAAATGCATCGACCTGAACCGAGCTGTACTCAGGCTTGAAAATCACCGAGAACAAGCAGGCCGCGCCGGCGCTGCTGGTCTGCTGCCAATAAGCATGACCGGGCGAATCCGGCAAGGCCGGGTGCAGAACCTGCGCCACTTCGGGGCGGCTCAGCATCCACTCGGCCAAGGCGCGCGTACTGGCATCCTGGGCGCGGTAACGCAACTCCAGCGTCGGCAAGGCGCGCAGCACCAACTCCACATCGTTCTGGCCCAGGCCGTAGCCCAGATGCTCATGCATATGGTTAAGCCGCTCATGCAAGGCCAGATCGCGGGTGCAGACCGAACCCATCAGCACATCGGCGCCGCCCGAGGCGTATTTGGTCAAGGCCTGCATGGACACGTCCACGCCCACGCCAGGCGCGATCTCGAAGGGGTTGAAAGCAACACCCGAGCCCCAGGTGTTGTCCAACGCGGTGATCACGCCGTGCTTTTTGCAAGCAGCCATCAAGCCCAGCAGATCAGGGAATTCCAAGGTGATGGAGCCGGCGGCCTCCAGCCAGACCAGCTTGGTTTTCTCGCTCAGCATGGCCTCGAAGCCGGCGGCATCCAGCGGATCGTAGAAACGGTATTGAATACCGAACTGCGGCAGCAGCGATTCGCTCAGATAGCGGTTTTGGCCGTAGACGTTATCGGGCACCAGCACCTCGTCGCCCGGGCGCAGCAGACCCAGGCTCACCAGCGTCACCGCCGCCAGGCCACTGGGCACCAGCAAGCAATGCTCGGCGCTCTCCAGAGTGGCGATGCGCGCGGCCAGGGTGTAGCTGGTGGGCGTGCCGTGCAGGCCGTAGCGGTAGCTCTTGCCATCGCGCGGGCGGTACTGATGCAGATCGGCAGTGTTTTTGAACAAGACCGTCGAGGCCTTGAAGACGCCCACCGGATGCGCATCCCAGCCTTCGGGGTCGCGGTAAGGGTGGTGGATTTGCTCAGTGGAAATGGCGCGTTTGCTCACGAATCGATCTCACGGTGAAAACAAAAAAGCGGGCCAAAGCCCGCCGTGGATTCTCTACCCAATCTGCCGAGGGCAGAGCGAGGCGGCTGGTGCAAACCGCCCCGCCTGACCCTGCCCAAAGTCATCAGACCGGCATGCCGATCAGATCATGCCCTTCGGCCGCGACGATGCGCACCTTGGTGAATTCGCCGACCTTGAGAATGCGGCTGGCCTTCTCGGGCGGCAGGATGCGCACGGTGCCGTCGATCTCCGGAGCGTCGGCATAAGTGCGACCCACGCCACCCTTGCGGCCCAGCGCCGGCGCCGAGTCCACCAGCACCTGCATGGTGGCACCGATGCGCGAACGCAGCTTGGCGATAGACACGGCTTCTGCCACCGCCATGAAGCGCGCCTGACGCTCTTCACGCACTTCTTGCGGCAAGGCGCCAGCCAGATCATTGGCCGTGGCGCCTTCCACCGGCGAGTAGGCAAAGCAGCCGGCGCGGTCGATGCGGGCTTCTTGCATGAAGTCCAGCAGATACTGGAATTCCTCTTCGGTCTCGCCAGGGAAGCCGGCGATGAAGGTGGAGCGGATCACGATGTCCGGGCAGGTCTCGCGCCAGCGCAGGATGCGCTCCATATTCTTCTCGCCATTGGCCGGGCGCTTCATGCGCTTGAGCACATCGGGGTGAGCGTGCTGCAAGGGCACATCGAGGTAAGGCAGGATCAAGCCCTGAGCCATCAAGGGCAGCACCTCGTCCACATGCGGATAGGGGTAGACATAGTGCAAGCGCACCCAGGCGCCATGCTCGCGGGCCATCTCGCCCAGCTGCGCGACCAAGTCATACATGCGGGTCTTGACCGGCTTGCCGTCCCAGAAGCCGGTGCGGTATTTCACGTCCACACCGTAGGCACTGGTGTCCTGGCTGATCACCAGCAATTCTTTGACGCCGGAGACGAACAAGGCCTTGGCCTCGCTCAGCACATCGCCAATTGGGCGCGATACCAGATCGCCCCGCATGCTGGGGATGATGCAGAAGGAGCAGCGGTGGTTGCAGCCCTCGCTGATCTTCAGATAGGCGTAATGCTTGGGTGTGAGCTTGATGCCGTAAGCGGGCACCAGATCAACAAAGGGGTCGTGCGGCTTGGGCACATGGGTGTGAACGGCATCCATCACCTCTTGCGTGGCATGGGGGCCGGTCACGGCCAGCACGCTGGGGTGCATCTCGCGCACCAGGCTGCCGGCATCGCTGCTGGCTGTACCTGCTTTGGCGCCCAGGCAACCGGTGACGATGACCTTGCCATTCTCGGCCAGCGCTTCGCCGATGGTGTCCAGGCTTTCCTTGACGGCGTCGTCAATGAAGCCGCAGGTGTTGACGATCACCAGATCGGCACCCGCAAAGGACTTGGAAGTTTCGTAGCCCTCGGCGCTGAGCTGGGTCAGGATCAGCTCGGAATCGGTCAGAGCCTTGGGGCAGCCGAGCGACACAAAAGCGATCTTGGGGGCGCTGGTGGTCAGCGGGCTGGGAGTTTGGATTGCAGTCATCCTGCGATTTTCCCTCATTCCGCCCTGCCCCGCTGACGCGCGGCGCCACCAAGCTCGACTCTAGGCCTATCTTTTGGGCGGAAAGCCCGGCATGCCTGGTATCACGGGGAACATGGCGCCGGCTTGCTGCATCTGCTCTTTGAGCTGTTCTTGCATCTGCGTCAGCAAGCTCTTGCTCTGCTCCACATAGCCGCCCATCAGGTTTTGCAGCACCGGCGACTGCGCGCCCATGAACTGCGTCCACAGCTCGGGGCTGAAGGCCAAGCCCTGGCTTTGTTCGGCAAAGCGCGACTGCAACTCGCCAAAGGTTTTGACATTGCGCTCCAGATAGTCGCCCATCACACCCTGCATGGCATGGCCGTAGAAGCGGATGATCTGCTCCAGCGAGCTGGTGCTGAACATGGGCACGCCGCCGGTTTCTTCTTCAAGAATGATCTGCAGCAAGATGGAGCGCGTCAGATCCTCGCTGGTCTTGGCATCGCGCACCTCGAAGCTTTGGCCCTCGAGCACCATTTTCTTGACGTCGGCCAGCGTGATGTAGCTGCTGGTCTGGGTGTCGTAGAGACGACGATTGGGATACTTTTTCAATATCCGCACCGCAGCGGCCGACTCCGCATCGCCCTCGACCGGATTCGCCGCCTTGCCTTTGCGGGCAGTCGCCATGAAAAGCTCCTTGTCTGTCAGACCAATTGTTGTAATGCTTGCTCGGGCCATTCTAAAAGCCCGCTTTTGAGGCCCTGGCGGGGAATACCCCTGCGGATCAACGCTCGGCCACAGCCCCACAAAAAAATCGCCCCCACGCCTTGCGGCAAGGGGGCGGCGTCATTATCAGGGCGCCAGAGCCCGAGAGCCTCAGCCCTCAGAGCATCCAAGCCCCCTGCTGAATTACCAGATACGAATGCGCTGCGCCGAAGGCTTGAACATGGCGTCACCCTCCTTGGTACCGAAGGCTTGATGGAAGCCATCGTTATTGATCGCAGCGCCGTTGGTGCGGAAGCTCGGCGGCGAATGCGGGTCGGTGGTCAGCTGTTGCAGGGCTTTTTCATCCCGCGCCTTGTCGCGCCAGGCTTGCGCCCAACCCAGGAAGAAGCGCTGCTCGCCGCCAATGCCGTCCAGCACCACGGCCGGCTTGCCATTCAGGCTGCGCTGATAGGCCTTGTAGGCAATCTGCAGGCCCGACAAGTCGGCGATGTTCTCACCCAGCGTCAGCTTGCCATTGAGCTGCTTGCCCGGCAGCGGCTCGTACTTGCTGTACTGAGCGACCAGCTTGGCGCCGATGGCATCAAAGGCCTTGCGGTCGGCCGGCGTCCACCAATTGCGCAGGGCGCCGTCGCCGTCGAACTGACTGCCTTCGTCGTCAAAGCCGTGGCTGATCTCGTGGCCGATCACCGCGCCGATGGCGCCGTAATTCACCGCATCATCCGCCGCCATATCAAAGAACGGCGGCTGCAGGATGGCGGCCGGGAACACGATCTCGTTGAGTGTTGGGTTGTAGTAGGCGTTGACGGTCTGCGGCGTCATGCCCCATTCCGTGCGGTCCACCGGCTTGCCGGCGCGCTGCGCCATGCGCTGGTACTCGAACGCGGCCGAGCGAGCGCTGTTGCCGAAAGCATCGCCGGCACGCACGTCCAGCCCGGAGTAATCACGCCAGGTATCGGGGTAGCCGATCTTGACCATGTACTTGGACAGCTTCTCGCGCGCCGCGGCCTTGGTGGCAGGCGTCATCCAGCTCAAACCATCGATCGAGTCGCGATAAGCCGCCATCAAATTGGCCACCAACTCCTGCATGCGCGCCTTGTAGGCCGGCGGGAAATGCTCGGCCACATAGACCTGGCCCAAGGCCTCGCCCAAGGCCTGGTTGACATCGTTGATACCTTGCTGCCAGCGCGGCAGGGGCTCTTTCGCGCCGGTCAGGGCCGCGCCGTGCAGGGCGAAATGCGCTTCGCGGAAGGCTTGCGGCAAGACTTGTGCGTTCTCGTCCAGCACGCGCAGCTTCAAATACTGCTGCCACTGCGCCAGGGGCACGGTGTTCACCAATGCGGCCAGGCCGATGATGGCGCTGGGCTGAGTCACCGACAGGCGATCAATGCCGTCCAGCTGACCGGCCTTCAGAAACACCGACCAATCCAAGCCAGGCGCCTTTTTGGCCAGCTGTGCCGGGGTCATTGGGTTGTAGGTCTTGACCGGGTCGCGGTTCGCGACATTGCTCCAATGCAGCTTGGCGATGCGCGTTTCCAGCGCCAGCACCTGGGCCGCCACCTGGTCAGGCACCGCCTCGCCGCTCAACTTGGCCAAGGTGCTCAAGTAGCTCAAATAAGCCTTGCGCACTTGCGCCAGCTTGGCATCGGCCTTGAGGTAGTAGTCGCGGTCAGGCAGGCCCAAGCCGCCTTGCGTGGCCAGGGCGCGGTTGATGGTGGGCTGCTTCACATCCGCCATCACATACAAATTGATCGGCAGATTGGAAACGCCTTGCGCGCCGCCCAACCACTGAGCCAGCTCGGCCTTGGTCTTGATGGCCGCAATGCTGTCGAGCCGCGCTTGCGCGGGCGCCAGGCCAGCCTTGTCGATGGCCGCCAGATCCAGATAGCTGCTGTAGAAGGCGGCAATCTTTTGCTCGGTGCTGCCATCCTTTTGCGGCTTGGCACTCAAGGCCTCGATGATGGCGCGCACCTGCGCATCAGACTTGTCGGCCAATTGCTCAAAAGCGCCGTAGGCCGATTTGTCGGCAGGAATGCTGGCAGTGTTCAGCCATGTGCCATTGGCGGCGCGGAACAAATCATCCTGCGCCCGCACCTTGGGCTCGAAGGCGCTCAGGTCCAGCCCAGAATTGGGCGCCTTCGCGGCTGCAGCTGAGGTTGCGGCAGCCGTACCCAGCACGCCAGCGGCCGGAGCCACTGCCTCGGCGCCAATCGCCCCATGCGCCAGAAAAATCATGCCCACCAAGGGGGCCAGTCGCAAAAACTTCATGCCAATGCCTTGTTTACGAAAGCTGGCGAGGGTAGTTCATGCGCGCAGGCGCAGCAAGATGACTTTCAGCAGGGGCAAGGCCTGCCGAGCGCGGGGTTTGGCACTGCAGACCGAAGCTGGCCGGGAATGCAAAAAGCCCGGCAGATCATGTGATCTACCGGGCTTTCGCTGATCGTCAGGGACGACACTTTTGAAGTATCGCCTACCAAATTTGGTAGGCGCGATTGGACTCGAACCAACGACCCCCACCATGTCAAGGTGGTGCTCTAACCAGCTGAGCTACGCGCCTTCATCTTTCTCAATCTCTTTTGGCCTTGCCTACCGCTTCGCTTGCAACCAACCTGTGTCAGTTCAAACAATTTGGTAGGCGCGATTGGACTCGAACCAACGACCCCCACCATGTCAAGGTGGTGCTCTAACCAGCTGAGCTACGCGCCTAAAAGAGCTTTGCAGTATAGCCCGGTTTTATGGACTTCAGCAAGTCTTGCAGAAAATTTTCTGCAATTACTTTCTTCGCGCCGCCCGCACACCCGGCACCTGAGCCACGCTGCGCAAGACCTGAGCCAGGCGGCCCGAGTCCGCCACTTCCACCGTGAAGTTCATCCAGGCGGTCTCGCCATGGGTTTGCTTATTGCTTGCCTTGACCGACTGGGTGTTGACCGCGGTGACGTTCATCTTTTCCTTGGCCAGCACTTCCAGCACGTCGCGCAGCAGCCCTTGGCGGTCGCTGGATTCAACAATCACGTCCACCGGATACAGTGCGGCGCCCTTGCCCTCCTTGCCGGCCACATCCTCGCCACCCCAGGCCACTTCGATGACCCGCTCACCAGCGCGCTGCGCCATCTGGCGGAAGTTGATGCAGTCCACCCGGTGAATGGCCACCCCCTTGCCGCGCGTCACATAACCGCCGATTTGATCGGGTGGCGCCGGCCGGCAGCAACGCGCCAGATTGGTCAACAGCGAATCCACCCCCACCACCAGCACGCCGCCACGCGGTGCTTTGCTGGCGCCACGGCTCATGCGCTGGGCCAGGGCTTCGTCAGACAAGGGCTCTTGCACCGTCGGACGCAGCAGCAGTTCGATATTGCGCAGCGAGTATTCGTCCTTGCCCACCACCTCAAACAAGGCGTCAGCCCCCTTGAAGCCCAGGCGAGCCGCCAAGTCTTCCAGCTTGATGGCCGTCTTGCCCTCGCGCTGTAAGAACTTTTCCACCGCCTCGCGGCCGCGTGCAATCGTCTGCGCCTGCGCCTGGGCATTGAACCAGGCGCGCACCTTGGCGCGTGAACGCGGGCTGCGCAGATAGCCGCTGTCGGCATGCAGCCAGTCCAGCGAGGGGCCACCTTCCTTGGCCGCGGTGATCTCCACCGTTTGCCCGCTTTGCAAAGCGGTGCTCAGCGGCACCATCTGGCCGTCCACCTTGGCGCCGCGGCAGCGGTGGCCCAGATCGGTGTGAACCGCATAGGCAAAGTCGATGGGCGTGGCACCGGCCGTCAATTCAACGATGGTGGACTGGGGCGTGAAGACGTAGATGCGCTCGTCAAACACCGCCTCGGCGCCGCCCTCGGCCGGTGTTGGCTCCGCCGCCTGCTGGCCCTGGGTGAAGTCGCGCTCCCAGGCCAGCAACTGGCGCAGCACGGCCTTGCGCGCCTGCGCCACCTGATCTTCAAATTCGCCCGCCGCGCTGACGCCGGCATAGCCGCGCGTGCCCGCCTCTTTGTAAGCCCAGTGAGCGGCCACGCCATGTTCGGCATGGTCATGCATGGCCTGGGTGCGGATCTGCACCTCCATGGCCCGGCCATCCGCGCCCCTCACCACCGTGTGCAAGGACTGGTAACCATTCGGCTTGGGGCGGGCGATGTAGTCATCGAACTCCCCGGTCACCGGCGTATAGGCCTCATGCAGCCAGCTCAAGGCGGCATAACAGTCCGCCAGATCGGGCACGATGACCCGCAGCGCGCGCAGGTCAAACACCTGAGACAAGGCCAGGCTCTTGCCCTGCATCTTCTTTTGAATGCTGTAGAGATGCTTGGGCCGCCCCTGCACTTGGGCGGCAATGCCTTGCGCGGCCAAGCTGGCTTGCAACTCGGCCCGCGCCGATTCGATGCTTTGCTCGCGCGCCACCCGAGTTTCATCCAGGGCCTTGGCCAGGGTGCGGTAGGCCTCGGGCTGCAAAAAGCGGAAGGACAGATCCTCGATCTCCCACTTGATCTGCCAGATGCCCAGGCGATTGGCCAGCGGCGCGAACACCTGCTGCGACTCTTGCGCCAGGCTGCCGGGGCAGGCCGTTTTGCTGAGCGCGAAATAGCGCAGGGTCTGCAAGCGCGAGGCCAGGCGCAGCAGCACCACGCGCAGATCGCGCGAGAAAGCCAGCAGCATCTTGCGGACGCGCTCGGTCTGCTCGCCGCGCCGCTCGGCATCGACCTTGGCTTCGCGCGCGGCACGCTGAATCTGCACCAGGCGGCGGGTATGCGTGACCAGACTGGCGTAGGACTCGCCAAAGGCCTTGGCCACCACCTCCTCGGGCTTGGCGAGAAAGTCTCCGGCGTAAACCAGATAGGCAGCGGCCTGCATCGAAGGCGCCGCGCCGATGGCGGCCAAAATGCCGGCCACCCCGTCGGCATGGACTTGCGCATCCTCGCCGGTGTCCAGGATCTGGCCCATCAACAAGGGCTCGGCAAATGCCCGCGCACGCTGCACCGGCGCCAGCGACTGCGGCGGCTCACCCGCCCGCGCTCCCTCGGCCGCCAACAAATCAACATCCACCAAGGCCACGATGGGCGCGGCGTCCGTCGCCGAGGCAGCGGCTGTGGCGCCGCTCATAGTCAAACCGGTCTTCATTTATTCTTTTTTCGATGGTCGCCCAAACAAGGCTGCAGCACTTTGAATCAGGCCGACATCATGCCTCGTTCAGTAAAAACTCCGCCACGGCGGCGATTTGATCCGGCACCAGCAAGGTGGGCGCGTGGCCAACGCCGGCGAACTCACGCAGCGCCACGCGGGGGCCGCGCTGTGTCATGGCTTGGGCGGTTGCCGGCGACAGCAGGTCAGAGTCAGCGCCGCGCAGCAAGAGCGTCGGGCACGCAATCGCATCAAAAGCGCGCCACATCGCCGCCGAACCCATGGCGGCCAACTCGGCCGTGAAAGCGGCGAAAGGCTGGGCAATGGCCGGGTCGTAATGCAGCTTAAAGCCGTCGCCATCGGGCTTGAACATGGGCGCGGACAAGGCGGCCCATTGCGCCGGGCTGTGCGGGCCAAAGCTTTTGGAGATGCCCCACAAATAATCCGCCCCCTCGGCGCATGAAGCGAATCGCTTGGGCTGGCCCAAATAGCCGCCAATGCGCTGCAAGGCCTCAAACTCAATCGTCGGTCCCACATCGTTGAGCACCAGGCGCCGAATCGGGTTGCCGGGCAAACTCGCCAAGCCGATGCCGATCAAGCCACCCATCGAGGTACCCAGCCAGTCCACCACCGGCGCATCCAGGCGCGCCAGCAGCGTGACCATATCCGCCACGTAATTGGGCAATTGGTAGCCGGCGGGCTGGGCCAGCCAGTCCGACTTGCCGCGCCCGACCACATCGGGGCAGATCACCCGGTAGTGCGACTGCAGCGCTCGCGCCAAAGTGTCGAAATCCCGGCCCTGGCGGGACAGGCCGTGAACACAGATCAGCACCGGCGGCGCCTCGGCCGAAGCCGGGCCGGTGTAAGCCCATTCCCAAAACGCCATGCGGTGCAGACCGGATGCACTCAAACATTGCACAAACTTCAGCTGCGGTTCGGTCATGGCGGGCATCCTTTCATCATCAATCTCTGCTCCAACAGGGTTTAGGCCCTCAGGTCCGTATAGTGTGCATGAGGCATCCACTAGCTTTGAAAGGACTCACCCCCATGTTGATTGGAAAAGTTGCTCTCGTCACCGGATCAACCAGCGGCATCGGACTGGGCATTGCGCTGAGTCTGGCGCGCCAAGGCGCCACCATCGTCTTGAACGGCTTCGGCGATGTGGAAGGCCCCAAGGCCGAGGTCGCCGCACTGGGCGTCAAGGTCGGCTACCACGGCGCTGACATGAGCAAGCCAGCCGAGATCGAGGCCATGATGGCCTACGTCACGGCCGAGTTCGGCGCCTGCGACATTCTGGTCAACAACGCCGGCATTCAGCATGTGGCCGCGGTGGAAGACTTCCCGCCCGAACGTTGGGACGCCATCATCGCTATCAACCTCAGCTCCGCCTTTCACACCACCCGCCTGGCCCTGCCCGGCATGAAGCAGCGCGGCTGGGGCCGAATCTTGAACCTGGCCTCGGTGCATGGCTTGGTGGCCTCGGCGCAGAAGTCAGCTTATGTGGCGGCCAAGCATGGCCTGATCGGCTTCACCAAGGCGGTCGCGCTGGAAGCAGCCACCTCCGGGGTGACCGTCAACGCCATCTGCCCCGGCTGGGTGCTGACGCCGCTGGTGCAAAAACAGGTCGACGCCCGTGCCGCAGCCGATGGTGTCGATATGGAAGAAGGCAAGCGCCGCCTGCTGGCCGAAAAGCAGCCCTCCTTGCGCTTCACCACGCCCGAGCAACTGGGCGAGTTGGCGGTGTTCTTGTGCAGCGACGCCGCCAGCAATGTCTGCGGCCAGGCCTGGAGCCTGGACGGCGGCTGGACGGCGCAGTAAACCTCAGCGCAACGCAGCGCTAGGGCAGCCACTCACCGGCATGCCCTAGCGCCCTCAACGAATCAGCGCAGCGTCATCACCACCGTGCCGCCCACGGTCACGCTGACCGTGGCCTTGCCCGCTTCGACGGGCAGCGACTCGTCAGCCGAGGCAGCCATGGCCTTGAAGCGCACCGGCGGCGCGGCCATCAGCATGGGCGTGCTGTCCATGCTGTTCACATTGACTTCGCCGATGCTGTAACCGCCGTAGCCGAATTGCTGGGCATAGTCAGCCGCGCGAGCCTTGAAGTTGGCAATGGCCTGCTTGACCACATCGCCCTCCACCTTCTGGCGCTGTTCCTTGGACAAGCTATAGCCCACCCGCGCAATCGTCATGCTGTTAACGCGGCCGGTCAGCTGGGCGATGGCGGCCACATCCTTGCCCTCCACCAGCAACTCAGCCGTGCCCTGCCAGCCATTGATGCCACCCTTGGGCGCGTAGCGCGGATAGAGCGAGAAATTGCCGGTCTGCACATCCACCTGGCCCGGCTTGGCCAGCTTGCGGGCTTCGGCCAGCGCCGCATCCAGAGCTTGCTTCAGGGCCGTTTGCACGGCGGCGGCGTCAGTGCCTTCCTTGGTGGACGTGAAGGTCACGCCCAAGACATCGCGCGTCACCTCCACGCTGGCCGTGGCCTGCAGATTGAGGCGGTCACGCGGCAAGCTGTCGGCGCCCGGCTGGCCGGCGGCGGCATGGGCGGCACCTCCAGTTGCCCCGGCTCCCATCAAGACCAACAAACTCAGCAAGGTTTTCTTCGACAGCTTGGACATCTTGGCTTGCGACATGGCGCTTCCTTTCATAGTGATAACACCGAGCTTAATGCGCCCGCTGCCGTTTCGTTGACCACCCGGACAAGGCTGCTGCGCAAGCCACACAGAGGGCAAACAATTGTTAACAAGCTGTAACGGCGGCGCCCGAGGCCCAAAAACGGCGTCAAAGCGCCGCACAATGGCGCTGTTACAAATTCAGTTTGACCCGGTAAAGCCATGAACAGCCCCAGCAACACAAGAGCAGATCGCATTTTGGTCGTCGATGATGACGCCCGCATCCGCGACCTGTTGCGCCGCTATCTGACGCAAGAAGGCTTCGAGGTGCTGCTGGCCGAAGACGCCCGCGCCCTCAATCGCCAACTCAGCCGCGAGACGGTGGATCTGATCGTGCTGGACCTGATGCTGCCCGGTGAAGACGGCCTGACCATCTGCCGCCGCCTGCGCGCCGCCAACGACAACACGCCCATCATCATGCTGACCGCCAAGGTCGAGGATGTGGACCGCATCGTGGGCCTGGAAGTGGGCGCCGACGACTACCTCTCCAAGCCCTTCAACCCGCGCGAATTGCTGGCCCGCATCAATGCCGTGCTGCGCCGCCGCCCGGCCACCGAGGCACCCGGCGCGCCGTCGATGGAAGCCCTGACGGTCAGCTTCGGCGCCTTTGAGTTCGACCTGGCGCAGCGCCGCCTGTCGAAAAACGGCGAAGTGCTGCCGCTGACCACGGGCGAGTTTTCCATGCTCAAGGCCTTGGTGCGCCACCCACGCCAGCCCTTGTCGCGCGACAAGCTGGCGCAGCTGGCGCGCGGGCGCGACTTCGAACCTTTTGACCGCAGCCTGGACGTGCAAGTCTCGCGCCTGCGCAAGCTGCTGGAAACCGACCCGGCCCAGCCGCGCTACATCCAGACCGTCTGGGGCGTGGGTTATGTGTTTGTGCCGGACGAAGCGCCGCAAGCCTAAGTCACCCGCGCGTGTACACCGACCCCGCCAAGCCGCGGCTGGCGCTTAACCTCTTCTGGCGCACCTTTGCGCTGCTGGCCTTGCTGCTGTCGGGCGGGGTGCTGGCCTGGCAACAAACCTTCAAGGTGCTGGAGGCTGAGCCACGCGCCTTGGAGTCGGCCCAGCAACTCGCCGGCCTGGTGAACCTGAGCCGCGTGGCCCTGGCCGACACCGACAGCATCAATCGCGTTGCCGTGCTGTCCTCGCTGGCGCGCAGCGAGGCGGTGCAGGTGCGCGTGGCCGAGGCCGCCGACCGCTGGCAGGCCTACGACGCCAATGCCTTTGCCAAGCGCTTGGCCGCGGAGTTGCGCGGTCGCCTGGGCGCCGACACGGTGGTGGCGCGCAGCGTCAATGCCGAGCCAGGCCTGTGGGTGCGTTTCACCATCGGCGAGGACAGTTATTGGTTGCGCACCAGCGCCGCGCCACTGAGCGTGAGCTTGTCCAGCAATGGCTGGTGGCTGCTGCTGGCCTTGATCGTCACGGCGCTGGGTTCGGCCCTGATCACCCGGCTGATCAACCAACCGCTGCGCGAACTCAGCTTCGCCGCCCACCGCATCCGCGAGGGCGAGTACGACTCCCGCCTGGACGAGAGCACCCGCACCAGCGAGATCCGCGAAGTCAATATGGGCTTCAACCGCATGGCGCGTGAGTTGGCCAAGATGGAAGATGACCGCACGGTGATGCTGGCCGGCATTTCGCACGATCTGCGCACTCCGCTGGCGCGCCTGCGTCTGGAGGCCGAGATGAGCGTGCCCGACGAGCAGGCCCGCCAATTCATGGCCCAGGACATTGCCCAGCTCGACGCCATCATCTGCAAGTTCATGGACTACGCCCGCCCCTCCGAGCTGCAATTGCAGCCGGTGCCACTGGCCGAAGTGGTGGAGCGCGAGGCGCAGGGCTTCCGCGACCCGGAGCAGATCCGCATCCGCGTGCTGATTCCGCTCGATTTGCGCGTTTGGGCCGATGACACCGAACTCGGCCGCGTGCTCTTGAACCTGTTCGAAAACGCCCGCCGCTACGGCCATGCGCCGGGCCAGCCCACCATGGTGGAGGTCAGTCACAGCCTGCAAGGCAGCTGGGTGGCCCTGCAGGTGCGCGACTTCGGCCCCGGCGTGCCGCCGGACAAGCTCAGCCGCCTGACCACGCCCTTCTTCCGCGGCGACGCCGCCCGCACCGCCGCCACCGGCGCCGGCCTTGGCCTGGCCATCGTGGAAAAGTCCGTGCAACGCCTGGGCGGCCAGCTGGAGATCAGCAACGCGCCGGACGGCGGCCTGCTGACGGTGATTCGGATTCAAAAAGCCAGCTGAGCTGAACGGCCGCGGGATGCCCGGCGCCCATCCCCCAGACAGGCCGCCGGTAGCGCGCCCTGACCCCGACCGGCGCAGTTTCTGATACCCCCACGTTTGCGGGCCTCACGCCCATCAAACCTGCCCAACAATGGCCCCGCCGTAGCGCACAGCGGGAACGCCGGCACCTAGCCCGGCCTCACAAAGGCCACCCTGCCCGCCCTTTGAAGATCACCATCTAGAAAGCCAGAGCATGAGCAGCAGTTGCAAACGATTGATCCGAAGCTTCAACCCAGCCCTGTGTGCGGCCGTCGCCAGCATCGCGCTGAGCGCTTGCGGCGGTGGTGGCGGAGGCAACGAACCCTTGCCGCCGACACCCGAGGCCTTCATCAACAGCGGCAACTACGAAGCCACCGCCGGCATCGCCGCCGCTGGCGCCCAGCACAGCGCAGAGATGCTGCTGGCCGGCGTGCTGCCCATCAACGCCGTGGCCGCCGACGCGCCCGCCGGCAACTACCCCTGCATCGCCGGTGGCAGCATGACGCTGAGCATTGCCGGCACGGTGCGCAACTACAGCGCCCAAAGCTGCCAGACCGGCGAAGCCTTTCTGGCCTCGGGCAGCATCAGCGACACGGTCGGCCAAAGCAGCGGCGGCCACAGCCTGACGATCAAAGACTTGGTGTTCCGTGTCGGCGACAGCGCCGCGCCGCTGCAAACCCTCAACGGCAGCGTCGCGGCCAGCTTGACTGCGCAAGGCCTGCCCAGCGCCGTGATCGCCGACCTCAGCCTTAGCCAGGGCACGCGCACACAAACCTACGCCCTGACCATGGATGCCAGCGGCAAATTGATCATCGTGCTGCAGACCCCCAGCCTGGCGCAAAAGCTGGTCTACACCATCGACCCTCAATCGACCAGCGTGAAGGTCAGCAGCCGCGGCGACGGCTCATCGGTGACGATTGTGGAAAGCGCCGACGGCAAGAGCTACACCCTGGAGCTGCGCCCCGACAGCAGCGCCAGCAGCCCCACAGCCAGCAAGACGCTCAGCGCGGCCGAATTCGAGGCCTTGCTGAAGAAGTCTTTGTGAGCCTTTGACTGGCGATCAAAGCCCGGCCAGCAAGCAACTGGCCTGCGCTTCGATGGCCAGGCCCTCACCCACGGGGCCCATCTTCTCGGCCGTCTTGGCCTTGACATTGATCTGGCCCACGTCCACCCCCAACACCTCCGCCAAGCGGCTGCGCATGGCAGCGATATGCGGCGCCATCTTGGGCGCTTGCGCCTTGATGGTGCTGTCGATATTGACGATCTGCCAGCCCGCCTCACGCACCCGGCGATAGGCCTCGGCCAGCAAGACCATGGAGTCGGCGCCCTTGAATTCGGCCGCCGTGTCGGGGAAGAGCTTGCCGATATCGCCCAGCGCTGCCGCGCCCAACAAAGCGTCGGTGATGGCATGGGCCAGGGCATCAGCGTCTGAATGACCCAGCAAGCCATGGCTGTGCGGGATCGTCACGCCGCCCAGAATCAAGGGCCGGCCCTCGACCAGGGCATGGGTGTCCCAGCCCTCACCGATACGAAAGGCCGGCAAGGCTGGGTGATTTGCATTGGGATTTGTGGCTTGTGCTGAGTCGCTCATGGTGCGTGCTTGAGCTCGGCATGAACCGAGCTTGGGTAGATATCGTCGATATGGACTGGCCTCGTGCGACGGCCCAGGGGCGCGCAGCTTAGCGCATGCTTCGCGCAGCAAAGCCATATTTGTGCGCTATCGTGGCGCCCTCTCATCATGCCACCGCCATGCTCACCCTCGCCCGCCCTCGCCCGCCATCAACCATGCGCACTCGACTGATCACGCCCTTGCTCTTGCTGTGCTGGGCCATCGGTGCGGCGCAGGCAGTGCATGCGGCTGAAAGCCCCGTGCAAGATCAGGCGCAGGCTTCGGCCACGCCGCAGGGGCGGCCCAAGATCGCCCTGGTGCTGTCAGGTGGCGGCGCGCGAGGCCTGGCGCATATCGGCGTGCTGCGCGTGCTGCAGGAATTGCGGGTGCCGGTGGACTTGGTGGTGGGCACCAGCATGGGCGCCCTGGTGGGCGGCGCGTTTGCGTCCGGGCGCAGTGTCGAGGAGTTGGAAAACTTTGTCAGAAGCGCCGACTGGAACGCGATTCTTTCAGACCGCCCTCCCCGCCAGGATTTGAGCTACCGCCGCCGCGAGGACGATCAGATGCTGCCCTCGCGCCTGGAGTTCGGCCTGGGTCGCGATGGCGTCAGCCTGCCGCCCGCAGCGGCCGGCAATAGCGGGCTGGAGTTCGCGCTGGAGCGCCTGGTCAGCAGCCAATATGCCGACCTGAATGTACAAAACCTGCCCCTGCCTTTTGAGGCCCTGGCCACCGATTTGTTGACCGGCGAGTTGGCCGACCTGAGCGGCACGCCGCTCTTCCTGGCCATGCGGGCCTCGATGGCGGTGCCTGGCTTTTTCTCTCCGGTGCGCATCAAAGGCCGGCTGATGGTGGACGGCGGCCTGGTGCGCAATATGGGCGTGGAAAGCGCCCGCGCCAAGGGGGCCGACATCATCATCGCCGTCGATGTGGGCACGCCGCTGGCCGAAGAGAAAGAGCTGGGCAGCGCCCTGGGCGTGGCCAATCAAATGCTGTCCATCCTGACCACGCAGAACTCGGCCCGCTCGGCCCGAACCCTGCGGCCCGAGGATGTGTTGATCGACCCCGATCTGGCAGGCCTGGGCTTTTTGGACTTCACCCGTGGCGAGCAAGCCATCGCCACCGGCGCACGCGCCGCCCGTGCCGCGCAGGAGCGCTTAAACGTCTTCTCGCTCAGCCCGGAGGCCTATGCCCAGGTCGAGCAAGCGCGCCGCCGGCCGCCCGCCGTGACCCCTGCCGCCCTGCCCCTGGCCGATGTCACGATCAAGGGCAGCAAGCGCGTCAACCCCGAGGTGATCAAGGCCGAGTTGGAACTGCAGCCCGGTCAGCCGGCCAGCCAGGCCGCCATCAACCAGGCGACCGTGGAGCTCTACGGGCGCGGCGATTTTGAGCGCATCGACACCCAGGTGATTGATCGCGACGGCCAGCGCCACATCACCGTCAATGTCAGCGAAGCCGATTGGGCGCACAGCCGCCTGCGCCTGGGCCTGGAGCTGAGCAGCAATTTCGCCGACGACAACAGCTTCAAGGTGGTGGCCTTGCACAACCTCTCCTGGCTCAATGCCTGGGGTGGTGAGCTGCGTACCTTTGCCAGCATCGGCAGCGAACGCAAGCTGGCCAGCAGCTTTCACCAGCCACTGGGCCTGGGCTCGGACTGGTATGTCGAGCCGACCTTGAGCTTCACCGGCACGCCCTGGGACCTCTTTGTGGACGGCCAGCGCAAGGCCCGCTTCAACACCAGCACCAGCAGCGCCGAGCTGGCCCTGGGCCGCCGACTGGGCCGCTGGGGCGATGTGCAGTTGGGTGCCAGCCGCTTCCGTGGCGATGCGGTTCTGCAAGTGCCGCAAAGCCGAGGCGACACGCCGATTCAGCAAAGCGGCAGCAGCTACTCGTTGCGCTTGCGCGCAGACACCCTCGACTCGCTGACCTTCCCGACCCGCGGCGTGCTGCTGGACATCGGCGCCACACGCACCCAGCTCGCGGGCAGTCAGGTCCACAGCGATGCGATTGGCTTTCAAGGCTTGGCGGCCTTCCGGGCGGATGAATGGGCGGGTCATGTCTGGGCTGAATACTCACACGCCAACCTTGGTTCGGCCACCTCGTTGGGCGGCTTTTTGCGGCTCTCCGGCAGCCCGGCGAGTTCGGTGTCCAACCAGAATGTGGGCCTGCTGCGCTTCGTCACGGCGCGCCGCATCGGCGCGATGCCGGTAGGCCTGGGTGAAGCGGTGCGTGGCGGCTTCTCGGTAGAGCTGGGCGCGGCCGTGCAAGACGGTCAGCGCATCGAGCTTGCAGACTTCAAACTCGCCGGCAGCTTGTTCGTCGCGGTGGATACCCGCTTGGGCCCCTTCTATCTGGGCGCCGGCAGCACCAAGGGCGGCGAGAGCGCCTTCTACCTGTTCCTGGGGCCAAGCTGGTAGGTGCCGAGCTCAGGCTAAAGCTCAGGATAGAGCTCAGGTCTTGCGCCTGAGCGCCGTCAGGCCCTTGAACTCCCAGGAGCGAAAGCCCAGCATGAGCGTGAAGCCGTCGCGCTCGCGCAGCGGCAGGCGCTGGTCGTTTTGATGCAGCTTGGCCAGCTCGGCAGCCAGTTGGCGAATCTTTTGCACCAGGTCCATGGCGCTGGCGTCCGACAAGCGCGCATTCACACACAGCAAGGCCTCGCCGGCGCCATCGAAGCGCCCGGCGAAGTAGTCATCCACCACCGCCTGGCGGAAGAAATGCTGCACCGGCCCGTCCGGCAGCCAGCGAAAAGCCACCGACACCCGCATGCGAAAGCGATTGCCCGGCTTCAACTCAATCAGCGCCAGCCGGTCCAGCTTGACCAGATAGCCGATGCATTCCGCCTCGCTGATGGCATAGGTCTCCACGATCTGCTCCAGGCTCCAATGGCCCAGGCAGCTGATCGCCACCAGCAGCAGCTTGGGGTCGGAAACCAGAGACTTCTCCTGCTCCAGCGTCAGGGTATCGGCGTGCGGCGTGTTGTCGGCCGCCTGGCGAAGTACATCTTCCATCGGCACGCCCACGGCCGCGCAGACCTGTGCCATCCGAGTCAGCGACATATCGCCTTGCGAAAACATGCGTTTGACGCTGGATTCGCTCAAGTCCAGCTTGGCGCCCAGGGCCTTGTAGGTCAGCCCGGCGGCGCGCATCTCGGCGCGCAAAACTTGCAGCAGTACTTCGGGCGAACTCATCGCTGACGCTCCTTCAATGACAGGGCTTCTTGGGTTCTCATGGTCTTGCCTCTTTCGCCGCCACGTCGGGCAAGGTAGCGAAAACTGCGCCTCTTCGCGGCGCATTGTGCTGCCTGGCACAAAGCATTGGCGCATGCGGCAAATTGCTTCAACACTGCGCCCGCTGTCACCTTCGCCAGCGCCGCTAAACCGGAGTGGCGCAGCCCCAGCGCGGGGCGCATCGCACGGCAGCCGCATCATCACTTCAGGAGTCTTCAATGCCGAAAGTCACCGAACTCAAGCCCGCGCCCTCGGTCCATCTCTTAACGCCGCTGGCCTGGCTGGCTGTGGGCTTGGCCGCCAGTTGCGGCGCCGCCCAAGCGCAACCCAGCGTCAGCCGTGAATCCAGCAGCTATGTGGGCGGCAATATCGGCCTGATCAACAACTACCGCTTGGACTGCAATGACGGCGCCACTTGCGAGCGCAATGGCAAGCTCAGCGGCAAGGTCTACATTGGCCACAGCGGCGAAATCCTGGGCGGCCTCGGTCTGGAGGCCATGGCCTTCAGCATCGGCAGCGCCAAGGGCAGCTTGCAGCGAGGCAGCGTCAACGAGGCCGGGTCTATCAAGCTAAGCGGCGTCGGGGCTTCGGTGGTGCGGCCTTGGGAGATGGGCGACTTTGGCGTCAAGGCTCGGCTGGGCGTTGGCTATGTGCGCGGCAGTGCCAGCTATGCGGCAGGCGGCACTCAAGCGCGCTGGAGCTTTCAGCCCTTGCTAGGCCTGGGCGGCAGCTATGCGCTCAGCAAGCAAATGACGCTCAACCTGGACTGGGATGCCTTTTCTGCCAGCTATGGCTCCGGCACCAGCCGCATGGGCATGTTGTCGGCCGGCATCAGCTTCAAATTCTGAGCCAACTGCGGCGCTGAACGCGCACCCGCTCGTTCGCTCGTTCGCTCGTTCGCTCGCCGATGAAGCGGACTACAGCTCAAAACGCTTGATCGCCTGCGGCACCCGAACGCAGGCAAAACGTAGGCCAACTTTGCGTTAGCTCAACAAGCGCCCGTGTACCCCTAATTTGAATGAAGCGCGCCGGACGGTTTTCGCGTCTCATTGACCTGGTTTGACAACTCGCTCCACTCCCGGAGCCCCATCACCGGGCAGGTCGGGCTTGCCCAACATCAGCACAGGAGTTCAGTCATCATGTCCAAAGATGTTCTTGTCTACCGTCCGCTCGCCCATGCCTTGGCATTGCTGGGAGCTTGCTCGGCCCTGAGCTTAGCGCCCATGGCGCAGGCCGCGCCCAATCTCGACTACAACGCTTACGCGCAGGTTTATGGATGGGTCAACACCAGTTTCACCAGCCCCGTGCTGGGGGATGGCAGTTTCAGCTTGAACGGCAAGTCCGACTATAAGAACAACTGGAAAGGCTCCGGCAATCTCAGCACCGGGGTGGCCGATGCCACCTTCACCATCGCAACTGGCCCGGGCGGCTTGGATCCCGTTTACGACATCGTCACCAGCGCCGGCAAGTACGGCATGGGCTATACCGGCCAAGCCGAATCTGCAGGCCTGAGCCTGCACACCAAAGTCAGCTCGCATCTCGAGGACAACACCGGCGCCCTGGTCCAGGGCAACCCCGTTGACCTCAGAAGCAACCTCACTGCCTATGCCCAGGCCAATTGGAGCCAACAATTTTTCATTGCTGCCACGGCGGCCCGCCCCACCGGCAGCTATGGTGCCATCCTGGTCTCGGCCAAGCTGGACGGCAACTTCCCGTCCCTTTCTGACCCCAGCGTCTACAACAGCGCCTGGGCGAATATGCAGATTGGCAGCACCTTCACCGACACGGCCGGGGTGAATTACACGAGCAATTTCGAGATCTACACCTCGTCCTCCGACCCCAACTGGACCGGCGCTAAGACTGTCTACAAAAAGCTCTTGTTTCAGTACGGCACGGTCTTCAATCTGAATGCCTACCAATACACTGGCGTCGGCAGCAACGGTAGCGCTGACTTCTTCAATACCGGCCGCATCAGCTCGATCGAACTGCCCTTCGGCGCCACCCTGGAGTCTGGCGCCCAGCAAGCTGGCTTAGGCAGCCTCGCGGCGCTTTACGGCACCGTGACCAACTCCGCCACGGTGGATGACATCAATACCAACTGGGACTTTGGCAACAACGGCGGCGGCTTCAACCCGCCGGTGCCGGAGCCGGCCAGTTCTGCCCTGCTGCTCGCAGGTCTGGGCGTGCTGGGCTTGCTGGCCAAACGGCAGCGGCGCCAGCGCTGAACTCAGCTAAGGAGTTGAGTCCTAAAGCCGGCGCATTGATGCACACCGTCAGCGCCGGCTTCACCTGCGACTCTTGAGCAAGGCCTCGGCCATCGCGAAGTCAGCCGGCCAAGTGACCTTGAAATTCTCCATCGGGCTCTCCACCAGCAAGGGTTGATGGCCCAAGGCCTCGATGGCGCTGGCCTCGTCGGTGATGCCCTCATTCAAGCTCGCCAAGGCCGGCCGCAGCAGGCCCAGGCGAAACATCTGTGGCGTCTGTGCGGCCCACTTTTCACGCCGGTCCACGGTGGCAGTGACGCGGCCTTGCGCCGAAGCTTTCAGCGTGTCTGCCAGCGGCAGCGCCAGCAGGCCGCCGACTTCGTCGTCCCAGCAAGCGGCGATCAAACGCTCCGCCCATTCCGGCCGCAAGAGGCAGCGCGCCGCATCGTGCACCAGCACCCAGTCGTGTGGCTGAGCACCGCGCGCCAGCAACTCGTTCAGGCCATTGGCGACGGTTTCGGCGCGGGTCTCGCCGCCCACCCTTGCCACCCAAGCGCGCTCGCCTGCGAACACAGGCACCGCCGACTCAAACTGATCATCCTGCGGCGACAGCACCACCAAGGTGGCGGCCAGTTGCGGCACCTGCGCCAGCGCGGCCAGGGTGTGGGCCATCATGGCCTGACCGGCCAGCGGCACATATTGTTTGGGGATGGTGGCTCCTGAACGGGCGCCGACACCGGCGGCGGGAACCAGGGCATAACACTGGGGCTGCAGGCCCATGGCATATGAAGTCATGGCGGGCATTTTAGGTGGCGCGCTAGTGCCAAGGCCTGCGCGTCACCGCCTCACATCAGGCAATAGTTCTGCGGCAGCAAAGGCTCAGGCAGCTCGGTCTCACCCAGCGCCGCGCGCATATCGATCTCGATGGCGCGGCAGATCGCATCCAGCGGCAAGTCATTGGGCAGCAGGCCAAAAGGCTCTTCGATCTCGTCACCCAGCGCGTCCAGGCCAAAGAAGGTGTAGGCCACGATGGCCACCACAAATGGCGTCATGAAGCCGATGCTGTCCACCAAGCCAAAGGGCAGCAAAAAGCAATAGAGGTAAGCCGTGCGGTGCAAGAGCAAGGTGTAGGAAAAGGGCAAGGGCGAACTCTTGATGCGCTCGCAAGAGGCAGCGGCCGCGGTGATGGCGGACAGGGTGTTGTCGATTTGGGCCGTCAGCACGGAATCGATACGCCCCTCCCTGCGGCACTGCTGCAGGTCGGCGCCCATGTTCATCATCAGGCTTGCCGCCTTGTTGGGCGCGCTTGCCAGGGCCTGCCATTCCTGAGGCTGCAACCAGGCTTGCACTTCGCCCTGCACGTCGGGCGTACCGCGCAGTTGGTGCTTCAAGGCCTGGGCATAGGCAATGCTGCGCTGGATCATGCGCACGCGCACATCGTCGCGCCCCGTCGCAGCTTGCGAGGCCCGTTCCGCATCCACAAAGTTCAAGACCTGCCGGGCCAGATTGCGACTGCGCAGCAGCAACTCGCCCCAGAGCTTGCGCGCTTCCCAATAGCGGTCGTAAGCCGCGTTATTGCGAAAGCCCAAAAAGATCGCCAGTGGCAGGCCGATCAGGGTGAAGGGAATGGTGGTCAGCGTGATCTTGTGGCTGAACAAAATTCCATGCGAAAGTGTCACCGCCACCGCGATCAGCACGTTGACGAACAGCACCGCGCGGATCTGGCGCAGCACCGAGCCACGCACGATCAGAAACAGGCGCAGGCCAGAGGGGCGGTCTCGAACAATCATTGCGGGTGGATTCTCAGCCCTGCCGCTTACATGCGGCCTTCACGCAGATAGCGCGTATGCCAGCTGAAGGCTTCATCCAGCAAATGCGGGGTGTGCAGACCCGGCGCACCTACGGCCGCGCGCCGCACATAGTCAAGCAGAGCGGGCTTGAAGTCGGGGTGCGCGCACTTCTCGATCACCACCTTGGCCCGCTCCTTGGGCGAGAGGCCGCGCAGATCGGCCAAGCCCTGCTCGGTGACGATGATCTGCACATCATGCTCGGTGTGATCCACATGCGAGACCATGGGCACGATGCAGGAAATGGCGCCGCCCTTGGCGACGGAAGGCGTCATGAAGATGGACATATAGGCATTGCGTGCGAAGTCGCCCGAGCCGCCAATGCCGTTCATGATGCTGCTGCCCATCACATGGGTGGAGTTGACGTTGCCGTAGATGTCGGCCTCGATCATGGCGTTCATCGCGATCAGGCCTAGGCGGCGAATGAGTTCGGGGTGATTGCTCATCTCCTGCGGGCGCAAGACGATGCGCTGGCGGAAGAATTCAATCTCGCGCTCAAACAAGGCCGCCGCATCGGGGCTCAGCGACAAGGCGGTGGCCGAGGCATAGGCCAACTTGCCGGACTTGAGCATGCTCAGCATGCCGTCTTGCAAGACCTCAGTGAAGGCGGTCAGATTCTCAAAGGGGCCTTTTTCTAAGCCGGCCAGCACCGCATTGGCGATATTGCCCACGCCGGACTGCAAGGGCAGCAAGTCAGGCGTCAAACGGCCCAGCTTCACCTCGTTCTGCAAGAACTCGATGATGTGGCCGGCAATCGCGTTGGACACCTCATCCGGCTCAGCGAAAACCGAGTTGCGATCGGGCTGATGCGTTTCCACCACTGCAATCACCTTGCTCAAATCGCAATGCAGATAAGGCTCACCGATATGGTCGCCCACCTGCACCAAGGGAATCGGCACGCGCTTGGGTGGCAGTTGGGTGCCGTAGTAGATGTCGTGCATGCCCTCCAGCCCGGCGTTTTGCAGGCTATTGACTTCCAGGATGATCTTGTCGGCCTGGTCAAGCCAGGTTTTGTTATTACCGATCGAGGTCGACGGCACCAAGCGGCCGTCAGGCAGGATGCCCGCCACCTCAATCACCGCCACATCCAGCTTGCCCAGGAAGCCGAACCACACATACTGGGCCACATGGCTGAGGTGGATATCGGTGTACTCCATCTGCCCGGCGTTGATCAGCTTGCGGCTGGTCGGGTCAGACTGATAGGGCAGGCGCATTTCCACACCGTTGACGCGAGCCAGGGCGCCGTCGAGCTCGGGCGCGGTGGAGGCACCGGTCCACAGGCCGATGCGGAAGGGCCGGCCTGCCGCATTCTCGCTGGCGATGCGCGCGGCCAGTGCCTGCGGGATGACCTTGGGGTAGCCGGCGCCGGTAAAGCCGCTCATGCCGACATTGGCCCCCGCGGGGATCAGGGCAGCCGCTTCTTCGGCCGACATCAGCCGCTGACGCAGGCTGTCGTTTTGCACACGGTTCAAATCAAGCATCGGTGAGAATCCAGCACTTTCAAAAAACAATCGAAGAACAACTCGACCAAGTCAGAAGAAGTTCCACAGTACGGCTGCCCGACAGCTTAGCCGAAGAATCGGCATCAATCAGGGTTTATACCGATCACTCGCCCGTCGACTGAGACAATGGCCACGCTTATTGGCAGACTTTTTCGCCCCTGCTGATCCGCCCTCCCCCCAAAGTTCCCTGCCACCACAAGATGCGCATCGAAGATATCCGCCAAGAACTGAGCGCCCTGGGTGCCAAGCCCCTGCATGTGCAGCGGGTGCTGCGCCAATGGGTGCGCGCCCTGCCCTTGACGGCGGGCCGGCGCCGGCCCGAGGACTTTCTGCCCCTGGCGGTGCGGGATGCATTGCCGGACTTGGACGCGCGCCTGCAAGGGCTGACCCGCTTGGTTTCCAGCCACCCCGGCGAGGACGGCTCGGCCCGTTTGCTGCTGGCCCTGCAGGATGGCATGACGGTGGAAAGCGTGCTCTTGCCGCGCGACGGCGTCTGCGTCTCCAGCCAGGTAGGCTGCGCCGTCGGCTGCTTGTTCTGCATGACCGGGCGCGATGGCCTGATCCGCCAAGTCAGCAGCGCCGAAATCATCGCCCAGGTGGCGCAGGCACGCAGTCAGCGGCCGGTCAAAAAGGTTGTGTTCATGGGCATGGGTGAGCCGGCGCACAACCTCGACAACGTGATGGAAGCCATCGAGCTGCTGGGTAGCGTGGGCAATATTGCGCACAAGAATCTGGTCTTCTCTACGGTGGGTGACCCGCGCGTGTTTGAGCGTCTGCACAGCCTGCCCACCGGCGCAGTGAAGCCGGCGCTAGCGCTATCGCTGCACACCAGCAAGGCGGACTTGCGCACGCAACTGCTGCCGCGCGCGCCGCGCCTCACGCCGGATGAACTGGTGACCTTGGGCGAACAATATGCCCGCGCCAGCGCCTACCCGATCCAGTACCAATGGACGCTGCTGGACGGGGTCAACGACGGGCCGGAGGAACTCGACGGCATCGTCGCGCTGCTGCGCGGCAAGTACGCGATTCTGAACATGATCCCCTACAACAGCATCCCCGACCTACCCTTCCAGCGCCCCAGCTGGGACAAGGCCCGCGCCATCGCGGCCGAGCTACACCGCCGCGGTGTGCTGACCAAGCTGCGCGACTCGGCCGGCCAGGATGTGGACGGTGGCTGCGGCCAGTTGCGCGCACGCGCTCAGGCGGGCGGCTTGCAGCCGGTCGTCATGCGCCAGCAGCCAAGGCGCTGAAGGCTTCGAAAAAAGACCCATCCCGCCACGCTCAGGGCTGAGCAGCCTGGCCGAGCAAAGCACGCCAAAGCTCAAGGCATGTAGATGATTCGCAAGCTGGCGTCAACCAGCGCCAGCGGCACAAAGCCCAGCGCCTCAGGATGGCGTTGCAAATGGCCTCTAACGCTTTCAGCGTCCCGCAATTCCAAAGGCGGGCGCAGCCGCCCACCGAACTGCTGGGCCGACCAGGCCGAGCGGTATTCGGCAGGTGCTTTGCGCAAGACGGCGCTGAAGAAATAATCCCGCTCCGGCCCCGCACTCATCAAAAGATTAGGCGCCGCGCCGCCGGCCAAAACCTGACGGCGTCCCATGAAGAGATCGGCCAAGGTATCGCGCTCTATCCCTTGGATCGCGCTGCGGTTGGAGACCACGACGGCGAGTGCCGGGCGGCTGTAGCGCGCGACGATTTGGCTCAAACCCCCAGACACGCGCAAGGCCTCAACCGCATCCAGCAGTACCTGCCCATTGACCGGGCTGTTCTTGGGCCAGGCGCAGTGGTAATTGCCAAGGCCAACGGGCGCACGCCAGGGCGCAATGCCGCTGAGCTCACCATTCTCAGCCGCCCAGCTGAGGCTTTGCTGGTTCAGCACGCCATAGGGGTGGCGCAGCAGCTGAATTTTCTTGAGCAGACGGTCTTCACTGATGACATCGTCCCGCTGCAAGCTGCCATCGACAAAGCGGGCGTCTAGCCGCGCATAGGGGTAGCCCTGCAAGGTACCGACCACGCTGCCACGCGCGAGTTGCTCCGCCTGATCCACCGGGCTGGCACTGGTGTGCCCCACCAGCAAGTCGGGCAAATCCAGCAGGGACGCACTCCAGCGGAAAAGCGCAGCATCGCGACTCAGGTTTGGGGCGGTGTGGCACACCAAATCCAGCTCACCCGCGGCGGCGGCGGCGTCAATTCTGGGCCGCGGCAGGAGTTGCGGCTCCAGCCTTAAGCGCAGCGCATCGGCAATGGCACGGTAGACCTCGAGATCGATGCCACGACTGGCTTGCGCATCTTGCCAAAACACAAAGGGCGGCTGTGCATTGGCAGCGATAGCTACGCGCAAGCGGCCTGAATCGGCAGCAGACACCAGTTGAGGCATCCCCGCAGCCAAGCTCACTCCCAGCCAGTACGCCGCCGTCTTGACGGCCGCCACGATGGTGCTTTTTGGGGTCAAGCGAGTCGTCGGCTTCATGGCGGCCTTAGAAGACAAAGTCCAGGCTGATCGTGCTCATATTGGCATGCCCGTCCCAGCTTTTTTGAAGTGGCGGCCCGAGCGGCGGCGCATTCAAGCTCAGTTCGGCCGCGCGGCCGGTGCTGCGATCGCGTGTTGCGGTCCAAAAATCCTGCTGGAACTTGAGCGCCCAATGCTCGCCCAAATCAAGCCGCACGCCGACTTGAATGACGCGCCGGTCAAAGGGGCTTTGCAAATAGGTATCCAAGGTCTTGAGACCTTGCACCAGCGCCGGTGGGCTATTGGGTACTGCCTGCAGGCCAAGCGGGCTTTCGCGGTAGGTGGTTTGGCCAACGCTGGCATAAGGCGTCCAGGCGCCGATGCGGCGGCTAGCTTGCACATACCATCCAGCCTGTTTGGCGACCAAGAGTGAATTGGAATCTCGCAGCGCGGCTTCGGCAGTGAGCGTCCAGTCATGGGCTTGCCAGACGAGGCCGAGGTAAGTCAAGCGACCCTCGCTGCTCAGGCTGGCGCGCGGCCCCAAGACCTCATTGCAATTGGCACAGCCCGGCGGCTTGAGCAAAGCGGCCGCACCGGAATTCGTCAAATCAACAGCGTAAGTGGACACACCAGCACGTAACTGCCAATCACCGCGGCGCCAATTGCCGACCAAGACGGTGGAGCGATTGATATCGATACTGCCGGAGCTGAGATCAACGCGGGCCGTGCCGCCGCCCAAGTCAAGGCTGAGCAGTCCGCCCAAAGCGTCGCCGGTCCAAGTGAGGTTTAAGCCGTCCACCGCAGCACCCGGGTTGATGCTGTACACGGTATTCATGGGCCGCAAGGCCGTCTGCGCATAGCCGACGTTACGGGTTTCGCTGACCAGGAAGAAGGGCAGGGTCTGTCGCCCCAGGCGCAGCGTCCATGCCGGGGCGGGCGACCAGCCGATATAGGCCCACTCGGTACGCGGACGCATACGCTTGGCAATATCGTCTTGCACCAACACTTGCATCACGGCTTCAAGCCGGTCGGCGACTTGCCAGCGCACTTGGCCGGCCAAGCGGGTGTCGCCATTCGTGCGCCAGTCACCATTGGACAAATTGGGCGTGCGGGGATCCGGCTTGACGCCAACCACGTCATCACCGCCGCGATAGGCGGCCAAGGTGCCGAAACCAGATAACTCGAAGCGCTGCGAGCCATCGTCCTGATCGTCCGCCACGGCCGCAAGCGGCAGGCTGAGCAACAAGCCACCGAAAAATTCCACTAATTGACTCAGCTTCATGAGGATTGATCTTATCGAAGCGCGCGCCTGCAAAGCCTGATATTTGCCCTTGCCTCGGCAGCAATAAGCAGCCAAAAGCCTGCCTAACCCAGCTAGATGGACCGAGACGGACCCGAAATAGCGGAACCTTCGCACAAACGTGCGGTTTGAGGCGCAAAAACCACCGGATTGAGGGGGGTGTTGACTATGACGGATTCGTTACATTGTCCACCCGTGCAGAGCTTTTGCACCGGAATCACTGCCACACAAATCAATTCGAGGGAATCCCTAGATGAATAAGACTGTTGCCAAGTCCTTGCTGCTCGCCGCCACCATCGCCGCAGCCGCCAGCGCACAAGCCAGCGTTGTCACGTTTGAAACCGCCACATCGCAGACTGGCGCACAAAACAGCGCCGCCGCCTATCGCGACGCCGTCAACGCTGCCATGAGCCAGCCCGGCGCCAAGTCGGCCGACGTGGCCCTGTTTGATGGCCTGAGCAACGGCAGCGTCTTCGGCGGCAGCAACTCCGACATCGCCTATCGCGTCACCGTCAACTTCGGCGTTGCCGCTGGCCAGGCTGGCAGCTGGGACCTGCGCGCAGGCGTGGACTTCGGCCGTGGCGGCGCAGTCTTCCTGGACGGCGTGGCCCTGGGCTTCAAGTCCAACGATATGTGGTGGAACACTGGCTACGGCGACAGCAGCCAAGTCTTTACCTTCGACAAAATCGCCATCGGCGCCGGCAACCACAAGCTGGAAATCTTCGGCCTGGAAAACTGCTGCGACGGTCAACAGCAATTCCAATTCGCCGCCAATGGCAGCGAGTTCAAGACCTTCGGCAAGACCGACGGCCTGAACATCACCTCGGCCGTGCCGGAACCCGGCAGCTACGCCCTGATGTTGGCCGGCCTGGGCGCCATGGGTGTGGTGGCTCGTCGTCGCAAGTCGAACGCAGCCTAAGCACGGGCAGGCCTAGCCCGGGTGTTTTGCGGGGTACGCGGGACGGGCGTGCGCACAAGGCGTGGCTGGATGGGCCGAGACGGCCGCAGCCAATGCCCATAGGCATTGGCGAGGAGTTGAGGCACAGCCGGCAAGCCCTGTGCCGCGCCAGCCTGCGTAGGCCCTGTCTGCCAAATTGGATCCGCGCTTAATCGGCAAAGTCCTTGCAGGCATCGGTGCTGTAGGTCAGCCTGGGCCGACCGCGTGAAACATCCGGGCTAGCCTGCCTACAATGAGCACAGCCCCTAGCCCCTCGCTCGGGGCTGTTCTCATTTGTGCGCCCGATATGCAGCTACCTCTGATTCAACCCGGCAAGAAGTTCACCCTCCCCCGCCCCACCGGTTCGGCCGATGCCATGCTGCTGGCGCGCTTTGCCCAGACGCAGATGGCAGCCGGGCGCATCACCGCCATCATCACGGCCGAGCCGGGTGATACGCAGCGCTTGGAAGATGAGCTCAAATTCTTTGCGCCCGACTTACGTGTGGCGGTCTTCCCGGACTGGGAGACCCTGCCCTACGACACTTTCTCGCCGCACCAGGACCTGATCTCCGAGCGCCTGGCCACGCTGTGGCGCTTGCTGCAATCGCAGGGCAAACCGGCCGACCAGCGCGAGGCCGATGTGGTGCTGCTGCCCGCCACCACCGCGCTGACCCGCTTGGCACCGCCGGCCTTTCTCGCGGCCACCACCTTCAACTTCAAGACCAAGCAGCGGCTCGATGAAGCCAGCCTGAAGTCGCAGCTGACTCTAGGCGGCTATACCCATGTCAGCCAGGTTGTCTCGCCGGGCGAATACGCCGTGCGCGGTGGGCTGATCGACCTCTTCCCCATGGGCTCGCTGGTGCCTTACCGGGTGGATCTGTTTGGTGACGAGGTGGACTCCATCCGCACCTTCGACCCTGACACCCAGCGCAGCCTCTACCCCGTGCCGCAAGTGCGCCTGCTGCCGGGCCGCGAGTTCCCGATGGACGAGGCGGCGCGCAAATCCTTCCGCGCCCGCTGGCGCGAGAAGATGGAGGGCGACCCGACCCGCTCGCGCATCTACAAAGACATCGATCAAGGCATCGCCACCGGCGGCATTGAGTATTTCCTGCCGGTCTTCTTCGAGCAGACCGCCACCATCTTCGACTTCCTGGGTGACAGCGCAGCGCTGGCCCTGCACGGCGAGATCGACGAAGCCCTGAACCGCTTCTGGACCGACACACGCGAGCGCCATCGCTTCTTGCAGCATGACCCCGAGCGGCCCATCCTGGCGCCGGAGGAAATCTTCCTGAAGGTGGAAGAGTTCTTTGCCATCACCCACAGCCATGCGGTGCTGGCCATTCGCGGCAATGAGCCGGTGGACTTCGCCCGCCCACTGCCCGATGTCAGCGTCGAGCGCGGCGCGCAAGAGCCGCTGGCCCGCCTGGCCGCGCACCTCAAGAGCACGCCGTACCGCGTGCTGCTGCTGGCCGAAAGCGAAGGCCGGCGCGAGAGCCTGCTGGAGCTGCTGCGCGACAACAAGATTGACCCACCCTCGGTGTCGGGCCTGGCTGAGTTCCTGGGCTCGCCGGAGAAGTTCGCCATTACCGCGGCGCCCCTGGCCGCGGGCTTCTTCTGGAACGAGCCCGGCGAAGGCGCGTCCGGGCGCCGGGCCGCCCCAAGCCCGGACAGCCCCCTCGGGGGGCAGGACGCCGAAGGCGGACATGGGGGCACGGTCATCCAGCTCTTCACCGAGACCGAGCTGTTTGCCACCACGCCCACCACCCGGCGGCGGCGCAAGCAAGAACAGGTCAGCGACGTCAATGCGCTGATCAAGGATCTGTCCGAGCTCAAGGTCGGCGACCCGGTGGTGCACAACAACCACGGCATCGGCCGCTACCAGGGCCTGATCAATATCGACATCGGCGATGGCGCGTCGGAGTTCCTGCACCTGGAATACGCCGACAAGGCCACGCTCTACGTGCCGGTGGCGCAGCTGCATCTGATCAGCCGCTACACCGGCGTCAGCGCCGAAGAAGCCCCCCTGCACCGCCTGGGTTCCGGGCAGTGGGAAAAAGCCAAGCGCAAGGCCGCCGAACAGGTGCGTGACACCGCAGCCGAGCTGCTCAATCTCTATGCCCGCCGCGCCGCGCGCGAAGGTCACGCTTTCCGCTACAGCGGCCCCGACTACGAGGCCTTTGCGGCCAGCTTTGGCTTCGAGGAAACCGCCGACCAGCGCGCCGCCATCCACGCCGTCATCCAGGACATGATCAGCCCTAAGCCCATGGACCGCCTGGTTTGCGGCGATGTCGGCTTCGGCAAGACCGAGGTCGCCCTGCGCGCGGCCTTTGTGGCGGTGATGGGCGGCAAGCAAGTCGCCATCCTGGCGCCCACCACGCTCTTGGCCGAGCAGCATTACCAAAACATCGCCGACCGCTTTGGCAAATGGCCGGTGCGGGTGGCCGAGATGAGCCGCTTCCGCAGCGCCAAGGAAATCAAGGCGGCGATGGCCGGCCTGGCCGACGGCACCATCGACATCGTCATCGGCACCCACAAGCTGCTCAGCCCCGAGGTCAAGTTCAACCGCCTGGGCCTGCTGGTGATCGACGAAGAACACCGTTTTGGCGTGCGCCACAAAGAGGCCATGAAGGCCATGCGCGCCGAGGTGGATGTGCTGACGCTGACCGCCACGCCCATCCCGCGGACGCTGGGCATGGCACTGGAAGGCCTGCGCGATCTGAGCGTGATTGCCACCGCGCCACAGCGCCGCCTGGCCATCAAGACCTTTGTGCGCAGCGAGACCAGCGGCACCATCCGCGAAGCCATGCTGCGCGAGTTGAAGCGCGGCGGCCAGGTCTACTTCCTGCACAACGAGGTCGAGACCATAGAGAACCGGCGCCAGAAGCTCGAAGAGCTGGTGCCCGAGGCCCGCATCATCATCGCCCACGGCCAGATGCCCGAGCGCGAGCTGGAGCGGGTGATGCGCGAGTTCGTCAGCGGCAAACACAATGTCTTGCTGTGCTCCACCATCATCGAGACCGGCATTGACGTGCCCAGCGCCAACACCATCATCATGGCGCGCGCCGACAAGTTCGGCCTGGCCCAGCTGCACCAACTGCGCGGCCGCGTCGGCCGCTCGCACCATCAGGCTTATGCCTATTTGCTGGTGCCCGATCTGGAGGGCCTGACCAAGCAAGCCGCCCAGCGCCTGGACGCGATTCAGGCCATGGAAGAACTGGGCTCGGGCTTCTACCTGGCCATGCACGATCTGGAGATCCGCGGCGCCGGCCAGATGCTGGGCGAGAACCAGAGCGGCAATATGATGGAAATCGGCTTCCAGCTCTACAACGAGATGTTGGCCGAGGCGGTGCGCTCGCTCAAGTCCGGCAAAGAGCCCGATCTGCTTTCGCCACTGGCCGCCACCACCGAGATCAATCTACACGCCCCCGCACTTTTGCCTGATGCCTATTGCGGCGATGTGCATCAGCGCCTCTCGCTTTACAAGCGCTTGGCCAGCGCCGAAAAGAGCGAGCAGATCGACAAGCTGCTGGAGGAAGTCACCGACCGCTTCGGCAAGCTGCCCGCGCAAGGCCAGACCCTGTTCGACACCCACCGCCTGCGCGTACTGGCCAAGCCCTACGGCGTGGCCAAGATCGATGCCGCACCGCTGGCCATGAATATCAACTTCCGCCCCAACCCGCCGATCGACGCCATGCGCGTGATTGAGTTGGTGCAGAAGAACCGCAATATCAAGCTGGTGGGCAATGACAAGCTGCGCATCGACAAGGCGCTCAGCGACCCCAAGGACCGGGCGCAAGCCATCCGCGAAGTGCTGCGCCTGCTCGGCCAACCGACCACGAAAAACTGAGATCACGCGAACATGACCTCTACCGACAACTCCGCCGCCCTGGTGATTCAAGGCTTCACGCCGCCGCTGCGCCTGGCCGATTTCAAATTGGCCGCCTTCGACATGGACTCGACTCTGATCAATATCGAGTGCATCGATGAGATCGCCGCCGCCGCGGGCAAAAAGGACGAGGTCGCCGCCATCACCGAAGCCGCAATGCGCGGCGAGATCACAGACTTCAAAGACAGCCTGCGCCGCCGCCTGGCCCTGCTGCAGGGCGTGCCCACCAGTGCGCTGCAAGAAGTGCTGCAAACGCGTTTGCAGTTCAACCCCGGCGCGCGTGAGCTGTGCGCGGCGCTCAAGGCCGCCGGCATCAAGCTGCTGCTGGTGTCGGGCGGCTTCACTTATTTCACCCGCCATGTCGCGGCCGAGCTGGGCATGGACTTTGTCCGCTCGAACGAGTTGGAAATTGTGAACGAGCGCCTGACCGGCGGCCTGATGCAGCAGGCTTGGGGAGATATCTGCGACGGCGAAGAAAAGCGCCGCATGCTGCTGCAATGCTGCGAACAAATCGGCTGCACGCCCGCGCAAGCCATGGCCGTGGGCGACGGCGCCAACGACCTGCCGATGATGGGCGCTGCCGGCCTCTCGGTGGCCTTCCACGCCAAGCCCAAGGTGCGCGCCCAGGCCATGGTGGCCATCAACCAAGGCGGCTTGGAGCAACTGCTGACTCTGCTCAGCGCCTGAAGCCTGGCCCGGCAGATCACGGACAATCACGCCATGCAAAACATTGATTTCGAACTGCGCGGTGAATTCATCACCCTGGACAGCCTGCTCAAGGCCACCGGCCTGGCCGAAAGCGGCGGCCGCGCCCGCATGATGGTGACCGAGGGCAAGATCGAGGTGGACGGCCAGCAAGAGCTGCGCAAGACCGCCAAGATCCGCCCCGGCCAAACCGTGGCCCTGCACGGCGTGCGCATCCACGTCAAAGCCGACCCCAGCCTGGAGTAGCCCCTGCGATGAGCGCCATCAGCTTTTCCACTTGCGACATCTGTGACCAGCACAAGAGCGACGAGAGCGGCCGCATGCGCGTGCTGCCCGGCAGCGCCTTCCGCAGCTATGGCGCCCTGCCCCGTTTTGCAGGCCCCATCAGCACGGTGAAATGCTTCGAGGACAACAGCCTGGTCAAGGCCGCGGTGGAAAGCGCGGGCCAAGGCCGCGTGCTGGTGGTGGACGGCGCGGGCTCACTGCGCCGCGCGCTGCTGGGCGGTAATTTGGCCGCTGCTGCGGCCAAGAATGGCTGGGCCGGCTTGGTGATTCATGGTGCCGTGCGTGACCTGGCCGAGTTAGCCCAGGCGCAAACCGGCATCTTCGCCCTGGGCCATGTGCCCATGCCCACCGACCGCAAAAACCAAGGCCAGGCCGACGTGGCCCTGCACATTCTGGGCGCCACGATTCAGCCCGGCGAATGGCTTTACGCCGACGAGGACGGCCTGCTGATTGCGGACCGCCCGCTGCATACGGCTTAAGCCGTTGAGCCAGCCGTAAAGCCGGCAAAAACCCGAGACTACGACAAACGCTTGAGCGCCGCCTCGCGGATGGCGCTGAGCGTGCTGCGGCTGGTCGAGACATCGCTGGACAAGCGCAGGTGCAGCAAGCAGGGGGTGCCCGCTGCCAGCGCCGCACGCAAGGCGGGTTCAAAGTCCTCGGTCATCTCGATGCGTTGCGAGGCCCAGCCATGGGCTTGGGCCAGCAAGCAGAAGTCCGGGTTGAACAAATCGCTGCCCGAAACCCGGCCCGGGTACTCGCGCTCCTGATGCATGCGGATGGTGCCGTAAGTGCCGTTATCCACCACCACGCACAGCAGCTTCTTGGCGCCATAGCCGGTGGCGGTGGCGAGTTCCTGGCCGTTCATCAGGAAGTCGCCATCACCGGCGATATTGACCACCCAGCGCTCGGGCTCCAGCAAACTGGCCGCCACCGCCGCCGGCAGGCCATAGCCCATCGCGCCACTGGTGGGGGCAAGCTGGGTACGGCCATGCTGCTGCAGGCCCGGATACTGGTGAAAGCGATGCAGCCAGCCGCTGTAATTGCCGGCGCCGTTGGTGAACACCGTGCCCTCGGGGCAGAGCCGGCTTAAGCTCTTGACCACCTCGGCCATGTCCAGCGGGCTGACCGGCTGCGGCAGCAGATTGGCCTGATAGTCGGCATTGGCGGCCCGCGTCCAGTCGGTCCACTTGCACTGCTCTGGCGCGGCCAATGTCGCCAAGGCCTGGGCCGCGCAGGACATGCTGGCGTTGATCATCAAATCGGCCGCGTAAACCCGGCCCAACTCTTCCGCCCCGGCGTGGATATGCACCAGGCTTTGCGCCGGGCGCGGCGCCTGCAGCAAGGTGTAGCCACCGGTGGTCATCTCGCCCAAGCGCGGGCCGATGGCGATGATGAGGTCAGCGTCCTTGACGCGCTGGGCCAGCTTCGGATTGATGCCAATGCCCACATCACCCGCGTACTGCGGATGGCGGTTGTCGAACAAATCCTGGAAGCGAAAGGCACAACCCACCGGCAGGCCCCAGGCCTCGGCGAAGCGCTGCAGCGCCGTGCAACTCTCGGGCGTCCAGCCACCGCCGCCGGCGATCACCAGCGGCCGCTCGGCCGCCAGCAAGCGGCTGCGCAAATCGCTCAGCGCCGCCGGGGTAGGCCAGGCTTGGGCAGCCTGCGCCAGAGGCAAGACCGGGGCGCTGGTCAGCGTGGTCAACATATCCTCAGGCAGCACCAACACCACCGGGCCGGGCCGGCCTTGCAAAGCCGTATGGAAGGCACGGGCCACATACTCGGGCAGGCGGTCGGCGTCATGCACCTCGCCAACCCATTTGGCAAAACCCAGGGTGCCGGGGCCGAACATCTGGCGGTAGTCAACTTCCTGAAACGCCTCGCGGTCGCGCTGGTCGCTGGCCACTTGGCCGATAAACAAAATCATCGGCGTGGAATCTTGAAACGCCGTGTGCAAGCCGATGCTGGCATTGGTCGCACCTGGGCCGCGCGTCACAAAACAAATGCCCGGCCGACCGCTCAATTTGCCCTGTGCCTCGGCCATGAAGGCAGCCCCGCCCTCTTGGCGACAGGCGATGAAGCGGATCTTCTCGCGGTGCTCATGAAAGCCATCCAGCACGGCCAGATAGCTTTCGCCCGGCACGCCGAATACGGTGTCTACGCCTTGCTCAATCAAGGCCTCGACCAGCACGTGGCCGGCCATGCGTTTTGCTTGTGGGGTCGTCGTCATGCTGCGGACTGTAAAGCCTTCTTGGGTCGTGCCAGTTGAACCAGATTGGCCGCGGCGATGGCCAGCAACAAGGCCAGCGCCGCACCCATGAATACCGCGCCAGGGTGACCCTTGTCCATCATGGCGCCGAAGATGGGCGCGGCCAGGGCGAAGCCCAAGTCCAAGCCCGAATACACCGTGCCGTAGACCCGGCCGGTGGCGCCGGGCGGCGCGGCGCGCTTGATCAACATATCGCGAGACGGACCGGCCAAGCCGGTGCCAAAACCGGCCAGGGCGACCACCGTGGCCGCCAGCATCGGCGGCACCCAACCGCTGGCGGCCAGGGCCAGCAAGGCTGCACCCAGCGCCAGCGCGATGGCGATATTGCGCTCCAGGCTGGCCGAGCGCGCGACCCAGAAGCCGCCAATCACCATGCCCACCGCGCCGCACAACATATAGCCGGTGACGACAAAGGCCGTGGCCTCAGAGGCCAGGCCGTAAAGCTGGCTCAGGGCCGGGCTGGCGAAGCTCTGAATCGCCGTCAGCGCCGTCGTACCGAAGAAGAAAAACGAGAAGCACAGCCACACCGAAGGCAGGCGCAAAAAAGCCATCGGGTGTTCGTCTTTGACGGGCGTGGCCCCTGCCTTGTCATGCGACCAGCTGCCCTGGGTGTCGTCAATGGCGGCGCGCTTGAACCACAGCAGGGCAATCACAGCCAAGGCCGCCAGCGCAGTGCCCAGATAGGCATAACGCCAATTGCCGCTGAGCTGCGCCAAGCCGATCAAAAACACGGGTGCGAGCGCCCAGCCCAGATTGCCGGTGATGCCATGCACCGAGAAGGCGTGGCCCAGGCGAGCGGGCGACACGCGTTTGTTGAGGATGGTGAAGTCCACCGGGTGAAAGGGCGCATTGCCCAGGCCGGCCAAGGCGGCGGCCACCAACAAACCGCCAAAACCGGTGGCCAGGCCGGCCGCCAATGAGGCCAGCACAAAACAAGACAGCGCCGCGAACAGCACCGGGCGCGCGCCGGTGCGATCCACCAGAAAGCCGGCCATGGCTTGGCCCAAGCCGGAGATGATGAAAAAGGTGCTGACCAGCAAACCGAGTTCGGCATAGCTCAGCCCAAATTCGCGGATGAAGACCGGGAACAGCGGCGGCAGCAACATGTGGAAGAAGTGCGAGCAGCCATGCGCCAGCCCAATCAGGCTGATGGTGGCGATGTCGCGGCGGGCTTGGGTGGTTTCGGCCGCAAGCGGCAGGCTGGCTGAAGTCATGTCCGCACTTTAGGCGCCCGAGGCACGGCCGAGTTACGATAGCTCGCCAAAATCTATCGAATTTCAGCCACCGATGTCCACGCCCAAGCCCACGCCACCTGCACGGCCGCGCCCGAGCAAGGCCCGCACCAGCCTGCCGCCGCTGGACCCGCAGCGCTTCGCGCCTTGCGCCCTGCGGCCAGTCCGCGCCAAGGCGCGGGTGCTGGAAAGCGATGTGGACATCCAAGCTCACCAGCATGACTGGGGCCAGCTGGTGTTTTCGATCAGCGGCGTGGTGCGCGTCAGCACCGAGCGGGCCACGTTCTTGGTGCCGCCCTCGCGGGCGGTGTGGATACCGCCCCAGGTGGAACACGCGGTCACGCCGGTGGAAAGGGTGGATCTGCGCACGCTCTATCTGCACCAATGTCCCGGCCGCATCGGCCCGGGCCTGTCCGGCAGCGCGGCAGCGGCTTGGGCGGACAGCCGGGTGCTGGAGGTCTCGCCCCTGCTGCGCGAACTGGTCCTGCAACTGGCCGAGGTGCGTGAAAGCGATAGCAGCAAGCGCGAGCTGTGGTTGGCCAATCTGATCGAGGATGAGTTGCGCCGCGCCAGCAGCCTACGCCTGGGCGTGAACCTGCCGCAAGACAAACGCCTACGCCGCTTTTGCGAAGCCATGCTGCACGAGCCTCTGCGCCATGCCGACCTGGCCGGCTGGGCCGCCGAGGTCGGCGCCAGCACACGCACCCTCTCACGCCTGTTCCGGCAAGAGTTGGGCAGCAGCTATGCGCAATGGCGCCAGCAAGCCTTGCTGGCCCATGCCCTGACCCTGGCGGCACGCAAGCGGCCGATGAACCTGATCGCCGCCGAGCTGGGCTACGCCAGCGCCAGCGCCTTCAGCGCCATGGTCACCCGCACCGTGGGCATGCCGCCAAGCCGTTTTTTTGCCGAGGCCTGAAGCCTTTGTCTCCCAGCAAAGACCGGGGCCTCAGCCGGCAATGACCCGACCCGGCCAGGTGCCTAGCGGCGGCTGCAGCGACCTAGCAACGGTCCTCCTCATAAAATCTCGCCATGAATGATCAAGTGCTGTTTGACTACACCCGCCAAGACGCCCAAGGCCAAAGCTGTACCGTCCAGGCCTGGGCCAAAGTCCCCGCCCCCCTGAGCCCCGCCGAACGCGCCAGCCTGAAGGCCGAGGCCGCCGCCCTCTTGAAGGCCAACAACGCCGTGCTGGTGGCGCATTTCTATGTGGACGGTGATCTGCAAGACCTGGCACTGGAAACCGGCGGCATCGTCTCCGACTCGCTGGAAATGGCCCGCTTCGGCCGCGACCACGCGGCGCAAACCTTGCTGGTGGCCGGCGTGCGCTTCATGGGCGAAACGGCCAAAATCCTGAGCCCCGAGAAGCGGGTGCTGATGCCCGATCTGGACGCAACCTGCTCGCTGGACCTGGGCTGCCCCGCCGAGGACTTCAACGCTTTTTGCGACGCCCACCCGGACCGCCAAGTGGTGGTCTACGCCAATACCAGCGCGGCCGTGAAGGCGCGCGCCGACTGGATGGTGACCAGCTCCTGCGCGCTGGAAATCGTTGCCGACTTGAAGGCCAAGGGTCAAAAAATCCTCTGGGCCCCGGACCGCCACCTGGGCCGCTACATCCAGGAAAAAACCGGCGCCGACATGCTGATGTGGAACGGCGCCTGCATCGTGCACGACGAGTTCAAGGGCGTGGAGTTGCAACTGCTGCGCGAGCAGCATCCCGGCGCCATGGTGCTGGTGCACCCCGAGTCACCGCAAAGCGTGGTGGCGCTGGCCGATGTGGTGGGTTCCACCTCGGCCCTGATCAAGGCCGTGGTGGAGGGCCAGGCACAGGAATACATCGTCGCCACTGACAACGGCATTCTTCATCGCATGCGCCAGCTGGCGCCGGGCAAGACCTTGATCGAAGCGCCCACCGCCGGCAATAGCGCCACCTGCAAGAGCTGCGCCCATTGCCCATGGATGGCGATGAACAGCTTGCAAGGCCTGATTGATTGCCTGCGCCACGGCCAGGGCGCCATCGAGCTGGACGAGGCCACCCGCATCAAGGCCAAGACTTGCATTGACCGCATGCTGGACTTCACCGCCGCGCTGAAGAACCAGCGCGCTGGCCTGGTGCCCGGCATCGGTGCGGCATAGGCGTAATTGGCCAGGCCAATGACATAGGCGGCGAATCAAGTCGCCGCAGCGGATTCGAAATGGCCAGCGGAAGCTGGCCTTTTTTTGCCCGCAAGCCAGGCGAAAAGCCTTATCGTGTCAGCCGATGCTTTTGCGGGAGAACCCACCATGAATCAAGATTTCAGCTCGATCTACAACCATCACGAACGCGAAGTGCTGGCCGCGGTGATGAAGTCGTCCGCCGATTTCCCGCAGATTGCGGCCGACCCCGACCTGCTTTGCGATGTGGCCTGCGTGGCGCTGAACCGCCTGCCGCCGCGCTACATCCGCCACGCGGTGGACTTTCTGTTTTATCTGACCGAGCATGAGCGGCGCGAGATCGACGCCGCCATTGACGAAGCCGTGGGCTACGCCTTCCACTTCGTGCACGCCCGCGCGGCGCTGCGCGCCCAGCCCTGAGCGCCCAGCCCTAAGCACTTAAGGCGATAGCTTCAGCGGGTTTTCAAACCCCGTTCCGCCACCAGCACAGTCGGGAAGCTGACCGGCAAGGTGCGCGGATAGTCGCGGCTGAAATGCAGGCCGCGGCTCTCATGCCGCAGCAAGGCCGAACGCACGATCAGCTCGCCGCAATCCAGCAGATTGCGCAGCTCCAGCAGATCGCGGCTGACGCGGAAATTGGCGTAGTAGTCATCCACCTCGCCGCGCAAGAGTGCGATGCGATGCAGCGCCCGCTCCAGGCGCTTGGTGGTGCGCACGATGCCCACATAGTTCCACATCAGCAGGCGCAACTCGTCCCAGTTGTGCGAGATGACCACCTGCTCGTCGGCATCTTCCACCTGGCTCTCATCCCAGGCCGGCAGCGGCGCGGCGGCGTGTTGCGGCTGCGCCTGGATGTGGCTGGCGCAGGTCTGGCCCAGCACCACGCATTCCAGCAATGAATTGCTGGCCAGGCGGTTGGCGCCGTGCAGGCCGGTGTAACTGGTTTCCCCCACGGCGTAGAGGCCCGGCAGATCGGCGCTGCCGTTCATATCGGTGACCACGCCGCCGCATGTGAAATGCACCGCCGGCACGACCGGAATCATCTGCGTGGCAATGTCGATGCCCAGGCCTAAGCAGCGCGCATGGACGGTGGGGAAATGCTCTTTCAAGAAGTCCTCGCCCAGATGGCGGGCGTCCAGCCAGACATGGTCCAGGCCGTGCTTTTTCATCTCGAAATCGATGGCGCGGGCGACGATGTCACGCGGTGCCAACTCCATGCGCTCATCGTGCGCCGCCATGAAACGGCTGCCATCGGGCAGCTTCAAATGCCCGCCCTCGCCGCGCAAGGCCTCGGTGATCAAAAAGCTGCGTTCCTGCGGGTGGTAGAGGCAGGTCGGGTGGAACTGGATGAACTCCATATTCGCCACCCGGCAACCCGCACGCCAGGCCATGGCGATGCCATCACCGGTGGAGGTGTCGGGGTTGGTGGTGTAGCGATAAACCTTGCCCGCGCCGCCGGTAGCCAGCACCACCGCTTGGGCGGCCAGTGCCTCGACCTTTTGCGAGTCGATGTCGAGCGCATAGATGCCGTAGCAGCGCGGCTCTTCATCGCGCTGCAGATGGCGCGAGGTGATCAGGTCCAGCGCCATCCAGCGTTGGCGCAGTTCGATATTCGGGTGCGCCGCGGCCACGGCCAGCAGTTGGTCGTGGATGGCTTTGCCGGTGGCATCGGCGGCATGGGCGATGCGGCGTACGGCGTGGCCGCCCTCGCGGGTGAGGTGCAGACCCAGCGGACCGCTGCTGTCGGGCGTGAAGGGAACGCCTTGCTGCACCAACCAAGCCACCGCCTGCGCACTTTGCTCGGCGATGAAGCGGGCCGTGGCCTCGTCCACCAAGCCGGCGCCGGCTTCCTGGGTGTCGCGCACATGGCTGTCAATGCTGTCGTCCTGGCCCAGCACGCCGACGATGCCGCCTTGCGCCCAGGCGGTAGCGCCCTCGCCCAATTCACGCTTGGCCAGCACGATCACGCGCATGCGGTCGGCCAGATGCAAGGCCGTGGTGAGCCCGGCCAAGCCGGCGCCCACGATCACCACGGGCAGAGTTGTCGTCGAAGACAGGGGGGCAGAGGAGGACATGTGGCCTTTGGCGCGCGCCCCTAGCAAGGCCGCCGCGCCGTCAATGTGAAGCGTGCATTCTAAAGAGCGGCAGCGGCATCCCGTCGGGCGCCCTTCCCCATGACCTTACGCACACCTCTTTGTGTCCCTTGCCGGCGGCGCCAGAAGTAAATCGCAGCGCCAATCAGCAAAAGCGCCCAGCCCAGCAGCATCGCCACCACGCCCAGGCCAGAGGGTGCTTCCGTCGGCCCCTGCTGCAATTGCTTGCTCAGCAGATCAACTTGCGCGTCCAGGCTGCGCTGCTCGCGCTGCAATTGATTGAACTCACGCTCGGCTTCGCGCAGACGCGTCGCCACGGCCTCGGGGGTCGACAGCAAAGCCTCGCCGACATCCTGGGCCAGGCGCAGCACCAAGCTCAAACGGTTGCTGGAATCGTCGTGCTGCCAGTTGTCGACCAATGATGCACGCCGCTTGGGCAGGCCCACTTGCCCGTCCAGGCGCAGGCCTGATTCGGTGGCCAAGGTGAGCGGCGTCTTGGCCTGAGGCTGGGCCTTGGCCGGGTGTGAGGCCGGCACGGCGGGCGCAATGCCAGCCGCGCTCGGCGCCCATTTCAAGTCACCGGTCGTGGTCACGGCGGCATGCGCTGCTGGCCCCGACTGGGCCGGGTCCACAAACGCAGTCAGATGTTGCAGCGGGCAGCCGATGGCCAGCTTGATCACCGGCTCTTCGATCGGCACGCTGCTGCGCAGCCACACGGTGCCGGATTGGGTCTCGGGATGCAGCTCCACCGTCTTCTGCACGTCACCCGCGGTCAGGCGATGTTCGCCTGACTCGATATGCACCTGAATGCAATCCGGGTTAAGCGTCTCCCCCGCATTCATGCGCAAGGGCAGCTTCAGCGACAGCGGCTCGCCCAAGCCCGACAGCGTTTGCGGCCGCCCCAGCTCGAAGGCCTGCGCCGGCGAAGTCAAGCTCAGCAAGAGGCCCAGCTGAGCAGCGAGATGAGCAGCAAAAACGGCGGCAGCGCGGCGGCGTGAGGGCACGGGTTGGCGGCTTTCTGCGAAGGCTGAAGGGGTCAAGGAAAGCCCGCTTTTTAGCGCGAGCTGCAAGCGCAAAAGACAGGGCATGACATCTGCCCTGGCACTCTAGCACGCAGCCCGCCCTGACTTGGGCGCGCTGCCCGGCCGTGGGTGGCCCCACCGCTACAATCCAGCCACCCAAAACCAGGCCGCAACCATGCCCCTTCACACCTCGTCCTTGACCCGCTTCCCCCTGCACGCGCTGGCCCTGAGCTTGGCGCTTGGTTTGAGCGCCGGCGCTGCCCGGGCCGACGAAGTGAGCGATGCCCAGGCCCTGCTGGCCAAAGGCAATGCGGGTGATGCACTGAAGAAGGTGGACCAAGCCCTGGTGGCCAAGCCCAATGACCCGCGCCTGCGCTTGCAGCGCGGCAATGCCCTGGCCCAGCTCAAGCGCGAGCCCGAAGCGATTGCGGTGTTCCAAAAGCTGATCGAAACCAACCCCGAGCTGCCCGGCCCCTACAACAACCTGGCCGTGCTCTACGGCAATCAAGGTGATTTCGAGAAGGCGCGGCAAGCCCTGGAGTTGGCCATCCGCACCAATCCCAGCTATGCCACCGCCTTCCAGAACCTGGGCGATGTCTACGCCCGCTTGGCCGGCCAAGCCTACAAAAAAGCCCTGGCTCTGGACAAGGGCGACAACCAACTGCCGCTGAAGCTGGCCGTGGTGCAAAACGTGTTTGAGCCCAGCGTGGACCCGCGCGCGGCGAAAGCGGCGGCCGTGGCACCAACTCCAACGCCTGCTCCTGCTCCCGCGCCAGTTCCTGCCCCCGCTCCGGCGCCGGCTCCAGTGGCTGCCGCCAAACCTGCCACCCCGCCCGCAGTCAGTGCGCCTGCACCGGCGCCTGTGGTGCAGGCCAAGGCAGCAGCCCCGGCACCCGTCGTGGCTAGCGCGCCGGCCACTACCGTCGCAGCCAAGCCAGCCGCGGCAACAACGGCCACCGCAACGCCCGTGGCCAAGCCTGAGGCGCCGAAAGTTGAGGTCACCAAGGCCGAAGCCGCCAAGCCGAACCCGCAGCAAGAATCGCAGCAAGCCATCGAAAAAGCCGTGCAGAACTGGGCCAAGGCCTGGAGCCAGCGCGATATGGACGACTACTACAAGGCCTACACGCCCGACTTCAAGGGCAAGGCCGCCACGCGCAAGGCCTGGGAAGAAGACCGCCGCATCCGCATCATGGGCAAGAAGAAGATCGCAGTGGAAGTCTCCGGCCTGAAGATCAAGGTGGATGGCGATGGCAACAAGGCCACCGTCACTTTCCGCCAGAACTACACCTCGGACGCACTGAGCGTGAAGAGCAGCAAGACTCTGAGCCTGGTGAAGTCCAAGTCGGGCGCCTGGCTGCTGAGCCAAGAATCTTCCAGCTGAGCCGCCGCACCGAACGCAAGCCAGCCGCGTGCCCAGAACGATTGATGTGACGACCGAGATGCAGCCAGAGCAGTCCCCCCCGAGTAAGAAGCCAGCCTCCGCCACCGGCAAACTCTGGTTGCGTGGCGCCCTGCTGGTGGGCGGCGCCACCGCCGCGGCCGTGCTGGGCCTGACGGGCATGAATATGCTGTCCTCCCGCGTCGAAGCGAATGCGCCGCTGGGCCTGGGTTTTGGCCACAAGGCCGCGCCCGCCAAAGCAGAGCCCAGCATCCTGACGGCGCAGATCAATACCCAGACCCCGGAAGGCCAGCTGATCTCGGCCTTCCAGATGCTGGCACGCGGTGAGGAGCCCCAAGCCTTCGCCACCGTGCAGGCCCTGGTCGCCAAGCAGCCTGATTTTTCGCTGGCGCAGCTGACTTATGCCGATCTGCTGCTGGCCCGCACCACGCCCGAGGCGGCAGCACAAGCCCATCTGGGCGCCACGCCCGAGCAGATCAGCCGCGCCAATGCCTTGCGCACCGAGGCGCAGCTGCGCCTGGCCGCGCTGGTGGAGCGGCCGCCGCAAGACGCGGTGCCCAAGGAGTTGGTGGGCTTGTCCAGCTCGTTGCGCCACGCCATCGTGGTGGACACGGCCAAGGCCCGGCTTTACCTGTTCGAGAACAGCGCCGAGCACGGCCTGCGCCTGGTCAAGGACAGCTATATCTCGCTGGGCAAGGCAGGCATTAGCAAGCAGGTGGAAGGCGATCAGCGCACGCCCCTGGGCATCTACCAGGTGGGCATACGGCGCGACGAGGCGGTGGCCCGCTACGGCGCGGCCGCCCTGCCGCTCAACTACCCGAATGAGTACGACCGCTTGCTGGGCCGCAGCGGCAGCAGCATCTGGCTGCATGGCGAGCGCGCCGGCAGCTATGCGCGCGGCCCGCAGTCCACCGATGGTTGCATCGTGCTCAGCAACGACGATATGCAGTACTTGGCCGACACCGTCAAGGCACGCGAGACGCCGGTGCTGATCCTGGAACATGTGGACTGGGTCGCCAAGCAAGGCGCCAAGCCCGATATCGCGCCCGGCTTCGAAGCCGCTTACGCCAGCTGGCAAGCCGCGCGCAAGAGCCAGGACGCCGCCACCTTGCGCAGCCTTTACGAGCCCGATCTGCAGCGCGGCTCGGACAGCGAGGCCAAGCGCCTGGAGCACAAGCTCAGCCTGATGCAAAACCACGCGCTGCCGCTGCAAAGCCTGGAGCGCCTGAGCGTGCTGCCCGGCCACGATCTGGAACCCATCATGATCGTCACCTACCGCGAGCAAAGCGGCAGCGACGCCGCCCCGCTGCTCAAGCGCCAGTACTGGCGCGAGCAAGCCGGCAAGTGGCGGATCTTTTTTGATGGCGTGGTGAGCTGATTGGCGCGGGCGTCGGCTTGACGCCAAGCCAAGCCAAGCCAAGCCAGATCACACCAATGAAAGAGGCGAGCCATTTGGCCCGCCTCTTTTTTTCTAGCGACGGCGCTATCTAGCTAGCCGTCAACGCAGCTCTCAATGCACCGTGCGCCCGAACTGGAACACGCCGTCGACCACATCCACCGGGATCACATCCTTGGGGCCGAACTTGCCTTCCAGAATCAGCCGGGAGAGCGGATTCTCGATACGCTGCTGAATAGCGCGCTTGAGCGGGCGGGCCCCAAACACCGGGTCGAAGCCCACTTTGGCCAGTTCCGCCACGGCTTCTGGGCTGACGTCCAGCGTCATCTCCATCTTCTCCAGGCGCTGCTCCAGGGTCTTGAGCTGGATCTTGGCGATGTCGGCGATGTGCGCCGCATCCAAGGCATGGAAGATCACGGTTTCGTCGATGCGGTTCAGGAACTCAGGGCGGAAATGCGCCTTCACCTCGCCCCACACGGCGTCGCGAATCACCTCGGTGGGCTCGCCCACCAAGGCCATGATCTGCTGTGAACCCAGATTGCTGGTCATGACGATGACGGTGTTCTTGAAGTCCACCGTGCGGCCCTGCCCATCGGTCAGGCGACCATCATCGAGCACCTGCAGCAAGACGTTGAACACATCCGGGTGGGCTTTTTCCACCTCGTCCAGCAGCAGCACGGCATAGGGCTTGCGTCTCACCGCCTCGGTCAAGGCGCCGCCCTCTTCGTAACCCACATAGCCCGGAGGCGCACCGATCAGGCGGCTGACCGAGTGCTTCTCCATGAACTCACTCATATCGACACGGATCAGATGATCCTCGCTGTCGAACAAGAAGCCGGCCAGGGCCTTGCACAGCTCGGTCTTGCCCACGCCCGTGGGGCCGAGGAAGAGGAAGCTGCCGGTCGGCCGGTTCGGGTCCGACAAGCCCGCGCGCGAACGGCGGATGGCATCGGCCACCGCGTGAATCGCTTCGTCCTGACCCACCACGCGCTGGTGCAGCTTGGTTTCCATTTGCAGCAGCTTGTCGCGTTCGCCCTGCATCAGCTTGGCGACCGGGATGCCGGTGGCACGAGCCACCACTTCGGCGATTTCTTCGGCGCCGACCATGGTGCGCAGCAGGCGCGGCCGAGCGTCCGGGCCCTTCTTGCCGGCTTCCGTGGCCTGGGCGGCTTTGAGCTTCTTCTCCAGCTCGGGCAGCTTGCCGTATTGCAGTTCGGCCACCTTGTTGAAGTCGCCCTTGCGGGTCAGCTCCTCGATCTGGAAGCGGATCTTGTCGATCTCTTCCTTCACATGCGCCGAGCCCTGGGCTTGCGCTTTCTCGGTGGTCCAAATCTCTTCCAGTTCGGCGTACTCGCGCTGCAGCTTGAGCAGTTCTTCCTCGATCAGGTCGAAGCGCTTTTTCGAACCCTCGTCCTTCTCGCGGCGCACCGCCTCGCGCTCGATCTTGAGCTGAATCATGCGGCGATCCAGCTTGTCCATGACCTCGGGGCGTGAGTCCAGCTCGATCTTGATCTTGGCTGCGGCCTCGTCGATCAGGTCAATCGCCTTGTCGGGCAAGAAGCGGTCGGTGATGTAGCGATGGCTGAGCTCAGCGGCCGCAATGATGGCGGGGTCGGTGATCTCCACGCCGTGATGCAGTTCGTACTTTTCCTGCAAGCCGCGCAGGATGGCGATGGTGGCCTCCACCGTGGGCTCGCCCACCATCACCTTCTGGAAGCGGCGCTCCAGGGCGGCGTCTTTCTCCACATATTTGCGGTACTCGTCCAGGGTGGTGGCGCCGATGCAATGCAACTCGCCGCGCGCCAGCGCGGGCTTGAGCATATTGCCCGCGTCGATGGCGCCCTCGGCCTTGCCGGCGCCCACCATGGTGTGAATCTCATCGATGAAGAGAATGGTCTTGCCTTCGTCCTGGGCCACTTCCTTGAGCACGCCCTTGAGGCGCTCTTCGAAGTCGCCGCGGTACTTGGCACCGGCCAGCAGCAAGGCCATGTCCAGCACCAGGATGCGTTTGTTCTTCAGGCTGTCGGGTACCTCGCCGTTGACGATGCGTTGCGCCAGGCCTTCCACGATGGCGGTCTTGCCCACGCCCGGCTCGCCGATCAGCACCGGATTGTTCTTGGTGCGGCGCTGCAGCACCTGGATGGCGCGGCGGATCTCATCGTCACGGCCGATCACCGGGTCCAGCTTGCCCAGGGCAGCACGTTCGGTCAGATCCAGGGTGTATTTCTTGAGCGCTTCGCGCTGGCCTTCGGCCTCCGCGCTGTCGACCTTCTGGCCGCCGCGCACGGCATCAATCGCGGCTTCAAGCGCCTTGCGGTTGAGGCCATGGCCACGGGCCACACCAGCCAGGTCGCTCTTGGCGTCACTCAAGGCGAGCAAGAACATCTCGCTGGCGATGAACTGATCCTCGCGCTTATTGGCTTCCTTTTCGGTCGCCTGCAACAAGGCCACCAAGTCGCGCCCGGCGCCCACTTGCTGGCCTTCGCCCTTGACCTGGGGCAGGCCGGCGATGATGGACTCCAGCGCTGTTTTCAGCGCCGCGGCATTGACCCCGGCGCGCTCCAGCAGCGCCCGTGGGCCATCGTCTTGCAGCAGCATCGCCGCCAGCAAGTGCGCCGGCTCGATATAGGGGTTGTCGCGGGCAATCGCGAGACTGGAGGCCTCATTCAAAGCCTCTTGGAACCGAGAAGTGAATTTGTCGACACGCATGATGATTGGAACCTCCGTGGGCTTGCAAGTGGGTGCAGTGAAGGTCATTTCAAGCCCCGGCGGTTTGATCTGGCGCAAGCCAGTTGAAGGGTGAGCGGGCTGAACAGCGAAGCCCCGGCATCGGCGGAATTGCCGGGTGTTGCGTGATTACTTCGCCCCCATGACGGCACAGGGATCCGGACATATAGTCAAGCACCACCATGCACCCGGTAGGAAGACATGCAGCAAGGGCCCCGCGTGTTTTTGAGTCCACCCGATCAAGCGAGGCGTCCTTTGATGGCAAGCGCTGGCCGTCAGCTGATGGCCTCCTTGCTGTTGGCACTTGGCGTGGCTGGCGTGCACGCCGACGACACGGGCGACAACTCGCCCAGCAGCCTGCGGCTCAGCGGCTTTGGCACCTTAGGCATGAGCCACACCCGCAGCGACCGCGACTGGCTCTTGGCGCGTGAACAAACCCAGGTCGGCGCCAGCAGCGCTAGCAGCGCCCTGGTGGACTCACGGCTAGGCCTGCAACTGAACTGGGCGCCGGCCGAGCGCTGGGACACCGCGCTGCAACTGGTGCTACGGCAACGGGCCAGGGACGCCAGCTTGGGCGAGGCGGTGGAATGGGCGTTTGTGGGCTATCAAATCAGCACGGACTGGCATCTGCGCCTGGGCCGCACCAGCCCGGAAGTGTTTTTACAAGCTGACCTGCGCAATGTGGGCTATGCCCTGCCCTGGGTGCGACCCAATATCGAGTTCTATGGCTGGATGCCCATCAACTCGCTCGACGGCGCCGACCTCAGCCACATCTGGCACACCGAACACGCCGACTGGACCGCCAAAGTGCAACTGGGCAATGGCCTCAACACCATTCAAGCCTTGCGCATCGATGATTCTCTGCGCATACGCAACCGCAATACAGCCGTCCTCACCCTCAGCCGTGAGGCGGGGGCTTGGCTGATCAAGGCCAGCTATGCGCGCGCCGATATCGAGGTGAGGCCCGATGCCAACTTGCGGCTGTTGCAGCAGGCCTTGCAACAGATCACCGCACTGCCTGTGCCGTCCGTGGCGCAGCAAGCGCAGAACCTATCCGATGACTTGTACCCCCAGGGCTTGACGCAATACGCATCGCTGGGGCTGCAATACCAGTCCAGCACCTGGTTCGGCAGCGCCGAAGCCAGCCATGTCCACCTGGCCTCGGGTCTGTCAGCCGGCTGGCGAGGCTATGCCTCCTTGGGGCGACGTTGGCAGCGCCTGAGCGCCTACCTGATCGCTGGACGCAGCCAGGCGGACAAGATGCCCAACGCAGCACCCTTGAATTGGCAGGCTGAGCTGACCCCTATGATCGGCGCGCCGAACGCGGCCATGGCAACCGGCCTGGGCACCTTAGCTGCCGAAGCGGCCAACACCGCCCGCTTTGAGCAAAGCTCGATCGGTCTTGGCCTACGTTATGACTTCGCACCGCGCATGGCGCTCAAGCTGCAAGTAGATCAAGTCAACACCCAGGCCAACGGCGCCGGATCTTGGCGGCACAACACCTCTGAGCCGGGCAGCAGCCAGGTCTATTCCGCCACCCTGGACTTTGTCTTTTGAGCCGCATGGCTGACCGCACCATGCCCGCCCACACCCTGCCCCGCCGCCAAGCACTGCATCGTTTGCTGCGCCTAGGCGCTTTGGCTGTGGGGCTGACCGTGCTAGGGCTGGGCGGAACCCTGCCTTGCGCGGCGAAAGATGGGGCCGAGCTTTACGTCATCGTCAACAATAGCAACCCCCTGGCCAAAATCGACAAAAAAGAATTGATCGCCCTCTACACCGGCCGCAGCCGCAACTTCCCCGGCGCCGGGCCGGCCGAGGTCTTCGACCAGCCGCGGGACAGCGCGCAGCGCGAGGCTTTCTACCTGGCGCTCACCGGTATGGACCTGGCTCAGATCGACAGCTACTGGGCACGGCTCTTGTTCACAGGTCGGGTGGTGCCACCCAAAATGCTGGCGGGTGACTCAGCGTTGCTGGCCGAAGTCAAACGCAATCCGCGCGCCATTGCTTACCTGAGCAGCCCGCCAGCCGAAGGCCAGGCCAAGCTGGTGATGACCCTGAGCCGAAGCAACTGAGCATGAGAAAAGCCCTGCTCCGCTTTCAGAGCTACCATCGCAGCCTGCACGGCAAGTTCACACTCATTCTGATCGGCGTGGCCACCTTGCTCGCCTTGCTTGCCAGCCTGGTGGTGGTGCGACTGACCTTTGTGAAGGCCAGGGAATCAAGCACAACCACGCTGGAGTCCATGCTGAGCGCCATCGAGAAATCCGTTGCAGTAGGCGTTTACGCCGAAGACCAAGTGCTGCTGCTTGAACTGATCAAAGGCGTAGCCCGCGATCCCAATGTGGCCCGGGTCTGGGTGGAGGACACCGCCGGCAAGGTTTTGGCGGCCAGCCCGCTGGACGGCGGAAGCCCGGCGCCGCCCCCTGGCTCGGTCGAGGCTTCATTGCTGGTGACTCGGCGCCTGGTTTCACCCTTCGACGGCGCCGAAGAACTAGGGCATTTGCTGGCACAGGGCAGCTTGCCCCAGGTCATCCAGGAGGCCAATCTCCTGGCACGCTGGCTGGGCATCGCCCAGGCCACGCTGATCACCATTCTGGCCCTGCTGCTCAACCATGTGGTGCTGCTCATGCTGTCCAAGCCGATGATGCGGCTGAGCCAGCAACTCAGCACGATCGCACCCGGCAGCAGCCAGCGTCTCAGCGTGAACAGACGCCACCGCAATGACGAAGTAGGCACCGTCGTCATTGCGGTGAACGGCCTGCTGACGGCTACCGAAACCGCCTTGCAGGCCGAGCGCCAGCTGCGCGCCGAGATTGCGGCCATGGAGGCGCAGTACCGGCAGATCTTCAACCACACCAGCGCCGGCATCTTTGTGTTGACGCCAGGCGGGCGCCTGATCAATAGCAACCCGACCGTGCTGCGTCTGATCGATGCCGAGGGCGCAAGCCCGGCCGACTTGGCCAGCAAGGACTTTGTGGACGCCGTTTTTGCCGATCCCGAGCAAGTACGCCGAATGATTGCCGACGCCAGTACCCAGGGCCAAACCATGGCCGCCGACCTGGCCCTGCGCAGCAAAGGCAGCGAGCAGCGCTGGGTGCACTGCCTGATTTCGGTTCAGCAAGCCAGCGCCGACATGGCCGAAGGCATGGTGGAGGGCGTGATCTACGACGTCACCCAACGCAAGTCAGAGGAAACGGCGGCCAGCCATCAAGCCCTGCACGATGGGCTGACTGGGCTGAAAAACCGTGTCGGCGTCATCGCCGCGCTGGATCAGATGCTGCAGCAAGCCCAGGCCAGCGGTCACGCGGTGACCTTGCTGTTTCTGGACCTGGACGGCTTCAAAAAGGTGAATGACGAACTCGGCCATGAGGCCGGCGACGCCGTGATCGTGGAGTGCGCCAAACGCATGCGCGGCGTACTGCGCCGCAGCAGCGATATCGCGGGACGGGTGGGCGGCGACGAGTTGGTGCTGCTGCTCGACCGGGTGGATGCCGAAGCGCCGATGGTGCAAGCACTCGCCCAAAACTTGTTGCGCATCATCAGTGAACCCATCGCCTTGCGCGACGGCCGCACCGCCCAGGTAGGCGCCAGCATCGGCCTGGCCAGCTATCCACGCCACGCCCTGCACCGCGCCGCGCTGTTCAATGCCGCCGACGCGGCCATGTACGAGGTCAAGCGCCATGGCAAGAATGCCTGGCGGGTGGCCGAGTCGCTCAGCCAAGCCTAATCGGCTAATCCGCCTCAATCAGCCCATCAAAGCAAGGCCTGAGCCAGGCGCATGCCAAGGGCGGCTGCCGCCAGGGCGCCAAACATATGAGCCCCGCTGTGCAGCAGCGCCAGCCCGAGATCACCACGCTGCAGCAGCATCAAAGACTCGCCCGAAAAAGCCGAGAAGGTGGTCAAGCCACCCAGCAGCCCCGTCACCAGCAAGAGCTGCAAGACTTCATTGGGCGTGCGGGCAAACCACTCCAGCGAAATGCCAATCAGCAAGCCGCCCAGGAGATTGACGGCCAGAGTCCCGAGAGGAAAGCCCGCCCAAGTGGCATTCAGCCACAAGCCCGCGCGCCAGCGCAACAAAGCGCCGGCCGAGGCCCCGGCGGCTACCGCCAAGATCTTGAGCCAAAGTGGATTCATCAGCGGGTTCATTGTGCGTTGGCGCTCTGAATGCCCCAACGCGCCAGCGCCGCATCATCCGTCACCCGGGCATCGACCCAACGGGCGCCGCTGGCCAGCGTTTCCTTCTTCCAAAACGGGGCCTGGGTTTTCAAATAGTCCATCAAGAACTCGCAGGCCTGGAAGGCTTCGCCGCGGTGGGCGGAACTGACCAGCACCAGCACGATCTGCGCGCAAGCCGGCAGCACGCCCACCCGGTGGATGACACGGGCGCCGCGGATATTGAAGCGCTGGAACGCCTCGTCCACCATGGCCTCGATGCTGGCCTCGGTCATGCCGGGGTAATGCTCCAGCTCCATTTGAGACAGCACTTCCCCACCCACCTGGTCGCGCACCGTGCCCACAAAGCTGACCACAGCGCCAACGCCGCCGTCGTCGGCCCGCAAGGCCAGGGTTTCTTGGCTGAGGTCAAAGTCCTCGCTCTGGATGCGTACGCGCGGGGCGGAAGTGGATGCAGTCATGGCGGAATTGTGGCATCTGACGCGCGCCGCGCGAACGCGAAAGCCCAGGCCCAAACGACAGCGGAGGGCAAGATTCACCCCCGCTGTGCGGTGTCTTTCCTACAAAACGAGGAATGCTGCCATTCAGCGCAAGGCCGACTCGGGGATACTGCCGCCACCGAGCACGAGCCGGCCGGCGCCAGTCCAAACGATGAACCGGTGCTTCAGCCTGCAGCCACGATCACGAGGAGACCCGCACCATGAGCCTGATGGATTTCATCAAAAAGCAGTTCATCGACATCATCCAATGGACCGAGGATGGCGATGGCACCCTGGCTTGGCGCTTTCCGGTCGCAGACAAAGAAATTCAATACGGCGGCTCGCTGACCGTGCGGGAATCGCAAATCGCCGTCTTCGTCAACGAAGGCAAGGTGGCCGATGTGTTTGGCCCCGGCATGTACAAGCTCACCACCCAGACCCTGCCGGTGCTGACCTATTTGAAGAACTGGGACAAGCTGTTTGAGTCCCCCTTCAAAAGCGACGTCTACTTCTTCAGCACCCGCCAGCAGATCGACCAACGCTGGGGCACCCAACAGCCGGTGACGATTCGCGACAAGGACTTCGGCGCCGTGCGCTTGCGCGCCTTCGGCAACTTCGCCTACCGAATTGCCGACGCCAAGCTCTTCCACACCGAAATCTCCGGCACCCGCGAGCGCTACGGCGTGGCCGATCTGGACGGCCAGCTGCGCGGCCTGATGCTGCAACACATCAGCGACGCGGTAGCGCAAAGTGGCATTCCCTTTCTGGACCTGGCCGCCAATCAGGTCGAGTTTGCCAAGCAGTTGCTGCTGGCCACCGCACCTGAGTTCGAACGCCTGGGTCTGAAGCTTGAAGCCGTGACGCTGCAAAGCGTCTCGCTGCCGGAGGAGCTGCAAAAAATCCTCGACCAGAAAATCGGCATGGGCATGATTGGCAAAGACATGGGCCAGTTCATGCAGTACCAAACCGCGCAAGCCATCCCCAAGCTGGCTGAAGGCGTGGGCTCGGGCGGCGGCGGTGTGGCCGGCGACGCGATGGGCCTGGGGGCAGGTCTTGCCATGGGCCAGGTGCTGGCCCAGCAACTGGGCGCGGGCCTGGCGGGCACGGTCGCGGCGCCTGCTGCCGCGGCTGCTGCGGCGACCGCCGCAACTGTTGCTGCACCGGCACCAGCCGCCAATAGTGACGAAGTGTTTGCCATGCTGGAAAAGCTCGGCGCCCTGGTCAGCAAGGGCATCTTGACCGATGAAGAATTCGCTGCCAAAAAAGCCGAGCTGCTGAAGAAACTTGTCTGATTCGAACGCCTCCGCCCCGGCGCCCCAGCGCCGCTGGCAAGCGGCCTGCCCCAACTGCGGCGCCCCGCTTGAATTCGCCTCCGCCGCCAGCGCCTGCACCGTCTGCAGCTACTGTCGCAGCAGCCTGCTGCGCGAGGGCGAGGCGCTGCGCAAAATCGGCATCAGCGCCGAGCTGATCGAGGACTACTCGCCCCTGCAACTGGGCGCCTGCGGCCGCTACAGCGGCCAGGCCTTCACCGTGGTGGGCCGCCTGCAGCTGGGCTATGCCGAGGGCCAGTGGAACGAATGGCATTTGCTGTTTGATGGCAGCGAGGCGGTGCGCAAGAGCGCCTGGTTGGCCGAGGACAACGGCAGCTTTGTGCTCGCCTTCGATGCGCCACTGAGCAGCCCGCCCCCACCCGCCCACGCACTGACGCTAGGCAGCCAGCAAATCATCAACGGCCAGGCTTGGTCCGTGGCCGCACTGACACCCAGCACCTTGCTGGCCGCGCAAGGTGAATTGCCGCGCCCGCCCGAGTTGCAGCGCGAATACCTGGTGGCCGAGCTGCGCAGCGCCACAGACGAGGTCGGCACGCTGGACTATGCCAAGCCGGAGGCGCCGCAGTGGTCGCTGGGTCGGTCCGTGCGCATCGACGATCTGGCCATGCAGGGCTTGCGCGAAGAAAGCAGCAAGACCCTGGGCGCGCGCCAGTTCAATTGCCCGAGTTGCGGCGCCTCGCTAACGCCCAAGTTAAACGGCTCCAAGTCCTTGGTCTGCGGCCAATGCCAGGCGGTGATCGACATCAGCCAAATCGCGGCCGCCGAGCTGCCCCACTACGCGCAAACCAATGGCCGCGAGCCCGACATTCCCCTGGGCCGCAGCGGCTCGCTGGCCTTTGGCGATGGGCCATTGCTGAGCTGGCAGGTGGTGGGCTATCAGGAGCGCTGCGACATCCCCGACAGCGCGGATGACTTTGCCGAGCAAACCTTCTGGCGTGAGTACCTGCTGTTCAACAAGCGCGAAGGCTTTGTCTTCTTGGTGGACAGCGAAGACGGTTGGAGCCTGGTGCGCCCGCTGACCGGCGCGCCAACCCAGTCGCGCGCCCTGGGCTTCACCATCGAGTGGCAGGGCAAGACCTTCAAACGCCGTTACGCGCAAAGCTACACCGCCAAGAGCACCCATGTGCTGGGCGAGTTCTACTGGCAGGTCAAGCGTGATCAACGCGCGCTGGTCAGTGATTACGAATGCCGCGTCGGCGCCAGCAAAGAGTTGCTCAGCCGCGAGCAGACCGGCAATGAGGTGACTTGGAGCTGGGGTCGCACGCTGGACGCCAGCGTCGTCGCCAAGGCCTTCGGCCTGCCCTTGGCTAGCGATGCCGGGGCCTTGAGTGGCCTTGGGCGCAGCATTGGCAACAGCCTGGACGGAGACGGTGGCAGCATTCCTCGCAAGGTGGCGATTGCGCTCTTCGTGCTTTTCATCATCTTCATCTTTGTGCTGTCCAGCAACAGCGATGACTGTGACAACACCCGCGACACCTATGGCGAGAACAGCGCCGAGTACGCACAGTGCAAGCGCAGCGGCGGCAGCGGCGCGCGCGTGGGCGGCGGTACAGGCGGCTCTTACGGCGGCTACGGTAGCAGCGGCGGCGGCCACAAATGACACATCGCAAGGAGATTTCAAAATGACAGGTTTCGAATGGCTCAAGCCAGCCATCGTGCTGGGCTCCATCCTCTACGCCCTGATCGGCGTGCTGGTGTTCTGGATCAGCTTCATCATCATCGACAAGCTCACCCCCTACAAGCTGTGGGAGGAAATCGTCGAGCGCAAGAACGTGGCCCTAGCCATCGTGGTGGCAGCCATGTGCATCTCAATCGGGCAGATTGTGGCGGCGGCGATTCACGGCTGACGTGGCGCCGCCCGGGCCTGGCTTGGTCGGTGAGCCATGGGCAGAGTGCATCAGTTTGTAAGGCTGCTCGGTGGCGCAGCCCTGTGACGCCTACACTCGGCGACCCTCGCTCTCCTGACGCCAATAATCATGTCCACGATCCAACGCCTTATCGCTTCCACCTTGGTGGTTTCCTGCACGCTGATGAGCGTGCCGATGCGCGCCCACGCAGACATCATCCCCACCGAGGCCTTGCTCGCCCCCGCTGATTCGGCCATCACAGGCAGCGCCCGCGAGCGCGTGCAAGCGTTTTTTGAGCGCAGCGATGTGCAGCGCGCCCTGGTCGGCCAAGGCGTGGATGCCCAGGCCGCACAAGAACGCGTCAATGCCATGAGCGACGCCGAAGTGGCCCAACTGGACGGCCGCATTGCCCAAGCCCCCGCCGGCGGCGAAGTCCTGGGCCTGATCTTCACCATCTTCATCATCTTGCTGGTCACCGACATTCTGGGCCTGACCAAGGTCTTCCCCTTCACCCGCTCGGTGCGGTGAACCCAAGCAAGTCCAAGCACAACAAGCCCGCCTTGGCGGGCTTTGTTCTTGCTGGCGCCTCGGCTGTGCTGCTGCTCAGCGGCTGTGTGGCCACACCGGTGCGCGAGTTGCAAGCGCAATGGCCGGCCGAGCTGCCTGCACAGGTCCTGCTGGCCGACACGCCCTTCATCGCGCAAGAAGAATTCGAATGCGGCCCCGCCGCTCTGGCCATGCTGCTGCAGTCCGCCGGCATGACCGTCTCGGCCGAGCAACTCAAACCTCAGGTTTACCTACCCGGCCGTCAGGGCTCGCTCCAGCTTGAGATGCTGGTGGCCGCGCGCCGCCAGGGCTTGCCGGCTTACCTCGTGCCGCCGCGCCTGGATGCGGTGCTGGCCGAAGTGGCCGCTGGCCACCCAGTGCTGGTGTTTCAAAACCTGTCCTTGCCCGTCTATCCGGTTTGGCACTACGCCGTGTTGATCGGCTACGACCGCGAACGCAACACCGTCACCTTGCACTCCGGTGTGAGGTCCCAGCTGGAAATGTCGCTCTCCGCCTTCGAGCGCACCTGGGCGCGCGGCGCGCATTGGGCCATGCTGGCCCTGCCCGCCGATCAGCTCCCCGCCACCGCCCAGGCCGCCAGCTTTGGCCCGGCCATCGCTGCGCTGGAACGCCTGAACCCGGCAGCCGCAAGACCCGCCTATGCCCGCGCCCTGCAGCGCTGGCCGGATGACTTGCTGTTGATGATGGGCGCGGGCAACAGCGCCTATGCCAGCGGCGACCTGGCCGCCGCCGAGGCCGCCTTTCGCCGCGCAACCCGAGTTCATCCACAAGCGGCACTGGCCTGGAACAACCTGGCTCAGGTCTTGATGGAACGAGGGCAAAAGCCTGCTGCACGCGAGGCCATCACACGGGCCGTGGCCCTTGGCGGCCCGTTGCTGAGCCGCTACCAGGACTTGCAGCGCCTCTTGAACGCTGAGCCCTGAGGGGCGCGTCACAGCCCGACTGAGTGGCAGTGGATGAAGCCCAAGTGGCCGCCGAGCCGGCGCCCGCGCAGCCATGCAGTAACCTTGCGCCCATGACTCGCCCCGCCGCCCCCTTGCCATCCGCCGATTCACCCGTACACGCGGGTATTTCTCAGCCGCCGGGCGGCTCGATCTCTCTGCCGGAGCTGCTGCTGCTCGCCAGCGTTTTCGTCATCGCCGCCTGCGGTCTCGTGTACGAGTTGACGGCCGGTGCGCTGGCCAGTTACTTGCTCGGCGACTCCATCCTGCAGTTCTCCACCATCATCGGCACCTACCTCTTTGCCATGGGCATTGGCTCCTGGCTGAGCCGTTTTGTGGAGCGCCAACTCATCGCGCAATTCCTCAAGATTGAGTTGCTGGTGGGTGTGATCGGCGGGCTGATGCCGGCCGCCTTGTTCGCGGCCCACAGCTTGCTGCCGCCCGGCCAGCAAGCCGGATTTCGCATCCTGCTATACAGCCTGGTGCTGCTGGTGGGCGCGTTGGTGGGGCTAGAAATTCCACTGGTGATGCGCATACTGAAGAAGCACTTCAGCCAGCGCTATGCCTTGCGCGATCTGGTCTCGCAAGTGCTGACCTTTGACTACCTCGGCGCCCTGGTGGTGGCACTGGCATTCCCACTACTGCTGGTGCCGCATCTGGGCCTGGTGCGCACCGGCTTGTTCTTTGGCCTGCTCAATGTGCTGGTGGCGGCGTGGGCGCTGCTGCTGTTTCGCCATGAGCTGCGCGCCTTCAAAAGCCACGCCTGGGCTTGTGGCCTGAGCTTGCTGCTGCTCAGCGCCGCCATGCTCGGCGCCGACCGCTTGAGCAGCTGGGCCGAAGACCGCTTCTACGGCGAACACATCATCGTGCGCGAAAGCTCGGACTATCAGCGCGTCGTCGTTACCGCCGGCAATGGCGGCGTGCGCCTGTTTCTGAACGGCAATCTGCAGTTCCACTCCAAAGACGAGTACCGCTATCACGAAGCGTTAGTGCACCCAGCCATGGCCGGCCACGGCGCGCCCAAGAAGGTGCTGGTGCTGGGCGGTGGTGATGGCATGGCCGTGCGCGAGGTGCTGCGCTACCCCTCGGTGGAAAGCGTCACCCTGGTGGAGCTGGACCCACATATGACCCAGCTCTTCGCCACCCTGCCCTTGCTGCGCCAGCTCAATGCGGATGCGCTCTTGAGCCCCAAGCTGAAAATCGTGAACGCCGATGCCTTTGGCTGGCTGGAGCAAAACCCGGCGCTGATCTTCGACGTCATCGTCATCGACTTCCCCGACCCCAGCAATTTCGCCCTGGGCAAGCTCTACACCACCAGCTTTTACCAATTGGTGGACCAGCACCTCAGCGCCGGCGGCTATGCCGTCGTACAAACCACCTCGCCGCTGATTGCGCGGCGCAGCTTCTGGACCGTGGTGAACACGCTGGAGGCGGTGGGTTTCAGCACCACGCCCTACCACGCCCATGTACCTAGCTTTGGCGAATGGGGCTTTGTGCTCGCCGCACGCCGGCCTTTTGCGCCGCCGCGCGCGTTGCCCAACAGCCTGCGTTTTCTGAACCTGGCGGGGCTGCCGGCGCTGATGAACTTTCCGCCCGATATGGCAAGGTTGCCCACGGACGTGAACCGCTTGTCGAACCAGGCCCTGGTGCATGAGTTCGAAGCCGAGTGGGGCAAGGTGCATTGAAGCGCCGCAGCCTCATCCTAGGCGCCGGCACGGCGCTACTCGGCGCCTGCCAAGCCCCCTCGCCTGAAGTGGCCGGCGGCTGGGTCGGCGCCTCGGCCGCACGCGGTCATCGTCTGCGCACGGCCCTGCCCGATTTCACCGCCGCTCCCGTCAAGCGCTGCCAGACCCTCATCATCGGCGGCGGGGTGTCAGGTCTTGCCTGCGCCCGCGCCTTGGTGAGTACTAGGCATGACGATGTGGTGCTGCTGGAACTGGAGGACCGCGCTGGAGGCAATAGCCGCGGCCATCAGATGGGCGGCATGGCTTGCCCCTTGGGCGCGCATTACTTGCCCGTGCCGGGCCGAGACAGCCCAGAGGTCTACCAACTGCTGGAAGAACTGGGCCTGGTGCGGCAAGTGCTCGGCCGCCCGGTTTACGAGGAGCGCCATCTTTGCCACAGCCCGCAAGAGCGCTTGTTCTTTCAAGGCCAATGGCATGAGGGTTTGCTGCCACCCGCGCTCACACCCGGCACGCGCGAGCAATACCAGCGATTCGAGGCGGCGGTGGACGCCGTGCAACGCCAGCTGCGCTTCACCATCCCCAGCCACCGCGCGGGCTGGACACCAAAGCACGCCGAGTTGGACGGACAGACCTTCGCCACCTGGCTGCGCAGCCAAGGCCTGGACGACGCTCAGCTGCTTTGGTATCTGGACTACTGCTGTCGCGACGACTTTGGCGCCGGCCTGGCCACTGTGTCCGCCTGGGCCGGCCTGCACTATTTCGCCAGCCGCCACGGCTTTCACCCGCCTGGTGATAGCGCCCAAGAGCGCGAGCCGGTGCTGACCTGGCCGCAAGGCAACAGCTACCTGACCGAGGCCATGAGCGCCGGCCTGCAGGCTCAATTGCACAGCGGCCGCACGGTGCTGCGCATCAGCCCCGACAAACATCAGGTTCAGGTGCAGGCCTGGAACGAAGCCACACAAAGCCCCGAGGTGTGGGAAGCCAGGCAAGTAGTACTGGCCACGCCGCTCTTCATCGCCAACCGGCTGCTTGCTGGCGCGCTGGCGCCGCTGCGCGCTGCCGCCCAAGTCTCGCGTTATGCGCCTTGGCTGGTAGCCAATCTGCACATCGGCGCGCCCTTGCTGCAACGCGTTGGCGCGCCGCCATCTTGGGACAATGTGGTCTACGGCGGCCAGGCCCTGGGCTATGTCGATGCCATGCACCAAAGCCTGTCGCCGCAGAGCGGCGCCACCGTGCTGACGGCCTACTGGGCCCTGCCGCAAGCGCGCCGGGCGGAGCTGCTGCAAGCCGACTGGCGGCCCTGGCTGGGCCTGGTGCTGGCGGAGCTCAGCCATGTCCACCCCGATCTGCCCGGGCAGCTGCTGCGCGCCGATCTGATGCGCTGGGGCCATGCGATGAGCATCCCCGTGCCGGGCCTGCGCGGCGCCAGCAGCCTGGCGGCCTTGCGCCGCCCGCAAGGCCGGCTGCACTTTGCACACAGCGATCTGGCAGGCTATTCGGTCTTCGAAGAGGCCTACACGCGCGGCGTGGAGGTGGCCGCAATGATCGCCGGCAAACACCGGTGACGCGCCGCCATCAGCGGCACCGGCGGTGATGGCAAAGGCCTGCCTCTAGGCTGCGATGATGGCGTTTTGTTCTCAACGCAATCTCCATGACCAAGACAAGTCTTATCGTCACCCTGGCCTTGACGCTCGGCGGCTTTGCTGTGCTTGAACCAGCTGCCGCAGCCAAGAACACGGCCAAAGCCGCCGCAGCGCCTGCATCAGCCCCGACCCATGCCGCAAGCAGCCCATCGGCCGCCCCGTCGGGTGCGGCGGGTGCGGCGCAGGCGCTGACCACTGCCTCGGGCATCCGCTACGAGCCCCTGAAGGTGGGTACGGGCGCGCACCCGACCGCCGCTGACAAGGTGCGGGTGCACTATGTCGGCCGCTTCTTGGACGGCCGCGAGTTCGACAGTTCCCTGAAGCGCGGCACGCCGGCGGAATTCCCGCTGTCCCGCGTCATCAAATGCTGGACCGAAGGCGTGCAGCTGATGCAGGTCGGCGGCAAGGCCCTGCTGCATTGCCCCTCGAACCTGGCTTATGGCGAGCGCGGCGCCGGTGGCGGCGAGATTCCACCCAACACCCCGCTGGTCTTTGAGGTGGAATTGCTGGGCATCGTGGCGCCCTGACGCAGGCGCAATGCCCTGCGGTGGCTGAAGACAAGAGCTGGCCGACCAAAAAGCCCGGCAAGCCCTCAGGCTTGCTAACGCAGCGGCTGCCCCGGCCCTTGTCGGCCTTCCGAGCGTGCGCTGAGGTAAGCGTACAGGTCGACGATATGGGCGTTCACCACCGGGTCACTTTGCCAGGCCGGCATCACGGCTTGGCCGACCGGGCGGGTGCTCAATCCTGCCGAATTGCCACCAGCCTGGGACGCGGACCAGTCATAGCGCTTCAGCACCAAATTGGTAAAGCGGTCGGAACCCATCTCACGCACACGCGGTAGCAGATCGGGGGCCTTGACCGTGCCGGTGGCGGCAGCGCCATGGCAGGCCGCGCAGTTCTCTTGAAACACGCGCCAGCCGGTAGCTACCGAACCCGGCAACTTGGCCGCCTCGGCAATCTCTTTGGCGCCCTGCTTGTTTTGAAACTCGACCGCGCAGCCGCTGAGTAGCAAGGCCAATAGCGTGCTCAGCACGGCCGCGCCGCAAAGCGTGCGACGACCCGCTGGTACACGGTGATTGAAGAAGGAATGGGCGGCTTGTGGTGCACTCATCTCGTCGGCCTCCTGCTTGCTATGGCGTGCAGTCATTGTGGCCCGCGCACGCGGCTTGGAATTGATCAAGATCATGCTGGCCATTGGCTTGGGCCTAATCGTCAAATTGGGTATGCGGAAGAGCTTGCAATGGCTCGAGGCTGAATGAAGCCGGCTTTGCCGCTTCACTGCTCTTGCTGTCCCTCATGATCAGACCTGAGGGAAGCAGCCCATCGTTGCCTCCACTCCCGGCCGTTTTCTTCGTGCCGCGCACAGCACTGATCGGCCTATCTGCTTGATGCCCGCAGGGGTTGCAGAGCATTGAGGTTTGGCGGGTAAGAGCAAGATCGGCCTTTCACGCCTTTGATTGGCCTTATTGCTTGGCAATGTATATAACTGCCCCGACAGAAGTAATACGTCGGTTAAACCTCATTTTCAGGCGTACTTCAGTCCCTTGCGATGCGCCGAATATCCATTAAATACAATTACACCCGTCAATAATATTCTTCAAACACAAAAACTCAACAATCAAATTACACAAGCTAAACAACAAAGAAATTCATCTATTTTATAAAGTTAATACCTTGTGGTAAAATATCAAAACTTTATTTTCAAAGGAATAAACTATAGGTGAACTTATGCTTAGTTTTAAGAACAGGAATCTGATCGTTGCGTGGCTGTTTTTGTTGTCAGCCATTGCTGCCGAAGTCGCTGGCACCACCCTGATGGCGAATGCTTCGCGCGGTGATAGTTTCCAGGGTTATTTGTTGATGGCCGCGGCCTTGGCGGCGTCCTACTACTTGCTATCGCAAGCCATTGGACAAATCTCGATCGGCATTGCTTATGCCGTGTGGGAAGGCATCGGACTTGCCTCGCTTTCGCTGGTGAGTGTGCTGGTGTTCAAGGAAGACTTGTCGGGCACTGAGCTGCTTGGACTTGCATTAGTCATGATGGGCATCGTGTGCGTAGCACTCGGCGAGGAGTCTTGATTATGCAGACGATGCCAATTATTTTTATTATGGGTTCGGCCTGTAGCGATATTGTCGCCAATATGATGCTTGAGAAATCCAATGGTTTTAAAAACCGTGCCTGGGGTTTCGGCGCCATTGCCATGCTTTGGCTGGCGTTCCTGATGCTGGGCCAAGCCATAAAGAGCATCGATCTCGCCGTGGCCTATGCGATGTGGGGCTCAATCGGCATTTTGGGTACAGCCATCTGTGGCCGACTGCTATTCGGCCACCGACTCAAGCCGATTGCTTGGCTGGGCATTGCGCTGGTTATTGCGGCGGTGTTGGTCCTGAGCTTGGTCGAGTAAGAAGGCATCGCGCCTTCTGCCCCGGCAAGATCTGGGCTCGGCTTGGCAGCAACTTTTCCTCAAGGGGCGCGGAGCAGTCACCGCACCTTTGAACTGATTGAATCAAGGGCTCGCATGTCATCGACAGTCCAGCCCTTGGAATATGCGCGAGTTGCCGCAAATCCGGCTGCTCAACCCCCCGCCTCCCCTTCGCTAGAAAGCAAATGCGCCGGGCGCCCATCTCTGGAGCGCCCGGCGCAAGTCACGCAGCGTCAATCGATCGATGAATCAATCGGTCAGTCAATCAATCCATCACTTCCATTCGGCACGCTGCAGCAGCGGGTCATTGCCTTGGCCGAAGATTTCAGACACGCGCTTGCCGATGCCGCCCGGCGAGGCCAGCGCGGCGCTGCCACAGCTGCCATTGGCGGTCTTCAAGATGCTCCACAGCATGGCGCCGTCCCGCGGGTTGCGGTTGGGGTGCTGGCTCTTCACGACGGCATTGCTGTAGCGCTCCACCGAGTAAGGCAGGTTCAGCTGCGCGCCGTATTGCGTCTTGAGGTTACGCGAGCCAGTGCACTGGGCATCAACGTCATTGACCACCAAGTTGCCGCCGGCCCAGCCTTCGGGTGAGGACTCCAGCCCGATAGACACAATGGTCTTGGACGAGAACAAGCCGCGGTAATCGTTCCAAGCGGTCACACCGTCGTAGTTCTCAAAACGGGCGTCGTAGGACATCACGTTGACCATGTCCAAGCCCTGCGCCACTGCAGGGTAGAGGGCGGCCAGTTGGCGCTCACGGCCGGCATTGCCGCCCCAGTAGGACAGGCGACCCAGGCAGCTGGCTTGTGCGCTGGTGACTGCTGTGCAATCCGCGCCGGTGGACCAGCCCGCGGCGCTGAGGATTCGGCCGTTACCGGCCAAGTCCACCGCCTTGCGCATGGCCTTGGTGGCGTTGGCGTATTGGTCGACGTTGTTGTCCAGCTCGTAGTCAACGTCCAGGCCGTCAAGGTTCAGGTCCCGCATGATTTGCGCCAGCGAGTTGATGATGGTGCCCTTACCGGCTTGACCTTCAGCCGCCAACGCCGCCCAGTTGCCGTAGGTGGCACCGCCCACAGCCAAAATCACCTTGATATTGCGCTGATGCAAGATATCAATTGCCGCCTTGATATCTGAAGGCCGGCCATTGAAGTTAATACCGGTGCCAGACCAGGTATTGCTACTGAGGCCAGCCCAGCTGAAGCTGGGATCGGCAAAGGAAATCATGACGTGGCTGTAATTGGCGGGGATGCGGGCGAATTTGCTGGCGGCATAGACCTCGGCCGCCGTTTTCCCGCTGGCATCAAACCAGTTATCGCTCCAGCTCGGGTAGTAACCCACATAGACCCGGCCGGTGGCATTGGCGCTCAAGGCCTCAGCGGGCAGCTTGCCGCTGGGTGTAGGTGCGGGCGCTGGTGCTGGCGTCGGGGCGGGCGAAGGTGCAGGTGTGGGCGCCGGCGACGGTGCGGGCGTAGGGGCGGGTGAAGGCGCGGGCGAAGGCGCAGGCGCACTGCCCGAGCAAGCACCCAGCGTGGTCCAGGGTTTGCCGCTGCCGGCGGGGCCGCTGGCTGTTACGGGGCTATCGCCGCGCGTCCACCAATTGGCCTTGTAGCTCACGCCGTTAAGGCTGACGGTTTGCCCGCCCAGATAGACTTGATTGGCATCCCAAAGCAAAGCGCAGGTGCCTCCCGAACCACCGGGGGCCGGCGGTGTTGGCGTAGGTGCTGGCGCGGGGCTAGGTGCCGGCGCAGGGCTGGGTGCGGGCGCTGGGTTGCCGCCGCCGCCGGCACTGACGAGAACCCACAATGCGGTATTGCTGGGGTTCCAGCCGGTGCTGAGATAGTCAACCTGATTGACCAGCGCCCGGTATTCATTGTTTTGATAAGACACCACGGCGCCGGCCGCGTAAAAAGTATCGGGCTTCCAGGCGGGGCTGAGGGCGAAGGCCGAATTTGCCAGCACGGCAAGGGCAATAAGGGACAATTTATTCATGGCTTGCTTCTATTTATCTATTCCAAAGTGGTTTTGAGAGGCTTTGAAAATACTTCTGTATGCAGGCAAATTTCTATGCAGCAGAAAATTCCGCTATTCGCCCTCCGACCCGAAATATGCCGCAAGACAGGTACCCAGATCAACCGGCAATACCACTTAAATTCCACCTTTTACATTTGGTAATACCTGTAAGAGTTCAGTTGCAAATTCGGGTCGCCTCAAAACACTGGAAAAAGATGCTGGATATACCCTGCGCCCAGACGCACAGCGCGCCTTTGGCGGCCGCCTTGAGGAGGTGTTGCAAGCGGCCGCTTGGGCTTGAACCAAGCGCCTAGTAGGACGCCATCGCCACAGCGAGGGCAGCCGCTTGCAAGTAGCGCGGCTCACCGTAAGCCCTGGCCTCGTCTTGGCAGGCATGGGCCAGCTTGATCAGATGGTCGTCATCCGAGGCCCTGGCCAGCGCCAGCACCTCGGGCCAGCTTTGCGGCAGCGCGGCCGGCCGCCGGGCCAGCGGCGTGACGCGGCCCGCCAGGTAGGCGGCCGTGAGTGCCCGCGCCAGCTGCAGTTGCACCTGTTCGGGCTGGGCCAGCCAGGGCAGCACAACTCGCAGGGCGCGCAGACCCGTGATCATGTGCAGCACGGTGAAGTTGCGCGTTTGCATATAGATCTCAAGTGCCAGTTGCGCCAGTTCGGCCACGCGCGTCGGCGCATCAGCGGCCGGCGCCAAGGCGTCGGCAAGCAGCTGATAGGTGGGCGTGGCGCTGGCCTCCATCATGCGCAGTTGGATCAGCGGCGCTTCGCTGCGCCAGCCCTGCGCGCGGGCGGCCAACTCGGCGACCCAATCCGGCAAAGCCAAGCTCGGTGGCTCAGCAACAAGGCGTGGCGCCGGCAAAGCCTGCCAACGCGAGGCCCAGTAAGCCAAGGCGGACGCCAGTTCGGGCTCATACCCCGCCTGGATGGCGTGCGCCGTGCGAATCAGGCCATGAAAGGCGGCGGTCGCCAGGCCTGCATCCATCAGCTCAGGCAAGACGCGGCGCAGCAAGGCATCTCGCCCCTCCTGCGCCAGCGCAGTCTCGAAGAACGCCCGCAAAGGCGCATAGGCGCTCATTTGCCCGCGCAAAGCCAGCCAATCGGCGGCTGCAGGTGCCGGCTCGGGGCGGGCAAGGCCCTCGAAGCGGCGCGCATAGCCCGACTCAAACGCACGCAGCTGCTGCGGACTGGCGCCCAGCTCGAACAAGGCATGCAAGGCCATCGGCAGGTGGTTGGCCAGCTGATCACGGTATTCGGGCGGATAGCTCAGGCCTTGTGCCAGCAACTCATGCACATCCGCCAATTCGGCGCGGGTAGAGCTTGCGCTCGTGGCGTCGCCGCCCTGGTCGCTTGTGGCTGGGCTTGCGCTTGCCGAGGAAGCTGCTGCGGTGGCTGCGGTGGCTGCGGTGGGGGGATGGGTCAGAACCTTGGCGTCATCAAGCTGGGTTTGCATCTCAGAGTCCTTTCTTCATTTGCGAGACAGACGCCTATACTGAAAGTTCAAGTTAACTTGAAGTCAAGCACTTCATTCGCGCGATGCCAGCCAAAGCCACTGAAGATCCCAATATGCCCATCGGTGAGTTGGCCAAGCGCAGCGGCTTGGCCGCCAGCGCCTTGCGCTTTTACGAACAGCAAGGTTTGCTGGGCAGCTTGCGCAATGCCGCGGGCCGGCGCCACTACCGGCGCAGCGACTTGCGGCGGGTAGCCTTCATCCGCGCAGCCCAAACCGTGGGCTTGAGCCTGGAGCAGATCAAGGCTGCGCTGGCCAGCCTGCCGGACGGCCGCACGCCCACACCGGCCGATTGGGAACGCCTCTCCCGCTCCTGGCGCCCCCTGCTCGATCAAAAAATTCAGGCGCTGACCCAGTTGCGCGATCAACTCAGCGCCTGCATTGGCTGCGGCTGCTTGTCACTGAAAAAGTGCGCGCTCTACAACCCCAATGATGGCGCGGCCCAATATGGCAGTGGGGCCCGTTACCTGCTGGGGGATAAGGCTAGCGCTGTGATGGCCGAGCAAGCCAAGCCGGACTGAGGATGATCGGCAGCAAAGGAATTTTTCACCTTGGCCAGTGTGATGGGAGAACGCAACGCCTTGGGGCTGAAGTGCCTCAGAGCTTTGTTAGGATCCCGCCCCCTAGGGAAATCCCTGGACAACAACTGGAAATCTGAGAATGAAAAAAATCATCGCTGCTGCCGCCCTGTCCTTCGTCGCCGTTGCATCCGCTTCCGCGGCTGGCAATAGCTGGTACGTGGGCGCCGACGTCGGCCGCACCACCTTCAAGGCTGACGGCGAGTCCGATGGCCAAACCGGCTTCGGCGCGCTGGTGGGCTACCAACTGAACGACAACGTGGCCTTCGAAGGCTCGCTGCGCCGCCTGGCCTCGCAAGACATCGACGTCGGCACCGTGCGCGCCAATGCCGCACAAGTCTCCGTCCTGGGCCTCCTGCCTTTGGCAAACGGCTTCTCGGTCTACGCACGCCTGGGCCTGACCCACAACGTGCTGGAAGTGGCCGTCAAGGGCGCTACGGTCTCCTTCGACTCCAACGCCGCCGTCATCGGCATCGGCGCGCAATACCAGCTCGGCAACAACCTGAGCATCCGCGGTGAGTACGCCGATCTGGGCAATAACAAGTTCGAAGTGGGCGGCAACAAGCTGTCGGCACGCATCAGCCAGTTCAATCTGGGCCTGAACTACGCTTTCTAATCCCCTGCCCTTAGCGGCTTGAAGGATGGAAAAAAGCCCTGCTTCGGTGGGGCTTTTTCATGGCCGATGCGCCATTGCCACTTTTAGCCACGCTGCAAGGCTTGCCGGCTCAGCTGCTGTGGCGCAAAGGCGCTGATCAGCTGCTGCATTAAGGCTTCAGCGCAGACGCTATTGTCTTGGCCGAAATTGCAGACATAGACGTCCAGCGTGACCCCGCCCAACTCGGGCCAGGTGTGCACCGCCAGATGCGACTCCGCCAGCAAAAGCACGCCGGTGATGCCGGTTTGCGTTTCGCCAGCCGCAGGCGCAAACCGGTGAAACAGCTCGCCCACGGCCGTCAGCCCGGCCTTGGCCACCGCCGCCAAGCAAAGCGCACGCAGGGCGGCCGGATCGACCATCAAGGCCTGCTCGGTCGCGCAGCCGCGCAAATCGGCAGTGAGGTGCAGGCCTTGCATGTCTAGGGCGCTGAAGCCAGGACGCGCATCAACCGCCGGTCACCGGCGGGAAGAAGGCCAGTTCGTCACCGTCGCTCAGCACCGCGGTTTCAGCGCACAGGTTTTTGTTGAGCGCGCAACGCAGAGCTTTGGCGCGCGACAAGGCCTGGGCATGCTGGCTGGAACTGGCGATCAGCTGATCGCGCAAGTCGCCCACACTGCAAGCCTGGGCCAGTTCGAGGCTCTGCGCCGCACCCAGCTGCTCACGCAGCGCCGCGAAGTAACGCACTTCAATCTTGATGGTCATCGCTTCAGCTCAGCTCAACAATTCATTCAGGGGCACAAAGTGCACCCAATCACCCTTGGCAATGGCTTGACCCGCTGGGTTGTCTACCAAGCCATCGGCCCAAACGGCCGAACTGAGCACGCCAGAGCTTTGGTTCTGGAATAGATCCAGGCCACCCTGCGCATTCACCCGCACGCGCAAGAATTCGCGCCGGCGGTCGGGCTTGGGCCAAGCAAAATCGGCCCGCAAACCAAAACCCACCGGCGCTGTTTTCGCAGCACCCTGCAAACGCAGAATTACCGGGCGCACCAGCAGCAAAAAGGTCACAAAGCTCGACACCGGATTACCAGGCAAGCCGATGAACCAGGCTTTGCCGCCAGTGGCCTTATTCACTTCACCAAAGGCCAGCGGCTTGCCCGGTTTGATGGCGATCTGCCACAGGTCCAGCCGGCCCTCCGCCTGCACGGCGGGGCGCAGATGATCTTCCTCGCCGACCGATACGCCGCCCGAGGTGATGATCAAGTCCGCTTGAGCCGCGGCCGCACGCAAGGCGGCACTCGTGGCCTCCAGCTGATCGGGCACGATGCCTAGGTCAGTCAACTCGCAGCCCAGGCCTTGCAACAAGGCCCGCAGCGTGAAGCGATTGGAGTTGTAGATGGCGCCGGGCTTGAGCGGCTCACCGGGCATGACGAGTTCATCGCCGGTGGAGAACAAGGCGACGCGCGGGCGTCGCGCGACCGAAAGCTGAGCCGCACCGACCGAGGCCGCCAGGCCTAGGGCCGCCGCATCGAGCCTGGCGCCCTGCGCCAGCACGACCTGACCCTCTTGCACATCCTCACCGCGGCGGCGAATCCACTGCCCGCTTTGCACCAGCGTGTTGACACGTACCTGGCCCAGTCCTGCGCCGGAGTCCGAGTCGGCCACAGCCTCGCATTGCTCCTGCATCACCACCGCGTCGGCGCCGATGGGAATCTGCGCACCGGTGAAGATGCGCGCCGCGCTACCAGGGGCCAGCACCGCACCCACCACACCGGCCGGCACCCGCTGAGTCACCGGCAGCAGTGTGCCGGGGGCGCTCACATCGGCGGCACGCAGGGCATAGCCGTCCATGCTGGTGTTGTCGGCCGGCGGCACATCCAGCAGCGAGCGAACCTCGGCCGCCAGCACCCGGCCCAGCGCCTCTTGCGTGGCCACACTCTCCGGCTCACCCAAGGGCTGCACCGCGGACAAGAGGCGCGCCAGCGCCTCATCCAGACTTTGCATGGGCGGGCGTTTGAAGGCCTGGGGCTGCTCAGACATGTTGTTCAACAAAGGCCTTCACGGCTGCCACATCGACCGCCATGGTCACCACGCGCTTGGGCAAGGCCTCGATATTCTCGAGACCCGCGGGTCGCGGTGGCTCGATGCCAATGGCCTCTTTGATGCTGGCGGCGAACTTGGCCGGCAGCGCCGTTTCCAGCACCAGCATCGTGATGCCGCGCCGGGCATGGGCGTGTGCGACTTTGAGGCCGTCGGCCGTGTGGGTGTCAACGATGACGCCAAAGTCTTCGTAGGTCTGGCGGATGGTGGCCAGACGGTCCGCATGGCTGCTGGCACCCGAGACAAAGCCGTATTGCGAGATTGCTTCGAACTGATCAGCGTTCAGCACAAAGCGGCCCTGGGTGTGCAGCGCCTCACCGAACAAGCTCTTGACCAAGGCGCCATTGCGGCCCAGCAGGTCGAACACAAAGCGCTCGAAATTGCTGGCCTTGGAAATGTCCATCGACGGGCTGGAGGTCTCGTGCGTTTCGGCCGCGTTGCGCACCCGGTAGATGCCGGTGCGGAAGAACTCGTCCAGCACATCGTTCTCATTGGTAGCCACCACCAATTGGACGATGGGCAAACCCATCATGCGCGCCACATGGCCCGCGCACACATTGCCGAAATTGCCCGAGGGCACGGTGAAGCTGACCTTCTCGTCGTTGCTCTGCGTGGCCTGGAAATAGCCCGCGAAGTAATAGACCACCTGCGCCAGCAAACGGGCCCAGTTGATCGAGTTGACCGTGCCGATCTTGTATTTGCGCTTGAATTCCAGATCGTTGCTGACCGCCTTGACGATGTCCTGGCAATCATCAAACACGCCTTCGATGGCGATGTTGTGGATATTGGCGTCTTGCAGGCTGAACATCTGCGCCTGCTGGAAGGGGCTCATGCGGCCGGCCGGGCTGAGCATGAACACATTCACGCCGGCCTTGCCGCGCATGGCGTACTCGGCTGCGCTGCCGGTATCGCCCGAGGTGGCGCCAAGGATGTTGAGCGTTTCACCGCGCCGACCCAGCTCGTACTCGAACAACTGACCCAGCAGCTGCATAGCCATGTCCTTGAAGGCCAAGGTCGGGCCATTGGACAGGGCTTGCAAGGCAAGACCTGACCCCAAGGGCTTCAGCGGCGTGATCTCGGGCGTGCCGAACACCGCCTCGGTGTAGGTGCGGCGGGTGATGGCGCGCAGGTCTTCGCTCGGGATGTCGTCGATATAGAGCGACAAAATCTCAAAGGCCAGGTCGGCATAGGCCAGGCCACGCCAGCGCGTCAGCGTGTCAGCGCTGACTTTGGGGTAGCTCAGAGGCAGATAGAGGCCGCCATCGGGCGCCAGGCCTTCCAGCAAGATCTCGCAAAAACTACGTTCGGTCTTGTCGCCGCGGGTGCTGATGTACTTCATATCAGGCCAGGTCTTCCTTGCGGATGCGCACGATGGGGGCCAGCACAGTCGGCAGTGCCTGCATCTGGGCCAGCGCCTTGTTCATGCGGCCTTCGACGGTTTCGTGGGTCAGGATGATCAGGTCGGTCTGCTTCTCGCCATCGGCGGATTCGCGCTGCAGCATGCCGTCGATGGAGATGTCATGCTCAGCCAGGATGGTGGTGATGCGTGAGAGCACACCAGCTTGATCGGCCACGCGCAGGCGCAGGTAGTAGGCGGTGATCACATCATCCATCACCAGCACCGGCGTATTGCTCATCGCGTCGGGTTGGAAGGCCAGATGCGGCACGCGGTGATCCGGGTCGGCCGTGGCCAGGCGGGTCACATCGACCAGATCGGCCACGATGGCCGAGGCCGTGGGCTCAGCGCCCGCGCCCTTGCCGTAGTACAGCGTCGTGCCCACGGCATCGCCCTGCACCAACACCGCGTTCATGGCGCCTTCCACATTCGCGATCAGGCGATTGGCGGGCACCAGCGTGGGGTGCACGCGCAGCTCAATGCCGTTCTCACGGCGGCGGGTCAGGCCCAGCAGCTTGATTCTGTAGCCGAGTTGTTCGGCGTAGCGAATGTCGGCCGCTTGCAGGGCCGTGATGCCTTCCACATGCGCCTTGTCGAACTGCACCGGCACGCCGAACGCGATGGCGCTCATGATGGTCAGCTTGTGAGCCGCGTCCACGCCTTCGATGTCGAAGGTGGGGTCGGCCTCGGCATAGCCCAAGCGTTGCGCTTCTTTAAGCACCACATCGAAGTCCAGGCCCTTGGCCTTCATTTCCGACAGGATGAAATTGGTGGTGCCGTTGATGATGCCGGCGATCCACTCGATGCGATTGGCACTCAAGCCCTCGCGCAAGGCCTTGATGATGGGGATGCCACCGGCCACGGCGGCTTCAAACGCCACCATCACGCCTTTGGCGCGCGCGGCTTCGAAGATTTCGGTGCCATGAACGGCCAGCAAGGCCTTGTTGGCCGTCACCACATGCTTGCCCTGGGCAATCGCAGCCAGCACCAACTCACGCGCCAGGCCGCAGCCGCCGATGGTCTCGACCACGATGTCGATCTCGGGGTTGTTGATGATGGCGTAGGGGTCGGCGGTCACCACAACATCGCTATCGCCAACCACGGCACGCGCAGCGGCCAGATCGCGGCGGCACACCATGCTCACTTCAATGCCACGGCCGGCGCGGCCGCGAATCTCAGCCTGATTGCGTTGCAACACATGGAAGGTGCCCGTGCCGACGGTGCCAATGCCCAACAAGCCTACTTTGATCGGTTTCATGGTGTGTTTTCGTTCGTCGCTAAATGCTGTTGCTGCGGGGTCTTGTGTCAGACGCTGTGCCGTTTTCGGTAATGCGCCAGGAAGCGCTCGATGCGGCCAATGGCCTCCTGCAGGTCATCGACGGCCGGCAAGAAGACCAGGCGGAAGTGATCCGGCGCGCCCCAGTTGAAACCGGTGCCTTGCACGATCAAGACCTTCTCTTCGGCCAGCAATTCGTAGGCAAATTGCTGGTCATCCTGAATCGGGTAAATCTTGGGGTCCAGGCGCGGGAACATATACAGCGCGGCCTTGGGCTTCACCACGCTAACGCCGGGAATCTGCGTCAACAAGTCATAAGCCAAATCACGCTGGCGGCACAGGCGGCCGGTCGGCGCCACCAAGTCCTTGATGCTTTGATAGCCGCCCAGCGCGGTCTGAATCGCCAACTGGCCCGGGGTGTTGGAGCACAGACGCAGGCTGGCCAACATATTCAGGCCTTCGATGTAGTCGCGGGCATGGCGCTTCTCGCCAGACACCACCATCCAGCCGGCACGGTAGCCGCAAGAGCGGTAGTTCTTGGACAAGCCGTTGAAGGTGACGAACAGCACATCGTCCGCCAGGCTGGCCATGCTGACGTGGGTGTTGCCGTCGTACAGGGTCTTGTCGTAGATCTCGTCGGCGAAGACGATCAGCTGGTGCTGGCGCGCCAGCTCGATGATGTCCAGCAAGACTTGCGTCGGGTAAAGCGCGCCGGTCGGGTTGTTCGGGTTGCAGACGATGATGCCACGGGTGCGCGGGGTGATCTTGGCGCGGATGTCCTCGATGTCCGGCGTCCAGCCCGACTGTTCATCGCAGAGGTAGTGAACCGGGCGGCCGCCGCTCAGGCCCACGACCGCGGTGTAGAGCGGGAAGTCGGGGCTGGGGATCAGCATTTCGTCGCCATCGTTGAGCAAGGCCTGCATGCTCATCTGGATCAGCTCGGACGCGCCATTGCCCAGGTAGACGTCGTCGATGGTGACGCCGCGGATCTGCTTTTCCTGGCAGTAATGCACCACCGCCTTGCGGGGCGCGAACAGGCCTTTGGAATCGGTGTAGCCGGCCGCGGCGGGCAGGTTACGTATCATGTCCTGCACGATCTCGTCAGGCGGCTCCAAGCCGAAGGCGGCCACATTGCCGATATTCAGCTTGATGATCTTCTGGCCTTCTTCCTCCATCGCTCGCGCCTTGTCCAGCACGGGACCCCGAATGTCGTAGCTGACATTGGCTAGTTTGGCGGACTTGGCTATCGGTCTCAAAGCGGGCACTCCTGATAGTGACACACGGGCTGAAGGCGGCTGCAGCGGCATTGCTGCGCTGCAAAACATACAATTTAATCACAGGGTAGCAGGCCCTCCCGCGCCAAGCGTTCGCTTCTCATTGACCCAGGCTTAGCCCAGATGAAATTCCAACTCGACGAGCCGCTCGGCGGCAACAGCATTTCGCACCACGATGGCCGCAGCGTGTGGGTCAACAAGGTCCAGCACAGCGCCAGCTTGCTGGTGCCCTGGCAAGGCGAGGTGCAAGCCTGGCAGCTGCAACGCTTTGAGGATTTAAGCGCGGCGCATTTTGAGCAAATGCTGGCCTGCAAACCTGAGCTGGTGATTTTCGGCAGCGGCAGCCGCATTCGCTTCGCCAATCCGGCGTTGTATCAATGCTTGATCGGGCAGCGCATCGGCGTGGAGACCATGGACCTGGCGGCCGCATGTCGCACATACAACGTGCTGGCCAGCGAGGGCCGGGCCGTTTTGGCGGCACTTCTGATAGAAAGTTAAGCGCCGGCGCGCGATTCCCGCACTCACCGCGCCTTGTCAAGCACCACAAAGCAGGATGTTGGTCTTGCGGCACGCTCAGCTAGGGGGGCGCGGGCGCGGCGGCCAAGGGCACTCGCCATTCAACGTATAATGGACGGCTATGCCCTACCAGGCGCATCATACCCATAAGGCCACATGACGCCAGCGCTCAACAAACCACTCCCGGAAATTGAAGCCCTCGCCACCGGAGGCGTGAAGTTCACACCACATACCTATTCAGGTCAAGCCGTGGTGTTGTACTTCTACCCAAAGGACAACACGCCAGGATGCACAACGGAGGCCATGCAGTTCCGTGACCGCCATAAGGACTTCGTCAAGGCCGGAGCAGTCGTTCTGGGTGTCTCCCGCGACAATATGGCTTCGCATGAGAAGTTCAAGCAAACGCTTGAGCTGCCCTTCGAGCTGATCGCCGACACCGAAGAGAAGCTCTGCCATATGTTTGGCGTGGTCAAGAACAAGATCATGTACGGCAAGAAGGTCAAGGGCATCGAGCGCTCCACCTTCCTGATCGACCCCTCGGGCGTGCTGCGCGCCGAATGGCGTGGCATCAAGGTCGCCGGCCACGTCGACGAAGTGCTGAAGGAAGTCAAGCTGCTGACCAAGAAGGAAGCAGCCTGAGTTAAGCCTCAGTCGCGCGGCCCTCACTGGCCGAGCCAAAAGCCGATTCTGGATCAATCCGGGTCGGCTTTTTTCATTTTCAAGCCCGCACTGTCGCGTGAAAGATGCGCAAACGATGCACTAGGGGCGAGCATCAACGCGTCACATCGCTTTGTGCATAATGGGCTCATGCCCGAGCGCCGTGTAGCCAAAATTCCAAAGCCGTACAGCTGCCTGTGCGGCTTTTGCTTTTTCTGCGCGCCGTATTCCCACCAAGGTTGCGCCAACGCAGCCTGAACCTTAGCCCACCATGCCACTGCCAAAGCCCCCGACCAAACGCGCCAGCCGCCTTGACCCCACCGCTTTTGACAACACTCTGGCCGTGAGCAAGCCCGGCACCCAGCGCCAGACACCGCCCGCCAAGCCAGCGGCCAAGTCCCGCAGCCTGCCGGACAGCGCCGCTGTTCAGGCCAAGGCACCCGCCAGCAGCAGCCCCCAAGCGGCAAAGGCGGCGGCGCCACTCGCCGCAGCACCAGCGCCCGCAGCCCAGCCCAAGATCACCGCAGCAGCTGCGCCGGCCGTGCAAACCACTTTCGCAGCAGCCAAGCCGCGCGCCCAGGCACCTGCTCTCAAGCCCAGTCCCCTGGCCCGCAAGCCGCGCAGCGGCAAACGGGCCGAGAGCGGCGAGCCCAAGCTCTTTGTGCTGGACACCAATGTGCTGATGCACGACCCGATGAGCCTGTTCCGCTTCGAGGAACATGACATCTACCTGCCCATGATCACGCTCGAAGAGCTGGACGGGCACAAAAAGGGCATGACCGAAGTGGCCCGCAATGTGCGCCAGGTCAGCCGCGAACTCGACACCTTGGCGGCCGGCCTGCAGGGCAGCAGCGTCGAGGAAATGGCCTTGGGCCTGCCGCTGGACCACACCGGTCACCGCGAAGCCGGCGGCAAGCTGTTCTTCCAGACCCAGCTGCTAGACACCCCCCTGCCCGCCGGCCTGCCGCAAGGCAAGGCGGACAACCAGATCCTCGGTGTGGTGCAAGCCCTGAAGCTCAAGGAGCCGAACCGCGAAGTGGTGCTGGTGTCCAAAGACATCAATATGCGCATCAAGGCGCGCGCCCTCGGTCTGGCCGCTGAGGACTACCGCAACGACAAGACCCTGGAAGACTCCGACCTGCTTTACACCGGCGTGCAGGCCTTGCCGGCCGATTTCTGGGAGCGCCATGGCAAGACCATGGAAAGCTGGAGCCAGGGCGGCATCACCTTCTATCGCATCAGCGGCCCGCTGGTGCCTTCGCTGCTGATTAACGAGCTGCTTTATCTGGAGGCGCCAGGCGCCGCGCCGCTCTACGCCAAGGTGCTGGAGATCACCGGCAAGACCGCTGTGCTGCGCACCTTGAAGGACTACGGCAACCAAAAGCATGCTTGCTGGGGCGTCACCGCACGCAATCGCGAGCAGAATTTCGCCCTCAATCTGCTGCTCGATCCGGACTGCGATTTCGTCACGCTGACGGGTACGGCCGGCACCGGCAAGACCTTGCTGGCCCTGGCCGCCGGCCTATCCCAAGTGCTGGATGACCGGCGCTATTCCGAAATCATCGTCACCCGCGTCACCGTGCCGGTGGGCGAAGACATCGGCTTCCTGCCCGGCACCGAGGAAGAAAAAATGAGCCCCTGGATGGGCGCACTGGACGACAACCTGGAAGTGCTGGCGCGCGGCGACAGCGCCGCCGGCGAATGGGGCCGCGCCGCCACCAATGACCTGGTGCGCAGCAAGATCAAGATCAAGAGCCTGAACTTCATGCGCGGGCGCACCTTCTTGAACAAATACGTCATCATCGACGAGGCACAAAACCTGACGCCCAAGCAGATGAAGACCCTGATCACCCGTGCCGGCCCCGGCACCAAGATCGTTTGCCTGGGCAATCTGGCGCAGATCGACACGCCCTATCTGACCGAGGGCAGCTCGGGCCTGACCTATGCCGTGGACCGCTTCAAGGGCTGGGCGCACAGCGGGCATGTGACCCTGGCGCGGGGCGAACGCTCACGCTTGGCGGATTTCGCCTCCGAGGTACTCTAAGCACTCTACGCCAAGCTTTGGCGCACAATCCCAAAGGCGACCGTAAGGTCGCCTTTTTTCTTGCACGACTCAAGCCCCTTCCGCTCGCCGTCACACCACCATGACTCTCTACGTTTCCGATCTCGACGGCACCCTGCTCGACCCCCAGGCCCAGCTCTCCGCCAGCACCCGCGCAGGCCTGGCTCGCATGTTGGACGAAGGGCTTTGCTTCACGGTGGCGAGTGCGCGCCACGTGTCTTCCATCGCGCGCATTCTTGGCGATCTGCCCTTGCGCTTGCCGGTGATTTCGTCCAACGGCGCCTACATCAGCGATATGGCCAGCGGCCGGCATGAGTTGGTGCATTCGATCGAGCCGGCCTTGGCGCAAGAGTTGTTCGGCCTGATTCGGCGCCAAGGCAGCCTGCCCTTCTTCTCCACCCATGGCGCGCTGGGCGACCAATTGTTCTACCAGGCGGCTGAGAACGAAGGCCAGCAGCGCTTCATCGACGAGCGCCTGCGCAACGCCGATCCGCGCCTGCGCCACTCTGCCCGACTGCAAGACGAACTCGGCGACCCGGTGGTGACGTTTGTGGTGGTAGACCGTGAGCCGGTGCTACTGGCCCTGCAAGCCGAAATCGAAGCACTTTGCGGCGAGCAGGTCGAAACCCATGTGGCCGAAGACCTCTATCTGCCGGGCTGGCCTTGGCTGACCGTGCACGACCGACGCGCCACCAAGGATCAGGCCATCCAGACCCTGGCCCAACGCTACGGGCTGGACGCGCGCGAGGTGGTGGTGTTCGGCGACCATGTCAACGACATCAAGATGATGCGCGCCGCCCACCGCGGCATTGCGGTGGCCAACGCGATCAGCGAGGTCAAGCAACTGGCCCATCAAGTGATTGGCCCACACCACAGCGACAGCGTGCTGCAGTTTATCGCCGCCGAATGGCAAGAAAACGCCGGCCGTGGCCGCGGCAAGCCCTGAGGGCGCCCCAAAGCTAGCCGCCGCAAGAGGACATTGAAGGACCGAGACATCGGCCCTTCATGGCAAGCCGAAAGCTCAGCCTTGCTTGAGCAAGCCGCCCAACATGCCCGCCAAATTGCCGAGATCGACGCCGCCAGCAGAACCGGCAGCAGGCGCCTGACCATTGGGCGTCAAATGATCGATGATCTGGGGCAGCCACTGCGCCAATTGCGCCCCCAACTCGCCGTGTGACAAGCCGGTTTGCTGGGCCATCTGGGCCACGCTGTCACTGCCCAGCGCTGCGGTGATTTGTTCACCCGACACCGGCAAATTGGCGCCGGTGGAAACCCAGCTCTGCACCTGTTCCATCAGGCCCGAGCTTTGCAATTGCTGCAAGAGGCCGGGCAAACCGCCATGCTGATTCAGCAGACCTGCGGCCAGGCCCATCAAATCAAGGCCACCGGCTTGCTGCTGACCGGCTTGGCCAGCCAGGGCCTGTGAGGCCGCGCCCAATAATGAATCCATCAGTCCCATGAGCTTCTCCAAAGCTAAATTTGCCGGTGCTATTCACCGCCGGCCATTTTCAGCACAAGCAGCCAAGCCCGAATGACAAATGAGGGGACAAGGCATTGTTCACACAAGCGCCGCTCTTGGCTGCGCCGGGCGGAACGGCACGGCGGGCAGATGTGTTCCAATCCTTCCATCGCTTGAATTCATCCAAGGCCTTGATTTGACTCAGACTTTCCCTAGCTTGCCTTCACTTTGCTTGACACCCGCAAGCACCCGCACCTAAGCTGCGCGTCGACCATGACGACAGCCCCTCGCGCGAGGACCTCCACCCCCAGCCTTTGCACCAGCCCAAGCCAGCCGCGCTTTGTGTTGGGCACGCTTGCGGCCCTGGTTCTGACACTGGCGATGGGCCAAAGCGCGTGGGCGCAGCAGCAGAATGCAAGCGGCGCAAGCAAGGCCCCGCCGCCCGGCACCATGACCGGCGCTTTTGGCCAGGCCCAATTGCAAAAGCCCGGTGCGCAGTCGACGGCGCCAGCGGCAACTGGCGCGACAGCCGCCTTGGGCAGCAACGTCAAACCAACAACGCCCGCTCAGGCAGCCGCACCCACCGTGACCAGCACGGGCAATCCGCCTATCCTCAGCGCCGATGCAGCCGCCTTGCAGGCCGACCCGGTCAGCCGATTTTTGCAAGAGCATGGCCTGCTGGCGCAAGCCCAGGGCGAGTCCAACAAGCTCTTGAACCAGGTGCGGGACGGCGCGTCCGACATGGTCTTGTCGGCCATGAATTTTCTGGGCGTGCGCTACACCCGAGGCGGCAGCACGGCCGAAAGCGGTTTTGACTGCAGCGGCTTCACCCGCCATATTTTTGAGTCCAGCGTGGGCCTGATCCTGCCGCGCCGGGCTGACGAACAGGCCAAGCTGTCCAGCCTCTTGCAGGTCAAGAAGGAAGAACTCAAGCCCGGCGATCTGGTGTTCTTCAACACCATGCGCCGTACCTTCTCGCATGTGGGCATTTACGTGGGCGAAGGCAAGTTCATCCACTCCCCTCGCGTTGGCGGCGCCGTTCGGGTTGAGGACATGCGTGAAGCTTATTGGTCCAAGCGCTTCACCGGCGCACGCCGCGCCGATCTGAAAAACGCCGCCAACGGCAAAACCTCCGGGGAGTGAGCGCTCAGGCGCCCCACCCTCTTCCTAGCGCTGCGGCGGGCCTGAGCGGCCCGCACCGTCATCACTCTTCCGAATCAGAGCTCCAAACTGGCCAGCCAGTTGCGCGCCGAAGTCTCGTTGAATTTGAAACCCGCCTCGACCCGGCGCTGCGCTAGCAGTTCGCCCCCGGCGTCCTTGGCACTCAAGGTGGCATAGGGGTTGTCTTCGTCCGGAACGATGTCCAAGAGCACTTGCACGCGGCCTTGCTCGGTATCGAGCTTGAGGCTTTTGTGTAATTGGGCATGCAGCTGCTGCTCATGGCGACGCAGCACTTCGGATGCGGTCTTCACCAAGGTGTGAAACGCCGGGGCCGACAAGGGCTTGGGGTTCTTTTTGTCGCGCCCCATGGTCCAGGGGCCGACCAGAGCCGGCTCTTGTTCGCCGGCCAGGGTCATGGCCACGGCCCAGCCTTCGTCGTCTTCGTTCTTGATGACCTGGGCAGTCCAGCGCTCATCGCGCCAGAGCAAGTCGCCCTGGGTCCAGGTGTCTTCGGGGTTCAAAACGGTGTCGGTGATATCGGTACTCATGCGGAGAAGGTATCACGAACACCGGGCGTCACCCTCAAGCCGGCTTCTTGGCCACCAGGGTCAGGATGTCGTAGCTGGCGACCAACTCGCCGCGCTGGTTCATCACCTGCACGTCCCAGGCCACCACGCCTTGCGGCGGCTGGTCAGGGCGATTGCCACGGTCGATGCGGCGCTTGCAAGTCAGGCGGGCTTGGATGGTGTCACCAATCGCCACCGGGTTCACAAAGCGCAAAGTGTCCAGGCCGTAATTGGCCAGCACCGGGCCGGGCGCGGGCGACACAAACAAGCCGGCCGCCGCCGAGAGCACAAAGTAACCATGCGCAATGCGCTGGCCAAACTGCGTGTCCTTGGCCGCCACTTCGTCGAAGTGCATATAGAAATAGTCGCCGGAAACGCCACCGAAGTTGACGATGTCCGCCTCGCTGACCGTGCGGCGATGCGTCAGCAGCGAGTCACCGATCTGGATCTCTTCAAAGTACTTGCGGAAGGGGTGGATCGCATCCTCTTGCACCTTGCCACCGCGCTGGTATTCGCCGGTGATGGCGCTGAGCATGGTGGGCGAACCCTGCACCGCGCAGCGCTGCAGATGGTGCTTAACGGCGCGCAGGCCGCCGAGCTCTTCACCACCGCCGGCACGTCCCGGGCCGCCATGCTTCAACTGCGGCAGCGGCGAGCCGTGGCCGGTGGACTCCTTGGCGGACTCGCGGTCCAGCACGTGAATGCGACCGTGGAAGGCTGCAGCCTGATAGACCGCCTCGGCAGCGATCGCAGGCGTCTTGGTGACGACGGAGGCCACCAAGCTGCCGCGGCCCTTGGCGGCCAGGGCCAGCGCCTGGTCCAGGCCCTCGTAAGGCATCAGGGTGGAAACCGGGCCGAAGGCCTCGACGTTATGCACCGTTTCGTTCGCAAACGCGTCGCGGCAGATCAGCAGCGTGGGGGAGAAGAAAGCACCTTCGCTCACGCCCTCACCCACCGGCGCGAAGCCGTCCGCGGCGCCGAACACCGTCTCATTGCCTTGGCTAAGCAAGGCCACGCGCTCGGCCACATCGGCCTGCTGGGCCTTGGAGGCCAGGGCGCCCATGCGCACGCCCTCCACGGCGGGGTCACCCACTTTGATCTTGGCCAGGCGCTCGCGCAGCGCAGCCGCCACCGCATCGATGTGCTGAGCCGGCACGATGGCACGGCGGATGGCAGTGCACTTCTGGCCGGTCTTGGCCGTCATCTCACGGGCCACTTCGCGCACAAAGAGTTCGAACTCGGGGTCGCCCGGCAGCACGTCCGGCGCCAGGATGGCGCAGTTGAGGCTATCGGCCTCGCCGTTGAAGGGAATGGAGCGGCGAATCAGATTGGGGTTGACGCGCAGCATGGCGGCCGTGTCGGCTGAACCGGTGAAGGTGACCACATCGGTCTCCTCCAAACGATCCAGCAAATCGCCCGAACCGCCAACGACCAGCTGCAAGCTGCCGGCCGGCAGCAAGCCTGACGCATGAATCAAGCGCACACAGGCCTCGGCCACGAAGGACGTGGCGGTGGCCGGCTTGACGATGCAAGGCATGCCCGCCAGGAAGCTGGGCGCGAACTTTTCCAACATGCCCCACATGGGGAAGTTGAAGGCATTGATGTGCACGGCCACGCCGCGCTTGGGCGCCAGGATGTGCGAGCCCATGAACTGGCCTTCTTTGCCCAGGGCGATGGCCGGGCCTTCGTGGAAGACATTGCTGCTGGGCAGTTCACGGCGGCCGATGCTGGCGTAGGCGAACAAAGTGCCGATGCCACCTTCCACGTCGATCCAATTGTCGGAACGCGTGCCACCGGTGTGCACCGAGACGGCGTAGAGCGCCTCCTTGTGCTCCATCAGGTAGGTGGCCAAGGCCTTGAGCAAGGCCGCGCGCTGCTGGAAGTCCAGCTTCAGCAGCGCAGGCAAGGCCTGACCCCGCGCATAGGCCAGGCTTTCGCCGAAGTCGATCTCGTCCGCATGCGTCAGCGCCACGGCGCGGCCGTTGATGGCGCTGTGCAGCGCGCGATCAGATTGCGTGCCAATCCAGCGATTGGCGATCAGGCTTTGGAGGATGGGGGGCGTGGCGCTCATGGCGGATCTCAAACTATTGAATGGCTCTGCGAGTCGCAGAGGCCGTCATTGAAAAAGCGGATCGGGCCGCCGAGGGGCGCTGCGAGCGAGCCGAGATTGGGGTTGCAACGCGCCGCCGCGCTTTCTTGTACGGCGAGCACTGCAGAACCCCAGCCCGGCTTGCGCAGCAGCCCAGCGTTGGAACGATCAGGGCTGGTACTTCCAGGTGCCGCCTTCGATCTTGACCATCACGCGGGCGCGCTGGTCCAGACCCAGGTGGTCGGTCGGGCTCATGCTGAACACGCCGTGGGCGGCGGGCAATTCCTTCACGCCCTCAAGCGCATCACGCAGGGCGGCGCGGAAGGCGGGCGTGCCGGGCTGGGCCTTTTTCAGCGCCACCGGAATGGCAGCTTGCAACAGCAGGCCAGCGTCCCAGGCGTGGCCGCCGAAGGTGGACACATTGCCCTTGCCGAAAGCCGCTTCGTACTTGGCGATGTATTCCAGCGCGCTCTTCTTCACCGGGTGATCGGCCGGCAATTGCGCCGCCACCAGCACCGGGCCGCTGGGCAAGAAGGTGCCTTCGACATCCTTGCCGCCTACGCGGAGGAAGTCGTTATTGGCCACGCCGTGGGTTTGGTAGAACTTGCCGGCGTAGCCGCGCTCTTTCAGCGTCTTTTGCGGCAGCACAGCCGGCGTGCCCGAGCCGCCGATCAGGATCGCATCGGGCTTGGCGGCGATCAACTTCAGCACCTGGCCGGTGACCGAGGTGTCGGTGCGGTTGTAGCGCTCGGAGGCGACGATCTGCACGCCCTTGACGGCGGCGATCTTGCTGAATTCGTTGAACCAGCCTTCACCGTAGGCATCGGCAAAGCCAATGAAGGCGGCTGTTTTGACGCCGGCGGCGGCCATGTGCTGGACGATGGCCAGGGCCATCATGATGTCGTTCTGTGGGGTCTTGAAGACCCAGCGCTTCTTGGCATCCATGGGCTCGACGATGCGGGCCGAGGCGGCCATGGAGATCATCGGCGTGCTGCCCTCCACCACCGCATCAATCATGGCCAGGGAGTTAGGCGTCACGGTGGAACCCACCACCACATCCACCTTGTGCTCGCTGATCAGCTTGCGGGTGTTGGAGACAGCCGCGGTGGTGTCGGAGGCGTCGTCCAGGACGATGTAGTTGATCTTCTGACCGGCGATGGTGGTCGGCATCAGGCCGATGGTGTTCTTCTCGGGAATACCCAGCGAAGCGGCCGGTCCTGTTGCCGAAACGGTCACGCCGACATTGATGTCGGCCTGGGCCGATGCCGCAAACAGGGCCGCGGTGGACGCCAGGGCCAACAGGGTTTTCTTGATCTGATTCATCGTCTTTGTCTCCATTGATTTATGTGTCAAACAACCATGCCGGATAGGCCCGACCGAACCATCTTGCTGCATCAATCCTTCACGGGGCTTGCTGCCGGGGCGCTGACCGCCCCGAGGCCGCCGAAGAACAAATCCGCCACCATCGGCGCCATGTCCTCATAGCTCAAATCACCATCGGGCTTGAGCCAGGTGAAGGTCCAGTTGATCATGCCAAACAGCAGCATGGTCAGCGGCTTGTGCAATTTCTCTTGCTTCAACTCGGGCCGCACCGCGGCCACTGCCTCGGCAAAGGCATTGACCACCTCGCGCTCGACCTTGAGCAAGCGCTGCTGATCCTCTTCGCTCAAGAACTTCACATCCTCGGTCAGCACCCGGTGCTGGTTCTGCGCCTGGCCGTAGCTCTGCACAAAGCGCGCGATCAGGGCGCGCAAATGGGGCTCGCCCGCCAACTGGAGCGCCTGCACATCCTTGACCAATTCGGCCAGACCCAGCACATGGGTTTCGCAGATCTGGGCCAGCAACTCCTGCTTGTCCTTGACGTAGTGGTAAAGCGTGGGCTTGGACACCTCACAGGCTTCGGCCACCGCGTTCATGGACGTGCCGGCATAGCCCTTGTGGGCAAACAGCCGCGCCGCCGCGTCGAGGATTTCCTCGCGCTGGTTCTCAAATCCGGGAGCACGTCCTCTGGCCATGGGGTCCTTTTACTTTGACAAAGCGCTGATTGTCAGCGCTCGTCGAAGGAAATCACGACCTTGGGTGTCAAAGCATGGGCTTGGCAGCTGAGGATGAAGCCGGCCGCCACCTCGTGCTTGTCCAGCGCAAAGTTCTTGTCCATGCGCACCTCACCTTCCAGCACCTTGCAGCGGCAGGTCGAGCAGACGCCGCTCTTGCAAGAAAAAGGCACGTCCATGCCGGCGCGAGCCGCGGCGTCGAGGATGCTGGCGTCTTGCTTGCCGAACTCGATCTCGCGGCTGATGCCGTCGCGGATCACGGTGACTTTGGCCGCGTCCACATCGCCGGCCAGCACCACATGGGGCGCGGGCTTGCCGGTCTGCATTTCCACGGTGCCGAAGCGCTCCACATGGATGCGCTCCTCCGGCACGCCGGCCTCACGCAAGGCAGCCTCGGCCTCGTCATTCATTTGGTAGGGGCCGCAGATGAAGGCCTGGTCGATCCCCGCGGCCGGCACCAGGGCGCTCAAATGCTCGGCAATCTTGGCGCGATTCATCACGCCGGCCATCAACGGCGCGTCCACCACCTCGTCGCTGAACACATGGTGCAGGCTGAGCCGGGTGAGGTATTGGTTCTTCAGGTCTTCCAGCTCTTCCTTGAACATGGTGGAGGCCTGGCGGCGATTGCCGTAGATCAGCGTGAAGCGGCTGGCCGGCTCCTTGGCCAGCACCGTCTTCATGATGGACAGAATCGGGGTGATGCCCGAGCCGCCGGCAATGCCCACGTAATGGCGCGCGCTGTTTGGCTCAATCGGCACAAAGAAGCGGCCTTGCGGCGGGTAGACCTGGATCACATCACCGGCCTTGAGCTCGCGATTGACCCAGTTGGAAAAACGCCCGCCCTGCACCTTGCGCACACCCACGCGCAGCTCGCCATCGTCCACCCCGGCGCAGATGGAGTAGCTGCGGCGCAGGTCCTCGCCACCCACGTCTTGACGCAGGGTCAGGTATTGCCCCTGGGTGAATTTAAAGGCCTCGGCCAACTCGGGCGCCAGGTCGAAAGAGACGATCACGGCTTCCTCGGTGTCGGGCGTGACGGCGCGCACCTTGAGGGGATGAAAATGAAGACTCATGGTGAAGTGCTTCCTCTGCAATCAAATCGGTTTGAAATACTCGAAGGGCTCTCGGCAACTCAGGCAGCGGTACAGCGCCTTGCAAGCCGTGGAGCCAAAGGCCGAGAGCTTCTCGGTTTGCGCCGAGCCGCAGCGCGGGCAGGCCAGCTGGGTCAGCGCGGCGCGATGCACCAGGCGGATGGGCTGGGGCTGGTCCGACAAGACGCGGCCAGGCGGCGCAATGCCGTAGGCCAGCAGCTTGGCGCGCCCGGCCTCGCTGATCCAGTCGGTGGTCCAGGCCGGCGCGCGCTGCAAGATCACCTCCACCTCACCGAAGCGGGCCAGCGCGGCGCGCACATCGTCTTGAATCAGCTCGGTGGCCGGGCAACCGCTGTAGGTGGGCGTGAGCACCACTTGCAGGCCGGCAGCCGTCTCACGCAGGTCACGCACGATGCCCAGCTCGAACAGCGAGATCACCGGCACTTCCGGGTCGGGAATCTGCTTGAGCACTTCCCAAGCGGCTTCCAGACGACCGCAGCCAAGCTCCTTGACCTCGGTGGGGCTCATGATCACCACTTGCCGCCAGGGAAGGCGCGTTGCAGATACTGCATCTCTGCCAGCAGATGGCCCATGTGCTCGCTGTGAATGCCCAGGTGCCCGGTCGGCACATAGGCGCTGTCCTTGGGGTGGCTGAGCTGGGCATCGGCCAGCACCTCGGCCACTTGCGCCTGCCACTGCGGCTTGAGCGTGGACCAAGCCGGGCCCAGGCCTTGCGCCACTGCGGCGGCGCTGACCGCATCGTCAGCGAACAGCTCGTTGAAATAGGGCCACAGCAGGGCCAAGGCGGCTTGGGCTTTGGCGGCGGACTCGGCCGTACCATCACCCAGGCGCACCACCCAGTCAGCCGCATGCTGCTGGTGATAACTGGCTTCCTTGACGGCCTTGGCGGCAATGGCGGCCACCTCGGCGTCGCTGGACTTTTCCAGCCCTTGCCACAGCAGCAGCAGCCAGGTGGCCACGCCAAAATTGCGCACCTGCGTGAGCGCAAAGTCACCGGGCCGGCTATTGCCGCTGGCGCTATTGGGCAACTCCATCAGCACCGGGTTGAGGTATTGGCGCTCGTCGCGCAAGAACGCGAGCTGGTCTTCGTCATGGCCTTGGCCGTCGAGCTGGCCGGCGCGGGTCAAGAGTCCACGCGCCTGACCCACCAGGTCCAGCGCCATATTGGTCAGCGCCAGGTCTTCCTCGAGGATGGGCGCATGACCGCACCACTCGCCCAAGCGCTGGGAAAGAATCAAGCAGGCATCCGCGATGCGGAGCAGGTAGTGAACGTCGGCCTTGTTGCCGACTTGGATGGAGGCGATTGACATGGCGGGCGCCCTCACATGTGGTTCACGGACTCAGGGAGTTCGTAGAACGTGGGGTGGCGGTAAACCTTGTCTTCCATCGGATCGAAGTACATGCCCTTCTCGCCCGGGTCAGAGGCAACGATGTGCTTGGACAAGACCACCCAGATGCTGGTGCCTTCTTGGCGGCGGGTATAGACCTCGCGGGCCATCTGCACCGCCATCTTGGCGTCGGCCGCGTGCAGGCTGCCGCAGTGCTTGTGGTCCAGGCCGGCCTTGCTGCGCACGAACACCTCCCACAAAGGCCATTCGTTTTGGGTGCTGGGCTGGGGCTTTTGGGCTTCGCTCATGATGCTAATTCCTTGATCTTGTTGCTAGGCAAAAGGCTCAGGCGGCCTTGGCTTTGAGTGACTGTTTCTTCGCATGGGCCAGGGCCGCCTCACGCACCCAGGCGCCTTCGTCCCAGGCTTTGACGCGGGCGGCCAGGCGCTCGCGGTTGCAGGGGCCGTCGCCGCCCACCACGCGCCAGAACTCGGCCCAGTCGATGGCGCCGAAGTCGTAGTGCTCGGTCTGGGCGTTCCATTTCAGGTCGGGGTCCGGCACGGTGATGCCTAGGACCTCGGCCTGCGGGATGGTGGCGTCCACAAACTTCTGGCGCAGATCGTCATTGCTGATGCGCTTGATGCCCCAGCGCATGCTTTGCTCGGAGTTGGGCGAATCTTTGTCTGCCGGGCCGAACATCATCAGCGAGGGCCACCACCAGCGGTTCACTGCGTCTTGCACCATGGCTTTTTGTTCGGCCGTGCCTTCACGCATCATCACCAGCAAGGACTCATAGCCTTGGCGCTGGTGAAAGCTTTCCTCGCGGCAGACGCGGATCATGGCGCGGGCGTAGGGCGCGAAAGAGCAGCGGCACAGCGGCACCTGGTTCATGATGGCCGCGCCGTCCACCAGCCAGCCAACCACGCCGATATCGGCCCAGGTCAGCGTCGGGTAGTTGAAGATGGAGCTGTACTTGGCTTTGCCCGAATGCAGGGCCGCCAACATCTGATCGCGGCTGGTGCCCAGGGTTTCGGCTGCGGAATAGAGGTAGAGGCCGTGGCCGCCTTCGTCCTGCACCTTGGCCAGCAAAATCGCCTTGCGCTTCAGGGTGGGCGCGCGGGTGATCCAGTTGCCCTCGGGCAGCATGCCGACGATCTCGGAATGCGCATGCTGGCTGATCTGGCGCACCAAGGTCTTGCGGTAATGCTCGGGCATCCAATCTTTGGCTTCGATGAAATCACCGGCATCAATCCGGGCTTCGAACGCGGCCTCCTTTTGGGCTTCTTCCGCGCTCTTGACCTTGGCGGCCACATCTTGTGGGCCGACGCTCATGGCTTGGGTGTACATGCTTGCTCCTGAAAAACAATCAACTCAAACAGACTTGGGTCGCTGGTCAACCACCCGCCTGGCCTTGCCGACCAGGGTGCGCTCGATCGAATCGGGCGCGCCGATAGCCACTTTGGTGGACACGCCCACCAGGGTCTTGATGCGGTGCTGCAGCGACTTGGCAATCGCCCCCACATCGGCCTGGCCCACGGCGGCCATTTGCAGCTCGCAGCGCACTTCCACCGCGTCCAACAAGCCATCGCGGCTGACCACGATCTGGTACTGGCCCGAGAGTTGCGGCTCCTGCAGCACCAACTCTTCGATCTGCGTCGGGAACATATTGACGCCGCGGATGATCAGCATGTCGTCGCTGCGGCCAACGATCTTGCCCATGCGGCGCATGGCGCGAGACGTGGGCGGCAGCAAGCGGGTCAGGTCGCGGGTGCGGTAGCGGATGATGGGCAGGGCTTCCTTGCTCAGCGAGGTGAACACCAGCTCGCCCTCCGAGCCGTCGGGCAGCACTGCCCCGGTTTCGGGGTCGATGATCTCGGGGTAGAAATGGTCTTCCCAGATCACCGGGCCGTCCTTGCTTTCCACGCATTCGCTGGCAACACCTGGCCCCATCACCTCGGACAAGCCGTAGATGTCCACCGCGTCGATGCCGGCCTTAGCCTCGATCTCGCGGCGCATGGCCTCGGTCCAGGGCTCGGCACCGAAGATGCCAATCTTCAGGCTTGAGGCCTCGGCCTCCAGGCCCTGACGAGCGAATTCCTCGATGATCACCTGCATATAGCTGGGCGTGACCATGATGATCTTGGGCTTGAAGTCCTGGATCAGCTGCACCTGCTTTTCGGTCTGACCACCGGACATGGGAATGACGGTGCAGCCCAGACGCTCGGCGCCGTAATGCGCGCCCAGGCCGCCGGTGAACAGGCCGTAACCGTAGGCGATGTGAATGATGTCGCCAGCTCGGCCGCCAGCGGCGCGGATGGAGCGCGCCACCAGGCCGGCCCAGGTGTCGATGTCCTTGGCGGTATAGCCCACCACGGTCGGCTTGCCGGTGGTGCCCGAGGAGGCGTGAATGCGCGCGACCTGGTTCTGCGGCACGGCGAACAGGCCGAAGGGGTAGTTGTCGCGCAGATCGTGCTTGGTGGTGAAGGGGAAGCGGCTCAGGTCCGCCAGCGTCTTGAGGTCGCTGGGGTGCACGCCGGCCGCATCAAAAGCAGCCTTGTAATGCGGCACATTGTCGTAAGCATGGGCCAAGCTCCAGCGCAGGCGCTGCAGTTGCAGGGCTTGCAACTCGTCGCGGCTGGCGGTTTCGATCGGGTCCAACTCGCCCGGGGCGGGAATTCTTGCGCTCATATCAAAAGCTCGTCCTGAGTCAGTCAGTCAGCGGAAGCGGCGGCATCCGTGGGCATGGGCAAGAGCACCACGGGCTTGCCCTTGATGCGGTAAGACTTGCCACGGAACACCGCGATCAGCTCGTCGTTCTGGTTGGTGATGGTGATGTCGTAAACGCCGGTGCGACCGGCCAGCGACACCTCGTGGGCCACGGCTTTGAGCCGGTCGCCCAGACGAGCCGGTGCCACGATGTCGATGGCAAAGCCCGAGGCCACCGTCAACTCGTTGTAGGAGTTGCAGGCGAAGGCAAAGGCCGAGTCGGCCAATGTGGTGATGAAGCCGCCATGGCAGATGTCAAAGCCATTGAGCATGGACTCTTTGATCGTCATGACCAGGGTGGCGGCGCCGGGGGCGATGGCCAGAATCTCCATGCCCAAACCCTTGGACGCGCGGTCGTTGGCAAACATGCCATCCCGCACCGCTTCGGCGATTTCTTGTGCATTCATGGTGTCAGCGATCCTTGAACACGGGCTTGCGCTTTAGCAAGAAGGCATTGACGCCTTCTTGATAGTCGTCGCCAAAGCCAAGCTGGCTTTGCGTCAGCCCCTCTTGCTTGAGCGCTTCGTCAAAGTCCAGCAAACCGGCCTGGTCAAACAAGCGGCGGGTCTGCGCCATCGCGCGCACCGGGCTTTGGCTCAGGCGCTGCGCCAGGGCTTGGGCGGTGGCGGCCAAGTCTTCGTCGGCCACCACTTGGTAGATCAGGCCCATGGCTTGCGCCTCGGCTGCCGGCAGCTTCTCGCCCAGCAAGGCCAACTGCAGCGCGCGCGCGCGGCCCACCAAGCGCGGCAGCAGCCAAGTGCCTCCGCAGTCGGGAATCAGACCGATCTTGGCAAAGGCTTGAATAAAGCTGGCCGACTGGCCGGCCAAGACCAGATCACAGCCCAAAGCCAAATTAGCGCCCGCCCCAGCAGCCACCCCATTGACGGCCGCAATCACCGGCACCGGCATGCTGCGCACGCGCAGCGCCAGGGGCACGTAAAAGCCGTCCAGCAACTGGCCGATGTCCTTGGGCGCGTCGGCCGGGTCATCGCTGGGCTTGACGTAGGGGTCAGACAAATCCTGGCCGGCGCAGAAGGCGCGGCCCGCGCCGGTGATCACCACACAGCGCACCGAGGCATCCTCGGCCGCGGCATCCAGCGCCTCGCGCAGCTGAGCCAGCAAGACCGAGGTGAAGGCATTGAGCGCCTGCGGACGGTTCAGCGTGAGCGTCAACACGGCGCCGTCCTGGCTGCTCAAATACTGCGGTTCTAGCTGCATGCGTGGCCCTGAATTGCGGCACAGTGGCTGGGCCTACCTCGGGCCCCGGCACTGCAATTTGACAAAAGTCGACCAAACAAACATTCTTGACCGACCGGTCGGTAGATCGTAGGCTGTGCATTGATTTAACGCAAGCGCAGCAAGGCAGTACTAACCCTAGACCGCCCAGCCCGCTCGCGCCAAAAGCCCTTTCGCCCACTCAGCTGCTTCAAACCCGAGAGCTCAAACACCATGCCCAGCTATGCCATCGACGGCGTCATCCCCGTCGTTCACCCCAGTGCCTACGTTCACCCCAGCGCAGTTTTGATTGGCGACGTGCATATCGGCCCGGGCTGCTATATCGGCCCCTGCGCCAGCCTGCGCGCCGACTTCGGCCGCATCGTGTTGGAAGCGGGCGTGAATGTGCAAGACAGCTGTGTGGTCCACGGCTTCCCCGATTCCGTCACCCTGGTGGAGACCAATGGCCATATCGGCCACGGCGCCGTGCTGCATGGCTGCACCGTGCGGCATGACGCGCTGGTGGGCATGAACGCGGTGGTGATGGACGAGGCCGAGGTCGGCGCCTACAGCATCGTCGCGGCCTGCGCTTTTGTGCGCGCCGGCCTCAAGCTGCCCGAAAAATCACTGATCGCCGGCTTGCCCGCCAAGGTCATGCGCGCCTTGAGCGAGGACGAGATCAAATGGAAATTGCATGGCACCCAGACCTATCAAGACCTGACCCTGCGTTGCCACGCCGCGCTGGTGGAGGTGCAGCCGCTGACAGCTGAAGAGGAGAACCGGCCGCAACTGAAGGTGGCGGGGCCAAAGACCTTGATTGCGAACAAGCGGGCTTGAGCGAGGCAGGGACAGCGTCGAGGCATCGGGCGTCCGCATTGGCGGCACCTGATGTGCGCCGCCTGCCTGCATCAAGCCGCCCTCAAACCCCGAGCACGCAGTGCGGCAGAACGATGTCCACAACCAAGCCGCTGCCGGGTGCACCGCCCAGGCTGAGCTGGCCGCCAATCTTTTGCACCATCATGAACACTAGGTGCAGACCAAGCCCCGTGCCGCCCTGCCCCCGTTTGGTGGTGTAAAAAGGTTCCAGCATGTGAGCGCGGACATCAGGTGCCACGCCTGCACCATCGTCGCGCACCTGCAAATGGAGATCCTCACCCACCGCATTGGCCTTGATGGTCACGGTCAGTGTTCGCCCTTCAACGCAGCCATGTTTCAGGGCATTCATCAGCAAATTCGACACCATCTGCCCCAAGCTGCCCTTGGGCAAGCGCACGCGAAGACCCGCGGGAACCTCCAGGCAATGATGGGCGCCGCGCTGATCGAATTCGGCCCAATGGGCGGCCAGCAGCTGCGCCAGCTCTTGTGACAGCAGCAGCTCCACCGGGGCCGCGGTCGCTTGCGCGTTGGTCAGGGTCTGAAAGCTCGCCAGCAGATCAGCGGCGCGTTCAAGATTGCGCAGCACCAGGTCACCCGCTCTTTCGATCCGCAAACTCAGCTCTTGCAGATGGCTGCGCGACACTTTTTCCGCCCGCACCGCCTCAATCAGTTCGCGGGCATAAGTCTTCAGGCCCGATGAAGAGGTGATGGCCACGCCCACCGGCGTGTTCACCTCATGCGCCATGCCTGCCAACATGCCGCCCAAGGCGGCCAACTTCTCGCGTTCGTGCAGCAGGGTCTGCGCTTCTGCCAGCGCTTGGGTGCGGGTCGCGACCAGAGCCTCCAACTCCACCTCGCGCCGCCGGTGCTGCAACTCGGCCGCGCAACGTGCTGCAAAGATGGACAGCAAGGACAAGGCCAGCAAGCGCGTATCCTCCGCCATCGGCCGCACATCCAGTGCCACAAGGATGCCTAAAGTCTTCCCATCGCTGCCGACCATAGGCATGCCGATATAGCTCTGCGCCCCCATCTCGACCAAGAGCAGATCTTCCGGATAGGCCTGCTGCACATCACAGGGCAAGAAGCACATGCTCTGGTCGGTCACATTGCGGCAAGGGGTGCAAGCCAGGCTGTAGCTGATATTGGGCATGTAGTCGCTGCCGCCCCAGACCGCCAGGGTCTGTATGCCCTCGCCGTCATCCAGCTGGCACAGCTCGCCGGCAATCACATAGTGGACCTGCATGGCCTGGGCCAGATCCTTCACCAGCACCCGGAAAAACTCCTCTCCTTGCGCCTTGGAGGTGGACAGGGTGATTGAGCGCAGCGCGGCCTCGGCCAGTTGCTTGGCCTGCAACTCGTCGAAAAGCGCAGCGCCAGCGGCGCCCGAGGTACTCGGGGCACTCGTGGAATTCGTGGAACTCGGCAAGCTCATTGCGACTCCCCCAACCAGCACATTCAGCTCAGGGCCAGGCATGCGTCCCGGATGTCGCGGTAATTACGCAGGGCCAGCAGGCAGGTGCGATTAAGTTGTGCGTCAGTGAGTGCCGTCTTGAGGCAATAGCCGTTCACTTCATAACGCCTGAGCACATCGTCCTCGTTCAGCAAGCCGGGCTGGCCGGTGCGAATGATGATGCGCGTGCGGCGGTTGTTGAGCTGGCCGCGGATGCGATCCACCAGCAGCAAGCCCGCCATCTCAGATTCCATCACCACATCGAGCAGCAGCATGGCAACGTCAGCGTGCTCGGACAAGACGCGCTCCGCCTCGGCGGCCGAGCTGGCATGCAAGAGCACGACAGGCCGCTCGTCGAAGCGGCGGCAGGCCAGCACCAGATTCGTGACCTCATGGATGCCAGGGTCGTCATCCACGACCAAGATCTTCCAAGGCGCCACATCGAGCGCCAGGCCTTGCTCTTCAAGGTCGTCACACAGGAGCAGATCATCATCCACGTAAGGCCCTTCCAGTCATGGCGCTTTGACTACAAGCTGTGTCGGGATATTACTGCGGTTTACCCATGCGCCCCAGCAGTGCACGAGCATGCCCATCGAGGTAAAAAGCACCGACATTGGCAACCGCCGCGCAGGCGCAAACAGCGCTCGCTCAGAGCGCGCTCGCCAGCGGGCACAATCACCCCCATGACTACTCGCGTCGTCTTCCCCATTGCCGACCAGCGCCAGCTCAACGCGCTGCCTACCGTCCTCGACACGCCCGCCATGCCCTGGGCCGGCGGGGCCGTGCTGGATGCCTTGGGCCGCCCCTTGCGGGACCTGCGCATCTCGGTCACCGACCGCTGCAACTTCCGCTGCAGCTATTGCATGCCCAAGGATGTGTTCGACAAGAACCATGTCTTCTTGCCCCATGCCGACTTGCTGAGCTTCGAAGAGATCACCCGACTGGCCCGAGTGTTCGCGCAGCTGGGGGTGCAAAAGCTGCGCCTCACCGGCGGCGAGCCGCTTCTGCGCCGCCATATCGAGAACCTGATCGAGATGCTGGCCACGATTCGCACGCCCGAAGGCCAGCCGCTGGACCTGACCCTGACCACCAACGGCTCGCTGCTGAAGAAAAAAGCCCAAAGCCTCAAGGACGCCGGCTTGCAGCGCATCACGGTGAGCCTGGACGGCCTGGATGACGCCCAGTTTCAGCGCATGAATGATGTGGGCTTCCCGGTGGCGGAAGTGCTGGAGGGCATTGCCGCCGCGCAGGCCGTGGGTCTGGCGCCGATCAAGGTCAATATGGTGGTCAAGCGCGGCAGCAATGACGACCAGATCCTGCCCATGGCGCGGCATTTCCGGGGCTCGGGCATCACCCTGCGTTTCATCGAGTACATGGACGTGGGCAGCAGCAATGGCTGGCAGATGGACGAGGTCTTGCCATCCGCCCAGGTGCTGGCGCGGCTGCAAGAAGAATTCGAGCTAAACCCGCTGGACCCCAGCAGCAGCGGCGAAACCGCCGAACGCTGGGCCTATGCCGATGGCGCGGGTGAGATCGGCCTGATCTCCAGCGTCACCCAAGCCTTTTGCGGCGACTGCAACCGCGCCCGCCTATCCACCGAAGGCAAGCTCTACAACTGTTTGTTCGCCCACCGCGGGGCCGATTTGCGCGGCCTGCTGCGGGGCGGCAGCGCGAGCAGCGATGAACTCTTGGGCGGCGCCATCGCCCAGCTCTGGTCAGCCCGCAGCGACCGCTACTCGCAGCTGCGCGCCAGCGGCCAGGCACAGGCCAGCGCCCAGGCCGGCGAGCGCCGTGTCGAGATGCACTACATCGGCGGCTGAGCAGGCGCGATGACGGAGCGAATCGAGCGATCACAAATCACCGGCCTGCTCCTGGCCGGCGGCCGCGGCAGCCGCATGGGCGGTGTCGACAAGGGCTTGCAGCTGCTGCGCGGCCAGGCCCTGTTCGAACATGTTTTGGCCCGGTTGGCCCCGCAGGTGGGCCCGGTGTTGATCAATGCCAACCGCAATCAGGCGCGCTATGCGGCCAGCGCTTACGCGGTGGTCAGCGATGCCGACGACAGCTTCGCCGGCCCGCTGGCTGGCTTGCTGGCCGGCCTGCAAGCCGCAAAGACCGAATGGCTGCTGAGCGCGCCCTGCGACACCCCCGCCCTGCCCCTGGACCTGGCCGCGCGGCTGGCGGCTGCGCTGCAGCAATCGCCCGGCGCCGAGCTGGCGGTACCACTGAGCGCCAACCCGCAAGAAGGCATTGCCAGCGCCAGCCAGATCCAGCCGGTGTTCTGCCTCTTGCGGGTCAGCCTGAAAGACAGCCTGGCCGACTACATCGCCGGTGGCGGCCGCAAGATCGACACCTGGCTGCGAGCACAGCCGCATTGCTTGGTGCCCTTCGAGCAGCCTGGCGATGCCCAGGCTTTCTTCAATGCCAATAGCCTGGCTGAGCTGCAGGCGCTGGAAGAGCCGGGGGCGCTGGACGCAAGGTCCGGCCAAGCCGCAGGAGCGCACAAGTGAACGCCACCAGCCCCATGCCCGCCGCACCCGACTGCCAATTGCGCCCCATGCATGCGGCCGATCTGCCGGCCTACAAGGCCTTGCGTGACGGCATGCTGGCCCGCCACCCGGAAGCCTTCACCTCAGACGCGGCCACCGAAATCAGCCGCGATGCCGAAAGCTACCGCAGCCGCCTGAGCGGTGGCGGAGGCGGTGTCTGCTTGTTCACCCTGCTGGCTTGGCATGAGGGGCATTTGGTGGGCGCCATCACCTGCGAACATGAGGCCCGCGTCAAGGTGCGACATGTGGTGCACATCGTCGGCATGATGGTGCGCGACGATTTGCGTGGCCGGGGCATCGGCCAGCAGCTGCTGCAACGCAGCTTGAATCTGCTGCGCGGTGAGCCGGTGCTGGAGCTGGTGACGCTGAGCGTGACCGCCAGCAACACCGGGGCCGTCAAGCTGTACGAGCGCTGCGGCTTCACCCGCTACGGGCGCTTGCCCGGCGCCATCAAGCTGCCCGACGGCCGCGTGCTGGACAAAGACCTGATGTGTTTGCGCCTACGCTGACCCAGGCCGATGCTGCTCTAGTCTGATCAAACCGTTCAATTCCTGAAGTCCCCTCCCCTGCGCATGACTGCTCCCGACACCCTTGCCGCCATTGCCGCTCGCCTAGCCGGCTATGACCCCAAAGCCTTGCGCGTGGAGGTAGCGCAAGACTTCATTGGGCAGCTGCTCAGCACACCAGCCGAACAAGGCGAGGTGCCCCTGCGCCAGGCCCTGGGCCGGGTCTTGAGCGCGGACGTGGTTTCGCCCTTGAACGTACCCGCGTTTGATAACTCAGCCATGGACGGCTTTGCCCTACGCGGCAGTGATTTGCAAACTGAAGGCCCGACCCGCTTGCGCGTGGCCGGCACCAGCTTGGCCGGCCAGGCCGGTGCTGGCGCGCTGCCGCCGGGCTGCTGCCAGCGCATCATGACCGGCGCGGTGATGCCGCCGGGCCTGGACACGGTGGTGCCGCAAGAGCTGGTGCAAATTGCAACCGAGGCCGAGGGTGAACACATCAGCATCCCGCCGGGAATGCTGCAGCCCGGCGACAACCGCCGCCTGGCCGGAGAGGACCTGGCGCGCGGCGCCATCGCCCTGCGCCAAGGGCGCAAGCTGCGCGCGGCCGACATCGGCCTGCTGGCCTCGCTGGGCTTGGCCCAGGTGCCAGTGTGGCGGCGCCTGCGGGTGGCGATTTTGTCCACCGGCAATGAGCTGGTTGAGCAGGGTCAGGTCTTGCCCCCGGGCGGCTTGTACGACAGCAACCGCCACACTTTGTGGGCCTTGCTGGAACAGCTGGGCGTGGAGGTGATCGACCTCGGCTTGGTGCGTGACGACCCGCAAGCCCTGCGCGCCGCCTTCAGCCGCGCCGCGCTGGAGGCCGATGCGGTCATCAGCTCCGGCGGCGTCAGCGTTGGCGAGGCGGATCACACCAAGGCCGTGATGGCCGAGCTGGGCGATGTGCTGTTCTGGCGCGTGGCCATGCGGCCTGGCCGGCCCCTGGCCATCGGCCGCATGCCATCGGCCACAGGCCCGGGCACCTTGCTCTTCGGCCTGCCCGGCAACCCGGTGGCGGTAATGGTGACCTTCTATGCCTTTGTGCGCGAAGCACTGCTGCGTATGAGCGGGGCCACGCCCGAGCCGCTGCTAAGCGTGCAAGCCATCAGTACCGAGGCCATGCGTAAAAAGCCCGGCCGCACCGAGTACCAGCGCGGCATCGTCAGCCGCAACGCAGCAGGCCAGTGGCAGGTGGCCATCACCGGCAACCAAGGTTCGGGCATTTTGTCCAGCATGTGCCAGGCCAATGCGCTGGTGGTGCTGGGCCATGAGCAGGCCGATGTGCAGGCCGGTGACTGGGTCACCGTGTGGCCGCTGGCGGCCCTGGCTTAAGCCCACACCGGCGAGCCAGAGGTTTACACCCTTCCCCGCAGCGGCGGGTGTGTCTAGACTGGGGCTCCCCCTGCATCGCTACCGGGAGTTCCAGATGGCCACCAGTCGCTTTCCCCACGCGCGCCGTGCTGCGCTTCGCTCGGCCTGTTGTGCCGCCCTGAGCCTGAGCCTCAGTCTGGCGAGCCTGACGAGCCTGGCAGCGGGTGGTGTTGCCAGCGCCAAGGGGGGCGGCAAAGCCCCGGCTTACAGCTACTTCGTCACCGGCACCGCCTACTTCACCGCCGGCAATCTGACCCCGCTGCGCCCCCTGCCCAACACGCTGCCCACCGCCGTCAAGCCTCTGGTGCTGATGGGCGGCGGACCGGATGTGGACAGCGCCTACCGCTGGATGATTGACAAGGCCGGCATCCGGCCCGGAACCGGCGGCCGCTTCGTCGTCATCCGCAGCACCGGCACCGACGCCTACGACCCCTATCTGCTTTACTCCGACGCCAGCAACGCCACCAACACCGCGGCGGTGGACGGCTTTGTGGGCGGCGCCTTTTTGGGCCTGACGGCCGCAGAGACCCTCATCATCCCCAGCCTGGCCGCGGCCAACGACGCTTTTGTCAACAAGGTGCTGAGCACCGCCAATGCCGTGTGGATCGCCGGTGGCGACCAAAGCAGCTACATCAACAATTGGAAGGGCAGCGCCTTGCAGGCCACGCTGCAGGGCTTGATTGCACGCGGCGTGCCGATCGGCGGCACCAGCGCCGGCGCCAATGTGCTGGGTGAGTTCATCTACTCGGCCCAAACCGGTTCGGTGACCTCGGCCCAAGCGCTGGGCAACCCCTTCAACAAATACATGAGCTTCGACCCGCAGCCCTTCAGCGCCAGCAGCTTTTTGGCGCCCACGGGCGGCGACCATATCCCCGCCCTCAGCAACACCTTTGTGGACCCCCACTTTGACGAACGTGACCGCATGGGTCGGCTCGTGAGCTTTATGTCGCGCAGCATTGCCAGCAGCGCCAGCTTTGGTTGCGCTGGGGGCGTGTTGGCGGCAGCCAATGCGCGCGGCATCGGGCTTGGGGTTGAAACCGCCCTGCTGGTGCAGGGTGAGGGCACAGCCAGCCAGCCATTCGTGGGTCAACGTGTCACCAATATCAGCACCACCACAGACAGCGCCGTCTACTTTGTGGCCCCGCAGACCAGCCCGGCCCTGTGCCAATCGGGCAAGCCGCTGACGGTGCAGAACATGCGGGTGAAAAAGCTGGCTGACTCCAACAGCCAGTTCAATCTGAGCAACTGGCAAGCACTGTCCGGCGCCACCAGCGATTACGACGTCAGCGCCAATGCCGGCGTGCTGACTTCCTCCAAGCCAGGCGGCGGGCTCTACTAAACCTTGCGCCCCAGCACCTCGGCGCTGGTGACCCCCAAGGAGACATACAAGCTGGTCAGCCCGTCCATGCCCACATCGGCCGGGGTGATCCAGCTATGCGGCAAGTAAAGCAAGCCGCCCCCCACCGGCACCGGCGCCGTCGGCACAATCACCGCCATATAAGCTTGGCCATTGATCTGCACCGGCTCGGGCGTGGACAGCAAGCCCAGCACCAACACGCCACCGCCTTCTTCCGCCGACTTGACGCCGCCGAAATGGCACCACACCGGCGTCATCGCGCCGACACCGTCCGCATCGCGCTTGCTCATCAAGGTCACCATGCGGGTCAGCAACTCGTAGACCGTGCTGATGATGGGGATGCGCCGGATCAGGCTGTCCAGCATGGCCTTGAGCCGGCGCTGCAGTTGCGTCTCCACCATCAAACCCAGCAAGTACACCAAGACCAGCAGCAAGCCCACGCCCAGGGCATAAGCCAGCCCTTCGGACTCGGTGATGCGTAAACCCAAGCCCGCCAGCACACCGCCGACCGCACTGCCCGGCCCGAGATAGCGCAGCAGCAAGGACATCACCCAACTCAGCAGCACCAAAGTGGCCACCATCGGTAAGGCCGCCAGCGCGCCGGTGAGCAGGGTGCGCAGGACATGGGCTTGGGTGGACTTAACGAGTGGTTTCATGGGTAAGCGATCGGGAACAAAGTCGGTGGCGGGGCCTTGGCAGGCCAGCGGAAAAGCTTGCTGACTGGCGCGATCAAGCGCCCGGCAATGCTAGCGCCTTGGCTGAAGCTGAGACCGACGCGTCGTCCAAGCAGCGCCCCCAGCGTCAGGACAGGACGCCAGGCTCAGCGCGCCTGCGGACGCGCCACCAGCTCAAACTCCACCAGCAACTCGTCCGCCACCGCCAGCAGGCCGGCACCGACCGAAAACGGCGTCAGGCCGAAGTCGCTTTGGCGCAGCACCAGCGCGCCGCGTGCGCTCAAACGCTGATCGTCAAGCTTGGCCTCCAGCGCCAGCCACTGGCTGCGGCTTTGGCCGTGCAGCTCGATCTCGACCTGAACGGCCAACTTGGGTAACTCGCCCACAAGCTTCACCGCCCGCAGGCGAACCCAGGGGTATTGATCGGCCTGCAAGCCCGCTGCGCCCAGCATATTGCTGCGTGTCGCCGCCACCGCCGCGGGTGACAACTCGCTGGCCCAGCCGGGGCCGAGCCGGGCGCGCTGGGCCGGGGCATCGAGCTGCAGCTCATCAAGTCTGAGCAGCAACTCCATTTGCGTCTGCCCCAGCGCCGCCGGCGTGACCAAGGCCCAGCCCTGCAAAGCTGGCGCCTGCAAGACATGGTTATGCCCCAGAGCAGCCGCTCGGCCGGCGCGAAACACATGGACCGTCAAGGTCGACGCCTCGGCGTCCAGCTTGAACAACTGCGCCTGAGGACTAGCCTGCTGCAGCTTGGCAAAGCGCTCGGCCAAAAGACCGGATTCGTCTGCGCCTGCAGCCAAAGCAGCCGGCGCCGCGGCGCTGCCCACTGGCGTGCCGCAGCCCGTCAGCCCGACCATGGCAAGAAACATGGCCACAGCCAGGGCACGACGGGGGACAAGCGTAAGTGGCAGCATGAAGTTGACGATGATGGAATGGCGCGGAAATGTGTCCCGATTCTGACAGTGCAAAGTCAGTGGCTTGGACTAGCATGCAGTATTGACATTTATCGGGACATTGCCATGACCCCTTCCACTTTTCGCTCCGCGCTGGACCTGATGGCGCAGTACGCCGCCTACCACCGCGACCGCCGCAATATCGCCACCCATTTCGTGGGCATCCCGCTGATCGTGTTCGCCATCGCCGTGCTGCTGTCGCGTCCCGCCGTGGATGTCATGGGCCTGAGTCTGACGCCGATTTCGGTGATCTGGCTGATCAGCACCGTCTGGTATCTGACCCGCGGCAATGTGGCGCTGGGTCTGGCCGTTAGTGCGGTCAACGGCCTCTTGTGCGTGCTGGCCGAGCCCTTGGCGGCCGAAAGCACCAGCAGCTGGCTGGCCTGGGGCGTGGGCAGCTTTGTGCTGGGCTGGCTGATCCAGTTCCTGGGCCATTACTACGAGGGCAAAAAGCCTGCCTTCGTGGACGACTTGATCGGCCTGGCCGTCGGGCCGATGTTCGTCGTGGCCGAAGCCATGTTCGCGCTGGGCTGGGGCCGCGAGATGCTGGCCGAGATTGAACGCCGCGTTGGCCCCACCCATTTCCGTGACCTGACCCGCCCGCTGGCTTGACGATCAAGCCCGCGCCGATGCAAGTGCTGGTGATGGGCGCCGGCAGCATCGGCTGCTATCTGGGCGGCTTGGCTCCCGCGGCCGGTCTGGAGGTGCATTTCGTCGGCCGCCCACGGGTGCTGGAGAGCCTGCGTCGTCATGGCCTGGTCTGCAGCGATCTGACTGGCCGCCAGCACACCACCCCTGCCACCAAGCTGCAACTCCATGAGCGCGTTCCCGCCGGCCTGCAGCCTGCCGTCAGCCTGCTGTGCGTCAAAAGCGCAGCCACTGCCGAGGCGGCCCGCGAGTTGCAGGCTGCCCTGCCAGCAGGCAGCCTGCTGCTGTCCATGCAAAACGGCATCAGCAATGCCAGCGCGGCCCAGGCCGCAGCGCCGGAGTTGCAGGTCCGCGCCGGCATGGTGCCCTTCAATGTGGCCGAGTTGGCGCCGGGTCATTTCCACCGCGGCAGCAGCGGCGCGCTGATGGTGCAAGGCCATGCCGCAGCGGATGCCGCGCTGCGCACTTTGCAGAGCGCCTTCGCGCACAGCGGCATCGAGCTGCAGCTGATAGCCTCCGCCGAGGCGATGCGGGCGGTGCAATGGGGCAAGCTGCTGCTCAACCTCAACAATCCCGTCAATGCTTTGTCCGGCCTGCCGCTGCGCGAGCAACTGCAGCAACGCGGCTACCGCCGCTGCCTGGCTGCGCTGCAGGCCGAAGCGCTGGATGTGCTGGCCGCCGCCGGCCAGCCCGTGCGGGCGATGACACCGCTGCCACCGCGCCGCCTGCTCAGCGTGCTGCGCCTGCCCACCCCGCTGTTCAAGCTGGTGGCCGCGCGCATGCTCAAGATCGATGCCAAGGCCCGCTCTAGCATGGCCGATGACCTGGCCTTGGGGCGACGCACCGAGATCGATGCCTTGTGCGGCGAAGTGTTGGCACTGGCCCGTAGCGCCGGTGTGTCAGCGCCGCTGAATGAGCAAATGCTGCGCTTGATGCACGATTGGCCAGCGCGCGGACGCCCCTATGGCCCGGATGAATTGCTGGCAGCCCTGGGGCTGAGCTGACTGACCTGCCCGCAAGCCTGCCGTCAAATCCAATCCTGCAAGGCCTGCTCCACCCCACCCTTGCGCGAAGGGCCGCTGGCACGCTTGGCCGGCGTGCCCAGCGCGATCCAGCCCAGCAAGATTTCACCCGGCGCGCAAAACGCCGCCGTGATGCCGGGGTCGCGCACCTTGGCGCCGGACAGCATCTTGCCGCCATAACCCAGGCAATGCGCGGCATTGAGGAAGTTGCTCAACGCGCCGCCCACGCAAGCCCATTGCTCATGCGCGGGCACCTGCGGGTGGCCCAGATCGATGCGGGCCACCACAGCCACGGTCAGAGGAGGCCGCAACGCCCGCTCGGCATCCATGGCCGCGCCCGCCTCATCCTTGCCAGCCGCCCGAGCGGCTGCGGCAAACAAGTCAGCCATGCGCTGCCGGGCCTCGCCCGCCACGCGCTTGAAGCGAAAAGGCAGCAACTCGCCATGGTCTGGCGCACGCAAGGCGGCCGCCACCATCAGCGCCAATTCTTCGTTCGAGGGGCCGGGTTCCAGCAAATGCTTAGGCCCGACGGAGTAGCGGCCCAACAGGGTTTGCAAAGCGTCGTGATTGGGGCTGGTAGGCATGACTCAGAACACCAGGCTGCGCCAGGCCGGATCGGCCACGCGGGACATGAACTGCACAGCGCCGCCATGGCCGCTGCACTCGGGAATCAGCTCGCTGCGCTGCAGGCCTTGCGCATGCAGGGCATCCGTACAAGCAAACAGTTTGGCGCCATGGGCCAGCGCTTCTTGCATGGCTTGGTAGACAGTCTTGTCATGTAGCGCCGAGGCCCGCAAACCCGCCGCCACGCCGGGCTTGAGCAGGAGCACTGAGCGGGCGGTGAAATAAATCTCCACCTGCAAATCCATGGCCGCTGCGGCCGCGGCGTGGAAAAAGGGCGTGACCAGACGATGCGGCGCCTCGGGCTCGGCCGCCCACAGCAGCAAAGCAATGCCCGTCACGCTTGGGGCGTATGTGGTGTTTGTGGCGTTTGTGGCTTCAGCTGATTCAGCCATGCATAGTTCTCCATCGGCGCGCGCGCCGCTTCACCGCTGTGCAGCAGCGCCTGTTCCTCTGCCAAGCGGCTGGGCGCCAGGTCCAGCAGCCAGCCTTCACCGTAGGGGTCGCGCCAGACCAGTTCTGGGCATTCTTCCAGCGCGGTATTGACCCGCAAGACCTGACCCGATAGCGGCGTTTTCACCGACACGATGGACTTGGCCAATTCCACCACCGCCATCGCCCGCCCCTGCTCCAACTGGGTGCCCACCGACTTGGGCCGGCACATATAAATCTCACCCGAGGCCTTCAAGCCCATGGCCGTGATGCCCAGCCGGGCCGAACCATCAGGCTGCAAGCGAGCCCAGGTCTGGTGCTCCACCAGATAGAGCAAGTCGTCGGGGAGCAGGATGCCTTGGATCAGCATGGGGTCTGGGCGCGGTGAGGAGATGACAACAATACGCCGATGTCTACCAACATCGGATGATCCCAAGATGGGGCGAGGATGGCGTGGCGGAGGGGAATGGGAGTCGAACCCACCCGGCGGCGCGTGGCACCACCCACCGGGTTTGAAGCCCGGCCGATCCACCAGGATCGTTTCCCCTCCTTTGTCCTGCCCACAAAAGCACAGGTCCTCTTCATGCCTTTGGCACCGGCTCGCTGAACAAGAGCGAATCCAGCCTCAGCTTGTGCGTATCGGCAACGCGTCGGGTCAGCCCGACGCGGTCGAAGTATTCCAGAATTTGAATAGCGCGCTTGCGGCCCAGGCCGGTGGCATCGCGAAACGCTGCCGCCGTGACCTCGCCTTGCGCATCCACCACCTGGCGCGCCATGGCCGCCAAGCGTGTCATCACCGGGGCCGCATAGTACAGGTCTTTCACCACCTGATGCAGCTCACCGCCTTGCGCCAAGCGAGAAAGGCTGACGCGCATCAAAGGCTCGGGCGTTTGGGTGGCACTGGCCAAGTCGCGCGCCCAGGCGCCTTCGAAGCCGGCCGTGCTCAACAAGGGCGCGATCTTCTGCGCCACCAATTCATCGGCACGCGAGAGCTGCAAGCCATGCTCAGGCAGATGCGCCACCGCCCCACGCAACTGCAGCTGCCCGGCCTCTTGCAAACGCAGCAACAAGGCGCGCCAGAGCGCGTCCGGCAGGCGTGGCGCGGCCAGGCGGCGCCAGCGCGCGGTGTCGGGGCCCAACTCATCCGGGTTCTTGGCGTGATAGTCGCGCAGCACTTGCAGGGCTGTGGCGGCCAGCGCTGCAGCAGGGGCCGCGCCCAGCAGCCAGGCGTGCCCATCCTCGGCCTTGGCCAGCAAGCTGTCCGCGGGTGTATCCAGGCTTTGCCGGGCCTCGGCGGACAAGCCTTGGGCGGTGGCCCAGCGGCTCAGATCCAGGCCCAGCGCGGCGGCGGGCAATAAGGCGTGCAGGCGAGCAGCGGGACCATCAAGCTGCAGCGCAACCAGCTCGGCCAGACGCTGCGGGCTGCGGCGATAGCGGGCCGGGGCGAAGGGGTCCAGCATCACGCCGCCGGCAATGGTGCGGCTGGCCGCTGCATCGCGCAGCACCACCCGGTCGCCAGCCCAAGCCACCAAAGGCTCACGCAGCACCAGCTGCACCAGGCCTTGTTCGCCAGCGGCTAGGCTGCCCTCTTGCGCCGAGGCCAACACGGCCACGCTGGCCATCACCGTGGCCGAGCCGATATGCACATGAACGGGTGTGCCGCTACGTAAGGCTCGCGCTTCGGCGGGCCACAGGCGCAGGCGCACGTCCAGGCGTTCGCTGCTCAGCGCCAAGTCGGGCGCCACCCAGCATTGGCCGCGCGCCACGTCTTGTTTATCCACCCCCACCAGACCGATCGCGCAGCGCTGGCCCGCCTCCGCCTGCTGCACCCCTTGATTCTGTGCATGCAGGCTGCGCACGCGGGCCCGGCGCGGCGCTTGGCCAGCGGCTGGCGGCACCAGGCATAACTCATCACCCACGCTGACCTCGCCCGCGTGTACCGTGCCAGTGGCCACTGTGCCCACGCCGGCCAGCGAGAAGACCCGGTCCACCGCCAGGCGAAAGCCTTGTTCCGCCGAGGCCGCACGCGTGGGCCGCAAAGCCAGCAAATGCGCGCGCAACTCGGCCACGCCTTGGCCGGTGCTGGCACTGACTTCAAACAGCACGCTGCCTTCCACGCCACTGCCACTTAAAAGCGCAGCAATTTCCTCGCGCAGCGCCAGGCGACGCTGCTCATCAGCACGGTCGCATTTGCTCATCACCACCGTGATGGCCTTCAGACCCAGCAGGGCCAAGACGGCCAGATGCTCGCGCGTTTGCGGCATCACGCCGTCATCGGCAGCCACCAGCAGCAAGGCGTGGTCCATGCCGGTGGCGCCGGCCAGCATGGTGTGGACCAGGCGCTCATGGCCGGGCACGTCGATGAAGCCGATGCTCTCGCTCTGCGTACCCGGCATGAAGGCATAGCCCAGTTCGATGCTGATGCCGCGCTTTTTCTCTTCGGGCAGACGGTCGGTGTCCACGCCGGTCAGGGCGCGCACCAAGGTGGTCTTGCCGTGGTCGATATGACCGGCGGTGCCGATGATCAAGCCAAGGCCTCCCGCAGCGCTGGCAGTTGAGCCAGGAAGTCAGCCTCCTGGCGGTCCAGGCAGCGCAGGTCCAACCACAGCTGGTCTTGCTGCACCCGGCCCAGCACCGGCAGGGGCAGGCTGCGCAGGGCGCGGGCCAACTCATCCAGCGCCGTGCCCAAGCCTTTCTTGCTGGTACCAGCCGGCGCGATCACCAGGCCGGCCGAGGGCAAGACATCCACCGGCAGCGAGCCGGAACCAATCTGCCCTTGCATCTCGCTCAGGCTGACCACAAAGCGCGGGCTCAGGGCCTGCGCCAACGGTGCTTGCAGGCGCTGGGCCTGGGCCTGAATTTCGGCCACCGGCCGGGTCAGCAAGCGCAAGGTGGGCAGGTCGCGGGCGAGCCGCTCGGGTTGCAGGTAAAGGCGCAGCGTGGCCTCCAGCGCCGCCAGTGGCAGCTTGGACATGCGCAACGCCCGCTTCATCGGGAATTTTCGAATGCGCTGAATTTGCGCCTTCGAGCCAACGATCAGCCCGGCCTGCGGGCCGCCCAGCAGCTTGTCGCCGCTGAAGGTGACGACATCGCAACCGGCCTTGAACATTTCTTGCGGCAGAGGCTCGCGCGGCAAACCCCATTGCGCCAGATCCACCAGCGAGCCGCTGCCCAGGTCGGTCACCAGCGGCAAGCCCTTGGCGTGGGCGATGGGGGCGAGCACCGCCTCGTCCACCGCCGAGGTGAAGCCTTGGATGGCGTAATTGCTGGTGTGCACCTTCATCAGCATGGCTGTGTTGGCGCCGATGGCGCGCTCGTAATCGGCCGCGTGGGTGCGGTTGGTGGTGCCCACTTCCACCAGGCGGGCACCGGCGGCGGCCATCACATCCGGCATGCGGAAGGCGCCGCCGATTTCCACCAATTCACCGCGCGACACAATCACTTCCCGCCCACCGGCAAGTGCCGCGATGGACAGCAGCACGGCGGCGGCGTTGTTGTTGACGACGGTGGCGGCTTCAGCGCCGGTGATCTCGCACAGCAGGGCTTCAACCATGCTGTCGCGGTCGCCGCGTCCACCGGTGCTCAGATCAAATTCGAGGTTATTCGGCCCGGACATCATGGCCATCACATGGCCCAGGGCCTCATCCGCCAAGAGTGCGCGGCCCAGATTGGTGTGCAAGACCGTGCCGGTCAGATTGATGACGGCGCGCATGCGCGGGGCCAGGTCTTGCGCGCAGCGTTCGCTCAGGCGTTCAGCCAGGCTGGGCAGAGCCAGTTCGGCCAAGTCCAGCGTGCCGGCCAGGGCGCTGCTGCGCAGCCCATCCAGCAAGGCACGCGCGCGCTTGGCAACGAATTGGTGGCCATGCTGGCCGATCAACTCGCCCGCGCGCGGGCTGCTCAGCAGGCGGTCCAGCGAGGGCAAGTCTTTGGGCGCTGCCTTCAGACCATGAACCATGGATGCTTCGGGCGTCGTCATCAGTGCGCCTTCGTGTCGGGCGGGGCATTACCCGTTTCGCCTTCAGTTTCTGGATCGCCGAACAAAAGCATCAGATTGAGGCCGTGGCGGATCAGGCCGGTGTCAGACACCAGCAGATCCAGCGTCAGCGTGGCCAGGTCATCGGCATGGGGTTCGACCGCCTGGTCTTTTTCCATGTGCACCACCTTGAGGTAGTGGCCGCATTCGCTGCAGCACTCGGCCTGCACAGCGGCCGCACCCTCGGGCGTGCTGCCGTCCTCGGCCAGCAGGCCCTGGAACGAGATGCCCTTGGTGCTTTGACAATGCGCGCACTTGACCCGCACGTAATGCCATTGCGCGGCGCACAGGCTGCAAGACAGATAGCGAAAGCCTGCGCCATCCGCACCGATGCGGGTGATGCTGGCCACCGGCTTAGAGGCGCAGCAGGGGCAGACCAGCGGATCGTCGATACGACCGAATGGCGCCAGCTGATTGGGCACCTTGTCGCGCTCGTAGCGGGCTTGCAACTGGCTCAGCACTTGAGTCCAGTAAAGCTGCAAGCCGGCCGCGATCAGCGGCGCGGTAGCCAGATCCAGGCCCAGCATCACGCCGGCCAGCAAGCGCTGCGCCTGCAGATCCAGGTGGCTATCACTGGCCTGCGCCAAGCCCAGCACGGCGGCTTGCGCGGGGCCGGCGGCCAAGCGCGCAGCTAGCGTGTGCATCAGCGCGCGCAAGCCCTCACGCCAGACCGGGTCCAGAGGCCAGCGCGCGGGCGCCAACAAAGCCTGGCCGGCTTGTGCGGCTTGCTCGATCTGCGCTTGGCTGGGCAGGGTCAGGGCCGGCTGCGAGCGGCTCAGCTGCTCGTGCTGGGCTTGTGCCAGCTCAGCCGCGAAGTGCAGGAAGTCGGCCATGGCATGGCCTTGGGCCAGCTGGCGCAAGCGCAAGGCGCGCGCAGCAAATACGCCAGGCTCGGGGTAGAGCAAAAAGGGAATCTGTTCACCCGCGCGCACCGCGATTTCTTCGGGCGACATCAGTTTGGCGGTGCTGGAGACTGTCATAGGTTTTCCGTCAAAACACAAAAGGGGCGGCGCCGCAGCCCGCCCCTTTTTTAACACGCCGAGGAGTCTGGACTGACTACTTGCGCTCGGTCATTTCCTTGTGCCACAAAGCATGGTGCTGCTTGGCCCAGGCTTCGGTGACCGTGCCACGCGTCATCGCGCGAATGGTGCCCTTGACCCAGATGGCGGCATAGACATGCATGATGGTGCCCAGAATCAAGCCCACGGCCGAGGCCGAGTGCAAGAGCACGGCAATGCGGCGCAAGGTGATGGGGAAGAAGTCGGCGAACCAAGGTTGCCAGAACATCACACCCGTCAACAGCAGCACGGCCAGGCACAGGGACATCAACCAGAACACGCCCTTCTGACCGGCGTTGTACTTGCCGACCGGCGGCATCTTGCTCTTGTCGCCACGCAGCATGTCAGCGCTGTGGCGCTGCCATTCGCGGTCGGCTTCGTTCAAGACGTTCTCACGCCAGAGCTTGATGAACAGGCCCAGGAAAGCCGCAAACATCGCCACCCCGAGGAAGGGGTGCAAGATGCGCGCCCACACGCCGCCGCCCACCAAATTGCTCAGGAAGAACAAGCTGGGGTGGAAGAAGGCCAGGCCAGACACCGCCGCCAAAATGAACAGCAAGGCAATCGCCCAGTGGTTCATGCGGTCGCGGTCCGAGTAACGCTGCAAGACTTTGGTCGTGCTCATGTCCCGCTCCTTTCCTTGCCGGTCTTGGTTTCACCCTCGTCGCCGTCTTCCTTGGCTTCGATGGGGCCCACCTTCATGTAATGGAAGAAGCCTGCCACCACGGCGCCGGCCATGGCCGCCACCGCCAGCGGCTTGGCCAAGCCCTTCCACAGCGAGACCAGCGGGCTGATCTTGGGATCGGCGGGCAGGCCGGCATACAACTCCGGCTTGTCACCGTGCTGCAGCACATACATCACATGGGTGCCACCCACGCCGGCCGGGTTGTAGACCGCAGCCTCCTTGAAGCCGCGCTCATTCAGGTCGGCCACGCGCTCGGCACCGTAGTCCAGCATGTCTTCCTTGGCACCGAAGTGGATGGCGCCGGTGGGGCAGGCTTTGACGCAAGCCGGCTCCAGGCCCACGCCCACCCGGTCGGAGCACAGCGAGCATTTGTAGGCCTTGTTATCGGCCTTGGAAATGCGCGGCACATCGAAGGGGCAGCCGGTGACGCAGTTGCCGCAACCGACGCAGTGCTCGGAGATGAAGTCAACGATGCCGTTGGCGTACTTGATGATGGCGCCGGGGGCCGGGCAGCTTTTCAGGCAGCCCGGATCCTCGCAGTGCATGCAGCCGTCCTTGCGGATCAGCCACTCCAGCTTGTTCTCCTCGACTTGCACCTCGGAGTAACGCATCACCGTCCAGGACTGGGCCGTCAGATCGCGCGGGTTGTCGTAGGTGCCGTGGTTCTCACCCACCTCGTCACGCAACTCGTTCCACTGCATGCAGGCCACCTGACAGGCTTTGCAGCCGATGCAGGAGGACACGTCGATCAGCTTGGCGACCTCAATGGTCTTGTGGCGCGCCTGCGGGCTGGGCGTGGTGGTGGCCGAGCGCTTGGCGATGTCTAAAGATTGAAGTGAAGACATGGTCAGGCTTTCTCGATGTTGACGGTGAAGCTCTTGAACTCGGGCGTCTGGGTATTCGCGTCGCCCACGAAAGGCGTCAACGTGTTGACCAGATAACCGGGTTTAGCCACCCCGACAAAGCCCCAGTGATTGGGCAAGCCGACGGTATGCACCTTCTGCCCTGCGACGTCCAACACCGGGATGCGCTTGGTCACCACCGCCACGGCCTTGATGAAGCCGCGGTTGCTGCTGACCTTGACCCAGCCGCCGTTGGCAATGCCCTTCTCCTTGGCCAGTTCTTCGCTGATCTCAACGAATTGCTGGGGCTGGATGATGGCGTTGCTTTCGCAGTTCTTGGTCCAGTAATGGAAGTGCTCGGTCAGGCGGTAGCTGGTTGCCACATACGGGAAGTCCTTGGGGTTGCCAAAGGCCTCCATATCGCCCTTGAAGACACGGGCGGCCGGGTTGGCGCGCGCCTTGTCATTCTTGGGGTGCATGGGGTTGTTAGGCAGCGGCGACTCAAAGGGCTCGTAATGCTCGGGCAAGGGTCCATCCACCAAACCTGTGGGTGCGAACAAACGCGCTACACCTTCGGCCGTCATGATGAAGGGGCGCACGGCATCCGCATCATTCGGGTTGGCGTCGGGGCGAATGTCGGGCACGTCGGAGCCAGCCCAGCGTTCACCGTTCCAGGCCACCAGCTTACGCTTGGGGTTCCAAGGCTTGCCAGTGGAATCGCAAGAAGCGGCGTTGTAGAGCACGCGGCGGTTCGCCGGCCAGGCCCAGGCCCAGTTGAGCGTTTGGCCGATGCCATACGGGTCGGCGTTATCGCGCCGCGCCATCTGGTTGCCGGCCTGCGTCCAGCTGCCGGCGTAGATCCAGCAGCCGCTCGACGTAGAGCCGTCATCACGCAGCAAACCAAAGCCCGACAGCAATTCTCCCGCCTTGGCCAGGACCTTGGTCGGATCTTTGGGATCGGTGACGTCGGCCAGCGCCTTGCCATTGGCCTCCTTGGCCAATTCCTCGGGGCTGGGGCTGTTGGGGATCAGGTAAGGCCAGCTCAGATTGAGGATGGGGTCCGGGAAGGCTCCACCGTCCTTCTGGTAGGCCGCCTTCAGGCGCGTGAACAGCTCGGCAATGATCTCCGGGTCGCCCTTGGCTTCGCCCGGAGGCTCGGCGCCCTTCCAGTGCCACTGCAACCAGCGGCCGGAGTTGGTGATCGAGCCATCTTCCTCGGCAAAACAAGTGCTGGGGAAGCGGAACACCGTGGTCTGGATCTCTTCGCTCTTGACGTCGTTGTGCTCGCCGTAGTTCTTCCAGAACTCGGCGGTCTCCGTCACCAGCGGGTCGATGATGACCAAGTACTTCAGCTTGGACAAGCCGGCAATGATCTTCTTCTTGTTGGGGAAACTACCCACCGGGTTGAAGCCCTGGCAGATATAGCCGTTGAGCTTGCCCTGCCCCATCATCTCGAAGGCCTGCAGCACGTCGTAGGCCTTGTCCCATTTGGGCAGGTAGTGATAGGCCCATTGGTTCTCGGCCGTGGCAGCCTTGCCCCACCAGGCTTTTTGCATGCTGACGAAGAACTTGGGGTAGTTCTGCCAGAAGCTCATTTGCCCGGGGCGCAGCGGCTTGGTGGCGCGCGGCTTGTAGTAAGTCTCCAGGTCTTGCTCGCTCTCGCGCGGCAGGCTCATATAGCCGGTCAGCGAGGTCGAGAGCAGACCCAGATCGGTCAAACCCTGGATATTGGAGTGGCCGCGCAAGGCATTCATGCCGCCACCGGACAAGCCCATATTGCCCAGCAAGAGCTGCATGATGGCGCCGTTGCGGATCATCTGCGTGCCCTGGCTGTGCTGTGTCCAGCCCAGGGCGTACATGATGGTCATCACCTTGTTCGGCTTGGCCGTCTCGGCAATCATCTCGCAGCACTTGAGGAACTTGTCCTGCGGCGTGCCGGTGATGCTGCTGACCAGCTCGGGCGTGTAGCGGGCGTAATGCCGCTTCATCACATTGAGCACGCAGCGCGGATGCTCCAGGGTCTCATCGACCTTGGCAAAACCGTCGGCGCCCATTTCGTAGGCCCAGCTGGCGTTGTCGTACTTGCGCTTGACCGGGTCGTAGCCAGAGAACAGCCCATCCTCGAAGCCGAAGGCCTCGCCGACGATGAAGCTGGCATTGGTGTACTTGCGGACGTACTCCTGCTGAATCTTGTTGTTAGACAAGAGATAGTTGATGACGCCGCCCAGGAAGGCGATGTCGGAGCCCGCGCGAATCGGCGCGTAATAGTCGCTCATTGCAGCGGAGCGCGTGAAGCGCGGATCCACCACCAAGAGCTTGGCCTTGTTCTTGTGCTTGGCTTCGATCACCCACTTGAAACCGCAGGGGTGAGCCTCGGCGGCATTGCCGCCCATGATCAGCACCAAATCAGCGTTCTTGATGTCCACCCAATGGTTGGTCATCGCACCGCGCCCAAACGTCGGGGCCAGACTGGCCACCGTCGGAGCGTGTCAAACGCGCGCTTGGTTATCGAATACCAACATCCCCAGCGAACGCATCGCCTTGTGGGTGATATAGCCCGACTCATTCGAGGAGGCCGAGGCACACAACATGCCCGTGGTGAGCCAGCGGTTGACGGTCTGACCGGCCGCGTTTTGCGCCACGAAGTTGGCGTCGCGGTCAGCCTTCATCATGGGCACCAGGCGATCCATCGCCTCATCCCAGCTGACGCGTTTCCATTCTTTGGAACCGGGCTCGCGGATCTCGGGCCACTTGAGGCGGTTCTTGCTGTGCACGAAGTCCAGCAAGCCTGCACCCTTGGGGCAGAGCGTGCCGCGATTGACCGGGTGATCCGGGTCGCCTTCGATGTGCATGATGTCGCTGACGACGTTCTTGGACTTGTCGCCCAAGCTGTACATCAGGATGCCGCAACCCACCGAGCAATACGGACAGGTGCTACGGGTTTCGGTGGCGCGGCTGAGCTTGAAGTTGCGCGCCTCGGCCAAAGCCGCCGTGGGCGAAAAACCCAGCGCCACCAAGCTGGAGCCAAGTAGCCCCGCCCCGCTCACCCGGAAGAAATGCCTCCGGTTCATATCCATGTTCGCGTCTCCTACGGGCTGACACCCAAGTTTCACGAGCCCGATGCCTATGCTGGCCATGCAAGCTCGCACTCCCAAATTCTCTAAAAAAGACCTTTAAAAATTATGCGCCTGCGCCAAAGGCCATCGTGACAAACATGCGACAGGCCTGCTGCATTCGCGCACAAGTGCCCTGCCTTGTCCATAGCATCAAGCCCCAGGTCGATTGCGGCACTCAAGCAAAGGCGGCCAATTTGAAGCCATCAATGGGATGCCAATGGGTAGCCTAGCAAAGAGCGGCGGATCATCCGCGCGCAAACTTACGTGACCATTTCAGCGTCAGGCACAAAACGATCAAAGCCGCTGTAAACGATAAAGTGCCGGCCCTTGGCGCGGCCAATCAGACACAGCCCCAACTGGCTGGCGAGGGCATGGCCCATCTGGGTGATGCCATTGCGCGAAACCACGATGGGTACGCCCATGCTGGCGGCCTTGATGACCATCTCGCTGGTCAGCCGGCCGGTGGTGTAGAGCACCGGCGCGCGCAGTGGCTCGCTGCGATTCATCCACAGCCAGCCGGCCAGGGTGTCGATGGCGTTGTGCCGACCCACATCCTCTACGGCGTGCAGCAATTGCCCCTGCTCGAACAGGCCACAGCCATGCACCGAGCCGGCTTTTTTGTAGACGCTGTCCAGCGCCCGCATCTCGGCCAGCAGCGCGTACAAATCGGTTTGCGATAAGCGCGCCTGGCGCACATCCGGCAAGACCAAATTCGCCAGGCCGGCTTGCATATCGCCAAACACAGTGCCTTGGCCGCAACCCGTGGTGACCGTGCGCGTGGCCAGGTGGGCGGCGCTCTTGGCCTGCCACTGCGCAGCACCCGCACGGGTGTAGACGGCGGCCGCGCCGACCTCCCAATCCACCGTGATGGACAGAACCTCGGCGGGCGATTCGATCAAGCCCTGGTTGCGCAAATAGCCCAGCACCAAAAGCTCGGGCGCCTCACCCAAGGTCATCAGGGTCAGCAGCTCCTGTTTGTCCACAAACAGGGTCAGCGGCCGCTCGGCCGGGATGTGCAGGCGGCGCTGCATGCCTGACTCATCCAGCACCGTGATCTCATGCGTCATCGCGGCGCATGCGTGGCTGAGCCGGGGCAGAGAAGACTCAATCGGGGGCGCGGCGCTGTGCGTGCAATGTGGGCTGACCATGGCGCTATTGTGGCCGCCAAGGAAGGACAAACGGGCAAGCAAGACCGACTCAAGCTAGGCCAGCGAGCACTCCGTCATTCGCACAATCGTTGCTTGACCGCGCCGCCCAGAGCGGGCGGGCCGCGGTCAATCTAGCGATCAGCTGTTCTTGGAGATGGAGATGGTCGGGAACTTGGCCGAATAGTCCTTGGCCTGGCCGGCGATCTTGACCGCCACCTTGCGTGCCAGCGCCTTGTACAGGCCGGCGATTTCGCTTTGCGGCTCGGCCACCACGGTCGGCGTGCCGGCATCGGCCTGGGCGCGGATAGACATGGCCAGCGGCAAGCCGCCCAGATAGTCGAGCTTGTACTGCTCAGCCATCTTGCGGCCGCCATCGGCGCCGAAGATGTGTTCGGCATGACCGCAGTTGCTGCAGACATGCACCGCCATGTTTTCCACAATGCCGAGGATGGGCACGCCCACCTTCTCAAACATCTTCAGACCCTTCTTGGCATCGATCAGGGCGATGTCTTGCGGGGTGGTCACGATGACGGCGCCGGTGACAGGCACGCGCTGCGACAAGGTCAGCTGGATATCGCCGGTGCCCGGCGGCATATCAACGACCAGATAGTCCAGATCCTGCCAGCGCGTCTGGCGCAAGAGTTGCTCCAGCGCCTGGGTAGCCATGGGGCCGCGCCAGATCATGGCCTGGTCTTGCTCGACCAGGAAACCGATGGACATGACCTGCAGGCCATGCGCCATCAGCGGCTCCATGGTCTGGCCGTCTTGGCTCTCCGGCTTGCCGTCAACACCCAGCATCAGCGGCAGGCTGGGGCCGTAAATGTCGGCATCCAGAATGCCCACGCGCGCGCCCTCGGCGGCCAGCGCCAGCGCCAGATTGGCCGCCGTGGTGCTCTTGCCCACACCGCCCTTGCCCGAGGCCACGGCGATGATGTTCTTCACGCCGGGCAGCAGTTGCACGCCGCGCTGCACCGCGTGAGCGGTGATCTTGCTGTGCAGATGCACGCTGACATTGGCCACGCCCTCGACCTGGCGCGCAGCGGCCACCAACTGGCGGCGCAGCTCAGCGATCTGGCTGGCCGCCGGATAGCCCAACTCGACTTCAAAAGACACATCGCCCGCAGCGATGCTCAGGTTCTTGAGCTGCTTGGTGCTGACAAAGTCTTGCGCGGTATTGGGGTCGACGACGGTCTGCAGGGCCTGCAGCAAGGCGGCTTCTTGAATGTTAGGCATGGGCGCGAGAAGGGAATTTGTTGGTGCCTTCGGCAGAGCCCGGGCTCCGCTGAGGGGCGAATGGCGCGAAGTCTAGCCCAGACCCGTCATGCCCCTGCGGGCCCAAGGCCTATCGCTGCAGCGCGCGCACCAAGCACTGCATGCATGCATGCACGGTTCAGCGTGGGCAGGCCTCAGGGCGCTGGGCGGGCAACACGGCCCACATCACATCCAACTGCGGGCCGCGGTCAGCCAAACGGGTCCAGTGCAGCTTGACGCGGCCGCTTGCTTCGGCACGGTCCAGCAACTCCCGCATGGCTGCAGGCATGGGCTCGGCCAGATCACGCCCATCCACCACGATCAGGGCGCCGCAGTCTTCCAACATATGGGGCTTGATCCAGGGCGACTTTTGCGTATCCGCCTCGATGAACACCAAGGGTTGGTATTTGGAACGCACCGACACATTGCCGGCCAGCCAGGTCTCACCCACCACCACGCGCAGCGGCGTCGTGGCTTGAGCCTCCCAAACACGATCCAGCTGACGCGCTAGCTTGGCGGCAGGAAAGTTGGAACGCGCGCCGCGGCCGGTCAAATCCGCCAGCCAGCCGCTGCCCAGCGCCATGCCTAGGGCCAGCAAAACCTCCAGCACGATGCCGGCCCACAACACGCTGCGCACAAACTGCGGGCTTGCCGAAGGCGGCTTGAGTGGCAGGCAGGCCAAGGCCAAAATGCCGGCCATCACGAAGTAGGTCGCGGCCCAGGCCGAACCCAGGCGCACACCCAGCACGCCCAGCACCGTGGTCAAGAGCATCGGGCCCAGGCCCATGAACAGCACAAAGCGCCACTCGGAGCTGGCCGACAGCCTTTCGCCGGCCGGATCAAGCACCGGGTGAGCGGCCTCATCCACTGCCTGGCCCACTTTTTTATTGGCGCGGCGCAGCAAGGCCAGCATCAAGCCCAGGCCCAGAAAAATCGGCAGCACGCGGCCAAACTGGATCACCCAGAACTTGGCCAAACGCCCCCAGTGATCGATTTGATCGGGGTCGTTCTGGCCCTGTATGGCGCGGCCGGCATAGTTCAGGCCGGGCGAGCCCTCCTGCGTCAACCAACTGATATGCGGCGACACCAGCAGGACGCAGACCAGCAGCGCCAGCGCCACCCCGCCCCAAGCGCGCCAGCTGCGCATGCGTGCATCCTGCAACAGCCACAGGCCGATCACCGCCAACCAGATCAGCGCGCTGTACTTCGACAGCAGACATAACGCCGCAGCTGCGCCCACCAGCGCCCAGCGCCACACCTGCCCCGCCGACCCTTCGCCGCGCACGGCTCGCAAGGTCAGCCACAGCAGCAGGCCCACAGGCATCAGCTGCAGAGTGTTGTGGTTGGCCATGATGCCGTGCACGCCGTGATAAATCGCCAGGCTGCTGAGCACCACCGAGGCAAAAGCGCGCGCCGGCGTTGTCACCATCAGCGCAATGCGCCAGATGAAGAGCTGCATCAAGACCACGCTCAACTGGGCCGAGAAGAAGGTGACCCACATCTTGCGGCCCAACAACTCGGTCCACCCATGCACCCACCAAGTCGGGAACGGTGGGTGCTTGTAATAGCCCCATTCCAACGACTGCTGCCAAACCAACTGCTCGATATTGTCCCAAGGCGGCGCGCGATGACTCAGCGTGGCCAGCACGGTCCACAACAGCAGGTGGAAGACCAGAAATGCATAGGTCAAGCCCGCCATATGGCTGGCATTGGCGCAATCCAGGCGCCATGCCCCAAGCTTCAAACCTTGCTGCGGCGGATTTTGTCCACCGGCGGGCCACAGGGGCACGCCCTGGGGCACCGTTGGCCCCGTTGGCACATTTGGCCGTGCTGTCGCCAGCCCATCATTCCATGTCATGGAGATCCCTCTGCGGGCAGAGCAGCTTCCGCATCTGCGCCGATGGCATACAAACGAAACGCCCACCGAAGTGAGCGTTTTTCATGTCTGACGCCATAGCCAAAGCCGCGCGTCTTTACAAGGCAGCAATGATACGTTTACCCCCGCTTACACACCACCACTCAATTAGAGGTAGCAGTTTTTGAACTCTGGCGGGCTGTCAGGCAGTCTGTTTGAAGGCCATCACGGCCTGATTGCGCAGGGTGCGCAGCAGCGAAAGCTCTTTTTCGCCCAGGTCCAGCCCCCCGGCTTTTGCCTTGTCGGCATAGATCAGCGCAAAAGTCTTGCCGCGCAAAGCCAAAGGCAGCAACAAAAAGCTATTGGCAGACACTGGGCCGCAATACCAGGCCGGCAATCGATCGGCAATCTTGCTCGCCTTGGCATCGGCTATCAGCGTATCAACACCGCGCTGGCACACCGCCTCGAACAAATCGGCCTGCTTGCCGGGGCTGGGTTGGAGCGCGATTTTGAAACAAGTCACCACGCTTTCCACATCCTGGCCGAGGCCAAAACGCCCGGTCAGCTGGTCCAGCTTGGGGTCGCGCAGGCAAAACACCACGCGCCGAAAGCCCAAGGCGCGGTAGATGGATTCCAGGATCATGCGCAGCACTTCATTGAGCTTGAAGTTTTCCACCATCGCATTGCTGACGTCCTGAATGCCAGCGGCCAGGGTTTCCACCGCACGGTCGCGGATTTGCTGCTGATGGCTCAAGTGCTCCGTCGATTCAATCACCTGGGTGGCCTGCAACTGCAGGGCCGAGAGCGAATCGTCCGGCGTTGGTGTCAAGGGTGCTAGCAGGCGCAGCGCGGGCGAATTCTGCGGCAGGGCCAGATCCATGACCGCCGTCATCTGCGCCAGGCGCAGGCGCGCCTGATCTGCCGCTTGGCCAAAGGCCTCGGCCGTCACCCCCAGGCAGCGGGCGTAGCGCTGCGCCATGGCGTTGACCCGGGAGTGAGCTTGGGCCGGTTCGGTGCGCAAAATCACATCCGCGACATCGTTGGCGGCATGGGCCAGCCAGCGCTGGCGTTCATCGGGGTTGCTGATCTGGCGCAGCGGCGGCTCGCCTTCGGGGCGCCGCATGCTGAGCTGCAAACTCTCGGGCAAGCCCCATTGCTTGGCCACGCCAATGCCCAGTTGGTCATAGCTCATGCCGAGAATGCGGGCCGAGGCAATCCACTCCGGCACCGGCGCGGGCGCGTCCTTGACCAGCATCGGGCCGCGCTCGGGTCGGGTGATGCGGCGGATCTGGCGCGCTTCCTCGGGGAAGTAGAACTCGGTCAGCGAGCGGCCGAGGTTGTGGAACATCGCGCAAAGAAAGGCTTCTTCGCTGTCGCGCTCACCCGCGGACAACTCCCGCGCCAGCGAAGCAGCCATCAGCGAGCGCAAAAACTCCTCGCGCAGCTGCTGGGCATGGGCTTTGTTCTCCATGCGCTCCAGCAGAATCAACGACAGCGCCAGATTGCGAATGCCGGCAAAGCCGACCAAGGCCACCGCACGCGAGATGGTGGTGATGCCGCCCGCACCCGCCTGGCTGTATTGCACCGTGTTGACCAGGCGCAGCAGCTTTTGCGTCAGCGCCACGTCTTTCAAAATCTCGTTGGAGAGGCTGCTGAGGCTTTCCTTTTCTGAGAGCGTCAGGCGCTGAATCCGGCTCACCGCATTGGACATGGCCGGGAAGTCGCCCTGATGGCGCATGCGCCGCAGCAAGAACTCCAGGGCCGCGCCCTCGCCTGATGCCTCACCAGCGGCGGGCGCGTCTTCGGTGGGGTTGAGCCACTCAGCCAAGGCGTCGTGCATCAGATGGGCATCCAGCCAGCGCTGCTCCGGGTCGCGGGCCAGGCCGCGCTGGAGGATGGCGCGCAGGGCATCATCCACATCAGCACCCAGGTCGCCGGGCACCATGAATTGCTCCTCCTGCACCCGCTGCACCGCGCGCCAGGGGTCGGGGTCGTAGTTGAGGCGCCGGCCACTGAGCATTTCCACCAGCAAGATGGAGGCAGCAAACACATCCATCTGCGGGCTGGGCGCCAAGCCGGCGGCCGCCTCGGGCGACAAATAGCCGGGCGTGCCCACCACGCGCTCGCTGCGCTGCGCCGGGGACACCGCCCCACCCCTGCTCGCGGCCACACGGCCGGCAATGCCGAAGTCCATCACGCGGGCACGGCCTTTGGCGTCGATCAGGATATTGCTGGGCTTGAGATCACGGTGCACCACGCCCGCCTGATGGGCGGCATGCAGGCCGTCCAGCACGTCCATGCACAGCTCCACCGCCGCGCGGGCACCCAGCTTGCCCTGGCGACGCATCAGGTCCACCAGCGTACCGCCGGGCACATACTCGAACACCATATAGGACTGCGCGCCCTGGGTGTCGGCCTCAAAAATCGGCACGATGAAGGGGTGGGTCAGGCGGCTGACGGCGCGCGCCTCGTGCAGCCATTCGTCCACGCTGCCGGGGTCGGTGCCGGGGCGCAGCACTTTGAGGGCGACCTCGCGGTCCAGGCGCGGATCATGGGCCAGCCAGACGGTGGCTTGCGCGCCCTCACCCAGCTTCTTGAGCAGGCGAAAGCGCCCCAGCTGCGGCAGCTGTTCTATCCCAGCCGTGCCCGAGGGACGGGGCGGAACCGGCGACTGCTCGGCGCTCATCGTGAGCCGCCTGCACCGCTGTTGCCGGTGTTACCGCTGCCACCACTGCCGTCTCGATTGGGTGGCGCCATCGCCGCCAAACGGGAGCGCAGCGCCGAAGCCTTGGGCGCAGCAATCGCCCCCGGCTGCAGGGAATCGACGGGCACTTGGGGCTTGTCACGCGCGACCTCGGCGCGATCCTGAGGAAAGTCCTCGGCAGCCTTGGGCGCCTCGGGATTCAGGGCGTTGTAAACCTCCCGCAGGCCCAGACCCAGCGGCCGGGCATAACGCCGCGTGGCGATTTCGATGCCGGCCTGGCGTTTGCTCTCGGGCAGATTCAATGCGTCTTCCAATTCATTGGCAAAGCTGCAGGTCAGGCGCAGCAGGTCGGCGTCACCTTCGCTGTGGCGCACGGGGGCGTCGGGCGACTGGCGCCGAATCATGTGCAGCAACTCATCACCCAAGCTCCAATGCCGGGCCACGGCAGCGCCCAGGCTGTCCAGGTCACAACCCAGCACAGCAAAGGCGGCAGCCTGCTCGCCCAAGCTGGCCGGATGAGGAAATTCGGCAGTGGGCTCAGGCGGCAACATCAATTGGCGGATCTGCTGGGCATCGTCCGGGAAGTGGTACTGCAAAAGCAAGCGGCCCAGGTTTTGCATCACCGTGATCAGATAGACCACCTCGCCGTCATAGCCCGCCGGCCGCAGCGCCTGCGCGATTTGCCCGGCATGTTGGACACGCTTCATCAGGCTCTTGAGCATCTCGGCCTGCACCGGGCTCAGCGGCCCCGGCCAGGGCTTGAGCGCGCGTGCCGCTTGCTGCACGCCTTCAAGCCCAATCATGGCAATAGCGCGCTGCATATTCAGCACCGCGCCACCACCCGCCGAGCCGTTTTGCTTCAAGGAATTGTTGACCCGGCGCAGCAGCTCCAAGCTCAGCGCCATATCCTGCAAAACCAGCCCTGACAAAGCGCTGGCATGCTGGCGCTCCATCGCCGAGGACTGCCCCACCCGCTGCAAGGCCGTGCTGGTGCTGGGCAAATGCCCGATGCGCTGCAACTTGTCCATCAGAAGCGCAATCGGCCCGCCCTGATCCTGGCCGGCGGCGGTGCGCCAGCCATCGAGCGCGCGCAAAAAGCTGCGCGCCATGTGATAACGCTGGCGAGCTTGGCGGTCGGTGGCGCGGTTGCAAATGGCGCGCAGCGGGTCGGGGATGGGGTTGGGCGTCTCCCAGCCCATGCGCACCAACTCACGGCCCAGCGGCTGCATCTCTTGCACAGCGGCTTGCAAATCGGCGCGGTCCAAGGCCGGGCGGCCGCTGAGGATGCGGTGCAGGATCAAGCCCACGCACAGCACATCCTCTTCGGCCGATTCGCGCACGGCGCGGCGCGTGACGGTATTGAAGTCGGCAGACGCCGGAAACACCTCTTGCGCCACCTCCAGCCCCAGCACGCGCACCTGGTTGGTGGAGCTGATGATCAGGCTGGCGCATTGAATATCACGATGCGCGTGGCCCGCCTCATGGGCAAAAGCCAGGCCCTCCAGAAACTGGCAGACCCAGTCGGCCGCTTCCAGCGGCACCGGCACCGCCTGCCGGGCCAGGCGCTCGTCCAGCGTTTCGCCCAAAGCGCGGTCGTAAGCGATGAAAGGCCATTGCTCCACCTGCCCCACCTCGATCACATGGGCCAGATTGGGGTGCTGCACCCGCGAGACACCATTGGCCATCTTCAGCCAATGGCTCATGGCCTCGGGCGAGTTGGGCGCCGTGCGCGGTAGGCAAAGAATCAGCTCCTGGCCCAGGCGGGCATCAAACACCAGCCACAACATGCTGCGCGCGCTCTTGCTGAGCAAGGCGCGCAATTCAAACCGGCCAAAGCGCCGCATCGGCGTCGCGCTCGGTGAAGCAGCCGTCGCCTTGGGCGCGGCGCCGGAATCAGGGGTGGTGCTCGCAGTGGAGTCGGGACCGGACATGGATGGCAGGCAGACCAATGCGGACGATTGGTATCTTGTTAGTTTGCGCCTATTGGACACAAAAACTTACAGGTTTGAAGCAGCAACTTGAGGCAGTTTCGCCACGTTATTTTTGGGCTGTGGCGCACAGTCGCAGCGCTTTACCTTGCCACGCGGCATTTGCGCAGGCGAGTTGGTCAATTCACACGGGGGCCGACTTTACCGCTTAATTAAGCAGTTATTGCTTAGCCCGCCCCCCTTGACTTGCTGAGCCAGGCCATCAGCGGCGCCCCCAGCTGAAGCGCACTTCGGACCACCGACAGCCATAGAACTGTCATTCACTTGACTCTTTAGCAGGCGCCGCACCATGGTTTTCCCCTAAAACCAATCAAGGCCCTAGGTCGGGTCAGTTGTCGGTCAGTCTGGCCCCAGAAACTGTGCGTGTATTTCAGCGCCGGCCATCTAGTTGCCGTGCGCTGCGCGCATTCACAAACCAGGAGTACACAACATGACGGACAGCGTAGTGGCCCGGATTCGGGCCAATCCAAAGTACCAGGAACTCAAAACCAAGCGCGACGGCTTTGGCCGCCTGCTGACGGTGCTGATGCTGGTGGTCTATTTCGGCTACATCTCGCTGATTGCCTTCAACAAGGAATTCCTCTCGCAAAAGATCGGTGCCGGCGTGACCACGGTGGGTGTGCCGATCGCCTTCGGGGTGATCGTCTTCACCATCGTGATCACGGCCTTGTATGTGCGCCGCGCCAATGGCGAGTTCGACCGCCTGACGCGTGAAATTCTCGAAGAGGAAGTGAAATGAATCAGCTCGGCAAAACTCTCGTCCTGAGCGCCCTGGTCGGCTTCGCCTCCGCGGCCTTCGCTGCCGGCGCCGATATGGGCCAGGTGGCCAAGCAGGCCACCAACTGGACTGCCATCTCCATGTTCGCCGTCTTCGTGGCGGGCACTTTGTGGATCACCAAATGGGCGGCGGCCAAGACCCGTTCGGCGGCTGACTTCTACACCGGCGGCGGCGGCATCACCGGCTTCCAGAACGGCCTGGCGATTGCGGGCGACTATATGTCTGCCGCCTCTTTCCTGGGCATCTCGGCCGCCGTCATGGCCAATGGCTATGACGGGTTGATCTACTCGATCGGCTTTTTGGTCGGCTGGCCCATCATCACCTTCTTGATGGCGGAACGCCTGCGCAATCTGGGCAAGTTCACCTTTGCCGACGTGGCCGGCTACCGCTTCCAGCAAACCCCCATCCGCGCCTTCGCGGCCTCGGGCACGCTGGTCGTCGTGGCTTTCTACCTGATCGCACAAATGGTCGGTGCCGGCCAGTTGATCAAGCTGCTGTTCGGCCTGGAGTACTGGATGGCCGTGGTCATCGTCGGCGCTCTGATGATGATTTATGTGCTCTTCGGCGGCATGACTGCCACCACATGGGTGCAGATCATCAAGGCCTGCTTGCTGCTGTGCGGGGTGACCTTCATGGCGGTGATGGTGATGTCGAAATTCGGCTTCAGCCTGGAAGCCTTGTTTGCCAAGGGCGTGGAAGTGAAAACCGCCGTGGCCGCCAACTCGGGCAAAACTGCCGAGGAAGCCGCCAAGATCGGCGCCTCCATCATGAACCCCGGCGGTTTTGTGAAGGACCCGATCTCGGCTATCAGCTTCGGCATGGCGCTGATGTTCGGTACCGCGGGCTTGCCGCACATCCTGATGCGCTTCTTCACCGTGCCTGACGCCAAGCAAGCGCGCAAGTCGGTGTTCTGGGCCACCACCTGGATCGGCTACTTCTACGTGCTGATCTTCATCATCGGCTTCGGCGCCATCACCCTGGTGCTGACCGACCCTGAGTACGCCAATGTGGCCAAGGGCGTGATCCTGGGCGGCGCGGGCACGGCCAATATGGCGGCCGTGCTGGTGGCCAAGGCGGTGGGCGGCAATGTGTTCTACGGCTTCATCTCGGCCGTGGCCTTCGCCACCATCCTGGCCGTGGTCGCAGGCTTGACCTTGTCGGGCGCATCGGCCGTCTCGCATGACCTCTACGCCACTGTGTTCAAGAAGGGCAAGGCCGACAGCGCCAAAGAGTTGCGCGTCTCGCGCATCACCACCCTGTGCCTGGGCGTGATTGCCGTGGTGCTGGGCATCGCCTTCGAGAAGCAGAACATCGCCTTCATGGTGTCCCTGGCTTTCGCGATTGCCGCTTCGGCCAACTTCCCCGTGCTGTTCATGAGCGTGTTGTGGAAGGACTGCACCACCAAGGGCGCCGTTGTCGGCGGCTTTGTGGGTCTGGTGACGTCGGTGGGCCTGACCATCGTTTCGCCCTCGGTGTGGGAAGCCACGCTGGGCAACCCCAAGGGCTCGGCCTGGTTCCCCTACTCTTCGCCTGCGCTGTTCTCCATGACCATCGCCTTCGTGACGATCTGGCTGGTGAGCCTGCTGGACCGCAGCCCGCAAGCGGCCAAGGAGCGTGCTGACTTCGATGCGCAGCAAGTGCGCTCAGAAACCGGCCTGGGTTCATCGGGCGCTTCGGGCCACTGATCTCAAGCTTTTCGCCAAAACAAAACCGGGCCTCGGCCCGGTTTTTTTATGCCCGCCCAGCACTCAGCGCGAACTGCGCGCAGCCTGCTGCCGCTACTTCTCGGCCAGCAAATTGCGCAGCTTCACAAAGGCCAGCGCCGCCATGATGGCGTCGTTGAGTGCGTTGTGGGCGCGGCGCTCGGGCAGGCCCAGGTCCTGCATCAAGGTGGCCAGGCGCAGATCGATGCTGGCGCCATGCTGATAAGGCGGCAGATGGCGCTGCTTCCAGTCGTAATACATCGAGGAGATTTCCAGCTTGGGCTGGGGCAGCCCCAGGCCCAGCAGCGGAAAGATGGCGCGGTTGATCAGCGCCACATCGAATTCCAGGTAGTAGCCCACCAAGGGCCGCGGGCCGATGAAGTGCAGCAACTGGCGCATCGCGGTGTCAATGTCCACCCCGCCCGCCACGTCTTGCGCCAGCAGGCCATGGACCTTGACGGCCTCCGCCGAGATGGCTTTCTTCTCGGGCCGCACCAGCAGGTCCAGGCGCTGACTGCTCAGCACCCGATTGCCCTTGATGCGTACCGCGCCGATGGCAATGATCTCGTCACGCTGCGGATCCAGGCCGGTGGTTTCGCAGTCCAGTGACACCCACTCGTCCTCCGGCGGCGCCTCGAACATCGGCGCGAAGGCCGGCTCACCCAGGTGGTAGAGCAACCAGCGGCGTTTGATTTGTTGCCAGAGCATTTACTGCCCGCCTGAGGAGGCGCTGCGTGTCACTACGTCAGCCTGGATGCCCATCACAACATATCCAATCGGAAGCGCAGATGCAGCAAGGCACGCAGGCGCTTGACCACGCCCAGGGTGTCTTTGAGCAGGTGACGATCCTGGCTGGAAAGCTGATCCAGCGCGATGCCGCCGCCCTGCTGGCCTTGCTCCAGCGCGGCCAGGCCGGTCTTGAGTTTGAGGCCCATGAAGAAGTGCAAGCTGTCGATCAGATCGGTGGCCAGATCGGCCGGCAAATGGTCTTGCGCCGCCAGCGCCTCGATGCGTGCCACCGTGCTGGTGGCGGTGACCCGGTGGGCCAACGCTAGGCTGCGCACGCCATGCACCAGCGGGAAAGTGCCGGCCCGCTTCAGGTCCAGTTGCTGGCCGTGGCTGTCACCCAGATGCAGCAGCTTGTTCCACCAGCCCTGGCCTTGCTCGAACGCATTGATGACGGCACAAAAGCGCGCCAGCAGCGCGTCGTTGTCCAGCACTTGCTTAAACACTTCGGCCCGCAGCGTCTCCAGCAATATGGCGTCGCCGGCCACCGCATGGGCGTCGATGAAGATGGCCAGGGCCATCAAGCTGTCGGCCGTGGGCATCAGCAGCCAGCGCCGCACGGTCTGCGCAAATTCGGTGGCGCTGTGGCGCCAGTCCGGGCGGCTGAGCATGATGCCGCCGGGGCATTCGGGGTAGCCAAAATCGGCCAGGGCTTGCGAGAAGCGCGTGCAGATCTCGGCCAAGTTCACCGGCGGCGTGTAGCCATCGCGCAGCACCAGGCCATTGTCCTGATCGGTCTTGAGCAACTGCTCGCCACGGCCCTCGCTACCCATCACGAACAAGCAGCTATTGGCCTGCAAGTCTGCAGGCGCAATCAGCTGCCAGGCGCGCTCAAACAGCTGGGCATTGAGCTCTTGCACCAGGCGCGCAATCAGATTGATCTTGGTGCCGCCGCGGTACAGCAAGGCGATCAAGGCATTGATCTGCTCGGCCGCCAGGCGCAGCGCTTCCAGACCTTGCGCCTCCTGAATCTGGCGGGTGATGAGGTAGGAGTGATTGGTCAAAAAACTCAGCAAATCGAGCTGATCCAAGGTGCCGAGGATGCGCGCATCCGGCGCATCGGTTTGGCGCACCACCACCCGGCGCACCTTGTGGCGGATCATGGTGATGAGGGCGTCGAAAAGATAGTCGGTCTCAGCCACCCAGACCAGCTTGAAGCTGGCCAACTCGCCCACGGCCAGGCGATCCAGCGGCCGGCCATCCAGAATGGCGCGCTGCAAATCATTGCTGCTGAAGAGGCCGATGCGGGGCGGCTCAGTTTGAGCGTCCTGCACCAGCACATGGTCGCAGCGCTGCTCGGCAAAGCAGCGCGCCACGCTGACGATGTCGGTGTCCGCCGGCAGCTGATGCACGGCCCGCACGCCCGCCTGCGCCACCCGCGCCAGCCCCAAGGACTGCATCTCATGCTGGCTGCCACGCGCGGCCAGGGCGCTGATCTTTTTTGACAGATCGGCGAAGAGCATGGCGCTGAAGGTGGCGTTGCTGGAGATCAGCTCATTGACCGCGCCGCGCGCCAGCTGATAGGCCAGCACCTCCTGCGCCGCCACAAAGCGGCCGCTGACCTTGCCGGCCACCAGGGCGCGGCCGTCAAAAGTGTCCTCAGGCCCGAAGGTGGCGACATGCTCCTCGCCCCCGCCCACGCCCTCAAACTGCTGCACAAAGCCTTTGATGATGATGAACAGGTGCTCGGGCACCACGCCCGGCGCCAACAGCACATCGCCGGGCCGGAAGTAGGCGATGTCCAGCTGATCGCGCACCAGCTGGCGCTCCGCCAGGCTCAGGCAGTCAAAGGGCGAGGTGTTGAAATTGAAGGCGTTGGGCACGGTGCTAGAAGCTCAGGCTAAGCCAGCATTGTGGGCATGGCTGGCTGACATGAGCCTGAGCGGGCAACTCAGCCCTACCCCGCGCACAAGACTCAAGTCGTCAAACTGCCCCACACTTTTTCCAGCCGCTTCACGCTGACCGGCTGCGGCGTGCGCAACTCTTGCGCAAACAGGCTGACGCGCAACTCCTCCAGCTGCCAGCGGAAGTCGACCAGGCGACTGTCCTGCGTACCCTTGAGCTCGATGACGCGGCGCAGATAGCGCTGCTCCAGCGGGCGCAGCTCGGCCAGCAGCTTGGCATCGCGCGCGGGGTCAGCCCGCAGCTTGTCCAGCCGCGCGGTGATGGCCTTGAGGTAGCGCGGCAGATGCTGCAGCTGGGCCCAAGGCGTGGCGGTGACGACGTTCTTGGGCACCAGGCGTTGCAGTTGAGCGGTGATGTCATCGCCCACCTCCTTGGCCGCACGGGCGTCCTTGAGCTTGCGGCTGGCAGCGGCAAACTCGATCAGCACCACGCCGGTCTGGCGCGCCACTTCCTGCGCGATCAGGTTCAGGCGTGCGCGGCCTTCTTCGATCCGCGCCTTGAACTGGAACTCATCTTGCGGCAAGAGCTCGGCCAGGAAGGCCCGCTCCAGCGCCACGCCGATGATCTGCTCGCGCAGCTCTTCGGCCGTGCCCAGGTTCATATAGAGCACCGACATCTTTTGCAGATCCGGGATGTTTTTCTCCAGGAACTTGAGCGGCTCCTTGAGCTGCAAAGCGACCAAGCGGCGCAAGCCCAGGCGGTGCTTGGCGGCCGCCACCTCGGGCTCGTCAAAGACCTCGATCTCCACATGCGTGCCGCGATCCAGCAGCGCCGGGAAGCCGATCAGCGTCTGTGCACCACGGCGCACTTCCATCAGCTCGGGCAGCTCGCCGAAGGTCCAGGCGGTGTAGGTCTTGCTGGCGGTGGCTGTTGCCGCAGCCGAAGCTTTGGGCGGTGCCGCCACTTCGGCGCGAATGCCGCCTTTTGCCACCGGCGGCAAAGGCGCGGAAGGCGCAGCGGCCGTGGCCGGCATCTTCAAAGCCGCCAGCGCCTGGAAAGCCGAGCGTGCCTGCCCGCCCAACTCGGACTTGAGCGCCGCCAAATGCCGCCCCTGCCCCAGCTGGCGGCCATGTTCGTCCACCACGCGGAAGTTCATGAACAAATGCGGCTGCAATTGCTCCAGCTTGAAGTCATTGCGCTGCACGGCAATCTGGCTGCGCTCTTTCACCGCTTTCAGCAGCACATCGACCAGCGGCCCCTGCGCGAATGGGTGCGTGGCGACGAACTCTTTGATGAAGTCCGGCAAGGGCACCAGGCGCGAACGCGGGCGTTGATGCAAGCTCTTGAGCAAGGCCATCACCTTGGCCTCCAGCATGCCGGGCACCAGCCACTCCGAGCGTTCTTCGCTGACTTGATTCAAGGCGTAGATGGGCACGGTGACGGTGACGCCGTCACGCGCATCGCCCGGCTGATGCAGATAGTCGGCCGCGCAGTCCACACCGCCCAAGCGAATCATCTTGGGGAAGGCGCTGGTGGTGACGCCAGCGGCCTCGTGGCGCATCAACTCCTCGCGGCTGAGGTGCAGCAGCTTGGGCTCTAACTTCGAGGCATGGCGGTACCAGCGCTCCAGCGTGGCGCCGGAGCACACGTCGGCGGGCAGCTGGCTGTCGTAGTAGGCGTGGATCAACTCATCGTCGATCAGCACGTCTTGGCGGCGCGATTTGTGCTCCAGCTCCTCGACCTTGGCGATCTGCTTGGCGTTGTGCGCCAAGAAGGGCAAGCGGCTCTCCCACTCGCCGTTCACCAGCGCCTCGCGAATGAAGATCTCGCGCGCCGCCTTGGCATCAACATTGCCGAAATTGACCCGGCGGTTGTTGTAGATGACGATGCCGTAAAGCGTGGCCCGCTCCAGCGCGATCACCTCGGCCGCCTTCTTCTCCCAATGGGGTTCCAGCAGCTGGGTTTTGATCAGGTGGCCGGCAATGCCCGGCAACCATTGCGGCTCGATATTGGCAATGCCGCGGCCGAACAAGCGCGTGGTGTCCACCAACTCGGCGGCCACGATCCAGCGGCCCGGCTTCTTGCTCAGATGCGCGCCGGGATGGCGCCAGAACTTGATGCCGCGCGCGCCCAGATACCACTCGTCCTCGTCGCTCTTGCAACCCAGATTGCCCAGCAAGCCGGCCAACATGCTCAGGTGCAATTGCTCGTACGTGGCGGGGCTGCCATTCAGGCGCCAGCCATGTTCGGCCACCACGGTGTGGAGTTGCGAGTAGATGTCTTTCCACTCGCGCACGCGGCGCGGGCTGACGAAGTTTTCGCGCAGCAGGGCTTCATACCGTCGGTTTGAAAGCTTATGTTCGCCGTGGCCACCCTTGGCTTCCTCAATCCACTTCCACAGCTTCAGATAGCCCAGGAACTCGCTCTTCTCGTCGTCGAACTTCTTGTGCTTTTCGTCGGCGGCTTGTTGCTGCTCCATCGGCCGGTCGCGCACGTCCTGGCCGCTGAGGGCGCTGGCGATGATCAGCACCTCGTTCAAGGCCTCGCGCGAGCGCGCTTCGAGAATCATCCGGCCCACCCGCGGGTCCAGCGGCAGCTTGGACAATTCCTTGCCCATGGGCGTCAAGTCATTGGCCTCATCCACCGCACCCAATTCATTGAGCAGTTGATAGCCGTCGGCAATCGCCTTGCGGGGTGGCGGCTCGATGAAGGGGAAATCATCCACCTGCCCCAGGCCTAAGGACTTCATGCGCAGAATCACCCCGGCCAGGGAGGAGCGCAAGATTTCGGGGTCGGTGAAGCGTGGCCGGGCGAGGTAGTCTTTTTCCTCGTAAAGCCGGATGCAAATGCCGTTACTCACCCGCCCGCAACGGCCGGCGCGCTGGTTGGCCGAGCTTTGGCTTACCGGCTCGATCTGCAACTGCTCAACCTTGTTGCGATAGCTGTAGCGCTTGACGCGGGCGAGACCTGGGTCAATCACATAGCGGATGCCGGGCACGGTCAGGGAGGTCTCGGCCACATTGGTGGCCAAGACGATACGGCGCTGGCCATGCGGCTCAAACACGCGGTCTTGCTCTTGCTGCGACAGGCGCGCGAACAGCGGCAGCACCTCCACGCCGGGCGGGTGATGTTTGCGCAAGGCCTCGGCGGCTTCCCGAATCTCACGCTCGCCGGGCAGGAAGACCAGAACATCACCGCCCCCCTCGCGCCACAACTCGTCCACCGCATCGCAGATGGCGTTATTGAGGTCGTACTCGCGGGATTCTTCAAACGGGCGGTAGCGCTGCTCCACCGGGAAGGTGCGGCCCGAGACCATCAGCACCGGCGCCGGGCCCTTGCTGGATTCGAAATGCTTGGCGAAACGGTCGGCGTCGATGGTGGCCGAGGTGACGATCAGCTTCAGGTCGGGCCGACGCGCCAGCACCTCGCGCAGATAGCCCAGCAAGAAATCAATGTTCAACGAGCGCTCATGCGCCTCGTCGATGATGAGGGTGTCGTAGGCTTTGAGCAGCGGGTCGGTCTGCGTCTCGGCCAGCAAGATGCCGTCGGTCATCAGCTTGACGCTGGCGCCGGGCTGCAGGCGGTCCTGGAAGCGCACCTTGTAGCCCACGATTTCGCCCAGCGGCGTCTTCAGCTCATCCGCAATGCGCTTGGCCACGCTGCTGGCGGCAATGCGGCGCGGCTGGGTGTGGCCGATCAGCTTGCCGGTGTTGGCGCGGCCGCGGCCCAGGGCCAGGGCAATCTTGGGCAGCTGGGTGGTCTTGCCGGAGCCGGTCTCGCCACAGACGATGATGACCTGGTGCTCTTGTAGCGCGCGCGCAATGTCATCGCGCCGGGCGGAGACGGGCAGCGATTCCGGGAAGGTGATGGGGGGCAGCGGATTGGCCAACACGGCACGGGCGGCCGTCGGGTTCTTGCGCTGCGCTGTCGCCTTAGGCGGCTGGGGGGGAGTGGTCTTTTCGTTCACGAGGCGCGGATTATCCGCGCAGGCGAGGCGGCTGGCCGCAAGCGTCGCTTGTCGCTGCGGCACAATCCGGGCATGAGCCTGGTTTTCCCCCACACCTTCGTCCCCTGGTTTCGCTCCGTCGCGCCCTATATCCACGCCTACCGAGGGGAAACCTTTGTGGTCGGGATGACCGGTGAGCTGGTCGCCGCAGGCAAATTGAACGCCTTTGTGCAGGACCTGGCGATTTTGCATGCCATGGGCATCAAGATCGTGCTGGTGCACGGCTTCCGCCCCCAGGTGAACGAGCAGCTCGCCGCCAAGGGCCAGCCCGAACGCTACGCCCAAGGCATGCGCATCACCGATGCCGTGACGCTGGACTGCGCCCAGGAAGCCGCCGGTCAGCTGCGCTTCGAGATTGAAGCCGCGTTCTCGCAGGGCTTGCCCAATACGCCCATGGCCAATGCGGCGGTGCGGGTGGTGTCAGGCAACTTCCTGACGGCACGGCCCGTGGGCATCGTGGACGGCGTGGACTTCCAGCACAGCGGCGTGGTGCGCAAGGTGGACGCCACCGCGATTCAAAAAGCCATCGACATCGGCGCCATCGTCTTGCTCTCGCCCTTTGGCTTCTCGCCCACCGGCGAGGCCTTCAATCTGAGCATGGAAGACGTGGCCACCAGCACCGCCATCGCCCTGCAAGCTGACAAGCTGCTGTTTGTGTGCGAGGTGGACGGTGTTCCCGAAGACCCGAGCGACCCGGCCAGCGCCATCGACACCGAACTGGCCCTGAAAGACGCCCAGCGCATGCTGGCCGCCGCGCCCAAGCCGACCTCGCCGCTGGATGTGGGCTTTTACTTGCAGCACTGCGTGCGCGCCTGCCAAGGCGGCGTGGAGCGCTCCCACATCCTGCCGCTGGCGGTGGACGGGGCGCTGCTGCAAGAGGTCTACACCCACGACGGCATCGGCACCATGGTGGTGGATGAGAAGCTGGAAAGCCTGCGCGAAGCCAGCTCGGACGATGTGGCCGGCATCATCAATCTGATCGAGCCCTTCGAGCGCGACGGCACCCTGGTCAAACGCGACCGCACCGAGATCGAACGCGATGTCGAGCTTTACACCGTGATCGAACATGACGGCGTGATCTTCGGCTGCGCCGCGCTCTACCCCTATGTGGAAGCAAAAACCGCGGAAATGGCGGCGCTGACGGTGTCGCCCGCCGTGCAAGGCCAGGGCGATGGCGACCGCATCTTGAAGCGGGTCGAGCAGCGCGCCAAGGCCATGGGCATCCCCAGCATCTTTGTGCTGACCACCCGCACCATGCACTGGTTCATCAAGCGCGGCTTTGTCCAGGTCGACCCCGAGTGGCTACCCGAGGAACGCAAGCGAAAATACAACTGGGACAGGCGCTCGCAGGTCTTGGTCAAGAAGTTGAGCTAAGTCCGCCGGCCGTCCACGCCAACAAATTTTTTCCCCGGCGCGCCCCCAAGGCGCGCCATGATTTTTTCAAGCTGAGAAGAGGTAAAGCCATGGCTCGCACCGTGCAATGTGTTCATCTGAAGAAGGAAGGCGAGGGCCTGGACTTCGCGCCCTACCCCGGTGATCTGGGCAAGCGCATCTATCAAGAGGTCAGCAAGGAAGCCTGGGCTCTGTGGCTCAAGCACCAGACCATGCTGGTCAACGAGAACCGCCTGAACCTGGCCGATCTGCGCGCCCGCCAATACCTGGCCCGCCAGATGGAGCAGTTCTTCTTCGGCACCGGCGCTGAAGCCGTGGCCGGCTACGTGCCGCCGGCGGCCTGAGTACGACTCAGCCCCTCCCCTGCGCGCCCCTCATGCTGAGCATCAGGGGCGCCATGCGCCAGCCCGGCCCTGCCGGACCAATGGCTCAAATTGAGCCCACAGCGCACACCCGCCAGGCGCAGCCAGCGATCTGAAAGACCCGGTCGGGCCGCCCGCCCAGCGCCATGGGCAAGCAGCCACCACCCACGAAACTCAAACAAGAATCATTCTTGTTTGAGTTAGACTTCGATCCATCCTGTTTTTTGGTTCGGAGTTCTCATGCGTCTGCCCAAGCTCGTCAAGCCCCTGCTCTCTCTCGCCTTGCTCAGCGGTATTGCGCTGCAAGCCTCGGCGCAAGACCAACAAGTCCTCAATCTATATTCGGCGCGGCACTACCAAACCGATGAGGCGCTGTATGCCAATTTCACCAAAGCCACCGGCATCAAAATCAATCGGGTGGATACCGATGATGCGGGCCTGTTGGCACGCCTGAAAAGCGAAGGTGCGGCCAGCCCCGCCGATGTGATTTTGTTGGTCGATGCGGCGCGCCTTTGGCAAGCCGACCAAGACGGTCTGTTTCAGCCCATCAAATCCAGCGTGCTGGAACAACGCATTCCCGCCAATCTGCGCGCCCAAGCCGACGATAAGGGCATCGAATGGTTTGGCCTGTCGACCCGTGCCCGCGTGATTGTCTACAACAAGTTGAACGTCAAGAAAGCCGACGTTTTGAACTACCAGGATTTGGGCGATCCGAAAAACAAGGGCCAGTTGTGCACCCGCTCGGGTTCGCACCCCTATAACCTGTCACTGTTCGGCGCCGTCTATGAGCATTTGGGCGCGGAAGCCACCGAAAGCTGGCTCAAAGGTATGGTCGCCAATATGGCGCGCGCACCCAAAGGTGGCGATACCGACCAGATCAAGGCCGTGGCCAGCGGTGAATGCGGCATTGCCATCACCAATACCTATTATTTGGCCCGGATGATGCGCTCGGATAAGCCGGACGATCGCGCAGCGATGGAAAAGGTGGGCCTTGTTTTCCCGAATCAACAATCCTGGGGCACGCACCTGAATATTGCCGGGGGCGCGGTCGCTAAGCATGCCAAGCACCGCGACAACGCGGTCAAGTTCTTGGAGTATCTGAGCAGCAACGAAGCGCAAGGCTATTTCGCCAACGGCAATAACGAATGGCCGGCCGTGCCGGGCGTGCGCCCTGCCAACCCAGCGCTGGAGGCGATGGGCGCCTTCAAGAGCGAAACCATTCCGGTTGGCAAGATTGGCGCCAATCTGCCCAAGGTGCAGCAAATGCTGGATCGCGTCGGCTACAAATAAGCGGAATCGGCCCGAGTATCAGAGGGGATGAACGCGCGGCTGATGTATCAGCCAGACAACATCCCGGCGCCTTTGCAAACCCATCCGCAAAATACCCGTATACATGTTCCGGGCAGCTTGTGCCTATAATGGCTCGCACCAGTTTGGATTTATCCATATTTCGCGAGGGTTTGCATATGGCATCACTGAAAGACCTTTTGGCTCAACGAGCCGCTCTTGACGAGCAAATTTCGGAAACCAAGGAACGTGAGCGCGCGGATGCGATTGCGAAAGTCAAGTCCTTGATGAGCGACTATGGCTTGACGGCAGCGGATCTGAGTAGCCGCCCGGCCAAGCAAGCGAAAACCTCCAAGGTGGCCGTCAAGTATCGCAACCAAGCGACTGGCGAAACCTGGAGCGGCCGCGGCCTGCAACCCAAGTGGCTGAAGGCAGCCATTTCGGCCGGCGCCAGCTTGGCAGATTTCCACGTTTAATTTGCCAGATTCAAGGGCACTCAAATGCCTTTGAATTGAATCAGCCACCTGTTAAGGGTGGCTTTTTTTTTGCCTGTGCATCCTGATTCACTCTGCCTCACTCAGGGTTTCCCGCCAGTTCGAATTGGGGGGAATAGACGGCGGCAAGCCAGGCAGTCACTGCTAGGATTCTTCCGGCTGCATATGTGCTGCAGTTTCGTCATATTGCACCGCCCGGCAGTCAGATTGGGGCGTGCAGTGCGCTCTTTCGGCGCAGCTTCAACAGAATATTCATAAATTGCGTCCTGCTGCCCGGCGGCGGTTTCGGCAATTCCCGTTTGCGCGCGGGATTGTTGGCCGACGAGATATCAAGGCGCAAAGGCACATAACTTCCAAATAACACGACATGGGCGCCCCCACGCTTCCACCGCCGCTTCTAGCCTAGCCCTACTGACGTGACTCATTTAGACGGCAAGGCCAGCAAAATTTCCGCCCAGGCCAATCCACGTCTGTGCGCAGTGCTGGGCGGCGCCTTGCTGGCTCTTGCCTACGCCTTGAGCGCGGCACTGGCCAGGCAATGGTTGACCCGCAGGGTCGGCAGCTCGGGTGCAACTCTCCTGCTCTGGCCGCCGATGACGGTGGCCTTGCTGGGCTTCCACGCCTGGGGCCGACAGGCTTGGCCGGGGCTGCTGGCCGGAGTCGCCCTGTCGCAGGCGTTGTCCTTGGCGGCCCAGCCCAGCCTGGCGTTGGCCAGTGGCGGACTTATCCAGCACGCCGGCGCAGAGTTGCTGCAACTGCTGGGCGCGGCCGCAGCAAGGGCCGCATGGCATGGGTTTGACTTCAGCACCCCCATGGGCAGCCGGCGCGATTTGCTGCTGTTTGCCCTGTTCGGACTTGTGCTCGGGCCATTGCTGAGCAGCGTAGCCGCGAACCTGTGGGGCGCAGCGCTGCCCGGTGCGGCAGGCTTCGATTGGCAGCTGCTGTCGATGGATTGGGGCGCGCAAGCCACCGGGGTGATGATGTTGGCGCCAGCCCTGCTTTCGCTTTCGACCTTTGCCAAGCCAGCACAGAGCGATGCCACGGACGCCCCAGCCACAGCTCTGCCTGAAAGCGCGCTGGCCTTGGCCGCTCAATCGCTCAGCAGCGCCGCGGCGACAGGCCTGGCCGCCTGGGTGTTTCTGGGAGAGTTTGGGCTTCAAGCCGCCGGCAAGGTGGTGCAAGCCAGCGCCAGCGCCGCCACCCCATGGCTCTTCGCATCAGCACTTTTGCTGGGACTGAGCACGCTGGGTCCCACGAACCGCCTCGCCAGCTTCACCGCCCTCCTGATCAACGCCATCGCCTTGCTGGCCACAAGCCTTGGCCTGGGCCCATTTGCACTGACAAGCGGCGATGCAGCGCTGTGGTCTTTGTGGGGCTTTATAGCCAGCATGGCCGCATTGCCTTTGTTGACCGACAGCCTGAAGACCTTGCAGCAGCAGCGCCAGCAGCGCTGGCTGCAGACGCTCAAGCACGCCAATCTGGCGCAGGCCGAGTGGCGCCTGGGTCGCCAAGGCGCCCGCTTGCTGAGCGCCTCCGAGCTGTGGCGGGACGTGCTCGGGCCCCATATGGGCCCAGCACAATCCCACACCATGTGGCTCGAAGCCGTGCACCCGCTCGACAAAGAGCGCGCCCGCCAAACCTTGAGCGAGATGCAAGCGCCCGCCGGCGCCGACAGCAGCCAGATCACCCTGCGCCTGCTGGCCCACGGCAAGACCTGGCGCTGGTTTGATCTGAGCGCCCAGGTCTTGGCGCGTCGGGGGCAAGGCGCGCAGCGAGGTCAGGCCCTGCACTTGCAATGCACCCTGAACGATGTGGACTGGCGCCACACCGCCGAAGAACGCCAGCGCATGAGCATCAGCTTGTTCCAGCATCTGCACGAAGGCTTGCTGGTTACCGATATGAATAACCGGGTGCTGGACGTCAACCCCAGCTACTGCGAGATGCTGGGCAGCACCCGCGATGTGCTGGTGGGGCAATCCGCCACTCCCTTGACGCCGCTGACCCTGCGCCGCTCGGGCCTCAGCCCTGAAGCCTTGCAGCAGGCCCTGCACACCCAAGGCTTTTGGCAAGCGCAGGTGCAGACCGAACGGGCCGATGGCTCGCCCTGCCAGCTGCAACTGACCGTGTCGACCATCCCCGAGCCCGACGGCCCGCTGCGTTACCGGGTCGTCACCGTCAGCGATATGACGCGCACGGTGCAGCAGCAAGCCGCACTGGAGCAGCAAAGCCGCTTCGATACCCTGACCCAGCTGCCCAATCACGATGAGTTCATGCAGCGCTTGCAAAGTGGCTTGCAACAGGCCGAGGCGGAAGGCTTTCGCCTGAGCATTTGCCGGGTGGACCTGGATCAGTTCAAACACATCAATAGCCGCTACGGCAGCCAGACCGCCGACGCCTTGCTCAAGCAAGTGGCGCAGCGCCTGCGCGCCGCGCTGCGCAGCGCGCCCCAATGGTCAGACACGGTGGCACGCCTGAGCGGCGACGAATTCGCCCTCTTGCTGCGCAGCAGCGGCGCCGATGAGGCGCAGCTGGCCCTGGAGCGCCTGCTCAAGGTGCTGACCCAACCTTACCGGCTGGAGCGCCAGCCCGATCCGGCCGGCGGCAACACCGAAGCGCTGCAACTCGCACTCACCGCCAGCATCGGCGCCACCCTGTTCCCACAAGACAATTCCGACGCCGAGACGCTGCTGCGCCATGCCGGCCATGCCCTCTTCCGCGTCAAGCACAGCGGGCGCAATGGCTACCAGATGTTCGACACCGCCAAACACCTGCGCGACGAAGCCAGCCTGATCGCTCTGACCCGGGTGCAACAAGCCCTGGACGCCGGCGAGCTGCGCCTCTACTACCACCCCAAGGTGGATGTGCAGACCGGCCAGGTCCAAGGCATGGAAGCCTTGCTGCGCTGGCTGCATCCGGAGCGCGGCCTCTTGCCGCCCCTACACTTCCTGCCCCTGATCGAAGCCACCGGCCTGGCCGCGCAAGTGGGCGACTGGGTCATCGCCCAAGCCCTCAAGCAAAGCGCCCAATGGCTGGCCCAGGGCCTGTCGCTGAGCGTCAGCGTCAACGTCACAGCGCTGCAGTTGCAATCACCCGACTTCTCGGCCCGCCTGCTGGAGCTGATCAAGCGCCACCCCGAGCCTGTCGCCCAGCACCTGTGCCTGGAAGTGCTGGAATCTGCCGCCCTGGCCGATGTGGACGCCACCTACACCCTGATTCAGCAATGCCGCACCTATGGCGTGCGCTTCGCGCTGGATGACTTTGGCACCGGTTACTCCACCCTCACCTACCTGAAACGGCTGCCGGTGGATGAACTCAAGATCGACCGCTCCTTCGTCCACAACCTGCTGGTCGATGCCCAAGACCGCGCCCTGGTCGAAGGCGTGATCAGCCTGGCCCAGACCTTTGGCTGCAGCGTGGTGGCCGAAGGCGTGGAATCGGTGGCCCACGCCAGCGCTTTGCTCAGCATGGGTTGCGTGCTGGGCCAGGGCAATGGCATTGCCCACGCCATGCCGGCCGAAGAGGTGCCGGACTGGGTTCGCGGCTTCAGCAAGTCACGCTGGGCGGCGCAGGCCATCGGCCACGTGCCCGGCTTGGCTTAGACTTCCGGCCGTGATCCCTCCCGGCTTTATCCAAGATTTACTCTCCCGCACCGACATCGTCGACATTGTGGGCCGCCATGTCGAGCTGAAAAAAGCCGGCATCAACCACAAGGGACTGTGCCCCTTCCATGGGGAGAAGTCCCCCAGCTTCATCGTCAGCCCGACGCGCCAGACCTACCACTGCTTCGGCTGCGGTGTGCACGGCAATGCGGTGGGCTTTTTGATGGAGCACAGCGGCCTGGGCTTTGTCGAAGCCGTGCAAGACCTGGCCCAGCAAGTGGGCATGGTGGTGCCGGAGGACGAGCGCTCGGCCGAGGAGCGCGAGCGCGCCGCCCAGCAAAAGCAGCGCCAGGCCACCCTCACCGATGTGCTGGAAAAGGCCAGCGCGCATTACCGCCTGCAGCTGAAAAAGTCGCCGCGTGCGATCGACTACCTGAAAAAGCGCGGCCTCACCGGCCAGATCGCCGCGCAGTTCGCCCTGGGCTACTCACCCGAAGGCTGGCGCACCCTGGCCAGCGCATTTCCCAGCTATGACGACCCGCTGCTGGCCGAATCCGGCATGGTGATCGTGCAGAACGCGGACGGCCCCGAGGCCGAGCAAAAGCGCTACGACCGCTTCCGCGACCGCATCATGTTCCCGATCCGCAACGTCACCGGTGAAACCATCGGCTTCGGCGGCCGGGTGCTGGACAAGGGTGAGCCCAAATACCTCAATTCGCCCGAAACGCCGGTGTTCAGCAAAGGCCGCGAGTTGTACGGCCTGTTCGAGGCCCGCGCCGGCCTGCGCCAACGCGGCTACGCCTTGGTGGTGGAAGGCTATATGGACGTGGTGGCCCTGGCGCAAAGCGGCTTCAACAACGCCGTGGCCACCCTGGGCACTGCCTGCACGGCCGAGCATGTGCACAAGCTCTTCCGCTTCACCGAATCAGTGGTGTTCAGCTTCGACGGCGACGCCGCCGGACGCCGCGCCGCCGGGCGCGCCCTGGAGGCCGCCCTGCCCCACGCCACCGATGTGCGCAGCATCAAATTCCTGTTCCTGCCGGCCGAACATGATCCGGACAGCTATGTGCGGGAGTACGGCGCCGAGGCCTTTGAGCAATGCGTGACCGAGGCCATCCCCTTGTCGCGCCAATTGATGGAATCCAGCGCCGAGGGCTGCGACCTCGGCAGCGCCGAAGGCCGCGCCCGCATGCTGGCCAATGCCAAGCCGCTCTGGCAGGCCCTGCCCAATGGCCTGCTCAAGCGCCAATTGCTGGGCGATTTGGCGCGCCGCACGCAATTGCCTGATCAGGAGTTGATGGGCTTGTGGCAAGTCAGCGGCACAACAGGTGGCGGCGGACAGCGGAGCAAGCAACGCACCGCCAACGCAGCGCAGCCACAACAACTTCACGACGAATTCGGTCACGACCACTACCCAGACCTCGACGTTTTCGACAGCCATGGCGGTGACGAGCACTACGACCTCCCCGAACCCTCCGCCCACGCGGAGGAACCGGCCGGTGGTGGCGGCGCCAAGCCTTGGAAAAAGAAAGAGTGGAAAAAGGACTGGAAACCCAGCGGCAACTGGAAGCGCCGCGGCGAGCCCGAGGACGAAACCATAGGCACGCCGCGCCGCCAGCCCGCCGCCAAGGCCGACCACGCCGTGCGCATGTTGCTGCTCAATAGCGACTGGTGGGCGCGCCTGAGCCCGGACGATCATCAACTGCTGCACGAACTACCCGGCGTGCACGGTGAGTTGGTGGCTTGGCTAGAGCGCCATATGGTCAACCACGGCGCCAGCCCTTGGTCGGTGCTCGAAGCTGCCCTGGCCGATGAAGGCTTGCTGCCCGAGGCCAAACGCTTCACCGGCGAGTTGTACAGCGAGGACGAAGCCCAGTTCGAGGACTTTCAAGGCGTGATCAAAGACTTGCTTATCGTCCGCATGGAAGAAGAACAACGACGCATCACCAGCGCCGGAGCCAACGCCGATCTCCGACGCTGGCGCGAATTGGACGTGAAGATCCGCGCATTGAAGCATCTCAAACCCGCAGCCTGAGCCAATTTTGACCATTACCGACATTTAGACGATAATTCGCCGTTTTCCGCGCGCGGCAAGAGTGCCCGCAGCGATTTGCCGGACCCGGCCACCCAGCGACACTGGGCGCCCCTTGAGGCATCAAGGCCACCTGTATCCGCCAAGCGCTGCACTGATAAAGGGTCACGCTAACTTGCTCGCGCCACGTTTTGTCCCTGCCCGCTTGCGCGAGCAAACAAAACGTTAGAAAGCCACCTGGGCCGAGCTCCGCCTTGAAAAGCGTAGTAAACGGCCCCAGGTGGCTACTGCATTGCCTGATTGATTTTTTTACAAAATTTTTTCGGCTCTGAAAAGATTTTTCAAAGCTCGATCCTTTGTTTCTGGCCCGCCCGCCCCCATCCACCCGAGGATTTGCATGACTGCCAAGAAGACCACGCCTACGGCCGAAGTTGACGAGATCAAGAAACCCGCGCCCAAAGTCGTGCGCGTCGTCAAGGCTGCGGCCAAGACTGCCGCAGCAGTAGCAGCGCCAGCAGCAGCCGCCGCCGCTGAGGACAAGCCCAAGCGCGGCCGCAAGCCCAAGGCAGCCACCGAATCCAAAAAGCCCGCCGGCAAGGCCAAGGCTGAGGTGGAAGAAGAAGACTTCTCCGACCTCGAAGCCGACCTCGAAGGCGAGCCGGAAGCCGAAGCGGAAGTGGCTGAGGCCACCGAAGACAAGCCCAAGGCCAAGCCCCTGCGCATGAAGGTCAGCCGCGCCAAAGAGCGCGCGCTGATGCGCGAGTTCGGCCTGGAAGAAACCGCGCTGACGGAAGAAGAAGCCGCCAAGCGCCGCCACGAGCTGAAGACCCTGATCAAGATGGGTAAGACGCGTGGCTTCCTGACGCACCAGGAAATCAACGACCACTTGCCCGAAAAGCTGGTCAACGAGGAAATCCTCGAGGCCATCATTTCCATGTTGAACGACATGGGCATCGCGGTCTATGAGCAGGCACCTGACGCCGCCACCCTGCTGATCCAGGGCAGCGCCACCGCCACCTCGACCGAAGAAGAAGCCGAAGAAGCCGCCGAAGCCGCCCTGTCCACCGTGGACTCGGAATTCGGCCGCACCACCGACCCGGTCCGCATGTATATGCGCGAAATGGGCACGGTTGAGCTGCTGACCCGCGAAGGCGAAATCGAAATCGCCAAGCGCATCGAAGGCGGCTTGCAAGCCATGATGCTGGCCATCTCGGCCTCGCCCACCACCATCGCTCACATCATCGACCTGGCCGACAAGATCCGCGCCGGTGAAAAGACGATCTCGGAAGTGGTGGACGGCTTCGTCGCCGCCGATGAGGCCGACGACTATGTGGCTGAAGAAGACTTCGACGAATTCGACGAAGAAGACGACGACGACGGCAATGGCGGCTCCAAGGCCCTGACCAAGAAGCTGGAAGAGCTGAAGAACGCCGCGCTGGTCAAGCTGGATTCGCTGGCCGTCAACTTCGACAAGATGCGCAAGGCTTTCGAGAAGGATGGCTACAAATCGGCCACCTACAACAAGGCCCAGCACGCCATCAGCGCCGAGCTGATGACCATCCGCTTCACCGTCAAAACGATTGAAAAGCTCTGCGACCTGCTGCGCTCGCAAGTCGATGATGTGCGCCGCTACGAGCGCGAACTGCGCAAGATCGTAGTGGACAAGTGCGGCATGCCGCAGGAGTACTTCATCAAGAGCTTCCCGCCCAATGCGCTGAACCGCGAATGGGCCGAAAAGGAAATCGCCTCCGGCAAGCCTTACGCCACGGTGCTGGCGCGCAATTTGCCGCCGGTGCAAGAGCTGCAGCAAAAGCTGATCGATATCCAAAGCAAGGCGGTCGTGCCGATTGATGACCTGAAGGACATCAACAAGAAGATGAACGAGGGCGAAAAGGCCTCGCGCGACGCCAAGAAGGAAATGATCGAGGCCAATTTGCGTCTCGTGATCTCCATCGCCAAGAAGTACACCAACCGCGGCTTGCAGTTCCTGGACCTGATCCAGGAAGGCAATATCGGTTTGATGAAGGCGGTGGACAAGTTCGAATACCGTCGCGGCTACAAGTTCTCGACCTACGCCACTTGGTGGATCCGTCAGGCCATCACCCGTTCGATCGCCGATCAGGCCCGCACCATCCGTATTCCGGTGCACATGATCGAAACGATCAACAAGATGAACCGCATCTCGCGCCAGCATTTGCAGGAATTCGGCTTTGAGCCGGATGCGCCGACCCTGGCCGAGAAGATGGAGATCCCTGAGGACAAGATCCGCAAGATCATGAAGATCGCCAAAGAGCCGATCTCCATGGAAACGCCGATCGGTGACGACGACGACAGCCACCTGGGCGACTTCATCGAGGACACCAACAACACCGCGCCAATCGAAGCAGCGATGCAAGCCGGCCTGCGCGATGTGGTGAAGGACATCCTCGACAGCCTGACCCCGCGCGAAGCCAAGGTGCTGCGCATGCGCTTCGGCATCGAAATGAGCACGGACCACACGCTGGAAGAAGTCGGCAAGCAATTCGACGTCACCCGCGAGCGCATCCGCCAGATCGAAGCCAAAGCCATCCGCAAGCTCAAGCACCCAAGCCGTTCGGACAAATTGCGGACCTATTTGGACAATCTCTGATTGGACAGATAGGCAGCCAAGCGCTCAGCGCTTGGCTGTGCGCCAAAAGTGCAGCCAGATCGGTGGCCGCAAGCCAAAGCAAGGCAAGTTAAGCAAAAAGGGCTGGAGCAATCCAGCCCTTTTTTATTGGGCTTTTCAAGCCATCGCTCAGCATGCGCGCAGCTAAACTGCGAAAAAATTTGCTGTTTAGCCCTCAGCCTTCACCATGACCCAAATCCGGGAGCGCACTGTCTTGTTTGCCGATCTACGCGGCAGCACAGCGCTTTTCGAAACCTTGGGCAATGCCGAAGCCACGTCGGTGGTGACGCACACCGTCAATTTGGTGGGGCAAGCCGTCACCGAATGTCATGGCAAGCTGATCAAGACCCTGGGCGATGGCCTGATGGCCGTGTTCGAGGTGCCGCGCGACGGCGTGCTTTCCGCCATCCGCATGCACGAACTGCTGGAGCGCGTGGTGGCGCGCGGCAAGCAACATGGCGCCTCGGCCGGGCTGCGCTCGCTGCGCATGCAAGTGGCCCTGGCCCGCGGCGAAGTGGTGGAGATGAATGGCGATTGCTTTGGCGATGCCGTCAATGTGTCCGCCCGATTGCTCAATCATGCCGGCGACAACGAAACCCTGATCACCGCCGAGGTGCTGCAAGGCCTAGGCAGCGTGCTCAAGTCGCGCTTCCGCAGCCTGGACCTGATCGCGGTGCGTGGCCGCAGCGAGCCGGTGCATGTGCATGTGCTGGACCAACCCAGCCACGGCGCCACCGGCGACATGGCCGCCACCCAGTTCGGCGAGGTGATGCAGTCGGTTGAACCCGATGGCATCCGCCTGCAGTGGCTGGACCTGGACCGTGTGTTTGACATCGACAGCATGCCCATCGTGCTGGGCCGCAGCGTACAAGCCACCTACTGCATCACCGATGGCCGCGTATCGCGCTCACACGCCCGCATCGACTGGCATGGCGGCAGCTTCTCCATCACCGACCTCAGCTACAACGGCACTTTTGTCCGCTTTGGCAGCGCCGGCGAAACCGTCAGCCTCAAGCGTGGCAGTTGCACCCTGCATGGCAGCGGTGTGATCGGCCTTGGCAGCCCGCCCATCGACGCCACCTCGCCGGTGGTGCGATTTGAGGTGCTGCATTTTGCCGAGACCCAACCCCAACACCTCGGCGCGTCCGCACGCAGCCGACTTTGAACGCTCCATGCGCTTTCGCACCATGCGCGGCCTGGCCGGGGCGTTCAAGCCCAGCAGCAAGCATCGTGTCATGAATCTGAGCGCCGCCTCGTCCCAGAGCCGAAGGGCAAACTGGCCTTGGCAGGGCCGCACGGACCAGCGCCGCGCAAGCGCTGAATGCAAGGCCTGATGCAGCACCTTAGCCCCGTCTTGACCCGCACAGGCATGATCAGTCTCGGCAACAACCCCAGGCCCAAAATGGGCTCGCCGCGCGCTTACCATCCGGCATGCTGACGCGCCGCGACACCTTGTTGAGATTGGCCGCCCCCGTGCTGGGCTCGCTGGGCACTGGCCATACGGCAATGGCCGCGCAGCCCCCGCAAAGCCAGGTGGCAGAGCCTCGCGAGACGCTTTCACCCTCGCCCTCAGCCTCACCCACAGCCGCCCCTCGTACACGCACGCCAACGCAAACGCCCACGCGCCTGGTTCTCTTGACCACGGAGTACGCGCCCTATATGAGCGGCAGCAGTGCTGATGGTGGCGTGGTGCTCGCCCTGGGCCGCGCCGCGCTGGAGCGTGCCGGCATCGCGGCGGAAATCCAGTTCAGGCCCTGGGCTCGCGTCATCGCGGAAGCCGAGCGTGGCGGCGCCGATGGGGTGCTGGGCATTTGGTATGAGGCCTCACGCGAGCGCTATCTCGCCTATTCGCAGGCGCTAGGCATCAGCAACCGAATCGGCTTCATCGCCCGCGTCGGCAGCATGATGGCTGTCGATGATTTGCTTCGCTTGCGGCAAGTGCCCGGGCTGCGCATCGGCACCGTGCGGGGCTACGCCAATCCGCCACGCTTCGAGGAAATGAGTTTCCAGACCGACCTGGCGGTCGATGACGTCAGTAATCTGCGCAAACTGCTGGCCGGTCGTGTTGATCTGGTGCTGATCGACAAAGGCGTCGCCTTTCATCTCTTGCAAACACAGCTGCAAAGCGTCGCGGCGCAGTTCCAATGGCTGGAGCCTGCCCTTGCGGACATGCCGCTTCATATGGCCTTGACCCGGCGCCGCGCCGATCACCCCGCCGTGCTGCGCGACATCAACCGCGGTTTGGCCGAGCTGCGTGAGAGCGGCGATATGGCCAGAATCCTCAAGCGCAGCGCTGACTGGTTCTAGCGCGCGCCGAGCCCATCGGCACAAAGCCGTATTGCCCCTGCATGGTCGGCTCAACTACCATGCCCCTCTGTACCTGAGCACATTGCCGGACGGAGCCGAGCTTCACCATGCCGAATCCACTTGGCCGAACCGCCCAATCGGCGCTGGCACTGACGCTCAGCCACGGCAGATTCATCCGTGATCGCGGCCTGCAGCTTCTTTTGCTTGTGCTTGGCCTGCTGCAGACGCCAGCCATGGCGGCACCCAGCGTTCAGCTCTGCCTGACCGAATTTCCGCCCTTCAACAGCCAAGACTTGCCCGGGCGCGGGCCGTTGATCGAAATCGCCGTCGAAGCGTTTCGCCGCAGCGGTAGCTCGGTGGAGGTGCACTTCCTGCCCTGGGCCCGCTTGATGAAAGAGGCCGAAGAGGCCAAATGCGCCATCCTCGGCCTGTGGCGCAATGAGGCGCGCGACCGGCTGTTTGCCTACTCGCAACCCATCATGCAAATGGAGCTTGGCTACTTCGGCAAACGTGGCAGCGCAAGCGATCCCAGCGGCCCCAAGACTGCGGGCGGCCAGAGCATCTGCACACAGCGCGGCAGCTATCTGTCGCCGGCGCTTCAGCAGCTTGATTTGCGCTTCGAGCCGGTGCTGGATTTACCCACCTGCTTGCGCATGCTCGCCAAGGACAGGGTGGATCTGGCCTACGGCAACAAGGCCCTGGGCATGCACTTTCTCAATCAGGCGGCCAACCGTGAGATTGCTGCACTGGTGCAATGGAAATCACCGGAACTGGAGAGCAAAGATCATTTGCTCGCCGTACTCAAAACCGACCCGCGCCGTGAGCGCATCTTGCGCGACTTCAACCGCGGCCTCGCGTCGATGCGAGCCGATGGCAGCTACAAAACCATCCTGAAGGCCGGCGGCCTGGGCGACAGCCCTTGATGCCAGCCTTCGGCCGCGGCGTGAGAAAGACTGGGAAGACTGAGCCAGCGAGTAAAAGTGTGAGGCGCTGAGAGGGCATCAGCGCGGCCTCGCCACTCGAGCCCGCCGAGCTTGCGACAATGCGCCCATGAGCGCCCCCAAACCCGAAGCCCCTTACGCCCACGGCACAGCCCCCAAGACTGCCGTGCTGTTTTGCAACCTCGGCACGCCAGACGCGCCCACCCCCGCCGCGCTGCGCCGCTACCTGGGCCAGTTCCTCAGTGACCCGCGCGTGGTGGAGATCCCGCGCCTAGTCTGGAAGCTCATCCTGCATGGTGTGATCCTGCGCGTGCGGCCGGCCAAATCGGCGGCCAAATACGCCAGCGTCTGGACCAGTGAAGGCTCGCCGCTCAAGGTCTGGACCGAGAAGCAAGCCAAGCTGCTGCAAGGCCTGTTGGGCGAACGCGGCCACGCTGTATCTGTGCGTTATGCCATGCGCTATGGCTCACCGGCCATTGCCGCCACGCTTGACGCCTTGCGGGCCGAGGGCGTGACCCGGGTGCTGGTTTTGCCGGCCTACCCGCAGTACTCCGGTGCCACCACGGCCAGCGTGGTGGACGATGTGGCGCGCTGGGCGCTGCGCACCCGCCACTTGCCCGAGCTGCGCTTCGTCAATCGCTACCACGACGATCCCGGCTACATCGCCGCGCTGGCGCAAAGCGTGCGCCAGTACTGGGCCGCCAACGGCCGCCCCGAGCGCCTGGTGATGAGCTTCCACGGCATGCCCGCACGCACCCTGGAACTGGGCGACCCCTACCACTGCGAATGCCTGAAAACCGGGCGCTTGCTGGCCGAGAACTTGGGGCTCAGCGCCTCGGAATACAGCGTCACCTTCCAGAGCCGCTTCGGCAAGGCCAAATGGCTGCAGCCCTATACCGAGCCGACGCTGAAAAAGCTGGCCGCGGATGGCGTCAAGCATGTCGCGGTGATCTGCCCCGGCTTCAGCGCCGACTGCCTGGAAACGCTGGAAGAAATCAATATGGAAGCGCGCGAAGCCTTTTTGCACGCCGGCGGCCAGCGCTACGACTACATCCCCTGCCTGAACGATTCCCCCGAAGGCATGCGCGCCCTGGCGGCGCTGACGGAGCGCCATCTGCAAGGCTGGCCCACCAAGGAGCCGGTCGACACGGCCGCCCTGAAGTGCCAGCGTGAGCGGGCCATCCAGGCGGGTGCCGCGAACTGATCGAACAAAAAAAGGCGCACTGTGAAGTGCGCCTTTTTTGTCGGGGCTAGCTCGCTCAGCGGCTGCGCGCCTGTTTGCGCCAGGCCAGCAGGCGCGGCAGCAGGATTAGCGTGGCCAGCACCAGCAGCAAGAAGGCTGACATTGGCCGCTCCATGAACACACCCCAGTGGCCTTCACCGATCGAGATGGCATTGCGCAGTTGCGCCTCAGCCAAGGGGCCCAGAATCATGCCCACCACCACCGGTGCGGTCGGGAAGCGGTAGCGCCGCATCACCACGCCCAGGATGCCGATGCCGTAGAGCAAGACCAGATCAAACGCGCTCTGGCGCATGCCGTACACACCCACGGTGGCGAAGATCAAGATGCCCGCATACAGCGGCGCCTTCGGCAGCTTGAGCAGCTTGACCCACAGGCCCACAAGCGGCAGGTTGAGGATCAAAAGCATCACATTGCCGATGTAGAGTGATGCGATCAAGGCCCAGACCAGCGCGCCATTGGTGTCGAAGAGCTGCGGACCGGGCTGGATGCCGTAGTTCTGGAAGGCACCCAGCAGAATGGCGGCCGTGTTGCTGGTCGGGATGCCCAGGGTCAGTAGCGGAATCAGCGTGGCCGTGATGGCCGCGTTGTTCGCCGCCTCAGGCCCCGCCACGCCTTCGATGGCGCCGGTGCTGCCAAAAGCCTGCTTGTCCTTGGCCAGCTTCTTTTCGGTGGCATAGCTCAGAAAGGTCGGGATTTCGCTGCCGCCGGCGGGAATGCAGCCGAAGGGGAAGCCGATGAAGGTGCCGCGCAGCCAAGCCGGCCAGGAACGGCGCCACTCCGACAAGGTCATGTGCACCTTGCCCATGCGGTTTTGCGTATCCACTTCCTTGCCCTGGTAGAGCACGGCGTACAGCGCCTCAGCCACGGCAAACAAGCCCACCGCGATCAGCACCACCTCGAAGCCGTCCATCAACTCCGGCACATTGGCGGTGTAGCGCGCCTGGCCGGAGATTTGGTCGATGCCCACCAGGCCCAGGGCCAGGCCGAGGCCCAAGGCCGTCAGCCCGCGCACCATGCTTTGCCCCAACACGGCGCTGACCGTGATGAAGGCCAAGACCATCAGCAGGAAATACTCCGGCGGGCCCAGCAGCACCGCGTACTTGGCCACCAGCGGCGCGAACAAGGTCACCAAGACGGTGGCAATGGTGCCGGCCACAAAGGATCCCACCGCCGCCGTGGCCAGGGCCGCGCCAGCGCGGCCGCTCTTGGCCATCTTGTTGCCTTCCAACGCCGTCACCATCGAGCCGGCTTCACCGGGCGTGTTGAGCAGAATCGAGGTGGTGGAGCCGCCATACATGGCGCCGTAGTAAATGCCCGCGAAGAAAATCATCGAGGCGGTCGGGTCGACCTTGAGCGTGATCGGCAGCAGCATGGCCACGGCCGTGGCCGGACCGATGCCGGGCAAAACGCCCACGGCCGTGCCAATGGTGCAACCCACCAGCGCCCACAGCAAATTGACCGGCGTGCCTGCAGTGGCAAAGCCCTGCAGCAATTGATTCCAAACATCCAACATCAAATCCACCCGCTCGTCGTCAGGCCCGGCAAGCTGATTGCCAGCAATTGGGTGAAGCACCAGAACACCGGCGCGGAGATCGCCATGCCCACCACAGCATCCAGCAGCCAGATGCGCGGGCTCAGATCCAGCCGGTCTTCCGCCGAGCGAAAGCCTCGAATCGCCAGCACATAGCAAAGCGTGCAGCTGAGAATGAAGCCCAGCGTGGTGATGGCAAAGGCATTCAGAAGCATTCCCGCCGAGACCCAGGCAAAGCCGGCCCAGTGGCCATGCTCGGCTCCGTCGGCGTCCCCCATATCCGGAAAGCCGCCACGGCAGGCCTGCCAAACCAGGCGGGCGGCACAGGCCGTTAGTAGGCCGGCGACCAGCCAGGGCAGAAAGTTAGGCGCCACGCCGCCGTAGCCGGCATCGCTGGAGATCGACAATGCGCCCCAGCCCAGCACCAGGGCCAGCGCCAGCACGCCGCCGGCGACGGCGACTTGCCGGAAATTGACGCCTTCCTTGACGCTTTTAGCGTCCACCGAGCCGCTCATCAAAGCATGCCGCTCTTGACCATCACGGCGCGCAGGCTGGCGAACTCGTCGTCGACGAATTTCTCGAAAGCCGCGCCGGTCAGCAAGGCGCCGGTCCAGTTGTTCTTGTCCAGCGATTCCTGCCAGGACTTGGTCTTGGTGGCCGCCACCACCAGATCGGTCAGCGCCTTGCGCTGCGCATCGGTAATGCCGGGCGCGCCGTACACGCCGCGCCAGTTGCCGATCACCACGTCCAGGCCCAGCTCGCGCAGCGTGGGCACATTGACGCCCTTCAGGCGCGTGTCCGAGGTGATGGCCAGGGCGCGCATCTTGCCGCTCTCGATGTACTGCGAGAACTCGCTGTAGCCGCTGCCGCCGATGGTGACATTGCCACCCAAGATGGCGGCCGTGGCCTCACCGCCGCCCCGGAAGGCGACGTAGTTGATCTTGCTCGGGTCCACACCGGCGGCACGCGCCACCATGGCGGCGGCAATATGCTCGGTCGAACCGCGCGAACCACCGCCCCACTTGACGCTGCCGGGGTCTTTCTTGAGCTGGGCAATCACTTCGGCCATGGTCTTGAAGGGCGAGTTGGCCGGCAGCACGAAGACGTTGTACTCGCTGGTCAAGCGCGCAATCGGCGTAGCCTTATCCAGCGTCACCGGCGGGCGGCCGGTGATCAGGCCGCCCAGCATCACGGCGCCCATCACCATCAGCGCATTGCCCTCGCCCTTGTTGGCGTTGACGAACTGCGCCAGGCCGATGGCGCCGGCCGCGCCGCCCTTGTTCTCGTAGTTGACCGAATTGGCCAAGCCGCCTTCTTGCAGGGCCTTGCCCAGGGCACGGCCGGTAGTGTCCCAGCCGCCACCGGGGTTGGCGGGCAGCATCATCTTCAGATTGGCGCCCGAGGCGCGCGCCGCCAGCGGCAGGCCGCCGGCCGCGGTCAGCGCCAGCAAAGACTTCAGAAAGGTATCGCGACGCATGCTTGTCTCCTGTTTTTTGAATGAGGCCTGAACGGGCGAGAAATTTTGCGCTCGCCCGCAGCCGCAGCAAGGCTGCCTGGCCGTGAACACCGACCAGGCATTTCAAGCCCGGCAGCGGCTGGTTCACGACCCTGAATATTGCGGGGCCAGCCTGTCAATTCGCTGTCCGCGAACTACGGGTAAACCAGGGATTACGAAACTCGCCCGCACGCCGCGCCGCCGCTGGTATCGTGCCGCCATGAATCTGCTGCTGATCGAAGACAACCTGGCCATGCAGACCGCTTTGCAGCGCTCTTTCGAGCGCCGCGGCATCCATGTCACCAGCTGCGGCGACGGTGCCCAGGCGTTGGAACGCTGGCGCGAATGCCGGCCCGACGTGGTCTTGCTGGACCTCTCCTTGCCCGGCCGCGATGGCCTGGAGGTGCTATCCGATGCGCGGGCCGAAAACCTCAGCACGCCCGTCATCATCCTGACCGCGCGCGGCACCGTGGGGGACCGCATCCTGGGCCTGAATATCGGTGCCGACGACTATCTGCCCAAGCCCTTTGACCTGGACGAGTTGGAGGCCCGCGTGCGTGCGCTGGCACGGCGCCGCCGCGGCGCGGGCACGGCGCCGACTGCCGCCTCAGCCCTGCCGCAGCAAGTTGTCGAAACCCCAAGCTTTTGCGGCCTGCGCGCCGACCACGAAAGCGGCGCCATCTATCACATGGGCCTGGCGCTGGAGCTGCCGCCGCGCGAGGCCGCCCTGCTGCGCGCCCTGCTGGCGCGGCCCGGCCAAGCGGTGGCCAAGGAGCGCCTGAGCAGCCTGGTGTTTGGTGACGCGGTGGACGTGCAGCCCGATGCCATCGAGGTGGTGGCCTACCGCCTGCGCAAAAAACTCAGCACCACCCAGGCCCGCCTGGTGACGCTGCGCGGCTTGGGCTATCTACTCAAGGCCGAGCCATGAGCGGCGGCGCATGAAGTCTTGGTTCTTCGGTCTGGGCCAGCGTTTGGGCCAAGGTATAGGTCGCTTGTCCATGCGCAGCCAGCTGCTGCTGGGCATCTTGCTGCCGGTGGGCATGTTGGTCGGACTCAATGCCTATCGACTCTACTTCGATGCCCTGGCCGCCGTGGACACCGCGTACGACCGCAGCCTGCTGGCCTCGGCCAAGGCCATCGGCGAGCAGCTTGATGTGCGCAACAACGGCGGCGTGCCCACGCTGCATGCGGCCGTGCCCTACTCCGCGCTGGAAGCCTTCGAGGCCGACAACCGCAGCCGCATGGTCTACAAGGTCAGCGGTTTCAAGGGTGAGCTGGTCTCGGGCTTTGAGGACTTGCCGGCTTGGCATGGGCAGATTCCAGCGCGCGGCATTTACGCGGCCTTGGTCGATTTTTACGACGATGTCTACCAAGGCGAGCCGGTCCGCGTCGCCGTGCTGCTGCAACCGGTGGCCGACGAAGACGGCATGGGCATGGCCACCATCCAGGTGGCCGAAACCCTGCAACTGCGCCGCACCCTGGCCCACCGGGTGCTGCAGTCGACGCTGTGGCATCAGGCTGCCTTGCTGGCGGTGATTGCCGCGGTGGTGTGGCTGGTGGTGCAAGGCGCCACCCGGCCGGTGCGTGAACTCAGCCGAGCCATCACCGCCCGCGAGGGCGACGATTTGCGCCCCATCCACGCGCCCGCCGCCCCTGCCGAACTGAGCCCGCTGATCACCGCCATCAACGCCGCCTGGGACCGCCAAGCCAATTTGCTCGCGCACCAAAAACGCTTTGTGCGCGACGCCTCCCACCAGCTGCGCACACCGCTGGCGGTGCTGAAGGTGCAAGTGCAATCAGCCCAGCGCGGCGACTTGAGCCTGATGCAGGCGATCAACGAGATTGGCCAAACCGTGGACGGCGCCACCAACCTCGCCAACCAGATGCTGGCCCTGGCCAAGGTGGAGCAGTTGCGCCAGCAAGGCGACCCGCCGTTGCAGGACTGGGCCGAGACCGTGCGCGAAGTGGCGCTGGATCTGGCACCCCTGATCGCCGATGCCGGCCTGGACTTCGAGCTGGACACGCAGAGCTGCCCGGTGCTGGGCCACCCCTGGGCGCTGCGCGAGCTGGTGCGCAATCTGCTGCACAACGCTGTCAAGCACAGCCCGCCGCTGGGGCAACTGAGCGTGAGCTTGCGCAATAACGGCGACCAGGCCGAACTCGCGATCAGCGACAGCGGCCCCGGCATCGCCCCCAGCCTGCGTCCACGCCTGATGCAACCCTTTGCCAGCGGCTCGCCCGGTGGCGCGGGCCTAGGCCTGGCAATCTGCCGCGAAATCGTGCAATCAATGGGCGGCCAGTTAAGCCTGGAAAACCGCGCAGCCGACGCAGGCTCGGCCTCGGGCGCCGGCCTGATCGCGCGGGTGCGCCTACCCATCGCGACCCCGCCGCGCTTGGCGGACAATGCCCCCACATGAAGAACCCAGCCGCCGCCACAGACAAGAAAACCGCCAAGGCCGATGGCCTGCGCCTGGATAAATGGCTCTGGGCGGCGCGCTTTTTCAAGACCCGCGCCCTGGCGGCCGAGGAGATCGGCCATGGCCGGGTGCAGATCAATGGCCGGGTGGCCAAGGCCTCGCGCGAAATGAAGCTGGGGGACTTGGTGCGCCTGCGCCAGGGTCAGGTCTTGCGGGAAGTGTGGGTGCGCGGCTTGAGCCACGCCCGCGGCCCCGCGCCACAAGCGCAAGCGCTGTACGAAGAAACGCCGGAGAGCATCGCCCAGCGCGAGCATGCCGCCGAACAGCGCCGCCTGGCCCCCGAGCCCGCCCAAACCATCACCCAGGGCCGGCCAACCAAGCAAGACCGCCGGCGCCTGTCTGAGTGGGACCGCTGGAGCGCCAGCGACGAAGGCTGAGGCTGAAGTTGAAGCGGCCGCGCCTGCCGACGAATCGGAGCGGACTGCGAACCGAAAGCCCGCCAAAACAGGCCGAGCGCGGGCCGAGCGCGAACCAAACTCAGACCGAAGCCCAGGCGTCTAGGGTTTCCATCCGATAATCGCCCACTTTTCGGCCTAATCGCCCTCTTGAACTGGGGGTTTTCGCGCCCATATGTCGGCCACTGCCTCTCATTAGCATCATGACAACAGCTCAAACACCTAACCCCGATTCCTCCAGTGACCAGCCCGAAGTCGCCGCAGCGGTGAACGCTGAGCCGACGGTCGAGGCCAAGCTGGCCGAAGTGGAAGCCCGCCTGTCCGAGATGTCTGACGCCTATCTGCGCGCCAAGGCCGAGGTGGAGAACATCCGCCGCCGCTCGGAAGAAGAGATGTCCAAGGCGCGCAAGTTCGCCGTGGAGTCTTTCGCCGAAGGCCTGTTGCCGGTGATGGACAGCATGGAAGCCGCCATCGCCATGCCCGAAGCCAAGGTGGAAACGGTGCTCGAAGGCGTGCACGCCACCAAGCGCCAGCTGGCCAGCGCCCTGGAGCGCAACAAGGTGCTGGAGATCAACCCCGCCGCCGGCACCAAGTTCGACCCGCATCAACATCAAGCCATTTCGATGGTGCCGGCCGAGCAAGAACCCAACACCGTGGTGGCCGTGCTGCAAAAAGGCTACTCCATTGCCGAGCGCGTGCTGCGCCCCGCTTTGGTGACCGTTTCGGCCCCGCGTTAAACAAAATTACGACATTTCGGGCGATTGGCAGCACAAAGCCTCTTGAAAGGCGGCGTCTGGGCCACAGCTTAGAACCATCGGATTCACCACATTCAAGTCGGCGCTGACCGGGCAAGCCCCGCAGCGCCCTTCAAACAGATTTCAGGAGAAAGACACATGGGAAAGATCATCGGTATTGACTTGGGCACCACGAACTCGTGCGTGGCCGTCATGGAAGGCAACACGACGCGCGTGATTGAGAACGCTGAAGGCGCTCGCACCACCCCGTCCATCATTGCTTACCAAGAAGATGGCGAGATCCTGGTCGGCGCCTCGGCCAAGCGCCAGGCCGTCACCAACCCCAAGAACACCATCTACGCCGTCAAGCGTCTGATCGGCCGCAAGTTCAGCGAGAAAGAAGTGCAAAAGGACATCGACCTGATGCCCTACACCATCGCTGCTGCCGATAACGGCGACGCCTGGGTGGATGTGCGCGGCAAGAAGCTGGCACCTCCGCAAGTCTCGGCCGAAATCCTGCGCAAGATGAAGAAGACCGCCGAGGACTACCTCGGTGAAGAAGTGACCGAAGCCGTCATCACGGTGCCGGCCTACTTCAACGACGCCCAGCGTCAAGCCACCAAGGACGCCGGCCGCATCGCGGGTCTGGACGTCAAGCGCATCATCAACGAGCCCACCGCTGCTGCTCTGGCCTTCGGCTTGGACAAGCATGGCAAGGGCGACCGCAAGATCGCTGTGTATGACTTGGGCGGCGGCACCTTCGACGTCTCCATCATCGAAATCGCCGACGTGGACGGCGAAATGCAGTTCGAAGTGCTGTCGACCAACGGCGACACCTTCCTGGGCGGCGAAGACTTCGACCAGCGCATCATTGACTACATCGTGGCCGAGTTCAAGAAAGAACAAGGCGTGGACCTGACCAAGGACGTGCTGGCTCTGCAGCGCCTGAAGGAAGCCGCTGAAAAGGCCAAGATCGAGCTGTCGAACTCGGCCCAGACCGACGTCAACCTGCCTTACATCACCGCTGACGCGACTGGCCCCAAGCACTTGAACGTCAAGCTGACCCGCGCCAAGCTGGAGTCGCTGGTGGACGAGCTGATCGAGCGCACCATTGCGCCTTGCCGCGTGGCCATGAAGGACGCTGGCATCGCCATCTCCGCCATTGACGACGTGATCCTGGTCGGCGGCATGACCCGCATGCCCAAGGTGCAGGACAAGGTCAAGGAATTCTTCGGCAAAGAGCCGCGCCGTGACGTCAACCCTGACGAAGCCGTGGCCGTGGGCGCCGCGATTCAAGGCCAGGTGCTGGGCGGCGACCGCAAGGACGTGCTGCTGCTGGACGTGACGCCTTTGTCCCTGGGTATCGAAACCCTGGGCGGCGTGATGACCAAAATGATCAAAAAGAACACCACGATCCCGACCAAGTTCTCGCAGACCTTCTCGACGGCCGACGACAACCAGCCGGCCGTGACCATCAAGGTCTACCAAGGCGAGCGCGAACTGGCCACCGGCAACAAGAGCCTGGGTGAGTTCAATCTGGAAGGCATCCCGCCGGCACCGCGCGGCACGCCCCAGATCGAAGTGAGCTTCGACATCGACGCCAACGGCATCCTGCATGTCGGCGCCAAGGACAAGGGCACCGGCAAGGAAAACAAGATCACCATCAAGGCGAACTCCGGTCTGTCTGAGGCCGAGATTGAGAAGATGGTCAAGGACGCCGAAGCCAACGCCGACGAAGACAAGAAAAAGGTCGAGTTGGTGCAAGCCAAGAACCAAGCTGACGGCATGGTGCACTCGGTGAAGAAGTCCCTGACCGAACACGGCGACAAGCTCGAAGCCGGCGAGAAGGAAAAGATCGAAGCTGCGATCACCGCCCTGGAAGAAGCCATCAAGGGCGACGACAAGGCCGACATCGAAGCCAAGACCGAAGCCCTGATGACCGCCAGCCAGAAGCTGGGCGAGAAGGTCTACGCTGACGCCCAAGGCGCCGAAGCTGCAGCCGCCGCTGCCGCAGGTGCAGCCGGTGGCGAGCAGCCGCAAGGCGCTCAGCAAGCTTCCGCCAAGCCGGCCGACGACAACGTCGTCGACGCCGAGTTCAAGGAAGTCAAAGACACCAAGTAAGGCTCCTGGCCAGGCGCTCAAGCCGCCTGGCCGGTGTTTCGCCGCCGCGTCGTAGCCCAGGGTTCAGGCCCGAAAAGCTCGTCGCGGCGCTGTTGTTTGAACTGCACGGAACCGCCCCATGGCAAAGCGTGACTATTACGAATCCCTGGGTGTCGCCAAAGGCGCCACCGAGGAAGAGATCAAAAAGGCCTATCGCAAGATGGCCATGAAGCACCACCCTGACCGCAATCAGGGTGAAGGTGCCAAGAAGGCCGAGGAGCAATTCAAGGAAGCCAAAGAGGCTTACGAGATGCTCTCCGACCCGCAAAAGCGCGCCGCCTACGACCAGTACGGCCATGCCGGCGTGGATCCGAATATGGGCGGGCGTGGCGGCCCGGGCGCGGAAGGCTTTGGCGGTTTTGCCGAGGCCTTTGGCGACATCTTTGGTGACATCTTCAACGGTGGCGGCGGTGGTGCGGGCCGGCGCGGCGGTGGCCAACAGGTCTATCGCGGCAATGACCTCAGCTACGCCATGGAAGTCACGCTGGAAGAGGCGGCACGCGGCAAGGAATCGCAGATCCGCATCCCCAGCTGGGAAGGCTGCGAAGTCTGCAGCGGCTCCGGCGCCAAACCCGGCACCACGGCCAAGAGCTGCGGCAGCTGCAATGGCTCGGGCACCGTGCACATGCGCCAGGGCTTTTTCTCGGTGCAGCAGACCTGCCCGCATTGCCATGGCACCGGCAAGATCATTCCCGACCCCTGCACGGCCTGTAACGGCCAGGGCAAGGTGAAGAAGAGCAAGACGCTGGAAGTCAAGATCCCGGCCGGCATCAACGAAGGCATGCGCATCCGCTCGGCCGGTAATGGTGAGCCCGGTGTGAATGGCGGCCCAGCGGGCGACCTCTACATCGAGATCCGCATCAAGCAGCACGAGATCTTCGAGCGCGATGGCGACGACCTGCACTGCACCATGCCGGTGGGCCTGACCACCGCCACCCTGGGCGGCAGCATCGAGGTGCCGACGCTTGGCGGCAAGGCCGAGATCGAGCTGCCCGAAGGCACGCAGCACGGCAAGACCTTCCGCCTGCGCGGTAAGGGCATCAAGGGTGTGCGCAGCAGCTACCCCGGCGACCTCTACTGCCACATCAGCGTGGAAACGCCGGTCAAGCTGACCGAACATCAGCGCAAGCTGATGAAGGAGCTGGACAAGAGCTTCCGTGACGGCGGCGAGCGCCACTCGCCCAATGCCAAGAGCTGGACCGATCGGGTCAAGGACATCTTCAAATGATGGCCAGGGTGACAGATCGTTGCGGGCTTCACCCGCGTCGCGCTGTCGCCGGCTGATTCAGTTCAGCCAAAGCCGTGCATTGCCCATGCGCACCCAACGCCCCGCCGCCAAACGCCGGGGCGTTTTTCATGCGCGCAGCAGCACGCACAGCCACCGTTGGATTCCGCCGGGGAAAGCCCGCATTCAAGTCCTACGCCAAGCAGCCGATAGCGCAGAAGTGAAGAAGCTCATGAAAATCTCCCTCGCTGCCCCGCCGGAACGCCTATGGCGCTGATGGACAGCAGCATTCAGAGCGCCAGCGCCCTGATCATCGACAGCAACGCCACCTCGCGCAGCCTGCTTTCGGCGCAGCTGCGGGACCTGGGCGTGGCCGTTGTGCGCCAAGCCACCCGGGTGCATGACGCCCGCATGATTCTGGAGCACAAGGCCTATGACATCGTGCTGTGCGACTACCACTTCGACGGCACCGAGATGTCCGGCCAAGACCTGCTGGATGAGTTGCGCCGCGAGCAATTGCTGCCCTACTCCACCGTCTTCGTCATGGTCACCGGCGAAGCCACCTACGCCAAGGTGGCGGAGGCTGCCGAGGCCGCGCTCGACGGCTATCTGATCAAGCCCTACACCAGCGCCGCGCTGTCAGAACGACTGACCCATGCCCGCCACCGCAAGCGAGTGCTCAAAGACATCTTTGAAGCCATCGAGGCGCAGGACTTCGAGAGTGCCGCCAATCACTGCCTCAAACGCTTCAATGCCCGCGCCGAGTTCTGGCTTTATGCCGCCCGCATCGGAGCAGAGCTGATGCTGCGGCTCGCACGCCATGACGATGCCCGCAAACTCTACGACGCCATCGTTGAGGCCCGCACCGTGCCCTGGGCGCGGCTGGGTGTGGCCCGCACCGAGTTGGCCACCGGCAATACCAATGCCGCGCGCCGCACGCTGGAAGCCTTGATCGGCGAGATCCCCGATTACGCCGATTCCTACGACGTCATGGGCCGGGTGCAAATGGAGCAAGGCGAAATCGCCGGCGCCCTGCGCACCTACCGCATGGCTGCCTCGCTCACGCCCGGCTGCCTGTTGCGCCAGCAAAGCTGCGGCAGCCTGGCCTTTTACGCCGGCGAGCGCGCGGAAGCCCTGAAGATGCTGGAGCGCACCATGGCCACCGGCCTGCGCTCTAAGTTGTTCGACATGCTGAGCCTGATGCTGGTCGGCTTTATGCGCTTCGACGCGCGCGACACCAAGGGTCTCAAATACGCGCAGGACGCGCTGGTGCAAGAGCTGGAACGCAAGCCCAAGGACCGCCGCTTGCAACGCTTCGACCGGGTCTTTCAAGCCTTGCGCAAGTTGCAGGATCGCAAGATTGGCGACGCCCTGGAACTCTCGCGCGCCTTTGCCGCAGAGCAAGACGATGAGGACTTCAATCTGGAAGCCGCCACCTTGCTGGTGGGCTTGTGGATGCGCCTAGCCGCGCAGGACATTCAGCTCGATGAGATGGACACCTTGATGCAAAACTTGGGCCTGCGTTTTTGCACCACCAAGTCCAGCACCGAGCTGCTGGTGGCCATGGCCGAGAAGAACGAAGCCATTGCTGCCGAGTTCCAGGCCTGCCACACCAAGATTTTCGAGATTGCCGAAACGGCGATGCGCCACTCCATGCGCGGCTCGGCCCGCACCGGCGTCGAGCTGCTGATCCAGCAAGGCGAAGCCACCCGCAATGCCAAGCTGATCGACATGGCCGCCCTGGTGCTCAAGCGCCATGCCGAGAAAATTGAGGACGCTCCGGCCTTGGCCGAACGCATCAACAAGCTGCAAGAGCTCTACGTGCTGCCGCTGGGCATCAGCAATAGCCGCAGCCGCGCCGCTGGTGGTTTGGCACTGCGGACTTAAGAGTCCGCAGAACAAGAGCCATTGAACAAGCCGGGCCTGGCACCGCGCGCCCCAGCACCGAGGCATAGGCCGCTTGACCCCACGGTTGTCAAGCCGCGCCGTCACAAAGGGGCGCTAGACTGGCTTGGCCACATGCTTGAGGTTCAGTCGCCACTGAGCCCAGCCACTTCAGCCAAGGAGTACGCAGATGTCCGCCACACCCAGTTACCAGACCGGCCGTTGGTCCATGCACTTTGAGGAAATCGACCAGGAAATCGCCACCCTGGCCCTGATGTGCGAGGTGCCGCTGCTGAACCCCGGCGTGATTGAACGCGTGCTGGCCAATGAGCCCGCCGTCTGCGGCAAAGACAAGCCCGCCAGCTTCGCCAAGCTGCGCGGCCTGCTGATGATGCATTACTCCGACCAGAATCGCGCCATGGTGGCGCTGGGCGAAGAACAAGCCATGGCCATGATCAACGAGGTCATCGAGCGCCTGCGCGCGCGGTTTGGCGACCGCCTGGGCACGCCAGCGGCCTGAGTGGTAAGACAGCGCCCTCCCCGGGGGCGGTGAAGCCTGGGACCAAAGCTAGCGCGACGCTGCGAACTCAGAACAGCTGCCCTTGCCTCAGCGCTTCTGAGTCGAGCTCGCATTGGCCCGCCACCTGCTCTCGCACAGACATACCCGGCAGTGCTTGCGGGCGCTGAAACTGCGTCAGGTCCAGAGCGAAGCGTTCGCGGTTCAGACCCAGCCGGGCACAGGCTTTCTTCATGCGCTGATGCATCAAGTCAGCCCACAAGCCCACACCGCGCATGCGCTGGCCAAAACGGCTGTCGTTATCACGACCCTCACGCATCTCGCGCACCCGCGCCATGACGCGGGCGGCCTTGTCCGGCACATGCTGCTGCAACCAATCCTGAAACAAGGGGTTGACCTCCCAGGGTAAGCGCAGCGGGATGCTGAAAGCGGTCCGTGCGCCGAGCGCGGCGGCGGCTTCCAGAATGCGCTCCAGTTCCGGTTCGTTGAGAAAGGGGATCAGCGGCGACACGCTCACCCCCACCGGCACGCCCGCCTCGGCCAAGGTCTTGATCAGCTGCAAACGCCGCTGCGGCGCGGCAGCACGCGGCTCCAAGGTGCGCGCGAGGTGCCCGTCCAGCGTCGTCACCGAGACATAGACCGACACCAGGCCGGCCTTTGCCATCGGGGCCAGCAAATCGAGGTCGCGTTCAATGCCAGCGGACTTAGTAACGATGGACACGGGATGGCGATGTTCGCTCAGCACCTCGATCAACCCCCGCGTGATACGCAGCTTGCGCTCGATGGGCTGGTAGGCATCGGTGGCTGCCCCGAGGCAGAGCAGCTGCGGCCGGTAACTGGGCCGCGCGAACTCGGCGCGCAGCCGTTCGGCGGCATTCACTTTGGCGATGATGCGCGTCTCGAAGTCCAGCCCCGGCGACAGATTCAGATAGCTGTGCGTGGGCCGAGCGAAGCAGTAAACGCAGCCATGCTCACAGCCCCGATAGGGATTAATGGAAAGGTCAAAATGTCAACGGAACGGACCACCCCATGAAAAGGCTAGTCGGTTGATTTACAAAGAGAAATTTTCAATCGAGTGCACGAAGCACCTCATGGGAATCTGTGAGCGAACAAGCCTCGTTCGACTTGATTGGCAGCGCATTTCTCTGTTTGCGAATACAGCATGTTCGCTTGTCAAAACATCGACCGACCGTTCTCGTCGCGATCCAACCTACCCGATCAATGTCCTCGTCACGCACTTTCCCATTGACCTTTGTGAAGGGCCGCGGCGCGGGCTCCAATCACGAATCGAAGTACCTCGCTGCATCGAGGAACATTGAGGACGACGGGTGGATCGGGGATACGGTTGATGAAGAATCGTGCTCCGGGCCAAAAACGATCATCACGCCTCATCGCGCGCGCTCGACCATCAGCAGAAATGCCTCGCCCGATATCGAATTCGAGCAGTCCGTCAATCCTTATCTAGCTGTGAGCATGGCTGCATTTGCTGCTATGCACGGCCAAGTCACGCCTATCTCGGCCTTTCGGCTGGCGTTGACTTTGAAACAAAGATCTTCGCTAAAGAGAATGCATCACATGTCCTAAGCGAAGATCTTAGCCGCGCTGGCTACGTGCCCGCCACCATCGCTCTCGGCGCGAACACTGACCCTTACCAACCCATTGAGCGAAAGCACCAAATCACGCGTGCCATGCTTGAAGTTCTATGGGCTTTCACGCGCCCGTAAGCATTAGGACAAAGTCTGCGCTGGTCGTTCGCTACATCGACATCCTGGCTGAAATGGCAAATAGGCAGCAAACGTTGGTGAACATCTCGATCGCCACACTCGACTCGGCACTGGCTAGGAAGATGGAGCCGCGCGCACCCACGCCTGCACGAAGACTTGATGCAATCAATGCACTAGCGTCTGCCGGCATACCTGTGCGCGTGTTTACGTCACCAGTCATCCTTGGACTGACTGTGGTCTCGAACGAATTTTGGAGTTTGCCTTCGGCGCAGGAGTTCGACACGCTAGCTATGTAATGCTTCGATTGCCGGGCGAGGTCAGAGAACTCTTCGTGGAATGGCTTGAAGCGCACGCCCCCTCAAGGCGGCACATTTCATGAGCTTGGTGGCCCAATCGAGCGGCGGCAAAGACTATGAGCCTCGGTTCGGAACACGAATTAAAGGGTCAGGCCTGTTCGCAGAAATGATTGCACAAAGGTTCAGAGTGGCCAGTCTGAGCAACTGGGTACGGCTCAGCGAGGACGGGAAGTTGAGCGGAGCCGGCGACAAGCCTGTGACGCCTGAGCAGATGGAGTTAGCGCGCTTGAGGGCCGAATTGGCTCGGATGACGATGGAGCGAGACATCGCAAAAAAAGCGGCGGCGTACTTTGCGCAGGATCTTCTGCAAGGTACGCCTGGATTCAAGAAATGAAGACTCAGTGGCCGGTTAGCCTGAGCTGCAAGGTCCTGGATGTGAGCGTGAGCGGCTATTTCGAACACCAGAAGGCCAAGGCCGCCAGAAGGCCCAGCAAGGCCGCCACGCCGCGTTTGAGCGATGAAGCGGTGCTGACCCACATCCGCGCAGTCCATGGCGAAGTGGGTCAGGAGTACGGCTGGCCTCGCATGGCCAAGGAGCTGGTTGCGCGTGGACATCGAGTGGGCAAGGAACCAGTGCTCGTTCAAGCACTCGTCGCGGAACTTGCCGTTGAAGCTCTCGATGTAGCCGTTCTACATGGGCCGCCCTGGCTGGATGAGGATGTGCCGCACGTCGTGAGCTTGCGCCCATCCTGTCAGACATGTCTCCATAAAGCGCAAAGTTTGCACTCAGGGCAACCAGGCCATGGTCTCGCTCGAAGTCCTTGCATTGAAACCAAGGGTGGCCCATTCGCACGCCAAGGGCTTTGGCCTCGTTTGAGCGCGCAATGGCGCAGCCATCATTGTTGGATAGGACTACGACGGGCCGGCCGACAAGGGACGGCCTGAAAACTCGTTCGCATGAGACATAGAAGTTGTTGCCGTCGACAAGCGCAAACATAGACTTTCCGCACGCTGATCTTAGACACGCATCGACTTGATGGCCGTCGTGACGACACCCCAAACTTCGACCGTTTGGCCGTCACGGGGGAGGATGTCCGGGTAAGTCGGATTGGCTGCTTGGAGCTTCAGGTTGCTGCCTCGCTTCCAGAGTCGCTTAACAGTGAACTCGCCATCTACAACGGCGACCACGACATGCCCATGAGAAGGTTTGATAGCACGGTCTACGAGCACCACATCACCATCGTCGATACCAGCTTCACGCATGGATGCCCCACGCACGCGCATCATGAACGTGGCCTGTGGGTGCTTGATGAGCTCTTTGTTGAGGTCAATGCGCTCAACACCATGGTCCTCTGCGGGCGAAGGAAAGCCGGCTTGGACTGAGCCGAGAAGGCCCTTCACCCATGCGCCATCTAAGGCGACAACGGCAATTGGTGCTTGTGGGCAATCTATCGAGGATGGCGCTTGCGGAATACTGTACATAAATACAGTGTACGCCTGCTGGACACTTTTGAGACTTTTAGCCTGTCGCCGCAAAGGGGACTGCAAGGTGGCGAGGCCACCAATGTCAACAATGTGCCCGGAGCAGTCGCCCGGCGGGGCTTCTTGAGTCCTTCGCCCCGTCGGCAAGCGGTCGTTGACCAGCGTCAGCTTTCAGGACGTTAAAAAGCCCTCAATCGGCGCGCGTCAAATCGAAAGGTCTTCTGGCGCCACCGATGCCGATTCAGCAGGTGCTTGCCATTGCGGCAGCGATTACTGCGCTTGTGGTCTTGCTGGCTTTGTTCCAGATCGGCCGCCTATTCAGACAAGTCTGACCATCCTCGCAAAAAACTCGCAGCGAGTGAACTAGATGTGAAGTTCCAATAGGTTGTATCGGGTGTTCACCCGGACTGGTTCTGAGAGACTGGAAATCGCCAAACCCCCAGTCAGCTCAGGAGGACAACCCAGATGAACATTCATAAGAATGCCCGATTGACCTACGTGCGTCGAATCGAAATGGTTCAGGACATCACATTGAGAGGCCAAACTGTGGCGCAAGCCGCAAAGGCTCATGGTGTCAGCGAGATGACGACCCGCAAGTGGCTTGGGCGCTACCTTGCTCAAGGCGAAGTCGCCCTGGTCGACAAGTCCTCAAGGCCGCAGAAGTCGCCCAGAGCGATTGAGCCGGGCAAGGCGCTTGCCATCGTTGAGTTGCGCCGCAAGTTCATGCTGCAAGCAAGCATTGCCTCCAGCCTGACCGTTTCCAAGGCCACCGTCAGCCGCGTCCTCAGACGAGCCGGCCTGTCCAAGCTCAGCGATCTACGTCCGCCTGAGCCTGTCGTGCGCTATGAACATGAAGCGCCTGGCGACCTGCTGCACATCGATACCAAGAAGCTCGGGCGTATTGAGCGACCCAGTCATCGCGTAACCGGCAACCGCGCAGACACGTTCGGCGGCGCAGGCTGGGAAGTCTTGTTTGTGGCCGTGGATGACCACGCCCGCATCGGGTTCACGCAGATTCACCCCGATGAGCGCAAGAGCAGCGCAGTGGCCTTCCTGCAGGCTTCAGTGAGCTACTACGCGGGGCTGGGTGTCACGGTGCGAGCGCTTCTCACGGACAACGGCTCGCCGTTCAGGTCGAAGGACTTCAAGCAGGCCTGCGCTGAGTTGAACATCAAACATCGCTTCACGCGGGCCTACCGTCCACAAACAAACGGCAAGGCCGAGCGGTTCATTCAATCGGCACTGCGAGAGTGGGCGTACAGCCAGACCTACCAGCACTCCCGCGACAGAACCAGCGCGCTGGCGCGATGGATTCATCACTACAACTGGCATCGACCGCATCACGGCATTGGATGCCGCCCGCCCATGTCCCGTCTTCCTGATTCAGGCAACAACGTCTTGACTCTTCACAACTAGATGAACCTGCACTACCGTCTGTACCACTGACAGGCGCGTTCTTGCGTATACCGCAACCCTGGAGGTGACCCCATGCCAAAGCATGCGTGCTAGACGAAGTGGGGCATAGCAGCGCCTTAACCCGACTCCACTTCGGCTTTAGTGCGCAGGATGATCCGGCGCCACTTGTGCGGGGCAATGTCCCGGCCACCTCGGTTCGGCCTGGCCAAGCCATCTTGACATTGCGAAGAGCTCACACCTAGCGGCGGCCCTGGTTCTGAATTTTTCGCAGAGCTATGTTCAAGGCCGCCGCGTTCAGTACGCCCATATGCGCATCGACCAAGTGGCCGTTTGCGTCGTAAAAGATGGTGGTGGGCAGGCCTCGTGAACCCAAAGCGGGTCCCAATGCAGAGGCGGGGTCTAGCAGCACGCCGTTCAAGGCAAAACGCTGCGAAGCAAGATAGGTCTGCACCGCGCTGGCCGACTCCCCCTGGTTGACGAAAACAAAGCTCAGCTCAGGATGCTTTACTTGGACCTGAGCCAGTAGTGGCATTTCTTGCCGGCAAGGGCCACACCAACTAGCCCAGAGATTCAGCACCATCGGCTTGCCCTGCGCTGCTTGGACAAGGCTCTTTGCAGGCCCGCCATCCAGGGCTTGGAACAGGCCCTCGCTTGGCCGGTCCGGCCGGGGGGCTTGAATGAAGCCGGTTGCAGTCAGCCAGAAAGTTGCCGCAGCCAGAGCAGCGGCCGCAAGTGTGGGCCTCAAGTTAGCTTGTCGACGCCCAATCCAGAGCAGAACGGCCGCCGCGGCAAACCATCCAACCATGGCGTTCCATCCACCATCGCGAATGTCGAGCAATGCCCAAGGGTTGGCCAAATAGGCCTGTGCATGTTGGGCCACGTAAGCCAGGCGAGCCAACAACAACCCGAAGAAGGCCGAGTTCAGAAGCGCGTCGCCAGCCAACTTGCGCAGACTTGGCCCGTCCGCCTGACGCCGCAGCAGCAACTGAGTTATCCCGAGCGCAAGTAGCGCGGCCAGCAGTATCAACACTGGCGAAAGTGGAATCGCCAGGAGACCGAGTGCGACGGATTGCATGGAGCTTTCAGTTCAGTTTGGCTTCGTATCGGCAGCGGAGCAGATGCTCTTCTCCCCTTCCCGGCGCAGGCAAAGCAAAGAGCCTGTAGGCAATGAACCTGAGCAAGCTAGCGGCTTTGCTGCAGCAATCAAACAAGGCCTGGCCTTGCCTTTAGCGAGCTACAGCCGGCATCAAGCGTTCCTTGGTGTCAATTTCGGTCTCAGGGTCGAGTTCGGCCGCCACTTGGGTGCAGACCGCCCGGCACAGCGTGGCGACCCGGTCGCTTTGCAGTTTGTAATAAATTTGGGTGCCTTCACGGCGTTTGGACAGCACGCCACTGCGGTACAGCGTCGACAGGTGCTGCGACATATTCGGCTGTGTGGTGTCAATTTCGCTCAACAACTCGGAAACATTCTTCTCGCCATGGCAGACCGCGCTGATGATCTTCAGCCGAATCGGTGTGGACAGGAGTGAAAACAGTTCAGCAACCGATTCAAAAACCTTGTCTTCGGTTTTGCGCGGATCCATGATTTTCTGTTGTTCTGGTCGGCGCATCATTGTATTTGCATTCACCGATATAGCTGCCAGGGAGCTATTGAGTGCTCACTTGAATTTGTAAAACCCCTTGTTAACACTGCGGCCTCGGCCGTTGACTCCTCCAGGAGCATGCCGAAGATTCACTTCGATGTTGCATTGCTCGACCATGCCAAGCAGGGCCCACACCGCCTTGACGCACGCCATCGGTCGGTAAACGCCCGAGGTGTACTGGCCGACTTTCGGACAACGTAAACGGGACAGCGACACTCCTTGATCAAGCGCTGAGCCAGGGCTATACCCGCACCAGACCTCAGGAGTCAGCGTCCAATCTAGCTAGCCGCCGGTACAGCGTTCGAACGCTGACGCCCAGCTCTGCCGCTAGGTCGTCGCGGCTACCGCCATGCCGCTGTAAGGCGGCGCGTAGGGTCTCGTCTTCGAGCTGACGCAGCTTGCGACCATTAGTTGCCGCTTGCGGCGCGCAACACGAACCGCCGCCAGCAGTTGCGCCCACTTGCAAGGCAGCCAGAATGGTGAGCGCATCGATTTGCTCACCGTCACTGAGTAGCGCTGCGCGCTCCAGCACATTGCGCAACTCTCGCACATTGCCTGGGAAAGCGTAGTCAGCCAGCACACGCTGTGCCCCGGGTCCTAAAACTAGCTTGCGGCCGGCAGCAACACGGGCTAGCAATGACTCCGCCAGCAAGGGAATGTCTGCCCCCCGCTCGCGCAGCGGTGGCAAATGGATAGGAAAGGTGCTGAGCCGGTAGAACAGATCCTGCCGAAAGCGCCCATCAGCCACCATCGCGGCGAGGTCACGGTGAGTGGCCGAAACCAAGCGCACATCAGCGTGTCGCAAGTCGGTGCTGCCGACGCGGCGATAGGTGCCACTCTCCAGAAAGCGCAGCAGTTTGACCTGCATGGTCAGTGGAATATCGCCCACCTCATCGAGGAACAAGGTGCCGCCGCTTGCCGCCTCGACCAGGCCCGCCTTGACGCCATGGGCGCCGGTGAAGGCCCCCTTTTCGTGACCGAACAACTCACTCTCGAAAAGGGCATCGGGCAGGCTGGCGCAATCGACCACAACCAGGGGCTTGGCCGCCCGCACGCTGGCGTCGTGAACCGCGCGGGCCACCAGCTCCTTGCCGGTACCAGATTCACCGAGCAGCAGCACACTGGCTGGCGAGGGGCCAACCCGTGCGACCAAGCCCAGCATGTGCTGAAACGACGGTGAACGCCCCACCAAGCCCTCGGACGCAGGCACACCGCGCGCCACCGGCAGCGACTCCATCTTTTCAGCAAAGTAGACCTGCCGCCCGCTGGCATCTCGCAGGGGTGACAGCTCAATGTTCACATAGGCTTCGCCTTGCGGCGTATGGTGCAGATGCAATACACGCTCGCGGCGGCCACTGGTGCGCGCACGGGCCAATGGACAGGACTCACCGGCTTGGTCACAGGGCACGCTGATGCCATGCGAGACCTCATAACAGTGACGGCCGATCACCGAGTTGTGGGGGCTGAAGCGCTGTCGGTAGGCCAGATTGGCCGCCACGATGCGGTATTGATCGTCGAGCAGGATATGTGGCTCGGGCATCTCTTCCAAAAAAGACAGCAACTCGAATGGCGCACCTGCCGGCACCGTTGGCGTAGTGAACTTGTCTATGGCGTTCTCCCTGAGTTGGCAGCAACTGTCTTTGCGCTCGACCCGGACGTCGACCGATCAAGTGCCACAAATGTCAGTTAACTGCCATTTGTGGCAGTTGTCAATTCAGCAATTCTGGCAGAAGCGCTTGATCCCACGATGCGCCTCTATGGGTAAAGCACTCTCTGTGAGCGGGCTTTTCCACGAGGCGATGGGGTGGCATGGCACTTGCGAATGGGAAGGCATGAAGCACCAGTCATTGACCCATCACCTCGCCCTAGCAATTGCCATCAAGTTGTTGGCACTGTTGCTGATTTGGGGCCTTTTCGTGCGCCCGCTTCGGGTCGCAACTGATCCACAGCGTACTGCTGCTCACCTAGCTGGAACTGCTGCTTCCGCATTTCCCGCTTCTGGAGCTCAGCCATGATTTCTGAACAACTCGTCGATCTCTCTCGGCTGCAGTTCGCCGCCACTGCGATGTACCACTTCCTGTTCGTGCCATTGACCCTGGGCATGGTTTGGCTGCTGGTGATCATGGAGACGGTCTACGTGATGACCGGCAAGGCAGTGTGGAAGGATATGACCCGTTTCTGGGGCAAGCTCTTTGGCATCAACTTCGCCCTTGGCGTCACCACCGGCATCACGCTCGAATTCCAGTTCGGTACCAACTGGGCCTACTACTCGCACTACGTCGGCGACATCTTCGGCGCGCCATTGGCTATTGAAGGCCTCATGGCCTTCTTCCTCGAAAGCACCTTCATCGGCCTGTTCTTCTTCGGCTGGGATCGCCTCAGCAAGACTCAGCATCTATTGGTCACTACCTTGATGGCAGTCGGCACAAATCTATCGGCACTGTGGATTTTGATCGCTAACGGTTGGATGCAAAACCCTGTCGGCGCTGAGTTCAACTGGCAGACCATGCGCATGGAGATGGTGGATTTCTGGGCCATCGTTTTCAACCCCGATGCGCAAGCCAAGTTCGTGCATACGGTGTCGGCCGGCTATGTGACCGGTGCCATGTTTGTGCTGTCCATCTCCAGTTGGTACTTGCTGCGCGGACGCGATGTTGAGTTTGCGAAGCGCAGTTTCCGTGTTGCAGCTGCTTTCGGGCTGGCCAGCGTTTGTTCGGTCATCGTGCTTGGCGATGAAAGCGGCTACACCGTTGGCGAGGCCCAGCAGACCAAGATGGCGGCCATGGAGGCCATGTGGGAAACCGAGACTGCGCCGGCCAGCTTCAATGTGATCGCAGGCATCAACGAAGCCGAGCAAAAGAACGACTGGGCACTCGAAGTGCCTTATGTGATGGGCATGATCGGCACCCGCTCGCTCAGCAAGCAGATCCCCGGCATCCATGACATCAAAGCCCGCAATCGCGAACGCATTGTGAATGGCATCAGTGCCGTGATCGCGCTGGAAACGCTGCGCAAGCACCGCGACGACCTCCAGGCACGCCAAACACTCGAACTCACCAAGGGTGACCTCGGCTTCGGCCTGCTGCTGAAGAAATACACCCGTGACGTCAGCCAAGCCACGCCGGCCATGATTGACAAGGCCATGAACGACACCGTGCCGCGAGTAACGCCCATGTTCTGGAGCTTTCGCATCATGGTTGGCTTAGGTTTTGCCATGTTGCTGCTCTTCGGCTTAGCTTTTTGGAGCACCCTGAAGAGCGAATGCCGTGCCCGTCCCTGGCTGCTGCGCTGGGCCGTGCTGATGTTGCCTGCGCCGTGGATTGCCTGCGAGCTGGGCTGGTTTGTGGCCGAGTACGGTCGCCAGCCTTGGACCATCTACGGCGTACTGCCCACCCATCTGAGTGTGTCGACGCTCAGCGTTCAGAGCCTGTACGGCTCGCTGGCTGGCTTCGTTGGGTTTTACACCGTGCTGCTGATCATCGAGGTCTATCTGATGATCAAGTTCGCTCGGCAGGGGCCGGGTAGCTTGGGCACTGGCCGCTACCAATTCGAACCGACTCACGCCTGAGGAGAGCGTCATGATGGATTACCCCACTCTCAAGCTGATTTGGTGGCTCTTGGTCGGCGTGCTGCTGATCGGCTTTGCCGTGATGGACGGGCACGATATGGGCGTTGGCACGTTGCTGCCCTTCGTCGGGCGCGGCGATGAGGAGCGCCGTGTCGTCATCAACACCGTTGGACCGCATTGGGACGGCAACCAGGTCTGGTTCATCACCGGCGGCGGCGCCATCTTTGCCGCCTGGCCGCTGGTCTATGCGACGGCTTTCAGCGGCTTCTATTGGGCCATGCTACTGGTGCTGTGGGCCCTGTTCTTCCGACCGGTCGGTTTTGACTATCGCAGCAAGATCCAAAACAGCACTTGGCGCAAAACCTGGGACTGGGGCTTGTTTGTCGGAGGCAGCGTGCCACCGCTGATCTTCGGCGTGGCTTTCGGTAACTTGCTGCAAGGCGTGCCATTTGAGTTCGACGACTATCTGGTGTCCACCTATAGCGGAAGCTTCTGGCAATTGCTCAATCCCTTTGCGCTGCTGGCCGGCGTGGTTTCGAGTGCAATGATCACCATGCACGGCGGCATCTATCTGGCCCATCGAACCGAAGGCGAGATTCAGGCCCGCGCCAAGCGCAGCGCCAGCGGCGCGGCCTTGTTCATGGTCTTGGCATTCTTGGCGGCTGGTTTGTGGCTGCGCTTTGGTGGCATCGAGGGCTACGTGATCACCTCGGTGATTGATCCCTCTGCTTTGCCCGATCCCTTGGCCAAGACCGTGGTGCGGAGCGCCGATGCCTGGTGGGGCAACTACCGGCTTTGGCCTGCGCTGTGGACATTGCCGGCCTTGGGTCTTGCTGGCCCGTTGCTGGCCACCGCGCTGCTGCATGCTGGGCGGACCCTGTCTGCCTTTGTGGTCTCGTCCCTGGCTTTAGCCGGCGTGATCGGCACTGCCGGGGGCGCCATGTTCCCCTTCCTCATGCCCTCATCCAGCATGCCTGCGGCGAGCCTGACCGTCTGGGACAGCGTATCCAGCCACCTCACACTGAGCATCATGTTCTGGGCCACGCTGATCTTCATGCCCTTGATCGTGATCTACACCAGTTGGGCCTACCGTGTGATGCGCGGCAAGGTGACGGTGGCTCACATTCGAGCCAATAGCCACAGCGCATATTGAACTTTTTGTTTCGAAGGCTTGTACGGCGCAATCTGCGCTGCAAGCCTTGAAGAACGCCCCACCAGGAGTCCCGCATGAATACTCACAAGCTCTCCACCACGATGCCGGCCGAACTTGCCGACGATAGCGAGCGGCGCCATTGGTTGCTTGCCACCGGCGCAGCTGGGGGTGTTGCCGTCGTTGCCACCGCCCTGCCCTTTGTGGCTAGCTTCGCGCCCAGCGAACGCGCTAAAGCGCAAGGTGCCGCGGTTGAGGTAGACATCGACGACTTGGCGCCAGGGTCGATGAAGACCGTTGAATGGCGCGGCAAACCGGTCTGGCTGGTGCGACGCACGCCGGCCATGCTGGCCAGCTTGGCGAACCTGAAGACTCAACTGGCTGATCCGGATTCGCGGCGAGACGACTTGCCCGAGCCCTTGCGCAACGCCGGCCGCTCACTTCACCCCGAGGTCTTCGTGGCCATCGGCATTTGCACGCACCTGGGCTGCTCGCCGACGGCTGTGGCTGCCGGCTCGGGCAACCCCAATGTTGATGCGGACTGGCCTGGGGGCTTCTTTTGCCCCTGTCATGGTTCTACTTTTGATCTAGCTGGCCGGGTGTTCAAGAACAAACCCGCGCCAAGCAATCTCGAAATTCCGCCGCACCGCTTTTTGAGCGCAACGCGGCTTGTCATCGGCGATAGCGCCTGAGAAAGGAACTGCACCATGTGGTATTTCGCCTGGATGCTCGGCGTCGGCTTCGCTGTACTGCTGGCCGTGATGAACGCAATGTGGGGAGAGTTGGCCGAGGAACGGAGGCAAGCCGACGACGTCCAAACGCCGACACCATGAGCAAGACACAAAGCCAAGGCCAGGGCAAAGCTGCCGTTCACGGCCCGAGTCTGAGCTCGAAGCCGCGTATGTCGCCGATGGGTGGAATGAATGAGTTGGTTAAGCCAGGGTGGCTTTGGGCACTTGCCTGATGCGGTCGCGCTGATGCAAAAGAAGTGCATTGAGATCACGCGAGACGATGCAAAGGGATACCTGACCTCGAACTATCCGGTCGGCAGGGTAAGGGACTTCCTCGACCCAGACTGCTTGGTAACGCTCGCCGTTTCACCGACCCAGGCGTTGGTGTTTGCAAATGAGAGGACTTGCCAGACATTCTCCAGATCGCCAAGGGATAAGATATGGCGCTTGATTGATCTTCAAACGCTGGAGAAGGCGATTTATGCCTTCACGCTTTTCGCCGAATTGGATCCGTTCATTGAACGTCATCTCCAATGGGATCTGCTGCGGGAGGTTGAGCGTCACGACTACTTCGCCTGCGCGATGCAAAGACCCTATGAGTGAAGTTCATCGGTAGGTTGCGGCTGAACACCATCGGCAATCAACCTCAAGGCGCTCTCGATCTGCACAAGTTTGGAACTGTTGCGTCTAAGGTAGGGGTCTCGCGAACGATTGCTGCGCAGCGCAAACAGGCGCGGGGCAGAGAGCCAACGCATGTTCAGATGCACCATGGGACTTCCTGGAAGCGGTCGTCCGCGGCTGTCAGCTTCTGGCCGGCCGCGTGAATTCAACGAGGACGCACGAAGACACGCAATGGGCGCGATCCCGACAGTGGTGGCCGGCTGCAAGGCTGATCGGAGACATTGAGCCTCGTACCGTGAATGGCGGCTGCCGCTGCATACCCGAAGTCCAGCTAATTTCGGCATTAGGCTGACACCTGTCATTTGATGACGTCATCCTGTAAGTCGGCGGGTGCGCTAAGCCTACCTTCGCGAGCACCGGCTTAAGACTGGAACGCGGCATACGAGACTGGTCGATTGGTCGCACATCGCCGTCGCCACTCGAATCCTAGAAGGCAACTCTGTTATCGCAGCGGACATGGCCGAGGAGCAATTCAATCGTTAGCTGAAAGATGAAGGCGAGTAGTAGCTTGACACGCTGATCGAGTTGCGCCGGATTCTGTAGTTCGATGCGAGCGACGAGCCAGTACGCCAGGTAAACCGGCGAGAATCGTCCCGCCACATGTAATCCTGTGGCCAGATGCCCGCCCCGTTGCGAGACTACTCCGCCCCCCATGATAGAAAACCTCGACCGCCCACTCCGGGCTACCAGCGACAAGCTCCGCGCAGACATGGATGCAGCCGAGTACATGCGACTGGCGGCCGGCCCTATTTTCGGCAGTTACATTTCAGACACCTTCCAGGCTAACAGCATGGCAATGACCGCGCGCTTGGCCGACCCAGCCGACGAATCCCGCCGTTCGCAGCCCGGGCGATGAAAAATGAGTGACAGCGAACTCGTCCGATCAAGTCGAGATGGAGATCAGTTCCATTACCTGTGGGCCGCGCAGAGGTGTCTGGGGCTTTTGTCCCTCAGTTCAGACCTTGTAGCGGTGTCGATTGAAGGACCTTCATCGCAGGAGGGCGGAGGCGGCCAGACCGTTGAGGCCGGCGAAGAGGTGATTGATGTAGGCGAGTACTACTGACCTTGTCCCCAAAAAACGGAGTTCTTAGCTCGTGATGAAATCAGAGCGAGGAACGATGAAATGAGTCAGCAAAAGCAGGTGCGTGGCGGCTCGCCGACCTTGGCCGCTTCTCGGACATCGATGCCATCGCGACAGCTGGCATTCGAGTCGTTGGCTTAGCGCTTGCCATGATTTCCGTCTTGCAGACGGTCGGCCTTCGACCGTCTGTGGACGTGGTCAAGCGGTCAGCCAGGGTTTGCAGCAGAAGGTACAGCTCATCCTCAAGGCGAGCTCGCGTATCGGACGGCACGTGCGGCTGAGCTGATCTACGACTATGTGGACCGAGACAAGCACTTTGATTGGGAAAGAAGCGTCGAGGCAGTTATATCGCTTTGCCCGAACTCGGCCGTTGCGATTCTTAGCCGCTGGAGAGATCGTCGCTTTGGTCGTTGGCGACGCCTGTTGCCCGTTACGGTCAAGCATCTTCTTAGGTCTGGGAGCCTGAATCCGTGGATCGGACTGTCGATGATTGGTTTTCGGGCCGACTGGGACTATGCGCCTCACCTCTCCCTGATTCTTGACAGTCTGGAAAGGCCATCAGACAAGGCGAAGGCTGCAGAGTTCTATCTTGACAAGGTTCGACTGGAGTCCCCCACACTTGAGGCGTGGCTAGCGATCAGGAAGGTGACTGTCGCAAACGGATTGGCTCTCAACGATGTCGAAGCTGAGATTGCGCGCGAAACCCAGCGCCAGTCTGCTGCAAACCCAAAAGGCGCCCGGGAAGAGCCTGCAGTTACTCATGCTGCCAAACCTGAGGCTAGCCCTGACTGGAGTCGCGTGTTTGGACTGCGCAAACTGCATGACCACGTTGATCTGCGGGCGGCGTACGCAAACTACAGGGCGCAATCCGAACGAAACAACGCCTCCGAGTTCTTGACTCGGGCGCTTGATCACGTGCAACCGGGGGAAGAGGCTGCGATAGTCGCTGCGCTGGAGTCCTTCACCGAGTTGGACCTTTGGGACTACCGCAGAGTGCTTTCAGCGATTCCCGAGGAGTGGCTCACTCGAATCTCAGTCAGGCCGGCGCTGCGCTCGTTGATAGGAGGTGTCGTAGCGACACATTGTCTCGACATGGCTCCGGGTACGTTTTATGAACGATTGCCACTTGATTTGGCCAGCCATCTGTCGGGGTACTCGCGACCTGAGCTTTGTGCGCTTGCACTTGACGCAATCGGCAAGTCGCATGTGGTGCTAGACACCCAGAATCTCTTCAGGGTTGTTAATCTACTCTCCGAGACAATGACGCTGAGCGAGTCCCAAACTGCGCTTGCGTATGGACTTGAACTTCTCGATAGCGCCATGCGGCCAACCGACGGTGACGGTCCTTGGAAGCCAGCGCTGAGTCCTGACGCGACTCTCGAAGCGAACGTTGCCGGCTACGTTTGGGCCGCATTGGCGTCACCTGAGGCCTCGATTCGTTGGGAAGCTGCTCATGTGGTTCGGAATCTCAGCGGCTTCGGGCAGATTCAAACACTTGATGCACTAGTGGGGCGGTTGGGAAATCCAGTTTCAGGCCCATTCGCCGACCAGTCCCTGTTCTTTTACTCGCTACACGCGCAGCAGTGGCTGCTCATCGCATTGGCACGAGCAGCCCAGGAAGTGCCAGAAGTTGTCGGGCGTCATGTCCCGGTGCTACGAGAAATCGCGCTCGGCCGCGAAATGCACGTCCTCCTGCGTCGCTTCGCCGCCGACTGCCTCATCAATGTCGCACGCGCGGCGTCGGGTGTCATTGACCTGCACCCTCCCAGCCGTACCAGCGTAATGGAGAGGAAGTCCATCAACCAGGAGAATGATGGACATGAAGAAGAGCAGATTCACTGAGGAACAAATCATTGGGTTCCTGAAGCAGGCCGAGGCCGGCATGCCGATCAAGGAGCTGTGCCGGCAAGGCGGCTTCAGCGACGCCACGTTCTACAAGTGGCGGGCCAAGTACGGCGGCATGCAGGCCACGGATGCCAAGCGACTGCGCGAGCTCGAAGGCGAGAACGCCAAGCTCAAGCGCCTGCTGGCAGAGGCCCACCTGGACATCCACGCGCTCAAGGACGTCTTCGGCGTAAAGCCCTAGCCCCGCAGGTCAGGCGCGACGCGGCGACCCAGATGATTGCCCAGCACCATCTGTCCGAACGCCGCGCGTGCCGCCTGGTGGGGCTCTCCAGAGACAGCTATCGCAACCCGCCCGTGGTCGATGAGGCCACGCAGCAACTCAGCGCCAAGATCGTCGAGATCGCACAGGTGCGGCGCCGCTTCGGCTATCGCCGCATCCATGACCTGCTGCGCCCACAGTTCCCAGGCGTCAATCACAAGCGCGTCTATCGGTTGTACAGCCAGGCGCAGTTGGCGGTGCGAAAGCGCAAGAAGATCAGACGGGCAGCCAGCGAGCGCGTGCCGCTCACCGTGCCGACCCGAGTCAATGAGGTGTGGAGCATGGACTTCGTTTCCGACAGCCTGGCCAATGGCCGGCGTATCAAGTGCCTGACTGTGGCCGACGACTTCACGCACGAGTGTGTGGACATCGCAGTGGACTACGGCATCTCGGGCCAGTACGTGACGCGGTTGCTGGACCGGGCCGCGATCTTCAGGGGCTACCCTGCGGCGGTGAGAACCGACAACGGGCCGGAGTTCACCTGCCGGGCCTTCATCGCTTGGGCGCAAGCTCACGACGTGCGGCACATCCTCATCCAGCCAGGGCGGCCCATGCAGAACGGCTACATCGAGAGCTTCAACGGCAAGTTCCGCGACGAGTGCTTGAACGAGCACTGGTTCCAGACGCTGCCGCAGGCGCGCTCGGAGGTCGCCATCTGGCGGCAGGACTACAACGAGGTGAGGCCGCACAGCAGCCTGGGTCGGATACCGCCGGCCGAGTTCGCGCAGCGCAACCGCACCAAGAACCAGGCGCCACCGGCTACACGCAACGAGATCAAGTAACCTTCAACCCGGACTTCCGCATGGCTGCTACGGCGGGAGGGGGCAGGTCAATGTGCCCGAACCCGACTCGGCTGCCAAGTGCGTATTCCATTGATCGCGGACACCGATTCCACGCTCATCGCGGACAGTGTTCCACGCGATGGCGGACACCCCGGACTGGGATCCTGAGTGACGGCGGGGATGGTAACGCACAGACCTCAGATGAGCGTTTAGTGGCCGGGTGGCGCAGGGGCATCAACGCCCGTTGGCCAGCTTCCTCATGGACTCCCCTTTGAGGGCCAGTTTGTGTGAGCCATGCACGATGCGGTCCAGGATGGCGTCAGCCAAGGTGGGATCATCCAGCCAGGTGTGCCAGGCCGTCACCGGCAATTGGCTGGTGATGAGTGTGGCGCGGCTGCCCACGCGGTCATCCAGCAACTCCAGCAGGTCATTGCGCTCGTGTGCGGCAATGGGGGCAATGGCAAAGTCGTCAAGAATCAGTAGGTCCAGTTTGGCCAGTTGAGCCAGCCGACGGGTGAAGCTGCCGTCCCCGTGCGCCACATGCAGTTCCTCCAGCAGGCGCGGGGCGCGGGCGTAGTAAACCGAGAAGCCCAATCGTGCAGCTTGCTGGCCCAGCGCGCAGGACAGCCAGGTTTTGCCGCAACCGGTGGCACCTGTGAGTAAAACGTTATGCCCGTGGCGTAGCCAGTCTCCGCCAGCCAGTGTTTGGATGGTGTCGCGGCTGAGTCCGCGGTTGCTGCGCCAATCGATGTCTTCCAGGCAGGCTGTGGAGACCTTCAGCCGGGCGGCTTTGAGCAGCCGCTCCTGGCGTTTGCCGTCGCGCCAGTCCAGCTCCCGCTGTACCAGCAACGCAAGGCGTTGGTCAAAGGGGAGTTCGGCAACGTGGATCTGGTTGGCAGGATCCGTCAGGGCTGCTGCCATGCCGTCTAGGCGCAGCGTTCTGAGTTGTTGCAGTGTGTGTTCGTTGAGCATGTTGATTCCTTGTTGAATCGGTGTTTTGTTTGGCGTCTTAGTTAGACGTTATGAATCGGGTTCTTCGATAAACACAGGCCCCTGCCGGGCCTTGTGTCCGGCCTCAGTGGTAGTAGTCGGGGCCGCGCAGGTTTGCGTGCAGGGGCAAACTGGTTTGGGTGGGCAGCGGCGCATCGATGGGACGCTGATCCAGGCCGCACTGCAAGATGGAGGCGACGCTTTTGTAGTTTGGCGCACGAATCGACTGGGCACGCGCGCACGCGGCCTCCAGTCGTTCATGGCCGTACTCCCGGCCCAGGCGCATGAGGCCCAGGCAGGATCGGTAGCCCTGCTCGGGATGGGCGCGGCGCTCCATCTGCCAGCGCACCACGGCGGCAGTGGCCGCACCGATGCCCTCGGCCCAGGTGATGAGCTTGTCCGGCGTCCATTGCAGGTGCGCCCGGTGCGAGGGTGGCATGTGCTCGGGCGCGGTGGAGTGGGCCCCTCGGTGCGGGCTCAGGGCATGGACAGCCACGCGGGCCTGGCCCTCCAGCACCTCCAGCGTGGTGGCCGTGATGCGCAGCTCCACCCGCCGGCCCACCAGGCGGTGGGGGGCGGAGTAGTAATGCCCATCGAGTTCAACGTGATAGTCGATGTTGACCCGCGCGGGCTTGAAGCGAGCGATGGCCATGCGCGTCGCCGGCAAGGGCCCCAGGAGAGGCCGATCCAGGCTGGCAAAGGCGCTGGCACGGCAGCCGGGCAGTTTCTTGAACGGGCGTTGGTTGAGCTCTTGCAGCAGGGCCGCAATGGCTTTGTTCAAGGCGGCCAGGCTGAAGAATTGTTGATGGCGCAGGCGCGCCAGAATCCAGCGCTCGACCACCTGCACGGCCACCTCGACCTTAGGCTTGTCGCGCGGCTTGGCCGGTCGGGCTGGCAGCACGGCCAGGCCGTAGTGGTGGGAGAGCTCATCCAGCAAGCGGTGGCTGGTGGGCTCGTAGCGGTCGGGCCGGATCATGAGCGCACGCGGCTGGTCAGGCACGAGCAGACGGGGCACCCCGCCGATGAACTCCAGCGTGGCGATGATGCAGGCGACCCAGTCGGCGGCCTTCTGGGCCGGCGTGGCGCAGGCATAGGTGTAGTTCGATGCGCCCAGCACGGCCACGAACACCTGCGCCTGGGTGATCTCGCCAGTGGCGGCATCCACCATGGGCACGGTCTGCCCGGCATAGTCCACGAAGAGCTTGTCGCCGGCCTCATGGGTCTGGCGCATGGAGCGCCTCAAGCGCTGGGCCCATTGCTGGTACTTCTCGCAAAAGGCGCTGTACTTGTAGGCCTGGCCCTGGTGTTGTGCTTGGTATTCCTCCCAGAGCAGCTGCAAGGTGACGCCGGGGCGTTTGAGTTCGATGTGAAGTGTGGCGTAGTCGGGCTCCAGGTGGCGGGACTGGCGTGCCACAGCGGGCCGGTAAAGCCGGCCCTGCAGTTCGGCGTCGCTCAAAGCCTGAGCGGCGTTCCAGTCCAGCCCGGCGACGCGGGCATAACTGGCGATCTCACTGACCGTGGATTTGGAGATGCCCAGCGAGGTGCCAATTTGGCGCTGGCTGAGTTTGCCGCTGTGCAGCAGTTGCAAAGTGTGTCGAATCTTGCTCATGGTGACTCTCGGTGTGGGCATCGCTGGGTTCCGGTGAAAAGACCGGGCAGCCTATGCCTCGTTGGAGTCACTCAGGACACAGCCAAAGTGTCCGCCATCAAAATGGAACGCTGTCCGCCATCAGCGTGGAATGGTGTCCGCGATGACGCTGGAATGCTGTCCGCCATCAACGTGGAATGGTGTCCGCCATGGCGTGGAATACGCAGCCAAGCTTTGACCGGCCTGAAGCTTCAGTGTCAGCGCCTACACCCATGACTGACATCGCGTAGCTTGGGTTGCGAGATCACAATTGTCCGGTTGAGAATCTACCTAACCTTGGCTAGCCAGGGGGAATTCCAACAGGCTTGACCCACTAGGCTTGCGTATGCTCGGTACCATCGATACGTTGGCTGCCGACGATCACAAAGCCGCATTCTGTAACGCGGGTCACTACGGCATCTTGAATAGGGCCGAGCAAGGGCGGCTCGCCTTTGCTGTGACCTTGCCCCTCTTCCCCGGAGTTCTTAGCAACCTTGTTACGCGGCTTTATCCTGCTGGGCCGCGTGCCAGTTTTTCTCAAACGTCATGGGGCTGACGTAGCCCAGGGTCGAGTGAATTCGACTGTGGTTGTAGAAGGTCAACCAGGCAATCACTTCATCCTTGGCCTGCCGTTTTGTGCTGAACTTCTGACCGTGTAGCCGGCCCACTTTCAGTCGCCCCCACAGGCTCTCCGTCGGCGCATTGTCCCAGCAATCACCCTTGCCGCTCATCGATGAGCGCATGCCGAATTTCTTCAAGTCGCCTTGAAATTCTCGGCTGCAATACTGGCTTCCGCGGTCGCTGTGGAAAATCAGCCCAGGCGCCGGTCGACGCCGAAACCAGGCCATGCGCAGGGCGTCCGTGATCAGGCTGGTTTGCATATGGTCCTGCATGCTCCAGCCCACCACTTGCCGGCTGTGCAGGTCGACGACCGCCGCCAGATAGAGCCAGCCTTCAGCCGTCTCGATGTAGGTGATGTCACTGGTCCACTTCTGATTCGGAGCCTGCGCCTTAAAGTCCCGCCGCAGCAGATTTGGCGCCACCGGCAGGCTGTGCTTGCTGTCCGTGGTCACAACAAATTTGCGCTGGCCGCGCGCACGAATCCCGTGACGCTGCATCAACTTGCGCACCCGTTCCTTGCCCACTCGATGTCCACGCGCAACCAGCTCCTTGGCCATGCGAGGCCAGCCGTACTCCTGACCCACTTCGCCATGGACTGCGCGGATGTGGGTCAGCACCGCTTCATCGCTCAAACGCGGCGTGGCGGCCTTGCTGGGCCTTCTGGCGGCCTTGGCCTTCTGGTGTTCGAAATAGCCGCTCACGCTCACATCCAGGACCTTGCAGCTCAGGCTAACCGGCCACTGAGTCTTCATTTCTTGAATCCAGGCGTACCTTGCAGAAGATCCTGCGCAAAGTACGCCGCCGCTTTTTTTGCGATGTCTCGCTCCATCGTCATCCGAGCCAATTCGGCCCTCAAGCGCGCTAACTCCATCTGCTCAGGCGTCACAGGCTTGTCGCCGGCTCCGCTCAACTTCCCGTCCTCGCTGAGCCGTACCCAGTTGCTCAGACTGGCCTTGGGTATGCCCAAAATCTGCGCCGTCACCGCGGCCGACTGCCCGCCCTTGACCAGGCGAACCGCCTCCATCTTGAACTCCAGCGTGTACTTGCCACGCACCTGCTTTTGCTGACTCATTTCATCGTTCCTCGCTCTGATTTCATCACGAGCTAAGAACTCCGTTTTTTGGGGACAAGGTCAGCTGTACGTGCGGCGCAGTGAGGCTTAGCGAACAATACGTTCACCGTCACAGCCAAAGGTGAGGGTCCAGTTCTAGACTACCAAGCAGCCGTAGATTGATTTGTTAAGTTCTTCTTTGAGAAGCCTACGGCCTAGTCTTCTTAGCTCAATGACTTCAACACGCATTCTGGCCATTGTTGTGGTCGCCTAGCTCTCTGGATGCGCCAGGTAGTGAATCGCCCCGGGGGCAGTTCAGGGTCAGTTCAAACACAGGGCGATTCATCGTAGATTTACTTGCCAAGGCGTGACCTGTCGTCGCACCAGCCCTTCGCGGTGCCTGCCGCGCAACTCACTCTTGACTGGAATGAGACAAGAAGGAATACGAACCAAGACTTGATCGGCCCGTCAGGAAGCCAAGCACTTCCATCTAGTGCACAGAGCCGTCCCACAAAACAAAGGGGATGTCCGGCGACTGATTGCCGGTGAGGATTTTGCGCGCCCGCTCCTCGATGATTTCGGTGCGGGGCGGCAGCGTTTGCTCATCGGCCTGCTGCGTCAGCGTGCCCCAGCCATCGTCGAATTGCTCGCGCTCGTCCCTGCTGAAGCGGTGCGCCAGCGCCCAAGCCGTGCCGCGGCCTTTCAGGGCCTCGGCAGGCAAATAGATCGGGGGCTGGGCGGGTTTGGGCGGGGTCTGGGGCTTAGGCTTGGCAGGCATACTGTATATTCATACAGTATGGCAATAATGTCCAGCCCAAAAACTCAGTATTCCGCGCCGGCCGGGCTCACATAGTCGGGCGCCAAGTTTTCGAACTTGGTGTGCATGCGCTGGAAGAAGAGCTTGACCGTGCCCACCGGGCCGTTACGTTGCTTGGCGATGATGATCTCGGCCACGCCCGGCTCCTTGCACTCTTCTTTGGTGTAGTACTCGTCGCGGTAGATGAACATGATGATGTCGGCATCCTGCTCAATGGCGCCGGACTCGCGCAAGTCAGACATCATCGGGCGCTTGTCGGGGCGCTGCTCCACGCTTCGATTCAGCTGCGAGAGCGCAATCACCGGGCATTGCAGCTCCTTGGCCAAGGCCTTCAAGCCGCGCGAGATTTCGCCAATCACGGTGGCCCGGTTTTCCTCGTTGCCGCCGTTGCCGCTCATCAGCTGCAAATAGTCGATGATGATGAGGCCAAGCTTGCCGCAAATGCGGGCCTGGCGGCGCGCACGGGCACGCACCTCGGAGGGGCTCAGGCCGGGGCTTTCATCAATGAAGATGCTGGCCTTGCCGAGCTTGTCCACAGCTTCAGACAGGCGGCCCCATTCGTCGTCATTCAAACGCCCGGTACGCAGGCGGCCTTGGTCGATACGGCCGATGGAACCCACCATACGCATGGCCAGCTGAGCGGCACCCATTTCCATTGAGTAAATGACGACGGGCAGCCCTTCGTTGATGGCCACGTTCTCACCGATATTCACCACAAACGCGGTCTTGCCCATCGAGGGGCGGGCCGCCAGGATGATCAAGTCGCCGGGCTGGAAGCCAGCCGTCATGCGGTCCAGATCGAAGAAGCCGGTGCGCACGCCGGTCACGTCTTCGGCGCCGTTCTCGGCCAGCTCGTTGACCCGGTCGATCAGCGCCACCACCAAGTTGTCCATGCTCTGGAAACCCTGACGGCTACGAGAGCCCTCTTCGCCGATGCGGAAGATCTTGCCTTCGGCCTCGTCCAGGATCTGGGTCACGGCGCGGCCTTGAGGCGCCAGGGCCGCGGTCGCGATTTCATCGCTGGCGGTCACCAGCTTGCGCAGGATGGCGCGCTCGCGCACGATCTCGGCATAACGGCGCAAATTGGCGGCGCTGGGCACGCTCTGCGCCAGGGCATTCAGATAGGCCAGGCCGCCGCATTCCTCGGCCTTGCCAATCGAGGTCAGCTCCTCGAACACCGTCACCACGTCGGCCGGTTTGGCCGCATTGATGAGCTTGCCGGTGGCGAGGTAGATCTGCTTGTGTTCGAAGCGGTAGAAGTCGCTCTCGGTGAGCATGTCACCGGCGCGGTCCCAGGCCGAGTTGTCAATCAGCAAGCCGCCCAGCACGCTTTGCTCAGCCTCGATGGAGTGCGGCGGTACCCGCAGGCGGGCGACCTCATCATCGCGGCGTTCGGCGCTGCCGCCAGAGCCAGGCAAGGAAGGCAGGGACGGAGAAGAGAAAGTGGCGCTCATCGGGAGGACTCGGCGGTGGACGGTGCAGTATTTGAGTTGGGCGGCTGACCTCGGGGCCTGTTCCGGCCGCTCAGCTTGCCACAACAGGGCTGTGGACAAGGCTGTGGACAAGACCGGGACAAGCGGGGATAAGTCAGCGCCCCAAAATGCAAAAAGCCGACAGCTTGATCAGCGTCGGCTTTTCCATGCTAACCCAAGCGGGTCAGCACACAGGCGAAATTTCTTTCGCGATCTTCGTTCGCTGATTACTCAGCTTCGCGCTGCACTTGAACGCTCAACTCCACCACCACGTCGGTGTGAGGAGCCACGTTCACGGCGAACTCGCCCACAGCCTTCAGCGGGCCCAAGGGCAGACGGATCTGCGACTTGACGATGGACGCGAAGCCCATCTTGACCAGTGCGTCGGCGATGTCAGCGTTGGTGACCGAACCGAACAAACGGCCGTCCACGCCAGCCTTTTGGCTGATGACAACGGTCTTGCCGGTCAGGGTCTCGCCCAGAGCGACGGCGGTTGCCAGCTTCTCAGCAGCAGCCTTTTCCAGCTCAGCGCGGCGGGCTTCGAATTCCTTGATGGCCGCTTCGGTGGCACGACGTGCCTGGCGAGTCGGGATCAGGAAGTTGCGTGCGTAGCCGTTCTTGACGGTGACGACATCGCCCAGGTTGCCGAGGTTGGCGACTTTTTCAAGCAGAATGATTTGCATAGTGGTCTACTCCTCAGACCTTGTGCTGATCGCTGTACGGCAGCATGGCGAGGAAACGCGCACGCTTGATACAAACAGTCAGTTGACGCTGGAAGAAAGCGCGCGTGCCGGTCAAGCGGGCAGGCGTGATCTTGCCGTTTTCGCCGATGAAATCGCGCAGGGTGTCGATGTCCTTGTAGTCGATCTGCTCAACACCGGTAACGGTGAAGCGGCAGAAACGCTTGCGACGGAACAGCAACGATTGGGTATTGCGCTTGGGCTTCTTGTCCTTGGAGAAGCGACCCTTGCCACGTGGTGGTGCCATTTTGTGACCTCTTTAATTTAATCCGGATTCGAACAATTCCGTGCTCAGGCGGTGGCGCTATTGCTGCTGCATTTCTCAAGGCCGGTGATGTGAAAGATCACACCGCGACCATTGCGTTGGGTGGTCAAAAAGCCTGTGAACAGTGCTTCTCCGCCAAGCCCCAAACTTTGCAGCCGTTTTCCCATCTCACCAATCACCACCGCTTTCAGCTCCATGGCTACTTTGCGGGGTTTGCCTGCTTCTTGAACCTGGGACTCATGCTTCAAGCAGCAGTCCAAGGCCATCAAGCCGGCCGGTGTGTATCGAACCAAACCCAGCTCCGAGAGCTGCGCTTGCAATACCAGATGGTTCAACGCAATGCGATCACTTCAAGCACAGCTGGCCTGATTAGGCCGTCGCGACTTGAGGCGCCTTGCGAGCGTCTTCGCGTTCAACGGTCTTCATCATCACCGACGGGGTTGTCTCGGCCTTGGCCTTGGCAACGGTCAGGTGACGCAACACGGCGTCGTTGAAACGGAAACCGGTTTCGAGTTCACGCAGCGTCTCAACGCTGCACTCGATGTTGACGCACAGATAGTGAGCCTTGGCCAGCTTCTGGATCAGGTAAGCCATTTGACGGCGGCCCCAATCTTCGACGCGGTGCACAGTACCACCACCGGTGGTGATCAGGCTCTTGTAGCGCTCCAGCATGGCCGGAACTTGTTCGCTTTGATCCGGATGGATCAGCAGAACGATTTCATAGTGACGCATAAGTACTCCTTGTGGATTCCAGCCCGCTTGAATGCCGACTGTTTTCAGCCAGCTGCGAAAGCTGTAGAAGCCGTGCCACGGCGTCGACTGACGTGATCACGGCAAGGGGGAACCCGCGATTCTAGCTCAGCTTTAGGGATTCGCCTAGCACTTACTTGCAAGCTCGCCCATCAAACCGGCGGCGGGCTGCGCAGCAGGGCCAGCGTCTGCATCTGCGCCTCGTCCGGCCGCGGCGTCAGCCAGCTCACCAGCACCACCGTGGCAAAGCCTGCGGCAACACCGAACAGGCCCGCCGAAACCGGCTGAATGCCCCACCACAGCTGCACCGGCCCAGGCAAGCCCAGCGCCTCACGCATCCAGGGTGTGGCCACGGCCTGGTAGTAAACGGTGACACCCAAACCCGCCAGCATCCCCGCCACCGCGCCCTGCCGATTGGCACGGCGCCAGAAGATGCCCAGCACCAGCGCCGGGAAGAACGCCGCCCCAGCCACCGAGAAGGCGGCCGCCACCAAGAAAAGAATGTCCGCCGGCCGCTGCGCCGCCACTGCCGCTGCCGCCAAGGCCGTCACCAACAACAAGGCCTTGGACAAGGTGACTCGCCGCGTCATCACCGCCTGCGGATTGACCGTGCGGAAGTAGACATCGTGCGACAAGGCGGCCGAGATGGTCAGCAGCAAGCCATCCGCCGTGGACAAGGCCGCCGCCAGCGCACCCGCCGCCACCATGCCGGACACGACAAAGGGCAGACCAGCCAGCTCCGGCGTCATCAGCATGATGATGTCCGAGCTGATGCGCATCTCACCAAGCTGCAAAACGCCATCCCCGTTGATGTCAGACACCGACAGCAAGCTGGAATCGACCCGGCTCCACTGCGCGATCCAATCAGGCAACTGGCTGAAGGACTGGCCCACCAATTCGGTCAACACTTCGTACTTGACCATGACGGCCAAGGCCGGCGCCGTGAAGTAGAGCAGCGCGATAAAGAACAGCGACCAGGCCACCGACTGGCGCGCCTCGGCCACCGAAGGCGTGGTGTAAAAGCGCGTCAGCAAATGCGGCAAGCCCGCCGTGCCCACCATCAAGCAGAACATCAAGGCCAAGAAATTGCTGCGCGAATCACCAAACTGCTGCTGCTCAGCGGGCGTGCCCGCCGGGTCGCCTGCAAACACCTGCCCCTGCCGCGGCATGCCCCCCAGCGGCTGGGCGCGCGAGTCGTTGAACTGCTTGGCACGCTGCCACTGTTCCTCCGCGTCCAAGGTGGTTTTGGGCAAAGCCGCGCGGCCCTTCTCGGCCGCCTGAATCTCGGCCAGCGGCGCTTCCTGCGCTTTGAGCTTGGCCACCAGCTGCGAGGCATGCAGGCGGTCTTGGGCCAGGGCCACAGGCACATCCTGCAGCTTCTTCTCGTAGTTCGCCGCCTGCTGCGCATACAGGCCGCGCACCTGCAGCTCTTTCGGGTCGTCGATCAGCTCTTGCTCGCGCAGGGTGAGCTTTTGCAACTGATAGCCGTAAACCAGCTGCGGCAAAGGCACCCCGGTTTGCTTGGCACACAACCACACCACCGGCACCAAATAGGCGATCACCAGCACGATGTACTGCGCCACCTGCGTCCAGGTGACGGCCCGCATGCCGCCCAGAAAGGAGCACACCAAAACACCGCCCAAGCCCACAAACACGCCGATCTCAAAGGTCAGGCCGGTCAGGCGCGAGGTGATCAGGCCCACCGCATAGATCTGCGCGACCACATAGATGAAAGAAATAAGAATCGCCGCGGCCGCCCCGATCAGGCGCGGCGCATGGCCGCCATAACGCGCGGCCAAAAAATCTGGAATGGTGAACTGCCCGAAGCGCCGCAGATAGGGCGCCAGACACAGCGCCACCAGGCAAAAACCGCCCGTCCAGCCCAGCACATAAGCCAAGCCCGCATAGCCGGCCAAATAGAGCGTGCCCGCCAGTCCAATGAAGGAGGCCGCGCTCATCCAGTCGGCACCGGCCGCCATGCCGTTGTAGATGGCCGGCACGCGCCGGCCGGCCACATAGTATTCATCGGCATCGGTGGTGCGACTGAACAGGCCGATGACGGCGTAGATGCCCACCGTGGCGGCCAAAAAGCAAAAGCCAATCCAGATCTTGGGCATGCCCAAGTACTCGCACACCGCCAAGCCCAGCACAAACACCACAAAGCCCAAGGTGTACCAGGCATAGATGCGATGCAGGCGCGTCCGCAAGGCGGGCACGGGCGTGGCGGAGGGGGAGGCTTCTTGCTGAGGATTCACGGGAGATCAAAGAAAAGCGAGCCGCCATCATGCGAGCGGCGGCCGCAGGCTGTCGATAGCGAGGAACCCGCGCCCGATATGAAAACAGCCCCTCGCGGGGCTGTTGAGCTTTCAGAAAGCGGCGATTAACGCTTGGCCAGACGCTGCCAAGTCTCGATCACCGAATCCGGATTCAACGAGATCGACACGATGCCCTCGTCGGCCAACCACTCGGCGAAGTCCGGGTGGTCGCTGGGGCCTTGGCCACAGATGCCGATGTACTTGCCGGTGGAGCGGCAGGCACTGATGGCGCGCGAAATCAAGGCCTTGACGGCAGGGTCACGCTCATCAAAGTCGCCAGCCAACTGCTCCAGGCCGGAGTCGCGATCCAGGCCCAGGGTCAGCTGAGTCAGGTCGTTAGAGCCAATCGACATGCCGTCGAAATGCTCCAGGAACTGGTCCGCCAGAATCGCATTGCTGGGCACTTCGCACATCATGATGACGCGCAGGCCATCGGTGCCGCCGGTGGCAGCGCGCTTGAGGCCACGCTCGGCCAGCATCGACACCACGCGTTCAGCTTGGCGCACGGTGCGCACGAAAGGCACCATGATTTCGATATTGGTCAGGCCCATCTCGACGCGCGCGCGCTTCAAAGCCTCGCACTCCATCGCAAAAGCGTCCGAGAACTCGCCGCTGATGTAACGCGAAGCACCACGGAAGCCCAGCATTGGGTTCTCTTCATCGGGCTCGTAGCGCGAACCACCGATCAGCTTGCGGTACTCATTGCTCTTGAAGTCGGACAAACGCACGATCACCGGGCGCGGGAAGAAGGCGGCAGCAATGGTTGCAATGCCTTCGACCAGCTTGTCGACGTAAAAAGCGCGTGGCGAGGCGTGGCCGCGGGCCACGGATTCAACCGCCTTCTTCAAGTCAGCGTCGATGTTCGGATAGTCCAGAATCGCCTTGGGGTGGACGCCGATATTGTTGTTGATGATGAACTCAAGCCGGGCCAGACCCACGCCGCTGCTGGGCAGCTGCGCAAAGTTGAAGGCCAGCTGCGGGTTGCCCACGTTCATCATGATCTTGACGGGGCAGTAAGGCAGCTCGCCGCGATGCACTTCGCTGATTTCGGTTTCCAGCAGGCCGTCGTAGATATAGCCGGTGTCACCTTCCGAGCAGGCCACGGTGACCAGTTGGCCGTCCTTGAGCTTCTCGGTCGCATCGCCGCAACCCACCACGGCCGGGATGCCCAGCTCGCGCGCGATGATGGCGGCGTGGCAGGTGCGGCCGCCGCGGTTCGTAACGATGGCCGCGGCGCGCTTCATCACCGGCTCCCAGTTCGGGTCGGTCATGTCCGTCACCAGAATGTCGCCGGGCTGGACGCGGTCCATATCGGCAATACTCTCCACCAAGCGCACCGGGCCGGTACCGATCTTCTGGCCAATAGCGCGGCCTTCAGCCAGCACGGCGCTGTGACCCTTGAGCTTGTAGCTGTGCTCGACTTGGCCTTCCATCTGGCTCTTCACAGTCTCGGGGCGAGCTTGCAGGATGTAGATATGGCCATCCACACCGTCACGGCCCCACTCGATGTCCATCGGACGCTCGTAGTGCTTCTCGATGATCATGGCGAACTTGGCCAGCTCGATCACTTCGGCGTCGTTCAGTGAGTAGCGATTGCGCATTTCCGGCGCGGTATCCACCGTCTTGACCAGCTTGCCCGAGGCAGCTTTTTCGGCCGGCGTGGCGAACTCCATGCTGATCAGCTTGGAGCCGAGGTTGCGGCGGATGATGGGCAGCTTGCCGCGCGCCAGCGCGGGCTTGTGGACATAGAACTCGTCGGGGTTGACGGCGCCTTGCACCACGGTTTCACCCAGGCCGTAGCTGGAGGTGATGAAGACCACATCCTTGAAGCCGCTCTCGGTGTCGATGGTGAACATCACGCCGGCCGAACCGAGGTCAGAGCGCACCATGCGCTGCACGCCGGCGCTCAGTGCCACATCGGCGTGGGCAAAGCCCTTGTGCACGCGGTAGCTGATGGCTCGGTCGTTGTAGAGGGAGGCGAAAACCTCCTTCATCTTGTGCAGCACTTCTTCGATGCCAACGACGTTCAGGAAGGTTTCTTGCTGACCGGCAAACGATGCGTCAGGCAAGTCTTCGGCCGTGGCGGAGGAGCGCACGGCAAAGGACACGCCGGGGTTCTCAGCGGTCAACTGTGCGAAGGAGGCGCGGATCTGTGCCTCCAGATCGGCCGGGAAAGGCTGCGCCTCCAGCCAGCCGCGGATTTCAGCACCGGCCTCGGCCAGGGCGCGCACATCGTCGGTATTGAGGCTGACCAGGCGCGCTTCGATGCGCTTGTCCAGGCCTTCGTGCTTGAGGAACTCGCGGAAGGCATGGGCCGTGGTGGCGAAGCCGCCCGGCACCCGCACGCCCGAGGCGGCCAGTTGCGAGATCATTTCGCCGAGGCTGGCGTTTTTACCGCCGACCACCTCGACATCCGTCATTCTCAGATTCTCAAAGGGAACGACCAGGGCGGTCGGCTCGTAGCGTTGTGACATGGGAAAGCTCCGGGATGATAAAAAAACGGCGCTCCCGCAATGACGACGCCGCCACCGGCGCCATCCTTCAGGCTGATACAGACGGCACACTCCCCAGCGAGTTCGAATTTTTGTTGTGGGCTGAGGGGCGTCATGTGGCTGAACGGGATGATTGGCGCTGATTCTACGGGCAAGCCCGAGTGGCGCGTGCTGACATTTTTGGCAGGCCAGTCTGATTTCGCTTCCCCCGCCACGCGGTAGGTCGGAGGCAACATCAGTGGGCAGTTCGGTGGCAGCAGCGGCGCCAACAGCCCTATGATGAAGCCGAACTTTTCACCGCCCACCATGCCCAATCGCACCGTGTACTTTGTCTCCGATGGCACCGGCATCACCGCCGAAACCTTCGGCAACTCCATCCTGGCCCAGTTCCCCATCAAGCCACGCCATGTGCGCCGGCCCTTTGTCGACACCCCGGAAAAAGCCTATGCCGTGGTGCGCGAGATCAACGAGACCAGCGTGCGCGAAGGCGTGCGGGCCATCGTCTTCGCCACCCTGGTGGATCGCGACGTACTCAAGATCGTGCGCGACCATTGCCAGGCGCGGGTTATGGACATGTTCGGCACCTTCATCGAGCCGCTGGAAGAAGAGTTCGAGGTCAAGAGCAACCACCGCGTCGGCCGTTTTTCCGATGTGGCGCGCAGCCAGGAGTACCACGACCGCATCGAGGCCATCAATTTCTCGCTCGCCCATGACGACGGCCAATCGGCCAAGAATCTGGATGTGGCCGATGTGATCCTGGTCGGCGTATCGCGCAGCGGCAAGACACCCACCTCGCTCTACCTGGCCATGCAGCACGGCATCAAGGCCGCCAACTATCCGCTGATCCCCGAAGACTTCGAGCGCGGCCGCCTGCCCTCCATGCTGGTGGCGCACAAGCGCAAATGCTTTGGCCTGACGATCGACCCTGAGCGCCTGAGTCAGATCCGCAACGAGCGCCGCCCCGGCAGCAAGTACGCCGACATGATGAACTGCCGCTACGAGGTCAACGAGGCCGAGGCGATGATGAAGAAGGACGGCATTGCCTGGCTGTCGTCCACGCACAAATCCATCGAAGAGATCGCCACCACCATCCTGCGCGACCTGCGACCCGACCGCCTGATCTACTGAGGTGCCCGGCTCCGCTCTTGCCCTGGTGCTGGCCGCCGCGCTGCTGCATGCCTTGTGGAACTTCGCGGCCAAAAAGGCCGGCGGCAACCATCACTTCGCCCTCGCCTCGGCGCTTACGGTCAGCGTGATCTGGCTGCCTGTCGTTTGGGTCGTCGGCTGGGATGTGGTCGCCGGCTTCGACAGCAAGACTTGGGGCGTGCTGATGGCCACGGCCTTGCTGCACCTGCTCTACTTCAATGCCTTGCTGACGGGCTACCGCTTGGCCGATTTGACCGTGGTCTACCCGGTGGCGCGCGGGAGTGCGCCGGCCATGTCGGCCATTGCCGCCGTGTTCTTGCTGGGCGAACACCTGGGCCTGCGCGGCGGCCTGGGCTTGCTGGCGGTGGTGCTGGGCATTGTTTTGATTGCCGCCGGGCCGGGGCTGTGGCGCCCGCGCGAGGGGGAGGCCCACCACCGCCGCAAGCTGGGCCTGCTCTGGGGTGGCATCACCGGTGTCTTGATCGCGGGCTACACCGTGGTGGACGGCTATGCCATCAAGGTCTTGCTGATCTCGCCGCTGCTGCTTGACTATTTCAGCAATCTGCTGCGCGTGCCCTTCATGCTGCCCGGCTTGTGGCGCGACCCGCAGGGCTTTGCCGCCGCGCTCAGTCAGCAATGGCGCTATGTGCTGCTGGTGGCGGTGTGCAGCCCGCTGGCCTACATCCTGGTGCTCTACGCCATGCAATTGGCGCCACTATCCCGGGTGGCACCGACTCGCGAGGTGTCCATGCTGTTTGCCGCCCTGCTGGGCGGGCAATTGCTGAAGGAAGGTGAGCGCGGCTGGCGCTTGGCAGGTGCTGCCTGCATCGCGGGCGGCGTGATCGGCCTGAGCCTATAGAGTCACAAGCGCTGGCGGGCGCTCTCGTACAGGCAGATGGCCGCGGCGCTGCCCACATTGAGCGACTCCTCGCCGCCGGGCTGCGGGATGCCCACGGTCAACCCGCAGCGCTGCATCAACTCGGGCTGCACGCCCTGCCCTTCATGGCCCATCACCCAGGCGCAGGGCTGGGGCAAGGCGATTTGGTGGATCTGCGACTCGGCATAGGAGCTGGTGGCGATCAGCGGCACATGCAGGCGATCCAGATCGGCCGGGCTCAAGCCCTCGATCAGCCGCAGGCCGAAATGCGCGCCCATGCCGGCGCGCAAGACCTTGGGCGACCACAGCGCCGCCGTGCCCTTCAAGGCCAGCACTTGCTTGAAGCCGAACGCTGCCGCGTTGCGCAATATGGTGCCCACATTGCCGGCATCCTGCAGGCGGTCCAGCACGACCGAATCCAGGCCCGGGCTGAAGTCTTGACCATCGTCGTGCGGCACTTCAAAGCCGATCTGCGCCGGCGACTCCAAGCCGCTGATGCTCTTGAACAGCGCCGCCGGCACCACCAAGATCTTGGGTGCAGCATCGGCCAGCGCACGCAGTGCCGGGTCTTGCGCGGCCGCTTCGGTGATGACGGCCAGCGTCACCGCATGGCCGCGCTGCAGGCAAGCGCGCACCAAGTGGTCGCCTTCCAGCCAGACGGAACCCAGCTTGCGGTAGGCGCCACCGTCTTGGCTGAGCTTGCGCAGGCGTTGCAGGGCGGGGTTGTCCCGCGAGGTGATGTGATGCAGCTGGCTCATTTACTTGCTTGACTCTAAAACTGCACGCACCGGCCCGAAGGTACGGCGGTGCCAGGCAGTGACGCCATGCGCACGCAGGGCAGCCAGATGCTCGGCCGTGGGGTAGCCCTTGTGGGTGGCGAAGCCGTAGGCCGGGTGGGCTTCATGCATGGCGATGCATTGGCGGTCTCGATGAACCTTGGCCAGGATGGATGCGGCCGAGATGGCTTGCACCTTGGCATCGCCCTTGACGATGGCCTCGGCCGGAATCTTCAGCACCGGCAGGCGGTTGCCGTCCACCTGTACAAAGCTCGGCTTCAAACGCAGGCCCTCAACGGCGCGGCGCATCGCCAGCAGGGTGGCTTGCAGAATATTCAAGCGGTCAATTTCCTCGACCGAGGCCTCGGCGATGCAGCAGCACAGGGCTTTGGCGCGGATTTCATCGAACAGCAACTCGCGCTTTTTTTCGCTCAGGATCTTGGAGTCGCGCAGGCCCATGATGGGCGCAGCCTCATCCAGAATCACGGCCGCGGCCACCACCGGGCCGGCCAGGGGGCCACGGCCGGCTTCATCCACACCGGCCAGCAAACCCGCACCGGCCCAGATCAAGCCCAGCTGTTCAGGCGCGGCCATCAATGACTTGGGCGATGGCATCGCTGGCCTTTTGCGCGGTATTGCAACGCAGCAGTTCATGTTGTTCGGCAAAGCGCGCCTGCGCCTGGGCATAACGCTCAGGTTCAGCGAGCCAGGCCAAGCCCTCACGCGCCAGCGCTTGCGGCGTACACGCGTCTTGAATCAGCTCGGGCACCAAAAATTCGCGCGCCAGTACATTCGGCAGGCCCACCCAGGGCTGGTAGTTCTTGCCTTGCATGCGCCACCAGTTCAGCCAATGCATGCGGTAGGCAATCACCATCGGGCGCTTGAACAAGGCCGCTTCCAACGTGGCGGTTCCGCTGGCCACCAGCGTCACGTCGCAGGCCGCTAAGGCTTCGTGCGAGCGACCGTCGAGCAACTGCAAATTGAGCCTAGGCGCCAAGCGCGTCACCAGCGGCTCGATCAGCGGACGCAAGCCCGGTGCCACCGGCATCACAAATCGCAAGTCAGCCCGGGACTGCTGCATCAGCAGCGCGGCCTGCAAAAAGGGCTCGGCGATGTAGCGAATCTCGCTGCGCCGGCTGCCCGGCAATAGCGCCACCACGGTATCCGTCTCGCTCAAACCCAGCGCGGCACGGCTCTGCGCCTTGGGCGGCTCCAGCGGGATCGCATCGGCCAGTGGATGGCCCACATAGGTGGCGGCGATGCCATGCTTGTGAAGCAACTCGGGCTCGAAGGGGAACAGGCACAGCACATGGTCGGCCGAACGTTTGATCTTCTCGACCCGCTCGGCACGCCAGGCCCAAATCGAGGGGCAAACGAAATGAATCGTCTTGATGCCGCCTTCGCGCAGGCGCTGTTCCAGGCCGAAATTGAAATCGGGGGCGTCGATGCCGATGAAAGCAGCCGGCCGCTCGGGGCCGGCTAACAAGCGATTGCCCAGCTGACGGCGAATCGACAGCAGCTCGCGCAGATTCAGCAGCGCATCCACATAGCCAAAAATGCTCAGCTTGCTGTGCGGCCACCAGGCCTCAAAGCCCTGTTCGGCCATACGTGGGCCGCCGATGCCTTGCGAGCGCAGCACGGGCCAGCGCGCGCGCAAGCCAGCCAGCATCATGCCGGCCAGCAGATCGCCGGAGGCCTCGCCGGCCACCATGCCAATGGACAGGGCCCGAGGCGAAAGTTCTGTCATGACTGCTTTAGCGCACGATGCCGCGCGTGGCGGCGGCGAGGAAGTTGAGCATCAAGTCCACATCCTCGTCAGCGCCCTGCCCGCGCAGCTCGGCAATGGCTTGCTGCGACTGCTCCAGTGTCAGCGAGGAGCGGTACAGGCGTTTGTGGATCTGCTTGATCACCGCAATGCGCTCGGCCGAGAAGCCGCGTCGCTTCAGCCCCACCGCATTGACGGCACGCGCCGCCAGCGGGTTGCCGTCCACTGTCATGAAGGGCGGCACGTCTTGCGCCACATGGCCTTGGAAGCCAACCATGGCATGCGCGCCGATCTTGACGAACTGGTGCACGCCGGACAGGCCGCCGATGGTGGCCCAATCGCCCACATGCACATGGCCCGCCAGCGTGGCGTTATTGGCCAGCACGATGTGGCTGCCCAGGCGCACATCGTGAGCGATGTGGACGTAAGCCATCAAGAGGTTGTCGCTACCCAGGCGGGTCACGCCCTCGTCTTGCGCCGTTCCCAGATTGATGGTGCAGAACTCCCGGAAGGTGTTGCGATCGCCAATCACCAGCTCGGTCGGCTCACCCGCGTATTTCATGTCCTGCGGCACGGCGCCGATGGAATTGAACTGGAAGATTTTGTTGCACGCGCCGATAGAGGTACGGCCTTCGATCACGCAATGCGGGCCCACCACCGTGCCAGCGCCGATGCGCACATGCGGGCCGATCAGCGTGTAGGCACCCACCGCGACCGAGCTATCCAGCTGCGCGGCGGGGTCGATGATGGCGGTCGGGTGAATCAAGCTCATGGGCCCAGCACCTTTCAGAGGGCGTCGATCTTGCGCATGGTGCAGATCAGCTGCGCTTCCGCCGCCAGGGCTTCGCCCACAAAGGCCTTGCCGGTGAATTTGAAGATGCCGGCCTTGGCGCGATCCAGCGTCACTTCCAGACGCAACTGGTCACCGGGCTCCACAGGCCGCTTGAAGCGGGCGTTATCGATGCCGGCGAAGTACACGACCGTGCTGTCATCCAGCTTGATGTCCGAGCTTTCCAGCGCCAGCAAGGTGGCCACTTGCGCCATGGATTCGAGAATCAACACACCCGGCATGACCGGGCGATGCGGAAAATGGCCAACGAAATAAGGCTCGTTGATGCTGACGTTCTTGATCGCCAGAATGCGCTTACCGGCTTCAACCTCCAGCACACGGTCCACCAGCAAAAGCGGGTAGCGGTGGGGGAGTTTCTTGAGGATGCTGTGGATGTCCATGGTCATGTGTTCTTTTTCTCTAGCTCGCGCAAACGGGTGCGCAAGGCATGCAATTGTCTCAGGGTGGCAGCGTTCTTCTCCCAGCTGGCATTTTCCTCGAAGGGATAGGCGCCGCTGTAGAGCCCGGGCTTGCTGATGCTGCGGCTGATCAGGGTGGCGGCCGACACATGCACATGGTCGGCCAAGCTCAGATGGCCAACGATATTGGCCGCGCCGGCAATGGTGCAAAAGGCGCCGATCTTGGTGCTGCCCGCAATCGCGGTGCAGCCAGCAATCGCAGTATGCCGCCCGATGTGCACGTTATGGGCAATCTGAATCTGGTTGTCGAGCTTGACGCCGTCTTCCAGCACCGTGTCGGCCAGGGCGCCGCGGTCAATGCAGGTGTTGGCGCCGATCTCCACATCGTCGCCAATGCGCACATTGCCGAGTTGCTCGATCTTGACCCAACCAGAAGCATCACCGGCCTTGAAATTGGGCGCAAAGCCAAAGCCGTCGGCGCCGATCACAACGCCGCTGTGCACGATGCCGCGCGCGCCAATCTGGCAGCCAAAACCCACGGTGACGCTGGCACTCAAGCGTGTGCCGGCACCGATGCGAGCGCCCTGCCCGATCACGCAATGGGGGCCGATTCGCGCGCCCTCACCAATCTCCACCTCTGCCTCAATCACCGCCAGCGGGCCGATGTCGACACCTGCGCCCAAACGGGCCGAGGGGTCGATCACCGCGCTGGGGTGCACCCGCGCAGGCGCTTGGGGGCGCGTGCGGGCGGCCCACCACTGGGTCAGGCGCGCGAAGTAGAGGTAAGGGTCGGGCGTGACGATGGCGGCCGAAATGGCGACACCGGTATCAGCACCACGGGCGGTAGCCGACTCAGCAAAAGCCGGCGCCACGATCACGCAAGCCGCTTGCGTTTGCGCCAGTTGCGCTTGGTACTTGGGGTTGGCCAGAAAGCTGATGGACTGGCCATCGGCTTCGTCCAGCGGCGCGATACGCGCGATGGGCGTTTGCGCCTCACCAAGAAGATCGCCGCCCAAGGCGGCGATCAGATCAGCCAGGTGAACCGTGGTGGCCACCGGCGAAATCACTTTTGCGCGTTGAGCGCGTCGATCACCTTCTTGGTGATGTCCACACGCGGGCTGAACATGATGGCGTCTTGCACGATCAGGTCGTACTTCTCGGCGTCGAAGATTTGCTTGATCACCTTGTTGGCACGATCAACCATCACCGACATTTCTTCGTTCTTGCGCTGGGTCAGGTCTTCTTGCCACTCGCGGCGCTTGCGCTGCAGTTCGCGGTCGGTCTCGACCAGATCGCGTTGGCGGCGGGTGCGCTCGGCTTCGCTCAGGGTCGGGGCATCTTTCTCAAGCTTCTCGGCGGCGCCGCGCAGCTTTTGTTCGGTGTCCTTCAGATCCTTCTCGCGCTTGCCGAATTCGGCTTCCAGCTTGCTAGCCGCAGCCTTGCCGATATTGGCTTCGCGCATCACGCGGTCGCTGTTCACATAGCCGATCTTGAGTTCCTGGGCCTGTGCAGCAGACACACCGGACAAGGCCGACACCGACAACATGGCGGACAGTGCCACCGCTTTCAAAGACAAGCTTTTCATCAGAATGCATTCCCGATCTGGAATTGGAATTTCTCGATTCTATCTGTGGGTTTCTTGCGCATTGGCGAGCCATAGCTCAAACGCAGGGGGCCCATTGGCGAAATCCAGCTCAAGCCCACACCTGCGGAGGAGCGGAATGAGTCGAAGTCCACCTTCTCTTGCGGACCCCAGACATTGCCGGCGTCCACGAAACCAAAGAATCGGAAGGTTTTGTCATTGCCGCCGCCGGGCACCGGCAGGTAAAGCTCGGCATTGATGTTGATGCGGCGATTGCCACCGGAGTAAGAGCCGGTCACGTCCACCGGGCCCAGCGAGCCCGCCTCGAACACCCGCACCGAACCCAGGCCACCGGCGTAGAAGTTCTTAAAGATGGGGTAAGGCTTGCCGGCCAAGCCCTGGCCCCAGCCGATTTCGCTGTTCAGGCCCAGGGTGATCTTGTTGGTGATCGGGATGTATTCCTGATACTGCACATTGGCGCGGCCGTACTGCGCATCACCAAAAGTGCTCAGTTCCAGGTTGACCCGGGCGAAGCGGCCGACCGTGGGCGAGATGATGCTGTCGCGGTTGTCGCGGGCCCAGCCGATGGTGAAGGGCCACTCCGAGCTGTCCTTGCCGAACTGGCGGCCGTACAGCAAATAGCTATTGGGCAGACCGGCCGTCGTGCTCATGCGGGTACGGGCATAGCCGAAGCCGAAGAACACGGTGTCGATTTCCGAGAAGGGCACACCGAAGCGAATCGAGCCGCCGTGGGTGATCAGCTCGTACTGCTCGCCCAAGGTGTTGATCGGCTTTTGGGTCCGATAGAACACGTCGAAGGAGCGCGAGATGCCGTCCACCGTGAAGTAGGGATCGGTCTCGCTGATCACCAGCGCGCGGCCGGTCGATGCGGTATTGACTTGGATGCCCAGGGAATGGCCGGAACCGAAAATATTGTCCTGCTGGATCGAGCCGGTCAGCGACAGCTTTTGCTGGCTGGAGTAACCCGCGCCGACCATGATGTTGCCAGTGGGGCGCTCCACCACGGTCAGCAACACGTCCACTTGGTCTTGGGTGCCGGGCACTTCCTGGGTGTCGATGGTCACTTCACCTTGCTTGAAGTAGCCCAGACGCTCAACCCGGTCTTTCGAAGCCTTGATGCGCTGGCCGTCGTACCAGGCCGATTCGAACTGGCGGAATTCGCGGCGGATCACTTCGTCCCGCGTGCGGGTGTTGCCGCCGATGATGACCTTGCGCACATAAACGCGGCGCGCCGGGTCACCGGTGAAGGTAACCACGACCTGGCCGGTCGCCTTGTCGATTTCGGGCCGGCTGTCGACCCGCGCAAAGGCGTAGCCGAAAGTGCCGTAGTAATCGCTGAACAAGCGTGTGGTCTGAGCCACGGCCTCGCCTTGATAGGGCTGGCCGGGCTTGAGCTGAATCAGGCGCTTGAAGTCTTCCTCGCGGCCCAGGAACTCACCTTCGAGCTTGACGGCCGTGACGGTATAGGGCTGACCCTCATTGACCGTGATGGCCACGCTGATGCTTTGCTTGTCCGGCGAAATCGTCACCTGGGTGGAGGTGACGGCGAACTCCAAATAGCCGCGATTCAGGTAGTAGGAGCGCAGCGTTTCCAAGTCAGCATTGAGCTTGGAGCGCGAGTAGCGGTCGGTCTTGGTGTACCAAGTCAGCCAGCCCGAGGTGGTCTGCTCCATCAGGCCCAGCAGCGTGCTCTCGGAGAACACCTTGGAGCCGAGGATGCGCACCTCACCGATCTTGGCGGGCTCGCCCTCGGTCACAGCGAAGCTGACGTTGACGCGGTTGCGCTCCAGCGGCGTGATCGTGGTCGTGACCTCGGCGCCATACAAGCTGCGCGTCAGGTACTGGCGCTTCAACTCTTGCTCGGCGCGGTCGGCCAGGGCCTTGTCGAAGGGCTTGCCCTCGCCAATGCCCACGTCTTTGAGCGACTTGGTCAGCGCCTCGGTGTCGAACTCTTTCAGGCCGACAAAGCTGACGTTGGCAATGATGGGACGCTCTTCAATGATGACCACAGCGGAGCTGCCGTCGATATTGATGCGCACATCTTTGAACAAGCCAGTGGCAAACAAGGCGCGCAAGGCAGCCGCGCCCTTGTCGTCGTTGTAGGTGTCGCCAATCCGAAAGGGCAGCGACGCGAACACGGTACCGGGGTCGGTCCGATTCAGGCCCTCCACCCGGATGTCCTTGATGACGAAGGGATCCACCGCCCAGGCGGCGCCTGACTGCAGTGTGGCCACCAAGGCCAAAGTCAGGATCGAGGCGCGCTTGGGCGCACCTATTCTTCTTAGAAATGAGGACATGCTTAGGATCAATGCAGGCCCGCAAACCGGGCCACGTCGTTGGAAAGGGCTAAAGCCATCATCAGCATCAGGATCAACGCACCTGCGCGCTGCAGTTGCGTTTGCCACCACTCCGAGACGGGGCGGCCGCTCAAACCCTCGAAAAGATAATACATCAGGTGTCCACCATCGAGCATGGGCAACGGCAAGAGGTTCAAGACGCCGAGGCTCACACTCACCAGCGCGAGGAAGCCAAGGTACTGCGTCAAGCCCAGTTTGGCCGACTGTCCAGCGTACTCAGCAATGGTCAGCGGGCCGCTGAGATTCTTCAGAGACGCCTGCCCAATCAGCATGCGGCCGAACACCTTCAGGGTGGACCAGGACACTTCCCAGGTGCGCACGGCGCCGCGCGCCAGACCGTCGAAAAAGCCGTAACGCAAATGCACCATTTGCGGCGCAGCACCCACCATGGCTTCGATGCGGCCGATCTTGCGCTCGCCCTCGACCACCACTTTCGGCGTCACTTCAATCTCGATGAACTGGCCGGCGCGCTCTACACGCCAAGCCTGAACATGCGGCTGGCCATCGGCCGAAGCGGCGCGAATCAGCGCCCGCAGGCTGGCGGCATCGGCCACCTGCAAGCTGTCCACAGCCAAGACCCGATCGCCCTCGCGCAAGCCCGCTTGTGCGGCCGCGCCGCCAGGGCTGATGCGACCCAAGACCGCTTCGCTGAAGGGCCCGCCCAAGCCCAGCTTGGCGGCCAAAGCGGCGTCCATCTCGGCGCCAGCCAAGGATTCGGTGTCCAGCAGCAACTCACGCCGGCCATGGCCTTGGCCCGGGCTGACACTCAAATGCAGCTTCTGGCCATGGGCCACGGCGGTGGCGACTTGCTCGTGCAGGTCCAGCAAGGAGCTGATGTCGCGCCAGTCCTGCCCATCCGTGGACACCGACTGCACCCAGTCCCCTGCCCGCACGCCCGCACGCTCGGCCAGCGAACCCGCCACCGGCGTGCCCAGCACGGCCTTAGGCACATCCATGCCGACCCAGTTGGCCGCACCAAACAAGGCAATCGCCAGCAGCAGATTGGCCAGCGGGCCGGCGGCAACAATCGCCACGCGTTGGCGCAGAGGTTTGTTATTGAAGGCCTGCGCGCGCAAACCGGCATCGACCGGCGCTTCGCGCTCGTCCAGCATGCGCACATAGCCGCCAAGCGGGATGGCGCACAGCGTGAACTCGGTCGCATCGGGCGTGGCCTGGCGGCGCCAGATGACGCGGCCAAAGCCCACCGAGAAGCGCAAGACCTTCACCCCGCAGGCCTTGGCCACGCGGTAGTGACCGTACTCATGCACGACGATCAGAATCGCCAGCGTGACCAGAAAGGCCAACAAGGTACTCATGCAGACAGCCCGGCGATCAAACCTTGCGCATGGCGGCGCGCACGCGCATCCAGGCCCAGCAAACCTTCAACGCTGGTCGACTCACCCGCCTCGGGCAGCAATTCGTCCAGGCATTGCACATTGACGCGGTGAATCTGGTCAAAGCGCAGGCGCTTGTTCAAGAAGGCCTCAACCGCCTCCTCGTTGGCGGCATTCAGCACCGCCGTCGAGCCCTCGGCCCCGCGCAGCGCGCGCCAAGACAGGAACAAGCCCGGGAAGCGCTTTTCATCGGCCTCCTCGAAGCTCAGCGCGCTGAGCTTGTCGAGTTCCAGGCGGCTCGCGCCGGCCTCGATGCGCTCTGGGAATGACAGGCCGTAGGCGATGGGCACGCGCATATCCGGCGTGCCCATCTGGGCCAGCACCGACATATCGCGGCACACCACCATCGAATGCACGATGCTTTGCGGATGGATGATGACGCGGATCTGCTCGGGCGCCAGATTGAAAAGCCAACGCGCCTCGATCACTTCGAGCGCCTTGTTCATCATGGTGGCGGAGTCGACCGAAATCTTGCGGCCCATCACCCAGTTCGGGTGGGCACAGGCTTGCTCGGGCGTGATCTCGGCCAGCGTGGCCGGGTCGCGTTGCCGGAAGGGGCCGCCGGACGCCGTCAACACAATGTGATCAATGCGCTGCGCCCAGGTGGAGCGGTCCTCGGGCAGGCATTGGAAGATGGCTGAATGCTCGCTGTCGATCGGCAGCAAGGTGGCACCACCTTCCGCCACCGCCTGCATGAACAAGGCCCCACCGACGACGATGGCCTCCTTATTGGCCAAGAGCAGGCGCTTGCCTGCACGCGCAGCCGCCAAGCAAGGGGCCAGGCCGGCGGCGCCGACGATGGCGCCCATCACCATGTCCACATCCGGGTGCGCAGCGATTTGGGCCAGGCTGTCGGCGCCGTCCAGCACCTCGGTGGCACTGCCTTGCTCGCGCAGCAGTTCGCGCAAACGCGCGGCGGGCACTCGCTCGGGCATGACGGCAAAGCGCGGCTGCCAGCGCAGGCATTGCGCCAGCAGGTCCTCGACCCGGCTCATGGCCGACAGCGCAAACACTTCATAACGCTCGGGGTGACGCGCCAACACGTCCAGGGTGTTGACGCCGATGGAGCCGGTGGAGCCCAGCACACAGATGCGCTGGATTCGGGAGATTGGGTTCATGTGATGATCAAGCTCAAACTACTCAGTGCCATGGCCAGCGGAAACACCGGCAGCAAGGCGTCCACACGATCAAGCACGCCACCATGGCCGGGCAGCAGACGGCTGCTGTCCTTGGCGCCCACGGCGCGCTTGATCAGGGATTCAAACAAATCACCCACCACGCTCACGGCACTGAGCACCAGCAAGCTCAGCAAGCTGACGACCCAGCCCTGACGGGCCAGCAATTGGTAGAGGCTGGGTGAGTCCACGGTGAACTGCACCTCGATGACGTGCACCCACACAAAGGCCAGGATCAAGACGCCGATCATGCCGGACCATACGCCTTCCCAGCTCTTGCCGGGGCTGATCGAGGGCGCCAGTTTGCGGCGGCCAAAGCTGCGGCCACCGAAATAGGCGGCCACATCGGCCATCCACACCAGGCAGAAAACAGACAAGAGGAAATTGATGCCGATGGCCTTGGCCTGCACCATGGCCATCCAGGCCGCCCACAGCGCCAGGGCGCCCAGGACCAGGCGCAGGGCATGTGAGGCATGGGGCCAAGCCGTAGGCCCGCCACGCAAGGCGAATGCGCCGCCCATGACCCAGATCGAACTGGCCAGCCACCAGCACCAGATCGGTGGCGGCTCCAGCCCCAAGCCAGCCAGGGTGGCGGCACAGGCCGCAGCCACCGCGCCGCCGAAAGCCAACGGTAGCAGCCGCGACTCACCGGCGCGGGCATTCAAGCGGGCCCATTCCCAGCCCGCAGCGGCGATGAGGATCAGGGTCAGAACAGCAAAAGGCCAGCTGGATGCCGCAAACACGGCAGGCAACAAAACGGCCAACAGCACGAGGGCCGTGATGATGCGTTGCTTCAGCATTGAGGCCTTTGAGTAAAGTTCAGACAGATGCGCTGACGGCAGGCTCAGGCTTGACGCCACCGAAGCGCCGATCGCGCTCGCGGAAGGCTTCGATGGCCGCATCCAGCTGCGCCTCGCCGAACTCGGGCCAGAGGCAGTCGGAGAAGACAAACTCGGTATAAGCCACCTGCCACAGCAAGAAATTGCTGATGCGCACTTCCCCGCCGGTGCGGATGAAGAGATCCGGGTCCGGCGCATAGCTCATCGCCATGAATTCGCTCAGCTTGGCCTCGGTCAGCTCCTCGGGTGGCACGCCGGCTTGCATGGCGCCCTTGCAAGCCTGCACCACATCCCAACGGCCGCCGTAGTTGAAGGCCACCGACAGCGTCAGCTTGGTGTTGTGCGCAGTGGCAGATTCAGCCTCATTCCAGGCATTGCGCAGCTTAGGTGAAACTGCATCGCGGTCACCCACAATGCGAATGCGCACGCCCATCGCCCCCATGCGCGCCAGATAGCGCGACACCGCCGCCAGCACCAAGCCCATCAGGCCGGAAACTTCGTCGGAGGGGCGCTTCCAATTCTCGCTCGAGAAGGCAAAGACGGTGAGGTACTCGACCTCGCGGTCGATGCAGGCCTGCACCACTTTGACCAGGGCATCAACGCCCTGTTTGTGGCCGAAGAATCGGGGCAGGAAGCGCTTTTTGGCCCAGCGCCCATTGCCGTCCATGACGACGGCAATGTGGCGGGGCACGAGGGTCTGTTCGGAACTCACGCGCAGCGGGTCCGCTCAGACAGCCAGAATTTCGGCTTCTTTGGCCGCGATCAGGCGGTCGATTTCGGCGATCGTGCGGTCGGTGAGCTTTTGCGCATCGTCCAGGCTACGACGCTCGTCGTCTTCGCTGATCAGCTTGTCTTTGGTCAGCTTCTTGGCTTGCTCATTGGCGTCGCGGCGCAGATTGCGCACGGCCACCTTGGCGTCTTCACCGGCATTGCGCACGACCTTGGTCAGCTCACGGCGGCGCTCTTCGTTGAGCGGAGGCACCGGCACGCGGATCAAATCGCCTTGCGACGATGGGTTCAGGCCCAGATCGGACTCGCGAATCGCCTTCTCGATCTTGGCGCCCATGCCCTTTTCCCAGGGCTGGACGCTGATGGTGCGCGCATCCAGCAATGACACGTTGGCCACCTGGCTGATCGGCACCATGGAGCCGTAGTAATCGACACTGACTTGGTCCAGGATGCCGGGGTGGGCGCGGCCCACGCGAATCTTCACCAACTCGTTCTTGTAAGCTTCGATGGACTTGGCCATCTTCAATTCAGCGTTCTGCTTGATGTCTGCAATGCTCATGATGCTTCTCTGAATGTCTGATCAGTTCTAACGCCGGCAAGTACTTAAACGTGCACCAGCGTGCCTTCGTCTTCACCCATCACCACCCGCTTGAGCGAACCTGGCTTCAAGATGCTGAACACACGGATCGGCAGCTTCTGGTCGCGGCACAACGCGAAGGCGGTGGCATCCAGAACTTGCAGATTCTTGGTGATCGCTTCATCGAAGCTGATGCGTGCGTAGCGGGTTGCGGTCGGGTCCTTTTTCGGGTCGGCAGTGTAAACGCCGTCGACCTTGGTGGCCTTAAGCACAATCTCCACGCCCATTTCCGCGCCGCGCAGAGCAGCGGCCGTGTCGGTCGTGAAGAAGGGATTGCCGGTGCCGGCAGCAAACACCACGACCTTGCCCTCTTCCAGATACTGCAAAGCCTTGGGGCGCACATAGGGCTCAACCACCTGCTCGATGCCGATGGCCGACATCACACGTGCGGTGATGCCCTCTTGGCGCATGGTGTCAGCCAGGGCGAGCGAATTCATCACCGTGGCCAACATGCCCATGTAGTCGGCCGTCGCGCGGTCCATGCCCACCGAGCCTCCCGCCACACCGCGGAAGATATTGCCGCCACCGATGACAACCGCCACCTCCACGCCCAATTCCGTGACCTCGCGGATCTCTTGCACCATGCGCACGATGGTGGCGCGGTTGATGCCGAAGGCGTCATCGCCCATCAAAGCTTCGCCGGAGAGTTTGAGCAGAATTCGTTTGAGCGCGGGCATGTGTGACCTCTATGTGCTGCGTGTTGCTAAAAATATTCTTGGCGTGCCGCGCCGGATGACACCCTCCTTGTGGGATGGGCCACGCGTCAGCGCGGGCACAAGTGTAAAGGGCGCCAGAGGCGCCCTTTACACTGGGGAGGCTTAAGCCCCCTTGGCGGCAGCCACTTGCGCGGCCACTTCGGCGGCGAAGTCGTCCACCTTCTTCTCAATGCCTTCGCCCACAACGAACAGCGTGAAGCTCTTCACCGTGGTGGCTTTTTCCTTCAGCATCTGCTCGACGGTCTGCTTGTCGTTCTTCACGAAGCTTTGGTTCAGCAGCGAAACTTCCTTCAGGAACTTTTGCACCGAGCCTTCAACCATCTTGGCGACGATGTCGGCAGGCTTGCCAGACTCAGCAGCCTTCTCGGCAGCGATCTTGCGCTCTTTCTCGACCAACTCGGCCGACACTTCGGCCGACGACAGAGCGGCCGGCTTCATGGCGGCAACGTGCATGGCGACGTCCTTGGCGGCGACTTCGTCACCGTCGAACTCAACCATCACGCCGATGCGTGTGCCGTGCAGGTAGGAAACCACCTTGCCGCCAGCGCTGTACAGCTTGATGCGGCGCAGCGACATGTTTTCGCCGATCTTGCCGACCAGACCACGGCGCACATCTTCCACCGTCGGGCCGAAACCTTCTTGCGACAGCGGCAAAGCAGCCAGGGCAGCCACATCGGCCACGCCATGCTCAGCAGCCAGCGAAGCGCAGGCGTTGGCGAAGGCCAGGAACGCATCGTTCTTGGTGACGAAGTCGGTTTCGCAGTTCACTTCCAGCAAGGCGCCGGTGGTGCCCACAACAGCAGCAGCAACCACGCCTTCGGCGGTCACGCGCGAAGCGGCCTTGCCAGCCTTGTTACCCAGCTTGACGCGCAGGATTTCTTCAGCACGGACCAGATCGCCTTCGGCTTCGGTCAGGGCCTTCTTGCACTCCATCATCGGAGCGTCGGTACGAGCGCGCAGCTCAGCAACCATGCTTGCGGTAATAACAGCCATTTTGATTCTCCGGTTTCATGAGCCCTCGCGCTTGTTCAGCGACAGCTCGTTGACATCCAATTTTTCTGAAAAAAAGGGGCTGAATCAGCCCCTTTTGGTCGTGGCGTTAGGAGCCAAAGACGCGATTAAGCGCCTTCGCTCACTTCCACGAACTCGTCGCCAGCGGGGGCTTGAGCGTGCACGACTTCGTTACCAGCATTGGCACGGCCTTCCAGCACGGCGTCAGCGACGGCGCGGGCGTACAGAGCCACGGCCTTGGCCGAGTCATCGTTACCAGGAATGACGTAGTCGATGCCTTCGGGCGAGTGGTTGGTGTCAACCACGCCGATGACGGGGATGCCCAGCTTCTTGGCTTCGGCAACGGCGATCTTGTGGAAGCCCACGTCGATCACGAAGATGGCGTCGGGCAAGCCGGCCATATCCTGGATGCCGCCGATGTCTTTTTCCAGCTTAGCCAAGTCACGCTGGAACATCAACGCTTCTTTCTTGATCGCAGGCTGGGTACCAGCTTCGACCTGAGCTTGCATGTCCTTCAGGTTCTTCAGCGAAGCCTTGACCGTCTTGAAGTTGGTCATCATGCCGCCCAACCAACGCTGGTCGACATAAGGCATGCCAGCGCGCTGAGCTTCCAGAGCGATGACTTCACGAGCTTGGCGCTTGGTGCCAACCATCATGATGGTGCCGCGCTTGGAGGCCAGGTTGCGAACGAACTTCATCGCCTCTTCGAACGCAGGCAGCGTCTTCTCGAGGTTGATGATGTGGATCTTGTTGCGATGGCCGTAGATGTAGGGGGCCATCTTGGGATGCCAAAAACGTGTTTGGTGACCAAAGTGGACGCCGGCTTCCAGCATCTCGCGCATAGTGACGGACATTTTTATTACTCCGAAGGTTGTGTCTAAAATCCGGCTCGAATTGCTCTGCAATACTTCTGAGACAAAGCACTTGGCTTTGACTGAACAGCAGCAACACCTCTCGAATAGCCGGTTTGCGATTAATTTCGCCAATCAGCGACCGAACATTCATGTTCGAGCCACCCGGCAAAACCCAAAGATTATACACGACTTATGCCCAACGACCTGAGCAGCGCCCCGCAGCGCATGCGAGAAGGCCGACTGCGAGCCCTTCGATTCACCGCCATTCAGGCCCTCAGCCAGGGCCAAGCACCTGCCAAAACCGGGCGGGGGCACTGAGCATGCGCATCGCCATCATCGGCGCCGGCATTGCCGGCGTCACCACCGCGTTTGAACTCAGCGCACGCGGCCACCAGGTCACCGTTTTCGATCGCTGCGGCAGCGTCGCCGCCGAAGGCAGCTTTGCCAACGCCGGCATTGTTGCGCCCGCACTCGCCCTGCCCTGGACCATGCCCGGCTGGCCCAGCCTGGGCGCTGGCCGCAGCTTTGGCTGGCAATGGCAGCGTCGCCGCGCGGCCCAAGACAAGAACGCGGCAGCCGCGCACGAAAACTTATTCAAGCTCGCCCAATTCAGCTTGCAGCGCCTGCAAACCCTACGGCGCAGCCTGCAACTGGACTTCGAGCGCACCGAGGGCCAACTGGTACTGCTGCGCACTGAGCGCGAGCTCAAACAGATTCAGCCCGGGCTGGACCGGCTGGCGCAGTTCGGCCTCAGCGCCAAGCTGCTCAGCGCCGAGGAATGCCGCGCCGTCGAGCCCGGCCTGAACCCCGATCAAGCCCTGCATGGCGGCATTCACCTGGCGCAAGCCGAGGTCGGCAATTGCCGTCAGTTTGCTCACCAGATACGAGTGGCCGCCCAACGCTTGGGCACACAGTTCCGTTTCCACACCACCGTGCGCAGCATCAGTCCCGGCACACCCGCGCAACTGGTGCACGAATACACACCGCCCACTGAGCAGCCAGGCCCCAGCACCCGCTACGCCGAGAGCAAAGACGCCGCCGACACCCATCCTGCGCCACATGGCCCGCAGCAAGACAGCTTCGATGCCATCGTGGTTTGCGCCGGCACCGGTGCGGCCGCGTTGCTGCAACCCCTGGGCATCAAGCTTGCCCTGGCCACCTTGCACGGCAGCTCGCTCACCGCACCATTGCGGCAGCTGGAAGCCCACCCGGATCTGGGGCCGCGCGCAGGGCTGCTCGACCAAGCCACTGGCATCAGCATCAGCCGCATCGGCCAGCGCATCCGCCTGTGCCAGAGCGGTGAATTCGACGCCAGCCCGCGCATCCGCCCAGCAGCGATGACGCAGATGCACAAGGTGCTGGACGACTGGTTCCCCGGCGCCATGCAAGCCGGTCAACTACAGCAGTGGCGCGGCAGCCAGGTGCATCTGCCCGATGGCCTACCCCTGCTGGGCCAGAGCGGGCGCAGCGGGGTTTGGCTCAATCTCGCCCATGAACCCAGCGCCATGCTGAGCTGGACCCTGGCCTGCGGCGCCGCCAGCGTCATCAGCAGCCAGATCAGCGGCGATCAAGCCGGCGCCGATATTCCAGCCACCACAGGGCTGGAGTTGAGTCGTTTGGCAGTTTAGAGGTCTGTGAGCCCGATGGCCTGGTTGGAATAGGGCTCACAATCCAGCTGTGATCCATCTCAGTAAGCCGCCACACACCCTGCCCTTGTTCATGGCCGCCAGCGCCCGCGCCATGGAGGCGCGCGCCCTGGCCCAGCAAGCCAGCCCCAGCTTGATGGAACGCGCAGGGCTGGGCCTGGCCAAGCTGGCACTGGCCCTGCAGCCAGATGCCGCTCGCAGCTTCTGGGTCGTATGCGGCCCCGGCAACAACGGTGGCGATGGCTTGGTGGCAGCACGCTTGCTGCACGCGCATGGCCGGCGCGTCCGGGTCAGCCTGATCCCAAGCCCCAAGCACACACCCGCCGACGCACAAATGGCGCTGCAGGCCGCGCAGGCAGCGGGCGTGCCGATCACGCAAGACCTGACCCCACCCGACAACATCGGCCTGGCCATCGATGCGCTGCTGGGCCTGGGCACCGATCGCGCGCCGAGCGGCGCCATCGCCACAGCCATTCAAGCGCTCAATCAGTTGAGCGCGCCCGTGCTGGCGGTGGACCTGCCCAGCGGCCTGGCGCCCGACAGCGGCAGCTGCCACGACGACCTGGTGGTGCAGGCCCAGCACACGCTTTGCTTGCTGAGCCTGAAGCCCGGCTTGTTCACCGGCGCCGGCCGCGCCTGCTGCGGCGAGATCTGGTTCGATGGGCTGGGCGTGGCGCCCGACGAACCCGACGCCCGGCTGATCGGCCTCGACTGCCTGCGCGATTGGGCCCGCCCCGCCAGCCATATGCAGCACAAAGGCAGCCAAGGCGATGTGCTGGCGATTGGCGGCGCCCCGGGCCTGCGCGGCGCCCTGCGCTTGGCAGCACGAGCGGCATTGGCCGCAGGCGCCGGCAGGGTGTACGCCTGCCCGCTGTACCCCACACGCGAAACGGCGCCATTGAACGAGCTGGATACCCAAGCCCCTGAGCTGATGCAACTGAGCCTTAGCCGGCTTGGCGAGCCCAGCGCATGGGCCGGCCGCACCGTGCTGTGCGGCTGCGGTGGTGGCCAAGAAGTGGCGGCAACGCTGCCCACCGTGCTGACGCAGGCCGAGCGACTGGTGCTGGACGCGGATGCCCTCAATGCCATCGCCGCCGATCCCACCCTTCAATCGCAGCTGCAACAAAGAGCCGCGCGCCAACAGGCAACACTGCTGACACCCCACCCACTCGAGGCCGCACGCCTGCTGGGCTGTGACACCAAATCCATTCAGGCAGACCGCCTGAATGCCGCCCAACAGCTTGCCGATCGATTTGAGAGTTGTGTTGTGCTGAAGGGCTCGGGTACCGTCATCACGGCGCCCTCGCGGACACAGCAGACGCCACTCATCAATTCCAGTGGCAGCGCCGCTCTGGCCACCGCCGGCACCGGCGATGTGCTGGCCGGCTGGCTGGCCGGGCTATGGGCGCAGGCGCCGCAGCAAGACCCCCAGGCCCTGGCGGCAGCCGCCGTGCATTGGCACGGGCTCGCCGGGCAAAGTCAGGCCCTGGGACCGCTGCGCGCAGGGGCGCTGGTGGAGCGCATGCATGCGATGCGCTCAAGCTTCGCCTAGGGCTGAGTTAGGCAAGACTTGGCGGCAGCACCTGCCGCCACCACCAACGCCAAGCAATGCTGCCCGCAAAGGGCAGCATCATTTGCACCAGCGCGGAGTGCACAGCGGCACCCCAAAACAAGTTCAGCGCCGTTTACGAGCGCGCGGCTCAGCCGCAGCCGCCGCAGCAGGCTTGGCCGCACCCTTGCGCGCCCCACTACGCCCATCATTGCGAGCCTCAGCGCGCGCCGCCTTAACCGGATGCGCCGGGCTAGCCATGGCCTGCGAAGGGCCGGACTTGCGGCGCGCCGGCTTGGCCGCGCGCTTGCCCGATGACTTGACCTCGCGGTCATGCCGGCGCACTTCTTCCAAGGCCTCTGCCGCGCTCATGGTGCCGCGAGTTGGCACCGCGGCGCCAGCCTTATCACGCTGAGCACGCGCCACCAGCTTTGCCTCTTCGCTGTCGTTGATCAGGCGGAAATCGATCTTGCGCGCATCCAGATCGACGCGGCTGACCTGCACCTGCACGCGGGCGCCGGTGGCGTAGCGCAGGCCGGTGCGCTCGCCGCGCAACTCCTGCCGCACTTCGTCGAACTTGAAGTACTCACCGCCCAACTCGGTGATGTGAATCATGCCCTCGACGTACAGCGCATCGAGTTGCACGAACAGGCCAAAGCTGGCCACGGCGCTGACGGTACCGGCGAACTCTTCGCCCAAATGCTCGCGCATATAGCGGCACTTGAGCCAGGCCTCGACATCACGCGAGGCCTCGTCGGCGCGGCGCTCGTTGGCGCTGCAATGGGCGCCCACGACCTCCCAGCGCTCGATCTCGGTGGAGGCCTTGGCAGGATCGATGGGCTGAGCGCGGCCCGGCCGCTTGGTCGGCATCGGCACATTCATCTTGCCGGCATCGAGGTGATAGCGCTTGTTCGCCAGAATCGACTTGATGACCCGGTGCACCAGCAGGTCGGGATAACGCCGAATCGGGCTGGTGAAGTGCGTGTAAGCCTCGTAGCTCAGGCCGAAGTGACCCGCGTTGGCGGAGGTGTACATGGCCTGCTGCATGGAGCGCAACAACATCGAGTGGATCTGGGTCGAGTCGACCCGATCCTTGGTGGCCGCGGCAATGGCCTGGTACTCCTTGGGCTTGGGATCGTCACCAATGCTCAGGCCAAGGCCCAGGGCGCGCAGATAGGCCTGCAAGGCCACGCGCTTCTCGGGCGTCGGGCCTTCGTGAACGCGGAAGAGCGAACCGTGCTTGGCATCAGCAATGAAGTCGGCGGCGCAGACATTGGCCGCCAGCATCGCCTCTTCGATCAGCTTATGTGCTTCGTTACGAGTGCGCGGGATGATCTTTTCGATGCGGCCGTTATCGTCACAGACGATTTGCGTCTCAGTCGTGTCGAAGTCAATCGCACCGCGGCGGCCACGCTCGGCCAGCAAGGCGCGATAGACCTCATGCAGATGCAGCAGATGCGGCACCAGATCGCGCCGCTTGGCAGCCTCTGGGCCGTGGGTATTGCCCAGAATCGCCGCCACCTCGTTATAGGTGAAGCGGGCATGCGAGCAGATCACCGCCGGGTAGAACTGATAGGCCTGCACCTCGCCGCTTTCGCTGACCAGCATGTCGCAGACCATCGAGAGCCGGTCTTCATTCGGGTTGAGCGAACACAGGCCGTTGGACAACTTCTCCGGCAGCATCGGAATGACGCGGCGCGGGAAGTAGACCGAGGTGGCGCGTTCGTAAGCATCACCATCTAGTGGGTCACCCGGTTTGACGTAGTGGCTCACATCCGCAATTGCCACCAGCAAGCGCCAGCCATTGAAGGCGGTCTTGCCGCGGCCCTGCTTGTGCGGCTCGCAGAACACGGCATCGTCAAAGTCGCGCGCATCTTCACCGTCGATGGTCACCAAGGGCACGTCACGCAGGTCGATGCGACCCTTCAAGTCGATGGCACGCAGCTTTTCAGGCAGCTTGGCAGCTTGAGCCAACGTTTCGGCGCTGAAGCGGTGCGGCACATCGTATTTACGCACCGCGATCTCGATCTCCATGCCGGGGTCGTCGATCTCACCCAAGACCTCCACCACACGACCCACCGGCTGGGAGTACAGCGACGGCGGCTCGATCAATTCAACCGCCACCACCTGCCCGGCCGTCGCATTGGCCGTGCCGTTCTTGGGGATCAGGATGTCCTGGCCCATGCGCTTGTCTTCGGGCGCCACCAGCCAAATGCCCGATTCCAGCAGCAGGCGGCCGATGATGGGCTTCTTCTTGCGCTCGAGAATCTCCAGCACCTTGCCTTCGGGCCGGCCACGCTTGTCATAGCGAGTGATGCGCACCCGCAGGCGGTCGCCGTGCATGACGGCATGCATCTCCTGCTGCGGCAGATAGATGTCCTGCAGGCCCTCGTCGGGGATCAAAAAGCCATGTCCGTCGCGATGACCTTGCAAGGTGCCGTCGACTTCGCTAAGCAGGCTGGCACCTTCTTGCGGGGACTGACTTGCGTTCTTAAAGTTTTTGATGATAGAATCCTTGTCTTTCCTGAAACGTTAAAACAATTCCTGAAAAGAAGCTGTTTTAAACCTTGCCCAGGTGGCGGAATTGGTAGACGCACTAGTTTCAGGTACTAGCGGGTAACTCCGTGGAGGTTCGAGTCCTCTCCTGGGCACCAAATTTCTCAAAAGCCAACGCCCATGCGTTGGCTTTTGTTTTTGTTTTTGTTGGAACTGTTTTTGATGGCCGCGAACATGCGGCCATTTTGCTTTGTGTCCGCGCCTTTGCCAGGCGAAACAGCGATGCAGGCGCAAATTTTTCTTGATCACCCCGCAATAAACAACAAGCCGACGGCACTTGCGTGCGGTCGGCTTGTTTGTCATTGCTGAAGATCAAAAGCGTGTGGCGCTCTAGTTCAGACAACGAATTTCTTGGCCAGGGCGTCCGGGCGCATATCGTCGTATTCCTCGAAGGGTTGATGGATCCAGGGGCTGGTATCCAGCATCTCGACGTAATAGTCCGGCGTGTAGCTCGACACACCCTTGGTCCAGATCACCGCCGAGCGCAGCTCGCTGATCGAAGGCATGCCACGCAGGCGCTCGACCACGGCCTTGAGCGTGACGCCCGAATCCGCCAAGTCATCCACCAGCAGCACGCGGCCGGCCAGCTCGCCCTTGGGCATGGTGATGTATTTGGCGATGTCCAGGCGACCCTGGATGGTGCCGGCTTCGGCGCGGTAAGAGCTGGTGGACATGATGCCCAGCGGCTTATCGAACACGCGCGAGAGCACGTCGCCGGGGCGCATGCCACCACGGGCCAGGCACAGAATCTGGTCAAACTCCCAGCCGGAGGCATGGATCTTCAGCGCCAAGCGCTCGGTGAGCATGTGGTACTCATCCCAGGACACGTACAAGTGCTTGCCGTCGTCGGTCAACATGATGGGGGAACTCCTGTAAATCTAGTGAATGCGAATCAGGCGACGGCGCCCACATAGGGGTGACGCAGCAGAATCGTGTGTTCGCGGTCGGGGCCGGTGGAGACCATGTCTATCGGCGCGCCGATGACTTCCTTGATGCGCTCGAGGTAACGGCGCGCATTGACGGGCAGCTTGTCCCACTCAGTGACGCCGAAAGTGGTTTCGGTCCAGCCGGGGAAGGTTTCGTAGACCGGCACGCACGCCGCGATCTCATCGCCGTCCAAGGGCAGGATGTCGAACTGGCGGCCATCCATCTCGTAGCCCACGCACATCTTGATCTCGCTCAGGCCGTCCAGCACGTCGAGCTTGGTGATGCACAAGCCGGTGATGCCGTTGATGATGACCGAACGCTTCAGCGCAGCGGCATCAAACCAGCCGCAACGGCGAGCCCGGCCGGTGACCGTGCCTCGCTCTTGGCCGACGGTGGCGAGGTGATAGCCCACCGTGCCTTCTTTTTCCCACTCCAGCTCGGTCGGGAACGGGCCCGAACCCACGCGGGTGGTGTATGCCTTGGTGATGCCCAGCATGTAGTGCAGCATTTGCGGGCCAACGCCGGCGCCAGCAGCAGCATTGCCGGCCACGCAGTTGCTCGAGGTCACATAGGGGTAGGTGCCGTGGTCAATGTCCAGCAGCGTGCCTTGCGCGCCTTCGAACAAGATGTTGGCGCCCGCCAGATGGGCCTTGTGGATCATGTAGCCCACGTCGGCCATCATCGGCTTGATCAGCTCGGCCATCTTCATGGCTTGATCGAAGATGGGCTGGAATTCCAGCGCCGTCGAGTTCAGATAACCCGACAAGGCGAAGTTGTGCAACTCCAGCAACTCACGCAGCTTCTTGGCGAAGCGCTCGGGGTGCTTCAGGTCCTGCACGCGCAGAGCGCGGCGCGCCACCTTGTCTTCGTAGGCTGGGCCAATGCCCTTGCCGGTGGTGCCGATCTTGCCGCTGCCGCTGCTTTCACGCAGGGCTTCGCGAGCCTTGTCCACTTCCACATGGAAGGGCAGGATCAGCGGGCAGGACTCGCTGATGAAGAGGCGCGAACGCACTTCCACACCGGCTTTTTCCAGGCGCTCAATTTCGCTCAGCAAGTGGGTGGGATCCACCACCACGCCATTGCCGATATAGCAGGCCACGCCGTCGCGCATGATGCCCGAGGGGATCAGTTGCAAGGCCGTTTTCACGCCCTTGATGACCAAGGTGTGGCCAGCGTTGTGGCCGCCCTGGAAGCGCACCACGCCTTGGGCGTGATCGGTCATCCAGTCAACAACCTTGCCCTTGCCTTCGTCACCCCATTGGGTGCCAACCACCACCACATTGCGGCCGCGGGAGATTTCGCTATTCATCTTGCTCATTCCGATGATCAAAAAAATTAGGTCAGGTCAGCAGCGCAGCTTTTCAAAGCGCGCGTGCCACCCACTGTTGGTCGACCAGCACCAATTCGCGGTCGCAATCAAATTCGTCACCTTCGTGCTCATGGCCAGGCAACATGCACACCACGGTCTCACCCGCCTCGCGCAGGCGACGCACCGCCGCACGCAGGCCGGCATCTTCACCCCAGGGCGCCCGCACGGCGGCACGCAAGGGGCTGCTGGGCGTCAGGGCCACCAGCGTCTTCAAATCCAGGCTGAAGCCCACCGCTGGACGGCGGCGACCGAACACCGCGCCCACCTCGTCGTAACGGCCGCCGCGCAGCACTGCATCACTGGAACCTTGGGCATAGAGCGCAAAGCGCACGCCGCTGTAGTAGGCATAGCCAGTCAGGTCGGCCAGATCGAAGCTCAGGCGCATCTCGGGATGCGTCAACTGCAAATGCTTGGCCAGCCATTGCAAGTCATTGAGGGCCGCGGTGATCTCGGGGTGCGCAGGCAAGCTAGCCCGCGCGCGCTCCAAAACCTCCACGCCGCCATACAAAGACAACAGGGTTTGCAGACCTTGCAACACCGTGGCCGGCAACTGCGCCGACATGGCTTGCACAGCCGGTGCGTCCTTGGTGGCGAGTGCCGTCACCAGGCTTTGCAAATCGGCTGGCTTGAGCTTCACATCACCCAAGACGCCGCGCACCAGACGGGCATCGCCCAAGTCCAAGGTGGCACCTTGCAGGCCCGCACGGCGCACAACCTCCAGCGCCATCTCCTGGACTTCCAAGTCGGCTTCCAGGCCGGCATGGCCATAGATTTCAGCGCCGAACTGCAGCGGCTCACGCGTGGCATGCAGGCCAGCCGGGCGGGTGTGCACCACCGGGCCGCAGTAGCACAAGCGGGTCACGCCGGCTCGGTTGAGCAAATGCGCATCGATGCGCGCAACTTGTGGGGTGGTGTCGGCACGCAGACCCAAGGAGCGGCCTGACAACTGATCGACCAGTTTGAAGGTCTTCAGATCGAGCTCATGGCCGGCGCCGGAGAGCAGCGATTCCAGATGCTCCAGCAGCGGCGGCATGACCAACTCACAGCCGTAGGTGCGCGCCATGTCCAGCAACTCACGCCGCATCTCTTCGATACGACGCGCCTGGGAGGGCAGAACGTCAGCAAGATGCTCGGGTAGCAACCAAGCAGAGGCCATGTGAATTTTCGCCAGCGGTTAAAAACGGCATTGTACCGGCCCAAAGGCCAGATTCACTGCCAGACCAGTGCCAGCAACAGGGCTCCCGCCAAAATGCTTGACAAACCGACGAAGCGAATCTGCCCGTCCGTCATGCCCAGCATACGAGCGAACACCTGACGCCACAGGGTCGGATTGATCAAGGGCAACAGGCCCTCGATCACCAACATCAGCGCCAAGGCACCGAAGATCAGATCGGTCGACACCTCGGGCTTAAGCCTTATTTACGCGGCGCAGGTGCAGGTGCGGCGTTGGCGCCAGCGCCACGCATGGCCTTGAAGAAGTCACTGTTGGGGTCCAGCACCATCACGTCCGACTTGTTGCGGAAGGTGTTGCGATAGGCTTCCAGCGAGCGATAGAACTGGGCGAATTGCGGGTCGCGGCCGAAGGACTCAGCGTAGATCGCCGACGCCCTGGCATCACCCTCACCCTTGATCTTTTGCGCGTCACGATAGGCTTCCGCGACGATCACTTCACGCTGACGATCAGCATCGGCGCGAACCTTTTCGCCTTCAGCACCACCGGTAGAACGTGCCTCATTGGCCACGCGCAGACGCTCGGACTTCATGCGGTTGTAGACCGAATCAGTGATGTTGGCAGCGAAGTCCACGCGCTTGATGCGCACGTCCAGAATCTCGATACCGAACTGCTTGGCTTCGTCCACCAAGCGGGCGCGCACATCGTTCATCACCTTCTCACGCTCGGTGGCCAATACGGCCAGCACGGTGCGCTTGGTGACTTCTTCGTTGAAGGCCGCCTGCACCACTGGGCTCAGTCGGTTTTCAACGTTACGCATATTGGCGCCGTTGTTGCGGATGAATTGACGCGGCTCGGCCACACGCCACTTCACCAGCCAATCGATCACCAAGCTCTTCTTTTCAGCGGTAAAGATAGGGCGCGACTCAGGGCTGTCCAGCGTTTGCACACGGCGATCCAGGAAGACCACGTTTTGCAGCGGCGGCGGCATCTTGAACTTGAGGCCAGGCTCGGTGACGACTTCCTTGATTTCACCGAGTGAGTAGACGACGGCAAACTGGCGCTGATCCAGGATGAACAGCATGGAGCTGGCCACCATGAAAGCGACCAGAGCACCCGCGACGATGGCGGCAATACGATTCATGTCTTTATCTCCCGGCTCTATCAGCGGCCGTCACGGCTACGCAGGCCGTCACGTGATCTCAGGTCATTGGCGCCGGTGCTGGGCGCCGGGCTCTCGGTAGCTGGGCTCACCACGACCGGTGGCGACACCGTCACATTGCCCGCACCGGTCTGCTGAATCAGCTTATCGAGCGGCAAATACAGCAGGTTCGAGCCGCTGCGGCTGTCCACCATCACCTTGCTGACATTCGAATAGACCTGCTGCATGGTGTCGATGTAGAGGCGATCACGCGTCACCGCGGGGGCCTTTTGGTACTCAGCCAGCACGCTCTTGAAGCGCTGCGCATCACCTTCGGCCTGAGCCACGACGCGGGATTTGTAGCCCTCGGCTTCTTCCATCAAGCGCGCCGACGTACCTTGCGCCTTCGGAATCACATCGTTGGCATAGGCCTGGCCTTCGTTCTTTAGACGCTCGCGGTCGGCGCCGGCCTTGAATGCATCGTCAAACGCCGCCTGCACCTGCTCGGGCGGGGCCACGTTCTGCACATTGACGCTCTTAACCAAGATGCCGGACTTCAGGCGATCCAACTGCGCCTGCACCGACTGCACCAGCTCAACGGCGATGGCGTCGCGCTGCTCATAAAGCACCGAGTCCATCTTGCTCTTGCCAACGATCTCGCGCACGGCCGACTCGGCCGCCAGCACCACGGCTTCGTCGGGGTTGCGGTTCTCGAACAGATAGTCACGCGCGTTCTTCAGCACGTACTGCACGGTGAAACGGATGTCGACGATGTTCTCGTCCTGGGTCAGCATCGAGGAGTCGCGCAGGCCGGACGAAGGCACGACGATGGCGCGCCCCACTTCCACTTGCTGCAACTGGGTGACCGAGATCACCTCCACCGCTTGGAAGGGGTAAGGCAGGCGCCACTGGAAGCCGGCCTCGACCGTCTTGCTGTACTTGCCGAAGGACGTGACCACGCCTTGCTGACCTTCTTGCACGATGAAGAAGCCGCTGCCCAACCAGCCCAGCACCACCACACCCGCGATCAGCGCCGCGCCGATGCCGGCGCTCTTCATATCGGGCTGGAAGTTGGGGTTGTTATTGCCGTTGTTGTTATTGCCACCGGGCTTGTCATTGCCGCCGTTGCCGCCACCGAACATGCCGGACAACTTCTTGTTGAAGTCACGCCACAACTCGTCCAAATCGGGCGGGCCGTCATTGCGGCCATTGTTCAGCAAGCGCCCTTCTTGCCAGCCGCGCGGCATCAGCTTGAAGGCGGCGCCGGCGATCAAGGCCTGGGCGGCGAGTGCTACGGCTTTGACTTGCCCACCCGGGGTGGTCGTCAGCGGCCGCGCACGGCTCACGGGCTCAAAGGTATTCATGCTCATGCCTGTGTAGGGAATGGGTCAGCCGCATCCGGATCGGAGTCAGCCAAAGGGTTTTGCTCGGAATCAAAGTCCATCCCGCCAGCTTGGGGAGATGTGCGGAAATTCAAGTCGCGCGGATCGCGGGGGTCACCGCTTGCGTCGCTAGGCGCACGCTGCATGGCCAGCACGATTTGTTCGCGCAAGATATCGAGGCCGGTGCCGTCCAGCGCGCTGACAAAAACGCGCGGCACGCGCACCGCACCGCCCTGCCCCACATCGGGCCGCTCCAGCCAGTCCATGGCTTCGCGCGGGCGCTGGTCTTCTTCCAGCATGTCTTGCTTGTTGTAGACCAGAATCTGCGGAATGCCGGCGGCGTCAATTTCAGCCAACACGCGCTCGACTTCGCGCATCTGCTCATCCAAGTTCGGCGAGGCGGCATCCACCACATGCAAAAGCAAGTCGGCGTCGGCCGCTTCCTGCAACGTGGCGCGGAAGGCCTCGACCAATTTGTGCGGCAGGTCGCGGATGAAACCCACTGTGTCGGACAGCGACACGCTCATGCCAGCCTGTTCCAGGTACAGCGAGCGGGTGGTCGTGTCCAGCGTGGCAAAAAGTTGGTCGGCCGCGTAGCTGCGCGCCTTCACCAAAGCATTGAACAGGGTCGACTTGCCCGCATTGGTATAGCCAACCAAGGAGACGCGGAAGACGCTGTTACGGGCCCGCGCGCGCTGCTGGGTGCTGCGCTGGCGCTGCACCTTCTTGAGCTTGTCTTTGATGGTCTTGATGCGGTCGTCGATCATGCGCCGATCCAGCTCGATTTGCGCCTCACCGGGGCCGCCGCGCATGCCGATGCCGCCGCTTTGCCGCTCCAAGTGGCTCCAGCGCCGCACCAGGCGCGTGGCCAGGTATTGCAGTCGGGCCAATTCCACCTGCATCTTGCCTTCATGGCTCTTGGCGCGGGCAGCAAAAATCTCCAAGATCAAGGCCGTGCGGTCAGCGACGGGCACGCCGAGCACGCGCTCCAGATTGCGCTGCTGTGCCGGCGAAATCGCCTGGTCGAACAGCACGGTATGGGCTTGGTGCGCTTGCACCAGCAGCTTGATCTCATCAGCCTTGCCGGAGCCAACAAACAGCGCCGCATCGGGCGCCTGGCGCTTGGCGATGACGCGTGCCACCGGTGTATCACCGGCCGATTCAGCCAGCAGGGCCAGCTCGTCCAGGGTCGCGTCAAAGGTCGAACCCTTGGCGTTGCGGCCGAAATCAACGCCGACAAGAATGGCGCGCGCCGCCTCAGAGGGCGGCGTCGCGGTGGGGAAAGAAGCAGTGGAAGCGGATGAACTCAAGGTGTCTTTGTTTTGGGCCAGCCCAGTCAGCAAACAACCCGCCCGCCTGCTTTTGCTTCAAGTGCTAACGCCGAGTTAGGCGACAGCATTTCAGGCGAGGCAGGCTGGGGCGGGTCGCCGGATTCAAGCAGCGTCGTCGGCCGCGTCAGCGGTGTGGAAATTCACGGCACGGCCTGGCACCACAGTCGAAATGGCGTGCTTGTAGACCATCTGGGTCACGGTGTTGCGCAGCAGCACCACATACTGGTCGAACGATTCGATGTGGCCTTGCAACTTGATGCCGTTAACCAAGTAGATGGAGACCGGAACATGCTCTTTGCGCAGCAGGTTCAGGAAGGGGTCTTGCAAGAGTTGGCCTTTATTGCTCACGATATGCTCCGTGTTGTGAGAGGGATAAACAAACGAGTTCGAACTAACGGTTTCCACCTTAACACAGGGTAAGCCTCAGTGCTGCCGGCGGGGCGGGAGGTGACGGGGTCACTCCTTGTCCGCGAAAGGATTCTTGGAGGAACGCATCTCGATCCGCAGCGGCGTGCCGACCAATTTGTAGTGCGCGCGAATGCGGCCTTCCAGGTAGCGTTTGTAGACCTCGGTCACGCCTTCCAGCGAATTGCCGTGCACGATCACCAGCGGCGGGTTCATACCGCCCTGGTGGGCGTAACGCAGCTTGGGACGATAGTGTCCGCTGCGCTTGGGCGTTTGGTGCTCCACCGCCTCTTGAATCAGGCGGGTGAGCACCGGCGTGGTCATCTTTTTGTAGGCCGAGGAATAGGCGTCAGCCAAGGCGCCCCACAGCGGGCCCAGACCCTGACGCTTCAAGGCCGAGATGTGCAGCACGGGCGCGAACTTCATGAAGGCCAAGCGCTGCTCGATGGAGCGTGCCAGCAACTCGCGCTGATAGCTGTCGATGGCATCCCATTTGTTGATGGCAATCACCACCGCGCGGCCGCTTTCCAGCACATAGCCGGCGATGTGCGCGTCTTGGTCCGACACACCCTGGGTGGCGTCGATCAGCAACAGCACCACATTGGCGTCGGCAATGGCTTGCAGAGTCTTGACCACCGAGAACTTCTCGATCGCCTCAAACACCTTGCCCTTGCGGCGCAGACCGGCCGTGTCGACCAACTGGAACTGCTGGCCATTGCGCTCGAAGGGCACGGCAATCGCGTCGCGCGTGGTGCCGGGCATATCGAACGCCACCAGGCGCTCTTCGCCCAGCCAGGTATTGATCAGCGTGCTCTTGCCCACGTTCGGGCGGCCGGCCACGGCCAGGCGGATCACGCCGTCCGGCGCGGCGCCGGATTCGCCGTCTTCCTCTTCCGCGAATTCGAAAGGTTCGAGCACGATGTCGAGCAGGCTGCGAATGCCCTGGCCGTGCGCGGCCGAGATCGGGATCGGGTTGCCCATGCCGAGTTCATGGAACTCCGCCAACAGTGGCGACTCGCTCATGCCCTCGGCCTTGTTGACGGCCACGAACACGCGCTTGCTGGCCTGGCGCAGATAGCGGGCGATGTCGGAGTCTTGCGCCGACAGGCCCAAGCGCACATCCACCACAAAAATCACCACATCCGCCTCGGCCACGGCCTGGCGGGTCTGCTTGGCCATTTCCTTGACGATGCCTGTCGTGCTGTCGGGCTCGAAGCCGCCGGTGTCAATCACGATGTACTCGCGATTACCGATGCGGCCATCGCCGTAATGGCGATCGCGGGTCAAACCGGCGAAGTCAGCCACGATGGCATCGCGGCTCTTGGTCATCCGGTTGAACAAGGTGGACTTGCCCACATTGGGGCGCCCGACGAGTGCGATGACAGGTTTCATATTTTTCTTCTTTTAGCTGTTGACTACTGAACTACAAATTGAGGGCCGCCGGCCTGCTTACTCAGGGCGAAAGGCGTACAAACCACCCTTGCGCGTGGCGACCAACACGGTTTGCCCCAAGGCCACGGGGGCGGCAACGATGGGCGAGCCATCGGTGCTCAGGCGCAGCTGAGTCTTGCCGGTTTCGGCAGACAGGAAATGCACCTGGCCTTCAAAATCACCCACGATCACGGTGGCAGCTTGCAGCAACGGCGCGCTGAGCTTGCGGTTGAGGAATTGCTCCGCCGTCCACTGCACTTCACCGTTATTGATATTCCAGGCGGTCAGGCGATCGGAGGCATCGCCGCCAACCACCAGGCTCGCGCTGCCACCAACACCGTTGATGCCGCCGACATTGCGACTCCACTGCGCCAGGCCACGGTCAGCATTGACGCAACCCACGGCCGACTGGAAGGCACGGGCGCAGAGCAGATCACCGCTGCGGAACATTGGGCCAACCAGGTCAGCCAAACGCTCGACTTCGTTGGTGCCGCGCGGATTGGCCACGCTGGCCTCCCAACGCACAGTGCCCTTGTTCGGGTCAACCCCGGTCAGGCGTGCGCCTTGGCCGACGATCAGGGTGTCTTTGAAGGCACCGATCACACCCGGCTGCGCCAGCGTCAGCGCGTCGCCAGGACGGCGCATTTCCCACAGCTTGCGGCCCTCTTGGGCATCGAAGGCCAGAACCTGACGGTCCACCGACAGCACAAACACCCGCTCACCCGCCACCAGAGGCGCGGTGATCACCGGCGTCAGCAAGGTCTTGCGCCACAGCACGCGGCCCGCTTCCAGCACCACCAACTCGCTATTGCGGGTCACCACGGCGGCGAAGCGGCCATCGCTGCCCACACCAGCCTTGAGCTTTTGGCCGACATCGGCACGCCACAGAGGCTTGCCGTTAGCGGCTTGCAAAGCAGTCACCACACCATCGGTGCCGGCCACCACAAATTGGTCGGCCACGGCGGCGATGGAAAGCGGGAACTGCACGCTGTCCAGGCTGGTGTTCCAGACCACGCGGCCAGCGATGGCGGGCGTGATCTTTTCCAGCTCAGCGGGCTTGCTCGCTTTGTCACCACCGAAGAGGGAGCATGCCGACAACAACGCCGACACCGCCAACAGCGCCGCGCTGCGCTGCAGCTGACGACCCGAGACCCAGCTCGTCAGCCGACTCATTTGCCAGCTCCGGCGGCAGCAGCCGCTTCGTCAGGCATGGCCACACCCAAGGTGGCCAGCTTGGCTTCCACCAGGTGGCGATAGTCCTGCGTCTTGTCCATCGCGGCATGGGCCTTCAGATACTCGGCCTTGGCTTGCTCAGGCTTGCCTTGCAGCTTGAACAGATCGCCACGGCGGTCGGTCTGCAGTGCAGCAAATTCCTTGGACTTGATGCCATCCAGCGTCTTGCCGGCTTCGTCGTACTTCTTGGCGTCGAGTTGCAAGCCGGCCAGGCGCAAGCGCGCGATGTCACGGTACTCATCGGCCTTGGCGTTATCGGCGGCCCAGGCCAGGCTGGCTTGGGCGGCATCGGCATTGCCCTTGTCGAACTGCACCTTGGCGGCCTGCAGGGCGGCTTGGGCGGCGTAGGCCGTGCCGGGGTAGCGATCCTTCAGGTCGGTGAAGACGCGGCCGGCCTTGTCAGCCTCGCCCAGTTGCACCGCACGGTCCAGCTCGTCATACATGGCGGCGGCCTTGATGGCTTGGTCGCGCTGGTACCAGTTCCAGCCGGTCCAGGCGGCAAACACGGCCACGGCCAGGGTCAGGCCCCAGGTGATGAGATTGCCCCAGCGCTTCCAGAATGCCTTCAGCTGGTCTAACTGTTCTTGTTCTTCGAGATCGAGATGCGACGCCATGGATGAGAAGTTTCTTTGAATTAGCGAAAGTGGCCGGCATGAATCATCAAAGGACTCAGCCGGTCGCGATTATGAGTTGAGCAGCTCGGCCGCCCAAGCCGAGGCATCGACCATGGGTCGAATGAATTGCTCTGCCCCTTCGGCGCGCAAGGGCTTGACCGCCACCTGACCCTGGGCGACTTCGTCCTCGCCAAAGATCAGGGCGAAGGCCGCGCCACTGGCATCGGCCTTCTTGAACTGCGATTTCATGCTGCTCTGGCCAGGGTGCAAGACCACCGACACGCCGGCGGCGCGCAGCGCCTCCAGCGTCACCATCACCTGAGGCAAGCCTTTGACCGAGGGCACGATGGCATAGGCTTGCGGCACCGGGGCGCTGGGCAATACACCCACTTCTTCCAGCAGCAAGAGCATGCGCTCCATGCCCATGCCGAAGCCCACTGCCGGCGCAGCTTTGCCGCCCAGCTGTTCGATCAGGCCGTCATAGCGGCCACCACCGCAAACGGTGCCTTGCGAGCCCAGCTTGTCGGTGACCCACTCGAACACGGTCAGGTTGTAATAGTCCAGGCCACGCACCAGGCGTGGGTTGATTTGGTAGGCCACACCGGCCGCATCCAGAATGGCGCGCACGCCATTGAAGTGCGCCAGCGAGGCTTCGCCCAGGAAGTCCAGCAGCTTGGGCGCCGCATTGGCCATCGCTTGCAGAGCCGGATTCTTGGTGTCCAGCACGCGCAAGGGGTTGGTGTAAAGGCGGCGCTGGCTGTCTTCGTCCAGCAGCTCTTTGTGCTCCTCCAGATAGGCAATCAGGGCTTCGCGGTGGGCGCGGCGCTCGGCCACTTCGCCCAGGCAGTTCAACTCCAGGCGAACATGCTCACCATCCACTAGGCCCAGTTCGCGCAGCAGGCGGCTGCCCATCAGAATCACTTCGGCGTCGACGTCCGGGCCGGCAAAGCCCAGTGCTTCCACGCCCATTTGGTGGAACTGACGATAGCGGCCTTTTTGCGGCTTCTCACGCCGAAACATGGGGCCGAAGTAGTACAGGCGGCGGCCCGAGTCACGCAGATAGGAGTGCTCGATCATGGCGCGCACCACGCCAGCCGTCATCTCGGGGCGCAGGGCCAGATGCTCGGCTTGGCCATGCTTGTCGGCGCGGTCTTCGAAGGCATACATCTCCTTCTCGACGATGTCCGTCACCTCGCCAATGCCGCGCACAAACAAGGCGGTGGGCTCGACGATGGGGGTACGCACATTGGCATAACCATAGCGCTGCAAGACATTGCGCATCTTGGCTTCCAGCCATTCCCAGCGGGCCGACTCGGCCGGCAGGATGTCGTTCATGCCCTTGACCGCTTGCAGCTGGGGCAATTTTTTCGCTTGTACTTCAGTCATCAATGGCGCTCTTTGTTTTCAGGCGGATTCAGGCTGTTTGGGCCGCAGCGCCGAAACGTTTCTCGATATAGCTTTCCACCAAGGCATGGAACTCGTTGGCGATATTGTCACCACGCAGGGTCAGGGCCTTTTCACCGTCGATGAAGACCGGGGCGGCCGGCGCCTCGCCGGTGCCGGGCAGGCTGATGCCCAGGTCGGCATGCTTGCTCTCGCCGGGGCCGTTGACGATGCAGCCCATCACGGCGACCTTGAGGTTTTCCACGCCGGGGTATTTGGCACGCCAGACCGGCATCTGCGCACGCAGGAAGTCGTCGATTTGCTTGGCCAGTTCCTGGAAGGTGGTGCTGGTGGTGCGGCCGCAGCCCGGGCAGGCCGTCACGCTGGGATTAAAGGCGCGCAGACCCAGGCTTTGCAAAATCTCCAGCGCCACCACCACTTCTTGGGTGCGGGCTTCACCGGGCTGAGGCGTGAGCGAGACGCGGATGGTGTCGCCAATGCCCTCTTGCAGCAGGATGGACAGGGCCGTGGCGGAAGCCACCGTGCCCTTGGTGCCCATGCCGGCTTCGGTCAGGCCCAGATGCAGGGCGTAATCGCAACGCGCGGCGAGGGCACGGTAGACCGAGATCAGGTCCTGCACGCCGCTGACCTTGCAGCTGATGATGATGTTGTCGGGGTTCAGGCCCAGTTCACGGGCATAGGCCGCCGAGCTCAGGGCCGACTGGATCAGTGCGCGGTACATCACCTGCTTGGCATCCCAAGGCACGGCCCGCAGCGCGTTCTCGTCCATCATGCTGGCGAGCAACTCTTGATCCAGGCTGCCCCAGTTGACCCCGATGCGCACGACTTTGTCGTACTTGATCGCCGCTTCGATCATCTGGCCGAATTGGCGATCGCGCTTGTCACCCTTGCCCACATTGCCGGGGTTGATGCGGTACTTGGCCAAGGCCTGCGCCATGGCCGGGTAGTCGGTCAGCAAGCGGTGGCCGTTGTAGTGGAAGTCCCCCACCAGCGGCACATCAATGCCCATGCGGTCGAGCTGCTCGCGGATATGGGGCACCGCTTCGGCCGCTTCCGGCGTGTTGACGGTGATGCGCACCAACTCCGAGCCGGCAATCGCCAGCTCTTTGACCTGGATGGCGGTGCCGATCACATCCACCGTGTCGGTATTGGTCATGGACTGCACCCGAACCGGGGCGTCGCCACCGATGGTGACTATGCGCGAGCCCTGGCGCACTTGCGCCTGGCGCGAGCGGCGCGGGGCCGGCATGGCGGCGGCAATCGCCTGCTCGATATTGCTGTCCAAAATGATGTCGCTGCTGCTCATGATGTTCAATTCAGTTCGATGCGGGCCACGTTGTCACGTGACTGGGCTTTCAAATCCACCAAGCTGCCACGCAGGGTCAGCTCGGTACCGGCCACATTGCCAACGCGGATCTTCAGGGGCGGCGTGCCAACGAGATTCTGCTCATCGCCGGGGCGCAGCAGTTTGGAAAGCAAGACCTGACCCTTGGCATCAACCACCTCGACCCAGGATTCGTCGCTGATCTTGACGCGCAAAGGCACTTGACCAAGGCCAGGAACCGGTGCAGGCACGGGCGCGCTGGCCGTCGGCGTGGCACCCAAGGCGGGCTTGGCCGCCAATTGGGCCGTGTTCACCGGCGCCGGGCTCAATGACGAGGTCGTCAATGCCGCTGCGGCGGATGCCGGCGCATTCGCCAGCACCGGGGCATTGGTCTCGACGGATACGGCCAGGGAACTGGCACCCGGCACCACCGGCGCCAAGTCTTGAGCAGGCGCTGAAGGCGCAGCCAAAACCGGCACGCTTGCGGCGGGCACGTCGAGCGCAGGCTGGCTCTTGGCAGTCAAGTTCTGCAACCAGTCAGCGGGCATAAAAAAGACCACGGCCGCAGCCACCAGCAAGCCACCCGCGCCCAATACCACCGGGCGGCCCAGCAATTCCAGCGAAAAGCTGTCAGCGGAGCGGTCGCGGTATGGCGTATTCAAGCCACGGGACACGCTCAGAACCTTGTCCTCGCTGCTCGGCAGCATGGCCATCACCGGGCCGGCGTCAACCTTCAGCGCACGGCACATGGCTTTGGCCAGGGCGCGAACAAAAGTCATATCCGGCAGGTCCTGCCAACGGTCGCCCTCAATGGCCTCCAGCTTGGCCTGTGGCACCTTGAGCATGACGGCCAGCGCGGCGATATGCAGGCCACTTTGCTGACGCGCGGCGCGCAGATAGGCACCGGCCGACTGCGGCGCGCCGGCGCCAACTTCTGTGGCGGGCAAGTCGGTTGCCTCGGCTGCCTCGCTTGCAATAGGCCCGCTCAGATTCGAAGTCATGCGTTCATTCCCTCTTGTTCTTTTTTATTCGTCGAAGCGGCCCGCGTCCAGAGCCTTCAGCTCCGGGGACTGCGGATAGCGCTTGCGCAACTGCTGGCTCAGGTCCTCAACGCCCGCGCTGCTGCCCATGCCGCGCTCTATTTTCAATGCCAGCCAAAGGCTTTGGGCATTGCTCTGTTCGGTCTGCGCATTGACGCGGCGAATGTAGAAACGCGCGCGCTCATATTGCTGGCCGCGGTACAGCACCTCGGCCAAATTGAAGGCAACGGCTGGGCTGGCAGGATCAAATTCAAAAGCCTTCTGCAGGCTCTGCTCGGCCGCGGCCTGGCGACCTGCACGCGCCTCACAAACCCCCTTGGCCAGCCAGGTACGCGAGGGTGCGCGGTAGCTGGTCTGGGCCAGGGCACGATCAAACTGCTCTTGCGCCGCCGACCAGCGCTTTTGCTGGCACAGGATCCAGCCGTAGTTGTGCAAGGTATCCGGGTCTTGCGGATACAGATTCAAGGTGCGGCGGAAGTTGTCTTCGGCCAACTGGGTCTCACCCAGGGCGCCGTAGATCAGGCCGCGCAAATTGAGCGCTTCACGCATATCCGGCTTGATCGCCAAGACCTGCTTGACCTCGTTCAGCGCCGTGTCGTACTGGCCGCGCGAAAAGTAGCCACCGGCCAGCTCCATACGCACAGAAGCGCGGCGATCAGCGTCGGTGGAATCGAAATCGGTGCGGGGCACTTCCCGCTCATTGCCTTGCGGCGCGGCGCAACCGACCATGAGCGCGGTGGCGGCCACCATCAGCGCCAGCAAAGGTCGGGTCAAAAAATGCAAGCAAGTCGAGACAGGCGCATCGGAAACTGACGAGAAGTTTTTCATGGCGGCGGGCTGGCTGAAGAACGGAGGTTCAGGAAGGGCTCGCGCCTTTTACCACTATTGGCGCTCGCACCATGCGCACATGCACCTGGGTGCGGTCTTGCACCTCACCGGCCAACTGCCCGCAAGCTGCGTCGATATCGTCACCGCGCGTCTTGCGCACCGTGGTGATCAGGCCTGCCTGCAGCAGCACATCGGCAAAGGCCTTGACACGCTCGTTCGCACTGCGTTTCAAGCCGGAGGCCGGGAAGGGATTGAAGGGGATCAGATTGATCTTGCAGGACACATGGCCGCGCAGCAATTCCACCAAGGCATGCGCCTGCTCGGGCGTGTCATTGACGCCGTCCAGCATGCAGTACTCAAAGGTGATGAAGTCGCGCGGCGCCTTTTCCAGGTAATGGTTGCAAGCGTCCAGCAACTCAGCAATGGGGTACTTCTTGTTCAGCGGCACTAGCTGGTCGCGCAGCGGATCGGTCGGCGCGTGCAAGGACACGGCCAAAGCCACCGGGCAATCGTCACGCAGGCGCTCGATCATGGGCACCACGCCCGAGGTCGAGACCGTGACGCGGCGGCGCGACATGCCGTAGCCATGGTCGTCCAGCATCATGCGCAGCGCGGGCACCAGGGCGCTGTAGTTCTGCAGCGGCTCACCCATGCCCATCATCACCACATTGGAGATGACGCGTTCAGTCTGATTGAAGCGCTTGCGCAGGCTGTGCTCGGCGAACCAGAGTTGGGCAATGATCTCGGCAGTGTCGAGGTTGCGGCTGAAGCCTTGGTGGCCGGTGGAGCAAAAACGGCAGCCCACGGCGCAACCGGCCTGACTGGAAATGCACAAGGTGCCGCGGTCGGTTTCGGGGATGAACACCGCTTCGACCGCATTGCCGGCACCGACGTCGAACAGCCATTTGACCGTGCCGTCGGTGGAAATATGTTCGGAGATAACGGGCAGCGCCGTGACGCATGCGCGTGAGGCCAGCTTGTCGCGCAGCGACTTGGCCAGGTCGGTCATCTGATCAAAATCAGACGCACCTTTTTGATGGATCCAACGGAAAAGCTGGGTGGCGCGAAAGCGCTTCTCACCCAGCTGCTCACAGTACGCGGCCAGGCCTTCGAGGTCGAAACCGAGTAGGTTCGTGAGTCCAGGCAGGTTGACGGCTGCGTCCATGAGTCTTCAATCCTCTTGTGTCGCGCGGCCTCAAGGCCGAGGCACAAGAGGCTTTGCGACTGCCGAATTAACGGCTGTAAACATTCATGCCGGGGAAGAAGAACGCAATTTCTTGCGCTGCTGTTTCGGCGGCGTCGGAACCGTGCACGGCGTTGGCATCGATGCTGTCAGCGAAGTCAGCACGGATGGTGCCCTTCTCGGCCTTCTTCGGGTCGGTGGCGCCCATCAGATCGCGGTGCTTCAGGATGGCGTTCTCGCCTTCCAGAGCTTGGATGATGACGGGACCGGAGATCATGAAGTTGACCAGGTCGTTGAAGAAAGGACGTGCCTTGTGCACGGCGTAGAAGGCTTCAGCCTCGCCACGCGACAGGTGGGCCATCTTGGCAGCCACGATCTTCAGGCCAGCGCCTTCAAAGCGAGCGTAGATTTGGCCGATGACGTTCTTGGCGACGGCGTCGGGCTTGATGATGGACAGAGTGCGTTCGATAGCCATGGTTTTCTCCTGAAATCGGGGGGCTTAGCAAAGCCCGTGATTGTACTGTGTGAGGATGACAACGCCGCATGCAGTGCGACGCTGTCATTCCTTGCCGACCCTGCGGGCCGGACTTTTTTAGCGGTTACGGCCGCCGTAGCCGCCGCCGGAACGGCCGCCGCCACCGTTATTGCCACCTTGGCCGCCACGACCACCACCGCCGCCCCGGTTGCCACGGCGCACAAAGGCGTCGGCACCGATATAGCCGACCGAGGTCTGCATCGGATCGGGTTGACGCGGGCCATCGCCACCCCCTTGGCGGCCACCACGGCCGCCGCGGTCAGCGGCACTGCCGCCGGCGCCAAAACCGGCCGGGATGCCACGACCCTTGCTGGTCGCGAAGCGGCGATCAAAGGTCTGCTCCAGCGGATTGATATTGCGCGGGATCGGCTCGTCGAAATCGTCGTCCTGGCGGTCGGCGCCGCGCTCGTTCACCCGCTCATTGCCACGCTCGGCAAAGCGCTCTGGGCCGCGATCCTGCGGACGCTCGCTGCGCTCCACCGGACGCGAAGGACGCGGGCCGACACCACCATGACGACCATCGGCACGGCGGCCGCGGTTGTTGCCACGGTCGGCATTGCGGTCATTGCCGCGCTCGGGGGCGCGTTCGCCACCACGCTCAGCACCACGTTCGCCGCCACGTTCGGCACCACGATCAGGCCCACGTTCCGCACCGCGATCGTTGCCGCGCTGCGGGCGCTCGCTGCGCATCTGGTTGCCACGCTCTGGGCGATCGCCACGCTCGGGACGCTCACCACGATCAGCACGCTCTTGCTGCGGGCCACCAGCCAGGCGGCGGATGATCTTCACATCCTCTTCGCCCAACTCGATCCAGACGCAGCGCTTCAAACCACGCGGCAGCACCACGGTGCCGTAGCGGATACGAATCAGGCGGCTCACCACCAAGCCCACGGCCTCAAAGAGCTTGCGCACTTCGCGGTTGCGACCTTCGGTGATGACGACGCGATACCAATGGTTCACGCCCTCGCCGCCGCCGTCTTCAATGCTCTTGAAAGCGGCCTTCTGGCCTTCGATGACGACGCCTTCCAGCAGCCGCGCCTTTTGATCAGGCGTCAGCGTACCCAGCACGCGCACGGCGTACTCACGCTCCACGCCGAAGCGCGGGTGCATCAGCTGATTAGCCAACTCACCGGAGTTGGTGAACAGCAGCAAGCCTTCGGTATTCATGTCCAGACGGCCCACCGACTGCCACTTGCCTTGTTGCAGGCGCGGCAGATGGCGGAACACGGTCGGGCGACCTTCCGGGTCGTTGAAGGTCACCACTTCGCCGGCCGGCTTGTGATAAGCCAGGATGCGCGGCGCCGGCGGCGAAATGCGCACGCGGATCGGCTTGCCGGCCACGCGCACGTTGTCGCCGAAGGAGATGCGCTGGCCGATATGGGCCACTTCGCCGTTCACTTCGATCTTGCCGTCGGCAATCATGTCCTCGATGTCGCGGCGCGAGCCGATACCGGCTTGGGCCAGCACCTTTTGCAGCTTGGGCGCATCGGGCTCGGGGGCCAGGACGCGCTTGCTGTCCTGCTCTTCGCCCTCGCCTTCGTCTTGCGCCTCATCCGATTCGATGTCTTCCACGGTGGCGTCGAAGTCACCCGTCAGCACTTCGGCAAAACGCTCACCCACGGCTGCCAGCACTTCAGGTGCAGGCGCTTGGACTTCAACAGCAGCCCGCGGCGCGCGCTCTTCGCCTTCAGCGAAATCCTTGCGGCCACGGCGGCGATTGCGATTGCGGCTACGGCGCTCGCTACCTTCGATGCTCTCAGCACCATCGCCGCCCTCAGCAGCACCAGACTCAGACCCCTCATCACCAGCGGCAGCTTGCGCAACGCCCCCCTCAGCGGCAGACTGATCCGGGCCCAGCGTGAACACCGGCGCAGCTTCGGCGCGGGCAGTTCTGCGGGCTGGCTTGGCTGCCACCTCAGCGACTTCAGCCACTTCAGTCACAGCGGCCGATGCAGCAGCTTGCGCCTCAGCAGCAACTTCCACCACCGCGTCAGCGGCGGCAGCCACCGTCTTGCGCGGCGCGCGGCGCTTGGGCGCAGCTTCAGCAACTTCCCCAGCCTCAGGCACTGCGGCCGGCTCAGCAGTTGCAGCCACATCGGCGGCGGCGCCTTCAGCCTTCTTGACGGCCGTCTTGCGCGCAGCGCGCGGCTTGCTCACGGCAGCAGCTGCCTCATCGGCGGGCGCTGCGACTTCGGCAGCCACCTTGGGCTTGGCCGGGCTGCGCTTGCGCTTGGGCGCGGCTTCAGCTTCGGTCGAAGGAGCGCCGGCAGCGGCAGTGTCTTGGGGTTCTTGGTCGTTGGAATTCATGCGTCGGTTTGCACCTTATCGGCGGCGTCAGACAAAGGGTCCGGCGTCGCCGGAGGGGACGCGCCGCCGTCATTGAGGGCTGGCGCTGAGGAGGAATCAAGAGATTCAGAAAGCTCGGATTCAGACAATGAATCCGGGCTGGAATGAAGGTTTACTTCGTTTGCTTCAGCAATGTCATCAATCAAAAGGCCTTGCAGCCCGGCCGCATCAGCCAAGGCCTGGGTCGGGCTAGCACCACTGGCCTCCAACTCCGGCAATTGCTCCAGGCTGTTGAGGCCCAGATCATCCAAAAACTGCTTGGTGGTGGCGTAGAGGCCGGGCCGCCCCGGCGCCTCGCGATAACCAATCACATCAATCCAGCCGCGATCTTCAAGCTGCTTGACGATCTGGGTCGACACCACCACACCCCGGATGTCTTCGATATCTCCCCGGGTCACCGGTTGCCGGTAAGCAATGATGGCCAGGGTCTCCATCACGGCACGGGAATAACGCTGAGGCTTTTCGGGATGCAGGCGATCCAGGTACTCACGCAGCTCCGGCCGGCTTTGAAAACGCCAACCCGAAGACACGGCCACCAGTTCAACGCCGCGACCTTCCCAGTCTCGGGTGATTTCATCCAAGACGCTGCGCAAGGTATCTGGCCCAATCGCATCGGCAAACAAGCTGCGCATTTCGCGCAGAGTCAAAGGCTGCTGGGCGCAGATGAGCGCGGTCTCGAGGACGCGCTTAGCATCCTGTGTGTTCATTGACTTTCGTCATTTTTCCCGATTCAAACGGGGGTTTTGCGATATTCCTGGCCCAGGCATTGATCACTCGCCTCGCTGGTTCAACTCACCAGCTTGTAGGCGTCAGGACCAATGTCCGCAGGGGCGGGGTTTTGTGCAATTGATGCGTGGCTTGGGCGGAGCTTGCTATAGCAAGAATCAAGCTCAAGGCTCACGCAGCGGGCTGGTGCGCGATCACTCAACTGCATCAGCAGGCCCCGATTGTAGCGCCCTCAGTAGCTCACCGGCGGCAATTGCAACTCGGGCAGGCCCAACAATTCCCAGGCAGATGCCAAATCCTGTGGCAAAACCGCATCAAATTGCAGCGCTGCCCCGGTGATGGGATGCGCAAAACTCAAGCGCGCGGCATGCAAAGCCTGCCGCGTCAAACCCAATGCTGGCACACCGCCGTACATCGCATCCGACACCAGCGGATGCCCCTTGAAGGCCAGATGCACCCGAATTTGATGGGTGCGGCCGCTGTGCAGCACACAGTGCACGGCCGCCACGCTGCGCACCCCCACCTGCCCTTCGCCCAGCGCAAAAACATCGGTGCGAGAGGGCTTGCCAGTGGCCAGCACCGCCATCTTGATGCGCGAGATCAAGTCACGGCGGATCGGCACGTCAATGACCATGGCCTCGGGCACACGGCCGTAGGCCAGCGCAACGTACTCGCGGTGCACCTGACGGGCCGCGATCATGCGCGTCAGCGCCGTCACCGCCTCAGAGGTCTTGCCGACCATCATTAAGCCGCTGGTGTCCTTGTCCAGTCGGTGGACGATGCCCGCACGCGGCAGGGTCGCCGCCGCCGGGTGATGCGCCAGCAAGCCGTTCATCACCGTGCCCGACCAATTGCCTGAGGCCGGGTGCACCACCATGCCCGCAGCCTTGTTGAGCACCAAAAGATGGGCATCCTCGTAAACGATATTGAGGTCCATGGGCTCGGCTCGGAAGGCCTTACTCTCTTCGGTCGGCTGCAACTCCACCCGAACCGACTGGCCGGCCAGCAATTTTTTCGACGCGCTATTGGCGGGCTGACCATTGATGCTGACGCAGCCGCGCTCGATCAAACCCTGCAAATGATTGCGGGAAAACTCCGGTGCCAGTTGCACCATCCAGCGATCCAGACGCTGGGCATGCCATTCGGCGGTGACCAGGGACTCACGCACCTCTATGCCTTGCTCGACGCTCTGCTCGGCGTCCCACTCACCATCGTCTTGCGCGGGTGAGTTTGTTGAATCTGCAGGCAAGGCCTGAACCATATAATGAAAGCTCCGTCTTCAGCTGAGGGGGTGCCATGCACCGCCCTGTAGGGATCATGATCGATAAATGTGTAAAGCGCCAAGCCAGCCTCCCGACCGGAGAGCTTGCTGCCAAGCCCCGCGCCATGCCTCGCATTGCGCGAAAGGCCCGCGCGACCTGGCTGACTGTCACGGTAGCCTTGGCCCTGGCGGCCTGTAATTCGGCCCCCAAAGATGACCCGAATTCGCAGGCCAATCTGAACAAATTGTACGCAGAGGCCAAAGATGACCTGATGGCGGGCAGTTATGACCGCGCCATCAAGGCCCTGGAGAAGATCGAAGGCCGCGCCGCTGGCACCACCATGGCCCAACAAGCGCAGTTGGATTTGGCCTGGGCTTATCACAAGAGCGGCGAGCGCGCCCAAGCGGTGACAACGCTGGATCGCTTCATCAAGCTCAACCCATCCAGCCCGGCGATGGACTACGCGCTGTACATGCGCGGCCTGGTCAACTTCAACGAAGACTTAGGCCTGTTTGGCCGCCTGGCCGCGCAAGACATCTCCGAGCGCGACCAACAAGCCTCGCGGGACGCCTTGCTGTCTTTCCGCCAAGTCGTTGAGCAGTACCCCGACTCGAAGTACGCCAGTGATGCCCGCGTTCGCGTGGACTTCATCACCAACACCTTGGCCAATTACGAGGTGCATGTGGCGCGCTACTACTACGAGCGCGGCGCCTATGTGGCGGCCGCCAATCGCGCCCAGCAAGCCGTGCAAGAGTTCCAGTACGCGCCAGCCGCCGAACACGCGCTGCAAATCATGGTCAAGAGCTATGAGAAGTTAGACCTGCTGCCGCTGCGCGACAGCGCCCAGCGCGTGCTGGCCACCAACTTCCCGAAGAGCGCCTATCTCAACCCCGGTAAAGACAAGCCCTGGTGGAAGGTCTGGTGATGCCGGCAGCCGGGGTCTTGGGCAAGACCTGACCCCAGCTTGCGCCGCACCAGCGCAGACCACACAACAAAACGCGCCAGACCGGCGCGTTTTTTTATTGCTCTTCCTCGCGCATCTCGGCCAGCAATTGCAGCCAGTCGAGCGCCTCGGCCTCCTCAGTCAGGCGGGTCATCGGCGGCAGCGCCTCACGCAGGCGCCGGCCATAGTTCATCACCGCCATGCGGGGGTCGCAAACCACCAGCAGGCCCCGGTCCTGCTCGGTGCGAATCAAGCGCCCGCCCCCTTGCTTCAAAGCAATGGCTGCCTCGGCGATGAAGTAATGCGCGAAGGCATTGCGGCCCGCAGCCTCCAGGCGCTGCACCCGCGCCTCCACCAGCGGGTCATTGGGCGGGGGGAACGGCAGCTTGTCGATCAGCACGCATTGCAGGCTGTCGCCCGGCACGTCGATGCCCTCCCAAAAACTAGCCGAACCCACCAGCACGGCACGCGGATGCTCCATGAACTGCTGCAGCAACATGCGCTTGGGCGCCACACCTTGCTGCAGCACCATGATGTCATCACCCGCCTGCTCAAAGTCCCAGCGCAGGCTGTCGCCAATGGTTTGCAGTGCGCGCAATGTCGTCGTTAGCACAAAGGTACGACCACCCAAGGCGCGGGCGCAGCGTGCCGCCAGCGCAGCCACTTCCTGCGGGTGTGCGGCCTCGTTGGGCTTGGGGAAATTGCGCGGGATGTAGAGCCGCGCATTCTCGGCATAGTTGAAGGGGCTGCCGACGCGCAAGATCCGCGCATCATCCAGACCCGCCGGCTCGGTGAACCAAGTCAGGCGCTCGTCATCACCCAAGGTGGCCGAGGTGAACACCCAGGCTTTGGGCGCAGCGCCCAGTTGCTCTTGCATGGCTTCGCGGATGTCCAGCGGCGACTCGATCAAGCGCGCCTGATGCGGGCTGAGGTCGATCCAGCGCACGTCGGCCGGCTCGGGCTCCTGCGCAAAAACCTGCGCCAGCTTGAGCAATTGCTGGGCGCGCTCATGCAAGCGCACAAAATCGGGCGAGGTCTCGGCCACCGTAGCCAGCAAGTCCACCGCCAACTCGGCCACCTCCGCCACCTCATCCAAAGCCGCCGCAAAAGCCGGCGTACCAGCGCGCTCTTTCCAGGCCAGCTTGATCATGCCGCGCACCTCGCGGCCTGCACTGGCCAGAGGCCCGGCACTGACTAAGCGCAGTTCGCGCGCCGCCTTTTCCAGGCGCGCTTGCAAGCCCTGCCAATCCTGCAGGCCACGCGCCTGCGCCAGGCCCAAGCCCAGCACATCGCGGCCGAAGTCCAGCAGCTGCGCACTGCCCAACTGCATACCCAGAAACTGCACGCCCGCTTCGGCCAGCTGATGGGCCTCGTCGAAGACGGCCAGATCAACACTGGGCAGCAACTCGGCCACCCCGCTGTCGCGCAGCGTCATGTCGGCGAAGAAGAGATGGTGGTTGACCACCACCACATCGGCCTCCATGGCCTCGCGGCGCGCCTTGACCACATGGCAGGCGCGGTACTCCGGGCAATCGGAGCCCAGGCAGTTGTCTCGCGAGGAAGTCACCAGCGGGATCACCGAGGAGCGCTCATCCAGCCCGTCCAATTCAGCCAGATCCCCGCTTTGCGTTTGCAGCGCCCAACGCTCGATGCGCGCCAGGGCCAGCACGGCGCGCCTGTCGGTCAGCTCCTCGCTGTGGCGGGCATGTTGCATGCGGTGGGTACACAGATAGCTACCGCGCCCTTTCAGCAGCGCGATTCGCACCGGTGTTTGCAAGGCCTTGCACAGGCGCGGTAAGTCGCGCATGAAAAGCTGGTCTTGCAGATTCTTGGTCGCGGTGCTGATCAAGGCACGGCCACCCGACAACAGCGCCGGCACCAGATAGGCAAAGGTCTTGCCCACCCCCGTGCCAGCCTCGACCACCAAGGTCTCGCGGCGGGCAATGGCGCGCGCCACCGCCTGGCTCATTTGCAATTGCTGCTCGCGTGGGGAGTAGCCGGGGTCCGCCTGGGAGATCGGGCCACCCGGGGCAAAGGCCGCGGCCACCCACTGCTCCAACTCGGAAGGAGACTGATCGTCGACTTCAGGAATCGCCAAGTCCTCAGCAGGCTCGCCCAACACCTGCTCAGGCCCGTTCATCAGGGTCGCTTTCCAGTTCCAGCTTAGCAATCAGATCGCGCAGCGCCAGGCGGCGCTTTTTCAGGCGACGCAAGCTCAGTTCGTCCGAGGCCAGGCCCTGGCTCTTGGCCTGCGCTTCATCCAGGGTGAGTCGGTCGATCAGCAAATCCAGATCGGCATGCTCCATGCGCAGCTCAATCAGGCGGCGCGACAGCGAGTGCAGTTCTTCATCCATGGGCTCGGTGCAAACTCGCAGTCTTGGGCTTCAAAAGAGAAGGCGGATATTCGCTCATTCCAGGGCAATATCTACCGGGCTAGGGATTATAGTTTTGGCCATGACTCGCATCCTCCCAGGCTTTCGCCTTGCTGCCGCCACCGGCACCCATCGCGGTGACAGAACTTACCAGCAAGATCAGGTTGGCGTCATCTCCCACCCCCGATACAGCGGCTGCGTGCTGGCCGTCGTGGCCGACGGCATGGGCGGCAAAAGCGGCGGGCGCAAGGCCGCCGATCAGGTGTTGCTGACCGCACAACAATTGTTTGAGCGCTTTGTGCCCGAAGAAGAATCAGCCGAAGACTTGCTGCAGCAACTGGTGTCCGAGGCCCATCTGATGATCAAGCTGACCGCTTTGTCGGCCGAGGAAGAACCGCACAGCACTGTGGCCGCCTTCCTGATCAATAGCGACCGGCGCTGCTACTGGGTGCATTCGGGTGACTCACGCATTTACCTCTTCCGCGGCGCCGAGATGATCAAGCGCACGCTCGACCATTCCTATGTGCAACGCCTGGTGGACGAGGGTGAGATCAGCGAACTGGAAGCGCAAAGCCATCCGCAATCGAATCTGCTGACCGCCTGCCTGGGCACGGTGGCTGAGCCAGCAACCCAACTCAGCCGCATCGACAGCCTGGAAATTGGCGACACCTTGATGTGCTGCACCGACGGACTCTGGCACTACTTCAGCCAGACCGAACTGGGCAATACGCTCAAACAGCTGCCACCCCGGGAAGCAGCCGAGGCCTTGATCGCCAAGGCACGCCAACGTGCCCGTGGCACGGGCGACAATCTGTCGCTGGCCATTATTCGGGTCGAAGCGCTCATTTGAGTTTGGGCCTGCGGGGCCCAATCACCAGTACTCGAAAACAGCCTACAAGCTCAGCGCTTTGGCGCGCTCGATGATGCTGAGGCGGGTGCCGATGCAGCAAGCGGCGCTTGCACCCGAGCCGGCAACTGCGCTGCGGGCGGCACAGGCAAGCTGACCGGCGCAGGCTTGCCGCTTTCGGCCTGTTTTTTTAGCCGCTCTTCATTGCGGCGCTGCGCTTCAGCTTGATGCGCTTGCATCTGCTGCAGGCGCTTTTGCGATTGCTCGGCGCGCTTGGCAGCCTCTTGCTCGGCGCGTGTTTGCTGAGTGGCCTTGGTGTCTTCACGCTCGCGTCGGTCCATGAGCGGCGCGCGCGGCGCACGCAAATCACGCAGGGGCTGGTTTGCAGCATCCGCGCTGGGCGCACGCAGCAAGGCTTCGGTGCGGCGCTGCCCCTCCCTGCTTTCAAACTCACGCTGGCGGGCCTGCACAGCCTCGCGCTGCGCCTCGGCGCGGGCGCGGCGCTCGGCCAAGGACAAAGCGTCAAGACGCTGCTGCAGCGGCCGCAAGGCCTGCTCCCGGCGCTGGCGCGCCTGATCCAGGCAGGCCGTAACCATGAAGCGCGACTGGCAGGCTTCGCTGTCTTTGTTGAACTGCGCTTCGATGGCCGCGCTTTGGCGCTGCAAGGCGGCTCGCTCGGCATCTGCACCCATGCCATTGCTCAGCCCGGCCGAGGCCGCCGCTGCGGACAACAGGGCCAGCGGCAAGGCGCGCAACAGGGCCCCAGCCCAGGGCTGCATCATCTTGAACTCAAGCATTGCCGCATCCGCTTTCTGGTCCGCACACATTCAGCCACCGATCCGGCTCAGGTGAGCGAGGTATCCACATCACGCCGCTCCAGCGACAAATACTCCGACGACTGCATCTCTTGCAGCCGCGAGACGGTGCGCGGGAACTCATGCGCCAAGGGGCCTTCGGTATACAGCGCTTCGGCGGCCACGGCGGCAGAGATGAACAGCTTGACGCGGCGGTCGTACAGCACGTCGATCAGCCAAGTGAAACGGCGCGCCTCGCTACTCAAGCGCGGCGGCATCTCGGGCACATTGGACAGAATCAAGGTATGGAACTGGCTCGCCAATTCCAGATAATCGTTTTGCGATCGCGGCCCGCCACACAAGGCATTGAAATCAAACCAGACCACGCCGCCGGCTCGCCGGCGCGCACGGAGCTCGCGATGCTCGATGCGCAGCAACGGGCTCTCTTCTTTGGCCTCAGCGAGGGCCTCGAAGGCACGGGTCAACGCCGCATCGGCGGCCTCGCCCAAGGGCATGTGATACAGCTCCACATGATCCAGCGTGCGGCGCCGGTAGTCGAAGCCGTTGTCCACATTGATGACCTCAAGCTTCTCATTCAAGAGCGCGATGGCCGGCAAGATGCGATCCCGGTGCAAGCCATTGGGATAGAGGTCGTCGGGCCGGAAGTTGGAGGTCGTGACGATGGAGACGCGGTTGCGGAACATCGCGTCCAGCAAGCGATGAAGAATCATCGCATCGGTCACATCCGACACATGGAACTCGTCAAAGCAAATCAGGCGAAAGCGTTTGGCAATGCGCTTACCCAACTCTTCCAAAGGATCCGGAATGCCTTTGAGTTCCTGCAACTCGCGGTGCACTTCGCGCATGAATTCATGGAAATGCAGACGGGTCTTGCGGGTCAGCGGCACGGCCTGGAAGAAGCAGTCCATCAGAAAGCTCTTGCCCCGACCCACGCCGCCGAACATATACACGCCGCGCGGCAGCGGTGGGTGGCGCAGCAGCTTGGTAACGGCATTGCTGCGGCGGGCTTTGTAGTCGGCCCATTCGTCTTGGCAGCGCTGCAGGGCTGCGACGGCGCGCAGCTGGGCCGGGTCAGCGGTGTAGCCGCGTTCTTGCAGGGTCAGCTGGTAAAGCTCGGTGACGGAGGTCATTCAGGATTCCAACAAAAAAGGGCGACCACGGTCGCCCCTTGTTCTGCTCAGATCAGCATCAGAAATTGAGCGTGCGCTTGTCCACGGCCAGGGCCGCTTCCTTGGTGGCTTCGCTCAGGCTCGGGTGAGCATGGCAGATGCGGGCGATGTCTTCGGCCGAGGCCTTGAACTCCATCGCCACCACGGCTTCGGAGATCAGCTCCGAGGCCATCGGGCCGATGATGTGCACGCCCAGGATTTCGTCGGTCTTGGCGTCAGCCAGGAACTTGACGAAGCCATTGGTATCACCCAGGGCACGTGCGCGGCCGTTGGCCAGGAAGGGGAACTGACCGGCCTTGTACTCAACGCCGTCGGCCTTGAGTTGCTGCTCGGTGCGGCCGACCCAGGCGATCTCGGGGCTGGTGTAGATCACCCAAGGGATGGTGTTGAAGTTGACATGGCCATGTTGACCGGCAATGCGCTCGGCCACGGCAACGCCTTCTTCCTCGGCCTTGTGCGCCAGCATCGGGCCACGCACCACATCGCCCACCGCCCAGACATTGGGCAGATTGGTCTTGCAGTCGCCGTCCACTTCGATGGCACCGCGCTCGTCCAGCTTCAGGCCAACCGCTTCGGAATTCAAACCGATGGTGTTGGGCACGCGGCCGATGGAGATGATGAGCTTGTCCACGGCCAGGGTCTGCGCAGCGCCCTTGGCGTCGGTGTAGGCCACAGTGACGCCGTCCTTGGCGGACTTGACTTCACCGATCTTGACGCCCAGCTCGATCTTCAGGCCTTGCTTCTTGAACAGCTTGGCGGCTTCCTTGGCCACGGACTCGTCGACAGCGCCCAGGAATGTCGGCAGACCTTCCAGCACGGTCACTTCCGCGCCCAGGCGGCGCCAGACCGAACCCATTTCCAGGCCGATCACGCCGGAGCCGATCACGCCCAGCTTCTTAGGCACAGCGCCGATGCGCAGTGCGCCGTCGTTGCTGAGGATGTTCTCTTCATCGAACGCAGCGCCGGGCAGTTGGCGGGCATTCGAGCCGGTAGCCAGAATCACGTGCTTGGCCAGGATCACTTCCTCGCCGGCCTTGATCTCGTACAGGCCATCCTTGGCTGCGACAAAGGAGCCGCGGCCGTGGAAGAAGCTGACCTTGTTCTTCTTGAACAGGTACAAGATGCCGTCATTGTTCTGCTTCACCACCATGTCTTTGCGGCCGATCATCTTGGCCACATCCATCTTGATGTTGTCGGCCGAGATGCCGTGGTCGGCAAAGTGGTGGTTGGCGTGCTCGAAATGCTCCGACGATTGCAGCAGCGCCTTGGAAGGAATGCAGCCCACGTTGGTGCAGGTGCCGCCCGGTGCGGGGCCGCCCTTGTCGTTTTTCCACTCGTCGATACAAGCGGCGTTGAAGCCCAGCTGGGCCGCGCGGATGGCGGCGATATAACCGCCAGGGCCGCCGCCGATCACGACGACGTCAAATTGTTTTGTGCTCATCAAATGCTCCTGCACCCACGCTTCAGTGGGCGAGCTTGAGGGTGATAACGCCGCCGACGATCATCGCCACACCGAGGAATCTCCACAGCGTGGCGGCATCGCCAAAGAACATCACCCCGATCAAAAAAGTGCCGGCGCCGCCGATGCCCGTCCACACGGCATAGGCCGTGCCGATGGGAATCTCACGCTGCGCCATCCAGAGTAGCCAACCACTCAAACCCATGGACACCACGGCGGCCACGATGCCGCTGATCCGGTACTCCGCTTGCTGAGACAGCTTGAAGCCCAGGGGCCAGCCGATCTCACAGACACCGGCCAGCAGCAGATAAACCCAGGCCGTGGTTTGAGTCATTGCGCCGTCGACAGGTTTAGATGTCGAACAGCAGGCGAGCCGGATCTTCCAGCGCTTCCTTCATGGTCACCAGACCCAGCACGGCTTCGCGGCCGTCGATGATGCGGTGGTCATAGGACATGGCCAGATAGTTGATCGGGCGCACCACCACTTGGCCGTTCTCGACGACGGCGCGGTCCTTGGTCGCGTGCACGCCCAGGATGGCCGACTGAGGCGGGTTGATGATGGGGGTCGACAGCATGGAGCCGAAGGTGCCGCCGTTGGAGATGGAGAAGGTGCCGCCGGTCAGGTCGTCCAGCGAGATCTTGCCTTCCTTGGCCTTTTGGCCGAATTCGGCGATCTTCTTCTCAATGTCGGCAAAGCTCAGCTGGTCGGCATTGCGGATGATGGGCACCACCAGGCCGCGCGGCGAACCGACGGCGATACCGATGTCGAAGTAGCCGTGGTAGACGATGTCATTGCCGTCAACCGAAGCGTTCAGCACCGGGTACTTCTTCAGGGCGGCAACCGCGGCCTTGACGAAGAAGCTCATGAAGCCCAGCTTGACGCCGTGTTCCTTCTCGAACTTTTCCTGGAACTTCTTGCGCATTTCCATCACCGGGGCCATGTTCACTTCATTGAACGTGGTCAGGATGGCGTTGGTGGCTTGCGATTGCAGCAGACGCTCGGCAACGCGGGCGCGCAGACGGGTCATGGGCACGCGCTGCTCGGGGCGGTCGCCCAAGTTCATGGCGGCAGGTGCGGCCACAGCAGGCAGAGGCTTGGCAACCGAGGGTGCAGCAGCCACGGCCACCGGTGCGGGCACAGCAGCCGGCTTGGCGCCAGCGGCCAGGGCGTCGCCCTTGGTGACACGGCCGTCTTTGCCGGAACCAGCCACGTCGGTGGCGGACAAGCCCTTTTCAGCCAGGATCTTGGCGGCAGCAGGCATGGCGACATCGCCCTTGCCACCAGCAACGGGTGCAGCTGCTGCAGCGGCAGCCGGCGCGGCGGCTGCGACAGCCTTGACTTCCAGCGGGCTGGCCTGGGCCGTGCCTTCGGTGTCGATGCGGGCGATGACTTCTTCGCTGGCGACGCTTTCGCCGTCGTTCTTGACGATCTGGGCCATCACGCCGGCGCTCGGCGCGGGCACTTCCAGCACGACCTTGTCGGTCTCGATTTCAACCAGGATCTCGTCAATGGCCACGGCTTCGCCGGGTTTTTTCTTCCAGGTCAGCAGCGTGCCTTCGGACACAGATTCAGACAGCTGGGGGACTTTGACTTCGATGATTGCCATGATGTTCTAACTTTCTATTTGTTCGGAGTGCTGATCGGGCCAAACGCCAAACGATCAAACGACCGAGAACAAAGCGGCGCCATCCAGCGCCGCCCTGCTCTTACTTGGTGAGGATGAAGCCCTTGAGCTTGCCGAAAGCCTGGTCCAGCAGCGACTTCTGTTGCTCCTGGTGCAGGTGGGCATAGCCGCAAGCCGGCGAAGCCGAGGCGGGGCGACCCGCGTAGCCCAGCTTCTGACCTTCGTTCATGTTTTCATGCACATAGTGCTGAACGAAGAACCAAGCGCCTTGGTTTTGCGGCTCGTCCTGGCACCACACCAGCTCGGTCGCACCGGGATACTTCTTGATCTCGGCGGCGAAAGCCTTGTGCGGGAAGGGATACAGCTGCTCGACGCGGATGATGGCCACGTCGCTGGCCTTCTTCTCCTCGCGCTTGCGCACCAGGTCGTAATAGACCTTGCCCGAGCAAACGACCACGCGCTTGACCTTGTCGGCGCTGATCGCAGCATCCTGCTCACCGATGACGGTGCGGAACTCACCCTTGGTGAACTCGGTCAGCGTGGAGGTCGCATCCTTGGCACGCAGCAGGCTCTTGGGCGTCATGATGACCAAAGGCTTGCGGAACATGCGCAGCATCTGACGACGCAGGACGTGGAAGATCTGGCTAGCCGTGGTGGGCTGCACGATCTGCATATTGTTGTCAGCGGCCAGCTGCATGAAGCGCTCCAGGCGCGCCGAGCTGTGCTCAGGGCCTTGGCCTTCATAGCCGTGCGGCAACATCATCACCAAGCCGTTGGAGCGGCCCCACTTCACTTCGCCAGAAGCGATGAACTGGTCGATCACCACTTGGGCGCCGTTGACGAAGTCGCCGAACTGGGCTTCCCAGATCGTCAGCGTATTGGGTTCGGCAGCGGCATAGCCGTACTCGAAGCCCAAAACCGCCTCTTCGCTCAGGATGGAGTCGATGACCACGAAAGGAACCTGACCTTCGGCCACGTTCTGCAGCGGAATGTAGGCGCCTTCGTCCCAGTTGGTCCGGTTCTGATCGTGAATGACGGCGTGACGGTGGGTGAAGGTACCGCGGCCCGCATCTTCGCCCGACAGGCGGATCGGATAGCCGCTGGCCACCAGCGAGGCGAAAGCCATGCTCTCACCCATGCCCCAGTCCACATTGATCTCGCCACGGCCCATCGCAGCGCGGTCCGCGTAGAGCTTTTGCACCAAATTGTGGGCCACCAGATCCTTGGGCAGCGTGGTCAGTTTGTCAGCCAAACGCTTCCACTCGGAGACAGGCAGCGCGGTGTCGCAGCTGTCGGTCCACTTCTTGCCGAGGAAGGGCGACCAGTCGGTGGCGTACTTGCTCTTGAAGTTGGTCAGCACCGGGTCGACCGTGTGACGGCCTTCGTCCATGGCGGCGCGGTAGGCCTTGATCATCTGATCGGCACCGGCGGCGTCCACCACGTTTTGCGCGGCCAGCTTGTCGGCGTAGACCTTGCGGGTGCCAGGGTGAGCCGCAATCTTCTTGTACATCAGCGGCTGGGTCAGCGAGGGGGTGTCCTGCTCGTTGTGGCCCAGCTTGCGGAAGCAGACGATGTCCAGCACCACGTCCTTGCGGAACTCGGCGCGGTAGTCCATGGCCAGTTGCATGGCCCACACCACCGCTTCTGGATCATCACCGTTGACGTGCAGCACCGGCGCTTCGATCATCTTGACGACGTCCGAGCAATAAGCGGTGGAGCGCAGATCGCGCGGATCGCTGGTGGTGAAACCGATCTGGTTGTTGATGACGATATGCACCGTGCCGCCGGTGCCGTAGCCACGGGTTTGGGCCATGCACAGGGTTTCCTGCACCACACCCTGGCCACCGAAGGCGGCGTCGCCGTGCACCAGCACGGGCAGCACTTGGCTACCGATCTTGTCACCGCGGCGCTCTTGACGAGCGCGCACGCTGCCCTCGACCACCGGGTTGACGATTTCCAGGTGCGAAGGGTTGAAGGACAGCGACAGGTGAACCGGGCCACCCTTGGTCGACACGTCGGAGCTGAAGCCTTGGTGGTACTTGACGTCACCGGCCGGCAGATCTTCGGCAGCCTTGTGTTCGAACTCAGCGAACAGGTCGGCAGGCATCTTGCCCAGGGTGTTGACCAGCACGTTCAGGCGGCCGCGGTGGGCCATGCCGATGACGATTTCTTGCACGCCGCGTTGGCCGGCGCGCTGGATCAGCTCGTCCATGGCGGCGATGAAGCTCTCACCACCTTCCAGCGAGAAGCGCTTCTGGCCGACGTATTTAGTGTGCAGATAGCGTTCCAGGCCTTCGGCCGCGGTCAGGCGGTCGAGGATGTGGCGCTTTTCTTCGGCTGTGAAGGTGGGCTTGCCGCGGGCCTTTTCCAGGCGCTCTTGCCACCAGCGCTTTTCGCCGGGGTCGGTGCAGTGCATGAACTCGGAACCGACCGAGCTGCAATAGGTTTCGCGCAGTGCTTGGACGATTTGACGCAAGCTCATCGTCTCGCCACCGAAATAGGTGTTGGCGGCCGAGAAGCTGATGTCCATATCGGACTCGGTCAGGTCGTAGAACGAGGGATCGAGTTCAGGAATCTTGGGGCGTTCAGCGCGCTTGAGCGGGTCCAGCTCGGCCCAGCGATTGCCCAGGAAGCGGTAAGCCGCGATCAAGCTTTGCACATGCACTTGCTTGCGGGCCACGGCCAGATCGGCGCTGGAGGCCTTGTTCGCAAAGGCATTGGCCTTGGCGCGCTGGGCAAAGGATTCGATCACCGGGGCATGAGCCACGTCGCGACCGTCACCACCGTCGGTGGCCGGCACATGCTGGAGCGCGTCGAAATACGAACGCCAGTTATCGGGCACGGAACCCGGGTTGTCGAGGTAGGCCTCGTACATCTCTTCGACGTAAGGGGCATTGCCCCCGAACAGGTATGAATTTGACCTGTGTTGCTGCATCATCTTCGCTCACCTCTAACCCCGGCTTCCAGGGCATTGGCTGGTTGAGAAACCTTCCGCGACACGGCTCGACCGGTTGGCGGATTGCGACCCGCCTTCGCTGTTGCCAGAAAAGGGGACGGGAAGGACCTAAGTCTTAAAAACAACTGGCACTTTAGCACTGTTGACATATTGCGGCATACGCGACTCTACGCAGACCTGAGCCCATATCGGACCCGAGAGCGCTATTCTGAAGCGCTTGCTGCCACGTGTGGGCTTAATTTCCGCTGTCAGATTGAGGTAATTGTCTTGACCTATGCCAATGTGCGAGGGGCGCCCCGAGCGCATCGCGGCGCTGATGGCCGCTGATCGCCCGGCCACTTCTGACAAGCGGCTCAGGCCTGCCGCCTCAGCGGGTTTGCCCGCCGCCAAGCCGGCAGGGATACCCTAAACTCGCCGCCTGATTCTCTCCAGCCGCAGGAAGCCTGATGCAAGTTCAAGTCGTTGATTACCGCGCCCCCGATGCCGCCCAGAAATTCACCCAATCGCTGCACGACACGGGTTTCGGGGTGCTGGTCAATCACCCCATTCAGCAGACCCTGGTGGAAAGGATCTACGCCGATTGGCTGAACTTTTTCAATGGCGACGAGAAACTGGCCTTCCCCTTCTCCAAGGAAAAGCAAGACGGCTACTTCTCCACCGAGATCTCCGAGACAGCCAAGGGCAGCAGCCTGAAGGACATCAAGGAATACTTCCACATCTACCCCTGGGGCCGCATTCCGGACAGCCTCAAAGCCGATGCGCTGCAGTATTACAGCGAGGCCAACGCCCTGGCCGGCGAGTTGCTGAGCTGGGTCGAGCGCTACACCCCGCCCGAAATTGCCAAGCATTACCGCGAGCCGCTCTCCCAGATGATTGAGGGCAGCCAGCAAACCCTGCTGCGGGTGCTGCGCTACCCGCCGCTGACCGGCCAAGAGCCGGCCGGCGCCCTGCGCGCCGCCGCGCACGGCGATATCAACTTGCTGACCATCTTGCCGGCCGCCAACGAGCCTGGCCTACAGGTGCAAAACATGGACGGCGCCTGGTTTGACGTGCCCTGCGACTTCGGCATGCTGATCATAAATATCGGCGACATGCTGGAAGAAGCCTCGCAAGGCTATTACCCCAGCACCCAGCACCGGGTGGTGAACCCGACCGGCGAGGGCGCCACCCGCAGCCGCGTTTCCCTGCCGCTGTTTCTGCACCCGCGCAACGAAGTGGTGCTGTCGGACCGCCACACGGCCCACAGCTATCTGCAAGAGCGCCTGCGCGAATTGGGCGTCAAGACTTAAGCGAGGGCGCCGCTGGGCCACGCCGTCATCCACATCTACCCCGAGGCGCCGCCCAAGCCGGCCCTCGGTGACGCCTGCAATGGTTGTGGCCTGTGCTGTTTAAGTGAGCCCTGCCCCATCGGCATGCTGGTGAGCCGGCGCAGGCACGGCGCTTGCGACGCTTTGCGTTGGTCAGATGAATCAAGCCGCTATGTCTGCGGCATGTTGCTCGCCCCCGGCGAGGTGTTGGGCTGGCGCCCACAAGGCTGGCTGGACCGCCACCTAGCGCCCTGGCTGGCGCGGCGCAGCCGGCGCTGGATTGCCGCCGGCATTGGCTGCGATGCCGACTTGCAGGCCGAACCCGCCGCTGAGCGCAGCAAAGACTGAGGCTGCCGCAGAGCGCCCAGACGAGGCGAGCACTGCGGGCAATCCTCTAGCCAATCCGCTGGCGGCCAGGGCTAGCATCGCGGCACCCCCGGCCAACCATGCAAGGCAGAAGATGCACTCCACCCTGGTCCGCCCCCGATTCCTGGCGCAAGCGTTGCTCGCCTTGGCAGCCTGCTTGAGCTTACCCAGCCAAGCCGCCAATCTGCGCTGGGCCGCGCAGAACGACATCCTGACCCTGGACCCGCATTCGCAGAACCACACCACCACCATCGCGGTGCTGATGCATGCCTATGAAGGACTGACGCGCTACAACGAGAAGTATCAAGTTGAGCCGGCGCTGGCGACGAAGTGGACCGCCATCAGCCCGACCCAGATCCGCTTCGAGCTGCGCCAGGGCGTCAAGTTTCATGACGGTTCGCCCTTCACCGCCGATGACGTGGTGTTCAGCTTCGGCCGCATCATGCAGCCGCAGGGCACGCTGCAAATTTATGTAGCCGGCATCAAGGAAGTGAAGAAGATCGACAACTACACCGTCGATTTCATCCTGAGTGCACCGCAGCCCATCTTGCTGCGCAGCATCATCGACTTCCGCATCATGAGCAAGACCTGGGCCGAGAAGAACAAGGCCCTCAACACCCAGGACTACAAGTCCAAGGAAGACAGCTTCGCCGCCCGCAACGTCAACGGCACCGGCCCCTACAAAATCACCAGCTGGCAGCCCGACCAGAAAATCAGCATGGTCGCCAATAAGGACTGGTGGGACCAGACCCGCAGCAATATCACCGAACTGAGCTATCTGCCGATCAAGAGCGACGCCACCCGTGTGGCCGCCCTGCTCTCCGGCGATGTTGATTTACTTACCGACCTGCCCACCCAAGACGTGGCCCGGCTGCGCGCCGACCCCAAGCTCAAGCTGATGGAAGGCCCCGAGGTTCGCACCATCTTCTTCGTCATGGATCAAGGCAGTGAGGAACTCAAAGGCGCCAGCGTCAAAGGCAAGAACCCCTTCAAAGACCGGCGCGTGCGTGAGGCGATGAGTGTGGCCATCGACCGTGAAGCCATCAAGCGCAGCATCATGCGCGGCCTGTCGATTCCGGCCGGCATCATGGTGGCGCCGGGCGTCAATGGCAACACGCCCGATCTGGACGTGCCGCTCAAGGCCGATGCCGACAAGGCCCGCAAGCTGCTGGCCGAGGCTGGCTACCCGGAGGGCTTCGAGGTCCCACTGAACTGCCCCAATAACCGCTACGTCAATGACGAGGCGATCTGCCAGGCGGTGGTGGCGATGTGGGCGCGCATCGGCATCAAAGCGCATCTGATTGCCCAGCCCTTCTCGCAGCACAGCCAGACCTTCCAGCGCTTTGAAGCACCGCTCTTCCTGCTGGGCTGGGGCGTGGCCACTTACGACGCCCAGTTCACCCTGCAATCCCTGGCGCGCACCAAGACCAGCGGCGCGGATGGCAACTTCAACTTCGCCAAGCTCAGCGACGCGACGATGGACCGACTGGTCGACGCGATGAAGGTCGAACCCGACCTGAGCAAGCGCAACGCCATGATCCGCGAGGCCTTGCAGCGCATTCGTGATGAGAGCTTATTCATCCCCATCCATCACCAAGTGCGACCCTGGGCCATGCGCGCCAATGTTGAAACCACGCATCGCTCGGACGACCGACCCGAAGCCCGCTTCACCACGCTCAAGTAATCAGCAATTCGCTGCTGCAGCATCAACTTCCTGAGGAGGCCCGTCTTGAAATTCAAACCAGTCACCGTCAACGCCCTGCTGCTCAGCGTGGCCGCGCTGTGCGGCGCCATCAGCAGCCCTGTTGCCCAGGCCTCGCCGCTGCGCTGGGCCGCGCAGAACGACATTCAGACCCTGGACCCCCATGCGCAGAACCACGCCACCACCAACACCATTGCCGGCTTTGCCTACGAGGGCTTGACCCGCTACAACGACAAGTTCCAGCCCGAGCCGGCCCTGGCGACCAAGTGGACCCAGCTCAGCCCCACTCAAGTGCGCTTCGACCTGCGCCGCGGCGTCAAGTTCCATGACGGCACGCCTTTCACCGCCGACGATGTGCTGTTCAGCTTTGCCCGCATCCGCCAGCCGCAGGCCAATTTGCAAATCTTCGTCAGTGGCATCAAGGAGATCAAGAAGATCGACGACTACACCGTCGACCTGCTGCTGGACGGGCCTAACCCCATCTTGCTGCGCAATCTGATCTTCTTCCGCATCATGAGCAAGAGCTGGGCGGAGAAGAACAAGGCCGTCAACACCCAGGACTACAAGGCCAAGGAAGACACCTACGCTTCCCGCAATGCCATGGGCACCGGCCCCTACAAAATCACCGGCTGGCAGCCCGACCAGAAAATCAGCCTGGTCGCCAACAAGGACTGGTGGGACAAGCCCAGCGGCAATATCAGCGAGATCAGCTATTTGCCGATCAAGAGCGATGCCACCCGGGTAGCCGCTCTGCTCTCCGGCGACCTGGATCTGCTGACCGACCTGCCCACCCAAGACGTGGCCAAGCTCAAGGCCGACCCCAAGCTGAAGGTGCTGGACGGCAATGAGAACCGCACCATCTTCATCGCCATGGACGAGGGCAGCGAAGAGTTGAAGGGCAGCAATGTCAAAGGCAAGAACCCCTTCAAAGACAAGCGGGTGCGCGAAGCGCTGAACCTGGCCATCGACCGCGAAGCCATCAAGCGCAGCCTGATGCGGGGCTTGTCCATGCCCGCGGCCATCATGGTGGCGCCGGGTGTGAATGGCCACACGGCCGACATCGACCAGCCACTCAAGGTTGATCTCGACAAGGCCAAGAAACTGCTGGCCGAGGCCGGCTACCCGAGCGGCTTTGAAGTGCCGCTGAACTGCCCGAACGACCGCTACGTCAACGACGAAGAAATCTGCCAGGCCGTGGTGGCGATGTGGAGCAAGGTTGGCATCAAGGCCAAGCTCAGCACCAGCCCGATGTCGCAGCACTCGCAGCTGCTGCAGCGCATGGATTCACCGCTGTATTTGTACGGCTGGGGCGTCAACACTTTTGACGCCCAGTACACCTTGCAAGACATCGTCCACACCAAGACCAGCGGCGCCGACGGCAAGGGCAATTACGCCCGCGTCAGCGATGCCAAGCTCGACGCCCTGGTGCAGGCCATGAAGGTGGAAATCGATGCGACCAAGCGCAACGCCATGATTCGCGAAGCCCTGCTGCGGGTGCGGGACGAGTATCTGTTCATCCCCATCCACCACCAAGTGCGCCCTTGGGCCATGCGCAGCAATGTGGACACGCCGCACCGCGCCGACGACAGGCCCGAGCCGCGCTGGACCACGATTCGCTGAGCTAAGCTTTCAAGCGGCTTGCGAGGCCCGGCGGCAGCGCCGGGCCTGAGCGAATCCCACGGGCCTGATTTCAGGCCCGCCCTCAGGCACTATCGCCCTGCAACTGGGCCCGCAGGGCCGAGGGCGTCAGCCCATACCAGCGGCGCACCGTGCGCGCGAAGTTAGAGGCATCCTCAAAGCCCAGCTGCGCGGCGATGGCCTCGATGGGATGCGCGGTATTGCGCAACTGCCACAGCGCCTGCTCCTGGCGCACGGCGTCCAACAAGGCTTGAAAACTCTGGCCCTCGCTGCGCAGGCGGCGGATCAAGGTGCGTGCAGACACGTGGCAGGCCTTGGCCACCTCATCCAGCGTTTGAAAGTGCTCGCCCTCCCGCCGCAAACGCATCTGCGCTTGCACCCTCTGCGACCAATGGCCCAGATGCTGCCCCGCCAAGCGCAGGGCTTGCTCGCAGTCCTGACTGGCTTGCTCGAAGACCTTGGCATCAGCGGTCAGGCAGGGCAAGCGCAACTGGGCCGGGCTGAAATGCAGGGCCAGATGGCTGGCCGAGAACTGCAGCTGCGCATCACCACAAACCTGCAAATACGGAGTGAGCTGAACCGGCGCCGGCAGCGGAACATCCACCCGCAAGCCGCTGGGCCGCAGGCCCACCACCGAGTCAATCAAGCGCAGCGCGGTGCCCAAGGCCATGTCCAGCACAAAGCCGCGCGCCGCACCAAGATCGAGTCGTTCGTGAACGCGCAGGGTGGCGCCCACTTCATAGTTGGCACCCTCGCCCAGCGGCGGCTCATGCAGCTCGAAATCGAAACGCAGCAAGCTATTGCGCAAGCTGGCATAGCGGCAGGCCGTGGCCAGCGCCTGCGCCAGATCGCGGCTGGCCACCACGGCATAACCCATCGCGCCATGGGCCGATAGCTGGGCCATCTGCCCCAGCGCCAGGCCCAAATTGGGTTGCTGGCTGACCTGCAAAGCGGTGCTCACCAAAGCCTGCACAACGCGGTAGTCCAGCATCTGCTCGCGGGTGGATAACTGCTCCCAGCTCAGGCCCGCTTGATCCAGCACCGCGTCCAAATCGCCGCCCAGGCTACGCACCAGCACGCAAAGCAGGCGGGCATAAGTGGGGTGAACCAGGGCGTCGGATGGGGCTGGCGACACATGCATCTTGGCACTTTATGACGAGAGCCTGCCACTTGCTACGGTGTTTGCCCCGGCTGCCCCGCGCCACACTGGGCCTCCCAACAAGCAAAAATCCCGGAGACAACGATGCCAACAACGATTGCGGCCAGCCCGCCCTACCGCGACCCCAAACGCTATGCCTGGCTGCTCAGCTTGGCGGTGCCCAACTCGGTGTTGCTGGGGCCCGGCCTGCTGCTGCTGACCGGTCAGATCTGGACCTTGTGGCTGCCGGTGCTGATGCTTTACGGGCTGATGCCGCTGCTCGATTTGGCGCTGGGCCTGGACACCAGCAATCCACCCGAAGACGCGGTGCCGGCCCTGCAGGCCGACCCCTTCTACCGCCGCGTCACCTACGCCTTGGCGCCGATTCTGTGGGCCTCGTTTGTGTTCTGCGTCTGGTTTGTGGCCACGCATCCGCTGCCCTGGTATGGCCTGCTGGCCATGGTCATCATCGCCGGCTCGGTGGGCGGCTTTTGCATCAATTTGGGCCATGAGCTGGGCCACAAGCCGACCGCGCTGGAGCGCTGGCTGGCCAAGATCGTGCTGGCGCCCTCGGGCTACGGCCACTTCTTCATCGAGCACAACCGCGGCCACCATCGCGATGTGGCCACGCCGCTGGACCCCGCCTCTTCCCGCATGGGGGAAAGCATTTACCGCTTTGTGCTGCGTGAGATGCCGGGCGCCGCACGCCGCGCCTGGGTGCTGGAATCAACCCGCCTGCGCAAGGCTGGGCTGCCGGTGTGGTCCTTGCAAAACGAGATCTTGCAGCCCGCGCTGATCACGGTGGCGCTATGGACCGCCCTGGTCTTGTGGCTGGGCCCGCAAGTCTTGCCCTTCATCTTGGCCACGGCCTTTTGGGCGAACTTTCAGCTGACCTCAGCCAACTACATCGAGCATTACGGCCTGCTGCGCGCGCAGCGACCCGATGGCCGCTACGAGCCCACCCAGCCGCATCACTCCTGGAACAGCAATCACTTGCTATCCAACTGGGCCACCTTCCATCTGCAGCGGCACTCGGACCACCACGCCCACCCCTTGCGGCGCTATCAGGCCCTGCGGCATTTCGACAATCTGCCGCAACTGCCCAATGGCTACTTCGGCATGTTCAGCGTGGCCTACATACCGCCGCTGTGGTTCAAAGTGATGGACCAGCGCTTGCTGGACAGTGTGGGCCGCGACCCGCAACGCATCAACTTTGAACCCAGCCAGCGCGAGCGCTTGATGCGCAAGCACGGGCTGGTTGGAAGGGCTTGATCAGCCCAGGCTGAGGCGGCGCCGCGCCGCTTGGTACTCGCTCACCAAGCGAGCCACCAGCTCAGCGGCGGGTTGCACCTTGTCGATGGCGCCAATGCCTTGACCGCAACCCCAGATGTCCTTCCAGGCTTTTTTGGAGTCGCCACCGAAGTTCATCTTGCTCGGGTCGCTCTCGGGCAAGTTGTCGGGGTCCATGCCGGCATTGACGATGGAGCCGCGCAGATAGTTGCCGTGCACGCCGGTGAAGAGGTTGCTATAGACAATGTCGTCGCTATTGCTCTCGACAATCATCTGCTTATAGCCCTCGGCCGCGCGCGCTTCATCGGTGGCAATGAAGGCCGATCCGATGTAAGCGAAGTCAGCCCCCATGGCCTGAGCCGCCAGCACCGCGTCGCCCGAAGCGATGGAACCCGACAGCGCCAGCGGGCCGTCAAACCATTGGCGGATTTCCTGGATCAGGGCGAAGGGGCTCTTCACACCGGCATGGCCGCCTGCACCGGCGGCGACGGCGATCAGGCCATCGGCGCCCTTCTCGATCGCCTTCTTGGCGAACTTGTTGTTGATGATGTCGTGCAGCACGATGCCGCCCCAGGCGTGCACGGCCTGGTTGACATCCTCACGCGCGCCCAGCGAGGTGATGATGATGGGCACCTTGTACTTGGCGCAAACGGCCAGGTCATGCTCCAGGCGGTCATTGCTCTTGTGCACGATCTGGTTGATGGCAAAAGGCGCCGCCGGCTTGTCCGGGTTGGCCTTGTTGTAGGCGGCCAGTTCGGTGGTGATTTCATTGAGCCATTCGTCCAGCAGTTCAGCCGGGCGGGCATTGAGCGAGGGCATGGAGCCGATCACACCGGCCTTGCACTGCGCGATCACCAGCTTGGGGTTGCTGATGATGAACAGGGGCGAGCCGATGATGGGCAGGGGAGCGTTTTGCAGAATGGGAGGCAGGGCCACGAAAGTCTCCAAATGTCTTTTGTTGTGCGGGATGGAACGAAGGCGGCGGCGAAGCCACTGAACTGAATCAGCGGCCCCACCACCCGCCAGATCAGAACGCGTCCAGGGCCAGGGCGGTGACGCTGTCGGCGCCTTCCACGATGGCGTCACGCAGGCCACCGGCACGGGTCAGAATGTGCTCGGCATAGAAGCGCGCGGTAGCGATCTTGGCGCTCATGAAGGCGCTGTCTTCACCGGCGGCCAACTTGTCCTCAGCCACCATCAAGGCGCGAGCCAACTGCCAGCCAGCGACCAAATTGCCGGCCAACATCAGATAAGGCACCGAGCCGGCATAAGCCGCATTCGGATTGCCCTTGCCTTGAGCGGCGATGAAGTCCACCGAGTCCAGATAGGCCTGGCGCGCGGCGCTCAGGCGCTTGAGCATGGCCTTGGCGGCCGCGCTGTCGCGCTTGGCTAGCAGGCTTTCAGTCGCCTCGATATTGGCGGCGAAGGCGCGGGCCATCTGGCCGCCGTCACGGCTGGTCTTGCGACCCACCAGGTCATTGGCCTGAATGGCGGTGGTGCCTTCGTAAATGGTCAGGATCTTGGCATCGCGGTAATGCTGGGCAGCACCGGTTTCCTCGATGAAGCCCATGCCGCCGTGTATTTGCACGCCCAGGTCGGTCACTTCCAAACTCATCTCGGTGCTATAGCCCTTGACCAGGGGGACCATGAATTCGTAGAAGGCCTGGTTCTGCTTGCGCGTCTCGGCGTCGGGATGATGGTGAGCGGCGTCATAGGCCGATGCGGCCACGCTGGCCATGGCGCGGCAGCCTTCGGTCAGCGAGCGCATGGTCATCAGCATGCGGCGCACATCGGGATGATGAATGATGGCGGCGCTGCCGGCCATCGAGCCATCGACCGGGCGGCTTTGCACGCGGTCGCGGGCATAAGACACGGCTTTTTGATAGGCGCGCTCCGCAATCGCAATGCCTTGCACGCCCACGCCAAAACGGGCCGCGTTCATCATGATGAACATGTACTCCAGGCCGCGATTTTCTTGGCCGATCAGCGTACCGATGGCGCCACCGTGGTCGCCGAACTGCAGCACAGCCGTGGGGCTGGCCTTGATGCCCATCTTGTGCTCGATCGACACGCAATGCGCGTCATTGCGCGCGCCCAGCGAGCCATCGGCATTGACCAAGAACTTGGGCACGATGAAGAGGCTGATGCCCTTCACGCCTTCGGGCGCGCCGGCCACACGGGCCAGCACCAGATGGATGATGTTCTCGGCCATATCGTGATCACCGTAGGTGATGAAGATCTTGGTGCCGAAAATCTTGTAAGTGCCGTCGGGTTGCGGCTCGGCGCGGGTGCGCACCAGGGCCAGATCGGAGCCGGCCTGGGGTTCGGTCAGGTTCATGGTGCCGGTCCAGCTGCCGTCGATCAGCTTGGGGATGAAGGTGTTGCGCTGCTCATCGCTGCCGGCCGTCAGCAAGGCCTCGATGGCGCCGTCGGTCAGCAAGGGGCACAGGGCGAAGCTGATGCTGGCACTGTTCATCATCTCGCCGCAGGCGGCGCCAATGGTCTTGGGCATGCCCTGACCGCCAAAGGCAGTGGGGTGCTGCAGGCCTTGCCAGCCGCCTTCGGCGAACTGGCGGAAGGCTTCCTTGAAGCCGGGCGTGGTGTAAACCTGGCCATCCTTCAGGTAGGACGGGTTCTTGTCGCTCTCGAAGTTCAGCGGGGCGATGATGTCTTCATTGAGCTTGGCGCACTCTTCCAGCACGGCTTGCGCGGTGTCGATGTCGAAGTCGGCAAACTCAGGGATCTTGTTGAGGGCTTGCAGGCCGGCGAGCTCCTGCATATTGAAGAGCATGTCTTTGACGGGGGCGCGGTAAGGCATAAATTGCTCCAGAGCGAAGTGAGGGCAAAACAAAGGCGCCGCGACCGTGAAGTCGGGCGCCTGTTGAAATCAAGCGTTAGGCGAGCGCAGTGCTCAGAGGCTGTTCACCAGCTCGGGCACGGCTGCGAACAGGTCGGCTTCCAAGCTGTAGTCGGCCACGCTGAAGATCGGGGCTTCGGCGTCCTTGTTGATGGCGACGATGACCTTGGAGTCCTTCATGCCGGCCAAGTGCTGGATCGCGCCGCTGATGCCGCAAGCGATGTAGAGCTGCGGGGCGACGATCTTGCCGGTCTGGCCGACTTGCCAATCGTTGGGGGCATAACCCGCATCGACAGCGGCGCGCGAGGCACCCAGGGCAGCGCCCAGCTTGTCAGCCAGCGGCGTGAGCACTTCCATGAACTTCTCGTTCGAGCCCATGGCGCGGCCACCGGAGACGATGATCTTGGCAGCGGTCAGCTCGGGGCGGTCGTTCTTGGCAATCTCGCGGCTGCCGAAGACCGAGCGGCCACTGTCGGCTGCAGCGGCCAGCGTTTCCACGGCGGCGCTGCCGCCGCTGGCGGCTGCGGCGTCAAAGCCGGTGGTGCGCACGGTCAGCACCTTGGTAGCGTCGGCGCTTTGCACGGTGGCGATGGCGTTGCCGGCGTAGATCGGGCGCTCAAAGGTGTCAGCGCTGATGACCTTGGTCACATCGCTGAGCTGCGCCACGTCCAACAAGGCAGCGACGCGCGGCGCCACGTTCTTGCCCGAGGCGGTCGATGGGAACAGGATGTGGCTGTAACCACCGGCCACGGCCAGCACTTGGGCGGCGAGGTTTTCAGCCAGGCCATCGGCCAGCTGGGCGGCGTCGGCGTGCAAGACCTTGCTCACACCAGCGATTTGCGAGGCAGCAGCAGCGGCGGCAGCGGCATTGTGGCCGGCGACCAGCACATGCACATCAGCGCCGCAAGCCAGGGCGGCCGTGACGGTGTTGAGGGTTGCGCCCTTGATGGAGGCGTTGTCGTGTTCGGCAATAACGAGAGCGGTCATTCAGAATTCTCCAAATCTTGTGCGTGCTTAGCACCTAGTCAGTTGGGGACAGAGCTACTCGCGGGTACGCTCGGGCGATCTGTCCCGCAAGGCCATTAAATGACCTTGGCCTCGTTCTTCAGCTTGTCCACCAGCGTGGCCACATCGGCCACCTTGATGCCGGCGCTGCGCTTGGGCGGCTCTTCAACCTTGAGGGTCTTGATGCGCGGGGCAACGTCCACACCCAGATCGGCGGGCTTGACGATGTCCAGCTGCTTCTTCTTGGCCTTCATGATGTTGGGCAGGGTGACGTAGCGCGGCTCGTTGAGGCGCAGGTCGGTGGTGACCACGGCAGGCAGAGTCAGCTTGACGACTTCCAGGCCACCGTCCACTTCGCGGGTCACGGCTGCCACGCCATCGGCCACTTCCACCTTGCTGGCGAAAGTACCTTGGGGCATGCCGGTCAGCGCAGCCAGCATCTGGCCGGTCTGGTTGCAATCGTCGTCGATCGCTTGCTTGCCCAGAATCACCAGGCCGGGTTGCTCTTTGTCCACCAGGGCCTTGAGCAGCTTGGCCACGGCCAGGGGCTGCAGGTCGGCGTCGGTTTCGACCAGGATGGCACGGTCAGCGCCGATGGCCATGGCGGTGCGCAGGGTTTCCTGGCACTGCGTGACACCGCAAGACACCGCGATCACCTCGGTGACCACGCCCTTTTCCTTCAGGCGCACGGCTTCTTCAATGGCGATTTCATCAAAGGGGTTCATCGACATCTTGACATTGGCGATGTCAACGCCTGTGCCGTCGCTCTTGACGCGCACCTTGACGTTGTAATCGACCACTCGTTTGACAGGAACCAGAACCTTCATCGAAGTACTCCAAGGCTAATTGACGTTAACGTTAATCAGATTCTACGGGCGGCGCGACCAAATCAGCGGCGCGGCCAAAAAGAAAAAGCACGATCGTTCTATTTTAGACATGATTTCCAGCCAGACCGGGCGAGAAAGTTAGACTGCGGCGCTCAATGAATTCACTCGCCCCCCTGCCCACCCCTTCTGGCAGCGCTTCTGCCAACCCCTGCATCGGCGTGTTCGACTCCGGCGTGGGCGGCCTGACCGTCTTGCGCGAGTTGCACCGCGTGCTGCCGGGCGTGCCCCTGCACTATGTGGCGGACAGCGCCAACGCGCCCTACGGCCAGCGCACGCCCGAATTCATCATCCAGCGCTGCCTGGTGCTGACCGAGCATTTGCGCCAGGCCGGCGCCCAAGTGCTGGTGCTGGCCTGCAATACGGCAACCGCACACGCGATCGGCGCGCTGCGCCAGCGCTGGCCTGATTTGCCCATCGTGGGCACCGAACCCGGCATCAAACCGGCCGTGGCCGCCAGCAGCAATGGCCGCATCGGCGTGATGGCCACCACCAGCACCATCGGCAGCGCACGCTATCGCGGCTTGATCGAGCGCCACGCCGGCACGGCACAGGTGCACAGCCAAGCCTGCCCGGGCCTGGTCGATTTGATTGAAACGGGCGAGTTGGACTCGCCCGCACTCAACCAGCTTTTGCGCGAACTCTGCCGCCCACTTCAAAATGCCGGCGTGGACACCGTCTTGATGGGCTGCACCCACTACCCCTTGATTCAGGCGCAGATTCAAGCCGTCCTTGGCCCCCAGGTGCAATTGCTCAATATCGAAACTGCCGTGGCCCAGCAGGCCGCACGCCTGTGGGGCGAGTTGAAGCTGCCCGCAACAGCGGCCGAGATGGTGCTGGAAACCACCGGCGACGCCGCCGCGCTGAGCAGCTTTGTGCAGCGCGCCTTGGGCTGGCAGCTCAAAGCAAAGCCCCTGGCGATCTAATCCGGCGCGCCATTGAACGGCGCCGTCAGAACTGGCCCGAGGCTACTTCACCTCGCGGGCCAGCTTGAGCATTTGTGAACTCAGCACCAAGCCGCGCCGCTTGGCCTCGGTGTGGTTGATGCGAAAAGCCAGGCCATTGGGTTCGGCCACCAAGGCGATCACAGCGCCACTGCGAAAAGCCTCGGCGCTCTCCCCCACCACCAAAACCGGCTCATTCACCAAGGCTGCCTGCCAACGCTGCAAGTCGGCCCGCTCGCTGAAACCCAAGAGCAAGAGCTGGCAGCCCCCCAGCTGCTGCGGTTCGGTCAAATAGCGCATGCGCACGTTCGCGACGCCATGCGCCCTCAGGGTCAGGGCTTGCATGGCCTCTTGCATGGCCAAATTGCCGGCCACGCAGTAAGTGAACTCACTCACCGGCGGTGGCGGCCATTGGGTGAACTGGGCAAAGCGATAAACAAACGCGGCCCGCAACTGCGCATCTTCTTGCGCGGGGCCGGGCGCCGGGTTCGCGGCGGCAACATCGCTCGGCATGGCCAGACCCGCCAAAGCGGCCAGCGACAGCAAGCACACCAAGGCCGCCCTCATGAACCTAGCCTCCAACTTACACTGAGTTGAACGGTACGCCCTTCTTGCTTGATCGCCGGGGCAGCCGACGCAGGGCGATCCAGATAGCGTGTGGCGCCCAAGTTGTAAACGCCCAGGCTGACATCCACATCCAGGCGCGGCCGCCACAGCAGATTGAGGTTGTTCAGCAAATAGCCCGGCAGCTCCTGGAGGGCAGTGCTGCGGCGACTCATGGCATAGGCCTGCCAAGACAGTTGCAGCGCATCACCCGCCAAAGGCTGGCTATAGAACAGCTTGAACAAGGCGCTGGGCGAATTGCTCAAGCCCGCACCGTTCTGATCCCGTGTGCGCTGCAAAGACAGGCCAAGCCGCAAATTGGCCCCTTGATCCCAGCGCCGCTCCAGATCCAACTCGCTACCGATATTGCGCAGCCGACCGCGGTTCTCGTAGACCGGCAAGTCCACCTGATTGAGCTCCATCAGGTTCGACAAGCGCGAAGCGTAAAGCGAAGCCCGGTACTGCAGCTGCGGCGTCAGCGCCTGCTCCCAGGAGGCCTCGTAGGTCTTGATCTGCTCAGGGTTCGGCGTGGGCACACCCAATGCACTATTCAAGGAAAACTCGTTCAGATTCGCGGCTCTGAAGGCGCCGCCGTACATCAGACGCAAGGTGGCATCCGGCACGCCATTCCAGACCCAGGCCAGCCTGGGGTTGAGCTTGGGCTCGGCCACATGCGAGGTGTCGCGCCGCAAGCCCAAGATCAAGCGCTGCGAGACGCTCAGCTGCCACTCATCCTGGATGAACACCCCGACGCGCCGGTTGATTCCATAGAACTCTTGAAAGGGCGGCTCACCCTCTAGGCCCTGTGAGATGCGCATCAAGGCATCGTCTTGTAACTCCAAGCCAGCCATCACTGTGTGATCAGTCCAGCGCCGCGTGCTGAGGCGCAGATCCCAGTTGGACCAGCGACCTCGCGCCGTCGTCCCGTAATAAGCCCGTTGCTGCGTCTGCGGGAATATCAAGGGGTAGCGCTCTTGATACTTGCTGTTCTTGAGCGAAACGCTGGCAAACAGATCCCAGTCCGGGCTCAGGCTACGCTCATGGCTGAGGGAGACAAAGTTGTTGTCACTGAGCAGATAGCCCTGATCAAGCAAGTCGGGGTTCTGCACGGATACCTGAACAGGCACGCCTTGGGTCAAGCTGGTCGCGCCACCTCGCATGGCCCAGCCGCCGGCATTGAAACTCACCAACAGCCGTTTGGCCCGATTCCAGAGGTGATCACGCAGCTCGCCCTCCAAGGGGTCGGGCGTCTCAAGCGCTTCGAAGGGATAGGGCCGTCGATCCTGCTTGGTGCCGCTCAGCGCCAGCCAACCTTCCCAGCCGGCCTCTGAGCGATGCCCCCAGCTCGCGCGCAGATGCTGCACGCCAAGCGAATCAATGCTGGCGCGAGTCTCCACGCCCGCCATTTTGTCGGCGCGTTTGGTGATGACGTTGACCACACCCAAGAAGGCGTTGTTGCCATACAGGGCCGAGCCGGGGCCGGGTGCAAACTCCACCCGCTCAATCAAGTCAGCGTCGACAAAAAACTCGTCGCTGATGAGCGCGGCGTCGTAGACGTTTTCATTGATGCGCATGCCGTCGATCAGGAACAACAAGCGCGTATTCAGATCGCCCGGCCGCCCCAAGCCGCGCGCGCCCACATAGCTAAAGCCATTGTCCTTGGTGACGTACAGGCCCGGCATGGCACGCAAGATGTCGGACATATTGCGATAGCCAAAGCGCGCGATATCACCCGCCGTGACCACATAGGTCGTGGTCGGCGCTTGTGCGGCGCTTTGCGTGAAGCGCGCTGCGGTGCTGACTTCGACGTCACGCGGCACCTGCTTGAGCGGCTGCCGCAGCAGCTCTTCCAGGCCCGGGTCGGCGTCAAGCGGCTTGGCGGAGCCGGCACTCTCCTGGGACTGGACCTGAGCGCTGGATGCGCAGGCCCAGAACAGCGCAAGCACTAAGTGCCGCAAACCGCTACGAAGGCCGCAGCCGCCAGGAATCAAACTACTGCCGCGACGCATGAGAAGCCCTGCGGTAAGTGTTCTTGCCCGCGCGTTTTGCCGCGTACATGGCCACGTCCGCCGCACTCAACAAATTGGGCGCATCAACTTCATCGACCGGACAAAAAGCCAGCCCCACCGTGGCGCCGATGGGCATCAAGTGCCCATCAATGATCATGGGCTCGCGAATCGCGGCAATCAGGCGCAAGGCCAGTTGCTCGGCGGCGGCTTCGTCCGGCAGGCTGGGCAGAATCAAGGCAAATTCATCACCCCCCAAGCGGCACAACACATCGCCAGCGCGCAAGACCTTGCTCATACGGGCCGCGACTTCGCGCAGCACTTCGTCGCCGGCATCGTGCCCATGTTTGTCGTTGACGGTCTTGAAGTTATCCAGGTCGATGAACATCAGCGCCATCAACAAGACCTCCTGACAGCTGGTGGCCACATGGCGCTGTAAGGCCGACTGGAAGTACAAACGATTCGGCAGCTGGGTCAGGCTGTCCCGGTGGGCCAGCTGCTCAAATTCCTGACCTACTTTTTGCTCCTGGCGCAGCTGTTGATTCAGCTCCGCCTGGCCAATCTCCACCCGCTTGAGCATCTGATTGAATCGCTCACTCAAGCGCCCCACTTCGTCGAAGCGATGCACTTTGGCGCGCTGGCTGTAGTCTTGGCTGATCGACACCCGCTCGGCCAAATCAGACAGCTCGACGATGGGCGCCAGCGCTTTGCGCTGCACCCATCGCAACAGCCATGCGGCAATGAAGATCGCCAGGCCAATCAGCACCGCCCCCAGCCCCGCCATGCGCATGACGGCCAGCTGCACTTGCTCCAGCCCCTCTTGCAAATGGAGCCAGCCAATCAATTCGCCCTTGAGCTTGATGGCGACCCAGACATCCACAAACTCCAGATGCATCTGGCGAGCCACGCCCGCCTGAGCCAATGATGGTGGCTGGGCCTGAATTGCTGGCGGCGACTTGCCAGAATCTGCGGGCCATTGGGCGAAGACCTCGCGGCCCGCCGTGGCCACTTGGGCCATGCGCCATTCACTGCGCTTGGAAAAAGCCTGCAACTCGGCGGCGGCGGCCACTTGGTCTTCAAAAACCAGCATGGGCGCCAAGCTATTGGCCAGCAGTTGGGCACTGCGCTCGGCGGCTTGCGCCTGTAACTCCCGAGCAGCCAGCAATGAAGCACCGGCGATCAAGGCAAAGGTCAGGAGCATAGTGATGCTCAAGACCTGCAGGTTCAAGCGCGTCAGACGCAGGACCAGCGAGTCGGCCTCAGGCGTGCCCGCGCTCATCTGGCCTTCAGTGACAAGCAAGCCGATGGGGTCGGGTTTCAAGGCCTGTTCTTGAGTCACAGCGGATGGAGCTCACGCCCAAAAGCCCAAGCAACCCTCCCCTTGAGGGCTGCATACCGCTATTTCTATCATGCCCGGCACCTGGCCGGCGGATGAATTACAGGCCCGGCGCGGCCCTATTCAGGGCCAGTCAGCTCGCGACTAGGCCATTGCGGATGGCATAGACCGTCAGCTCCGAGTTATTGGCCAGGGCCAATTTCTCCAGCACCCGGGCGCGGTAGACGCTGACCGTCTTGGGGCTGAGCATCAACTCCTCGGCAATGTCGGAGAGCCGCTTGCCGGAGGCAATCATCACAAGGGTTTGCAACTCGCGATCCGACAGCTTTTGATGCGCTTGCTCATTGACAGGCGCGGTCAGGCTTTCCACCAACATCTGCGCAATCTCGGGCGTCACATATTTACGGCCCTGAGCCACCGTGCGCACCGCCTGCACCAGCACCTGCGGGTCGCCGCCCTTGTTGACATAGCCATAGGCGCCGGCGCGCAAGGCGCGGATGGCGTACTGGTCTTCCGGGTACATGGACACGATCAAGGTGCGAATGCTCGTACCTTCATCCTTGAGCACATGCAAGACATCCAGGCCGCTGCGGCCCGGCATATTGATGTCCAGCACCAAAACGTCGCAGCCGTTGTTGGGCCCCAAATCGCGCAGCAGGCTGCGCAACTCACCGTAGTCACCGGCTTCGCCAATGACCTCGATATCAGCCACATCGGACAAGGTGTCGCGGATGCCGCGCCGGATCAGCGCATGGTCGTCACAAAGAATGACCTTGATCATTTTTTCAGCCCCCAGGATGAAGGATCATGGGCAGCTTCCTCACCGTCGTCCATGCCGACAGTTTCCAGGTCCTGGTTTTGCAGCGGAACCGAAAGAATCAGGCTGACGCCTTTTTTGCTTGTGCTCAAGTCCACCCACCCTCCTACCGTTGCCGCGCGCTCATGCAGACCGCGAATGCCAAAGCTGCGCGCCTTTGCCAAAGCACCGGGCGCAATTCCTCGCCCATTGTCACTGAGCTCCAGGGTCAATACGCCGGAGTCCACACTCAATTCGATATCCACCCGGGTGGCGTTGGCGTGTTTAGACACATTGGTCAAAGCCTCCTGCGCCGTGCGATAGGCCACCAAAGGCACGCCGGGCGGCAGTTGCATCTGTTCATGACTGGTGCGCACGGTGGTGACGATGCCGGTGCGACGCTCAAAACGAGCCGCCATCCACTGCACCGCCGCTACCAAACCCTGCTCAAGAATGGCGGGCCGCAAGTTGTGCATGATGCGCTGGCTGGCCTCAATCGCCGAGGTGACCGTTTCCAGGGCCGACTGCACCCGGCCTAAGACCGCGGCATCCTTGGAGTGGCGGTTGATCCAGGCCAGGTCAAACTTCAGCGCCGTCAAAGAGCCACCGACATCATCATGGATTTCGCGGGCAATCGCCGCCCGCTCCATCTCGATGCTGGTTTGCAAATGGCCAGCCAGTTCATGCAAGCGCTGCTTGGACTTGAGTAATTCGCGGTCCGCCTCGATGCGGGCGCGCTGCGACTCGCTGGCCTCAATCGCATGCAGCAGGGCCGGCGCCAAGCGCGCCAAATCCTTTTTGAGCAGGTAGTCCGACGCGCCGGTGCGCATCGCCGCGACGGCGGTGTCTTCGCCAATTTCCCCGGACACCAGAATAAAGGGAAGCAGGCGGCGACTTTCCTTGAGCATGTCCAACACCACCAAGCCAGAAAAGCCCGGCAGGTTGTAGTCGGAAATGATGGCATCCCAGTCGAGGCTTAAAGCCGCGCCAACTTCCGCCAAACTGTCCATGCGCACGAGTTCAAGATCCAAACCGGCACGGCGCAGCTGCGCCATGATCAGTTGATGGTCCAGTTCGGAGTCTTCAATATGAAGGATGCGCAAATGGCGCTCAGCGGTTGGGCTCGACATGGGCAGAAGTATGCCGGCATTGCATGCACGCTCCGTGACCGGGGCTCGGCCACTTGCGCTCTTATTTGAGCAGTAATCGCCAAAGTCAAGGGTATACCCTAATATCGGATGATTTAGCCGCGCCGATCCCAACAATTAGGCCGATTCTGCACGCCTTGTCCTGTCGACACGGGAGCAAGAACTGCCGATGATGGCAAACAAGAAGCAGTCGCCAAATGGTCTTGTCGAACCCTGCCCGCGGGGCAAATCGCAGCCATCACAGGCCTTGGAGCGTGGAGCAAAGATGCTGATGAATGAAACGCCGGAAACTTCCGGTCCTGGAATGTTGCCGCTGCTGGCTGCGGCCGAAATCCAAGACCATTTGATGACGGTCACCAACGATCTGGAGCGTTTGCAACGCTTGCTGGATGATGCTGGCGAGGCTTTGTCCGAGCATTTCTACAGCGCATCCGGCTTGGCCTCTAATTTGAGACGCCAAGCGCAAGACGTTGCCGGCCCTGAAGTCGAAACGCTCGACAAAATCATGACCCATATCGCCAGCGCCATTACGGCGCTGCAATTCCAGGATATGGCCACACAGTTGATTGCACATACCAGCCAGCGCTTGCGCAACTGTGCTGATCAACTCGCTATGGAAACTTTTGGCGATGACGAAGACGGCGCTGCCGTGGTCGAAGTCGCGCCATTGCGGCCCAATCCCGTCACCCAAGACGAGATGGACGCAGGTTCTATCGAATTGTTCTAAAGAGCCCCTGAGATTTACCGAAATCAGCTTGATACCCGGAGATTCAACAATGCATTCAATTCTTGCTGTGGACGATTCGGCCTCCATGCGCCAAATGGTCTCTTTCACGCTCAAAAACGCTGGGTTCAACGTCGTTGAAGCGGTGGATGGGCAAGATGCCCTGGAAAAGTCGAGTTCACGCGACTTCGATCTGGTGCTGACCGACCAAAATATGCCGCGCATGGATGGCATTAGCCTGACAAAGAAGTTGCGCGACAACCCCAAGTTCAAAACCACGCCCATCCTGATCCTGACCACCGAGTCCAGCGACCAGATGAAGCAGGCCGGCCGCGCGGCCGGCGCTACCGGCTGGTTGGTCAAGCCATTTGACCCGGCAAAACTGATTGAAGTCATTGGCAAAGTCATTCGCTGACGCCTGCCTTCTTTTCTTTCAACCCAATTGGAGTAAGGCATGGGAGAAATGACTTCCGAAGGCGCCAGCCTGAGTGCAGGTATCGACCTGAGCCAGTTTTACCAAGTCTTCTTTGAGGAAGCGAGCGAGAACCTCGACAACATGGAACAGCTCTTGCTGAACCTGAATGTCGACACCGCCGACGACGAAGAACTCAACGCCATTTTCCGCTGCGCCCACTCCATCAAGGGGGGCGCTGCGACCTTTGGTTTCAGCGATGTGGCCGAGTTGACCCATCAGATGGAAACGCTGCTGGACAAGCTGCGCCGCCACGAGTTGGCCCCCAACTCGCAAATGGTGGACGTGTTGCTGCAGTCCGGCGACGCGCTGCGCGCGCAACTCGGCCGCCATCAAGGCTCCGGCGCTGACCCAGTTGACACCACCGATTTGCTGACCGCCATCCGCGGCTTTGTGGAAGGCGAATCTGCGCCTGCCCCGGCGCCAGCGCCCACTGCAGCTGCCGCACCTGCGCCCGCCCCAGCGCCGGCTGCATCAGCGAAAGCCGCCAAACCGGCGGCGCGCGAGCTGGAGTTGCAGGTCGGCCCACTGACCGATATGAGCTTGGCCGACAACTTGGTCGACCTGTTCAAAGAGATCACCGATCTGGGCACCATCGAACCGCTGGACGGCGGCATCTCGGCCGATGGCGTGCGTCGTTTCAAGGTGCTGACCAGCAGCAGTGACAGCGATTTGCTGGACCTATTCACCTTCCACGTCGCTCGTGAGCAAGTGCAGCTGCTGCCCTTCGGGCCCGGCTTTGGCTTCCACGACGGCGCTCCGGGCGCACCAGCCGTCTCGACGGCGCCGGTCGACCCCGGCTACGGCTTCTTCGACAACGCCCCCGGCGTGCCCGAGGGCAGTGCCGCTGCCGGCAGCGACCTCAAAGTTCAAGCCAACGAAGCCAAGCCCGTGGCAGCGATCGCCAAGCCCGCCGCCAAAGTCGAGGCCAAGCCGGCCGCCGCAGGCATGGATCAATCCACCCTGCGTGTGTCGATTGAAAAGGTGGATCAGCTGATCAATCTGGTCGGCGAGCTGGTCATCACGCAGGCTATGCTGGCGCAAAACAGCCGCGATCTGGCCCCGGGCCTATATCAGCAACTAGCCTCGGGCCTGGCTGATCTGGAACGCAACACCCGCGACCTGCAAGAGTCGGTCATGTCGATCCGCATGATTCCGATGTCGGTCGTGTTCAACCGCTTCCCGCGCATGTTGCGCGACCTGGCGGCCAAGCTGGGCAAGAAGGTCGAGCTGGTTACGCAAGGTGAAGCCACCGAGTTGGACAAGAGCCTGGTCGAAAAGATCACCGACCCATTGACCCACCTCGTGCGCAATAGCTGCGACCACGGCATTGAACTGCCCGCCGAGCGCCTTGCCAAAGGCAAGCCGGAGCACGGCACCATCACCCTGGTGGCTTCCCACCAAGGTGGCTCCATCGTGATTGAAGTGCGCGATGACGGCAAAGGTTTGAATCGCAACAAGCTGATTCAAAAGGCGCGCGAGAAAGGCATCGACGCCCCTGACTCCATGACCGATGCCGAGGTCTGGGGGCTGATCTTCGCGCCGGGCTTCTCCACCGCCGATGTGGTGACTGATGTGTCCGGCCGCGGTGTTGGCATGGACGTGGTAAAGCGAAACATCACCTCGCTGGGCGGCACGGTCGAAATCGACTCGGCCGAAGGCTACGGCATGAAGGTCTCGGTGCGCCTGCCCCTGACCTTGGCCATCATGGACGGCATGAGCGTGGGTGTCGGCGAAGAGGTCTACATCTTGCCGCTGTCTTCGGTGGTCGAGTCCTTCCAGGTGCAGTCCACCACCATCAAGACCGTCGCCGGCTCCGGCCGCGTAGTCGAGGTACGCGATGAGTACATGCCTGTGATTGGGCTGGAAGACATCTTCAACGTGCCGCGCTTCGACTTCGAGCATGTCTCCACCATCATGGTTGTCGTGGAGGCCGAAGGTGGCCGCGTCGCCTTGCTGGTCGATGAACTGCTGGGCCAGCAACAAGTCGTGGTGAAGAACCTGGAAGCCAACTATCGCAAAGTCACTGACGTCTCTGGCGCCACCATCATGGGTGACGGCCGAGTGGCATTGATTTTGGACGTTGGCAGCTTGGTTCGCCGTTCACGCCACTGAGCCCATCCGATCCATTTAACGCCCTGATTGAAGGGCCCTGAGGTAATTAATGAATATGAGCGCGATGCTTCGGCAGTTCAGCATCCGCACCCGCATGATCGGCGCGATCGCCATGGTGCTGGCTCTGCTGCTGATGGTGGGTGGGGTGGGATTGTTTGGCATGCGATCCATGCACAACCAGTCCCAACAATTCAAAGAAAAGACCATCCAGAGCTCTCATCAGATGGCATCGCTGGTCTTGTCAGTGGGCAATTTGCGCCGCTTTGAGAAGGACATTCTCATCGCCTACCAGACACCGGAAAAGGTGCCTGAGCCCCTGCAACGCTGGGAAGCCGCGCTTCAGCAATTCAATAAGACGCTCGCCGAAATGGCCGCCGTTCAGGTTGAGGCGAATGCCTCGACTTTGAAGGAAATGAAATCACTGGTGGACAGCTACGCGGCCAAAGTTCAACCCGTGTTCAAGCAGGTTGGGTCGGGCCAAGTCGCTAATGTGTCGGTGGCCGATCAGGGCATCGAGAGCGCCAAGGTTGATATCCGTAAAGCGCAGCAGCTGGTGGATGAGCTAGGTAAGCAGCTTGACCTCGCCACCAATAAGTCGCTGGCTGAGGCGCAGCAAACCGAGGATCAGGTGCTGCTCACCTTCATGGCCATTCTGACGCTCAGTGCCCTTGTTGTCACACCGCTGACCCTGCTGAATATGCAAAGCATTTGCAAGCCCTTGGCCGATGCAGAGGAGCTTGCCAAGGCCATCGCAGCAGGTGATCTGACTACGAGCGCCCGGCTGGTGGAGGGGCAAGATGAGGCCTCGCACCTGATGCGCTCACTGCAGCATATGCAGCAGTCTTTGCAGAGCCTGGTGGGTCAACTGCGTACCTCGGCCGACAGCATTCGCACCGCCTCGGTGGAAATCGCGACCGGCAACCAGGATCTTTCTGGTCGTACCGAACAAACCGCCTCCAATTTGCAGCAAGCGGCATCGTCGATGACCCAGCTGACGGGCACCGTCAAGCAGACTGCAGACTCCGCTCGCACCGCCAACCAATTGGTCAATTCCGCCTCCAGCGCTGCGGCCAAGGGTGGTGATGTGGTGGGTCAGGTCGTGGCGACCATGGATGACATCAACACCAGTTCCAAAAAGATCAGCGACATCATTGGCGTGATCGATGGCATCGCCTTCCAGACCAATATCTTGGCCTTGAACGCGGCGGTCGAAGCGGCTCGCGCCGGTGAGCAAGGACGCGGTTTCGCCGTGGTGGCCAGCGAAGTTCGTTCCTTGGCACAGCGTAGCGCCGAAGCCGCAAAAGAAATCAAAACCCTGATCGGTGCCAGCGTCGAACGGGTTGAAGTTGGCACACGCCTGGTACAAGAAGCCGGTGAATCGATGACCGACATCGTCACCAGCGTGCAGCGCGTCTCCGACATCATTGGCGAGATCACAGCTGCGGCCAGTGAGCAAAGCGACGGCATCGGCCAAGTCAATCAATCGGTCGTACACCTTGATCAAATGACGCAGCAAAACGCAGCGTTGGTTGAGGAATCAGCGGCCGCCGCCGAAAGCCTGAAGGACCAGGCTGAGCGTCTGGCTGAAGCGGTGGACAAGTTCAAGATCAGTCAATCGCATGCCCATGTGGTGAATGCGCCCCGCACGTCCGGGATGAGCGGGATGAGCAGCAAGAGCAGCGCCAGCAAGCCGGGCTCCGCTCACAGCTTCCAGCCCCAGGCCGCCAAGGCTGTTAAATCGGCAGCACCGGCAATGCACAGCGCTCAGAATTCCGCATCCAAGGCCCGCTCAACGCCCGTAGCCGCGACACCCAAGGCCAGCCCGCCACGCAGTGAGCCGGCGCCTCGTGTGGCTCAGGCCGCGCAGGCCGAGGGCGACTGGGAATCATTCTGATCCGCCCCGACACCCATCTTTCACCATCCCCACCTTCCGCACACCAAAAGAGGTAAGCCATGGAATCCACCAGAGACATCGTTCCGGCCGGCCGCCAAGACGCAGGCAATCTCGCCTTGAAAGCCCACGGCCCCGCCAGTGGCGAGTACCTGACCTTCCGCCTCGGCGCCGAAGAGTACGGCATCGACATCCTGAAGGTGCAAGAGATCCGCTCCTACGAGCCGCCCACCCGCATCGCCAATGCCCCAGACTTCATCAAGGGCGTTGTCAATCTGCGCGGCGTGATCGTCCCCATCGTCGATCTGCGCCTCAAGCTGGGCTGCCCGACGGCCGAGTACAACAGCTTCACCGTCGTGATCGTGTTGAACGTCCGGAGCCGCGTGGTCGGCGCCGTGGTTGACTCCGTCTCCGACGTGCTGGAACTCAACCGCGACGCCATCCGCCCTGCCCCTGAGCTCAGCTCGGCAGCGGTGGACACAAGCTTCATCACAGGCATTGGCACGGTCAGCGACCGCATGCTGATCCTGATGGACATCGAAGGTCTGATGAGCAGCGCTGACATGGGGCTGATGGACTCGCTCAGCCTTTGACCTGAGGCGGCGCTCGAAGCCCCGTTCAAACAGTGCTGCACCGCTGATGCTCGTGCGCCGGGGCCGCGAGCAAGGGCGCAACAGCCAACCTTGTCAGAGTCGCGTCGATTGACCAAGGTCATTCATGTCTAGTAGAGGGGCTGTCATGGTCAAGGGTCACAGTTCAATTGCTCGCCGCGTATCCATGACCGGCGTGCTGGTCTTGGCGGCGGTCTTGCTGACCGTCAGCGGTGCGCTCAGCGTCTTGCTGACTCGTGTCGCGCACGAGCGTGTGGTCAGCTGGGCAGGCGACAAGGCACAGTCGGTCGTCGAAGCCATGCACGCCATGGACGACACATCTCGCGTGCTGGTGGAGCGCAACTTCGGCTCCTTCCGCCAAGAGTTCGGCCCCAGCTTCACTCTCGACGAAGCTACCGGCGACTTGCGCGACTGGGGTCCCAAGCTCAACGGCAACACCACCCAAGTCGATAAATTCGCCGGCAGTACCGGCGGCGTGGCCACGGTCTTCGCGGCCAAGGGTGATGACTTTGAACGCATCACCACCTCGCTGAAAAACGCCAAGGGTGAGCGCGTCATCGGTACCCTCTTGGGCAAGCAACACCCCGCCTACGCGTCGGTCAGCGCCGGCAAATCATTTTCGGGTCGTGCTGTGCTGTTTGGCCGGCCCTATATGACTCACTACGAGCCGATCAAGAGCGATGCCGGCAAGTTGATTGGCTTGCTGTTCGTTGGCTTTGAGCTCGACGCCTTCGAGGCCGCCATGAACAATATGGCTGCCAACGCCAAGTTCTTTGACAGCGGCGGCATCTACTTGGTGGCTTTGAAGCCAGAGCCGGCCGACTCCTTTTTTGTCTCCCATCCGACTGCCAAAGGCAAGAAGGTGCAGGAGGTCTTCCCCGGCTTCGAGAAAACCTTGGCCGAGTTCCGCGAGCAAAAGGAAGGCTATCTCGCCGACGCCCCCAAGGTGCTGGAATCCCCACGCGATGACAACTTCGCCGTCATCCGCAAAAGCGACAAGACCGGCTACTGGGTGATTGCCCAGATTTCCCGCAGCGAAGCCATGGCCTCGCACTGGGCCACCATGGTGCCCTTCTGGATCATGCTGGCCCTGACCACCGTCGGCCTGGGGATGGGCCTATTCTGGATGATGCGGAATTGGGTGGCCCGGCCCATGCGCGAGTTGACCAGCGCCGTTGGCGCGATTGCACAGGGTGATTTGTCTCACGCTGTGAGCAGCAAGCGCGATGATGAAATCGGCGAGCTGATCCAGCAAACCGAGGCCATGCGTCAGCGCCTGGCCGCCACCATCGGCGTGGTGCGTCAGTCGGTCGATTCCATCGGCACCGCCAGCAAGGAGATCGCCACCGGCAATCTCGACCTCAGCCAACGCACCGAGCAAACCGCCGGCAGCCTGCAAGTGGCGTCCAGCTCCATGAACGAGCTGACAGGCACGGTCAAGCAAACCGCAGAGTCGGCCCGCGCTGCCAACCAACTGGTCACCAACGCAGCCGCAGCCGCGGCCAAGGGCGGCGGCGTGGTGGGCCAAGTTGTGGCCACCATGGAAGACATCAACACCAGCTCGCGCAAGATCAACGACATCATTGGCGTGATCGACGGCATCGCCTTTCAAACCAATATCCTGGCGCTGAATGCCGCTGTGGAGGCAGCCCGCGCGGGTGAACAGGGCCGTGGCTTCGCCGTGGTGGCGAGCGAGGTGCGCTCACTGGCCCAGCGCAGCGCCGAGGCAGCCAAAGAAATCAAAACCCTGATCGGCGCCAGTGTCGACCGGGTTGAGGCCGGCTCCCGCTTGGTACAGGAAGCCGGTACCTCCATGCAAGACATTGTCAGCAGCGTGCAACGCGTGCAAGACGTGATTGGCGAGATCACCGCCACCTCGGCGGACCAGAGCGACGGCCTGACGCAGATCAGCCATTCGGTGCTGGCACTTGACCAGATGACGCAGCAGAACGCCGCGCTGGTGGAAGAGTCGGCCGCGGCGGCTGAGAGCTTGCGCGATCAGGCGCATCGATTGGTTGAGGCCGTTTCGGTGTTCCGACTGTCCGCTGAAGAGCCGTCCCATGCCGCCCCGGCGCCCAAGCCCAGCCCCGCACCCAAACCCCATGCCGCGCCAGCGAGCTTCAAGCCCAGTGGCACGGCCAAGCCGATGGGAGCGGCCGGCGCCAAACCAGCGCTGAAGTCAAATGCCGCGGCCAGTTCTGGCGCTAAGCCGGCACCCGCGCGGCAAGCTCCAGCTGCAGCCCCCGCCCGCCCTGCACCCAAACCCGCAGCCAGCAGCCCGCCCGCGGGCCAGGAAGGCGACTGGGAGAGTTTCTAAACCGGTTCCGGCGCTGCTCAACAGGCGCCAAGCAAGCAAATCGTTTTTTAGGAGATAGACGATGTTTGACTCCATCAAGACCCGCTTGATAGGCCTGAGCATTAGCGTAGTGGTGCTGACGCTATTTGTCGCCACTGCCGCCAACTATGTGATCGTGCGCGACCACACGCACAGCAAAGTGCTGAGCAGCCTCAATGCGCTGGTCGCCGGACGGGCCGCGGTCATCAATGAATGGGTGCAGAACCAGCGCAACATCGTCAGCGCCCTGGTGCCTGCTGCTGATGTGGCAGAGCCGGTGCCCTTTCTTGTACAGGCCGCCAAGTCGGGCAAGCTGGAGGCCGCCTACATCGGCTTCGCTGACAAGCGCATCCTTTTCAATTCTCCTCAAAACCTGCCGCCGGGCTATGACCCCACCGGCCGCCCCTGGTACACCGCCGCCGCCTCGGCCAGCGGCACTGTGCTGACCGAACCCTATATGGATGCAGCCCGCCAGCAATTGGTGGTGACCTTTGCCCTCGGCGTTAAAGATGGTGGCCAGACCAAGGCCGTGTTGGCCTCCGATGTGTTCCTGGATGCAGTGGTCGGCACCGTCAAGGCGATCAAGCCGACCGAAAACGGCTTCGCCTTCCTGGTTTCCAACAAGGGCACCATCATTGCCCATCCGGATGCCAAGTTGTCGCTCAAGCCTGCGTCTGAGCTCTCGGGGCAACTGGACAGCAAGGCGGTCAAGCAACTGCAAGATACGAGCGCACCCTGGGTCGAAGCCAAGATTGGCGACCAGGACTATCTGCTGCGCGGTGAAGCCATTCCCAATACCGATTGGGTGCTGGTCGCCGCCGCCAATAAGAGCGAGGCCCTGGCCTCTTTGAGTTCCTTGCTGCGGGCGGCGGTATTGGTGCTGCTGGTCGTGATGGTGTTGGCCGGTGCGCTAATGACGACGGTGATCGCCGCCATGCTGCGCAGCCTGGACGGCGTGCGCGCCGCTTTGGATGAAATCAGCGCCGGCGGCGGTGACCTGACACAGCGCCTGCCCGAGAACGGCCGCGATGAGATTTCCAGAATTGCGGCCTCCTTCAATCTCTTCGCCGAGAAAATTCAGCGAATCCTGTTGGACGTTCGCTCCGCCAGCAATTCCATCACCACCGCTTCCACCGAGATTGCCATCGGCGCGCAAGACCTGTCGCAGCGCACCGAGCAAACGGCGGCCAATCTGGAGGAAGCCGCCTCCTCGATGGAGGAACTCACCGGCACGGTGCGTCAGACGGCCGATGCCGCGCTGACCGCCAATCAGCTGGCCTCCTCGGCCTCCTCTGCGGCAGCCAAGGGTGGCGATGTGGTCAACCAGGTGGTCACCACCATGGACGAGATCAACAACAGCTCTAAGAAAATCAACGACATCATCGGCGTCATCGATGGCATCGCCTTCCAGACCAATATCCTGGCCCTGAATGCGGCCGTGGAAGCCGCTCGCGCCGGTGAACAAGGGCGAGGATTTGCGGTGGTGGCATCGGAAGTTCGCTCGCTGGCTCAGCGCAGCGCTGAAGCCGCCAAGGAGATTAAGACCCTGATCGGTGCCAGCGTGGACCGGGTCGAGGTCGGCTCAAGGCTGGTGGCGGCAGCAGGCGCCTCAATGAGCGATATCGTCTCCAGCGTGCAGCGGGTCAGCGACATCATCGGCGAGATCACGGCCGCCTCCAGCGAGCAGAGTGACGGTATCGGGCAGGTCAATAGCGCCGTGGTTCACCTCGACCAAATGACCCAGCAGAATGCCGCCTTGGTGGAAGAATCCGCCGCCGCGGCCGAGAGCCTGAAGGACCAGGCACGCCGCCTGACCGAGGTGGTCTCGGTGTTCCGCCTGGGCGAAGACGAACGGGGCCATCACGCCCATTCAGCGGCCCCTGCGCACAAGCCCATGTCCAGCGCGGCCTCTGCTGCGCATGCCAAACCGCACAGCTTCAAGGCCGCCAGCAGCAAAGCCCCGGCGCCTTCGGCAAGCAAGCCCGTGGCGCGCCCCCCAGCAGCAAGTCCAGCCCCGGCAGTTGAGGCCCCGGCCCCCGCACCTGCACCGCGCGCCAGCAAGGCCAGCGCCTCCACCGAAGGCGATTGGGAATCGTTCTAAGCTGCTCCGCGGGGCTGCTCGAATCGCCAGCCCCGCGCTTCAGACTTCAGAACGAACAGTCAGGCGGCTTCCCGCAGCGACTGCATCACCGGCCGCTGCAGCACCCCGCGCAAGCTCCACCAACCCGCCAGTTGCGCCAGCACGGCGCCACTGACGAGGCTGGCTAAGGGCACCCAGGCATTCAGGCGCCACTCAAAGCCGAACACAAAATGGGCCAGCAGCGCGCCCAGGCCCACCGCCACCGCGCCGGCCAACAAGCCCGCCAAGGCGCCCACACCCAGCAACTCGGCGCGCTGGACTTGGCGCAGCAACTGGCCGCTGGCGCCCAGGGCCCGCATCAGGGCGAATTCCCGGGTGCGTTGCTCACGGGTGCTACTGACCGAGGCCAGCAACACCACTAAGCCGGTGGCCAAGGTGAAGCCAAACAGCAACTCCACCGCGCGAATGACCTGGTCCAAGACCGCCTGCACCTGGTTCAGCTGGGCGGACACATCCACCACCGTCAGGTTCGGAAACTGCTGGCTGAGCTGGCGATCCAAGGCCACGCCAGCAGCTGCCGTCGGCGCCCGATATGCCGTGACAAAAGTGCTGGGCAAATCGGGCATAGCCGCGCGCGGGAACAGCACGAAGAAGTTCACCCGCATCGATGACCAATCAACTTTGCGCAAGCTGGTGATGCGCCCGCCCACCGCCACCCCGGCCACATCAAACTTCAGCTGGTCGCCCAGCTTCAAGCCCAGGGTTTGGGCCAGCCCGTCTTCCACACTCAAGCCTTCCGCCTCGTCATTGACCCAGTTGCCGCGCGAGATGAGGTTCTGCTCGGGCAGATGGTCGGCGTGGCTGAGGTTGAACTCCCGGTCCACCAAGCGTTGAGCGCGTTCGTCCTTGAAGGACTGCGGTTTGATCTCCTGGCCATTGATGCTCAGCAAACGGCCGCGAATCATCGGGTACCAGTCGTAGTGCTGCACGCCGCTTTGCTTGAGCTGGGCGCGCAAAGCCGCGCCCTGATCAGGCTGGATATTGATGACGAAACGATCCGGCGCATTCTTGGGCGTGGCCGCGCGCCAGCTGTCGATCAGGTCGGTGCGCAACAACACCAACAGCGCCAAGGCCAGCAGCCCCACGGCCAAGGACGCGACCTGCACCACCACCAGGCCCGGCCGCGCAGCCACCTGTCGGGTAGCCAGCAGCAGCCAGCGCGGCGCGCCACGCCCCTGCGCAGCCAGCGGCACCAGGCGGCGCAGCAAAAGCACCGCGGCCCAGGCCAGCAGCGCAAACAAGCCAACGGCCAGGGCGAATCCTGCTGCGGCACCGAGGCCGAGTTGCCAGTCGCCCGCCAGCGCCAGCAAGATCGCCGCAAAACCCAGCACCCCGGCCACCAGCGCCAGCACCGAGCCGGCCTTGACGGCGCCCAGATCACGCCGAATCACCCGCAGCGCCGGCACCGCCGCCAATTGCAGCACCGGAGGCAGGCCAAAGCCCATCAGCAAGCTCAGGCCCAAAGCCAGGCCCAGCAGGGCCGGCCACAGCGTGGGCGGCGGCAGGCTGACGCTGAACAGGCCCGACAGCAAATTCACAAACACCAGATGCAGGGCCAATCCCGCCAACACACCGCCAATGCTGGCCACCAAGCCAGCAGCGCCAAACTCCAGGCCATAGGCCAAGGCGATGCGGCGCTGCGGCTGACCCAGCACGCGCAGCATGGCGCAATCATCAAGATGACGGCTGGCAAAGTCGCGCGCCGCCAGGGCCACCGCCACGGCCGCCAGCAAGGCTGACAGCATGGCCACCAGCTTCAAGAACTTGGTGGCGCGGTCCAGTGTCTGGCGCATCTCGGGCCGCCCGGTTTCCAGCGAGTCCAGGCGCAGGCCGCGCCAGCCGGATTGCTCAATGAAGGCCGTGGCCTGCTTCACAAAGCGCGGCAAGGCTTGGGGTTCGCCACTCACACTGGCGACGGCCAGTCGATAGGAAACCCGGCTGGCCGGCTGAATCAGGCCGGTAGCGGCCAAGTCTTGATCGGCCAGCATCAGGCGGGGCGCGAAGTTCAGAAAGCCCGCCCCGCGATCAGGCTCATTGGCGATCACGCCGGCGATGCGCAAGCTGCTGTCGCCCACCAACACGCGGCCGCCCACGGCCAGGCCCAGAGAGTCCAGCAGCTGCGCATCGACCCAAACCTCACCCGGCTGGGGCGCCCCCACCTGCCTCCCATCGGCGAGCAGCAGCTTGCCGCGCAAGGGGTAGGCCGTGCCAACGGCCTTGACCGCCACCAGCCGGCTGCCACCACCCTGGGCCTCAGGCGCGCGCGCCATGCTCGGGAAGTTGATCAGCGTGGTGTGTTGCAGCCCCAGGCTGCGGGCCAGTTCAGACAAAGGCGCTGGCGTGGCCTGATCACTGACCAGCACCGCATCACCGCCGAGCAATTGCGCGGCATCACGACGCAGGCCCCCATCCATGCGCTCGGACAAAAAGGCCACCGCACACAGCGCTGCGACAGCCAGAAACACCGCCACCATCAACAGCCGCAACTCCCCCGCGCGCCAGTCACGCCACAACTGCCGCCAAGCCAATACCACCACACTGGGTGGCTTGGGCGGCGCGGGGCGGTGAACCGTTGGTGTCAAGGGCAACAGGACGGCATCGATTTTGCTCATAGCCGGAACTGTAGCGACTCTGCGCAACAGCCCACGCCCAAGCGCACCATGACCATACAAATGCGCTGAATGGCGTGTTCAGCGCATTGCTCACTATGCGGACAGAAGTGAGCGTCCAATACAAGCACCATGCCAAACACCAGCCACTTCCCTCCCCTCTTCATATCGCACGGTTCACCCATGACGGCGCTGGAGCCCCGCGAAGCCGGCGCCTTCATGCAGGACCTGGGGCGCACGCTAGATGCCAAATTCGGCCGGCCGCGTGCCATTCTGGCCATCTCGGCCCACAGCTTGGCGCGTCAGCCGGTACTGCTGGCTGGGGCCAAGCATCATGCGGTGTACGACTTTGGTGGCTTCGACCCCAAACTCAACACTTTGCGCTACGACGCCCCAGGGGCCACTGAGCTCGCCGCCCAAGTGCAAGCCCTGGCCGCGCAAGCCGGCCTGCCTCTGCTCAGCCTCCCCCAGGGCGGCCTTGACCACGGCATCTGGACACCCTTGCGCTACATGTATCCCGCGGCCGATGTGCCGGTGCTGCCACTGGCCTTTGTGCCTTCGCAAAGCCCCGCACAGCAATTCACCTTGGGTGAAATGCTGGCCCCTTTGGCTGAACAAGGCGTGCTGATCATGGGCAGCGGCAGCATCACCCACAATCTGCGCCTGGTGTTCGGCCAAGGTCAGCCGCCCGCCATCGATGCACCCGAAATCCAAGCCTCGGCAGAGTTCCGTGCTTGGCTGCAAGCCCGCGCAGCGGCGGCCGATTGGCCCGCCTTGTTGGACTACCGCCGCCAAGCCCCGCACGCTGTCGCCATGCACCCCACGGACGAGCATCTGCTGCCTTGGTTCGTGCCCGCCGGTGCAGGCGGGCGCAACAGCCCGGCCGTACGCATCCACGAAAGCCTCACCTTCGGCAGCCTGGCCATGGATGCCTACGCCTTCGGCCCCGCAGCACTGCAATTGGCCCAAGCCCTGCAAGATCCCGGCGCAGCCACCCTATAATCCGCGCCATACGCGGGTGTAGTTCAATGGTAGAACTCCTGCTTCCCAAGCAGATCACGTGGGTTCGATTCCCATCACCCGCTCCATAGTTGCGTAAGTCATTGATATGACTTGGAGATTTGCCAGAATCTCTCGTCGCCCGCAGGTCCACTACGAAAGTGTGGCCCGATGGCACGATCGTCAAACCTCCAGCGCCGCAAGGTCAGCGGTGTCCATGTTGTGCGTCTTTACGTCCCCGCCTGGCTCCAGGCTGCGGTAGGTCACAAAGAAGTTCATCGATCGACAGGCTGCCGCGATCCCCGGCAGGCCAAGATCGTCGCTGCCGAAATCGTCGGGCGTTGGCACGCAGCACAGGACAAATACGCTCGCATGGATCTGAAAAAAATTGAGGCGGGGAGCCTCGACCTCCTTGGCGAGGGCTACATCCTGGTGGATCACGCGGCCACCCTGCTCGGTGCCACTCACGGCGAAGTCATTACGCACCTCCTCGCGAGGAGCGCTGGGTTCTACGTTTACCGCGACGACTGGGATGGCTGGCTCGTGGACGACATGGACCAGCTCTATCACGAGCATGACGAGACCGGATTTGTCGGCGTGGACCTCTGCGATAGTGAGCTGGCTAAACATGGCCGGCGGTCCAAGTTGTCGCCCCGCCATTTGCAATTGAGATTTGCCGAAGAGGTGCTAGCCATCAACCAGGCAGCTCGACAACCCGTGGATGTGAGCTGCTTCATGCTGCCCCAATCGCGGACCAGTGGCTTTGTGGTCGAGATTCCCGGACGCGCCATATCTGTCGATCAGTTGATGGTGAACAAGGCCGATGTTGAGCAACTGAGAAGCTGGCTAGCCTCCCGAATCACGCCGGAGATGTTGGCCGAGGCAGCCCCACCACGGGCACCAGCGCCAGCTGATACGCCCTATCACGGCCTGGCCCACGCTAGGCATGCCCACGTCCCCTTGGCCGATGTTCTCTCGATCTACATTGACCGCAATCGCGGCAAGTGGAAGCCGAACACCCTGCACACCAACAGCGACCGATGCGCCATCTTGCTTGAGCTGATGGGCAACCTGCCACTCAAAGACATCGACCGGGGGGCACTCTGGCACGTGGTCGAGAAGCTGCGCAAGTTGCCGGATGGTCGGCAGCATGTGCGCCGACGGTTCAAGCGCCCCGAGACCACGTTCACCGAACTGATCGAGCTTGCCGAGCAGCACCAGCTGCCAAGGCTGTCCACGCAAGCGATCGAAAAGCTCGTGGATGGCTTTGGCGAAATCTTCACCTGGGCCGTGACACAGACCTGCCTGACCGCCAACCCCGCACTCAAGCTAGGCAGCGAGGTGTTTAGTTCGTTAGGGGGCAAGCGAAGCAAGGCGTCGCAGGACCGCGACCAACTCAGCCCGGATGATCTGAAGCTCATCTTCTCCGTCGAGTGGTTTGCCAAGGGTGTCGGGACAAAGACCAAGGAGGGGCTCTACTACGCCTACCGGCCGTATTACTACTGGCTCCCGCTCTTGGGTCTACTGGCTGGCGGCCGCCTCAACGAACTGGCGCAGCTCTACCTGGCTGACATTTGTTGCTCGCCGTCAGGGGTGAACTACCTGGACTTCAACTTGGACGGCGAAGACAAGGTCAATGCTGACAAGGATGGTGCAGACGCTCAAGGTGCCAGCGGCCAGGACAAGTCGCTGAAGACCATCAATGCCGTCCGCCAAGTGCCGATCCACCCAAGGCTGATAGAGCTGGGGTTCATCGACTACGTGCAGGCCCTGCGCAAGGCCGGGCATGCACGCCTCTTCCCCGAGCTTCAGCACGACAAGACCAAGGGCTATGGCAAGCATGCCGGCAGTTGGTTCAACGAGCGGTTTCTTGGCAAGCAGCTCGGGATAAAGCGCGATGGGCGCAAGACCTTCCACTCCTTCCGCCACAACTTCTCAACCACGCTCGGCGACGCCGACATCCCATCTATCGTCAAGTCACAGTTGATGGGGCACAGCTTCGGGAAGGCGGAAAACGAAAGTCGATACGACAAGGGCCGCCGCATCGATCAACTGGCTGAGCACCTCGGGGCGCTAAACTTTGGCCTACCTGATGGGGTCAATAAGTTCTCGATCACCGACGGGCTGCAAGCCGTATCCGATGCGCTGACGCTCAAGAAGTCGAGAAGGTCTGGGGTGAAGCGACCCACTTGATGAGCAAGCGGCTTTGCCGGGGCCGGCCGTCAAAATGGCCTGTACTTGGCGAGGGGCAAGCCGTGCGCTTCAACGAAGGCATTCGAGCTGATCAAGGCCTCTTGGTTTTCTTCGAGCCAACGCTCACCCATGCGCTTCGCAACAGCATCTTCGACTCCCTGCTCAGCAGCTTGAGAGACGTTGACGCCCATCTCCTTTGCCCGAGCGACTAGGGCAGCGCTGATGTTGATCTTGGTTGTCCGACGGGATGGTGCGCTAATGTCTTGATCCTTCATGATGACCTCAGTGTCGAAGCTGGCGTCCACGGTTTGTCAAAAGCAACTTTCTCGGCGGCCGTAGCGCAATGCGGCGCGGTCAGTGACAGCCCTCTTCGCGCTGGTGGCGCAACGCCAAAATGATGACCGTTGAGGCATTGACTATCTCATACAGCGCCACGTAGCCGGCGCTGCCGAAGGGGATGATTAGCTCTCGCTGTGCCGAGTTCTGGCCAGCCTTGCGAAAGCTGTACGGAGTGACCGCCAGCTGGTGCTTCACGGTCGTCCTGATGGCATCAATCGTGGATTTCGCATGGTCGAACTCATCTGCCGACTGCGCCAGTCAAAGAGCCGTTCTAGGTCTTCTTCGGCGGCGGGGACAACATGACCCACCTTGCATCAACGTGTGATAAGTTAACTCACGCTGAGTCAACTTGAGGCACCGTGAGGCACCTTGGATCAGCATGACCCACCTTGCATCAACGTGTGATAACTTGACTCACGCTGAGTCAACGTGTGATGTGTTGTGACGCTCCGCGCTTTCATGCTTTGGACCGTGAAGTCGTTTGGTCGGCCAACCTGGGTGAGGCCGTGCCTAGGCTACACGTCTCAGACAGATTGCATTGGGCCTGGCCGCGCCAGGGCAATGGAAGCGACTTGACGGTCACAGCGCTCGTGCTACTCTAAATCCAGGACTCGCTGGGCAAAGGGAATACGAAATGACCTGGACTGAAGTCATCCCTCTGTTGGCCGTCTTCTTCGTGGTGATCGGTATCACCGCCTGGGCGTTCAAGATTTCCGCCAAGCCCGGGCTGACGCCCGAAGAGCAAGACGAGTTGGTCAAAGGCAAGCAGCGAGGTTGACCCTATCAAGGCCCGCCGCCATTCCGGCCATCACCTTGCGCATAGCTCAACACCTGCTTTCGCACGACAAATGGGAACGACATGACCTGGACTCAAGCCATCCCTCTGCTGGTCGTTTTTGTGGCGGTCATCGGCATCGCCGTTTGGGGCATCAGCATCGCCGCCAAGCCCGGGCTGACGCCCGAAGAGCAAGACCGGCTCATCAAGGGCGAGTGATAGAGGCCGGGAAGGTGCGCTGACCGGCCCTATCAGGCCGTCCGTTCCGAACACAGCGCCTTGGTCAGACCCAGCTCTCGCCCAGAGCCTCCGCCTGCTTCAACACCAAGTCCACCGCATCTTCTTGAAGGTCGGGCGGGTATTTGTACTTGCGCAAGATCCGCTTGACCATCAGCCGCAGGCTTGCGCGAACGCTCTCGCGTTGTGACCAGTCCACGCCCAGGTTTTTGCGCAGGTTCTCCGTAAGCTCGTGGGCGATCTTCTTCAGGACCTCATCGCTGAGCTCCCGTACAGCCGACTCGTTATTGGCCAGGGCGTCATAAAAACGCACCTCGTCTTCCGTCAGGCCCAAGCGCTCACCGCGCCCCGCCGCTTCACGAAACTTTTTGGCCATCTCGATCAGCTCTTCCATCACCTGCGCGGTTTCGATGGATCGGTTTTGGTATCGGCTGATCACGTTGCCAAGCAGCTCGGAGAACTTTTTCTGCTGCACGACATTGCTGGCGAACTTGGCCTTGATCTCCCCTTCCAGAAGCCGCTCCAGCAGCTCGACGGCGAGATTGCGCTCCGGCAAGCTCTTCACCTGCGCCAGGAACTCATCGTCCAACAAACCGATATTGGGCTTCTCAAGGCCCACCGCGTCGAAGATATCGACCACCTGATCTGACACCACCGCGTTGCTGATGATCTGCCGGATGGCATGCTCACGCTGCTCATCAGTCTTCTTCTGCTGCGAGAGTTCGCGCTTGGTCAGAATGACCTTCACGGCCTGCAAGAAGGCGACCTCCTCGCGCACCGCCTTGGCCTCGTCCAAGGTGCAGCACAAGGTGAATGCCTTGCTCATGGCTAGCGCATGGTCGGCGAACCGCTTCTTGCCGTCACGATTGCCTTCAACTTTCAAGCCTAGAACATGGTTGGCAGCGCCAGCCAGTGTCTTGTGCCCACCGGTTAAGAAGCCGCTCCAGTCATAGCCGTGCAGCATGGTGCGCAGCACGTCGAGCTTTTCTGCCAGCACGGCAAAGGCTTCATGCGCGTCCACAGTCGGTCGCCCGCGGCCTTGGCTGGCGGTGTACTCCTTCATGGCCGCCTTCAGCTCATTGCCGATGCCGATGTAGTCCACCACCAGGCCGCCCTGCTTGTCCTTGAAGACGCGGTTCACCCGGGCGATGGCCTGCATCAGGTTGTGGCCCTTCATCGGCTTGTCCACGTACATGGTGTGCACGCAGGGCGCGTCGAAGCCGGTCAGCCACATATCGCGCACGATCACCAACTTCAAGGGGTCGGCCGGGTCCTTGAACCGCTTTTCCAAGCGCTTCTTGACCTGGCTGCTGTAGATGTGAGGGCGCAGCAAGGCCTTGTCGCTGGCAGATCCCGTCATCACGATTTTGATGGCCCCCTGCTCGGGGTCATCGTTATGCCAGTCGGGCCGCAGCCGGATGATCTCGTTATAGAGATGCACGCAGATATCACGGCTCATGGTGACGATCATGGCCTTGCCGCTCTGCGCGTCGTCCCTCGCCTCGAAGTGCGTCACCAAGTCGGCGGCCACACTCGCCACCCGGGGCTCCGCGCCGACGATGCGCTCAAGCGCTGCCCAACGACTTTTGAGCTTGGACTGGGTGCTCTCCTCTTCGTCCTCGGCCAGCTCATCAACCTCGTCGTCAATGCTGGGCAGCTCCGACTCATTCAGGCGCAGCTTGGCCAGCCGGCTCTCGTAGTAGATGGCGACCGTGGCGCCATCTTCCTTGGCCTGCTGCATGTCGTAGACATGGATGTAGTCGCCGAACACCGCTCGGGTATCCCGATCGGTCGCCGACACCGGTGTGCCCGTGAAGGCCACAAACGTTGCGTTCGGCAGCGCGTCACGCAAGTGCTGTGCATAGCCCACCTGATACTTGGTTCGGTAACTGGCCTCGCTATCGGCGGCCAGCAAGGCCGGCGCAGCCACATCGCTCGCGGCGTAGATGAGTTCGTTCGCAGCCACCGCTCGACCCGGGCCGCCCGTTGACGGAGCCGAACCCTTGACCTTGACCGTCTTCAACTTGGCCTCAAAGCCGTACTGCGTGCGATGCGCTTCGTCGGCGATCACAACGATATTGCGCCGGCCCGACAGCTCAGGGAAGAAGTCCTCATCCTCGCCGGGCATGAACTTTTGGATGGTGGCGAACACTATGCCGCCCGAGGGCCGGTTGTTCAGCAGGGCACGCAGCTCCTGCCGGGTGGTGGCCTGGGCGGGCTGCTCCCGCAACAGGTCCTGGGCCAGGCTGAACACACCGAACAGCTGGCCATCCAGGTCATTGCGGTCAGTGATCACCACTAGCGTCGGGTTCTGCATCAGCGGCTCTTGCATCACCCGGGCCGCAAAGCACGTCATGGTGATGCTCTTGCCGCTGCCCTGGGTGTGCCAGACGACGCCGCCCTTGCCGCGGATGCTCTCGGCACTGTCGGCCCGCGACGCTTGCACCACATGTTCGATGGCAGCGCGGACGGCATGGAACTGGTGGTAGCCCGCAATCTTCTTGACCAGCCGCCCGTCATCCTCAAACAGCACAAAGTAGCGCAAGAAGTCCAGCAGCATGGCCGGGGCCAAGGCACCCCGCACCAGGGTCTCCAGCTCATTGAACTGCCCCAGCGGGTCCAAGTCCACACCGGTGATCGTGCGCCATTGCTGGAAGCGCTCGGCGTCGGCCGACAGCGAGCCCATGCGAGCCTCGCTGCCGTCCGATATCACCAGAATCTCATTGGTCTGGAACACATCGGGGATCTGCTCCTTGTAGGTCTGGATCTGATCAAAGGCCCGCCAGATGTCGGCCTGAATGTCAGCCGGATTCTTCAGCTCGATCAACACCAGCGGCAGACCGTTGACGAACAAGATGATGTCCGGCCGGCGGGTGTGGTGAGCGCCCTTGACGGTGAACTGATTGACCGTCCACCACTCGTTGTTGGCGGGCACGGCCCAATCCAACAGCCGCACAAAGTCGCCGCGGGTTTCGCCGTCCTTTTGGTACTGCACCGGCACGCCAGCCACCAGCAGCTTATGAAAAGCCCGGTTGGCCGATAGCAAAGACGGTATGCCCAGATTCAAGACCTGGTGCAGCGCGTCCTCCTGGGCCGCCGCGGGGATGCCGGGGTTCAGCTTCTGGATGGCCTGGGCCAAGCGCCCGCGCAGAATGACATGGCGGTAGTCGCTGCGCTGAGGCGAGCTGCTCTCGGGCGCGATGTTGGCGCCGTGATGATGCGCATAGCCCACCTCGACCAACCAGGCCAGTGTTTCTTGTTCGAGTTGATCTTCAGTCATTCCTCGCTCCCTAGTCACCGGCGCCTTCTTGCCGATTTGCCTATGTGTCGATTGAATCGACTCAATCTCTTTATATGTCGATTTTTACGATAAAAATAAACATATCAAGACAATCTGTCGATGCCAGCGACAGATGACCCTGCTATTTCCGCCCCTCAGCGGACCAACTCCGCAAACAGCGCATCGTTGATGTAATACATCTCTCGCCCTTGCTTGCTGGCGCGCAGCACACCCAAGCCGGCCAAAGTTTGCAGATAACTTGAAGCCGTCTGCCGTTTGGCAATGCCAGCATCGACTAAGAACTGGATCTTGGTATACGGGTGAGCAAAGATCACCTCAACCAAGTCCTTGCTATAAATGGCTGGTGCCGCTGTTTGCACCTGCCCGCGCACCACTTCCATCAGGCCGCGAATGCGTGTCACCTGCTCAAAGGTCTGCTGGGCTGTACTCTCCACGGCTAGCAGCATGAACAAGATCCAGCTCTCCCAGTCCTGTGCCTCGGTCACCCGCCGCAGCCCTTCGTAATAAGCTGGCTTGTTCGCAATGATGTAGCGCGACAAAAAAAGCACCGGGATGTCCAGAAGCCCCTGGTCCACCAGATACAGCAAATTCAAAATGCGCCCGGTGCGGCCGTTGCCATCTTCAAACGGGTGGATCGCCTCGAACTGGTAATGCATCACCGCCATCTTGACGAGCGGGTCAAGCTCATCTTGCGCATGCATGAACGATTCCAAGTTGCCCAACTTGTCGCGAATAACCGCCTCGCCCACTGGGGGTGTGTAAATCACCTCGCCACGCTCGTTCTTCAGTGCCGTGCCCGGCACCTTGCGAATGCCGAACTCCACCTCCTTGATGATCTGCACGATTTCGATGAACAGATTGGTACTCAAGGGTCGCCCCTTCAATTCGCGGAAGCCGTGATTCAAGGCCTGGCGGTAACGCAGCACTTCCTTAGTGTGCTGGTCGGTCTTGCCGTCAGCGTCGGCGTCTGCTCGGTACAACTCGTCGTTGGTGGTGACGATGTTCTCGATCTCGGATGAGAGCCGCGCCTCCTGCAGCACGATGCTGTTGATCAGGACACCCTGGTTCGGAATCTGTGCCGCCAGCCCGCGCAGATTGGCCAGCATCCGGTTGGCAGCGATGGCCTGCTTCAGCACCGCACGCGTTTCAAGCTCGGCGGCCGGCGGCAGCAGGGGCAAGTCGTTAAACGGCTGATCGCGCTCAAAGGGCATGACTAATTCCTCTTCCAATTGCTCAATTTTTTCCTTCACCGCCAAAGTATCGGGGAGGAGCGCCCGGCCGGCATTCTGCTTAGCCAGCGCTATCAAGCAAACCCAGTCAATTGCTCATCGCATGAAGCACTTCGCTCGTGTGTTGGCTAGCCGGTTTCGGCCTTGCCACCAAGCACTAGGCAAAACTCGCGCTGGCCGCCAGCGTCACCATCATGCCAACTCGTTCCAGCGCCCCCGCCTGAACCAGAGCCTCCAGCCGCTCCTCCACCGTGGCACCAATCTTCTGCGTGGCCCGGCCAAAGCCCAGCAGCCGAATCGCCTCTGCCACGGCATCCTCCATGCTCAGCGAGTAGCCTAAGCGCACGCTTTCCTGCAACGCGGCATCGATCTCCTCCGGGGCCACCCATTCAATCTTTTTGTCGCTGGCACTGAACAATGAGCGATCGCGGGGAACGAACTGCGCATCTCCGGGCATGTAGACAAAGTCGCCACGCGAGACGAGCCTGCCGCCGCGCACGCAGTGGTCTAGCGCCTCTTGCACCCGGGCCGTGATGCGGTTGCCTGCTCGCACGACGCCGAAGGCCTCCATCAAGCGGCGGGTCAGGTCACTGACGTGAATCGGCGCCTCCACGTTGGCCACCCGAACCACCATCCTGCCCAAGTCGCCAACGGGCGCCAGGTGCAGCTCAAGCCCTGCGACAGGCGAAAGAGCCGCCCGGACATAAGGCTGCGAGAACTCCACCTCGACATCGCTGCCAGCCTCGCCCCGGTCAATCACATGCTCAACAACTGCGGCATCCTTGGCCACTGCCGGCACAACACGTCCTTCACTTGCCTTGGCCGCCTCGATGACTGCCACCACACGCTTGATTTCCTGCTGCCGGTTACGGAACCAGTCGGTGCTCCAGATACGGTGGAAGGTCCAGCCCAAGCCTTCGAGCACCCCCTGACGCAAACGGTCACGGTCACGCGCAGAACGCGAGCTGTGATACGCCGCGCCATCGCACTCAATCGCCAGCAAGTAGCGCCCGGGCTTTGCCGGATCACGTACAGCCATGTCGATGAAATAGCCCGCAGTCCCCACCTGGGGTTCGATGTCGTGCCCCAGTTCGCGCAGCGCCAGCATCACTTCGGTCTCGAACGGCGAGTCAGCGGCCTTGCCGGTCTCGTAGCTCGCCTCCAACTGGCCGGTCTCCGCGTACTTCAAGAAGTTCTTCAAGGCCCGCACACCATGTTTGGCCGAGGCGTCCAGATCCATGTCCTCCGCCTTGAAGTTGCAGAACACCCGCATGATCATCTTCGCCCGCGAGATCAGCACGTTCAGCCGGCGGTGCCCGCCCTCTTTGTTCAATGGGCCGAACTCACGCGCAATCTTGCCCGTCTCGTTGCGGCCATAGCCGATGCTGATGAAGATCGCATCACGCTCATCGCCCTGAATGTTCTCCAGGTTCTTCACGAAGAAGGGCTCGCTGGGGTGGCGGCTGAAGAATGCCTCGGCCTGCGGCGTGCGCCTGCGAAGCAGCTCCACCTCCACATCGATCAAGTCGCGCTGGGCCGCGCTGAAAGCTGCCACGCCCAGCGACAACTGCGGCCGCTCAATCGCATGCGCCATCACCGCCTGTGCCACCGCCTTGGCCTCACCTTTATTCGTCCGGGTGCGGCCCCGGTCGTACAGGGCTTCTGGCAAGTGTTCAAAGCCGATGCCGGTGACCATGGGGTCGGTGCCGGCTGTCGGGAAGATCACCAGCTTGCTGTCATAGAACTCGGCATTAGAAACGGCGATCAAGGACTCATGGCGGCTGCGGTAATGCCAGCGCAAATAGCGCTCCGCGCAGCCGGCCGCCTTGAACATGCTCAAGATGCTCTCGATATCGCCTGTGGTGTTGTCCTCGTCATCCACCTCCACATCGCGGCCAAAGAAGTCGGTCGGCGGCATCTGCCGCGTGTCACCCACAACTACCACCTGTCGGCCGCGCAGAATGGCGCCAAATGCATCCACCGCCTTGACCTGCGAGGCCTCGTCGAAGATCACCACGTCGAATTCAAGAATCCCCGGCGGCAAAAAGTTGGCAATCGACATCGGGCTCATCATGAACACCGGCTTGATCTGCTGGATCGCCCGCCCCGCCTTGTGAATCAACTGCCGGATCGGTAAATGCCGCTTCTTCTTGTTGAACTCGGCCCGCAGCACGCCCATCTCACCCGGCTGATTCAAGTTTGGCTTGGCGGCCCAGACCTTGGCGGCCAGCTTCGTCTGGGCATGGCGCAGCGAAGCCTTATCCAGCTCGCGGAACCGTGCAATCCGGTGCTCATGCTGAATCCGGTCGAAATGTTGCAGCGTCGGGTTCTCCGCGTAAACGCTTTGCAGCAAGCCTGAATACCAGCTCAGCGCCAGCAAGGCGCCCAGTTGATCCGGCTGCTCGCACACCGAGGCCTGCGCCACAAACTGGGCCATCTCTTCTTTGCGCAGTTGCTCCGCAAGGGCATTGAAGCGCCCCATATGCCGCAGCGTGCCCAAGCCGCTTTGCCACTGGGTCAGCTGTTCACCCAAACGCGCCAAGGGCGTGGTCAACAAGTCCTGCCCGCCAGCCAACTGCGACACACCCAAGATGCTTGAGACCTGAGTCAGGCCAGCCTTGGTGTCGGCCATCAGGCTCTCAATCACCTGCGCCACATCGCCCAAGCCACTGGCGTCCGCATGCCCGGCCAGGAAGTCCACGATGCCGGCCGGGATCTCGCCCTTGCCCATATCGTCATGCAGGCTCACCACCCAGCTCATCAGCCGGTCCAGCACCACCCAGTCGGACTGGCGGCCCTGCCACTGCGCACCAAACAAGGCCTGGCCCAGCGTCTCCTGCTGCAGGAACACCTTCTCATGCTGCTGGTAGGCCATCACGCCGTCCACCATCTTCAGCATGTCGGTGGCCGCCTTGGGAAGCTCACCACGAGCCAAAGACTGCAGCCGCCCCTTGGCCTGCTTGAACGTGCCTGACAGAAAGCGCCACCATTTGCTGCCATGGCTCAGCAGCACCTGGCGCACCGGCAGCAAATCTTGCTCCCAAGCCACGTCCACCAGCGCAGCATCGAACTGCTTGCGCAGCGCGGTCATCGCCTGGCCGGCATCAATCAGCGCCCGCAAAGCGTCGCGCCGCAGCTGCCAGTCCTGCGTTGACAGCTGAACCCCTTGCAGCCGTGGTGCCTGAGCCGCCCGCCGCGCCGCACGGCAGACCACATCAATGTCCTGGACCGTCACCGGCTGGCTCAGCATCAAACGCTGCGACAGTTCATCGGCCCGGCTCTGCAGCGTCGCCACATGCTGGAGCGACTGTTGCAGCGCGTCCGCGGCGGCGCTCTCATCCACCGGCGTGAAGAAGGTCTTGGTCGAACCCCAGAACGGGCTGCGATCAGGGCGACCCATCTCCTTCAGATGCACCTGCAGTTCCCGCATGCGTTCCTTGCGTCGCAAGAACAGCGCCTCGTTCCATGCCGCCATGGGCTTGAAGTCCAGCGGCGCCAGCGCCGGCCACTCGCGCTTGCAGCGCACATAGCGGCCCAGCACCTCCAAAAATTGCAGCCCGCTGGCGCCCACCTCACTGCTAACCACAGCGCAATAGCGGTTCAGCTCTTCCTGCACCTCGGTCAGGTTGGCGATATCTTGCTCGCCCTGATCGTTGAGCGGCCGGCCGTGGTCCAGCGAGCGCTGCAGCTCATCCAGTACCGACTTCTTCGTCGCACGCTGGCTATGCAGCTCCAGCACCGCGTCACCCAAATGGCTCTCGTCCAGGCGGCGCTTCACCACCTCCAGCGCAGCCATCTTCTCGGCCACAAACAAAACCGTCTTGTTCTGGCTGATCAGCTCGGCGATCAGGTTGGTAATGGTTTGCGACTTGCCCGTGCCCGGTGGCCCCTGGATCACCAGATTGGAGCCCGCCCGCACCTCCAGAATCGCTTGCGTCTGGCTGCTGTCGGCATCCTTCACAAAATGCACTTCGCCGGGCGCACACACGCTGTCCACATTCACGTCATCAGCGAAGGCTGGCTCGTCCGAGCCAAAGCCGCCCCGCAACAGGCGCCCGATCACCGCATGATTGGCGGGCGACTTCTCAGCCGGCCAGCTCTGCGGGTCCAGGTCCTTGAACATCAGGAACTTGCCGAAGGAGAAAAAGCCCAGCACCAACTCGTTCGCCTGCACCTGCCAGCGCTTCTGCAGCCGAACGGATTCACCAACTGCGTTGAAGTACCGGATTAGTTCATCGGCAGGCTGCTCAGCCTCCATATCGAAGGCCGGCAAGCGGATATCAAAGTCGGCCTTCAGCTTGGCCTCAAGGGACAGGTTGACCACCAACTCGTCCCCGGTGTACTCCAGCTTGAACGGCTCTTGAGCGCTGACCCGCACCAGCCGCACAGGCACCATCACCAGCGGCGCCCGGCGCGCCTCCTCTGAGCTGTCGCTCTCATACCAGTGCAGGAAACCCAGCGCCAGATAGAGCACATTGACACCCTGCTCCTCCACATAGCTTTGCGCCTCGGAGCGCATCTTGAGCAGTTGCAAGAACAAGCGCTCTTCATCCAGCGCAGTCAGCAGCCGTACCTTGGCCGCCTTGCCGCGGGCCTTGGCCGTGGGCTCGTCAAGCGCAGCGGCAGCAGCAACGTCCAAGGCACGGGCCTGGCTCAGCTCACTCAGCAATTCCAGATCCGAGGAGCCCAGTTCCTCATCACCCGTGTCCACGGCACCTTGGCCCTTCGCCGCCGTTGCGCCGGCACGCTTGGGCTTGGCCTCAGCAGCGAAGAAGGACAACGCCTTTTCCTCACCATACACCGCCTCGAACACCTCGCGGGCATCTGCCTGTAGCAGAGCCAAATTCTTGGCCGTCTTCTTGAAGCTGACCAGGTTGTTGCGCAGGCCGATGTCCAGCAACTCCTTGCGACTGGCGTGCAGTTTGGTGGCGATGTCTGAGTTCATCTGGAGGGTGGTGGTGAAATTGATGGAATTGGCTTGGGCGTGGGCGGCAGCTGACTTGCCCTAGTCAGCCAAGGCACAACATGGTGGCCCGGCAAGGCATCGCGCTAATGAAAGCGAGTGGCTGCTCAAGCGACTTCGACCTCTGTTTCAGCCAGCGGCAGTCGCAGCTGACCGGAGATCAGTCGGGGGAGGAGCGTGTCACGTAGCCTGACAAGGGTCATGGCCTGGGCGCTGTTCTCGTGAATGCGCAGCCAGATCGGAGCAGCGACACGCTCAAAGGCTTCCCGTAGTTCAAGGGGTGGAACGAGAACTGGCAGGTCGGGAAAAGACTTCAGCGCTATCCGATTTACCGTCGCCCCTTGAATGGTGTGCTTGTCGAGCAGTCGCTGAAACGGCGCGGCTACGAACTGATGAAACCAGAAGTGAGGTGTTCCAGAATCTGCCAGCGGGCGCACCAAGGCCAAACGACGGCCTAAGCAGCAACGCAGCCCCGGGGGCACCATGGCAAAAAAGCCCAAGGTCGCTTCATAGCTAAACACGATGTCGCCGTGACGCGGGGTCACGCGCTTGGTCCATTGAGACCAGTCCGCTTCCGAAATGTGACGGACATCGCTCAGATCCAGACTGGTGCCCGTGAGATTCTTGATGCCGAGGAATACGCCCCCCTCATGTGCCTCAGGCGGCGTCGCATGGGGCCCGTCGTAAACCCCGTGCACCATCTCACGAAGAGGTGCGAAGTGCCAGCTTTCAGGAATCTCACCGTGCTCAGTGGTCTCCGTGTCGTCAGGAAACAATGCGGCGACTGCTGCATCAAAATAGCCATGCTGCAGACTTGCCATGTTGCTGCGCACGGGGTCGAATTCCACGAACCAGGACTTGAACAGCGCCTGGGCGATGGCTTCCAGCGTGGCGTTGGTTTCGCGGAGGAGGGTGATGCGGTCGTCGATTGCGCCAATCAAGCTGGATATGCGGCGTTGGATTGGAGGCGCTGGGACCAGAGTAGAGATGGCATTCAAAGTACCCTGGTTCAACAGGGGTTGCCCAGAGCCACTGCGCCAGTTGTTCAGGTTTAGGTGTTTGAGCAGGTAGTACAGAAATTCGGGATCGTTGTCGTCCTTGGCAGTCGCACGTATGGCGTTGTCCGTGACCCAGCAGGCTTGCTTGGAAAAGTGCACCGATCCGCAGTACGTGCCGACGCGGCCGATCACAACTGTGCGGCTAGGCGAGTTCGATTTCGCGGCCATCCCGATGCGACCGTTTGATCCGAACACCGGGAACATTGCAGCTTCGTCTCGATCTGGACTGGAGCGGCCGTTCGCGAACTGCAGCAACTCTTCAAGACGTACAGGGCGGAAGTCAGAACTCATACCCCAACCCTCCCAACTTCGCCCGGATCAAGGCGTCCAATTCAGCGCCCTTAGCCATCTGCTCGCCCAGTTGCTCGGTCAGCTTGCTCATCTTGTCTGCAAAGGCCTCGTCGTCGTCTTCGACCTCCTCGGCGCCCACATAGCGCCCCGGCGTCAGCACATGGCCATGCTGGGCGATCTCGGCCAGCGGCACGCTGCGGCAAAAGCCCGGCACATCGGCGTAATCGGCCACCGCATCACCGACGGAAGCCCCCGCGCCGCGCCAGGCTGCGACCACCGCCGCAATCCGCTCAATTTCTTCGTCAGCAAACTCGCACTGCACCCTTGAAATCATGCGGCCCAGCTTCCGGGCATCGATGAACAAGACCTGACCCTTGCGCTCTGCCGGCTTGCGCTTGGCCAAGAACCACAGACAGGCTGGGATCTGCGTGTTGAAGAACAGCTGGCCCGGCAGGGCGATCATCACCTCCACCACATCGGCGTCCACCATCGCGGCACGGATGATGCCTTCGTTGTTCTGACTGGAGCTCATGGAACCGTTGGCCAGCACGATGCCGGCGCGGCCGGAGTCCTTCAGGTGGTGCAGCATGTGCTGCAGCCAGGCGTAGTTGGCATTGCCCTGCGGCGGGTCGCCGTACTGCCAGCGGGCGTCGCCCTCCAGGCTGCCGTGCCACCAGTCGCTGATGTTGAAGGGCGGGTTGGCCAGGATGAAGTCGGCACGCAGGTCCGGGTGCTGGTTGCGCGTGAAGGTGTCGCCGGGCTCACGACCGAGGTTGAAGTCGATACCGCGGATGGCCAGATTCATGGCCGCCAAGCGCCAGGTGGTGGGGTTGGCTTCCTGACCGTAGATGGACACGTCACCCAGCTTGCCGCCATGGGCCTCGATGAAGCGCTCGGACTGCACAAACATGCCGCCTGAGCCGCAGCAGGGGTCGTAGACCTGGCCGTGGTGCGGGGCCAGGACGGCGACCAAGGTCTTGACGATGGAGGCCGGCGTGTAGAACTGCCCGCCCCGCTTGCCCTCGGCGCTGGCGAACATGCCGAGGAAGTACTCGTAGACCTGGCCAAGCACATCGCGGGCGGCACTTGGGTTTTCGCCAAAGCCGATGGTGGACACCAAATCGACCAGCTCACCGAGCTTGCCGTCAGGCAGCTGCGCACGGGCATAGCGCTTGTCCAAAATGCCCTTGAGCTTGGGGTTATCGGCCTCGATCAGGCTGAGGGCCTCGTCGATCAGCTTGCCGATCTCCGGCCGCTTGGCCTGGGCGCGGAGCGACTCCCACCGGGCTTCCTCTGGCACCCAGAACACATTGACGGCGGTGTAGTAGTCGCGGTCATCAGCCTCGGCGGCCAGGTCTTCGGGGCTGGCATCGCCGTAGAAATACTCATCATCGGGATCGGCCAGCCGGGCCACCACTTCGGCGCGGCGGGCGGCGAAGGTGTCGGATATGTACTTCACGAAGATCAGGCCGAGCACCAGATGCTTGTATTCGGCGGCGTCCATATTGGCGCGTAGCTTGTCGGCCGTTGCCCAGAGGGTCTTCTTGATGTCGTCGAGCATGATCGTGTTTTAGTTTTTGACAGCCGGGGTGACCGCACGCATTGGCGAGGCTACAGACCTGCAGCCCAGCCATACCAGCGCCAGATCTAGCTGACCGCATGCCGTTGCAGGATTCTAGTTCCTGTCAGCGCCCCCCCTACCCTGCTACTGATCATATCGGGCGACTTGCCATCTCCCGGGGACGACCATTCACCTACCGTCAAAGCTCTTGACGGTCTGCCGGTACATTAAGCATTGGAGGCGCCATGGTCATTCAGGTTGATATTGAGGACGAACTGCTCGCCGAACTGGCGGCATGCTTCGATGTTGAAGTCACCCAGGCAGAGCAAGTCACTCAAGCACTCCGGGACTGGGTAAGGCTTCAAGAAGCCCGCCGACTCATCGAGGCAGGGGGTGGCCGCCCTGAAAGCCTAGACACCCCCAGGTGGCGGTTCTAGCCCCTTACTAGGCACTTCTCCAGGCGTGCGGCATGAAGCAGAGGTTGGCCAATTAAGGTTGATTCCAATATTGCACAGCCCGGGCAGATCAGCACAGAGAGGGTGAGGCCTCGCTAGGCTTTGGGCCACCCGGGACGTTCACGCACTATCGAGTCAACAGGGCTCATCCTTCGCCCCAGAAGGTAGAGCGGATCGACCAGGGACACGCCCGGCCGACAGCCTCCCACCTACAAGGTAAGACCAACGGCTTGGTAGCCGCCGAGCGGCTTACACAGCCGGCTCAGGCAGAGGCTTGTTAGGTGCATATGTAATAGCCCCCGGGTGCGCAGCCGGAATCTCCTTAGTCAGCAATGACTTACATCCATCGGCCTGGACGTTACCGCCCGAATTTCGTGGCGCCATCCGCCGATCCAGCTGCCTCAGCGCCTGGCCAATCAAGGCGTGGGCGGCCTGGTGCGGGTGGAAGACATAGGGCTGGGGATCAAGCGTCTTGTTTCGAGCCCTGTTAGCTCGCCAAGCGGCCGCGGCCACAGACTGCTTCAGCACGTCTTCGGGCCACGGGCCATGCCCGAATGCATTAACGCCCGCCCGGAGCCATCCTGCCGCGCCAGCCCGGTTGAGCCTGCTCACACGAAGGGCCGACCAACGAGTGCGCTTGCGCACTGAAACCCGATCAACGATGAAGAAGAGCTTGGCAAAGCCCCTTCTGTAGCCGAACCCAAACAGGGCACTTACACGGCTCAGCCCAACCAGAGAAACCCCGCCTTGTTGAGCAGTCACTTCCAGCCTAACCCGCCACTGCTCGACCGGCAAATCACAGTCAAGATCCCTTTTCTTCAAATACAGCTTGAGATTCACACCCGTTGATCTATGTCCATAGACCAACTCTTCGGTCGGCTCGGCCAATCGATCGTGGAACGGAACCCCCTTCCCGCCCAGGTGCGCAGCCTTGTAGCCAATCCCGGTGGGCGAATAATTCTCCGGCCGAAAACGTGCGGCCAACCCTCGAAAGCAATGCTCCAGCATTTCATGCCTCGCATCCATCGGGGTACCGTCCTTGGGCTCAAAATCGACCGCCAATTCAAAGGCAACGAGCCAGGGATCGCCCCCTCAGAAACTAGTTTTTCCATTTGATCCCGAGTCGGATCATGCAAGGTGATGACCCACTCTCCATAGGGCCCATCATGGGGTTCGGAAAAGCACCGTGAAGAATCAAACCCCAGCTCCGAACCATGCAATGGGAAATAGAACTTGATGTAATCAATGCGGGCAACAGCCCTGAACATTGATAGGTCGAGCGGAGTAACCATGGCGAAGGCGATTTCAGTCAAATTGGTTGAGGGCGACTCCAAGCCGCCCTCAAGCCTGAGGTGACCGCCCTGGAGTCCGATGCCAATTTATAGTCATCGTTCGACGTGAGGCGGGAACTATTTTTCTTTTTCAGCCAGGTATATTTTTAGCACCCCAACCAAAATTAAAGATTCCCACACAAATTCGTAATAAATCGACGCCAACCGGCCGTCGGAACTTTGTATGGCGGGACGCCTGGTCAATACCCCGCGCCCTCACGAAAAAGCACAGGCCTTCACCACCGCGGCCACAAACGCAAAAGTGAATGCCCTCATTGGGCCTCGCGGCCTGCGGAAGCTGATTTTTTTAAAGCCAGTTAAAAACACGACGAGATAGGCCTCGACCCGCGACAAGCCTTATAGAGAAACCGACCGGAACGCCCGAAAAATTTCCAAGCAAGGGCTTAAGCCCTGCGCGTTCCTAGATAAGGGGTACAAGGTCTTCCCCTTACTGCATCGATGGAATTTGACTTTACCCCCCAACTCACTCGGCTCGGTGTCACGGGTTACTGCGCGTCTGTATTCGGGCACGCGCCTGGGCGATGGCGTTCGGACTGGTTGCGCACAGATGGGCTTTTCTTGCGCTCATCACGCCTGACGCTACGGCTTTTTTGCGTTCAAACCGGCGCGTTTCATGAGTTTCGCCCGCCCCGCTGAAATTTTCCTGAGTATCCCCTGAGTAAAGGCTGACATTAGGTTGAAAAATCCCTTATATATCAACGACTTATGTGAATTTGAGGAATATGCAATCAATCGGGCATACGGCCAGTCCACGCGACCAAGTTTATAAACGTGCGATTGAAACGAAAAACCCGCCGAAGCGGGTTATTTGAACAGTGTGCAATTACTGATTTTTTTGGCGGCGGCGAACTACCAAGCCGACAGTGGCAAGTCCCGCAAACATAAGAAAATATGTTCCCGGCTCTGGAACAGGTGCTAAGTCCAGCAAGAATGCACGACGCGTGTTGTTATAGACTCCCGCGCCAACGACAAAGCGCCCGTTATCGCTAATGCTTTCTGCTGACTCAAGGACCCAGCCCGAACCAGCAGGGAGGTACGTGTTGAGATCAACCATTTGACCCGACTTGTAGATAAAGGCGCGCCAGTCCCTACCAATATTGGTGTTGGACATGCCAACCACGTTCCCTGCGTTATCGACACCGTAAGCGAAGCTATTGCCGTTGTAGGACAGTGCCCCAAGCTGTTTAACGCTTCCATTGGCCCAGATAAAGGCTCGAAACCCATCACTTATAGGGAGGTGGTACTGCGCAGTTCCGACTACTAGGCCCGCATCGTTGATTCCCGTGGCGTAGGCTGTTCCTCTTCCAAACACATCGCCAATATCGACCATTCCATTGGCCACTGTATAGACGAAGGCATGGTATTGAAGAAAGCGGCTATTGACCCCCTGCCCATACCCTGCCACAGAACCGCTAGAGTTAACTGCCTTCCCTACCGTATTAAAGTCGGGCAAAGCGCCGAGTTCCGTGGTTTTTTCACCGGCAAACGTCGCAGCTTGATAGCCACTCGCGGTGTCCTTTGCGCCCGCCAACAACCCGTTGTCGTTGATGGCATAGGCGATTGTCTTGTCAGCCTTTGCCCCAACGGTCTGACTAATGCCATTCGCAGCGTCGAAGACCTTTGCCTTATAGTTTCCGCCGATTTGCTGATATCCGCCAACCTGCCCTTTGTTGTTGATGGCCCACCCCATGGTCTGGGATGCGTCCATGCTCAAAATGTCGTAGTTGTCAGGCTTCATTGCAATAGCCCGATAGCCAGGGCTATCAGGCCGAAACCCCGCTACCCACCCACTGTTGTTGACTGAAATGTCACCGAAGCGCAATGAGCCAAAGGTGGACCAAGTGTTCGCTGTAGTTTGCAGCACCACGCCCAAATCTATAAGTGCTGGCGTCGCCGCACTGACCCCCATCGGCCCCACTAATACTAGGGCTACGGCAATTGCCCTGGACGCTGTGAATATTGGCTGATTCATGTCATTCCCCGGTTAATTCGCTACCGGAAAAGGGTATCCCTCAGCGGGCGCCTAGCTTCTGACTTCCGCGGCCAAATTCACGACCCTGGATGCTCCTTCACGTCGGTAAAAAATGCCCTTCGACGGCAATGGCTTGACCGGTACACCAGTTGGATTCAATGCACCGCCGAGGTTGGCGCCGGGGCCTCATCACTACCAACAGGCCCCGCCGTGTATGCGACAGGGCCTGTCCCACCTGGGAGATCGCGGACGCGTACAGTGGGTCAGCGCGAGTCGGTGCCGCCACGATCACAAGACCTCCTGTAGCCCGATCCAGGAGCCAACTCGCGGCAGGTGATCTCGCGGGTCTACTAGCCCAGATTCGCTCAGCGTGTAGTTCATTCGACCGTAGTTGCAGGGGGCGCACGTGACAACAAGGTTGCTGATGTCGTTGGAACCAACCTTTCCGCGTGGTGCGAAGGTAAATTCGTGGCGTGGGATGCGGGGTGCCGTCAACGCTGGGGGCCTGCCCCGTAGCACTTGCGAGTCGGTGGCCTGGCAAGTTGACCGCTTTCGGCGGTTCCGGTCCTACGGGTCGCTAAATTTGAACTACGGCAATGTGCCCATAGCGGAAGTTCATGCCCACGGTCAGAGGCCGAAAAGGCTGCGGACTCTTGTGTGTACTGCAGTCCAGAAAGGACAGCGGACTTAAGCCGGCCAGTCCATTTCTGGGTAATCAAAAGACCGCGGAAACACAGGAACTTCGATCATTCCGGCAACCCCGCCTTGCGCCACTCGGGAAGGTAGTGTTCGTTGTAATACTTGAAGTAGGCGGGCGACTCGGAGCCGTCAAGTTTCTCCAAACTGTAACCATTATTTGGATTAGCTTTAACAAGTCGCTTGTATTCGTCGGCGTACTGCCTCGCTTTGTCCATCTGCCCCAAGTTAGCGTGCGCCATGGCGAGATTTGCATAACCAAAACCATATGTCGGATTGGTATCAATAAACCTTTTTCCCCAAGCAATTGCTGCTGTGTTATCCCCAAGCATCCGAAAACAGCGCGCCATATTTCCAGTAATACTGGAATGTGGTGCTGTCGGGTAAAGTGATATTGCCTTCTCTAGAAGTTCAATGGCCACCTTGGGTTGCGCGTCATAGAAATACCACATGGCCAAATCATTGTAGCTACCGGGATTTTTCGGCGCGAGTTTTAAGACTATCTCCAAATAACGCAACATCTCAGCATTGTCTTTGTCGATATTGCTCGTAATAAACGCTAACGCGGAGTAAATATTCGGCAATTGAGGATCGATAGTCTTGGCCTTTAGCGCAAGTGATTTAGCCTCCGTGTAAATGTACGGATATCTAGGGCTCTTCTCGTCTAGAAAGTTGCTCGCATAGACGGCCAAAAGGTTCGCTAACTGGGCTAATGCGGCGGCGTTGTCTGGCTCCTGCTTGATGATGGCGTGCAACAAAGATTCACGCTGATTAAAGGTGTCTTCACTTAGCGGTTTTAGCGCCAAGCCACGTTGGCGCAACTTCAGATCAGCCACCTTCGGGCTGCTCTTGCGCTTCTCACTTTCTCGCGCCGCCACAATCACCATCTCATTGCCGATGCTATTGCCAATGCGCGCGGTCACCAGGTCTTGCAGTTCGAAAAGATTGGTCGTTTCGCCCTCGAATACTTCATTCCATAGCTGCTGTCCGCTTTGTGTGTCCGCCAATTGCGCGCTGATACGCAATTTATCTCCGCTGGCTACCACGCCGCCTTGCAGCACAAAACGCACGCCCGCGTCTTTGCCAATCTGGGCCACAGTGAGATTCTTTTCCTTGTAAGTGAAGGCCGTGGCGGTGGGCACTACAAATGCATCACGAATGCGGCTCAAGTCAGCGCTGATGCTGCTAGTCAAGGCGTCTGCTATATAGCCCTTGCTTGCGTCACCGGTCTGGTTGGTGAAGGGCAGCACGAGAATGGATAGTGGATTGATCGCATCGGCACTTTGCGTGGGAGAGCTTTGAGCCGTTGGTGAGGCTGCTATCGCTTTATAGGTTGTGTACCAGCCCACAAAACCACTGAGCACGGCGCCGACACCGGCGATGGCAACGATGGGCCCTTTAAAGCGGGCAAGCCCGCGTGCCAAGGCGGTTAGCACGGACCGCGCACGCGCGCGAACTTGTCCGGCCCCTGACGGAGGTATCGGTGAAACCATCCCTGAAGCCTTTGTCTTGTTGTGCGTCGCATTCTAGTAAGGGCCGCCTTTCGCGGGGGTGTCCGTATCGGATCGTTTGCAAAATTCAGGGCGAAACCCGAGTGTGCAAATTACCCAAACCAAATTGGTTTCCAAGGCATGGCAGCAAAAAGCAGGTTTGGGGCACGCAGATTGAAAGCTACCGAACAAACCTAGGGCGCCGTTCAAAAAGTGCACATTGCTGCTGGCCGGCGAACTTCGGCTACCGGCTTGGTTTAGCAGCCCCGAGTATCTCGCAGTACAAATTAGCGCGTAACGCCGCACGAAATGCTGCGAAAGATCCCAGGCTCACCCCCAATTGACTGAGGAGGGTCGACAGATAGAATCTGTTCTATTGCAACCCATGCTAATCGAGAGGAAGACAGTGCGCGAGACACTTGGAGAATACGAACTGGATGCAGAAACCCTTGGCGTCGGGGAGTTGCGCCGCTACTTAAATACCGTCTGGGAGGAACTTCGCACGCCGGCCGGGCGTGAGTCATTGAAGCGCCAGGGCCTTCCGGAAGACATCGCTGGACAGAAATTCGAAGAGTTTTTCTTCGTGGAGCCATCCGGCGCGGCTCTCGTGGACCCAGTGTCTGTGCTAATCGGTATGTTGATTACGGGCGCTGGCACCGTCGGAAAGGACCTTTGGAAGAAGGTCTTGCTGCCCCGCATCGAGGAGCGCTACGGGAAGAAAGCTCTGAAAGCTCGTAAGACGACTGAGAAAAAGGCTGGCGACGAACTGAAGTAGCCAGCGATGACACTGAGGTGGCCAGACTTGCCGGTACTGTCGCTGCGGATTTACGCGGCGCGGGCAATCAGTGACCTTGTCCCCAAAAAACGGAGTTCTTAGCTCGTGATGAAATCAGAGCGAGGAACGATGAAATGAGTCAGCAAAAGCAGGTGCGTGGCAAGTACACGCTGGAGTTCAAGATGGAGGCGGTTCGCCTGGTCAAGGGCGGGCAGTCGGCCGCGGTGACGGCGCAGATTTTGGGCATACCCAAGGCCAGTCTGAGCAACTGGGTACGGCTCAGCGAGGACGGGAAGTTGAGCGGAGCCGGCGACAAGCCTGTGACGCCTGAGCAGATGGAGTTAGCGCGCTTGAGGGCCGAATTGGCTCGGATGACGATGGAGCGAGACATCGCAAAAAAAGCGGCGGCGTACTTTGCGCAGGATCTTCTGCAAGGTACGCCTGGATTCAAGAAATGAAGACTCAGTGGCCGGTTAGCCTGAGCTGCAAGGTCCTGGATGTGAGCGTGAGCGGCTATTTCGAACACCAGAAGGCCAAGGCCGCCAGAAGGCCCAGCAAGGCCGCCACGCCGCGTTTGAGCGATGAAGCGGTGCTGACCCACATCCGCGCAGTCCATGGCGAAGTGGGTCAGGAGTACGGCTGGCCTCGCATGGCCAAGGAGCTGGTTGCGCGTGGACATCGAGTGGGCAAGGAACGGGTGCGCAAGTTGATGCAGCGTCACGGGATTCGTGCGCGCGGCCAGCGCAAATTTGTTGTGACCACGGACAGCAAGCACAGCCTGCCGGTGGCGCCAAATCTGCTGCGGCGGGACTTTAAGGCGCAGGCTCCGAATCAGAAGTGGACCAGTGACATCACCTACATCGAGACGGCTGAAGGCTGGCTCTATCTGGCGGCGGTCGTCGACCTGCACAGCCGGCAAGTGGTGGGCTGGAGCATGCAGGACCATATGCAAACCAGCCTGATCACGGACGCCCTGCGCATGGCCTGGTTTCGGCGTCGACCGGCGCCTGGGCTGATTTTCCACAGCGACCGCGGAAGCCAGTATTGCAGCCGAGAATTTCAAGGCGACTTGAAGAAATTCGGCATGCGCTCATCGATGAGCGGCAAGGGTGATTGCTGGGACAATGCGCCGACGGAGAGCCTGTGGGGGCGACTGAAAGTGGGCCGGCTACACGGTCAGAAGTTCAGCACAAAACGGCAGGCCAAGGATGAAGTGATTGCCTGGTTGACCTTCTACAACCACAGTCGAATTCACTCGACCCTGGGCTACGTCAGCCCCATGACGTTTGAGAAAAACTGGCACGCGGCCCAGCAGGATAAAGCCGCGTAACAAGGTTGCTAAGAACTCCGGGGAAGAGGGGCAAGGTCACCTCTTCGCATGCTAAAGAACTCCTTGAAGCGCTTGGGAATGATCTTGGCCGATCGCCTGGCCTCGGTTGTTGTAAGTTGGGGAGCACTACTGTATGCAAGTGGACCGTTGCCTCTCGAAATGAAGACGAGCGTTTGCTGGCCGCCAAGCCGAAGTGCCTCGAGCCCGTTCGCGCGCTCTTCGAACTGGCGAATGAACTCGCTCAGGATGCTTATCGACTTGCAGGCGATAGCGAAACGCTGCCTTTCGCCCTAGAGCTAGATGTCGTAAAGCGAGGGGGAGCGGCATCATCGCCCGCAGTGGATGGAGAGACTCGAGAGTCGGATCTGTCCGACCGCAGGACGGTGGTACTTCGGGTGTGCGCTAGTTCTTTCGAACATCGCGATTACCTTATGCTGCTGTACCTTTTTGCACATGAGTGCATTGCCCATGGTTATTGCGGCGTTCGCCTAAATGTTGATGACCAGTACTTGTCCACTAATTTTCAAGAAGGATGGATGGACGAGGTGGCCTCGCTACTGTTGACGGATGCGTTGGAAGCCGAATATGCCATGCTGCCTGGGCTCGAAGCCTGGCTCGGCCGGTCCGAGGTGATCGAGGCTATGAACAACACGAGGCGCTTAAGAAACTCTTTCAGCCTACGCAAGGATGGAGATGTCGCCCTTATAGAGGAAGGGGTGGCTGCCTTCAAAGCATTCTGCTACTGCATGGACGCAGCTCGTGGCGTTGCACCCCACTTACGTCCAAGTCCGACTACCGTTGGCGAAGCCATTGAATTTTCAATGCTGCTCAACGCCTCCGACCTCCCCCATGAACTGCGCGGTTTCTTCGTGCGTCGCATCGCGAGTCTGTATGACAGAGGAAGTCGCCCATTACGCGACGCAGCGCTTCGGGCGCGCCCTGAGTTGATCGAGATCTGCAAGAGCTACCTCTCCAGCTCAAAGAAATTCCACGATGTGGAAACGCTCATCAGAGCGACGATAGCTTTACCTCTTTAATGGGCCTACCTTAATCGTTCTTCACTTGACCGGTGAATGCCTGATCTGTTACTTTCGAGCTTGTTGAAGCCTACTTGTTCTACACGGGCCTAAGACTCTGCCCTCCACCTATGCTTAAAAAAATCCAGACCCTAGCCGCTGCCAGACAGCTAGAAGTCTTTGAGGTCGACAAGCTAGCGCAAGAGGCAAAAGTCACAGTCAGCACCGTCCATACGGTGCTTAAGAGGCTGCCCCCAGAATGGTTTGTGATCGAGACGCTATCGACTGGCGAGCGGGGTGGGCAAAGGAAGCGGTTCTCCTTAACTGATAAAGGGTTCGCTGCCATTGACAGGGAACTCAAGCGACTTCCGCGCGTTGAAATCAGTGATGAAAGTGACGCCTCAAGGTGGGCTCGCGCGTCCTCTGCCGCACGGAATAGGCTTGGGAGGGCCCTAGATCTTGCGACAAGGACACCTCGAGTGTCTGCTTCCCTTACGAGGTTGGCGCTTGAGGGAAGTCCGATGCCGCAGGGCGCTCCATATTACGAGCCCATGCGGTGGCCACTTCTCTCCATTGAGCCGATTTGGTCCTATTCGTCGCATTCGATGAGCCTGGTCGATAACAACTTTATGTTTGGTCCGGGTGCACAAGTCCTTCGAACCCTGCAGGGGCCTCCGCAAGCACCCTCGTACTCACTCCAGTATTCTCGCCTTTCTGAACAGAGCCATGTAAGTTCTAGTGCGCATATCTCGAAGCGATCGAAGGCCTTTGCGGTATGTTCATTAGGGCGTATGCGTCCAGCCAAGTCATCTTGACTGGCTGACCTGGCTTCAAGCTATGACGGCTGCGCCCAGCGATGCGGCAGCAACTCAGCGATACGGCTGGCGGGCTGTGTCGGCAGCCTGGTCAGCACGTCCTTCAGGTAAGCCCATGGCTCCAGCCCATTGAGCTTGGCCGATTGGATCAAGCTCATGACGGCCGCAGCTCGCTTGCCCGCGCGCAGGCTTCCAGCGAAGAGCCAATTCGAACGCCCCAGCGCGACAGGCCGGATACGGTTCTCGACCCAGTTGTTGTCGATGGGCAGCATGGGGTCATCAAGGTAGCGCATCAGCGCCACCCAGCGTTTGAGGCTGTAGTCGATGGCCTTGGCTGTGGCTGAGCCGTCTAGCACCTTCTGCCGGTGCAGCGTGAGCCAGAGATGCAAGGCATCGGCCACGGGCTTGGCCTGCCGCTGCCTGGCCTGCAGTCGCTGCTCTGGTGCAGATGCCTGCACCTCGCGCTCGACCTCGTACAGCTTGCCGAAGTGGCTCAGCGCCTGCTCGGCGATCTGGCTGCGATGGTTGGCCCAGAGTTCGTAGAACTTGCGCCGCGCATGCGCCATGCAGCCCACCTCAGTCATGCCCTTGGCCAGCAGAGCCTTGTAGCCGGAGTAGTCGTCGCAAACCAGCGCACCGCGCCAGTCGCCCAGGAACTCCATCGCATGCTTGCCCGCGCGACTCTCGGCGAAGTCGTAGACGACGATGCGGCTGTCCTCGAACTGGCCGGTGCAGTAGCTCCACAAATAGGCCCTGTGCGTCTTGCCAGCACCTGGATCGAGCATCGCGACCGGTGTCTCGTCGGCATGCAGCACGCGGTGGCTGAACATCTCGGCCTTGAGTGCGTCCACCAGCGGCTGCAACTGCACGCTGCGTATTCCATTGATCGCGGACACCGATTCCACGCTCATCGCGGACAGTGTTCCACGCGATGGCGGACACCCCGGACTGGGATCCTGAGTGACGGCGGGGATGGTAACGCACAGACCTCAGATGAGCGTTTAGTGGCCGGGTGGCGCAGGGGCATCAACGCCCGTTGGCCAGCTTCCTCATGGACTCCCCTTTGAGGGCCAGTTTGTGTGAGCCATGCACGATGCGGTCCAGGATGGCGTCAGCCAAGGTGGGATCATCCAGCCAGGTGTGCCAGGCCGTCACCGGCAATTGGCTGGTGATGAGTGTGGCGCGGCTGCCCACGCGGTCATCCAGCAACTCCAGCAGGTCATTGCGCTCGTGTGCGGCAATGGGGGCAATGGCAAAGTCGTCAAGAATCAGTAGGTCCAGTTTGGCCAGTTGAGCCAGCCGACGGGTGAAGCTGCCGTCCCCGTGCGCCACATGCAGTTCCTCCAGCAGGCGCGGGGCGCGGGCGTAGTAAACCGAGAAGCCCAATCGTGCAGCTTGCTGGCCCAGCGCGCAGGACAGCCAGGTTTTGCCGCAACCGGTGGCACCTGTGAGTAAAACGTTATGCCCGTGGCGTAGCCAGTCTCCGCCAGCCAGTGTTTGGATGGTGTCGCGGCTGAGTCCGCGGTTGCTGCGCCAATCGATGTCTTCCAGGCAGGCTGTGGAGACCTTCAGCCGGGCGGCTTTGAGCAGCCGCTCCTGGCGTTTGCCGTCGCGCCAGTCCAGCTCCCGCTGTACCAGCAACGCAAGGCGTTGGTCAAAGGGGAGTTCGGCAACGTGGATCTGGTTGGCAGGATCCGTCAGGGCTGCTGCCATGCCGTCTAGGCGCAGCGTTCTGAGTTGTTGCAGTGTGTGTTCGTTGAGCATGTTGATTCCTTGTTGAATCGGTGTTTTGTTTGGCGTCTTAGTTAGACGTTATGAATCGGGTTCTTCGATAAACACAGGCCCCTGCCGGGCCTTGTGTCCGGCCTCAGTGGTAGTAGTCGGGGCCGCGCAGGTTTGCGTGCAGGGGCAAACTGGTTTGGGTGGGCAGCGGCGCATCGATGGGACGCTGATCCAGGCCGCACTGCAAGATGGAGGCGACGCTTTTGTAGTTTGGCGCACGAATCGACTGGGCACGCGCGCACGCGGCCTCCAGTCGTTCATGGCCGTACTCCCGGCCCAGGCGCATGAGGCCCAGGCAGGATCGGTAGCCCTGCTCGGGATGGGCGCGGCGCTCCATCTGCCAGCGCACCACGGCGGCAGTGGCCGCACCGATGCCCTCGGCCCAGGTGATGAGCTTGTCCGGCGTCCATTGCAGGTGCGCCCGGTGCGAGGGTGGCATGTGCTCGGGCGCGGTGGAGTGGGCCCCTCGGTGCGGGCTCAGGGCATGGACAGCCACGCGGGCCTGGCCCTCCAGCACCTCCAGCGTGGTGGCCGTGATGCGCAGCTCCACCCGCCGGCCCACCAGGCGGTGGGGGGCGGAGTAGTAATGCCCATCGAGTTCAACGTGATAGTCGATGTTGACCCGCGCGGGCTTGAAGCGAGCGATGGCCATGCGCGTCGCCGGCAAGGGCCCCAGGAGAGGCCGATCCAGGCTGGCAAAGGCGCTGGCACGGCAGCCGGGCAGTTTCTTGAACGGGCGTTGGTTGAGCTCTTGCAGCAGGGCCGCAATGGCTTTGTTCAAGGCGGCCAGGCTGAAGAATTGTTGATGGCGCAGGCGCGCCAGAATCCAGCGCTCGACCACCTGCACGGCCACCTCGACCTTAGGCTTGTCGCGCGGCTTGGCCGGTCGGGCTGGCAGCACGGCCAGGCCGTAGTGGTGGGAGAGCTCATCCAGCAAGCGGTGGCTGGTGGGCTCGTAGCGGTCGGGCCGGATCATGAGCGCACGCGGCTGGTCAGGCACGAGCAGACGGGGCACCCCGCCGATGAACTCCAGCGTGGCGATGATGCAGGCGACCCAGTCGGCGGCCTTCTGGGCCGGCGTGGCGCAGGCATAGGTGTAGTTCGATGCGCCCAGCACGGCCACGAACACCTGCGCCTGGGTGATCTCGCCAGTGGCGGCATCCACCATGGGCACGGTCTGCCCGGCATAGTCCACGAAGAGCTTGTCGCCGGCCTCATGGGTCTGGCGCATGGAGCGCCTCAAGCGCTGGGCCCATTGCTGGTACTTCTCGCAAAAGGCGCTGTACTTGTAGGCCTGGCCCTGGTGTTGTGCTTGGTATTCCTCCCAGAGCAGCTGCAAGGTGACGCCGGGGCGTTTGAGTTCGATGTGAAGTGTGGCGTAGTCGGGCTCCAGGTGGCGGGACTGGCGTGCCACAGCGGGCCGGTAAAGCCGGCCCTGCAGTTCGGCGTCGCTCAAAGCCTGAGCGGCGTTCCAGTCCAGCCCGGCGACGCGGGCATAACTGGCGATCTCACTGACCGTGGATTTGGAGATGCCCAGCGAGGTGCCAATTTGGCGCTGGCTGAGTTTGCCGCTGTGCAGCAGTTGCAAAGTGTGTCGAATCTTGCTCATGGTGACTCTCGGTGTGGGCATCGCTGGGTTCCGGTGAAAAGACCGGGCAGCCTATGCCTCGTTGGAGTCACTCAGGACACAGCCAAAGTGTCCGCCATCAAAATGGAACGCTGTCCGCCATCAGCGTGGAATGGTGTCCGCGATGACGCTGGAATGCTGTCCGCCATCAACGTGGAATGGTGTCCGCCATGGCGTGGAATACGCAGCACGCCGCAGGCGCCGACCCAGGCGGCCAGTGTCGACCGCGGCAAGGCCACACCGGAGCGGGCGTAGATGCTTTCTTGCCTGTACAGCGGTTGATGGTCGGCGTACTTAGCGACCAGCACCTGCGCCAGCAGGCCAGCGGTGGGAATGCCCTTGTCGATGACGTGCGCCTCGACCGGCGCTTGCACCAAGCGCTCACACTTGGCACAGGCCCACTTGCCACGGATGTGACGCTCGACGGTGAACACGCCGGGCTCGTAGTCCAGCTTCTCGGCCACGTCCTCGCCGATGCGCTTCATCTGGCAGCCGCACGTACACAGGGTGCTGTCAGGCTCGTGGCGGAACTCGCGGCGTGGCAGCTCGGCCGGAAGAGCCTGGCGCCTGGGTGTCTGGCGCTCTGGGCTGGCTGGCCTGGTGGCGAGTTGCTGCAGTTCGCTTTGCACCGCCTCCAGGTCTTCGTCGACCGAGTCTTCGAGCAGGCTGCGCTGATCGCCTTGGAACACTTCGCTGCTGGCCGCGAACTTCATCCGCTTGAGCACCGCGTTCTCGTGCGTGAGCTTGTCGATGGTGGCCTGCTTGTGGCGTACCTCGTTCAGCAGTCGCTCGGTCAGCACGCGCAACTGCGCGGGTGTCAGGTCATCGAGTTGGGCTTCGTGGATCACGAGAATGCATCTTGCCCGCTTCGATACCAGCAGGCATCGGCACTTCCGGCAATTGCACTACAGCACGCGAATGACTCCGGCCTCGCCCATCATCTGCCATGGCAAGCCCAGCACGAGCGCGTCGAGTTGCTCGCGGCTCAGACTCAATGTGCCTTCGACGTGATGGGGCCAGATGAACTTGCCGCGATGCAGCCGCCGGGCGGCCAGCCAGATGCCGACACCGTCGTGCACCAGCACCTTCATACGGTTGGCGCGTCGATTGGCGAAGAGGTAGGCGGTGTGCGGGTGAGCAGCGCCGAAGACCTTGACCACGCGGGCCAACGCCGACTCGGTTCCGGCGCGCATGTCCAGCGGCTCGACAGCCATCCACACAGCGTCGATGCGGATCAACGCAGCAACTCGCGGGTCCAGGCGGCGAACTCGGCCGCCGCCGATGTCGGCCAGTTGATCGTCATGGCGATGGCGCCGCGTCGCAGGTCGACCTGGATGGCGGCGCTGGAGACAGGATCAGGCGCAGGTGTCGATGCAAGCGACACCGGAACGAAGCCGCTTGAGATCGTGGGCACTGATGGCTTGCCTTCGCGCGCCAGTTGCCGCCAGCGGTGCACGACGTTGGCATTGATGCCGTGGCCCAGGGCCACCTTCGCCACCGATGTGCCTGGCGCTGCGCATTCGGCCAGCACCTGTACCTTCAACGCCTCGCTATACGTCCGTCGCCTCGTGGGCTTGTCGCTTGCCATCGTGTCCACCTGTGATTACGTGGACACGATCCTTGCAGTCGCAATGCCTCAATTCAAGACGGGATGCCCGGACGCATACATTAGGGCAACCTTCAACCACCGGGCAAATGGCAAAGACCGTGGCGAAATTTCTGAAAGTGGCGGGGCATTTCAGGAATGAACAGTTGAAGGTCGAAGAGCCCACGCAACTGGACGTTGCGACGTTATTGCGAAGGCGCCGAAATGCAGAGCACTCGCAATATGACAGAGTGTTCCTTTGCGTAGATTCGTTGGTGGCAACGCCCGACTTCGAAAAAAGGTTACGTAATATCTTGATTGAGGCGAGTTGCCCTGTTGCAGTTTTGGATGTCGCCTACAGCAAGAAGCTTGAGGCCTTGGTTGTTGCAGGGTCAGGTAGATATTTGGCTCGGGCCTCCGAAATGGAACCGATACCGTGGATCGCAGACGCATTTGGCGAGCTAAATCCTTCAATCGAGACTGATGCCTTCTTGACAGTCGAGAACGAAGAAGTCCCCTCACAGGTGTCATTCGTCAGTCACGTACCCAACGAAATTACCGGGATCGGCAACCTTCGTGCGCTAGTGGCTGGCATGGTTAAAGGCGTCAACAAGGGCTTCGAGAAGAACTTGAATTTAGTCGGCGTTGGCTACCAGGCCCAAGCCCAGGGTCAGAAACTGAATTTGCAAATCGGTTTCTCACACCCCGTGACTAAGGATCTCCCGGCTGGCGTCACGGTAAAGACCCAGTCCCCTACCGAAATATTGATCAAAGGGGCGGACCGGCGGGTTGTCGGCCAGATCGCTGCGGAGGTGCGTGCGGCCCGTCCACCCGAGCCGTTTCGGGGAAGGGGTGTTCGTCACTTTGATGAGCGTGCGGTCTCCAAGAAGAGCAAGAGAAAGTAGTTTGATCGCAGATGGTTCGAGGCTTGCCCTCTGGCCTGAAATCGGCCTGCGGGATCCTGCATGCTGGCACAGATTCGGGATGGCCTTCAAGCTGGGCGGCAGCGCCGTACGAAGCCCGGCCGACTCGCTGTAGGCTCCTTCCACAAGCAGCTGACTCCGAAGCGGACACCGACCTACGCCTGCTTGTGGCTGGCAGCGCCAGTTCGCGGACCTCGCCGGCAGCTAGCCTTGGCCAGCTCTGTTTGCGATCATTGAAAACTGACCCCGGGAGGTGCGGAAAAAAGCTTGGACTGGCTAAGCAGCAATTCCCAAGCTCCAGCGGTGTACACAAGCGACCGATACTTGTCGATACTTCTAATGTCCTCTTCCAGATCGCTGATCTCGCCATTTGGACTCACCTGTTGCCCATGGAAAATCACACCTTCGTTGGTTTGCGAAGTGCTTCGGCCTCTTTGCGAAGATCGAAATGTGTTGCTCGCAGGATGTCCAGTTGTGCGTACTGCATCACACGCAGCTCCGCAATCGTCTGCTCTGCCGCCCTGAGTTTGGCCGTCAACCTGCATGGCTCAACGGAATGTTGGCACTTGTGTCAAAAATGGCTTAATTCGTCGTTGGTGCCAACAGTCCTTTGACGGTAAAGCGGTAGGCGGTAGGCGCTGAGGGTAGGCGTCAGCTTTGTGGCGTCGAGTTCGGGACAGTCAAAGTCTCCTCCGGGCCAACTGCGTGAACTGGTTGAGCCAAGGTGAACGCCCGCTTTGGGCACAATGCTGCCGAAATGAGGCGGGCCGCGACCGTCAGCAATGCGCTGCAGAGTAGTCGCCCTTCTCCGCCGTACGCGTTGCCGAACTTGGTGCGCAGCGCCACCGATTTTCGTACGGACGCTTGATGACTTGATCCTTGGCCGCATTCAGCGCCATCAGCGGCAAGCCCAGCTGGGACACTCGCACCCGCACTTGTTGCCTCGATGTTCGGTCTCAATTTCGCCGATGTCGCGAGGCTGCCCGGACACCAAATCGTGCGCCCAAGCCATGGCCAACTCAGAGAGCACCAGCCTGGCCGATTCTGGTGAGCGCGACTTCATCACGACCGCTGCAGGTGCTACCTTGGCCATCGCCGCTCAGTAGGTCAGCTGGGCCACGCGCTGCCGCATGGCATTGTCGAGCCGGACCAAGGCATCGACCATGTTGGCGTGGATGCTCAGCCACAGCTCTACAGGCGTCTTGTAGCCTCCGTCGATCAGGTATCGGATTCCGCAGCCTTCACCCTCGGGTAGCTCCTGCCAGTCCAGGGCAGCGCCAAAGTCGGCTTCGATCCCTGCCTTGTGCACTTCGAGGGCCTTGAACGCTGCTTTGTTCTTGGCGGCCTGGCCGGTGCCGTGGGCAATCCAAAGTTCAACCTGTGAGTCCGTCCGGCGGGTTGTGTAGGTCAGTGTGAATCCCAGGCGATTGATGCCGCCGCTGAGCCAGTCGTCCGACGTGGGCTTGCGGTTGGCGTGCACGTCACTCTTGCCTTTGGCAACCTGCCGAAGCCCCTCCCAGAACTTCAGGCGCAGGTCATGCCGATCCGTTCGGCTTTGCCGCTCGGCCTGTTTCTTGACGCCGATCTGGGTCTGGAAGGCCGTGGCCTCCGGCAACGGAATCAGCTGCTGCACGTCCAGCAATAGCGTGCCGTCGGCCATGCGGTAGCCCTGAGCAGCGCCACAAGCTGCGCGAAAAGTAAAGCAGAGATGAGGAAGTTTCGATCATCCGAGCAAAGATTGGTCGGAAGCACCTAGCTTAGAGAACCCTATCCCCTCCGGAAACGCCTCGCAGCCAAGAATGCGCCGCCGGCGAGTAGCAGAGCGTACTGACTTGGTTCTGGTACGGGCGCGGCAATTGCTGCCGTCAACCAGACGTCACCTTTCGCACGGTCGTAGGAAACCTCGAACAACTGCCCCATAGCCCGCAAGATGCAGTTTGGAAAAGCTTCCATTCAGGCCGTTTGCCGAAGCATCCAGAATCATGAAGGAGTCACCTATAGCGAAGCTGCAACTGGCGTAGCAGTGCCAAGATAATTCCCTCGCTAACGTGGCGGTGCCCGTGACAGTATGGAAGTCGGTTAGGGCTTTGTTTGTGTCGTGCGCCGGCAATCTTTGCGGACTTCGTACAGGCTTGGCCGTTGCGATGGAAGCCCGGTCGAGCGCGTGCTGAATGGGCTCGCAGCAGTCAATGACCTGCCTTCGGAGTAGGCCGCGCTGATGTCGGGCTTCCTGTGGGCTGCTGTTATTTCGGCAAGCAGAGCTAGAAAACCTCGGCCAGCCTCAGTTGGCCTTCGACCTTTTAGGCTTGAGATTTACGCCCCCACTGACCTTGGTGCCGTCTGGTGTCATGACTTCGCCGTTCATGTCAATGTCATATCCGTTAACGAGCGACCAGACGAGGGAGACGCCAAGACAAACGATGATGGAGATGACGGCCACAGTTGCGAGCTCACCGCCGGTCATTGCCGCGATACCGGATACGGCAAGAACGGCTGGAGCTGCCGGTGTGAAGGAGGCGCCGATACCTACCCCTGCGGCCGCCAGAATGCTAAGCAGGACGGGAGTCGAAGCCTTCTTTAGAAAGATGATCCGTTTAGCAAGATTTGTATCAACTATCTGAATCTCGACCGACTTGGCCAAGAGTGCAGCTTTGAGCTCATCGATGGTTCGAACATGGGTGGCAGAAGGCATATGGTTTCGACCATGTCACTCGGAGCTTGGTCGTGCAGGAGTTGCAATGCTTAGGGTTGTACCCGATGATTGAATTGCGGTGCGCTCCTTCGAATCCCAATCAGCGAGATAGCGTGATTGATTTGACGGGGAGTACGCATTGACATGAAAAAGCTTCATCCATAGTCAAGGACGGCACCCAAGGAAGCGGCGAAGCTTCTAGAGCCTGTGAAACATCAAGAAGCGTCCCAGCAAAGCAAAGCAAAGCAAAGAACAATTCGACAAGATGACAAGTCAATTTGGCTTGCCCATGAAGCAATTAGTCGAATCAGGAAGCGTTCGGATTGTCAACGAAGCGAACAGGCGGCATTGAGGGGCAGCAGGCCGGACATTGCGTGGCAGGTGTCCAATCAGGAGTCTGCGCGAAAGACCGGGCTGTATTTTCAGCTCGCCGCCTTGTCAATCTTGATGAGGTCGAAAAGATGGTGATCCAACTTTGACGCAGTTTCCTGAGCGACACCACCGCGCGAGCAGGTGCGTCGTTGCCGGAGTGGCGTGAGCCGGCCGTGCGGCGCTCAATCCATGTTAGATATTCCTTGATTTGCCAACAGGCCCATTCGATGGCTCACGCCTTGAGCTAGCTGTAGGTAAAACTGGCCACTTCAAAGCAAGGAGTTTTTATGGGAAACAACAATGTCTCACCCCTCGATCATCTGGCTGCATTTGCCATCGTCTATGTAGCAGGTGCAATTTCTGCCGTTGGACTGGTTGCATATTCGAAGTGGATTCAACACAAGGCTAACCAGGGGCCGTCAAATGCCAGTAGCGCCGCGTGATCCCTACCGAAGGCTGCGGTGCGGTCAATGTGGCTGGTCGGACGTTATCGTGCTACGCCATGATGTCTGGCTGCTACTTCCCGCGTGCCCAATGTGCGGGCACCATGAACTGGAAAGACAGGTGATTAGTCAGCTTGAAGCATTGTTGACTAAGCCGTCGTTGTTGATATCTAGCAGGACATTCGGCTGAATTGGTGGTGCGAAGCGTAGCCAAAGCGATCAAAACTCTTTGCGGTGGTATTGGGAGTTGTCACTTGCCATAAGATGACGTAAGCAGGCTTCACCGAGGAACCTTGTGATGGATCCATTTCCGGCAACTCGGACGCTTGCAGTTCTGTGTGCGTTTTCTCGCTGTGACATTCCGACGCGGGAAACGCGCCGTCATCTACCGGCGCTGGAGCGAGTAGAGCCAACGCTGAATCGCTTGCATGTCCTCCTTTCTTCATATCAGTTCAGTGCTGCAGGCGTTCAGGTCGTGGAGTTGTTGAACCTGGGCAAGACCGAGCTCCTGGAGCAACTTGACCTGGTTCGTGACGCTGTCGAGGCGCGCAGTAATGTGAACATGGTGGTGTTCTGGAGTGGCCACGGCAATGTGCAGGAGCAGGCCCTTCGAAATAGCCAATGTTCATGACGCTGTTGGCGCCAACGGCGAATTAAGCCATTTTTGGCACAAGTGCCGACCTTCCGTTGAGCCATGCAGGCTGACTGATAGCCTGCATAGGCACTGAAGAATCGGTCACCAGGCATGACTCATTCAAATGTCGGCGCGGTGGCTCAATCCTGGGTTGGCGCCAACATGGCACCGCTGCCGCTGTAGGGACGGGTGCCACGGTCGCCGGCGGCGCCATAGGCGCATCGATTGCCGCTGGCAGCGTGACGGTCCTGGGTTCCCACACCCTCGGCGCCGCAGCGTTGTCCTTGGGCCTGGTGTCTGCGCCAGTTTGGCCAATCATTGCCTGTGGAGCAGCAGGACTGTCTCTAGGAGCGATCACCTTCTTGGCCGAAAAGCGCTACTTTAGTGACGACGAGTAGCGTCTGGGGGCTGCCGCCTGGCTCTGGAAAGATGGCCCGGGGCTGGCTTCGCCAAAGTAGTCGAAGCCCAACAAGTTCTCAGCCGAACGGCTGCAGCGTGTCGCAATACCAGAACGCCTACACCCAAAGATTGGCGTCCACCTCCAGAAAGAAACATGGCCCCGGCAGAGCCGAGGACTGACTGGATGCGTTGACTCGTGCCTCGTACTATTTTTGGGAATAGTTAACAAAAACTGATCGAGTGTGGCTCAGGGTTACTACCATTACTTAGAGCCTACTCTATCCCGGACGGGCATTCATCCTGATCATCGGAAAACCCACTCATGACCCTTCTCACAATCAAAGTGACCATACCGAGCCGCACATCCGCCCAGCGGGATCGCATGCGAAGAACAATGCGGCGCCTCGGCGCGGTTCGATTTGAGCCCGGCACCTACATGCTCCCGAAAATCCGGAACCACCAAGCAGTTCTGGCATCGCTGGCTGTCGATGCAGCCGAGGAAGGCGGCACCGCGACGATCACCTACGACAAGCCGGGCAGGTACATGCTCAAGTCCCTGTTCGACCGAAGCGAAGAAGCGAATCGGCTTAGTCACCTGGTACGGGATTCATACGACGACATCCGCGGCAAGCGCAGCTTTGATCTGAGTAGCCTTCATGACGCCGCCTACTTTCGGGCGGAACTTCGCCGACTGCAAAAAATCGACTACTACGGAAGCGAAGCTGTTCAGGACGCCCACGAGGATGTGGGGCGCTTCGAGGTGGAAGCTAAAGCCATGAACTACCTCTACGTCGCAGGCGTGCGCCGGGCGTCCAGGGTCGAGATGCGCTAGACGCTCTTGCCGGTCGCAAATGGGGGCCACTCCAGGTCCGGCGTGTCGGCAGGTGCCGCCCGCCCACCTGCGAATGAACGCCGCTTTGTACCCTTGGGCCTCAGCAAGTAGCTTTTGAACGACTCCCCGATCTGCCCGCCACCATCTAGCCTTTGAGCTCTCGCCTGGAGGCTCTAGGGCGGCACCAGGGTCCCATCACTACCAACAGGCCCTTGGAGATCGCGGACGCGTCCAATGGGTCAGCGCAAATCTGTGCCGCAGCGTGAGCTGGTCGCTGCCTTCGGCTGGCTTGATGTCCAGCAGCCGCTGCCCGACATAGTGCCTATTGCCCCGGACAAGGGTGAACCCCAGTTAGCCAGTACCACCATTCCCCGTAGCACCGCACCTCATCGAAGCCCTAGCACGCCTTGTCTGGCAGCTACTCCGGAGTGCACCGACTGCTGACTGACTTCCGCGACTTCAGGGCAGATACGTCTTTGCTCATACTTCGGGCATGGCAGCAACCCAGCCCCCCCCCTCAGCGAGGGGTCAGGTCGTGCAATTGGAGCTTGAAATGGAGGGAAGTCGTTGTAGATAAGTCATGCCGCCCCCTGGATTCCGTTGTCACGGTCCTTGGGACTCGCGATCTCACAGCCCTGGACTATTGTGCGACGCGTCGCTGCCAACTGCCTAAGGACCTTCTTGCGCCATTCGTTGGGAACGAGGTCATAACGGGCAGACAGCTGTTCATCAAGAGCCTTCAGCGATTCGTTAATTCCGGCGAATTTCCACTTATCGCTTTTTAGGCGAAGACCCGTGTCCACAGACTTGACCCGGACGTCTGCCGCATTTCCTGATTCAAGCTGCCATCGAACAGTGTTCAAGACCCGCAAAAATTGCCCAGGATCAATCCGTGGTTGATCGAAGTCAAGCAGCACTTCATCGCGGGTGACAGCTGACACCATCGACAGCATATCTTCTAAGCGATAGATATCCGCTGCGGATTTCAGCGATCCCGGACAGTCATTTCAGCGTGATGGCGGACAGCGTTTCAAACTGATCGCGGACAGTTTGGGTGCGCGCAAGTGCCTGGGTTGATGGTAGCTCAGGTGTCCGCGATCAGCCTGAATTGGGCTGGCCCGGACGGTTCTGCGGTGGTTGGTTTGGTGCTCATACCGAGTCCTGTTTCTTGCGCAGCGACTCGCCCTTGAGCGCGATCTTTTGTGCCGAATGGACGATCCGGTCCAAGATGGCATCGGCCAATGTCGGGTCATCCAACCATTGGTGCCAGTTTGAGACGGGTAGCTGACTGGTGATGAGCGTCGAGCGGCTGCCGACCCGGTCGTCGAGCAACTCCAGCAGGTCGTTACGGTCGGCCGCCGTGACCGGTGCAATCGCAAAGTCATCGATGACCAGCAGGTCAATGCGCGCCAGTTGTGCCAGGCGCCGGCCGAAGGAGCCGTCGCCGTGGGCCACCCGCAGCTCTTCCAGCAGCCTCGGCGCCCGCGTGTACAACACCGCGAATCCCTGGCGTGCCGCCTGCTGGGCCAGCGCGCATGCGAGCCAGGTCTTGCCGCAACCCGTGGCCCCGGTGAGCAACACGTTGTGGCCGTGGCGCAGCCAGTCGCAGCCCGCCAGTTGGGTGATGAGGCTGCGATCCAGCCCGCGCGAGCCTCGCCAGTTGATGTCCTCGATGCAGGCGCTGCTGACCTTGAGCTTGGCCGCCTTGAGCAGCCGGGCCAGGCGTTTGCCGTCGCGCCAATCGACCTCGCGTTGCACCAGCATGGCCAGCCGCTCCTCGAAGGACAGCTCGGCCGCTGCCGTGCGGGTGGCGCCATCGGTAAGCGCCTGCACCATGCCGTCTAGGCGCAGGCTGCGCAGTTGATCCAGGGTGTGTTCGTTGAGCAAGAGCTTCTCCTTCTTCAGTGGGGTCAGTGGTAGTAATCGGGGCCGCGCACGTTGTCATGCAGCGGGAGTGCGGCCTGCGTGGCTTGGGCCGGCGCGGCTTGCCGGTCCAAGCCGGTGGCCAGGATCGACTTGACGCTTTGGTAGGTCGGCGAGCGAATCGACATGGCGCGAACGCAGGCCGCTTCCAGCCGCTCGTGGCCGAACTGGCGCGCCAGGCTTTGCAGGCCGAGGCAGGAGCGGTAGCCTTGCTCGGGGTGCGGCCGGTGTTCCATCTGCCAGCGCACCACGGCGGCTGTGGCCACGCCGATGTGCTCACCCCAAGCGATGAGCTTGGCTGGGGTCCACTCTCGGTGCGCCCGGTGGGAGGCCGGCATGTGCTCGGGCGCCGTCGTGTGCGCCCCGCGCCGGACGCTGTAGGCGTGCACGGCCACGCGTTGCTGGCCCGCCAGAATCTCCACCGTGGTCGAAGTGATGCGCAACTCGACCTGCTCGCGCACCAGCCGGTGCGGCACGCTGTAGTAATGGCCATCGAGTTCAACGTGATAGTCAATATTGACCCGGGCGCGCTTGAAGCGGGCGATGGGCATGCGCGCTGCCGGCAGGGGTTTGAGCAGCGGCCGATCCAAGGCCGCGAAGGCGCTGGCCCGACAGCCGGGTAGCTTCTTGAACGGCCGAGCGTTCAGGTCCACCAGCAACTCCCGGACAGCGGCGTTGAGCTCAGCCAGGGTGAAGAAGCGCCGGTGCCGCAGCCGCGCCAGAATCCAACGCTCGACGATTTGCACGCCGACCTCCACCTTGGGCTTGTCGCGGGGATGAGCAGGACGCGCGGGCAGCATCGCCACGTCGTAGTGGTCGCAGAACTCTTCGACCAGACGGCTAGGCGTGGCCTCGTAGCGGTCGGGCCGGGCGATCAGGGCGCGCGCCTGATCCGGCACGATCAGCCGGGGCACGCCACCCATGAACTCCAGCGCATCCATGATGGCGCCGACCCAGTCGGCTGCTGTCTGTGTCGGCGTGGCGCAGGCGAAGGTGTAGTTCGAGGCGCCGAGGACGGCCACGAAGATCTGCGCTTGCCGGATCTCGCCGGTGGCAGCGTCCACCAAGGGCACAGTCTGGCCGGCGTAGTCAATGAACAGGCGCTCGCCGGCCGGGTGGACCTGGCGCATCGAGCGCTTGAGGCCGGTGACCCAGGCGCGGTACTTCACGCAGAAGCTGGTGTACTTGTAGGCTTGCGAGCCGGCGTCGGTCAGACCGCGCTGGTACTCCTCCCAGAGCAATTGCAAGGTGACGCCGGGGCGCTTGAGTTCCTGGTGGACGAGGGCGAAGTCGGGCTCAAGCTGGGTGCTGGACCGAGGCACAGCGGGGCCGTACAAGCGAGCCTCCAAGGCGGCATCGTCCAGCGTCTGGGCGGCGGCCCAGTCCACACCGGCGGCGCGGGCCTTCATAACGACGCTATTGACGGTCGACTTGGCGATGCCAAGCACGCGCGAACACTCGCGCATGCTCAGGCCAGATTCAAGGTGAAGTCGAAGGGTTTGTCGAAGTTGGCGCATGTGAATCCTGGGAGTGGGCATGACGGACCGAAAAATCGGTCAGCATGCCTACGGCTCAGGTCACTTGCGCGCGCCAGGGGTGTCCGGGATCAGTTTGAAACGCTGTCCGCGATCAGCCTGAAATGGTGTCCGCCTTCGTCTGAAACGCTGTCCGCGTTCCGCTGAAATGGGTGGCCGGGATGGGCTGAAATACGCATCCGCAAGTGGCACCGTCCATTCGGCAGGTGTTGCCTCCTCAGACTGACTGGCGGCTGGCGCATGGGAGTTTGATGTATTTAGAGCCCGCCACTTTGAAAAAGCATAGCCAAGTCCAAAGCCAATTATCAAGAGCAGAAAAATCAGCGACCAACTAGTGCCATTGGAGTCCGTACTTGCCCTTTGAGCAGAGTCGGTTTGCTGCATCAGGTTTTGGCGTCGGACTTCGATCACTTCGTCCTTGACCGATACCAATTGGCGTTGATGTTCTAACGGCAACCTTTGACTGCTCGCATGGGCATCACCAGTTCCCACACGCTGTTCCGCTGACGTGAAGTAAAGCTGCTCAATCGTCCTGTCTTGAAGACTATGCGGGGCCAACATGCGCACTACAAAATAGGTAACGACCGCAGCCGCCAGGATGAAGATGACTGCGAAGAACCAACTTGAGCTTGACTTTGCCGTGTTCTTAGCAACGGTCTTTAGCCCGACCAATACGATGACTCCAAACGCCACGAAAACTGCGACAAGCGCCCAGACCAAGACTCGACTTCTTGACGACAAATCAGCTTCGACCAGGTCCTTGACCTTGAACTTAAAGGTATCTGGTGGTTCGACTGCTTCCTTGACGCCCGACACAGCGGAGCTGGCACTACTTGGCGAAGGTATGTGCTTGAGTTCTGGTTGATTCTGGCTTTCCGATGGTGCGGCGGCTACGGGTGGAGGCGCGATCGTGATGACCGGTGCGCACACGTTCGAGATACTTGGATTCGGGGGCCTTTGTGGCGCCTCAGGTTTGGGACTAGGTGTCTTTTGGCGCAGTGGAGTTGCACACGGCGCCGCCGGTGGTGAAGTCGTGGTTGACTGTGCTGTGGCGACGCCCGTGGGAGAACTCAAAGTGTCGGCAGCCGCGGCGCAGTCAAATGCCTGCAAAAGAGTCAGCAGAATTGACGGCAACAAAAAGCTATTGATGATTTTCATGTAGTTTCCTCTGCGGTGCACACCAAGTCGAGGCGACTTGAATAGCTACCCGAATGTCTCGTCTGCGGCCTCATCGCCGTAACGCTCAACGTAACTGGCATAGGGGACGCCAGCGGAGGGGTCCCAAACTGTGTAGCGGTTTGGGTATCCGGTTGACTGAGGTGTTAGCCTTCATGCTCTTGGCAAGCGAGCGGATTGCGGAACGGATTGCATGAGACTACGCAGTTTCGTTAGGGTGATGGTGCGCTGACCGTTCTTCTGCAAGGCGCCAACGTGTCCCCAAACAAGTGCGCCTGGACCGTTATAGATCTCGTCGGCCTCGCCCGAAGGTCGAAGCAGTAAGACAACCAAATGCTGAGGTTCTGATCGCAGTGCGACAGACCTAACTTGAGTGGCCTTTATCTGAACTAACCAGCCGTTGGGGGCAATCGCATCGTGGCCTTCCGATGAAGCTCCGTTAAGCGTTAGGCCGTAGTTGTGCGCTGCGACCACTTCGCCGATGCTCCCAACAAGATGCCCGTCGGGGGTAAAGGCCCTTCCAGGGAAGAGGCTCTCAAATTCAGCCACGAGTTCGTAGAGCTTGCAAACAAGCTCAGGAACCCTTGCGATCGCATGACTATTTGGCTGCATGGTCAATGCTAGACAAGATGGCTTTGCGGAATCGGGCGGCCCGACTCCAGCGATGCCTTAGGTCGTGGGAACAAGGTCTGTAGAGCTGCACCAAGGGTCCAGGCGAACGGGGTGCCGGGGCGTGGCGAGTTAGTAAGGGGTTGGGCCATGAAGAAATCTAGCATCATGTTCGTCGGAACAGCGGACCACAAGGGCAGTATCGACATTGCTGTAGCGGATGCGCAGCGCGACGGCCAGATCCGCCACATTGGCAGCATCGGCAGTGATGTTGCGGCACTGGACAAGCTCGTCAGCCGCGGCCAGCCCTTGCACATCGTCAACGAGGCTAGTCACTGTCGGTCTGTGATCTGTCGGCACAGGGCTTGCACAGCGAGGTTGTCGCCCCGTCGTCGATTGCGCGCCCGAGCGGTGACCGTGTCAAAACCGACCGCCTCGACCCGATGCTGCTGGCGAAGCTGGGCTGCTCCGATGACCTCTCGGTCGTACGCGTGCCCGACGGCGCGTGAAAGAGGCTGTGCGCGATCTGGTGCTTGCCCGCAACGGCGGCGTTTGCGAACCACGCAACAGAAGCCACCGCCTGAAGGCCTTGCTGCTGGGAGATAACACCTCTACAGCACAAGACCGCTTCGGCGCCGATCAGCCGGGATAAGGGGCCTACGCGCAGTAGCAGAACGCCTTCCTAGAAGACCTGGTTAGAGTCAGTTCATGTTGTTCGAGCTTGAATTGGTGGAGGGGACTTGTGGGTCGATTGGACCTCACTGGGTCTGACCGAAGTGCACTCGACGATGACAGTTCGGACAAAGCGCGTATGCGTTCTCCACTGTGTCATCACCGCCGGCTGCGAGCGTGACTTTGTGATGAACCTCAAGATATGGCGACCCATCGCTCAGACGCAAGAACGGGGCGGAAGTATTGCAGAGCTCGCAGTTACCTGAAGCCCGACGGAGAACTGCCACGATCACATCGGCGTTGCGCCTGAATGCACGAGAAACAATTTGAATCTCGGCTGGCTTCTTGGGCGCAGATGCGAGCCGAAGCGCTAGCTCTTTTTCGGACGAGAGCGCCGACAGTTTTACCTCGGAGCGAAGATTCTTCTCGAGATCCTGCTCAAGGACAGTCGAAAGCCTTCCAAGCCAAGCCGGCTGTTCGTGCACGTAGGCAAAGCCTCCGGCTCGGGTGCGCGACTTCAACGCCTTGTTATCTCCGACTTTCACAAAGCAGGTGACAGGTACAGGACTTGCGAGACGCTCGAGTTGTGAAATGAAGATTAGGTTTACGCAAGGCTTGCCGTTGGCCCATAGGTAAACCTCCTTCTCCGAGGGCTGATGGCTTGCAATGCGTTGGTTCAGAGCCTCCAATTCGGTCGTGCTCAATAGCCGCTTGTCCTTCCATCCGACAATGCTTGCACGGTAAGCGACGTGGGATAGTGCCGTTGTAGTTGACATATATAGCACCGTCGCCACCTCAGTCGAAGGCGATGCGTTCGCAAGCAGTTTGATTCTTGCGCCAGAGTATGGCTGGAGCATGCTAATTAACTCAGGCATAGCTGCCTGCGCACCAAGGATCGACTGAAGCGTGTCTTCGTAGACGCCGTTGATGTAGAGCGCGGTGGGCGGCATATAGTTTGTGGTGAGGCTATCGTGTGACATAAGCGGCAACCTTTAGGCTGTCCCCCGATAGAAAAGTCAGAGCGCAGCTCCTCCGACTGTACGCCACCTAAATTCCTTTCGACGAAACGCCACACAAGTTATTGCCAAACAGCCCGCCAAGAGTAGAGAGCTAGTTGGCAGTTCCGGAACAGCGACGGCAAAGGCAATATTATCAACGCCAAAGACATCGTTCGCAGCCCGTCCGTTGAATTCCATAACGACCGAATAAATTGGCACCTCACTTGACACACCTATAAATCGCGAAACAAACTGCCCATCGGAACCCGGCGTGGAGGGAACCGCCAAGTCAAAAACTGTGACACCACCGCTGGCTTTAAACATCAGGTGAGTAATTCGATTGTTCGATATTCCCGTAAAATCAGCAGACCAGGCTCTCACTGGATTGAGGAAGGTGAGCTGGGTGTAGCCACCCGGAATTAGGTCAGCGAGCAAATAGGCTGTCCCGTTTGGCGAGTAAGCCGACAAATAATTTAGCGGAGGTGCATCGACCAACTGAGTATCGGAAGTAGGATTTATGCCGACAGTGCCCGACAGAATCATATTATTCAGACCTACAGGAGCAGAAACAAAGCTCGTCGGAACTGTAAAGCCTTCAAAATCTTCGAAACCTGAAACTGAACCAATACCCGCAAGCCAGGAAGCTCGACTGTCATAGGTCGATACGTCGGCTGCTATCGATGGCAGCACGGTAAAAGTCAGGCCAAACGAAATTGCCGCACCGAAGGAGCGCTGAAAGATTCTCAACATCTATGATCTCATGGGGTTGGATGGACAGTTCCTGAAACGCTTTCGAGCTAATCAACTCAGGCAAAGAGTTATCTCTCTGCGCGCCAACACCGACATATATTGATGACAACAGCATCCAATGATATGTCCGATGTAACTAGGCTGCGCTTGGCTCTTCGAGGCATTTCCGTACAAAATAAAAGTATTCAGTAGCAGATAAAACCTCGCCCAGACTCCGAACTGGTTTTTTGGAAGTAATACAAGGCCGCGACCTACATCGGGCTAGGTTGATGCATTGGCGCAGCATATGCGTAGCCCGTCCATCACTCTAATGGGGGGCACAAAGATGCAGAAACTGAAGTTGGTTGGGTAAACCTGCACACGCTGTCGGCGCCATGTCTGTTGGATCAGTTTCGCGGACACATCCGTTTACCAAACTGCAGCCCGAGCAGCGAGGACGGCTATGTGTTCTGGGTGAATGCCCCACCCTCCATCGCGGTCTTGGCCAGAAGGCCAAGGGGCTCGTTTAGCACCATTGCCCCAGCCTGCGCATGTACTGTATATTCATACAGCATCAACCTCGGAGTTCAATGATGATCCTGAACCTCACCGATCCCGACAGCATCGTGTCGTGGTGGCAAGTTCTGCCGGAACGGCACGGTCCACAGCTTCAAGCTTTCGAGCGACTGCGCCCTCAGTTCGCCTTGCCGATCAGAGCCGCATTGCGGCGCATCAAAGCCGACCCCGAGCTCAGGCAAGTGTTTTTTCGGAGCATGACGGCGGCGAAGGCCGACGAGACGGGCTTCGCGCCTCAGCGCCACTACAAAGATGACCCGGCCGAGGCCCTGCTCGCTGCCTGACCATGTCGGCATGCACAGATGGAGGATCGAATCGTGCGGCACGTAGAGTTTTGGTATTGGCAGCTTCATGACCCTGTGACTAAAACTGTTGCGCGTTCACGCTGCCGCCTCACGGAGGCCGAAGCACATCGTCGCGATCCAGATGCCATTCGCGTGCCGGACTCTTGCCAGACGCGGGTACTGCCGCGACACCCCGATGATTGGTTGCCAAAGATGGCGACCTATGCCCCCGGGCTCCATTCGCGGGCCAAGCAACCATCAGTCGCCCGCAGCCTCACTTCGACCAACCGCGCACGCTGACTTTTCACGCGCCTTTTGGCAGTCGGCAGCGATCAACTGGGGCAGAGCAGGTGCAGCCCCTCGGGTGCGGCCCCGGCTGATTAGATTCCCTAGCTGAGAGCCGAACCGCCTGCCGCGGAATGCGCTCTGACCGGCCGCTTGCACAGGCGGTCACCAGCGCCAAAACGAGCCTGACGCCATCTTCGATGCAGTAGCACGTCGTAGCACCCATTTCGGGCCTCGCTGGGGTACTATGTGTATAGGAATCAATGACTTGCGAGCGCTCGCAACTATGGGTTCGATTCCCATCACCCGCTCCAGTCAAGTGAATCTGTGCATTCACACGCGATCTAGCCCCTAGTCGAATCAATGACTTAGGGGCTTTTTTTCGTCACGCTGGCGCCTGTTTGCGTCATCCAGCGAAACAAACACAGGGGAACAATGCGGGGAACAGTCCGGGACAAGCTGCCGGCATTGCTGCTCGCAATTTCTCGCCGTGCTTCCACACCAAAGCACGTGGGGCCTGCGGTGCCGCCGGCATAGCTACTGAGATCGGTGCGGTGCATATTCCCCACCGCCAAAGCAACAACACCCCCATCAGTTGGATAGCCTCCCCGGCGTCTTATCGCCGATGCTTCAGCCAAGGAATAAAAGGGAGGAATGAAACCAATGAATGAGCGCAATGGTTCGCGCAAGCAACGTGTCCTGGCCTGGGCTGCGGCCATGGGCCTGGGAAAGAACGAAACACCAGCAAGCGATCAAGCCAGTGAGCCCATCGCTTCGCTAGACGGACTGGAGGTCTCTGACTCCAGCTTCGATGAATGGGCCGCGGTCTGCACAAGCCGCGCTGCCACCCCAGCCGCCTACGTGGTGCACCAGCACCCCAAAGCGCAGGAAAAGGCCGGCGCACTTTAGTTGCAAGGCGCCATCCTCTGCGGTCAGCATACGCAGCGGGATGGCGCGATGATTCCGGGGCAACAAAGCGACATCGCCCCCAAGCCGCAAGGCTTTGGGGGCGATGTCTTTCTTTGTGCAGTTCGTCTGCGAAGGGTGGTGGGAGGGGCGTTCAAATACGCTCAGTCGCTGCGAAATCCCACCCCTTGCCCGGGCTTACTCCTTCACGATGCGCCCCACCTTCGCTTGCTGCACGGCCTTCGGGTTCTCGCTCAGCCATTCCACCAAAGCATCTACATCCGGGCCCACCACGGTGCGGTCGCGGCCTTTGCTCAGCACGGCGCTGCCGTCGCCGCCATCGGCCATGAAGTTATTGACCACCACGCGGTAATCGCGCGCAGCGTCCAGCGCTTTGCCGTTCACCTTCACATCGCTCAGCTGGGCCACGCCATCGGCCCCTTGCTGCCAGCGGTAAGTCAAGCTGCTAGAGATTTGCAAAAAGCGCGGGGCCGCATCGGCCTTGGGCAGCTGGCGCTGCAGCAGTTCACGCAATTGCGCGCCGCTGATCGTCAAGGCCACCAGCTCATTGCCGAAGGGCTGAATTGCCAGCACGTCGCTCATGGTGACCGGGCGATCCGCCTCCAGGGTCAGGTCAGCACGGATGCCGCCCGGGTTCATCATGGCGATGTCCGCGGCGGTGCCACGCTTCTGGGCATAGGCCAGCTGAGAATCGGCGATCAGATTGCCCAGGGGCGAATCACCAAAGGGCGCTTTGCTGAAACGCACGGCGCCTTCGGTCAGGCGTGCCACCGGCTTGTTGCGAGCCGCAGCGGTCAGCTCAGCAGCGCGCTGCACCAGGGCCACAAAAGCCGGGTTGGGGGCGTAGCTGGACTGCAAGACCGGGTGATTGACCGCCTCCGCGGCCAGCACCTTGCCGTTCATATCCAGCGTTAGCTTGCTTTCCGTCACCCAGCCGCCGTAGCTGCCGGCTTGCACCAGCAAACGGCCGTCCACCTTGCAGGTGTAGGCCTGATGGGTGTGGCCGCTGATGATCATGGCGTAGGCCGGATCCAGGCGTTTGGCGATGTCCACGCCGCGGCCTTGCAGCCCTGCGCATTCGTAGCTGGGGTCATTGGCGGCGCCCTTGTGCTCGGCACCTTCGTGCATCACGGCGATCAAGACCTGCGCCCCTTCGGCACGCAGCTGCGGAATCAGGGCATTGAGGGTATTGGCCTCATCGCTGAAGCGCAGGCCAACGATGGCGCGCGGCACCACCACCGAGGGCGTATCGCGCGTCACGGCGCCAACAAAGGCCACCTTGAAGTCGCCCACTTGCTTGATCACATGGGTGGGCAGCACGGGCTTGCCGGTGTTGGCATCCAGCAGATTGGCCGCCAGATACGGAAAGGCCGAGCCCTTGAAACCGGGCCAAACGCAACCCTCGGCCTGGCAGATGCCGCGCGTCTTGCGCAAAAACTCCTGCAGGCCGGCATCCAGCTCGTGATTGCCCAAGGCGCTGGCTGCCAGATCCAGCTCACTCAAGGCAGCCAAGCTGGGTTCATCCTTCAAGAGCGCGGACATTTGCGGCGAGGCGCCGATCAAATCACCGGCTGCCACAAAGACCGAATTGGGCTTCCCGGCGCGCAGCTGCTGCATCGCGCTGGCCAGATAAGCTACCCCACCGGCCGGCTGGGCTTTGAGCTCGCCTGTCTGGGCGTCGGGCAGGCGCGGCGACAAAGGCACCGGCGACTTGGGCTGGATATTGCCGTGGAAGTCGTTGATGGAAAAAACGCTCAGCTCGCGAGTCTGAGCCGACGCCACTTCGGCGGGTTTGACCGGCGCTTGGCTGGCGCAAGCGCCCAAAAGTGCAGCGGTAAGAAGAGCAAGCAGCGCGCCGGAGGTGGGCGAACGCCCGGTGCCGAGGTGATTGGAAGGGGGGGGCGTGGGCAACAAGGGGCAGCTCCAGCGTATCGAAGAAAGGCCCGAACAGGCCACAGGCGAAGCCATCCACCCAAAGGCAGACGGCCATGAAAGCGGCGCATGTTAACGCCGCCCGGTAAATCAGGCGCGCGGACACGCGCTGGCGCAACGCCGCCAGCGGCGCCAAGCTGTCGCAGCAAAACGACAAGTCATGGGCCGAACGGAAGATGTCACCGATTTGGAATATTCACATATGAAAATCGCGCTTGCGTACAGTTTGTGCGGCCCTCGCTCGGGTGAAGCACGGGGGTAAGAAAAGCAGCGCAGACCATAAAGTGGCGCACTGCTGACAAAGAGACAGGGTCTGGACGCGAAAGTTCGGAGGCAGATGGGCAACGCGAATGTTCCCGGCAAATAGGTTGCCGCAAACGTTTTCGACCCGCTGCGTTCGGCGCAAAGGCGGTGACAAGTCAGTGCTGACAAGTCGCCGCGAACAAGATTTCGAGTGGCCGAGGCATTGATTGGCAAACGTTTGCCAATTGAGACGAGAGCAGCTTGCAGGATTTCATTTTTCTTATTTTTTGATTTCGATCACAGGAGCTTTTGAGATGAACAGACAGGGTTCGAGCTTTGCGGCTTTTTCCAGAACGGCGCTGTATGCAGCCGTTGCCATCGTGGCAGCCGCCCCAGCAATGGCACAGAACACCACCTCCGCCATCGGCGGCCGGGTGCTGACAGTCGAAGGCAAGCCTCTGGCCGGCGCGACGGTGACCATCGTTCACCGCGAGTCTGGCTCCGTGAACACCTTGGTGACGGATAACGACGGCCGTTATTCCACCCGCGGCCTGCGCGTCGGCGGCCCCTACACCGTGACCGTCACCAAGGGCAGCGACAAGGAAGTTCGCAACGACATCTACCTGCAACTGGCCGAAACCCTGAGCTTGGACGTTCAACTCGGCACCAGCGTGCTGTCGACCGTGGTGGTGACCGGCAGCGGCGCCAGCAGCAAGTTCAATAGCGACAATATGGGTGCCGGCACGGCCATCAGCCGCAAGGAGCTGGACGCCTACGCTTCCATCGCCCGCAGCCTGCAAGACTACGCCCGCATGGACCCGCGTCTGGCACAGACCGACAAGGACCGTGGCGAGATTTCTGCCCTGGGCCAGAACGCGCGCTTCAACACCATCACCATCGACGGCGTTCGCACCAACGACACCTTTGGCCTGGAAGGCAATAACCTGCCCACCGCCAAGCAGCCCATCTCGATCGACGCGATCGAGGCGGTGCAAGTCAATTTGTCCAACTTCGATGTGACGCAGCAGGGTTACACCGGCGCCAACATCAATGCGGTGACCAAGTCGGGCACCAATGAGTTGAAGGGCAGCCTGTACTACGTCTACCGTGACGACAAGCTCTCCGGCAAGCGCTACAACCGCACCACCGACAGCTACTACGACGCCTCCGCCTTCAAGGAAGACACCAAGGGCTTCACCCTGGGCGGCCCGATCATCAAGGACAAGCTCTTCTTCTTCGGCTCCTACGAAGACTTCAAGAGCTCGCGCGCTGCCCCTTCGTTCGGCCCGGTCGGCAGCAATATGACCAATGTGGGCATCACGCCCGAGCAGATCGCCAAGGCCCAGACCGTCGCCAAGGCCTACGGTCTGGACATCGGCAACTCGGACACCACGGGCACGTTCCTGACCGTCAAGGACTATTTGCTCAAGCTGGACTGGAACATCAACAGCCAGCACCGCGCCAATCTGCGTTACGCCAAGACCGAGCAGGCTGAGCCGACTTATGCCGGCCTGAACTCCAGCTCGCTGTCGCTGAGCTCCTACTGGTGGACCCAGAAGAAGACCATCGAGACCGTGGTGGGCCAATGGTTTGCAGACTGGACACCGGACCTGTCCACCGAGTTCAAGCTGTCCAAGCGCGACTACGACAGCGTGCCCAAGAACAATGCCAACCTGCCACAGATCCAACTGGTCTACCCCGCTGACGCCACCAACAAGAGCGACCGCTCGCTGTTCTTCGGCACCGAGAACAGCCGTCAGTTCAACATCTTGCGCACCAAAACCTGGGACGGCTACTTTGCCGCCAACTGGTTCATTGACGACCACCAGCTGAAGTTCGGTGGCGACTACAGCAGCAACGACACCTACAACGCCTTCCTGCAAAACACCAGCGGCAACTACTCCTTCAAGGGCACCGATCCGGCCGCCCTGTGGGCAGCAGGCATCCCCTCCACCTACGCGGTGCAGTTGCCGCTGCCAGGCAAGGCACTGGAAGACGGCGTTGCGCAGTGGAAGCTGAACAATCTGGGCCTGTTTGTGCAGGACACCTGGACCGTCAACAAGAACCTGAACCTGACCTTCGGCCTGCGCCTGGATCGTGCCAGCACGCCTGACACCCCCATCCGCAACGGCGCAGCTCAAACCGCATTTGGCTACGACAACGGCCAGACCATCGACGGCCAGACCCTGGTGCAGCCGCGTGTCGGCTTCAACTACGCGTTTGAAGGTCTGGAGAAGAAGAAAGCCCAGCTGCGCGGCGGCTTCGGTCTGTTCCAAGGCTCGGCAGCCAATGTCTGGCTGTCCAACCCTTACTCCAACACCGGTGCGGCGACCGCCACATTCAACTGCGGCCCCACATCCACACCTTGCGCGTCCACCAAGTTCACTGCGGACCCAGCCAACCAGCCCAACGTGGCCGGCCAGCCGCCCGCATTGGCCGTGGACATCCTCTCGCCTGATCTGAAGCAGCCTTCGGTCTGGAAGCTCAATCTGGGCCTGGATACCGAACTGCCTTGGGGTGGCTTGGTCGCCGGCGTGGACTACCTGTACACCAAGACCAAAGATGGCATTTACTACCGCCACCTCAACCTGGGTGCACCGGTCTCCACCGGTCCTGACGGCCGCGAGATCTATTACAACGCTGCCGGTCAAGACGTGAAGTGCTGGACCGACGGTGGCTCCACCGCCACCGACAAGTGCGGCGCCCAAGCCAAGGCTGGCCGCAACACCAAGTTCGGCAATGTGCTGCTGGCCGAGCACACTTCCCAAGGTGGCGGCAATGCCGTGACCCTGCAGCTTTCGCAGCAGAACCAAGGCTGGAGCTGGAACACGGCTTACACCCGCACGGCGGCCAAGGAAGTCAGCCCCCTGACCTCCTCCACCTCGAGCTCCAACTACGCCAACCGCGCGACCTTCAACCCCAATGAAGAGGTCAACGCCACCTCGGCCACCCTGATCCAGGACCGAGTCACCGCAGCGGTCAACTGGTCCAAGGCCTTCATCGGCAAGTACAAGACCACGGTCGGCATGGTTTACGAAGGCCGCACGGGCAAGCCCTATAGCTGGACCTTCAAGAACGACATGAACGGCGACGGCTACTCCGGCAATGACCTGATGTACATCCCGACGGCCCCCGGCTCGGGTGAGGTCATCTTCCGCGGCAGCAAGGCCAATGGTCTGTCGGCACAAGCGGCTGAAGATCTGTTCTGGAGCGTCGTCAACGAGAACGCTGACCTGAGCAAGGCACGTGGCTCGGTGATTGGCCGCAACAGCGCCAAGAGCAAGTTCGCCAACACCTTCGATCTGCGTTTGAGCCAGGAAGTTCCGGGCTTTGGCGCCAATCACAAGGGCGTGGTCACCTTTGACGTGCTGAACTTCGGCAATCTGCTGAACAAGAAGTGGGGCCATATCGACGAGATTCCCTTCACCGCCGGTGGCGGAAACGGTGGCAACCGTCGTGGCTTCGTCAACTTCGCCGGCATCCAGAACGGCAAGTATGTCTACAGCGTGGTGGGCGCGGATGACTACGAAACCCGCCAGAACAAGGGCGAGTCGCAGTGGGCCGTCCAGGTCACGGCTCGCTACGAGTTCTGATGACTTGAACTTGATCTAGCAAGGCAACAAAAAGGGCAGCGCGAGCTGCCCTTTTTTTATTGGCCGCCGGAATGTCGCAAGCCCTTTGGCAAGCGGAGAAGTCTTGTTCTGGAGGCTTGCTCCGGAGATCGCACTGCTGGCAACCAGCACCCCGCCCGTCTTGATCTAGCTCATGCCGCCGCCGCAAGGCGGCCCCTACGCTCGTCGGCTTTCCCCACATCTACCGAACAAGAGCGAGAGTGAATTCCTGATGAGCTTCAACGCGATGAAGATCTCCACCCGGCTGTGCCTGGGTTTTGCCGCCATGCTGCTGCTGATCGTGCTGCTGGTCAGCCTGGCCTGGAGCAAGATGAGCGAGGTCGACCAGCAATTCCACCTCACCATGGACGAGCGCTATCCCACGGTCAAAATGCTGCTGTCGGTCAAAGACGCTAACGGCCAAGTGGCGCGGGCCATGCGCGATGCCATCATCCTCAACGACAAGGCCGAGATCGCCCAGCAGTTCGCCCAAATCGCCGAGATCTCCAAAACCACGGCGGCCACGCTGGAGAAGCTCAACAAAGTTCTGCGCACACCCGAAGGCCAGCGCGGCTTGGCCGAGCTGAATCAGGCGCGCGGTGAGTACCGCGTCGTGCGCGAACGGGTGACTCAAGCCGTCGAAGCGGGTGAGATGGAACTGGCCAAGACCGTGCTGCTCAAAGACATGCGGCCCAAGCATCTGGCCTATATGGCGGCGGTGGACAAATTGGTCCAGCAAAGCGAGACCCAGATGCAGCAGGACGCTCAGCTGGCCAGCACGGAAATTGACGACACTCAGCTGCAACTGCTGGGCTTGGGGGTACTCGCCCTGATGCTGGCCGTGGGCTGCAGCTGGTGGCTGATCCGCTCCATCACGGTGCCGCTGGAAGCCGCTGTACGCGTTGCCAGCGGCGTGGCCGCCGGCGACTTGGCCATGCCCATCGACGGCAGCGGCAGCAACGAAACCGCCCGCCTGCTGGCCGCCATGCAGCAAATGCAATCGCGCCTGGCCGACATCGTCAAGGGCGTGCGCGCCAATGCCGAGGGCGTGGCCACCGCTTCGGCCCAGATCTCTTCGGGCAATAGCGATCTGTCGCTGCGCACCGAACAACAAGCTTCGGCGCTGCAACAAACCGCCGCCTCGATGGAACAGTTGGGCAGCACCGTGCGGGGCAATGCCGACAACGCGCAGTCCGCCAATCAGCTGGCGCAGGCCGCTTCGCAAGTGGCGCTCAAAGGGGGTGTGGCCGTCGGCCAAGTGGTAGGCACCATGCGGGCCATCAGCGACAGCTCGCGCAAGATTGCCGACATCATTGGCGTCATCGACGGCATCGCCTTCCAGACCAATATCCTGGCGCTGAACGCCGCCGTCGAAGCCGCCCGCGCTGGCGAGCAAGGTCGGGGCTTTGCCGTGGTGGCCAGCGAGGTGCGCACGCTGGCCGGCCGCTCAGCCGAAGCGGCCCGCGAAATCAAGAGCTTGATCAACGCCAGTGTGGAGCGCGTCGAGCTGGGCTGCGCCCAAGTCGACAGCGCGGGCGCCACCATCGAGGAAGTGGTGGCCGCCATCCGCAGCGTCACCGACATCATGGGTGAGATCAGCGCGGCCAGCCGCGAGCAAAGCTCGGGCGTGAGCCAAGTCGGTGAGGCGGTGGCCCATATGGACCGGGCCACGCAAGAGAACGCCGCGCTGGTGGAACAGTCGGCAGCAGCGGCCGAAAGCCTCAAGCTGCAGGCCCAGCAGTTGGTGGGTTCGGTCGCGGTGTTCAAGCTCGCGTCCTGAGCGCTGCGCTCTGCTTGAGCGCGCAGCAAAAAGGGCACCCACATGGGTGCCCTTTTTTATGGATTGATGCTGCGCAAGCGCAAAACTTGCTGGGCTCAGCCAGCGCGTCTATCGAAATCCTTACTTTTGAATATCGCCCAGGCAGAGGTACTTGATCTCCACATAGTCATCCATGCCTTGATGCGCGCCTTCACGGCCCAGGCCGGATTGCTTGACGCCGCCGAAAGGCACTTCCGCCGTGGCGATCAGGCCGGTGTTGACGCCCACCATGCCGTACTCCAGCGCCTCGCCGACCCGGAAGATGCGGCCGATGTCGCGGCTGTAGAAATAGCTGGCCAAGCCAAACTCGGTGTTATTGGCCAAAGCGATGGCCTCGGCCTCGGTTTGGAACTTGAACACCGGCGCCAAGGGGCCAAAGGTCTCTTCGCGCGAGCACAACATGGCCGGCGTCACATCGGCCAGCAAGGTGGGCTCGAAATACTGCGCGCCCAGCTCGGTCGCCGCCTTGCCACCCACCAGCAGGCGTGCGCCTAGGGCCAGGGCATCGTCCACATGGCTTTGCACCTTGGCCATGGCCTGCGCATCGATCAGCGGGCCCACATTGACGCCCGACTCAAAGCCATTGCCCAGCTTGAGTGCGCTGACCTTCGCCGTCAGCTTTTCCAAGAAGGCCTCGTACACACCGGCCTGCACATACAGGCGGTTAGCGCACACGCAGGTCTGGCCGGCATTGCGGTATTTGCTGGCGATGGCGCCATCCACGGCGCTGTCCAGATCGGCGTCATCAAAGACGATGAAAGGCGCATTGCCGCCCAGTTCCAGCGAGAGCTTCTTCACCGTGCCGGCGCACTGGCGCATCAAAATGCGGCCCACTTCGGTGGAGCCGGTGAAGGACAGATGGCGCACCACATCGCTGTCGCACAGCACGTGGCCGATGGCGACCGAGTTGTCGGCGTCCGCCGTCAACACATTCAACACGCCCGCGGGCATGCCCGCGCGCTGCGCCAATTCGGCCACGGCCAGAGCGCACAGCGGCGTGGCCTCAGCGGGCTTGATCACCACGGTGCAGCCTGCGGCCAGCGCCGGCGCCACCTTGCGGGTGATCATGGCGATGGGGAAATTCCAGGGCGTGATGGCCGCGCAAACGCCCATGGGCTGCTTGATGACCAGGTAGCGCTTGTTGTTGTCGGTGGTGGGGATGGTTTCGCCGTAGACACGCTTGCCCTCTTCGGCAAACCAGTCGATGAAGCTGGCGCCGTAGGCCACTTCGCCACGCGCTTCGGCCAGGGGCTTGCCCTGCTCGGCCGTCATGATGCGGGCCAGGTCGTCGGCATGTTTGTTCAGCAGCTGCGACCAGCGCATCAGAATGGCAGCGCGCTCCTTGGCGGTCTTGCTGCGCCAGGGGCCCCAGGCATGGTTGGCAGCGGCAATCGCCGCTTGCGCTTCGGTCGGCCCCAGATTGGCCACCTCAGCCAAGAGCGCGCCAGTGGCGGGGTCGGTGACGGCGAAGCTGCTGGTGCCGCTGACCCATTCACCGTTGATCAGCGCCTGGGTGCGCAAAAGGCTGGCGTCATCCAAGGTGGCCAAAGGGGAAGTCGTTTGATTCATAGGCGGTTCTCCAACATGCTTGTGGCAGCACTCTAACCGAGGCGCCTGGGCGCCGCTGTCACCAGGGCATCCCCATATAATCGGGCCCCAGTGAATCCTGACCAAGCAACGCGGGCCCGAGCCCGCGTTTTTTGCGCCAAGCCAGACTCCATCGTGCGCCGCCAAGGCGCAGCCGACCCGAAAGTAGAGCCCGCATGAAAGCAGCAGAAATCCGCCAGACCTTCTTGAAGTTCTTCGAGTCCAAGGGTCACCAGATCGTCTCCTCCAGCCCGGTGGTGCCCGGCGACGACCCGACGCTGCTGTTCACCAATGCGGGCATGAACCAGTTCAAGGACGTGTTCCTGGGCTTTGACAAGCGCGCCTACAACCGCGCCACCACCAGCCAGAAGTGCATCCGCGCCGGCGGCAAGCACAACGACCTGGACAACGTCGGCTACACCGCACGTCACCACACCTTCTTCGAAATGCTGGGCAACTTCTCGTTCGGCGACTATTTCAAGCACGACGCGATCTCCTTCGCCTGGGAATTGCTGACCGAGCATTTCCACCTGCCGGCCGAAAAGCTGTGGGTAACGGTCTATGCCGAGGATGACGAGGCTTACGAAATCTGGAACAAGGTTGTTGGCATCCCGGCCGAGCGCATCGTGCGCATCGGCGACAACAAGGGCGGCCGCTACCAGAGCGACAACTTCTGGATGATGGGCGACACCGGCCCTTGCGGCCCTTGCACCGAGATCTTCTTCGACCACGGCCCCGAAGTGGCCGGCGGCCCCCCAGGCAGCCCGGACGAGAACGGTGACCGCTACATCGAGATCTGGAACAACGTCTTCATGCAGTTCAACCGCACCGAAGACGGTGTGATGCACAAGCTGCCCAAGCCTTCGGTCGACACCGGCATGGGCCTGGAGCGCCTGGCCGCCGTGCTGCAGCATGTGCACAGCAACTACGAGATCGACACCTTTCAGGCTCTTATCAATGCAGCTCAAGCGGCAGTGGGACAAGCTTGCCCGACAGATGAGCAGCTGAAGTCCTTGTTGGCTGCAGGCAAAGACAGCGCCTCGCTCAAGGTGATTGCCGACCACATCCGTGCCTGCTCCTTCACCATCGTCGACGGCATCATCCCCGGCAACGAAGGCCGCGGCTATGTGCTGCGCCGCATTGCCCGCCGCGCCATCCGCCACGGCTACAAGCTGGGCGCCCGCACCCCCTTCTTCCACAAGATCGTGGTCGAGTTGGTGAACCAGATGGGCGACGCCTACCCCGAGCTGCGCCAGGCGCAGACTCGCGTCACCGAAGTGCTCAAGCAAGAAGAAGAGCGCTTCTTCCAGACCATTGCCAATGGCATGGAAATCCTGGAAGCCGCCCTGGCCAATGGCTCCAGCCAAGTTGACGGCGAAACGGCCTTCAAGCTGCATGACACCTACGGCTTTCCGGTCGACCTGACCGCCGACGTCTGCCGCGAACGCGGCGTGACCGTGGACCAAGCCGGCTTCGACGCCGCCATGACCCGCCAGCGCGAACAAGCCCGCGCCGCCGGCAAGTTCAAGATGGCTCAGGGCCTGGCCTACACCGGCGCGCCCACCACCTTCCACGGCTACGAGCATCTGGTGTGCGAAACCTCCAAGGTCAGCGCCATCTACATCGACGGCCAGAGCGTGGCCCAAGCCAACGCGGGTGACGACGCCGTCATCGTGCTGGACCACACGCCCTTCTACGCCGAAAGCGGCGGCCAGGCCGGCGACAGCGGCGAGCTGCGCAATTTGACAAGCCGTTTCGCTGTCGAAGACACGCTGAAGATCCAGGCCGATGTGTTCGGCCACCACGGCCGCGTGCTGGAAGGCGCCGTCAAGATCGGCGACCAGTTCAGCGCCAAGGTGGACGCCGAGACACGCGCCAAGACCATCCGCAACCACAGCGCCACCCACTTGATGCACAAGGCCTTGCGCGAAGTGCTGGGCGCCCATGTGCAGCAAAAGGGCTCGCAAGTCACGGCGGACCGCACCCGTTTCGACTTCGCCCACAACGCCCCCGTCACGGCGGAGCAGATCGCTCAAGTGGAAGCCATCGTGAACGCCGAGATCCTGGCCAACGCTGCGGCGCAAGCCCAGGTGATGAATCTGGAAGACGCGCAAAAAAGCGGCGCCATGATGCTGTTCGGCGAGAAGTACGGTGAGACCGTGCGCGTGCTGTCCATCGGCTCCTCCAAGGAACTCTGCGGCGGCACCCACGTCAAGGCCACCGGCGATATCGGTCTGTTCAAGATCGTGGCCGAAGCCGGCGTTGCCGCCGGCATCCGCCGCGTTGAAGCCGTCACCGGCGCTGGCGCCCTGGCCTATGTTCAGGGTCTGGAGAACACCGTGGCCGCCGTGGCCGGCACGCTCAAGGCCGCACCGGCCGAGCTGGAGCAGCGCGTCAACGCCGTGCTGGACCAGGTCAAGGCACTGGAAAAAGAACTGGCCAGCGCCAAGAGCCGCCTGGCCGCCGCGCAAAGCAATGACTTGATGACGCAAGCCGTCGAGGTCAAGGGTGCCAAGGTCTTGACCGCCACACTGGACGGCGCCGACGCCAAGACCCTGCGCGAAACCATCGACAAGCTGCGCGACAAGATGCACTCGGCCATCATCGTGCTGGCCTCGGTCGATGGCGAGAAGGTCAACCTCTCGGCCGGCGTCACCGCCGACTACATCGCCCGCGGCCTCAAGGCCGGCGAGCTGGTCAGCTTTGTGGCCCAGCAATGCGGCGGCAAGGGCGGCGGCAAGCCCGATCTGGCCATGGCCGGTGGCACCCAGCCAGCAGCCTTGCCAGCGGCGCTGGCGGGCGTACAAGCCTGGGTGAGCGAGCGGCTCTAACTTCTTTTCTTAACTGACAACCCCAAGACAAGGGCTCTCGAAAAATCCTCGAGAGCCCTTGTCATTTTTCAAGGACGAACACCATGACTGACTCGACCCAACACGATATCGACCACGCCAATGCAGAGCGCCTGGCCGCCCTGCTTCAAATCCTGGTGGCGGCAACGCCCGAAGATGAGCAAGCCGTGCCCATCGACACGCTGGACGGCTATATGACCGCGCTGATCTGCGGCCCGGTGGTGCTGAGCCCCATCGCCGCCATGGACGCCTTGTTCGGCGAAGACTGGGCCGCGCCGCTGGACGAGCAAGACGCCACCGAAGAATTCATGAGCGTGCTGATGACGCGCTGGAACGAAATCTCTGAGAGCCTGGACCCCGAGGCCCTGTCGGCCGACCCGGAAGCCATGCTGCTGACGCCGCTGATCACCGAGTTCGACGAAGCCACCAAGGCCGATCTGCTCAAGCAAGGCGTGCTGAGCGAAGACCAACTCAGCGAACTGCCGCCTCCCGGCCTGATGTGGGTGGAAGGCTTTATGCAAGCCGTGGAAGACAACGAGCAAGCCTGGTATGTGCACGACAGCGAAAGCGAAGCCGGCCAGATGCTGGACGCCATGCTGATGTCGGTGGCCGCCGTGGCCATGCCGCCGGGTGAGCAGCGCGAGGCTTACATCGCCGAGCAGTACGAGCCCGAAGACGACATCGACCAAGACGTGCTGTTGGACGACGCCCTGTTCTCGGCCCAAGACCTGCGCCTGTTCTGGCTGCAGCCGCAAGACGGACAAGCGCTGTCCTGATGGCCTGACCCGCTCAGTCCTTGCCAGCCGGAAGCACCGGCTCGGCAAGGTTGTGCTGGTTCTGCTTGCCTAGAACTCTTCAGCAGTTTTCAGCGGCCTGTTTAGGCCAGGCCGGCCAGCCTCAAAGCCGGCCCACGCAATTGGGCGCGCCGCAGCGGCAGCTGAGCCGCCCTTCGTGGTGGCTGACGCCGTAGTCGCAGCTCAGCTCCTCACCGGGCTCGATATCGCGCAGGGCATAAAACTCCACCCGGCCTTGGCTGATGCGCAGCTTGGCATTGGCGGCGCAGCTGTGGTTAATGTGGCGCAGCGCGTCTTTGGATTCGGTGGCATCGACGGCGCGGGTTTCCGACACCTCAACGATGTGAATGCGCTCCCGGCCCTTGGCCCGCTTGCGCGCCTCGCGCACCGAGATCGCCTCGCCGCGCAGCTCACCAATCTTGCGCCGCGCGGGAATCGCCTCGGCGGCGAAGACACCCAGGCCGTCAATGACGCTGGGGCCCACCCGCAAGGCGAATCGTTCAGCCGGCAAGACCTGACCCTTGGGCGCTTGCTGCACCTCAGCGGCGGGTGTAGTTGGAGCAGTGGCGGCGGGGATGGCAGTCAGGCGGGGCATGGCCCTGATTGTCGCAGCCACGCCGCACTCCGTCATTCAAACCTCATGCTGGCTTGACCGAGGCCCCGCCTCCTGACCATACTGGGCCCATGACTGCCTGGATCCCCTCCCCCACGCTCGGCCTGTGCCAGCTACACATGCATGCGCACCTGCATCTGATGCAGGTCGGCCATGCCTGGGTGATCCGTTAGCAGCGAACGACGCTCACCGCCAAATTCCTCCACCAAATCCCCCTCAAGCCCGCTGCCCCAGCGGGCTTTTTTGTTTCCAAAGGTCCACCCGCCACGACCCCAGCCATAGGAGAGACTCACATGGACATTCGCATCCGCCGCCGCCAACTGTCAGACGCCGCCGCCATCGCCCGCTTGGTGGCCGAGCCCGCCGTTTTTGGTGGCCTGCTGCAAATGCCCTACGCCAGCGAAGAGCAATGGCAGCATCGCCTGCAAGAAAGCGCCAAGGCGGGACACGCGCTGCCGGATGTGCATCTGGTGGCGGAGCATGGGGATGAGTTGCTGGGCTGCGTCGGTCTGCACCCGGTCACCGGGCAAACGCGGCGCCGCCATGTGGCAGAGATGGGCATCATGGTGGCCAGCCGCGCGCAGGGTCAGGGTGTGGGCGCGGCACTGATGGCTGCGCTGTTGGACTATGCCGACAACTGGGCCCAGGTGCTGCGCATCGAGCTCACCGTCTATGCCGACAACGCTCGCGCGATTCGCCTCTACCAGCGCTTTGGATTTGTAGAGGAAGGCCGCATGCCTGCCTATGCCTTGCGGGACGGTGCTTATGTGACGGCTTTGGCGATGGGCCGCCTGCATCCCTCGCCGCCCATGATTCGCTAAAAAAACGCTTGTGGCCGATGCCAGCCAGGTCGGCCGGGGCAATGAAAAGCCCCATCGACCCACCCGTTCGCTGCGAGGCGGGTGACGTCATGGGGCCAGATCAAGCCATCAAATGGGGCGGAAGGTGCTGCGCTGGGCTTCGGCGACACGCGCCTCCGTCTCATCGGCGCGCTGCGGCGCCTGCGCTTTCTTGACCGGCTTGACCGGTGCGTTGCTGATGCGCTTGCCGGTAATCACCAGGCGCACCAGCTTGACCACCTCGCTGGCCTCAGCGGGGGCAGCGGGCACGAGCAGGCTTGAGGCCAGCAGCAATACGCCGGCCAACGGCATGCCATTTCGGTTTTTTGTCTTGCCTTGGCTGTTGAACATCAAAAACTCCCTTGCCCTCTTGAGGCCGATCCTCAGGATCTCAGGCCGCCAGTATCCCGACTCATCCCGGCCGGCTCCATCGCAAAGCGACGAACTGCGTTAATGGCCGATAAGCGGCGCTGCGCGGGCATGAAGTTCGCGCGCGCCGGCGCGCCAAGTCGATTGGGCTCGGTCAACGCGCCTCGCTGCGGGGCAATAATCAGCGCCAATTCAACTTCCCCGCAGCCTTCACCATGACATCCGTGCGCATCGATTACGCAGATTTCGCCAAACTCGCCCCCGGCGTGATGGAAGGCCTGGGCGCCATCGGCAAGGCCGTGGGCGGCTCGGGCCTGGGCAAGGACCTGATCGAACTCATCAAACTGCGCGCCTCGCAACTCAATGGCTGCGCTTTTTGCCTGCAGTACCACCTCAACTTGGCGCGCAGCCTGCATGTGCCGGCCGACAAGCTGGACCAGCTGGCCGCCTGGCATGAGGCGCCCGTCTTCAGTCCGCGCGAACGCCTGGCCCTGGCCTATGCCGAACAGCTGACCTTGTCCGCACAAGGCGCCATCAGCGATGAGTTGTTCGCCCAAGTGCTGGCCGAATTCGGCCCCGCCGATCTGAGCGTTTTGACCGCCTCGGTGGCCCACATCAATGCCTGGAACCGCATCGGCAAGGCCTTGCGCTTTACTCCGCCCGCGCCGCGCCAAGAGCATCAACAGCCGCCCGCCGCCAAGCCATGACGGCCGCGCGCACGGTACTCACCGAGTTGCGCAGCGCGCGCCTGCTGCTGCGCGCCCCGGCGCCCCAGCTCACTGAAGCCGTGTGCGCCTTTCAGTTGCGCAACCTCGCCCATTTCGCGCCCTGGGATCCCAGCTACCCGCCCAGCTATTTCGAGCCCGAAACCGTGGCGCAAGCCTTGAGCCAAAGCGCCCAAGCCTGGACCGACGACCAGGGCTATAACTACTGGCTGAGCCCACTGGAGGAGCCGGAAAAAATCATCGGCAAGGTGCAGCTCTCGCAGGTCTCGCGCGGGCCCTTCCAGAACGCGGCCTTGGGCTACAAGCTTGATGCTGCCGTGCAAGGCCAAGGCTTGATGCGCGAGGCCTTGCAATGCGTCATTGCGCAAGCTTTTGCGCCGGGCGGCATCCATTTGCATCGCCTGCAAGCCGCCGTGCGCCCGGAAAACCTGCGCAGCCTCGGCCTGCTGCAGCGCCTGGGCTTTGAAGACGCCGGCCTGCAGCGGCGCTACCTCTTCATCAACGGCGCCTGGCGCGACCATCAGGTCTTCGCGCTGATCAACCCAGCCTGGCCCGACTTGCAAGCGCCTTGCTAAAGCCGCGGCGCCGCCAAAAGCAGGCCGGCCAGCAGCAAACCCAGCAGCGTCAGCGCCAAACCGGCATAGGGTGCGAGTCGTCTCATGGGCAAAGCAAGCCTCAGGGTCTTCCATTCGTATGAGGACTTTACATTGATAAATTATTGTTTTACAGTAAATTTTTATCAATGAACAATGAAGAACTCACCATGAGCCGATCGGGCCAAGCCCTCCCCAGCGCCAGCTTTCGCGATGCCCAGGCCGCCAAGTCGATGAGCCGCCTGGCCCAAGGGGTCAAGCTGTTTTGCCTGCTGGGCGCTTTGGTGATTCTGTTGGGGCCGATCGCTTTTTGGACCAATCCGGAATGGGTGGAGTCCTCCGCCCGGCAGCAACTGCACCGGCCAGACGCGCTGCTGCAACTCGACAGCGGCGCCCGCTTGCTGGGCTGGCTGAGCAGCTGGCTCTTGGGCGGCGTGCGCCTGTTTGCGCTGTGGCAGGTTTGGGTGCTGTTCAGCTGTTTCCAACGCGGCGAAGTCTTTGCGACCGAGCCGGTGCTGCGCCTGCGGCGTTTTGCCTTCGCCCTGGTGGCGCACACCTTGGCCTCGCCGCTGGGGGACACCTTGTCCGTGCTGGCCCTGACCATAGGCAACCCGCCGGGCCAGCGTTTGCTCAACCTCGGCTTGGGCTTCGAGCATGGCTTCAGCCTGTTTTTCGGCCTGATCTTCTGGGCCATCGCCCGGGTGATGTTTGAAGCCACCCGCGTGGCGCAAGAAAACGCCGAGTTCGTCTGATGCCAGTGATCGTGACCCTGGATGTGATGCTGGCGCGGCGCAAGATGCGCTCACGCGAGTTGGCCGAGGCGGTAGGCATTACCGAGGCGAATTTGTCGCTGCTGAAGTCCGGCAAGGTGCGCGGCGTGCGCTTTGACACCCTGGCCGCGATCTGCCGGACGCTGGATTGCCAGCCCGGTGATTTGCTGAGTTATGTCGAGGGGCCCGAGCCAGCAAGTGACGGCCAAAGCGACGGCGAGCGCGATGCCAAATAAGGCAACGCCTTTGCGCCGCCCCCTGCTACTGGGCCTGCTGGCCCTGCTGCATCTGGGCCTGGGCTGGCTGATGGTTCAGCAGCTGCGGGCCAAACCCAGTGTGCAGTCCAGTCGCCAGGGTCAGCAAACCTTGCTGATCCCCATCTGGTTGAACGCCGGCAAGGCCAAGTCCAAATCAAACCCGCGCAGCGAACTGCAGGCCAGCTCGGCGCCTAACAACAAGGTGGCCAAAGCCGAGCGGCAGCCTGCAAAGCCAAGCCAGCCGGACGATCGCGTCACGACGAGCATCACCCTGATCACACCCAGCGCGGCCCCTTCAATTGCCGCAGCCGCCTCGGCCCCTGCAACCACGCAAGCCCCGCTCAATTTGCAACTGCCCGGCACCGCGCAAGAGCGGGCGCGGGCGGCCCAAGACCCGAAGCGCCCCTCATTTGCCGCCACCCAAGACCCGCGCAGCAATAGCCAGCGCCCGGACCTCGGTGAACGCATGGCGGCCGCCCTGGGCAGCGACCCAAGCAGGGTCGAAACCATCACCGGCGACGGCAAGCGGCGGGTGCGCCAAGGCTCGCTTTGCATCGACATGGAACAGCCCCGTATCGCCCGATTGGACCCCTTCAATCAAGGCATCAACCCCACCCCGGCCCTGAACAAGCTTTGCGATAAATAGACGCTGAATTCATCTCCTTTCCCTCCCCCGCCCTGGTCCGCCCTCCGTTCAACCTTGCCAATGGCTCACTCGCACACCATGAAGATTTCTCAGCTTGAATCGTTCACTACTCCGGCCCTGCGCAAGCTGGTGCTCGCCCTCGGCGGCTTGGTCTTGCTGAGTGCACAAGCAAGTGCTCAGGACGCCACGCCAAGCACCGCCGCTTCGGCGCCGACGCAGCTGGACACCGTCACGGTTCAAATGCAAAAGGACCCCGCCGTGCTGCCCTACGCGATGCTGAACCGGGTGCTCACCCAGCTGCAAACCGTGGGTGAAGGGCTGGTGCGCCTGGACTTCAAACTGCTGCCCAAGGACGATAAAAGACCGCTGGTCAACCCCAAGCTGGCCTTGAGCAGCGAAGACCGCTACATCCCCATTCCCGTCGCGCCCGACGGCGCCTTCGTGCTGCCGCTGCTGCCGCAAGCACAGGCCAAGGAGGCCGAAGTCGCCAGCAACCAGCCCAAGGGCTCGATGCGCATTCAAGGGCTGTTGGAGATCAACGCCAAGCCCGAGGAGGTGGACATGAAGCTGGTGCGCCGCCTCATGCGCGTGGGTCATAGCTTGCGCACCGAGATGCTGCCCTTCTACCTGCGTTGGCTGATGCCGCAAATCGAGGGCCTGAAGATCTGCAGCCCGCAAGCCGGCTGGCAGCTGGAATGGCCGGAGGGCGGCCAAACTTTGGCGCTGCCGCTGGAGGCCCTGCCCCCCAGCAAGAATCCTGTGGTCAAAAAGGACGGCAAGAACGAACCCGATCCGCGCCCCTTCTGCACCGTGCTGAGCGGCCAGGAGCGCTGGCCCGACGCAGCCAAGTTGGTGGCGCCAACGAACAGCAAGTTGTCGGTGCAACTGAGCCGCTGAAGGCCAGAGCGGCGAGGCAGCCCGCCGCCTTCTGCTGGGCTTGCCGCCTCAGCTGCGAAATTTTTCCAGCGCCTCGCCACTGATGCGGCAGATGCGCCAGTCGGGCAGCAAGGTGGCGCCCATGCGCTCGTAAAAGCGGATCGCGGTTTCGTTCCAATCCAGCACGCTCCACTCGAAGCGACCGTAGTCACGCTCCAGCGCGATCTGGGCCAAACGGGTCAAGATGCCTTTGCCCAGGCCCGAGCCACGGTGGGCGGGGCGCACATACAGGTCTTCCAGATACAGGCCAGGCTTGGCCAGGAAGGTGCTGAAGTTGGTGAAGAAGAGCGCGAAGCCCACTGTCTCGCCATCGATCTCACCGATCAAGGCCTCCACCACCGGCTTGTCGCCGAAGAGATGCGGGTGGAGCTTGTCGGCGCTCAGCGCCAACATATGCGTGAGGTTCTCGAACTCGGCCAGCTCTTCGATCAAGCTGACCAATTGCGGGACATCGGCGGGCGTGGCCGGGCGAATGGCGTAGGGTGGCGTTGAAGTCATGCGGGCATTCTGCCTGCCCGGCGCAGCTGTCGGGCCGCAGCCTTCGGGCGGCGAGCCCTTGTCGCCTGCCCGACATCGGCGCGCCCTTGCCTCCCCTATATTCACTGGCATGACCGAAGCCACTTCTCACTCAAGCGCCCGCCCCCAAGCAGCTGCCAGCTACACCCCACGCCGCCAGCACCAAAGCCAGTTCCTGACCCTGCGTGGCCTGCGCCATCATGTGCTGAGCTGGGGCGACGCCAGCCTGGTCACGCCCGACCGCCCGCCGCTGGTGCTGCTGCATGGTTGGATGGATGTGGGCGCTTCGTTCCAGTTCGTGGTCGACGCGCTTGCCGAAGACCGGCTGGTGATGGCCATGGACTGGCGTGGCTTTGGCCTGAGTGATTGCAGCGGCGCCGACAGCTACTGGTTCCCCGACTACCTGGGCGATCTAGATGCCCTGCTCAAGGCCATCAGCCCCGATCAAGCGGTGGATCTGCTGGGCCACAGCATGGGCGGCAATGTGGTGATGGCTTACGCCGGCGTGCGCCCGCAGCGCATCCGCCGCCTGATCAATCTGGAAGGTTTTGGCCTGCCCGATGCTGCGCCCGAATTGGCACCGGATCGGTTGATCCAGTGGCTGGACGAATTGCAGGCGCCGCCCCAACTCAAGCCCTATGCCAGCTTGGCCGAGGTGGCCGCCCGCCTGATGAAAACCAACCCGCGCCTGGCAGCCGACAAAGCCGCATGGCTGGCGCCGCATTGGGCGCGTGAAGTCAGCACCGCCCAGGGCAATGCAAGCGGCAGCGAATGGCAGATTCTGGGCGACCCGGCCCACAAGCTCACCAACCCAACGCTGTATCGCCGCGCCGAAGTCGTGGCCTGCTGGGAACGCATCGCCGCGCCCACGCTGTGGGTGGAAGGCAAGAACACCCAGGTGCTGCGCTGGTTCGGTGATCGTTTTCCCCGCGACGATTTCGAGCAGCGCATTGCCGTCGTCAAACAGCTGCGCCGCGTGGTTCTGGATGAGGCCGGCCATATGCTGCACCACGACCAACCCGAAGCCCTGGCGCAAGCGCTGGAAGACTTCTTGCGATGAAAACTTAAGGACGCTCCGCGCCCTCGGCCTGCAGCAGCGCGGCCGTCTGCGCATCCAGCCGCCCCATCGCCCAAGCGTAAAAGGCCACGATCAGGCAGAACACCATCAAGGCGCCTTGCGAGGCGACCCAAAAGCCAAAAGGCCAGCCGAAGAAATTGAAGGACAGGTCGCGGGCAAAGTAAATCAGCCCGAAGCTGGCCAGCGCCCACAGCAGCAAGAGCACCGCGGTGAGCCGGCAAGTGCGGCGCCAATAGGCCTGCAGCAGCCGAGCGCGGGGCTGCGTGCGGCGGCTCAAATCCTCGTAATCGGGCATTTCCATGGGCTTGCAGTGTGCCGCAGTTTGGCGCCACTTTGCCAAGCCGCTGCCTGAGCTGGGCCGCTCATGTAAAAATGCTGAATTGTTCGCGCGCGCGGCCGCCCTGCATCGGGGCCCCGAGCCAGCCGAAAAAGACCGCCGCGAAACTAGCTCTGACAGGATCCCTCATGGACATCGAACGCATCAACACCATCGGCACCACCTTGGCCGACCTGACAGCGCGTACTGACGCGCTAAGGGGGTATCTTTGACTACGATCGCAAAGCACTGCGACTGAACGAAGTCAATGCCGCGCTGGAGAACCCCAGCGTCTGGAACGAGCCCAAGCGCGCCCAGGAACTGGGCAAGGAAAAGCGCACGCTCGAGAACGTGGTCAGCACCATCGACCACCTGACCAGCAACCTCGCTGACAGCAGCGAGTTGTACGAGATGGTCAAGGAAGAGCAAGACTTCGACGGCTTGGAAGCCATCGAGGGCGACGCCGCCAAGCTCAACGAGATCGTTGAACAGCTGGAATTCCGCCGCATGTTCAACAACCCGGCCGACCCCAGCAACTGCTTCATCGACATCCAAGCCGGCGCCGGTGGCACTGAGGCCTGCGACTGGGCCAGCATGCTGCTGCGCCAGTACCTGAAGTACTGCGAGCGCAAGGGCTTCACCGCCACGCTGGAAGACGAAACCGCGGGCGATGTGGCCGGCATCAAGAGCGCCACCATCAAGGTGGAAGGCGAGTACGCCTTCGGCCTGCTGCGCACCGAAACCGGCGTGCACCGCCTGGTGCGCAAGAGCCCGTTCGACAGCTCGGGTGGACGCCACACCAGCTTTGCCTCGCTCTTCGTCTACCCGGAAATTGATGACTCGATCGAGATCGACATCAACCCGGCCGACGTGCGCACCGACACCTTCCGCGCCTCCGGCGCCGGTGGTCAGCACATCAACAAGACCGACTCGGCCGTGCGCCTCACGCACATCCCGACCGGCATCGTGGTGCAGTGCCAAGACGGCCGTAGCCAGCACAGCAACCGCGATGTGGCCTGGAAGCGCCTGCGTTCGCGCCTGTACGACCACGAGATGCGCAAGCGCGCTGAAGAACAGCAAAAGCTCGAAGACACCAAGACCGATGTGGGCTGGGGTCACCAAATTCGCAGCTATGTGCTGGACCAAAGCCGCATCAAGGACTTGCGTACCAACTACGAAACTTCGGCCACGCAGAAGGTGCTGGACGGAGATTTGGATGCGTTCATTTCTGCCAGCCTGAAGCAAGGCGTCTGAGGCCACAAGCCGCACTCGCCTGCAAACACCAGCAACGCGGCGCTCACTGGCGCCGCCTTTTTTTCACACCCCGAGGATGCCCGCCATGCGTGAAGGCAATGCCACCCTGATTCGCCGCGAAGACTATCAAGCCCCCGCGTTCTGGATTCGCACCGTTGACCTGAGCTTTGATCTGGACCCGGCCAAGACCCTGGTCACCGCCAAGATGCAGATCGAGCGCAACCAGGCCGTCGCCCACGGCGCCCTCCGCCTGCACGGCGAAGAGCTGAACCTGCTGCGCTGCTTGATCAACGGCGAGAGCGTGTCCTTCCGCCAGGAAGGCCATGAGCTGATCATCGACAACGCGCCCGACGCTGACTTCACGCTGGAGCTGCGCAACACCTGCGCGCCCGAGAAGAACACCACGCTCAACGGCCTCTACACCTCGGGTGGCAGCTTCTTCACGCAGTGCGAGGCCGAAGGCTTCCGCCGCATCACCTACTTCCTGGACCGCCCCGATGTGATGGCCGTCTACACCGTGACGCTGCGCGCCGACAAGGCCAAGTATCCGGTGCTGCTGAGCAATGGCAATTTGCTGGACTCAGGCGATCTGGACGCCACGCGTCACTTCGCCAAATGGCATGACCCCTTCCCCAAGCCCAGCTATTTGTTCGCCCTGGTGGCGGGCGACTTGGTGGCACGCGAGCAGCGCATCCGCACCCGCGCCGGCAAGGACCACCTGCTGCAGGTGTTTGTGCGCCGCGGCGACCTGGAGAAGACCGAGCACGCGATGAACTCGCTGATCGCCTCCATCGTCTGGGACGAAGCGCGCTTCAAGCTGCCGCTGGATCTGGAACGCTTCATGGTCGTCGGCGTGTCCGACTTCAATATGGGCGCGATGGAGAACAAGGGTCTCAACATCTTCAACACCTCGGCCCTGCTGGCTTCTGCCGCCACCGCCACCGACACCGACTTCAACCGCATCGAGTCCATCGTTGCGCACGAATACTTCCACAACTGGACCGGCAACCGCGTCACCTGCCGCGACTGGTTCCAGCTCTCGCTCAAGGAAGGCCTGACCGTCTTCCGCGACCAAGAGTTCAGCATGGACATGGCCGGCAGCCCCAGCGCCCGCGCCGTCTGCCGCATTGCCGATGTGCGCCAGCTGCGTGCCGCCCAGTTCCCCGAGGACTCGGGCGCCATGGCTCACCCGGTGCGCCCGGACAGCTATTCCGAAATCAACAACTTCTACACCGCCACGGTCTACGACAAGGGCTCGGAAGTCGTGCGCATGTACCAGACCCTGGTCGGCCGCGCCGGTTTCGAGAAGGGCATGAGCTTGTACTTCGAGCGTCATGACGGCCAGGCCGTGACCTGCGATGACTTTGCGGCCGCGATTGCCGACGCCAACCCCGGCTCGGCCCTGAGCACACGCCTGGACGCCTTCAAGCGCTGGTACTCGCAAGCCGGCACGCCGCGCCTTCAAGCCCGTGGTGTGTATGACGCTGCCGCGCAGACCTACACCCTGACGCTGACGCAACACAACCCCGCCACCCCAGGCCAAGAGCACAAGCTGCCCCAGGTGATCCCGGTGGCACTGGGCCTGCTGAGCCAAGAGGGTCAGGTCTTGCCCCTGCAACTGCAAGGCTCGGCCGAGGTGCTGAACGAGCAAGTGCTGGTGCTGGAAGAAGCGCAGCAAACCTTCGTTTTCGTCAATGTGGCCAGCGCCCCTGTGCCTTCGCTGCTGCGCGGTTTCTCCGCCCCGGTGGTGCTGGACGATGGCCTGAGCGACGCCGAACTGCTGGTGCTGCTGCAGCACGATGTGGACGCCTTCAACCGCTGGGAAGCCGGCCAACGCCTGGCGCTGAACCGCATCCTGGCGGCAGTGCGCAGCGGCACCCCTCTGCAATTGGACAGAGCCTACCTCGACGCCGTGCGCGCCGTGCTGCGCCACCCCGAGCTGGACGCCGCCTTCAAGGAAATCACCCTGACGCTGCCCGGCGAAGCCTATGTAGCCGAGCAGCTGGACGTGGTGGACCCGCAAGCCATCCACGCCGCTGTGGACGCCGCCCAGGTGCAACTGGCCGCCGCCCTGCGCGAAGACTGGGTGGCCGCGTTCGAAGCCAACCAGATCAAGGGCGGCTACACGCCCGACCCGGTGTCCAGCGGCAAGCGCGCCCTGGCCAATTTGGCCCTGAGCATGCTGGTGCTTGACGCGCAAGCGAGCCAAGACACCGTCTGGCCCGGCCGCGCCTACCAGCGCTTCAAGGACGCCGGCAATATGACCGACCGCCTGGGTGCCCTGTCGGCCCTGGTCGGCGCCCATGCCGAGCTGGCCGAGCCTGCGCTGGCCCGCTTCCACGAGCTGTTCAGCAAAGACCCCCTGGTGATCGACAAGTGGTTCGCCCTGCAAGGCCGCACCCCGGAGCGCGATGGCCGCACCTTCGCCCGCGTGCGCCAGCTGCTGCAGCACCCCGACTTCACGCTGAAGAACCCCAACCGCGCACGCAGCCTGATCTTCTCGCTGTGCATGTTCAACCCAGCCGCTTTCCACCGCGCTGATGCCGCGGGCTATGTGTTCTGGGCCGAACAGGTCTTGGCGCTGGACGCCATCAACCCACAAATCGCCAGCCGCCTGGCCCGCGTGATGGACCGCTGGAATGTGCTGGCCGAGCCTTACCGCAGCGCCGCCCTGCTGGCCATCCAGCGCGTGGCCGCCAAGGCCGACTTGTCGGTCAATGTGCGCGAAGTCATTACCCGCGCCCTGGCTTCGGCTCCCGATCAAACTCCAACGGCCTAACATCATGACCCGACGCATCAGCCTGACCCAATACCTGATCGAACAGCAGCGCCAGCATGGCCACATCCCGCAAGAACTGCGCTTGTTGATTGAAGTGGTGGCACGCGCCTGCAAGCGCATTGCCATCAGCGTCAACAAGGGCGCTCTGGGCGAGGTGCTGGGCACTGCCGGCAGCGAGAACGTGCAGGGCGAAGTTCAGAAAAAGCTCGACATCATCGCCAACGAGGTGCTGATCGAAGCCAATGAATGGGGCGGCCACCTGGCGGCCATGGCCTCCGAGGAAATGGAAGGCATCTATGTGGTGCCCAACCGCTTCCCGCAGGGCGAATACCTCTTGATGTTCGACCCGCTGGACGGCTCGTCGAATATCGACGTCAACGTCAGCATCGGCACCATCTTCTCGGTGCTGAAAAAGCCCGAAGGCTCGGCCGGCGTCTGCGAGGCCGACTTCCTGCAACCCGGCAATCAACAAGCCGCTGCCGGCTACTGCGTCTACGGCCCGCAAACCACCCTGGTGCTGACTGTGGGCGACGGCGTGGTGATGTTCACCCTGGACCGCGAGCAAGGCTCTTTTGTCTTGACCGAGAGCGACGTCAAGATCCCCGAAGACACCAAAGAGTTCGCCATCAATATGTCGAATATGCGCCACTGGGATGCCCCAATGAAGCGCTATATCGACGAATGCCTGGAAGGCAGCACCGGCGTGCGCGGCAAGGACTTCAATATGCGCTGGATCGCCTCCATGGTGGCCGATGTGCATCGCATCTTGACCCGCGGCGGCGTCTTCATGTACCCCTGGGACAAGCGCGAGCCCAACAAGGCCGGCAAGCTGCGCCTGATGTACGAAGCCAACCCCATGGCCTTCTTGGTTGAGCAAGCCGGTGGCGCCGCCACCAACGCCCGCCAGCGCATTCTGGACCTGCAACCCAGCCAGCTGCATGAGCGCGTGTCCGTCGTTCTGGGCTCCAAGAACGAAGTCGAGCAGGTCACCCGCTATCACCTGGAAGCCGGCAAATAAGCCAGTGCCGAAACAAAAGCCCAATATTTCTCTGCTAGAATTTTGGGCTTGATGCCGGTGTAGCTCAGTCGGTAGAGCAGCTCATTCGTAATGAGAAGGTCGGGTGTTCGATTCATCTCTCCGGCACCAATAAAATCAAACACTTAGCCAACCTCGCAAGGGTTGGCTTTGTTGTTTCTGGGCATCATGTAGCCACCATGTAGCCGCCAGTACGGCTTTTCCAGCTCGTATTGGCCTACGTCATCGCCTAACCACAGCCTTGCAGGGCCACACCGTGAGACCTCCCGAAGCGGAGGACTTGCACCGTCGCGAAGTACACGGCTTCCCAAATGGAGGACTACGGAGTCGGCCCTGCTATCTGCTTCGCGGGGTACTGCTCTGGATTGACCCAGTGCGAAAAGGTGAGGCGCATCCATCTGACTACTTCGACCGTACTGCGCAGTCGCCAACAAACTTCCGCTTCGCAGCTCTTAAGCGACTATGACGCGACAGAGCAAACAACCGACGCCATGAGAATCTTCCCAGCGCTCTATGCGCGGCAATCGCCCGCTTCTCAGGCATTTGCCCCCCATTCGCGGGAGTAGGCGTATCGCACCCACTTGAGGCCCATTCCCTGTACATGGGATGCTTCGAGGTCAGCTCTTGACTTGAAATTTAAGACTTGACCCAGAGTCTGTTTCGTCCGCTTTCACGCACTCCTAGAATGCACCAATGTCATCAGGCCACTAGAGCCTAAGGGAGGAATTAAATGAAGTGCAGTTCACATGCTATTTGGGCGCTAACGCTTGTTTGCATCATGTCACTGACAGGATGCTCGAACAAACCCCCCGGGTGTAGCAGTCCTGAAGCCGCCGAAACCTCAAGGAGAATTATTGTCGATGGAATAATTGATGCCCATCCGAATATGGCAAACAGCACGGTAGGAAACGGGGCGGCTTACTTTAGAGAATTCCTCGATACCATGAAAATTTCGTGGTCACAGGTCGTTTCAAACGGCTATGACGACAAAGCACAGAAATTCTCATGTGAAGGTCTTTTGACCATCACCCTCATTGACGGTTCCGCCATAACAAAGCAAACGGAATTTAGCACCCAACGCACCGCCGACGGGAAAGACTTCCTTGTTGCGTTAAGAGGTGCAGCATCACTGATCGATAAAATTGGCATCAAAGCCGCTGTCCATACCGTAAATAAACTCGGAATTGAAATCAAGAAATCCGAAGGCGAAAGCGATCAATATATTGGCTCCTACACCGGAAAGGGAGAGGGTGAAGTTGAGCTAAAAATCAAACAAGGACAGATAGTCGATCAGTATCGGGTATCCATGAGCACAGCAACAGAGGGATGTGCAGGGTCTGCAGAAGGAGTCGGAGTTCGAGTCGGGCACATCCTAAATATCACCGCAAGAGATGGGGAGGACATTTGCAAAGTGAAGGCCGAGTTCACTACCAATGGCGCCGTAATTTTGGAAGAAGTAGACGGTTGCTCATTCTTTCATGGCGCAGCTTGCGGTTTTTCGGGCCAGCTACACAAGAAGAACTGATTTTTTAATATTCAACAACTCCTGTCCGCAAGATGAATAATTAATTCGTCAAAGTTACTTCGACTTGCCGACCGCAGTTCTAGCGTTAGAACTAGCGCTGGGCCTTGCGGGCCTTGAGGGTGAGGCTTGAATACTATCCGGCTAACGGGACGGCATCCACCTATGCCGCGCAGTCCTAGCAGGAGGCCCATGTTTTCGGTAGTTCGATTTGAGCTAAAACGAGCAGTGCGGCCTGTAGGCGTGGCCCTTTCCGTGCCTAAGCCCGAAACTTTCGCCCTCGTGCTTGCCGGGCTTAGCCTAATCGTAGGTATGACGCGTCGTCGCACCAATCAAAAGTGACCTGTTAGGCTTGCACCTCGCTGAAAAACCGGCTTAAGTGGCCGGTTCTTTTTTGCCTTTGAGCTACCAACTTCGAAAATCCGAAGCTGCGAACATTGCCCTCCCCTCTCTGAACCCCGTATCCATGTCCAATCAGCTCAACCTTGAAGCCCTCGAATCGTGGCTCTGGGAGTCCGCCAACATCCTGCGCGGCTCCATCGACTCGTCGGACTTCAAGAACTACATCTTCGGTCTACTGTTCCTCAAGCGCTTCAACGACGTGTTCGAGGAGCGTGTTGCCCAGTTGATGCAGGCCGAGGGCCTGAGCGCGGCTGAGGCCGAGGAAGAGGTCGAAGACAAGTGGGGGCACTTCCCCGGCACGGCCCGCTGGCCCGACCTGATTGCCCGCACCGAGAACATCGGCGAGGCCCTGGACAAGGCGTTCGCCACCATCGAAGCGAACAACCCCGAACTGCAGCACGTGCTGACCGCCACCCAGTACGGCGACAAGCGCGTGCTGTCCGACGCCACCCTGCAGCGGCTGCTCCGCCACTTCAACCAATACAAGCTGGGCAATGCTGACCTCTACAAAGCGGACATGCTGGGCGACGCCTATGAGTACCTGATTAAGCAGTTCGCCGACGACGCAGGCAAGAAGGGTGGGGAGTTCTACACGCCTAAGGCGGTGGTGCAATTGGTGGTGGAACTCATCGACCCGCAGCCCGGCCACAGCGTGTACGACCCCACTTGCGGCAGCGGCGGTATGCTAGTGGAAAGCGCCCACCACATCGCCAACCTGCCGGGCGGCCTGCTGTTGGGGGCCAAGCCCAATGTGCTGCTTTTTGGGCAGGAAAAGAACCTTGGCACATGGGCCATCGCTAAGCTGAACCTCTACCTTCACAACATGCGGGCGGAGATTGAGCGCGGCGACACCTTGGTCGAACCCAAACACCTCGATGGCGACTACCTGAGGACCTTTGACCGAGTCATTGCCAACCCGCCGTTCTCGGCCAAGCAATGGTGGTCACCGCTGGAACTGGCCAATGAGGCAGAGCAGGGCGGCGACAAGAAGCCCAAGGCGCCGAACTACAAGCAGGTCAATGACCCCTACGGTCGCTTTGTCTACGGCATCCCGCCGCGTGGCTATGCCGACCTCGCCTTCGCCCAGCACATGCTGGCCAGCCTCAAAGCCGATGGCCGCATGGGCATCATCTTGCCGCACGGGGTGCTGTTCCGCAGTGGCGAAGAAGGCAAGATTCGCGAGGGCCTGCTGTTCGGCACCGACTCTGCCAGCGGCAATCAATCCGGCGACCTCATCGAGGCCGTAATTGGCCTGCCAAAGGCCCTGTTCTACAACACCGGCATTCCGGCCTGCGTGCTCGTCCTGAACAAACGCAAGCCTGCTGCGCTCAAGGGCAAGGTCATCATCATCGACGCCAGCCGCGACTACCTTGAAGGCAAGGCCCAGAACAGCCTGCGTGCTGAGGACATCGCCCACATCGCCAGTACGCACAAGGCGGCTTTCAAGCACCAAACCGAGGTGGAGAACTATTGCCGCGTGGTCTCGCTGGACGAAATTCGCAGCAACGACGGAAACCTCAACATTGCCCGATATATCGACAACGGCGAGACCGAAGAGACCGTCGATGTGGTGGCCACCTTGGCGCAGTTGGCAGCACTAGCCGAAGAAGAAGCACAGGTTGATGAGCGCCTGAACGGTTTTTTGGCTGAGCTTGGTTTGCTGGAGACTCAAGGATGAACGGATGGACCGTCGAAAAGCTCGCATCTCTAGTCAACGTCGTCTACGGCAAGTCCCCCGCCGAAATCGAGAAACTCGATGACGGATTTCCCATCTTCGGAACTGGCGGAGTTGTTGGATTCACGAATGAAATTGTTTGCGACGGCCCAAGTGTTATCTTGGGGCGAAAGGGCACGATTGACAAAGTTCAGCGATGTGCCGGGCCGTTCTGGGCAATTGACACCACGTACTACACGACTCCCAAACGGGAGTTCGACTGGTCATGGTTGTACTACGCCATCTCATCTTTCGACCTGAGAAAGCTGAACGAGGCTTCAGGTGTACCCAGTCTTAGTAGGGCGTCACTTGAAGCTCTCGAAGTGGCAACTCCTCCTCTTGACCTGCACCCTCCCAGCCGTACCAGCGTAATGGAGAGGAAGTCCATCAACCAGGAGAATGATGGACATGAAGAAGAGCAGATTTACTGAGGAACAAATCATTGGGTTCCTGAAGCAGGCCGAGGCCGGCATGCCGATCAAGGAGCTGTGCCGGCAAGGCGGCTTCAGCGACGCCACGTTCTACAAGTGGCGGGCCAAGTACGGCGGCATGCAGGCCACGGATGCCAAGCGACTGCGCGAGCTCGAAGGCGAGAACGCCAAGCTCAAGCGCCTGCTGGCAGAGGCCCACCTGGACATCCACGCGCTCAAGGACGTCTTCGGCGTAAAGCCCTAGCCCCGCAGGTCAGGCGCGACGCGGCGACCCAGATGATTGCCCAGCACCATCTGTCCGAACGCCGCGCGTGCCGCCTGGTGGGGCTCTCCAGAGACAGCTATCGCAACCCGCCCGTGGTCGATGAGGCCACGCAGCAACTCAGCGCCAAGATCGTCGAGATCGCACAGGTGCGGCGCCGCTTCGGCTATCGCCGCATCCATGACGTGCTGCGCCCACAGTTCCCAGGCGTCAATCACAAGCGCGTCTATCGGTTGTACAGCCAGGCGCAGTTGGCGGTGCGCAAGCGCAAGAAGATCAGACGGGCAGCCAGCGAGCGCGTGCCGCTCACCGTGCCGACCCGAGTCAATGAGGTGTGGAGCATGGACTTCGTTTCCGACAGCCTGGCCAATGGCCGGCGTATCAAGTGCCTGACTGTGGCCGACGACTTCACGCACGAGTGTGTGGACATCGCCGTGGACTACGGCATCTCGGGCCAGTACGTGACGCGGTTGCTGGACCGGGCCGCGATCTTCAGGGGCTACCCTGCGGCGGTGAGAACCGACAACGGGCCGGAGTTCACCTGCCGGGCCCACGGCGACGGCTCCTTCGGCCGGCGCCTGGCACAACTGGCGCGCATTGACCTACTGGTGATCGATGACTTTGCGATTGCACCGGTCACGGCGGCCGACCGTAACGACCTGCTGGAGTTGCTCGACGACCGGGTCGGCAGCCGCTCAACGCTCATCACCAGTCAGCTACCCGTCTCAAACTGGCACCAATGGTTGGATGACCCGACATTGGCCGATGCCATCTTGGACCGGATCGTCCATTCGGCACAAAAGATCGCGCTCAAGGGCGAGTCGCTGCGCAAGAAACAGGACTCGGTATGAGCACCAAACCAACCACCGCAGAACCGTCCGGGCCAGCCCAATTCAGGCTGATCGCGGACACCTGAGCTACCATCAACCCAGGCACTTGCGCGCACCCAAACTGTCCGCGATCAGTTTGAAACGCTGTCCGCCATCACGCTGAAATGGCTGTCCGGGATCGCTGAAATCCGCACTAAGGCATCCGTAGGAATGCCTGTCTACTGCGGCATTCAATAGCGGCATTTCATTGCGGCAGTCACTCCAACACCTTCATGAAATCTACATGCTGATAGCGGCGCCATAGCGGCATAGATTACCGGTGTTCTCAATGAGCCCCATACCTTGCCGTTCGGCGGGGTTCTGGAGCCTTATTGTGAATAGAGCAACTCACCTCAGCGCCGAGGTCTTTCAAACAGCTACCCGCACACGCAATCCGGGTGCTTTGGTGTCTCGCAAAAAGGCTTGCACTTTTTCGGCTGGGCAGGACAAACGTGCAATTGCTCCTGCGGTCAATTCGCATGCTTTGCTCACGTCTATTTGGCTGTTCTTGCTTGGGCGGGCCATATCGGGTCACTCCTGTTCTTTCTTGCCATGTAGCCACCATGTAGCCACTTTCTCGATATTTGGCGGAATATCTATCAACACAAATGCCGTCCATAAATCAAGTTATGTGCGTGCAACCTGTTGATTTACAATGAGTTTAGCCACCCCAATCCATGCCGCTCTACAATGTTTCCGGGTTATTCGTAATGAGAAGGTCGGGTGTTCGATTCATCTCTCCGGCACCAATACAAAAAACGCAAAGCCCAGTTCGCAAGAACTGGGCTTTGTCGTTTCTGGCGTGCATGTAGGCGATGTGTAGGCACTTTGGTCCGAACAAACTGACCGCCTCGTGTCAGTCGTGAGTGCGAAACACGACTTCGACCCTGAACGGCCAAGCCCGATTGACGGGAAGACTCCATGTACTCAGAAGGACGAAGCTCACAAACTGCAGTCGGGCCGCCTGGCGCCTTGCACTTGGGCTCCACGCGCACGCCGGAAAGCAGGCCGCGGCGCTATGCCTTCGCGTTCGTCTCCGCCATCATGACGCTGGCGATAAGCCCGTAGACGGAGGCCCAGGCCTCCTTCGTTGCCGGTGTGAATGCAGGACCCAAACCCTGCTCAATCGTCTTCAGCAGTGCGGCGCCCACGGTGTCGTAGTGGGCCGGCTGTACACCGTAAGTCGAGTGGCGTTGACCCAGCTGCTGAAGCACGGGCACAAGGGAATCAAGATCGTCTAGCTTGGCAACGGCGGCATTGATCATCTGCATCAACTTGCTCGCCTGCTGGGTCATGTCGCCCTTGAAGAGGGCTTTCAAGCTCGGGTCCGCTTCAAACAAGTTCGCGTAAAACAGCGCACCAGCAGCCGGGGCAATGGGGATAACTTTCGCCCATGAGTCCTGAACGAGGGTGATCGTTTGTTGGTCCATATTGGAATCCTGCTGGTGTTGTTGGCGGCTACTCGCAAACTCTTGCCGGCATGTAGTGACTCGGCTTGCGCAAGCCTGAAATGATGCCCGCGGGCGACCTGCAATTGCCGCTCCACTTGAGCAGGAGATTAGGCATCGGCGCGCTTGCGGCTGCGCAAACGTCGGAGGACAGGTGGGAGAAGCAAGCCAGCCAAGGTCATGGCAGCGAGTAGACCGACGAAAAGGGCTGGAAAGACCCAGGCTGGGTAGCTACTGAACCAGCCCATCAGGGTTGGGTTGAAAGCCTTACCGAACAATGCGCCAACCAGCCCGAATAGCCCACCCAAACACGCGTAGACGAGTGCGCGGCGCCCATCGAACAGGGCAGGACGTGGGCTGGATTCTGATTTGAAGTGAAGACTGGTCTTCGACATAGTTGAGCCAATGCCTAATGTGCAATATGTGCGGCCGTCGTTTGCAAGTCTGCTCGATATGAAGGTTAGGCCGCTGCCGCACCGCGCCCGGAATCTCGGAGCACGAGAAGTAGGCTAATGTTGTAAGAGAGAAACCCTTGCACGGCTTCGGTGACTTCGTTGCGGTCAATCCCACGCAGGTGTTGAACCTGGAGACGGACATCGTTGTCATAGTGACCTGCGGCCTTGTTGCGGAGTTGTGACCAGGATCGAATGCGTTTCAGCTGCGGCATCCAACGATCGCGAGCTGCTTTCAGGGCTTCGTGATCTACCGAAACGTCTCGATCAGTTGCCAGCTTGAGCATTCGATTCACGAGGTGGTTGCGGACGAGAAGATCATATTCGTACAGCCGATGAATGATGCTCTTGAGCGCGACCTTCTCGGCGAAGCCGGACGGATCATTCTTCCAGAGCGAGACAAGGTCATACGAAACGTCGTAATTGAAGATGGCGGACTGAAGTCGTAGCTCATAGAACTCGTGCGCCAAAGTACTTGAGGGAGGCGCTTCATATTCGGCAAGCGCCACGTTCAGACGGTCCTCGCTTTGCTTTAGCAGTTCATGCGGTGACTTCATAGGCGGCCTAACTCGGATATATGGAGACAGAAGTGACACAAAAATAGGCACCCTGTCTGCATCACATGCTCAATGCGACAAGACTGCAAGCGGCTTGTAGCTTCGCTTTGCGCGGCACTTGCGGTGTGAAAAAAAGGCATTAAATGACAAGCAAAACCTCACGCAGATTCTGGCCTTCATTTCAGGCTGCAGTGCTCAGTAGCAACCCACATCGGGGCCGCTTGATTTGATCGACGCCAAAACAAAAAGCACAAGGCCTCGCTCGTGAGAGCCAGGCTTTGTCGTTTCTGGGATTCGCACCACCCGCAGCGGAGGCGCAGGACCGCCGGATTTGGGTCGCATAATCAATCTGGCTTGCCCACTCCTGCCCACCCATGCACATCTTTTACCGACTGCCGGTTCTGCTGCTTTGCGCGCTGCTCTGGGGGCCGGCAGTTGGCCGGGACCTGCTGGCTGTAGGCACCCATTTCCCTCGCGTTTTCGAGTTGGATGCCAAGGGGCAAGCGAGCGGCTTGGCGGTTGATCTATTGAACCGGGCCGCTGGCTTGCAGGGGCAGCGATTGCGCTTTGAAAGCGTGCCGTGGGCGCGGGCGCAGATGATGGTGGAGCAAGGGCAGGCGGACATTTTGATCGGCCCCTATCGCACGCCGGAACGAGAGGCGCGCTTCCTTTTTTCGAAGCGCGGCTTTTATGAAGACGCGCTGGTGTTCTATGCCTTGCCCAGCAATGCAGGGCTGTGGCGTGGCGACCCGAACGAGCTGAGCGGCCATTCGGTGGGGCTGGTCGTGGGCTGGGCCTATGGCCCGGCAATCGAACAAGCCCGCAGCAAGCTCAAGCTCAGCCATCCAGGCGATGTGGCCACCGGCTTGCGCATGTTGCAACGCGGTCGCATCGAACTACTGGCCAGCAATGAGCGCAATACCGAACCGGTGCTGCAGGCGATGGGTCTGACGCAGCAAATGCTCGTTCTGCAACCGCCGATCGCGGTGCAGGCCGGGCATTTCGCCTACCCCCGCAACGCGCAGGGCGAGGAGTTGCGGCAGGCTTTTGACCTTGGACTGGAGTCGCTGCACAGCTCCGGCGCGTTAAGGGAGCTAGGGCGGCATTGGGGCGTCAAAGTTCCAGACTAAGGCGGGGCCGAGGGCCCTCGCCTTGCTGCACCGAATCCGGGAAACAGAGGCCACTCAGGACAGGTTCAAGCCCTCGTGCTCGGCAAGTGTCACCATCGCCGCCTCAAACATCGCCCGTGATGCGCCCGCCACGCGCTGCAGATGGGCGTGCAGTTCGGCATCAGCCGGGCTGCGCTTGATGCAGGCGGCGCTGTAGGCCTCAAAGCTGGAGAGTTGCATCAGCAACTCAGCGATGTGGCGCGGGCATTCGCAGGCCAGTGTGGGCGACAAGCCCGCAATGGCCGTCAGCGCCGCATCGTCAAAGCGGCGCGGCGGTGGGCTAACGCCATCGGCCAACAGCGTGTTGGCTGCGATCGCTGGCACAAGCGTCGGTGCCAGTTGGGCAGACTTGGCTTCAATGCTTGCCTGCAGCGCGCCGAGCCATTGGCCGAGATCCTCATCCTCGGGCGGCTCGCGCAAAAGCGCGGCACCGGCTTCGGCCAATGCCCGCTTGGCGGCGGCGCCGGCAAAGCGGTAGACCACAGCGAAGCGAGCCGCTGAGCGGGCTTGCTGCGCCAGCTTGATGATGGGCAACACTTCGGACGGCAGCGCGGGCCAATGGCAGATGAGCAAGTCGCAAGCCACCTCGGGCGCGTGGGCAGCGGCCTCCTCCAAACTCTCAAACACCGCCAGCAGCTTGAGCGGCTGGCCCAGGCTTTGCGCCACCGCCGGGCGCTGCAAACGCGCGGCCAGCGCATGGCCCACCACCACCACGCGCAAGGCGGCAGCACCCGGCCGCGCCGGCTTGCCTTTACTCCCGCCCGCTGCGGGACTGCTCTGCTGCGCGTGCAATTGCTGTGCAGCCAAAGCCTGCAGCTGCGCCGTGGACAAGCCGGCCGTGGCGCCGATGGCATGACCCTGATCAGTCAACTGGCGCAGCAGCATCACCCGCTGCACATCGGCCGCGCTGTAAAGCCGGTGGCCTGAGGGCGCCGTGCCGGGGCGCACTGCCTGATAGCGCTGCTCCCATATGCGCAGGGTGGCCACCGGCATCTGCGCCATGCGCGCGACCGCACTGCTGCGGAAAGACGGCGCGGCCTCTTCAATCAGCCCCCTGGAAGGTTCATTCGGCGGCGGCATTGATTTGCGCATCATCATTCGCTTGAGTTGATTTTGAGTTTGATTATGAGCGACAAATCGACACCAAAAGACCTTCGAGTTCATCATGAGTTGCTTTGTTTTATCATCCAGCCATGAAAACGCCCGCCGCCACGCCGCTTCCGACCCTGTATTTCGATGGCGCCTGCCCGGTCTGCTCCCGCGAGGTGGCGATGTACCGCAGCCAGCCTGGCGCCGAGCACATCCAATGGCTGGACGTGGCGCGCTGCGAGCCTGGCGAGTTAGGCCCGGGTTTGAGCCGCGAGGCCGCCATGGCCCGCCTGCATTGGCGCCACCCGGACGGCCGCCTGGTCAGCGGCGCGCAGGCCTTCACCACTCTGTGGCAGACGCTGCCGCGCTGGGCATGGCTGGGCCGGCTGCTGGGCTCTGCGTTCGCGCTCAAGCTGCTGGAACCGGCTTATCGGGGCTTTCTATTCATTCGGCGCGCTTGGCGCCAGCCCAAGTGAGGGTGGCGACATGAGGACCAATTCCGCACCTCGCATCGCCATCATCGGCGCCGGCATGGCGGGCGCCAGCTGCGCCCAATTGCTGGCCAGCGCCGGATGGGCTGTGCAGGTATTCGACAAATCGCGCGGCGTGGGCGGCCGCATGAGCACGCGCCGGCTCGATTGGACTGATGCCAGCGGCAGCGCACACCCGGCCAGCTTTGATCACGGCGCGCCCTGCTTCAGCGCGCACTCGGCTGACTTCGCCAGCTTTGTCGCCCAGGCCGCAGGCGACGGGCTGCTGACCCGCTGGAGCCCGCGCATGGCGCCCAGCAGCTATCTGCCGCTGGGCAGCCCTGACCTGTGGACGCCCACACCCGATATGCCTGCCCTGTGCCGCAGCTTGCTGGCGGGCCTGCCGGTGCGCACCGGCTGCGCCATTGAGGCGCTGCGCCGCGACGAAAGCGGCTGGCGCCTGGAGAGCGGCGGCACGACGGTGGACCAAGGCTTCGCGGCCGTAGTGGTGGCGATTCCTCCCGCGCAGGCTGCCGCCTTGCTGCAAGACCACCAAGCCGCTTGGGCCCAACAAGCGCAGGCTCAAAAGATGCTGCCTGGCTGGGCCTTGATGGCCGTCACCGATGAAATAGCCTCGGCCGAAGCCCCAGCCTGGGACCTGGCCTGGCCCAGCAGCGGACCGCTGGCCTGGGTGATTCGCGACGATGCCAAGCCCGGGCGCAAGCCGCAGCCCGGCCTGACCCACTGGGTCGCGCACGCCACGGTGGACTGGAGCCAAACTCATCTCGAAGCGCCGGCCGCCGAGGTGGAGGCCGCCCTCAAACAAGCCCTGGCTCAGCAACTCGGCCGCCAACCGCATTGGCACTACAGCACCGTGCACCGTTGGCGTTATGCCTCGGTGCCGCGCGCTGCGGCTTCCAGTATCTCCACCACCACCCACCGCTGGGATGCCGCCATCGGCCTTGGCGCCTGCGGCGATGCCCTGGGCGGCGCCGGCGTTGAGGGCGCTTGGGCTTCAGCCCGCGCTTTGGCGGCGGCAATCAACGCAAGCAGCAAGACCCCACTGTCCCATGACCGGCCAGCACACGCATGAGCGCCATCGCCTCCGAGATTGAACGTTTTAACCGCCTCAGCGCCAGCTGGTGGAACCCGATTGGGCCGATGCGGCCTCTGCATGTCGTCAACGCCCTGCGGCTGCAACTGGTGCTGGCGCGTTTGGAGGCCCACTTCAAGCTGGCGCCTGGTGGCTCGCTGGCCGGCCTGCGTATCCTTGATGTGGGTTGCGGTGGCGGCTTGTTGGCCGAGCCGCTAGCGAAGCGCGGCGCCCAAGTCGTGGGCGTGGACGCCTCGCCCGGCAATGTGGCGGCAGCGCAGCGCCATGCCGCCGGGCTCAGGCTCGAAGATCGGCTGGAGTACCGGCTGGGCGAAGTGACCCAAGTGCTGCGGCCGCAAGAGCGCTTCGACCTCGTTCTGGCGCTGGAAGTCGTCGAGCATGTCGAAGATGTGCCGGCCTTCATGGCCAGCGTGGCGCAGCGGCTTGCGCCCGGCGGCTTGCTGATGGCATCCACCATTGACCGCAGCTGGAAGAGTTTTCTCTTCGCCATCGTCGGCGCGGAATACCTCTTGCGCGTGCTGCCGCGCGGCACGCATCAGTGGCGCCGCTTTGTGCGCCCGAGCGAGTTGCGCGCCGAGGCCGAACGCGCCGGGCTGCAAACGCTTGAATTACGCGGCATGCGCTATCTGCCTGTGCTGCACCGTGCCAGCTGGTGCCGCGACACCCGCGTGAACTACCACGTCACTTTTGCCTGCCCGCTGGCCAGGTTGACCCAAGCATGAAGGCCGCGAAGCCGGCAGCCAGCGCCGCCACCTCGTTCAAAGGCAATAAGCAAGCACTGCCAAGCAAACCCTGCATGGCCTGCGGCCGCAGCATGAGCTGGCGCAAGCGCTGGGCGCGCAGCTGGGACGAGGTCAAGTTCTGCTCCGATGCCTGCCGCAGAAGCAAGGCTCTTGCCGGCACCGCAGCGCCTAACGATGAATTCGCGCGGTTCCAGCCATGAGCCGCGTGCGCCATCTGGTGCTGGTGCTGGGCGACCAACTCGACCTGGACGCCGCCGCCTTCGACGGCTTCGACCCTAGCCAAGACGCAGTGTGGATGGCCGAGGTGGCGGAGGAGTCCACCCAAGTCTGGTCCAGCAAACAGCGCAGCGCCCTGTTCCTTTCCGCGATGCGCCATTTCGCTGAAGCCCTGCGTGCGGCGGGCCGCCCGCTGCACTACCGGCGGCTGGAGGACCCCGCCAATCTCGGCAGCCTGGCCGCCGAGTTGCAAGCCGCCCTGGCCACCTTGGCGCCGCAGCGGGTGCTGATGACGGCGCCGGGGGACTGGCGCGTCTGGCAAGCCATCAAAGCCTGCATTCAAGCGGCCGAGCCATCCACAACAGCGCTTGGGGAAGCAGGCCTCGGGCCTGAGCTGGAGGTGCGCGAGGACCGCCATTTCTACACCACGGTGCGCCAGTTCGCCGCCCATGCCAAGGGCCGCAAGCAGCTGCGCCTGGAGTATTTCTACCGCGAACTGCGCCAGCGCCATGGCGTGTTGATGGACGAGGGCCAGCCCTGCGGCGGGCAGTGGAATTTCGACGCCGACAACCGCGCCGCCTTCGGCCCCGCCGGCCCCGGCCTGCTGCCAGCGCGCGCGACGTTTGAGCCCGATGCGATCACGCGCGAGGTCATCGAACTGGTGAACACACGCTTCGCCCACCACCCCGGCACGCTGGACAGCTTTGCTTGGCCTGTCACGCGGGAGCAGGCGCTGCAAGCCCTGCAGCGATTCATCGAGGAACGCCTGCCGCTGTTCGGCCGCTATGAAGACGCCATGTGGCCAGGCGAGCCCTGGCTGTATCACTCACAGCTCTCGGCTGCGCTCAATCTCAAGCTGCTCGGCGCGCGAGAGGTAGTGGACGCGGCGGAAGCCGCCTACCGCGCCGGCCGGGTGCCGCTGGCCAGCGCCGAAGGCCTGATCCGCCAGATCCTGGGCTGGCGCGAGTTTGTGCGCGGCGTTTACTGGACACAGATGCCGGCCTATGCCGAGCGCAATGCCTTGGCTGCGCAGCATCCCCTGCCGGCTTGGTACTGGACCGGCCAGACCGATATGGCCTGCCTGCGCGACGCCATCACGCAAACGCTGGCGCATGGCTATGCCCACCACATCCAGCGCCTGATGGTGACCGGCCTGTTCGCGCTGCTGCTGGGCGTGCGGCCACAGCAGGTGCACGAGTGGTATCTGGCCGTGTATGTAGACGCGGTGGAATGGGTGGAGTTGCCGAACACCTTGGGCCTGAGCCAGTACGCCGACGGCGGCCTGATGGCCAGCAAGCCCTATGTGGCCAGCGGCAAATACATCCAAGGCATGGGCGGCCCCTGCTCGCAATGCCGCTACGACCCCGCGCTGCGCAGTGGTGAGCGCGCCTGCCCTTACACCACCCTGTACTGGGACTTTTTGATCCGCCACCAAACCCTGCTGAGCCAGAACGCCCGCACCGCCTTGCAGGTGAAGAACCTGAGCAGGCTCAGCGAAGCCGACCGGCAAGCCGTGCAAGAGCGCGCCGAGGCCATACGCAGCGGCGCTGTTGGCGCAGCGGCTTAGTCGCCATTCAGTTCGGCTCAAAGCCGGCCAGCCCACCCCACTCTCCCACCGCCAACGAAAGCCCGCCATGACCAGCACCACCACCTCTTCATCAAGCTCCCACATCGCCTTGATCACCGGCGCGCGCGGCGGCATCGGCCGCGCCTTGCTGGCGCAGCTGCGCGCTGCCGGCCACCGCGTGGCGGCCGTGGGGCGCGACGGCGCCACCTTGGCCGACTTGGAGGCCGATGCCCACATCTGCGCCGACACCACCACACCCGAAGGCGCAGCCGCCGCCATCTCCGCCTGCAGCGAGCACTTGGGCGGCCCGCCCACCTTGCTGGCGCACTGCGTGGGCAGCACCTTGATCGCGCCCTTGCACCGCAGCAGCCCGGCGCAGATCCGCGAGGTGCTGCGCGTCAATCTCGACAGCGCCCTGTTCATGCTGCAAGCCTGGGTGGAAGGTCTGCGCAGCGCCGGGCAGCCGGGCGCGGCGGTGCTGGCCTCCAGCGTGGTGGCGCGCATCGGCGTGGCCAACCATGAGGCCATTGCCGCGGCCAAGGGCGGCATCGAAGCCCTCGCCCGCAGCGCAGCCGCCACCTATGCGCCGCTAGGCCTGCGCATCAATGCCGTGGCCCCGGGCATGACCGAAACACCGCTGACCGCCGGCATGCTGCGCGCCGATGCCATGCGCGAAGGTGCTGGCAAGCAATACCCCTTGGGCGGCGTGCAAACCGCAGAGCAAGTGGCGCAGACCATGGCTTGGCTGCTCTCAGATGGCGCCTCGCGCATCACCGGCCAGGTGATCGCGGTGGACGGTGGCTTCACCAGCGTGCGGCCATTGGTCCGTTGATGGGTTGATGGGCTGATGGGTTGATCGCCGGTGGCCTGCTGGCCGCATGGGCCAAGCCCCAGGCACACCGCCGGACCTTCACAAAGGCAAGGCAGAATCCGGCAGCAATTCAAGGTCGGACCTTAGGCCTTGACCTTTAAGCAGCCACCAACGCCCACGCCATGCCTCAAGAGTCTCAGCCAGCCCCTCTGCATCAACGCTTGCTGAGTCGTCTGCTGGCGCCCGCGCCCTGGCAATGGCTGTTCCTGCTGCTGCTCTGCGTGATCAGCTTCCTGGCGCTCGCTCCCGTTCCGCCCAAAGAAATGGACACCGGTTGGGACAAGGCCAATCACTTCCTCGCCTTTGGCTCGCTGGCCTTTGTCGGCCGCTTGGCCTGGCCCCGGGCGCGCAAGCTGACGCTGCCGCTGGGCTTGGTGGCCTATGGCGGGGCGATTGAACTCATCCAATACTTCGTGCCGGGTCGCAGCTGCGAATGGGCCGACCTGTTCGCGGACAGTCTGGGCATTGCGATGGGCTTGCTCATCGTGATGGCGCTGCTCAAGCTACTCAAACTGTCAGGCCTCCAGCGCGCTGCGTAGTTCGCGTAGCAAGGCTTGGGCTGGTTCGTCATGCCCCCAGAAAAGAACCTACGAGCCGCCCCGCATTGGTCGGGAGGGGCGGCTCGCAGTGAACGAGGAGCACGTGTGAAGCGCAAGGGCTCGACACCTGCCTGCCTGCGCGGCGGCGTCCTGGCCCTCGCCCTGACCCAGAGCGGGCCATTTGTGCGCGCAGCCTAACTGAGATCCTCAACGCTGCCGAGCCCTAGGACCGCAGCGTGCAAACTGCCATTCTGTGGCGCGCCGGCCTCGTGTTACCTTTTTTAACGTAGGCTCCAGCGCCTGCTCTCATGGGAGAGACGGGGCCCAAGCCGCCCGGTGCAGCGAAACCCCCTATCGCCAGCCCCGAGCGCAGCCACCCAGAATTGTCACAACAGCCGTCGCGGACCCCTCTTTTGTCTTACACAAGCTCACCAAAGTCCAACCTTTACAAAGCCAGCAGGCCAGGGCCGCGGGGCAAGATGCGGCGCATGCTCACAACGCTTGCATTGCTTCCGCTTGGCTGGCTGAGCTTGGGCTCGGCCATTGCTGCGCCCACGAACAACTTGAGTGCCGGCTCGACCACCTCAGCCTCTACGGGCGACGGCGCCGGCGAACTCAATGTGCTGCATTGGTGGACCTCGGCCAGCGAACGCGCAGCCGCCGACCACGTCGCCGCGCGCATGGCCGAGGTGGGCCTGCGCTGGGTAGACGGCGCGGTGGCGGGCGGCGGCGGCGGCGCCGCCATCAAGGTGCTGAACGAGCGCACCCTGCGACGCATGGCACCCAAGGTGGCGCAACTCAACGGCCAATCGATGAGTGAATGGGCCGATCTGGGCCTGCTGCTGGACCTCAACGGCGTGGCGCAAAAGCGCATGTGGGCCAAGACCATGTTCCCGCAAGTGATGGCGCAGGTGACGGTGCGCGATCACGTGGTGGCCGCGCCGCTGGGCATTCACCGCATCAACAACCTCTATCTCAACAAGGCCGTCTTCGCCCAACACAAGATCGAGCTGCCCAGCGACTGGGACGGGCTGCAGCGCGCCGCCCGCGCCCTGCGCGCCGCCGGGGTGACGCCGGTGGCCTTCAGCGATGAACCCTGGCAAGTGGCCACCGTGTTCGAGGCATTTCTGCTCGGCGAGGCCGGCCCGGCCCTGTACCGGCGCATGCTGGTGCAGCGCGACCCGCAGGCTTTTGCGGACCCCGCGCTGGAACGCGCTTTTGCGCGCCTGCGCGCCTGGCGCAGCCTGGCGGCCAATCCCAACGCCAGCAGCGGCGCCGCCAGCGCCTCCAGCAGCGGCGCACCCGGCGAGCGCCCCTGGACCGAGCTGGTGGCCGACTTTGCCGCCGGCCGCTCCGCCATGCTGATCATGGGCGACTGGGCACGCGGCGAGCTAGGCACCCTGGGGCTGGAAGGCGGGCGTGACTTTGATTGCAAGGCCGTGCCCGGCACGGCGCAGGCGCATCTTTTCAGCATCGACACCCTGGCCATGTTGGCCAATGACGGCAATGGTGGCAACGGCGGCAATGGCAGCAGCAACAACAACGCCCAAGCCAGCCAAGAAAAAATGGCCGAGCTGCTGGGCAGCGCCGCTTTGCAACTGGGCTACAACCGCATCAAAGGCTCGGTCCCGGTGCGGCGTGATGTGCCGGTGGATGAACTTGATCTCTGCGCCCAGCAATCCTTCCGCCTCTTCGCCAACCCCAACACGCCGCGTGTGCCCAGCCTGGTGCACCGCATGGCATTTGGCGAGGTGGGCAAGAACGCCATCATCGAAACCGTGCACCGCTTCGCCCTGGACCCCAGCCAGAGCCCGGCCGCCGCGCAGCGCAAGCTGCAAGGCCTGCTGCGTGCCCTGGGCCACAAATCTTCCTGAACCCATCCATGACGACCAATCGCACCATCCTGATCGTTGACGACGACCAGAAGATCCGCACCCTGCTCAAGACCTATCTCGAAAAGAACCAGTACGAGGTTTTGCTAGCCCATGACGGCGCCAGCTTTCTGGCCGAGTTTGAACGCAGCCAAGCGCAAATCAGCCTGTGCATTTTGGACGTCATGCTGCCCGACACCGAAGGCTTTGCGCTCTGCCAGGCGGTGCGCAAACGCTCCGAAGTGCCGGTCATCATGCTGACCGCCAGCGCCGAGGAAACCGACCGCATCGTCGGCCTGGAGCTGGGGGCCGACGACTACATTGGCAAGCCCTTCAATCCGCGCGAGCTGCTGGCCCGCATCAAGGCCATCCACCGCCGCTCCGGCCAAGACCGCCCGCCCACAGTGCTGACGGCGCCACCGCCCCAAGCGCCACAGCCGCCTCGCTTCTTCCGCTTTAACGGCTTTTGCCTGGACATCCTGGAGCGCAGCCTGATCGACCCTGACGGCGTGGCTTCGGCCCTCTCGGGCATGGACTTTCAACTGCTCAAGCTGCTGGTGGAACACCCCGGCGAGGTGCTGGACCGCAGCCGCCTGGCCGAGGTCACCCGCGGCCGCGACCTCGGGCCGCTGGACCGCTCGCTCGACGTGCAGGTCAGCCGCCTGCGCCAGCGCTTGCAAGACGATGGCAAACAGCCGGCGCTGATCAAGACCGTGCGCGGCTCGGGTTATGTGTTTGCCACCACGGTAGACACCGGCCATGCCCTCTGAGGCCAGCGCCACGCTGGGCGGGCGTGGCTGGCGCAATTCGTGGCGACAATGGCCGCAGCGCTTCCTGGCCTTTTTGTTCGACAGCCTGCAAGGCCGCTTCGTGCTGGCCATGTTGGGCGGCCTGGCACTGGTGCAGCTTTTGATCAATCTGCTTTGGTACAACCAGATCGAGCAGCGCACCAAGCACCAGGCCGAGCTGGCCGCTCACCATGTGGCCAGCGGCGCACTCGGCGCCTTGCGCGCACTGCGGGAATTGCCCGCCGCCTACCGGCCCTTGCTGATCGAGCAATTGCGCACCATGGGCGGCACTCGCTTTCTGGTTTTCTTCAATAACGCTGCAGTCAGCGTGACCCCGCTGCCCGGGCAAGACCTGGCACGGCGCATGGAAGAAGGCGTACTGCAAGAATTGCGCGCCCAGCTCAAGCCCGGCACGGCGCTCAATGTCACCCTCGCCTCCCCGGTCGGCCTGCAAGTAGCGCCCAGCGGCGCGCTCTTGTCGGAGCTGCCAGACAGCTGGGTGGAGCCCTCCTTGCTGACGCCGGACCGGCCCGCCCCCTTTTTGGTGATCCAGGCCGAGACCGAGCCGGGCCAGTGGCTCTACCTCACCAGCGCCCTGCCCGACCCTTACTTTCTGGAGCAGCTGGAGTTCTTCACCTGGCAACGCATGGCCCCGCAGTTGCTGACCCTGGGCCTGGCCCTGCTGATGACCTTAATCGCTGCGCGCGCACTGACACGCCCGCTGCGCGGACTCAGCCGCGCAGCGGCCCGCATGGGGCACAAGTCCACACCCAAGCCGCTCAAACTCAGCGGCACGTCTGAAGTGCGCCACGCCATCCAGGCCTTCAACGAGATGCAAGAGCGCATCCGCCGCTACCTCAGCGACCGCGAGCGCCTGTTCGCCTCCATCTCGCATGATTTGCGGACCCCCATCACCCGGCTGCGCCTGCGCAGCGAGCTGCTGGACGACCTGGCCGTGCAGGAGGAGTTTCATGAGGACTTGGACGAGCTGGACATGATGGTGAAGACCGCCTTGCAGATCGTCAAAGACACCGACATCCACGAGAACCGGGTGCCGGTGCGCATCGACCTCGTGCTGCAGAAAATGGTGCGCGACGCCCGCATGGCCGGCCAACACATCGAGCTGATGGACAAGCCGCTGACCGTCTTCGGCAAGCCGCTGGCGCTCAAACGCGCGCTCGGCAATTTGCTGGACAACGCCATGTTCTACGGCGCCGGCGCCGAGCACAAAGCCGAGCGAAGAGCCGAGCTGCGCATGAGCGAAGGCGAGGCCGGCAGCCCCGAAGAGGGTCAGGTCTTGCTCACCGTGCGCGACCACGGCCCCGGCGTGCCCGAGAGCGCTCTGGCCAAGCTGGGTCAGCCCTACACCCGGCTGGAGCATGGCGCCAAGCTGCGCAAGGAAGGGCTGGGTCTAGGCCTGTCCATCGTGCGCGACATCGTGGCCGACCATGGTGGCACCCTGCGCTTTCGCAATCATCCACAAGGCGGCTTCGAGGTGCGCATGGCTTTGCCCAGCCGCGCGCCCTGACTCGCAATCAGCTCAGCACGCATGCACGTACAGGCCATGACACCTCCGGCAGCCATCGCGCACATCATCATCGTCGGCGGCGGCACGGCCGGCTGGATGAGCGCCAACCTCTTGATGCAGCAGTGGGGCGGGCTGGGCTGCCGCGTCACCCTGATCGAATCCAGCGAGATCGCCACCATCGGCGTGGGCGAAGGTTCCACCCCCTATCTGCGCGAATTCTTCCGCCGCCTGGGCCTGGCCGAGAGCGAATGGATGCCGGCCTGCAATGCCACGTACAAATGCGGCATCGAGTTCCCGCAATGGACCACCCAGCCAGGCTTCGAGAGCTATGTGCACCCCTTCTTCAATCAGGACGACCTGAGCCTGGGCACCCGCTTCTTCACCCAAGCCTGCCTGCGCCGGCGCGGCAGCGCGGCGGACGCGAACCCGCAGGATTTCTTCATTGCGGCCGAGCTTGCACGCCAGCGCAAAGCGCCCTTCTACCTGCCGCGCGCCGACGGCCGGACCAGCCCGCCGACCGACTACGCCTATCACTTCGACGCTGGCTTGCTGGGCCAGTTCCTCAAGTCGCATGCGCTCAAACTGGGTGTCACCCATCGCATCGGCACGGTGGCCGAGGTGCTACGTCAAGAGAATGGCGACATCAGCGGTCTGCGCCTGAACGGCAGCGACGAGGTTCTGACGGGCAGCTTGTTCATCGACTGCAGCGGCTTCCAGGGCTTGTTGATCAACCAGGCCCTGGGCGTGCCCTTTGAGTCCTTCGCGGACAACCTTTTCAATGACCGCGCCATCGCCATGCCCACCGCGCTGGACGAAAGCCAGGACATCCCCTCACAAACCCGCTCCACCGCCCTGAGCCATGGCTGGGCCTGGCAAATTCCGCTGACCAATCGGTTTGGTAATGGCTATGTCTACGCCTCGGCCTTTGTCAGCGCCGAAGAAGCCGAGCAAGAGCTACGCGAACATTTGGGCCCTGCGGCGCACGACAGCGAGGCACGGCATCTGAAGATGCGGGTGGGCCAAGTCTCTGAGCACTGGCGCCACAACTGCCTGGCCATCGGCTTGTCGCAAGGTTTCATCGAACCGCTGGAGGCCACGGCCTTGATGCTGATTCAGTTCTCGCTCGATCACTTCATTGCCGCGCTGGAACATGCCCACTTCGGCCGCGCGGGCCAGGCCGGCTTCAATGCCCGTATCAGGCAAATGTTCGAGGGCGTCCGCGACTATGTGGTGGGCCACTACCAACTCAATAGCCGGGACGACACCGAATACTGGCGCGCCAACCTTGCCAACCGCAACATATCCGCGCGCCTGGGCAGCATTCTGGAGGTGTGGGACTGCGGCGCTGACTTCGAGGCTGAGCTGACCCGGCATGGCGAGGCACTGATGTACATCCGCCCCTCTTGGTATTGCCTGCTGGCGGGCATGGGCCGCTTCCCCGGCGGCCTGCAACCTGCACCGCCAAGTGGGCTGATCAGCAGCGCGCAAGCCAGGTCGGCCTTGGCGGCGAAGGCTGGCGAGTTCTGGGGCCACCGGGCTTATCTGCAGCAACACGCTGCTGCGGACACTCAGCCGCGCTGAGCAAGGCCTGACACGCAGCCACGACCTCAGCTGAAATACTGGCGACGCAGCTTGTCGTAACGTCCGTTGCGGCGCAGCACATTCAAGCCGGCTTGCAGGCGCTGCACCAAGGCGTCGTCGCAATCGGGATGCAGGCCGTACCAATACTCGTAGGCATTGTCCAACTCCAGCACCGGGCGCAGGGTGGCGTAGTCCAGCTTGAGTTGGCGCAGATTCCAGGCAGCAGCCCAATCCAGCATCACCAGCAAGTCCATGCGGCCGACCAGCAGCTTGCGCAGATTGCTGCCGTCATCGAGGGCCAACTCCAGCTCTTCGCCCACCCGCAGGCCTTCGGCTTGCAGGCGTTTGGCAGCGGCGGACTCACGCACGACACCGATCTTCAAGCCGTGCAGGCTTTTCAAGTCCTTGACCTGCAGATCGGTGCGATCTTTCAGGCGATACAAAAGAATGCGCCGCTCACTGATCGGCCCCACCCATTTGAATTTGCCCTCGCGCTCCGGCAGGCGGGTCAGCGAGAACAAGACGCTATTGGGGGTGCCAGCCGCCAGTTGCGTGGCCCGCACCCAGGGCGTGACTTGAATCTCCAGCGGCACTTTTGCCTGAGCCGCAATCATGCGCAGCAAGTCAACGCTGAAGCCCTGCGCCTTGCCGGAGTCGTCGGCATAGTTGAGCGGCGGCAGCGGCTCGGTGAAGCCCTGCAGCGTGACGCGCTCGTTGGCGTCCGCACTGACAGCGCTGACCGCTCCGCATCCCAGCAGGCCCAGGGCGGCAAGGTTTAAGGCGCGGCGGCGCATGGCGATGATTCAGCCTCTGGCTGGAGTAAACAGCGATCCAACACAGGGTGCCCGATGTTCTGAGTTTTATATACGCTTCAATTCTAAGAGGGTGCCCCCCCAAATTCGGTGACAAGAACAAGACGACGCGCCGGCCGACGCGGTGCAATTGCACACTGCCCGCATCGGCCGACGCGCCGAGTCAAACGCTAAGCTCAGTTGCTTCGGGTCCAGACCTGGAGCACGCTGGTGCCATCGTTCGGGTTGCTGGAGGTCATGATGATCAACTTGCCACCCAAGGCAACGGTGGCCGAGCCGTTGATCATGACATTGCCATTGCTGTCTTTGGCCGAAAGCACACCGTTGACATAGCTCCAGCTGAAGTTGAGCTCGGGAACCGACACGCTATGAATCGTGCGCGGCCCGGCGGCGTCGTGAAGTGGCACTTCGTGACCGGTCTCCACATAACCCTTAATTTTCCCGGTGCCGTCGGCCGAAAAACTGATCGTGCCCTTGGCAACATAGGTGGAGACAAACTTGCCAGGATTGATGCCTGCGCCACCCAGCTCTGTTTGGATGGCGTTGATGGTGTAACTACCCACCAAATCGCTGCTGGTGACCGGTCCGCCTTCGAGCTTGCCCACACGGGTATTCAGGCTATTGATCGCCGTGGCCAGGGCCTGGAAGTTGGCATTGACATCGGCCGCCTTGGCGGGCGCGCCGGCCACAAAGGTGTTGGGCACCGTCACTTGCGCGGAAGCAGCGGTGGCGATGGCAGCGAGGGTCAGGGCGATAAAAGTCTTGCGCATATCAATCTTTCAAAAAATAGAAGTACTGAATTGGTCGTTTCTTGCTTAAGAAGTGGTGGCGAGGCCTATTGCCACACCACGTTGTCCCACGTGGCCTGGGGCTGATCCCAGCTCAGCGGCGTGCTGGGCGCGGGTGGCGTTGGGGGTGGTGCCGGTGGCTCGGGTGCGCTGCCTGAGCCCCCACCGCCACAGCCGCCGAGCACGCCCGCCAGGGCGAGCGCAAACACCAGGCTAAGGCCTCGACGAGGCCGCTCCAGCAGTGGCTGGCGTGGGCCGTCCTCCGTTGGCTCAACGGATTTCAATCTCTTCATGATTTCCTCGCTTGGACAGTTGAAATGAAGACCGAGGTGCGGGATGTCCTGCCCGCCCCGGCCTGGGCAATCACACCGGCTAAAGCGCGCCGGTCTTGCGTATGGGACCGCTTAGCAGCGTGCACGCCGCTAGGCCGAGCGGCACTGCCTGCGTGCAGCCGTTGGCGGCAACGGCTGGGGCTAGGGCTGGTGAGCAGGAGATCAGAGCTGGACTCATCACAGATGCTTTCTCGCTTTTTGTGGGCTTCAATTCATGCTCCCATCGAGGCGATTGGGCACATTTGATCGGCATCAACCTTCGTGCCGCTGTGGCAAAGGCGCAGCAGTAACCCTGCCCCGCACAGGGCCGCGCTAACAAGCCAGGGCACGCCGCGCCGGTGCAAGTGCCATAGACTTGAGTCGCTCGCCGCGCCGCAGCGCGACATCAGCCATAACGGAGAATTCATGCGTCTTGCGCTTCCTCGCCCAGCCATTCGCTACACAGCCGCTGTGCTGGTTTGGCTGTGCCTGCTGCCGCTAGCTGCGGCGGCGGCGACGGCGACGGCGGACTTGCCCAGTTGTTCGCGGCGCTTCACCTTGGCCTTTCATGACCACGGCCTGCTCTACTCAAAAGCGACCCAGCAAGGCATTGACCGGGACGTGGCGGACGAGCTGATCAAGCGCAGCGGCTGCGCTATCGAAACCACCGTGATGCCGCGCTCACGCATCTGGGTTTGGATCGAGTCCGGCGAGCTGGACTTCAGCATGTCGGGCATCAGCAATGAGGCGCGGGAGAAGTTCGCCGGCTTCGCTTGGTACCTGTTCAACAAATACCAATTCCTATTGCGCAAAGACGCGCAGGTGAGCACGCTGGAAGGCTTCGAGCGCAGCCCCGAACTCTATCTGGGGCAGATCCGCAGCTTCCGCTACAGCGAACGCGCCAATCAGCTGGTGGATCGCTTGGCAGCGAACGGCCGCATCAACGAAGTGGCCGACCACGCGCAACTGCTGGAGATGATGACCCGCAACCGCATCCAGGGCATGATCATCGAGCCCTTCAACTTCTCTCAGGTCGAGCGCGCCGCGCTCAGCAAGCTAACTCGCACCCTGGACTTCGGCGACCCGCCGGTGCTGCATGGGCTGATCATGTCCAAGAAGTCTCTGCCTGAGGCCGAGCAAGCGAAATGGCGCGCCATCATCGACGGCATGCGCCGCGACGGCACGCTGCTGAAGATCATGCGCAAATACTTCAGCCCCGAAGACGCCAAGGCCTTCGTCACGTTCTAGTTCTCGTGGACTGAAACCTTGAATTGGCAGTAGCCAAGTCCCCGTCCACTTTGATGCCCATCTGATCCAAATCAAATGGTGCCGGCCGCAAACCTCCATCATTGATGCAGGGTCGGGGCCACCTATGCAGTGCCCTGGCCGAGTTCTAGTCAATGGACGCAAGGGGTTTGGGATGAAGCATTACTCGACCATGGCGATGACGGCGGGCTTGGCATTGGCTCTGATGGGCAGCACGGCGGATTCCGCTGTCACTTGGACCATCACCGATCTCGGCTCGGCCCAAAATGTGCAGACCATGGCCTTGAACGATCAAGGCTGGGTGGTACTCGGCAACCGCATTCTTAGCCCCACGGCCGGCGGCTACACGGTCACCGAGCTATTCAATGCACAGGGCAATGCCAATAACTTTGCCTTGTACGGCATCAATAACAGCAATGCTGTGATCGGCGTTGATCGCAATGCCGGCTCATCGCAGGCCTTTGTGTGGCAGGCCGGCAGCCGGACCAACTTGCCGCAGTTGGCAAACTGGGCGGGCTATAGCTATTCCGAAGTGCGACAGATCAATGCCAAGGGCCAGGTCATCGGCAACACCGGGGACGGTGCGGCGATCTGGTCACCGGATGGCAGCGGCGGCTACGCCATCACAGAGCTGAACAAATGGAGCACCGGCAGCGCCATCAACGATGCCGGCATGGGCTTGATGAGCAATGTCAATTCGCCCACGGCCAACTTCCAGGCTGGCTATTCAAACGGCGTCGGCGCCACGACCTTCATCCCCGAGCGGGCCGGCTTCAGACCGGCGGGCGCGGCCATCAACAACTCAAACACGGTGGCCGGCACAGCTTTTTATGAGGCGGCGGGCTATAGCTGGAACCAGACCTATGTCTGGCAAGGCAACACGGTCACGCCATTGCCGGTCAGTGCCACGGCAGCCAATTGGCAGATGAACGTCGGCGGGGTCGGCGGCATCAACGAAGCCAGTGTCATCGTCGGCTATGGCTCTTACGGCCCTTACGACGAGCGGGCCATGATGTGGACCCAAGGGGCGCTGGGCTGGAGCGAGATTGATCTGAATACCTTGAGCCACACGGGTGCGAGTTTCGGCAAGCTGACTCAGGCCAGAGACATCAATGAAAGCGGCCAGATTCTCGGCGCCGGTGACTATTTCGACAGCGCCAGCGGCCAGTGGAGCCAGCACATTTTCTTGCTCACACCGGTGCCGGAGCCGGCAAGTGCCGCCCTGCTTTTGGTGGGCCTGCTGAGCCTGATTGGCTTGATGCGGCAGCGCCAGCGCGGCGTCTAAAAAAAAGCGATTCGCACCAAAAGGAAACGACCCGCCTGGCTGGTGCCACGCGGGTCTTCTTGCTGCACTCGTGGTCTGTCCCACTTGAACAAACCCCGCTGATGGCGCGGCGTCAGCCCATGTCGATGTCGATGGCGCTCAATAGCGGCCGGCCGCCCAAGGCCTTACTTCCAGCGCCGCAGCTTGTGACCCACCAGCGCGTAGAAAAGAATCAGCGCATAGCAAGGCAGAAGCAGCCAGTAACCCGCCTGCGCACCGCTGGCGTCGGAGATGCGGCCATACAGCATGGGCAGCAAGGCACCACCGGCAATGCCCATGATCAGCAGGGCTGAACCGGCCGCCGTGTACTTGCCCAAACCTTCCAGCGCCAGCGGCCAGATCGAAGGCCAGACCAGGGCATTGGCCAGGCCCAGCAAGGCCAGGAACATCACCGTATTGGGCACGGCGGGCACACCCGCCCAACCCAAAAGCAGCTGGCTAATGCCAGTGTCAGTGGCAGAACTGGTGGCCACCCCGAACGTGAAAATGATGCCGCTGGTGGCAGACAAGAGCAGCGCCGTCTTTTGCGCCATCAGCTTAGGGATCAAGGCTACGCCCAGGCAGTAGCCCAGGACCATAAAGCCCATGGTGTAGGAGGTCAGCACCGCGAAATTGGCCACGCCAAGGTTGTGGCCGTAGAGGCCGATGGTGTCACCGGCAATGACCTCCACCCCCACATAGGCGAACAAGGCCAGCGCCCCCAGCACCACTTGCGGGAACTGGAACACGCCAAAGCGGGTCAGCTCATCCCCGCCTTTCGCCGGCTCATCATCAAGCGCAATCTCGGGCAAAGAGGAGAAGTGGATGATGATCATGATTACCAGCAAGCCTGCGGCCATCACGGCGTAGGGGTAGACCAGGCGGGCCGACAACTCAGCCCGTGCGGCTTCGCGCCCGGCGGCATCCAAGGCAGCCAGGGCGCTGTCGGAAAACTGATCCACGCCCGACAGAATCAGCGCCGAGAACACCAAGGGTACAACGATGCCGGCACCCTTGTTGAACAAGCCCATGATGCTGATGCGCATGGCCGCGCTCTCGCGCGAACCGATGCAGACGATGTAGGGGTTGATGGCGGTTTGCATCAGCGTCATGCCGGTGGCCAGGGTGAACAAGGCCAGCAAAAAGATGCCGTAATAGCTGGAGCGCGCAGCCGGGATGAAGAGCAAGGCGCCGATGGCCATGATGCCCAAACCCGCCGTCATGCCGTTCTTGTAGCCGATGCGGCCCAGCACGGCGGCTGCCGGCAAGGCCATCACGGTGTAGGCGATGTAGAAGGCAAACGTGACCCACAAGGCCTGAAAGTTATTCAGGTCGCAGACGATTTTGAGGAAGGGAATCAGCGAGCCGTTCAACCAGGTCGCAAAACCCAGGATGAAGAACAGCAGGCCGATGAACAACATGGGCAGAACCACGTCCCGCGCCGAGCGTGGCGGCGCCTGAACATCAGGGCTTGTTTGCATGACGGAATCCATTTTTGCGAAAACTCCCAGCGGGCAGTGGGTAGGGCAAAGCGAAACGAAGAAAAACAAGGGGTGAGCCGCAAGCCATCAAGCCCGTGGATGCAAGCCAGGGAGGCCGCGCAAACCACAGCGCTTGTTGGCGCTGGCCGCAACTCACCCCAAAGCAATCAAGCCGGCCCGAGCAGGGTGCGAAGGCTCGTCACGAGCGCACTCTGGGCGCAGCCGCCGAGGCAAGGGAGTCGGCTCATCCTTGGCAGGAAGAGCCGCTCCCAAAGCTGCGTCTGACCGCGCCTAGCGACCGAGCGCTGGCGCGATCTCGCCCGATCAGAACTTGGCGCGCAAGCCGATCGAGTAGCGCGAGCCGTTCTCATACACGCCGATGGGCATGCCATCCGTCGTGTTGGTGCGCACCACCTCGTTGGTGATGTTCACCGCCGAGCCATACAAGCTCAGCTTGGGCGTGATGTCCCAGCTGGCGGTGGCATCCCACTGGCCGTAAGCGCTGTTCACGTCCTGGCCGCCGAAGTGCATATCGCCGTAAGACTTGGAGCGGTAGTTGTAGGACGCCCGCACGCTGAAGCCGTGGGCTTCGTAGTAGCCGCTCAAATTGAACTGGTCACGCGAGTTACCCAGCACATTGAGCTTGGGCTGCCCGGCCACCGCGCCGGCCTTGGCATCGGTGTAGGTGTAGTTCATCACCGTGCCAAAGCCGCTATTGCCGAAGGGCTGTTGCCATTGCAGCTCAAAGCCCTTGATGTCGGCGCCGTTGTCGGCGTTGTAGGGGCGGGTGACGTTGAGCGTCTGGCCCAGCACCTGCTCTTGCGCCGCGACGGTGTAGACAAAGGTGTCGAGCTTCTTGATGAAGGCCGTACCGGCCAGCACCGCGCCTTCGGCGTAATACCACTCGGCGCCCAACTCACCTTGATTGGAATGCACCGGCTTGAGCAAGGGATTGCCGGCCGTGGCTGCCGTCAGCACCGTGCCGTCACGCGTCATGCTGGGGCTGAGCAAATTGAAGGGGTGGCGCGACATCACGCGAGACACCGCGCCGCGCAGGATCACGTCCTTTTGCAGGTCATAGATCACGTTCAGATTGGGCAGCGCATCGGTGTAGCTGTTCTTGACGCTGATGGGCGCATAACCGCCAGCCACGATGGCATTACCGTCCGAAGTCTGCTCGGTCTTGACCAGGCGCACGCCGAAGTCACCACGCCATTTATTGCTGGAATACTCCGCCTTCACATAGCCAGCGCTGATGCGTTCGTGGATCTTGTACTCCTCGTTCTTCAGCTCGGTATAGACCATGTTCTTGTCGAACATGGGGATGGCTTTGCTGGCCACCAGGCCGTCGTCAAACCAGCGGTACTGAGTCAGCGCGCCGGGCGTGGCGGCCTTCTGGCTCAGCAGGGGCGAAGCACCGGTGGACAAGTCCGCCAGGGTGAAGGACTGCCAGCTGGCCGCCGTACCATCGGCGCGACCCTGGCTGCGCTGATTCTCTTGCGTGCTGTCGCGCAGCTTCAAGCCCACCTTCAAGGCATTGATGAAGGAGTCGTCAAAGAACAGCGAGAAGTCGGCCTGGCCGTAGTTCTCTTTGCTCTTCATGATGCGAACCCGGTCGCTGGTGCCACCGCCCGGCTTCAGGGTCAAGCCGGTGTAGGTGAGCGGGTCGATATTGAGGTATTTGACGCCGTACTTGTCCGGTCCCAGATCGATCTGCGTGGTGGCATTGCCTTCCATCCAGAAGTGGCGGTCATGCTTGCTGCCGCCTTCGGCTTCGGTGCTGCCGACCTGGCCGTGCAGCTTCCAATTGCTGCCTTGATAGCTGCCGTCCAGGTCCAACACCTTGGACTTCACGTAGGACTCCCGGTAGATCGGCTCAAACGACACATTGGTGTTGCCGATGGTGCCGCCCACCAAGGCCTTGCTGCCGTCCGAGGTGTTGATGAAGCTGGGGTTCTGGACGTTGATATTGCCCTTGGCATCGGCTTGGCCGCTGGCTTGCCAGAGGTAGTTCTGGTTGTTGTTATTCATCTTCATGTCTGAATTCATGTAATTCAGCACGAAGTCGGTTTCACTCGTGGGGCGGAACTGAATCGCCAGATTGCCCGTCGTGCGCTCACGATCCTGGCGGAAGATGGCCGAGCCACCGCCCCATGAGGCGTACGCATTGGTGGCCGCCGCGCCCGTGGGGTTGTTGGTCTTGTCGACCGGCACGATGTTGTACTTGCCGTCGGGGAAGTTCTCCAGGCCGTCGCGGCGCATGGTGCGCTTTTGCTCGCTGATGGAGAGCAGCACGCCCAGGGTCTTGTTCTCGTTTTGCCAGTTCAGCAGGCCGCTGAATTGCGGGTCAGTCTTGCCGGGCAGCTTGCTATAAGTGGCTTCGGCCGAGCCCTGCAGGGTCAGGCGCTCCTTGAACTCCAGCGGCTTGCGCGTCTTCACCACCACCAGGCCGCCCACGCTGCCTTCGTCCAGATCGGCCGAGGGGCTTTTGTAGATATCGAGGCTACCCACGATTTCAGACGGAAGCACGTCGTAGTTGAAGCTGCGTGTCTGCGCTTCGTTCAGCCACCACTCGGCGGAGGCCACGGCCTGACCGTTGAGCTGCGTCATGTTCAAGTTTTTGTCCGTGCCGCGCACGAAGATGGCCTTGCCCTCGCCCCAGCCGCGGTCCACCGACACGCCGGGCATGCGCTGCAGCGAATCAGCCACGTTCTTGTCGGGGAACTTGCCCACGTCTTCCGCGCGGATGGAGTCAACGATATTGTTGGACTCGCGCTTTTCCAGCAGATTCTTCTTCAGGGTGGCGCGCACGCCCACCACTTCCACCAAGTCCAGCTTCTCGCTGGCCGCAGCGCTAGCGGCCGGAGCCACCTCATCCGCCGCCTGTGCCGCATGCACCGCCAGCGCGGCCAGCGTCAGGGTGATGAGTTGAGGCAAGAGTTTCTTCTTGAATACAGCGTCGGACACGGGATGCTCCTTGATGATGATTTTCTTGGCGAGGATCTATTGATGACTCCCGGGCGCTCAGCATGCGATTCAGGCCATGCGGTGCATGGGGCTGAATGGGCAGTGGGCTGATCGAACCTGGCTCGTCGCTCTCCGCTAAGCGGCTGCTTTTCGGTGCCACTAATTTAGCGGCTGGGGGCCGGCTTGAATCACCACGTTGCGCTTTGATGGACTTCATTGCATGGTGCTTACAAAGGGGTCGGCCGCAGCAGCAGGGACGCTCTGAGCCCTTCAATAAACCATGACTTTTGGCGCGGGCGGGAAAGGGTCCCACCCAAGAAAGCGGGCTTTGGCGCGAACGTCTCCCGACGGCGCCAAAGCCCGGTGTATCAATCAATCAAAAAATCAAGCCAGCGCAGGTGCCGCGGTGATGGTGGCGCTGCAGTCGCCAAAGCCGATGCGGCGGGCACCCTCGCGCTGGGCATAGCCGCGCAGGATGACCGTGTCGCCGTCTGCCAGGAACTTGCGAGTCTCGCCATTAGGCAGGGTCAGGTCTTGCTTGCCCCCGAGGGACAACTCCAACATCGAGCCGCCCTCCCCCGCCTGCGGGCCAGACTGAGTACCCGTACCCATCAAATCACCCGGCTGCAAATTGCAGCCATTGCTGGCGTGATGGGTGAGCATTTGCGCCAGCGTCCAGTAGGCATGCTTGAAGTTGGAGCGCATCAGGCGCGTGGCCGGCAGGCCTTGCGCGCGCATTTGCGCGGTCTGCAGCCAGACTTCCAGCTCGATGTCGTAGCCGCCCTCGGCGCGGTTCTTAGCCGAGTCGATGTAAGGCAGAGGCTGCGGGTCTTCGGGCGGGTGGGCGAAGGCGGTGCGGAAGGGTTCCAGCGCATCCATGCTGACGATCCAGGGCGACAGCGTGGTGGCGAAATTCTTGGCCAGGAAGGGGCCCAGGGGCTGGTATTCCCAACCCTGCACATCACGGGCCGACCAGTCGTTGAGCAAGGTCACACCGAAGAGGTGCTCGTCGGCATCCTGCATGGCAATCGGCTCGCCCAGCGCATTGCCGGCGGCCACGAACACACCCAGCTCCAGCTCATAGTCCAGGCGCTTGCAGGCGCTGAAGGTCGGCACGTCCGCGTCCGGCGCCTTGAGCTGGCCCAGGGGCCGGCGCACCGTGCCGCCGCTCACGCCGATGGAGGAGCTGCGACCGTGGTAACCAATCGGCACCCATTTGTAGTTGGGCAGCAGCGGGTTGTCCGGGCGGAACAGTTTGCCCACCGTGGTGGCATGGTGGATGCCGGTGTAGAAGTCGGTGTAGTCGCCGATGCGGCAAGGCACGGCCATCTGCGCTTCGGCTTGCGCAACCAAGGCCGGGCGCAGGGCCGCTTCCTGTGGGCTGCCGGCCAGCAAAGCGTCGAACAAGGCATGGCGCAGTTGGCGGCGCAGCGCGGCGGGCTGGGCCATGAAGGCATTCAGATCACCTTGACCCAAGGGCTGCAAAAGCACTTGCACGGCGCTGGACCATTTGCCTAAAGCGCTGGCCCGGTGGAGGTCAAGAATCTGCGTGCCGATGGCGATGCCGACGCGCGCGCTTTCATTGCTGCCGGCGCGGCGGAACAGGCCGTAGGGCAGGTTCTGAATCGGGAATTCGGTGTCGGCGCTATTGGCGCTGGCGACCCAGCTTTGGGCGTCTGGGCGGTGGGTATGGTCGATCAGGCTCATCGTGGTGGACTACTTTTATTGCTTCAGTCTTGTGGATTGAATTCAGCGGCTAAATGCTTATGGCAATACTTGTTGCGGCGCTCATTGCGGTGGATTTTCCAGGGTATTCCTGCGGGCCAGCTCCCGCGCCTCGGTCAGCACGGCGCGGTCGCCGACATGGTTGGCCAGGATCAGCACCAGCTTGGCCAAAAAGGCATCGGCTTGCGCGTCGCTGAGGTCGCGCTGAGCTTGGATCAAGGCCTCGTAAAAGCCATCGGGGTCGGGGATATTCGGGCTGCGGTTCAGATGGCTCATGCTTGAGTAGCTCCCAGGCTGCGGCGCAATGCGGTGATGACTTTGGCGGGCGAAAACTCGCGCCAGCGTGCGACCACATATTGGTCAGGGCGGATCAGATAAACAGTGCCGGGTTGGGCGTCAAAGCGCTGAGCCAGCAAGCCGTCCGGGTCGGCAATATCGCGGCCCACGATCAGGGGCTGGGCCGTCACGCCGGCCCAAGTGACCGCAGCCGCAGGGCCCCAGCTCAGCAGGGCAAAGCCGCGGCCCAATTGACGCAAGAGCCAATCAGACTGACCCGCCACTTGCACCGGCGCGTCCAGGCAAGGGCTGCCCGGGCACACGCTAGCGGCGGCAAAGGCTTGCTCGTCCGGGGTGTTGAGCGAGGAGCTTAAGTAGGGTGTCGGCGTTGACAGGCGGCCGCTATTGACCAGCGGGCGGGCAAAGGCCTCGCTGCGCGCCAACTCCAGCACCGCATTGCGCAGGCGCAGCGAGGCGCGGCTCTTGGGCGTGATGAAGTCGGTGGAGCGGGTGCTTTGCGCCAGGTTGTCATCGCTGGCGTAGGCGCGCTCCTCGTGATAGGTGTCCAGCAGACGCTCGGGCGCGCCTTGGTTCAACACCGCGTTCAGCTTCCAGGCCAGGTTGTCGGCATCTTGCACGCCGGTGTTGGCACCGCGCGCGCCAAAGGGCGACACCTGATGCGCCGCATCACCGGCGAACAGCACGCGGCCATGGCGGAACTGGTCGATGCGCCGGCAGGCGAATTGATAGACCGAAACCCATTCCAGCTCAAAGGGCACGCCCTCGCCCAACATGGCGCGGATGCGGGGAATGACGTTCTCGGGCTTTTTCTCCTCAAGCGGATCGGCCTCCCAGCCGAGCTGAAAGTCGATGCGCCAAACGTCATGGCTTTGCTTGTGCAGCAGCACCGACTGGCCGGGGTGGAAAGGCGGGTCGAACCAGAACCAGCGTTCGGGTGCGGCGCCGGGCCGCGTCAGGCCCGCGCCATGGCCGTTGCTGTGTTCTGCGTCGGCGGGCAGTTCGGCCTTGGCGGCATCAGGCTTGATCACCACATCGGCGATGAGGAAACGGTCCTGGAAGAACTGGCCACTGAAGTCCGCCCCAACCATGCGGCGGGTATCGCTGCTGGCGCCGTCGCAGGCCACCAGCCATTGCGCGCCCAATGCGAACTGGCCATCGGGCGTTTCCACTTGCAGGCGCACGGCATCGGCTTCTTGGCTCAGGCTCAGCAGCTTGTGCTTCCAGCGCAGATCCACCAGCGGGTGCTTGACGCAGGCCGCCACCAGTTCTTCTTCCAGGTAGTACTGCTGCAGATTGATCATGGCCGGCATTTGCTGCGCGGCCACGGGCAGCAGGTCGAACTGATAGGCCAACTCGTCGCGGTGGAAGACCTTGCCGTGCTGCCAACTCACGCCCTGCGCCAGCAAGGGCGTGGCCACGCCCAGGCGCTCCCACACTTCCAGCGTTCGCTTGGCGTAGCAAACGGCGCGCGAGCCGATGCTGACGCTGTTGTTGTCATCCAGCACCAGGGTGCGGATGCCGCGCATGGCGCAGTCCAGCGCCAGGCTCAGGCCCACGGGGCCGGCGCCAATGATCACCAGCGGGTGCTGCAGATACTCACCCGCCGCTTGCTCCGCGCTCTGCACATAAGGAAATTCGGGGTATTGATAGGTCTGCTGCACGCCGGGCTCCAGCTCAGGACTGTTTCAGGCGGCGTGGGAGCCGTCGTGCATCCAGGCGGCATGCTTGGGTGCTTGCTTGGTGCGGGTCCATTCGTCCAGCATCTCGCGCTTGCAGGCGTCGAGCTTGGCGTACATCTCGGGCGTGCCCACATCGGCCGCCAATTCCAGGCGGTGGCCGTTGGGATCAAAGAAGTAGATGCTCTTGAAAATCGTGTGGTCGGTGATGCCGATCACATCGATGCCGGCCGCTTGCAGGCGCGTCTTGGCCGCTTCCAACTCGGCCACGCTGTCGACCTTGAGGGCGATGTGCTGCACCCACTCCGGCGTGTTGCTGTCGCGGCCCATGGCGGGCGAATTGGGCAGCTCGAAAAAGGCCAACACATTGCCGCCGCCCGCATCCATGAAGATGTGCATATAGGGATCGGGCGCCTTGGTGGACGGCACTTTGTCTTCGGCAATGGCCAGCACAAAGTTCATGCCCAGATGCTTTTCATACCAATCGACGGTGGTCTTGGCATCAATGCAGCGGTAGGCGACGTGGTGAATGCGTTGGATCTTCATGGTCTTGCAACTCTCTAAGTTCGGTGGGGTGGGCTCAGCAGCGCGGTGCTTGGCGGCTGAGCCGAGAAGCGATCAGGCGCTCAGCTTTCCAGGGCCTGCCACATGGCCAGGTCGCGCTCAGCCGTCCAGATGCGCGGGTCCACATGGCCGCTGGCTTCGTCAAAAGCGCGGGTCACATCAAAGGGCATGCAGTGGGCAAAGATCACCCACTGGCCATACTTCTGCGCCAGGCGCTCGTAGGTCTCGCGGTACACGGCCTTGAGCTCCTGCCCGGCCGCCGCGCCCGCTTTCACGCTGGCATACAACTCGCTAACAAAGGCGCGCGTGCCGGCCAGGCCGGCGGCCACCTGGGCCTCGGTTTGCAGCGCCGGACCACGGCCAGGCACCAGCTTGGCGGGCTTGAGGGCGGCCAAGTTATCGAGGGTTTGCGGCCAGTCGCTGAAGTAGGCATCACCGGCATAGGGCGTGGCATCAAACTCCACCAGGTCACCCGAGAACAGCACCCGGTCCTGCGGCAGCCACACCACCGTGTCGCCCTTGGTATGGCCACGGCCGAGTTGCAGGATCTGCACCTCCAGCTTGCCCAGCCACAAAGTCATCTTGCCGGTGAAGGTCAGCGTGGGCCAAGTCAGGCCGGCCGGCACGGTTTCCACATTGGCGAAGAGGCGCGGGAAGCGGCCGATCTCGCTGGCCTTGTCTTGCTCGCCGCGCTCGACGATCAAGTCATAGGTGTCTTGGCTGGCAATGATCTGCTCGCAGCCTTCGGCTTGGTAGGCCGAGGCGCCCAGCACGCGCACCGCGTGGTAGTGACTCAGCAGCACGTACTTGATCGGCTTATCGGTCACCTCGCGGATGCGGCGGATCACGTCCTGCGCCATCGCCGGCGTGGCCTGAGTGTCGATCACCATCACCGCGTCGTCACCGATGACGATGCCGGTATTCGGGTCGCCCTCGGCGGTGTAGGCGTAAGCGTGTTCGGACAGCTTGTCGAAGCTGACTTGCTTGACTTCGAGGTCGGCTTGGGAGGCAAAGGTCTTGGTCGGCTGGGTCATGGGCGTCGGCTTGTTGAGCGTGAATAGGCTTCGGCAGACCCGAAACCCAAGGCCCCGAATTTAAACAAAGTTAAATTCGTTTGTCTATAGCGAATTTATCGCACAGCGAGTTCAGCGAGATCGGGTGTAATGAAGGACATGAACACGCCCACCCTGCCCAACGAAGAAAAAGCCAGCCCGCGCGGCATTCAAAGCATCGAAGTGGGCGGGCAGTTGCTGATTGCCTTGGCGCACCATGGCCGACCCATGGCCTTGAAGGATTTGGCGCGTGAAGGCCAGATGGCGCCCGCCAAAGCGCACCCCTATCTGGTCAGCTTCATCAAGCTCGGCCTGGTCGAGCAAGAAGCCAGCAGCGGGCGCTATGGCCTGGGGCCCCTGGCCTTGCAGCTGGGCTTGATCAGCCTGCAGCAATATGAGCCGGTACGCCTGGCCACGCCGCGCATCGAAGAGTTGGCGGCGCAGTTGCAGGTGACGGTGGCGATTGCGGTCTGGGGCAATCGCGGCCCCACCATCGTGCGGGTGGCTGAGGCGCCCAGCCCCGTTCACATCAGCATGCGCCATGGCACGGTGATGAGCTTGCGCGGCACTGCCTCGGGCCGCTTGTTTGCCGCTCACTTGGCGCCTGCCGTGGTGCAAGCCGCCCTGGCGGCCGAAGACGGCGCCGAGGGCCACAAACCTGGCAAGAACAAGGACTTCGACGAACAACTCAGCCAAGCGCGGGCCGAAGGCCTGGCCCGCTCATTGGACGGCGTTGTGCCGGGCGTCAGCGCCTTGGCGGCGCCTGTGTTTGATGATCAGGGGCGCATGGTGCTCAGCCTGACCGCCATCGGGCCCAGCGGCCATTTCGACCTGGATGCACGCGGCCCGCTGGCCTGCGCCCTCAAGCGGGCCGGGCAAGAACTGTCGCGCCAACTCGGCTGGCTGGCGGACTAAAAGCTCGAGCGCATGGCCAACTCAATCAGTTGGTCTGGCTTACTGGCGCAACTTGGCCAGAATCGCCGATTCCTCTTCCACGCCGTAGAAGAAGGGGTAGAGGGTGCGCGTCACGCTGGCACTGGCCGGGCGACCGCCGAAGCTGCTCACCTGCTCACCCGCCCACACGAGATCCAAGACCATCAACACCGCCGGGGCATTGACCCGCGTGTTGTGGCGCGCCTCGCCTTGCACCTTGAAGCCCAGCATGCGGCGATAAAAAGGCACATGCCGTGGGTTGACCTCAATCACCAGCGTGTTGCAAGCCGCCAAGCGGTAGGCATGCATGAAAGCGAGGTGAAACAGATGGGCCAGCAGCTCTTTGCTTTCCGCCACATCCTGATCCAGCGCCAAGCGGCCGAATTCGCAAAGCCGCAAACCTTGGGCTCGCAGGGCCTGCAACTCCGCCCCGAACAAGTCCTCAGCACGCAAGCCATGCTCGGTATCAAAGCGAACTGCGATGGTGCCGACGGTGGTGGCACCAGAGAAGGCCGAGCAGATGATTTCCGCCCCATCCGGCGCAGTGCTCAAGTCTTTGCACAGATAGCCGCGGTCCGCATAACGGCGCGCCACCAAGCCGCGCGCATGGACCCAAAAGGCATGGTCGGCGGTCTGAATCGTCAAACCGGGCGCCTGATATCGCGACTCAGATACTTCTTGGAAATGGATCATCAGGTACTCACTTGTCAATCACTGGAACCCGGGGGCGAATGGCACGGGCGCCAGTCTATCGAGCAAAGTGTGAAATCCTGACCAGAAATACGAGAAGTTACACAAGAAGCCCCTAGATTGATATTGACGGCTTTTGCGTTAGCGATGGGAGCCAATCGTGATCAGTGACGGCAATCTAGCGCAGGAAGTAAGAGAACTACCGAGCCAGAGATGGCCTCAAACTCAAAAACGCCGCCAATGACAACAGAAAAGGTAACTTTGGCAACATTGGCTTGATTTTTTGAAAAGAGTGGCAGTCGGGCCGGGCTGCCAACCATTACCCGCAGCACCAGCAAAGGCCACGGCTTTTCATAGTTTGGGCTTGCTGACTTTCCCGCGCGACCGAGGCCCGTCCAGGCCCGGTCTGGATCGATCAGGCGATCAAAGCAGCTTCAGCTTCTTGGCCTGTTCGGTCAGCTCCGCGCGGAAGCTGGGGTGCGCAATGGCGATCATCTCCTGCGCCCGCTGCTTGGCCGACTTGCCGCGCAGTTGCGCCACGCCGTACTCGCTGACGACATAGTTAATGTCGTTTTTGCTGGTACTGACATGGGTGCCCGGCGTCAGCGTGGGCACGATGCGGCTGATGCTGTCGTCCTTGGCCGTCGAAGGCACCACGATAAAGGCCTTGCCACCCAGCGAGCGATTGGCGGCCCGCACAAAATCGCTTTGCCCGCCGGTGCCGGAGTAAGGCGTCGGCCCCAGGCTTTCCGAGCCGCACTGGCCCAGCAAGTCGATTTGCAGCGTCGCGTTGATGGCAACCAGCTTGTCGTTCTTGCCGGCCAGATAGGGGTCGTTGGTGAAGTCCACCGGATGCATTTCCAGGCCCGGATTGCGATCCAGAAAGCGGTAGAGCTTTTGCGAGCCCAGCGCAAAGGTAGCCACCATCTTGCCGGGCAGATAGTTCTTGCGCCGGTTGGTGACGGCGCCGCTTTCGATCAGGGTCAAGATGCCGTCGCCGATCATCTCGGTGTGGATGCCCAGGTCGCGCTTGGCCGTCAGCTGCATCACCACCGCGTCGGGAATACCGCCGTAGCCGATCTGCAGGGTCGAACCGTCGTCGATCATGTCGGCCACATATTTGCCGATGGCCTGCTGCACCGGGCCGATCTTGGGCAGCCCCACTTCTTGCAGCGGATCTGAGCTTTCCACCAGGGCGCTGACCTGCGAGACATGCACATGGCAGTTGCCGAAGGCAAAAGGCACATTGGGGTTCACTTCCAGCACCACCGCGCGCGCCTTGGCCACTGCGGCCATGGTGTAGTCAGCCCCCAGGCTGAGCGAGAAGTAGCCGTGGCTGTCCATCGGCGAGGCCATGGCAAACACCACATCGGCGGGGATCAGGCCCCGCTCGATCAGGGCCGGCATTTCGGAGAAATAGCTGGGGATGAAATCGATCCAACCTTCTTTGCCACCCTGGCGCGACGCGCCGCCATAGAAGAAGGCCACATGGCGCACATGGTCCACCGTCTCGGGGTCGAAATAAGCGAACTTGCGCACCGGCAGGATCTGGCCAATCTTGATGCCACGGAAGCTGCGGCGCTGCTCAGACAACGCGTTCAACAAGGCCGGCGGCTCGCCGACGCCAGTGGGCACGATGATGAAATCGTCATTGCGCAGCAGCGCCAGCGCGTCCGCTGCACTGCGCAGTTTTTGCTTGTATTGGTCTTGAACTGACATGGTGGACACAACTCACTAGGGGGATAAACCAAGTGTGCACCCGAAACCTTGCCTCAATCCTTACAGGTCGCGGCGGAGGTCGCGGCGGCCCAACACCGCGGGCCGCTGGCGCCCTTCACCACTGCGGGCGGTCCAGCAAGGCGCACAAGTCCACACGCGCCTGCGCCAGTGCCTTGCTGACCCGTTGATCGGCATGCTGGGCGACCCGCTGGGGGTCAAAAACCGCGGCCAGTGCGGCAGGCTCGATGCCGGCCTGCAAGCGGGCGTCACGCGCACAAAGCGCTTGAGCCAGGCCGCGCAGCCCGCCGCTAGCGCCCAGAGCATCACCAGACTCGTGCACCGCCAAGACCTCATCGCACAACTGCCCCACCAGCAGCTGGGCCTCTATGCGACCCAGCACGCCGGCCAGGCATTGGGTCAAGGCCTCGGAGTACACCAAGCCCTGCTGCGCCTCGATATTGGCCGCCATGCGCCCGGGATAGAGCGTGATGCCGGCCATGGCCGTCAGCATTGCCCGCGCCGAGCCATGGCTGTGCATCAGCAGGCTCACCGATTCGGCCAGCTCCGCCTGCCAGCCGCCCAGGCCGCGCTCGAACTCCTGCAGCATGCTGCCCAGCAAGGCCGCCACACGCTGCGGCGCGCGCTGCGCCGCCGCCAACGCCAACATGCAAGACACCGGGTTGCGCTTGTGCGGCATCGCCCGCGAATGGCTGCGCTTGCGAACCGACAAGGGCAGTCCCGCAGGCAAGCCCCTATGCGCGTCATCAAGCGCGCCTGCCTTGGCCGGCTTGGCGCTTGGCTTGAGCCACGACGGTGCCGGCGCAGCAGGCACAGCGCCGGCAGGCTCGTGGCAAGCCAGCCCATCCGAAGGCGGCCCCAAGGGCGGCAGATCCTCGGGCTCGGCCACCTCGCCGATTTCAGCCTGCGAGAGCAGCGACACATCGCGCGCCAATTTGCCCAGCGAACCGCACAACACACCCAGCTCGGCACACAAACGCACCCAACGGTCGCGCTGCGAATGCCAAGGCATATCCGGCACCGGCAGCTTCAACTCGGCACCCAAGGCCTGGCTAACCGCCTCGGCTTTCTCGCCCAGGGCCGACAAGGTACCCACCGCGCCGCCAAACTGAAGCTGCAAAGCGCCGTCAGCCGCATGCCGCAAGCCTTGCGCGCAGCGCAGCAAGGGCAAGGCCCAGCTGGCCAGGCGGAAACGCAAGCTGCTGACTTGGGCCGGCTGCATCAAGGTGCGCGCCAGAATGGGCTGGGCCGGATGCGCATCGGCCAGATCCAGCAGCACGCCCACCAGTTCCAGCAAATCGTCTTCGATCAGGCGCAGCCCACGGCGGGCCAGCAAGACTTGCGCCGTGTCGATCACATCCTGACTGGTGCTTCCCAAATGCACAAAGGACGCGGCGGCCGGGTCAAACAAGGCCACGGTTTCGGCCAAGCGGCGCACCACCGGAATGGCCAAGCTGCCATCGTGGGCGCTGGCGGCCATCAGGGCATGAATATCGTAGAGCTCAACCCGGCAAAGGCTGGCAATGGCCTGCGCGGCCGACTGCGGAATCACCCCCACGCGCCCTTGGGCACGGGCCAGCGCCGCCTCAAAGTCCATCATGGCCTGCACGATGGACGACTGGTCCAACACCGCCAACATTTCGGGCGTGGACAAAAAACCCTCAAACACCAACACCGACATACCGCACCTCAGAGGATCTTCGCGAGCATCCTAGCCATGCGCCGGGGTTTGGCTGATATCGGCAAACCCTCAGAGGGTTTGCCTGGGGCACGGAGGCATGGGCGCTAACGCCCCAGTTCTCCGCACCCTCAAGAGGCCTCAATGGCCTCAGGCCATCAAGCCTGATTGGCTTGTTGCACAGCCAGACGGTTCATATTGCCCATCGAGATGCGGTGCATTTCCAACAAGGACAGCAGGCCGTTGCGATGCAACTCCACCACCTTGGCGTCAGGCAACTCAGCCAGCTTCTTTTCGTCCACGGCCAGGAAGCCGTCAACGTCCAGCTTCTCGCCATTGCCCAGCGTGGCTTCGAAACGCATGTCTTGCAGCAGATCCAGCTCTTGCAGAGCTTGGCAGGCGTGACGGGTGCGCTCGGACTCTTGCTCGAAGTTCTCGAGGAAGGTGCGGGCATTGCTCAGGAACTCGGTTGGCTCACCATCGGTGCCGAACAGGGCTTGGCCTTCAGTGACCGAGAAGCCGGGCCATTCGCTGTCGTAGCAAACCGCCACGGTGTCAGTGTCTTGGTCCAAGCGCGCCATCGCGAAGGGATAACGGCGCAGATAGGCGGGCACATAGTTGCCGGTCCACTTGCCGTCCTTGACGAACAGATTGCTGCCAGCGCGCAAGCCCATCACGGCCAGCGGGGCGACGGCTTGCTTGGAGCCGTCGGTGGGGGCTTCGCCCACGCGCACGAACACGATGGGGAATTCCTTGCAGGCTTCGGCGAACTCCACCACGGCCAGGAACAGGGAATTCAAACCCGCCACACGGTCCACCGTGGGCAATTCGGTCTTCAGGCGCAGGTGCTTGTGGGCCTCACGGTCCAGGGGCACCAAATTGCCGTACAGGGGGGGCGTACTCATGACTTCACTTCTCCATCATCATCATCAACAGCCAGTCGACTGACCAGCACTTTGTCTACACGCTTGCCATCGAGGTCCACAACCTCAAATCTCCAGGCGTTCCACTCCACCACATCGGCCGTGCGCGGCAAACGCCCCAGCAGCAGCATGATCATGCCGGCCAGGGTGTTGTAGCGCCCACGGTCTTCCTCGGGTAGTTCCTTCAGCTCCAGGCGGTCCTTCAGCTCTGGCACCGGGATCAGGCCGTCCAGCAGCCAGCTCCCATCCTCGCGTTGCACCGCCCAGGCATCTCCGTCGCTGGGCGCATTGAATTCGCCCGCAATCGCTTCAAGCACGTCGCGCACGGAGATCACTCCCTGCACTTCGCCGTATTCATCCACCACAAACACCAGCGGTGCATCCGAGACGCGGAATTGCTCCAGCAACTCCATGCCCGACAGCGTCTCCGGCACAAACACCGCGGCTTCCAAATCCTCCGCCAGCGCCAGCGGCTGGCCGCTCAAGGCTCGCTGCAAGAGCACCTGGGCCGAGACAATGCCCTGCACCTCCGCCAGGCTGCCGCGGCACACCGGATAGCGGCTGTAGCCGTGGCCCTTGAGCACCTCCAGCACCTGCTGAGGCGTGTCGCTGACGTCCAGCCAGGCGATCTCTGCCCGCGGAATCATCATCGAGCCGATCTCGCGCTCATCCAGGCGAAACACATTGCGCACCATCTGGTGCTCATGCGCCTCGATCACGCCGGCGTCGCGCCCCTCGTCCAGGCTGGCGGCGATTTCTTCTTCCGTCACGCTGCGCGGAGTGTGGCCGCCAAAGCCCATCAGGCCCAGGGTCGCTTCGGTCGCAAAACTCAGCAACTTGACCAACGGCCGCGCGGCCATGGACAAGAAATCCATGATGGGCGCGACCTTGCGCGCCACCGTTTCGGGGTAGATCTGACCCAGGCGCTTGGGCACCAGTTCACCAAAAATAATCGTCACCACGGTGATGATCACCACCACCAAGGCCGTGGCGGTGATGTCCACCACGCGGTCATGCCAACCGAAGGTGGCATTCAGCCACTTCGCCAGCGGACCCGAGAACGCCGCATCGCCCACAATGCCGTTCAACACCCCAATCGACGTGATGCCAATCTGCACCGTGGACAAAAACTTGGTCGGGTCGTCATGCAAGGCCATGGCCGAACGTGCGCCGGACTCTCCCGCTTCCACCAACACCTGCAGCCGGGCTTTACGGCTGGCAGACAAGGCCATTTCCGACGCAGCGAAAAAGGCGTTCAAACACAAAAGAAAAATGAGAAAAGCGGTATCCATTGAGTGCGCCGCTGAGCCGGAATTGCCTCCCAGCGTGCGCCTGACTGTGCAAGAGCCGCGTAGGGTAGCAGAAGCATTTGAAAGTTCTGACAGCACAATCCCGGAATGAACTACCTAATCGGCGACCTGCAAGGCTGCTGCGATGCCCTCGATCGCTTGCTGAGCAAAATTGACTTCTCCCCCTCACGCGACCGCATCTACCTGCTGGGCGACCTGGTCAACCGTGGCCCGGCGTCTCTGCGCACCCTGCGCCGCCTGATGGCCCTGGGCGATAGCGCCCGCAGCCTGCTGGGCAACCACGACCTGCATTTGCTGGCCGTGGCGCAAGGCATCCGCCCCTCGCACCGCAATGACACGGTGCAAGAAATTCTGGACGCACCCGACCGCGAAGCCTTGCTGCAATGGCTGCGCCAGCAAAACATGGCCCTGTTCGAGCAGGGATGGCTGATGGTCCATGCCGGGGTGGTGCCGCAATGGGATCTGACCCAAACGCTGCAACTCGCCGGCGAAGTCGAAGCCCTGCTGCGCGGCCCCGATCTCCACGACTTCCTGGCCCAGATGTACGGCAATGAGCCCCACACTTGGCGCGACGATTTGCAAGGCGCCGACCGCCTGCGCTTCGTCATCAATGCCCTGACCCGCCTGCGCTTTTGCAACGCGGCCGGCCGGCTCGATTTCAAAACCAAGGACGGTGCAGGCGAAGCTCCAACCGGCTTCTACCCCTGGTTCGACACGCCCGGCCGCCGCACGGCCGGCACACCCATCGCCTTCGGCCATTGGTCCACCCTGGGCCAAATCACCCGCGCCGACCTGCTGGCCCTGGACACCGGCTGCGTCTGGGGCGGCAAGCTCAGCGCCGCACGCGTCGAAAACGGGCAAATGCGAGAGCTGATTCAGGTGAAGTGCGAACAGGCCCAGAAACCCGGCAAATGAGGCGCTAGTTCGCGGCTACAATGCCGCCTCGATTACAGGAAGCTTGGCCGAGCGGTTTAAGGCACCGGTCTTGAAAACCGGCGAGGGCTTATCCCCTCCGTGAGTTCGAATCTCACAGCTTCCGCCAATTGCTTTGATTCCAACTGCTGAGCTTTTTAGGCTCAAGAGCAAGCAAGAACGATCAAGGCAAACACCGTTTTATCAAACGCCGTAGCGTCACGCTGCGGCGTTTTTTTCGTCCATGGCGGCGCCTTCCGCTCGCTCGGCAACGCTGGCACATCAACCATGCCAGGTCATGGCTTGCCTAACCATCTCAGCCTAAGCGCCTACTTCTTGAGCGTGAGTTCATCGTGGATGCTGTGGGCGCCGTCTGAGCTGCGCGCAATTCGTATGGCTTCGTCGATCTGGGCCTGGCTGTCCAACTGACCCATCAAGCGCACATCGCCTTTGAGCGTCACGACGGTGATGTCGAAGCCCTTGAGCGCGTCGTTGTTCTGCAAGGCGGTTTTCACATGCTCGGTCACATCGATATCCGAGACATTGACCGGCCCGGCTGCAGTCGGTGGCATGGCGGGCACGGTGACGCTGTTGACTTCGGGCGTCTTGCTGCAGGCGCCCAGCGCCAGCACAACAGCGATGGTGCAAGATGAAAGCAGAGTGGCAGAGTATGAGTTCTTCATGGGAGGCCTTTGGCTGAATGACGCCAGGCCACGCTGACCTGCGCCGGCCTTTACCTTCGCTTTGCCCGCGGTCAATGTCTGTGCGTTGGCGCACGCCAGGCGGGGGCGCAGCAAGCGACACGACTCAGGCGCAACAAGTTCATCACGGCCTTGCAATTGATTGAACTCAAGCCAAGCACTTGGTCATGCGGCCAAAATGGTCTGGGCTGCCGCTGATCCTTGGCCGTCGAAGTGCAGGGCTAAGCCTTGAGCGAGAACGGGGCTACAGCCCAGTTGCAGAGAATGCCCGCTTTCGCCTTCACGCGCAGGCTGCATCATTTGATCAACAGAACCAATCAATAAGTGGGAGGCCAAGACCATGGAAGTCAAAGTTCTGGGTTCGGGTTGCAGCAAGTGCCGCAGCACGGTCAGCATGATTGAGCGCGCGGCCGCGGCGCTGGGGCAAGAGCTGAACCTCGTCAAGATCGAGCAGGCAGCGGAGATTCAGCGCTACGGCGTACATGCCACGCCAGCCGTGCTGATTGATGGCCGGGTGGTTCACGCCGGCGGCATCCCCTCACATGACGAGGTACTGGCCTGGCTGAGGCCGAAGGCGAACACGGCTCTACAGCCCACAGAGGATGCAGAGACCACGCAAGCCACACAGGCGGCAGAGGCCAACACCATCGGTTTTCTGAGCCGGCCAACGCGCCACCTGTTCTTCACCGGCAAGGGCGGCGTCGGCAAGACATCGCTCTCAACGGCCACGGCGCTAACGCTGGCTGATGGCGGCAAGCAGGTGCTGCTGGTCAGCACCGACGCCGCCTCAAATCTGGACGAAATGCTGGGCGTGGCCCTGCACAACACGCCAACGCCCGTGCCGGGCGCGCCGGGACTTTGGGTGCTGAACATCGACCCGGACAATGCGGCGGAAGCCTATCGACAGCGGGTGCTGACGCAGATGGGCGCCAACGCCAGCGCGGCCGAACTCGCCAATGTGCGCGAGCAACTGTCGGGCGCCTGCACCACCGAGATCGCCTCCTTCGATGAGTTCGCAAGCTTGCTGGCCGACAACTCGCCAGCCGTTAACCAGGCCATTAACCAGGCCATTAACCAGGCCGGTAACCAGGCCGGTAGCCAGGCCGCTGGCCGGCCGCACTTCGATCACATCGTGTTTGACACGGCACCCACCGGCCACACCCTGCGCCTGCTCAGCTTGCCCAAGGCCTGGAGCGGCTTTCTGGCGGGCAATGACCGCGGCGCCTCGTGCCTGGGTCCGCACTCCGGGCTGAAGATGCAGGAAGTGCGCTTCCAGGCCGCATTGAAAGCCTTGAGCGACCCAGCGCTGACCACCGTGGTGCTGGTGACCCGCCCCGACAAAGGCGCCATCGCCGAGGCGGCGCGCACCTCAATAGACCTGTGCGAGCTGGGCCTCAACAACCAGCGCCTGGCCATCAACGGCGTTTTTCACGCCAGCGCGCGCAGCGATGCGGTGGCCTGCGCGATTGAGGACTTAGGGCAAGTGGCGCTGGCTGAAATGCCAGCGGCCTTGCAAGCCCTGCCGCAGGACCGCGTTCCCTTGCGGGCCTTTGACACCGTCGGCCTGCCCGCCTTGCGCGCCCTGCTGGCGCCGGCAACATCTAGCCCCACGCCACCGGAACCGCCGCTGGCCGGGGCCGCACTGCCTCTCAGCCAAGTTCAGGGGCTGGCCGCGCTAGCCGACGAATTGGCGGCCGCCGGCCATGGCCTGATCATGGTGATGGGCAAGGGGGGCGTTGGCAAAACCACGATTGCGGCCGCCCTGGCTTTGGGCCTGGTGCAACGCGGAAAAAGCGTGCACCTCAGCACCACTGATCCGGCTGCGCACTTGGCAGCCACGCTGGAAGGCGCCGTCACCGGCCTGCAGCTCAGCCGCATCGATCCCAAGGTGGAAACGCAGCGCTATATCGACAAAATCATGGCCGCCAAGTCACCCGGCCTCGATGCGCAAGAGCAGGCGCTGTTGCTTGAAGATCTGCACTCGCCCTGCACCGAAGAGGTGGCGGTGTTCCACGCCTTCTCACGCATCGTCAGCGAGGCGCGCAGCGCTTTTGTGGTGCTGGACACTGCGCCCACCGGGCATTCCATGCTGCTGATGGACGCCACCGGCGCCTACCACCGGCAAATGATGCATGAGTTCGAAGGCCGTGGCAGCGCCCGTGTGGTCACGCCGCTGATGCGACTGCAAGACGGCGCATACACCAAGATCATTCTGGTCACATTGCCCGAGGTGACGCCAGTCTCGCAGGCCGCGGCCCTGCAAGAGGACTTGCGCCGCGCCAGCGTCGAGCCCTATGCCTGGGTGCTGAACAAAAGCGTGCTCGCGGCCGGCACGCAAGACCCGCTGCTGGCCGCGCGGCTGGCGGGAGAGCGCAAGCAGATCGCGCGCATGAACGCCGGCCTGGCCAAGCGCTTGTTCACCCTACCCTGGTTGACGGTGCCGCCGATTGGCTTGCAGGAACTGGGCAAGCTGGTCAGCGCGCCAGGCTCGGCGCCAGCCGTTCACACGGATGGGATGGCAAATGCCACGCCTTAGAGCGCGGGCTGATTGACCCGTTTTGACAGCTACTCGGCGCTCTCTTTGCGCTCGCTGTAGCGGTCCACCAAGTAGGGGCTGGCATCGCGCGTCAGCAAGGTGAACTTGAACAGCTCTTCCATCACGTCGACCACCCGGTCGTAATAGCTGGAAGGCTTCATGCGGCCGGCTTCATCAAACTCCAGAAAGGCCTTGGCCACGGAGGATTGATTGGGGATGGTGATCATGCGCATCCAGCGCCCCAGTACGCGCAGCTGGTTCACCGCATTGAAAGACTGCGAGCCGCCCGACACCTGCATCACCGCCAGGGTCTTGCCCTGGGTCGGGCGAATGGCGCCTGAGTTGAGCGGCAGCCAGTCGATCTGCGACTTCATCACGCCGGTCATGGCGCCATGGCGCTCGGGCGAGGTCCAGACCATGGCTTCGGACCATTCGGTCAGCTGGCGCAACTCCTGCACCTTGGGGTGCTGATCGCTGCCATCGTCCGGCAGCGGCAAGCCAGCAGGGTTGAAAATGCGCACCTCGCCACCCATCGCGGTCAAGAGACGCGCGGCCTCGAAAGTGAGCAGCCGGCTGTAGGAACGCTCGCGCAGCGAGCCGTAGAGCAGCAAGAAGCGCGGCGCGTGTTGGGATGGGCCGGCGCCGTTCAGCTTGGCGCTTGTTGGCGCATCGAAAAGCGCGGTGTCGATATGGGGCAGGCTGGGGTCAAGCGTGGACAAGGAAGTCTCCTGCGCAGGCTGCCGCGTTCACAAGCAGCAGCCCGCATTGATGTTTGTGCAAAGCAGCGCTTGGATGCGCTGCTGACTTGAGCTGCGCGCCAGTCGGCGCCCTCATGCCCTCATGCCCCCTGCCCCGCCTCGTACCAGCCCTTGCTGTCGTTGACCAGCTTGACCACCAGCAGCATCACCGGCACCTCAATCAGCACGCCCACCACGGTGGCCAGCGCCGCGCCCGACTCGAAACCAAACAGGCTGATAGCGGCGGCCACGGCCAGTTCGAAGAAATTGCTGGCCCCAATCAAGGCCGATGGGCAGGCCACGGCATGGGACTCGCCCAGGCGCCGATTCAGCCAGTAAGCCAGGCCCGAATTGAAGAATACCTGGATCAGGATGGGCACGGCCAGCATCGCGATCACCAAGGGCTGCTCCAGAATCGCCTTGCCCTGGAAGGCGAACAAAAGCACCAGCGTGGCCAGCAAAGCACTGATGGACCAAGGTCCGATCTTGGCCAGCACCGCATCAAAAACCGCTGGGCCACGGCGCAGCAAAGCCTTGCGCCAGAGCTGCGCCAGCACCACCGGAATCACGATGTAGAGCACGACCGAGGTGATCAGCGTGTCCCAAGGCACGACGATGGCCGACAGGCCGAGCAGCAAAGCCACGATGGGCGCGAAGGCGAACACCATGATGGCGTCGTTCAACGCCACTTGCGAGAGCGTGAACAGCGGGTTGCCGCCGGTGAGCCGGCTCCACACAAACACCATCGCGGTGCAAGGCGCGGCGGCCAGCAGAATCAGGCCGGCGATATAGCTGTCGGCCTGGTCGGCAGGCAGGTAGGGGGCGAAGACATGGCGGATGAAGATCCAGCCCAACAAAGCCATCGAGAAAGGCTTGACCGCCCAGTTCACAAACAGCGTGACGCCAATCCCGCGCCAATGCTGCTTGACCTGTGACAGCGCCGCGAAGTCCACCTTCAGCAGCATGGGGATGATCATCACCCAAATCAGCAGGCCGACCGGCAGATTGACCTTGGCAATCTCCATTTGGCCCACGGCCTGAAACGGCCCGGGCAGCAGCTGGCCGAGCGCGATGCCGACGATGATGCATAGAAAGACCCAGACGGTCAGGTAGCGCTCGAAGATGCTCATCGGCGCGGGCGCTGCGGGGGTCTCCGCGGGCGTTGGCAAGGTGGTGGTGCTCATGTTTGTTTTCTCTCGAGGGTGTTAGCTGCGGCCGATTTCAGCCAAGGCGGCCTGGCAGGCGGCGCGGTCCATGCGTTCCAAGGGCAAGGCCAGCAACTGCAGCATGCGATAGGCAATGGCCTGGCGCGTCAACTCAAACGCGCGGCGCTTGCCTTCATCGCCACCCTCGGCGTTGGAGGGGTCTGGGTAACCCCAATGGACTTTCACCGGCTGACCCTGGGCAGAAGGCGCGCCGAAAAACACGGGGCATTGCTCCGCAGCGGCGCTATCGCACACGGTGATCACGACAGACAGCGGCGGCGCCTCCGGCGTAGTGAACTCGTCCCAGCTCTTGCTGCGGTAGCCGCTGATGTCAACGCCGGCCTCGCTCAGCGCCTCAAGCGCAAAAGGGTTAAGTCGCCCGCTCGGCGCGCTGCCCGCGCTGAAGGCCCGCACATCGCGGCCCAGCTTTTTGGCCAGGTGGTTAAGCATGCCCTCGGCGAGCACGCTGCGCGCGGAGTTGTGGGTGCAGAGGATGAGGATATTGATCGTCATGGTGATGGCGGGTGGAATTGGGGAACGACGTGGCGGGCTGGGGCGGCGTGCAGCAACCCGGCTCAGTTCAGCAGCCGCAGCCCGAAGCCGAGGCTGGGATGCAGGCCTCGCCCTGGCAGCAGTTCTCGGTCAGGTACGCCAGCAAGCCGTTCATCTGCGAGAAGTCAGCGCGGTAGACCAGATTTCGGCCCAGGCGCTGCTGGCTCAGCAAGCCGGCTTGCATCAGCTCTTTCAAATGAAAGGACAAGGTGGCCGCTGGCACGGCCAGGGCTTCAGCCAGGGCGCCGGGCGTCAAGCCTTCGGCCCCCGCCACCACCAGCAAACGAAACGCGCGCAGGCGATGGGCCTGCGCGAGGGCAGCAAGGGATCGAACCACGATGTCTTCATTCATGAATCGATTATTCCATAACTATGGAACTATTGAGCAGATGAAAACGACAGGCCACGCGAGTAGCCGAACTGGCACAAGTTGCGCAGGTGTCGAACTGGAGGGCGCCGACCAGCGAGGAGTCAGTGGATTGCCCCGCCCAGAGCTTCGACAGCGCGGCCGGCAGTCCCGCAAAAGCCGCCGGGCGCGGCCCCGCGAGCGACGCGACTCAGTAAACGCGCCCGCTTGCCCCGGCTTCGGCCAGCGCTCAGCCGGGCAGAAGCCTCAAGCCGATTGCGCCAAACGAACCAGCGCCGGCACATCCAAAATCCAGATGCGATAGCCCTTGGAGGCAATCACCCCCATCTCACGCAACTGCCGCAGGCTGCGCGAAAAGGTCTCGGGCGAGGTGCCCAGCTGCGAGGCAATGGCGCATTTGCGCTGGCTCAGCACCAGCTGGGTCTGGGCCGTGCTGCTGCCCTCGCCCTGACCCAGCACCCGCAACTCATCCAGCAGCCAGGCGGCGCAGCGCGCCAACACATGCTTGGCCAGCAAGTCCTGCGCACCGCCGACTGCGCGTTTGAGCCGCTCGGCCCCCACCGCCAGCAGGCTGCGCGCCAAGACGGGCTCGGCGGCCATGGCCCGCTCCAGAGCCGGCAGCGGGAAGAACCACAGCAAGACCTCGGTTTCGGCGCGCGCGTTGTCCAGATAGTTGCCGCCCAGCCAGGCACTCTCGGCGTCTATCCATTCCTCGGCATGCACCGTGCAGCGCTGGCTCCACTGCATTTGCGCGTCATGCCGCCCCACGCTGACGGTGCCGCGCAGCAGCAGCCACAAGCCCTCGGCAGGCTGCGAAGCCATCAGGCACATGGACTTGGCCGGCAGCACATGCATGAAACCCAGGCCCAGCAAGCTTGCCAAGGCCGGCTCGCTGAGCTGCCCGGCCGGGAACGCCGCCAGCAAGATCTGGCGCAGTTGCGCTTGCGATGGAATCTCCGGCGGAATCTCTGGCGGGATGGCGCTTGCGCCCAGCCCCTGGCTTGCCGAGGCACTAAGGCCTGACTTGCGCGCAACGCTGCGCTGGCGCGGGGCTGAATTAGCGCCAGCGCCGGAAGCAATGGTTGCGACGGTAGAGGCATGAGGCATGGTCATCTCCAAGTCAGCTGAGTCGATGCACTTCGACTTTGAGGCCGCAGGGAAGGCCTGCTTTTGAGGAAGCGCAAAGGCGGGCGCGGCGGCGGTTTGCGTTGGGTCAAAGCCCGCGTGCTTTCGAAGCCGGCGCCGGCCTTGGCCTCGGCCGCAATCGCCACCACTTCAACAGATGCGCCCGGCAGCTCCACCAAGCTAGGGACAACAGACCCGCGCCAGCGCCCGCAGGCTGCCGCAGCCCAGCCATTGCCGTTAGCATCTGCCCGTTCGCCACGATCGACCCGGAGCGCATGCCATGGCCAGCAAGTCACAGGACATCACCTTCCTCATCCCCGGCCAGATGGTGGCCAGCCGCTCGGCTGCTGGCGCCAGCCAGGCGGGAGGATTGCAGCGCGGCATCAGCAAAGCCAAGGTGCAGCTCGGCAGCCAACGTGCCGGCGGCGCGGCTCAGCGCGTCAGCGCCCGGCCCGGCGAAGACGTGGTGCTGCTGACCCTGGCCAACGGCCCCACCCTGGTGTTGCACCCGCAGGCCGCCCGCGACCTGATGCATGCGCAGAGCAGCGGCGCCACCCGCAGCGCCCTGGCCGCGCATGATGACGATGAAGTCCAAGTGACGGCCAACCTAGCCTGGCCCGGCCTGGAGGACAAAGCCACACGCGGCGCCACCCGCGGCTGGATGGGCTCAGCGGTGCTGAGCGCCTTCGAGGTGGTGAGCGGCTTGCTGAAAGATCCGGCCGTCAGCTTGGCCACCGCCGCCATAACCCGCAAGGTAGACGGCCAGGTCAATGCCGGCGTCTACGCGCTGAGCCCCGCCTCGCTGCGCAGCCCGCTCAAGCATGAAACGCCGCTGCAGCAAGTGCCCGCCGCGGCGGATGCTGGCCCGCTGCTGATCTTGGTGCACGGCACGTTTGTGGACACGGTCAGCACCTTCGGCAAGCTCTTCGTGCAGCACCCCGACAAGGTGCGCAACCTGTTCGCGCATTACGCCAACCGGGTCTATGCGCTGGACCACCCGACCATGGGCTTTAGCCCGATTGCCAATGCGCTGACCCTCGTCAACGCCCTGCCCGCCGGTGCCCGCCTGCATCTGCTGACCCATTCACGCGGCGGCCTGGTGGCTGAGGTGCTGGCCCGCGCCTGCGGCGGCGGCGCGCTCAGCGAGGAAGAGCTGGCCCTGTTCGCCGGAGCGGAGTACGAGGCGCACCGCCGCGATTTGCAAGCCCTGGTCAAGGCCGCGCAGGCCAAGGGCTTGAAACTGGAGCGAGTGGTGCGTGTGGCTTGCCCGGCGCGCGGCACCACGCTGGCCTCCAAGCGTCTGGACGCCTACCTTTCGGTGCTGCAGTGGGGCTTGCAATTGGCCGGCGTGCCGGTGGCGCCGGAACTGGTGGACTTTGTGCACGAAGTGGCCAGGCGGCGCGCCGACCCTGCAGAGCTGCCCGGCCTGGAGGCCATGATGCCGGAGAGCCCGGTGGTCGAATGGCTGAACCGCAGCGAGGCGCAACTGCCGGGCGAGTTGCGCGTGGTGGCGGGCGATCTGGAAGGCGACTCCATCGGCTCCTGGCTCAAGACCTTGCTGTCGGACGCCTTCTACTGGACCGACAACGATCTGGTGGTGCAGACCCGCTCGATGTACGGCGGCAGCCCGCGCAGTGGTGCCGGCGCGGCCAGCTTCATCCTCGACCGCGGCGGCAAGACCAACCACTTCAACTACTTCAGCAATGAGCGCACGGTGGCCGCCATCAGCAGCGCGCTGACGGAAGCAGCGCCGGCCGAGTTCAGCCCCATCGGCCCACTCTCTTGGCAAGGCAAGGACGCCAGCGGCACGCGCGCCGCCTTGGCAGTGGCGCGCTCACGCGGTTGGTTCAGCAATGACACCGCCGAGCCAAGCCCCGCCGAACAAGCCCAGCGCGCCGAGCAAGCCGCCAAGCGCCCAGCCGTGTTTGTGCTGCCAGGCATTTTGGGAAGCAATATCAAGCGCAATGGCAGCCGCATCTGGCTGGGCTTTCGCTTCGTCAATGGTTTGATGAAGCTGGCCTGGGATGAAAAGACCGTCAATGAGTTCGCCCCCGACGGCCCGATCGGCAGCTGCTACGACGCGTTGATTGAGCGCCTGGCCGACACACACGAGGTGATCCCCTTCGCCTTCGACTGGCGCCGTCCGATTGAAGACGAGGCGCGGCGCTTGGGCCAGGCGGTGGATGCGGCAATCGCCGCCCGCCGCAACAGCGGCCAGCCTGTGCGCATCATTGCCCACTCCATGGGCGGCCTGGTGGCGCGCACCATGCAGCTGGAAGCGCCCGCCACCTGGCGCCGCATGATGGCCCACCCGGACGCCCGCCTGCTGATGCTGGGCACGCCCAACGGCGGCTCCTGGGCGCCGATGCAAACCCTGTCGGGCGACGACACCTTCGGCAACGCCCTGGTGGCCTTTGGTGCCCTGTTCGACAAGGGCGGCGCGCGCAAGATGATGGCCGGCATGCCCGGCTTTATGCAGCTGCAAGACGGTTTGCTGGACCCGCAGCTGGGCCTGGACCGGGCCGAGACCTGGCAAAAGCTGGCAGACCAAGACATCGCCATCCTGCGTGAGCGCAGCTTCTGGCATCAGCTGGAGTCACAGATCAGCATCTACACCTGGGGCGCGCCGCCGCAAAAAGTGCTGGACCAGGCCGTGGCCCTGCGCCGCCGGCTCGACGCACAGATCGGCCAACTCGGCCTGGACAAGCAAAAGATGCTGCTGGTGGTCGGCCACGCCAGCTTCACCCCGGCCGGCATCCGGCTGGACCCGAACGATGGCCTGGAATACCTGGACACACCCGACGACGGCGATGGCCGCGTCACCCTGGCCAGCGCCACCCAGTTGGGCCTGCGGACCTGGAAGCTGGACGCCGAGCATGGCAAATTGCCCGATGTTGCCGAGGCCTTTGCCGCTTACGTCGAATTGCTACAGACCGGCGACACCCGCTCGCTGGAAACCCTGGAAGCGCGGGCTTCGCGCGCCGCAGCAACAACCAGCACGGCCGGCGGCGCCGCTGCGGCGGCAGCGGCCAGCCCGCAGTTGCAACGCAGTCGACCCTCGCGCGGCTTGCAGGCCTCGCTGCCGCCCTCAGATGCCGGCGATGTGATGGGCCTGGCCCGCCACAGCGCCAAGCGTGTGGCGGCGGACCAGGGTTCGCGGGCGCTGCAGATGACGGTGCTGAATGCCGACCTGCGCTTTGTGCAGCAGCCGCTGCTGGTGGGCCACTACCGCTCCATGACCCTGACCGGGGCCGAGGAAGTGATTGACGCCTTGGTCAATCAAGGCATGAGCCGCGCGCTGGCGGCGGGCCTCTACCCCGACGCGGTGGGCTCGCATCAAATCTTTGGCAACCAGCGCCCGCATCCCGACAATCCCTTCCAGATGGCCAGGCCGCAGGCCGCCATCGTGGTGGGCCTGGGTGAAGAAGGCAAGCTGCGCACCAGCGAGCTGATCTTCACCGTGCGCCAGGCCGTGATGGCCTATGCCCAGCGCCTGTCCGAACAAGCCACTGGCACCGCCGGCAGCGAGACCCCGGCGCCGCTGGAGTTCGAGCTGGCCGCCACCTTGATTGGCAGCGGCGGCACCGGCATCACCACCGGCGCGGCCGCCCAAGCGATTGCCCAAGGCGCCTGGGCCGCCAAGCAGAAGTTGCAAGGCACAGGCTGGCCGCAACTCAGCCGCCTGACCCTGACCGAGCTTTACCTCGACCGCGCCGGCGATGCCTGGCGCGCCCTGCAGCAGCTTGAAGCCGCCAGCCCGGGCAGCTACAAGCTGGTGGGCAAGGTCAGCTCAGGGCCGGGTGCCATGCGGCGCATGCTGGACTCGAATTACCGCGGCAGCAATTACGACTTCATCAGCGCCCTGTCCGTGCCGGGCCACAAGCCGGATCAACCCGCCATCGCCTACAAGCTCAACACCAAGCGCGCCCGCAGCGAGCTGCGTGAGCAGCATGCCCAGGGCGCCCTGCTGCGCGAGTTCGTGGCCCGCGCCTCCAACGACGCCAATACCGACACGCAGATCGGCCGCACCCTGTTCAATCTGCTGATCCCCGTCGAGATGGAGCCCTTCCTGGGCGGCAGCAGCGAGCTGGTGATTGAGCTGGAGCCCGCCACCGCCGGCATCCCCTGGGAATTGCTCAACACCAATCCGCTGGACAGCGGCGAAGACAAGCGCCCCTGGGCGATTCGCACCAAGCTGATCCGCAAGCTGCAGCTGGACGATTACCGCGCCGAGCCGCGCGATGCCAGCGCCGACGACCATGTGCTGGTGATCGGCGAGCCGCTCTGCGACCCCACCCTCTACCCTCGCCTGGAAGGCGCGCGCCAGGAGGCCCTGGCCGTGGCCGAGCAGCTGAGCAGCGGCCTCGGCCGCGAGACCAACCGCGACGGCGCCGAGCTGGTCAATCTGCTGGCCGAGCAGAACGATGCGCAAACCATCATCAACGCCTTGTTCGAGCGCAATTACCGCGCCATCCACATTGCCGGCCATGGCGCGCCGGGCCCGAACGGCGGGGTGGTGCTGTCGGGCCAGAACACCTACCTCAGCGCGGCCGAAGTCAAGTCCATGCGGGTGGTGCCGGAGTTGGTCTTCCTGAATTGTTGCCACCTGGCCGGGCGCGACCCCAATGCCGTGCTGCAAACCGAAACAGGCGCCGGCCGCTACGACCGCGCCAGCTTTGCCGCCAACACGGCCGAAGCCTTGATCAAGGTCGGCGTGCGCTGCGTGGTGGCCGCCGGCTGGGCCGTCGAGGACGAAGCAGCCAAGGTCTTTGCCACCACCTTCTACGCCAGCTTGCTGACCGGGGCGCGCTTCATCGAAGCCGTGGGCCGCGCCCGCGAGGCCGCCTGGAGCGCCAACCGACAGGGCAATACCTGGGCCGCCTACCAATGCTACGGCGACCCCGAATGGACCTGGCGCCGCGAAGGCGCCGACGCCCAGCGACCCAGCACACCGCTGGCGGATGAGCTGGCCGGCGTGGCCTCGCCCGTGTCGCTGACGCTGACGCTGGAGAACATTGCCGTGCGCGCCCAATACGGCAAGAGCTCGCCCCAAAAGCGCCAGGGCGCACTCGACAAGCTGCGCTATCTGGAGGCCGAGTTCAAGCCGCTGTGGGGCAGCATGGGCGCGGTGGCGGAAGCCTTTGCCGTGGCCTACAACAGCGCGGGCGAACGCAAGGCCGCGCTGGAGTGGTACCGCATCGCCGTGGAAGCCGAGGACGGCAGCGCCTCGCTGAAAGCAAGCGAGCAATACGGCAATCTGCTGGTGCGCGAAGGCGAGCAACAAGCCGACCTGACGCAGATCCGCGCCGGCATCAGCCTGCTGGAACGCGTGCTGGCGGTGCAGCCCACGGTGGAGCGCGAAAACTTGATGGGCTCGGCCTGGAAGCATCTGGCCATGGTGCTGGAATTGAAGCAGGCCCAGGCTGCGGGCAAAGCCGTGCCGCCCGCCGTCACCGAGGCCTTGAGCAAAGCCGCCCAGCATTACAGCCAGGCCGCGCAGCGCTGCTTGCAAGCGCAGTCCGGGGAGTTGTTCTACCCACGCATGAACGCCATGGCGATTGAGCTGCGCCTGGCCTTCCAGGCGGGCCGACCTATCACTGGCTCGGAAGGCGCCGAGTCCACGAATGAGTTGAGCGCCGAGGCCTTCAAAGCGGCCCGTGACTCTTTGACCGAGACCAATGCACGCAAGCCGGACTTCTGGTCGGTGGTGGGCCAGACCGAGCTGGACATGCTGCAAGCACTCAGCCAATCCAGCTTGGCCGGCGCGGCAGGGGCCGTGCTGCAAAGCCTGCAAGCGCTCAAAGTCCGCGTGCCCGCGCCCGCCATGTGGGACACGGTTTACAAGCAGGCCCGCTTCACCCTGGAGCCCTACCAAAGCGTCAGCCATGCCAGCGCGGCCTTGCGAAGCGCCGAGCAAAAGGCGGCCAAGCAATTGCTGGAAGGCATCAAGGCGCTGGCGGCTGGCAGTCGCAGCTGAACGGACTGGCGTCACATCAGGCGCACAAAATGGGCGGGTGGACAATGGCGCCTTGCCAGCGCCCACCCCCGCCTGCCCGCCTTTGATTTCGTCTCCTTGTCAGCCTTTTTGCCCGCCCCAATGAACCGACACCGTCCTCTGCCCGCACCCACTTTGCAGCATCGCCTGCTGCCGCTGAGTTTGGCCGTCAGCGCGGCGCTGTTGCTGGCAGCCTGCGCCAGCGGTCCTCAGCAACCGGCGCAGCAAGCCCAGACTTTGCCGCCAGCCATGAACAAGCTTTTGGGCGCGCAAGAAGCCGCCGGCCTGAGCCGCGCCGAGGGCTTGCGCCGCATCGCCGCCCGCAGCGGCCTGAGCGTTGAGGAATTGCAGCAACAACCCTCGCGACTGGAGCCCATCGCCCAGGATCTGCTGGCCCGCTTTGAGCGCGACACCCAAGCCCTAATCACATCCGCCCAAGCCAGCGGCCAGCCGGAGGCCATGGCGCTGGCCTTGCCGCTGCTCGATGCACCCGGTCGCTTCTACGCTTGGACCCAGTTTGCCGATATGGCCCAAGCGCCCTTCTCTACCTCCCACATCACGGCGGTGACTGCCGCAGCGCCGGGCACGCAAGGCCAGCAGCGCGGCTCGCTCGAGCACGAAGTGCCTTTCTCCGGCCCCGAGGTCAAGGCCGCCAATGCCACGCCCACCGATCTGGCCGCACGTTATGCGATGAGCGACCCCAGCCTGGGCCACGGCCAGCAAGTCGCCCGCGTCGTCACCGCCGCAGCGCAGTGCCCGCAGTTGTTGGTGGATGGCCGGCCACAGCCCATGCAGGTGCGCGCGCCCGCCGTGCGCGGCGTGGCCAGCAATTCCGCCGCCCAGACCGGAGACAAGCGCCAGACAATCGGCGCCGATTTCGAACTGCTGACCTGCGAGGCCACGCTGCCGCCTGCGGCGCAAGTGGTGGGCGTGGGTGGCCAGCGCCTGGCGCTGCGCCCGCCGCAAGCGCAAATCAATCGCGTGGTGGTGGTGGGTGACACCGGCTGCCGCGTGCAGGGGCCCAATGCCTTCGGCAGCGGCAAGCCTGGCGCACCGCTGCAAGACTGCAGCGATGAGTCCGACTGGCCCTGGCGCAGAATAGCCCGCGCAGCCGCCAGCTTCAACCCCGACTTGATCATCCACAACGGTGACATCCATTACCGCGAAGGCTTGCCCAAGGGCACCGAGCCCGGCCAGCCCCAGCCCAACGAGGCCCGCGTCGCTGCCTATATGGACACCATCACCTACGGCTGGAAGTCCTGGGAGGCGGATTTCTTCCGCCCCGCCGGCGCGCTGCTGGCCGCCGCGCCCTGGGCCATCACCCGTGGCAATCACGAGTTATGTGACCGGGCCGGCGCGGGTTGGTATCGCTTTCTCGACTACCGCCGCTTCCCCGCGCAAGAACCGCAATACAGCCCGGACTACGACGCCGCCATCTGCAGCAATGCCACCGACCCGCTGCTGGTGCGCCTGGGTGACTTGCAGCTGATTCTGATGGACGTGGGCGGCCTGGCCGATGCCCCGGGCCGTGGCCGCAATCAGGGCTGGACCAATGGCGACCATTTGCGCACCGCCCGTCAACTCACCGCTGTGGCACGCGACGGCACGACCCAGAGCGCTTCCGTATCCTGGCTGGTCACGCACAAGCCGCTGTTCGCCTTTTACTCGGGCGGCCCAAAAGTCACCAGCAGCACCTGGCAGTTTCAGAAGGCTTTGCAGCCCGGCGTCGAGAGCTTTGGCGCGGGCAATGGCGAATTGCCGGCCAATCTGCAGATGGTGCATTCCGGCCATATCCACGGCTGGATGATGATCAGCCACCCGGCGCAGACTGGGCTACCCACGCAATACCTGATCGGCAATTCCGGCCAAGCCCTGGAAGGCTTCCATTTCGGCGCCCGCGGCGACAAGCCCTACCAGGCTGCAGCCCCTGAAGCGCAGGCCAATGACATCGCAACGCAAGACCGCCGTTGGCCCTGGCACGACGCGCCCTGGTCCTTCCGCTTGCCCAATGGGGTCATGGCCCAGCCCGATGCCTTCAGCAGCAGCCCCGTCATCGATGCGGGTAGCAAGAACGCGCACAGCGAGGAGTTCGGCTTCGTAGTTTTCGATCGCATCACCGGCAGCAGCAACTGGACCGCCCGCATGTTCGACCCACAGCGCCAATTGCTACGCACCTGCACCACCGAGGGCAAGCGCACCCGCTGCGAAGCCCCGGCCAAGTGAATGAGCAGCGGCCCCAGCAAGAATGCTGGGGCCGCGACTTGATCTGATGCTGATCGGCGGCCGAAGCGTTTACGGCGTCAGCGTATAGCGCGTGTAGTAGCGGCGACCAGCGGCGTCTTGCGCGCCCAGCCAGAGCTCGTAGTTGCTGGCGACAAAGGTGTCCGGCACGCTGATGCCGGCGAGGGTCAGCGTAGTGCTCGGCGGCAGCGGTGGCGTCGTGTCATTGATCAAAGGCGCCTGCGTCGGATCAGCGGGCACATTGAGCACCGTGCGCACACTGATCAAACGCATATCGGGGTTGGCCGCCGCCCAGGCTGACCAGTTGATCGTCATGCCCACCAGCAATTGGCCACCGCGCAGTGTCGCGCTGCTGCTGACGCCGTCCAGCGTCGGGAAGCGGGCCGCGGGCAGCTCAGCCGGCACTTCGGCAGGCAGATAAACCGCGCGTGATTCGGCCGTGCCGCTGAGGCTGTAAGTCACCAGGTACTTGGCATTGAGCACGATGTCGTCGGCGCCAATCCAGCCCACAGAAGATCGCAGCAAAGCCGTGTCCGCCAAGCCACCGGTCGGCACCAGGCTTGTGGCGCCGGCGGTGCTGGAAATGCACAGCTGCGCCTGCCCGCAATTGGCAAAGGGAATGCTGAAACCGCCCGGCGTTTGCACCGTGGCCTGTGTCAGCAGCGGCGTTGCGGACCCTTCGAGCAGCGTCTGAATGTTGATTTGCAGGCCAGCCACCGGGTTCGGCGTGATGGCCGTACTGTTCGTGCCATCGGCCGCCAACGCCTGAAACGCCAGCGGGTAGACCGCCAGCGCCAGCTTCTTGCCATTGCCGATCAGGTTCCACACCGAGCCGGTGGTGGAGGTCTTGCTATAGCTGACGGCATCGCTGAAGGTATCGACCACAGTGCCGGAGACATCGCTGATGGGTGCGGCCACCAGCACGCGTTTGCACAGGCCGCCGGTCACCGTGTCATCGGCGCAGCCGGTGATCTGCCAGCGGCCGAATTGGCGATTCTTGGCGACATAGTCGGCCAGCTTGGTGGCGAGCGCGGCCTTGAGCCGGCCGTTGTGCGTGTCATAGCCAGCCAACAAGGCGTGCGAGCCAATGGTGGCGGCACTCGCCCCTTGGGCGATCAGCTTGTTCAACGCGGCGCTGAGATCGTCCAGCGCGGCCAGATTGGCCAAGGTCGCCGTCGGGCTGGTGGTGGCTTTGAGCGTGCTGGTGATGGCGTTGGTGGGCGTCGGGCTGCTGGTCTTGAGCAACTCGGTCTGCGCCATGGGCAAATCCACCACCACTTCGGCTGCCTGGCTGGGCAGCAATTTATTGCTCAGCTGCAGCTGCATCACGCCCTTGCTGTTCTTAACCAGGCTGACGCGCAGGCTTTCGATCAGCAAATCATGCGCACCCTTATTGGCGGCGAAGGCCGGATCGGCCAGCAGGCTAAGGGCGGTTGGGTTGCTGAACTTCAGGTCAGTCAGCTGGGTTTTGACCAGGGTTTTAACGAACTCGCCGGCCGCGCTGGCGGCCGTGGCGGCCGCGGCAAGCGCTGGGCCATTGGACTTGGCCGCGGCAAACACCGGCTGCGGGTCGGCGCCCAGCGCCAGCGCCAGCACCGCATTGCTCAGCGGCGACACATGGGCCACCATGGCCGAGGCATTGGCGGCCAGAATCGGCACCGCCGAATGCAGCACTTGCGGATTACCGGCAGCATCCAAGCCACTGACCTGCACCAGCAAGGGCGCAGTCAGGCTCTTGCTGCTCAGGGTCAGGCTGTAGGAGCCGTCAGGCGCGCGGGTGGTGGTGCTGCCCAGGCTGGCGCCGCTGCCGTCCACCACGGCGACACGCGCATTCATCAGAGGTGCGCCCACCGCAGCGATGCCGCTGAGTGTGGGGCCGCTGGCGAACTCAGTGACGCCGCCGCCCCCCGAGCTGCTGTCACCGCCCTTGCCGCCACCACAGCCGACCAAGACTGCGCAAACGAGAAGCAGGCCCAGGCCCAGCTGACGCGGGGCGAAGGGGCGAGATGGCAAGAACAGGCTGGGCATATTGATCATTCGGGGTGCTCAAGCCCCAAGGCATTTCTATCGCCTGATCTTGCCACCGCCACCCCGGCCGAGGTCAGCGGAGATGCCAGCCGATTTGGGGCCTAACGCCCGATTTGCGGCCTCATTTACCGAGCTTGACCCAGCTCAGCTCCAGCCAGTTGTCGGGCCGGTGCACCGCCTCGACGCCGTTGCGCATGGCCCAGGGAATCACCTGGCGATGCAGGGGCAAGACATGGAACTGCTGCTTGAACTCGGTGATGGCGGCCTTGATCAGCTGTTCACGCTTGGCCGGATCGACCTCAACGCTGGACTGCGCGGCCAGGGCGTCGAATTTGTCATTGCGCACATCGCCGTAGTTGTAGGCGCCCACGCCTTGCTCGCCGCGCTTGCGGAACACCGGGGTCAGGATGGACTCGGCATCGGTGATCGGTCCGCCCCAGCCGTAGAGGTACAAGCTGGTGTCGAGCTTTTCCAGCTTGGGGAAGTAAGTGACCCGCGGCATGGCATTGACGTTGATCTTGATCTTGAGCTGCGCCCACATCGCGGCCAAGGCTTTGCAAATGGACTCGTCGTTGATGTAGCGGTTATTGGGGCAGTCCAGCGTGACCTCGAAGCCATCGGCATAGCCGGCCTCGGCCATCAGCTTGCGCGCAGCGGCGATGTCGAAGGGCGCGCGGGCCTCGATTTGCGGGTCGTTGTAGGAGGCGCTGGCCGAGGGCGTCAAGCTCCCGGTGGTGACGCTCAGGCCATTCATCAGCTTGGTTTTGAGCGTCTCCACATCGATGGCCTGATACATGGCCCGCCGCACGCGAATGTCCTTGAAGGGATTCTTGTCACCGCTGACCTTGCCGTAGAGCAGCTTGTCGCGAGCCTGATCCATGCCGATGAAGACCAGCCGGTTCTCCGGCCCATCCACCACCTTGACGCCACTGGTGCTGCGCAGGCGCGGCACGTCGCGTGGCGCGGGATCCAACACGAAGTCGATCTCCCCCGACACCAGCGCCGCCAGCCGCGTCGCATCATTGGCGATGGGGCTGAACACCACCTCTTGCACATTGCCCTCGAACTTGCCCCACCAGCCGGGGTTGCGTTTGTAGACGGTCTTGATGCCCGGTTGGCGCGTCACCAGCTGGTAGGGGCCGGTGCCGTTGGCATTCATGCTGGTGAAGCTTTCTTCCTTGTTCTTGAAGTCCAGTGGCTTGGTGACGCGGTGCGTCTCCGACCAAGGCTTGCTCATGATCCACAGCAGGTCGATGTGCTGCAAAAAGATCGGATTGAACTTGGCAAGCTGGAATTCCACCGTCAGCTCATCGACCTTCTTGGGAACGCCGACGGCATTGGCGTAGACAGCCAGCTGTGAGCTGCTCTCCTTGGCGCGCTGAATGGAATAGACCACATCATCGGCCGTCAGCGCCTGACCATCATGAAACTTGACGCCCGGCCGCAGCTTGAAGCGCCAGACAAGCGGCGAGACCTGAGTCCACTCGGTGGCAAGACCTGGCACCAGATTCAGGCTGCGGTCGCGCCGGGTCAGTCGCTCATAGACCTGGCCGTTGACCATATTGGTCATGCTCTCGTTCTGCGAGTGCGGGTCCATGGTTTGCGGGTCGCCCTGGCTGGCCCAGCGCAGGGTTTGCGCCTGAAGCAGCAGCGGCGCGCTGCAAGCCGCCAGCGCCAAAGCCATCAAGGTGATCTTCTTCATCGAGTGCCTCTCCCTGTCATCGTCGTGAGGGGAGTTTAGGCAGGGCTTGCTGCGCAGCAGCCCGGGGCAACCCTAGCCACTGCCCCTGCCCTGGCCACTTGCAGGCCTGGGCAAGGAATCAAAGCGCTAACGAAGCACTAAAGCGGTGCGCGCCAGATATCGTCCAGATGAGTAAAACCCCAATCCAGCGGCGACTCTCGACCCACCACCCGGTCGCCGGCGGTCGGGCTGGCAAGATCCAGCAACTGCACCGGCACCGGCAGCTTGGAGCGGGTCGAATAAAACACCCGCACCACCGGCGCAGCCAGGCTCAGCGGGTTCAAGTCCACCACCACGGCCAAGCGGCCGGATTCCAGTTTCACCAGGCTGCCAACCGGGTAGATGCCCACGCATTTGACGAAAGCTTTGAAGATGACCGGATCGAACTGCCCCGTCCACTGCGCCATGCGCTGAATCGAGCCAGCCGGGTCCCAAGCGCTCTTGTATGGCCGGGTGGAAGTGATGGCATCGTAAACATCGCAAACCGCGCCCATGCGCGCCAGCACGCTGATTTCCTCACCCTTGAGCTTTTGCGGGTAGCCGGTGCCGTCCATCTTCTCGTGATGATGCAGGCAGACGTCGAGGGCTGACGCCGGCACCGCACCACCCTCTTTGAGCATCTGATAGCCACGCAACGGGTGCGAGCGGATGACATTGAACTCGGCATCGGTGAGCTGGCCGGGCTTGTTCAGCACATCCAGCGGCATCATCATCTTGCCCACATCGTGCAGCAGACCCGCCAGGCCGGCCTCGCGCGACTGCGCCTCATCCATGCCCAGTTGCTTGGCCAGCGACACCATCAGGGCGCAAACGGCCACCGAGTGCATATAGGTGTAGTCGTCCTTGGTCTTGAGCCGCGCCAGGCTGATCAAGGCCGATGGATTGCGCGACACCGAGTCAGCCACTTCCTCCACGATGGGCAGGCATTGCTCGACATCCATGGCGCGGCCCATGCGGGCCTCGCCAAACAAATTGATCACCGCTTGCTTGCTGCGGTTGATGACCTTGGTGGCTTGCGCCATTTCGGTACCCAAGCTCACCTTTTGCTGGCTGGCTGGCGCCGGAGGCGGTGGTGGCGGCGGCGCGGCAACCGGTGCTGAGCGCGGCACGGCCGGGGCCGCGGCAGGCGGGGCCACTGGCGCAGCCTCAATCAAGGCCGCGGTGACGCTGGCTTCTTCATTGACCTGCTCGTTCGAGGTCGGGCGCACATCGTCGCCTTTGCTGACATCGATCCAAACGGCGGGCACGCCGCTGGTCAACAAGGCCTCCAGATCAGCCTGGTCCTTGATGACGAACTTGGTTTTCCAGAACGGGTGGGACAACCATGATCCCTCCATCGACTGGAGGAACATGCCCAACTGAACCTGCTGTGTAGGAATCTTCTTGAGCATTCGGGGCTTTGTTGCTCGTGCAGTCGAAAATGAAATTGTCACACTTTGAAGTATGACCCACCCCCTAAACTGAACTCGTGAAAAATAGACGAAAAAAGGCCGCCATACGGCGGCCTTTTGCATCCGGCCTTGCTCAAAAGCAAGGCAGTTCAGTTTCAGCGGAACTTGCTTTGCGGCACGGTGCGCAACTCGGACGGCAGCGAAGCCAGGTACTTGGCCATGGCCTGCAACTCGGTGTGGCTGAATTGCTTGACCTGACCGGCCATGATGGCGTTGCCGCGGCCCACCACCGGATTACCTTCGGTTTGGTAAGACTTCAGCGCCGCATACAGATAGTCAGGATGCTGGCCCGCCAACTTCGGGTAGCTGCCGTCGATGGGCTTGCTGAAATTGGCGCCGTGGCAAGAGGCGCAAGCGCCCTTGGTCAGCAACTCAGCCACTTGGGCCGAAGGCTGGGGCACCGTTTCGGCCACGGCAGTAGCACCGGCCTGAGCCGCCTGCTTCTCGTAGTAGCCGGCGATGTCGGCGATGTCTTGCTCGCTCAGAGTCTGGGCAATGCCGCGCATGGTGGGGTGCTTGCGCTCACCCTTGGCATATGCGGTCAAGGCCGCGCCGATGTATTTGGCGTTTTGCCCGGCGATCATCGGCACTTTATGGATTTCGGGGAACGAGGACTGGTAGCCTGCAATACCGTGGCAGCCGATGCACATGGCAACCTTGGACTGAACGCTGGCCGACCCGGCCGCAGCAGCTGAAGTGGTGGCCTGAGCCTGGGCTTGAACCGCGGAGGTCGCACCCAAAATGGCGAACATGGCAATCGAGATCTGCAACAGTTTTTTCATAGTCCCGTGGTCTTGATCTGAGGTCGGCGCCGATTATAGGGCGCGCCTTATACTGAAATTACACAACCCAATTCTTGACATACAACATGAAATTTGAAGGCTCGGATCAATATATCGCCACCCCAGATTTAATGCTGGCTGTCAACGCCGCAGCAAAACTGCAGCGGCCCCTGCTGGTAAAGGGCGAACCCGGCACCGGCAAGACTATGCTTGCAGAAGAGGTGGCGCGCTCCCTGGGTATGCCCCTGTTGCAATGGCACATCAAGTCCACCACCAAAGCCCAGCAAGGGCTTTATGAGTACGACGCGGTGAGCCGCTTGCGCGACAGCCAGCTGGCCGGCATCGAAGGTTCGGAGAAAGTCCGCAACATCGAGAACTACATCGTCAAAGGCGTGCTCTGGCAAGCTTTTGAAGCCGATCAGCCGGTGGCCCTGCTGATCGACGAGATCGACAAAGCCGACATCGAATTCCCCAACGACTTGCTGCGCGAGATCGACCGGATGGAGTTCTATGTCTACGAAACCCGCCAGCTGATCAAGGCCAAGCACCGCCCGCTGGTCTTCATCACTTCCAATAACGAGAAGGAACTGCCGGACGCCTTCTTGCGCCGCTGCTTCTTCCACTACATCAAGTTCCCGGATGCTGCGACCATGCAAAGCATCGTCGATGTGCACTTCCCCGGCCTCAAGAAAGAGCTGCTGGCCGCCGCGCTGAAGACCTTCTTCGAGGTGCGCAATCTGCCGGGCCTGAAGAAAAAGCCCAGCACCTCGGAGCTGCTGGACTGGCTCAAGCTGCTGGTGGCCGAAGACATCCCCACCGAATCGCTGCTGACCCAGGACGCCTCGGTCACCGTGCCGCCGCTGGTCGGCGCGCTATTGAAGAACGAGCAAGACCTGACGCTGTTCGAGAAACTGGTCTTCATGCAACGCCATAACCGCTAAAAACCATGGGCGCACCTTTGAAAAATGCCCTGCACGAGGGCGTGGCCGACGCGATCGGCTTTGTGCTCGGCGCCCTGCTGGGCTGGCAGCTTGGCTTGACGCTGGGCTTTGACTTCGTCAGCTCCAGCGCCTGGGGCGTGAAGGAGATCACCGGCCTGCTCTTCATCCTGGCCGGCTGCGGCCTGGGCCGCCTGATTTGCCGGGAACTGCTGGCGCGTTGGCGCCTGCGTCAAAACAAGTCCTGAGCAGCGGGCCGCTCGGCCCTCTGCCGTCCAGCCGTTTAAGCGCGGAAGGTTGGTCCCACCCGTACCGACCCGCAACAGCCCACAGCGGCGCCCCTTCGCGCACCTCAAGGATCTCAGCACGATGAGCAAGAAGAATCAGCCCTTCAATGTCGAAGCCCTGTGGCAACTTGAGCGCGTCGGCGCGCCCAGCTTGTCGCCCGATGGCGCGCAGGCGGTGGTCAGCGTCAGCAGCTACGACATGGACAAGAACAAGGGGGCCAACCACCTTTATCTGCTGTCCACCCTGGGCGGCGAGCCGCGCCGGCTGACCTCGGCCGGTGAGAAAGATGGCAGCCCGCAGTGGAGCCCCAGCGGTGAGCAAATCGCCTTCATCGCCCGGCGCGAACAAGAAGGCAGCAAGGACGAAGAAGCACAGCTCTACCTGATCGCACCCGATGGCGGCGAAGCACGCCGCTTGGGTTCTGTCGCCACCGGGGTGGAAGCCTTCAAATGGTTTCCGGACGGGCGCCACATCGCCTTCATCTCCTGGGTCTGGCCAGCGCTGAAAGGCGCCAAGGCGCAAGCGCAAGCCCTGACCGACTTCAAGGCCCGCAAGACCACGGCCTACGCCACCTCAGAGGCGCTCTACCGCTTCTGGGACCACCATATTCCGCAAGGCCGGGTGCCGCACCTCCACGTCATTGACGTGGCCAGCGGCAAGACGCAGGACTTGTTCGAAGGCAGCGACATCAGCCTGAGCTGGACCGAGGCCGATGAAGACTGCTTCGACATCTCACCCGATGGCCGGCGCATCGTCTTCGCCTTCGACCCCGCCGCAGAGAAGCGTTTAGATAGCCGCTTTGCCCTGGGCGAGGTGGAGGTCAAGAGCCGCAAGATCAGAACCTTGTTGCAAGAGCCGGACTGGCATCTGCAAGCGCCGCGCTACAGCCATGCCGGCCAGCACCTGGCCTTTGTCGCCAGCCACCAAGGCCAAAAGCACAATATGCCGTCGCAGCTGGCGGTGCTGGACACACATGGCGCCTGGGCCGTGGTGTCGGAAGACTGGGACCATGAGGTCGACGCCCCCTTGAGCTGGGCCGAAGACGATCTGAGCCTGCTCTTCACCTCCGAAGAGCGCGGCCGCCGCCATCTGTGGCATTTCGATCTGCCTGGCCAGAAAGTTCAGCGCATCGTCGAAGGCGGCAATATCACCGCCTTCGCCCAGGCCAACGGCACGCTGGTGCTGGCGCACGACAGTGTTCAACACCCCACCCGCATCACGGTGCTCAACGCTGACGGCCAAACCCAGCGCATCGAGCAGTTCAATGACAAGCGCCTGGCCGACTACCGCTTTTCACGCCACGAAGAAGTGATCGTTCAGGGCGCGCAGAACGACCCGGTGCAGATGTGGCTGGTCTACCCGCCGGACTTCGATGCCAGCAAGCAATACCCGGTGATGCAGGTGATCCACGGCGGCCCGCATACCGCTTTCGGTGATTCCTGGCATTGGCGCTGGAACCATCAGGCGTTTGCCGCGCAGGGCTATATCGTCGCCTGCGTCAACTACCACGGCTCATCGAGCTTCGGCTACGCCTTCAAGGACGCCATCACCCACCGCTGGGGCGAGTTGGAATTGCAAGACGTCGAAGCCGGCACCGACTATCTGCTCCAGCAGCCCTGGGTCGATGCGCACCGCATCTTCGCCACCGGCGGCAGCTACGGCGGCTATATGGTGGCCTGGATGAATGGCCATGTGCCTGCAGGGCGCTACCAAGCCTATGTCTGCCATGCCGGCTGCTACGACTGGCAAGCCATGTTCGCCGACGATGCCTACGCTTGGCATGCCAAGGAATTGGGCGCTTGGTATTGGAACGATCCCGCCAAGATCGCCTCGCAAAGCCCGCACAGCTTTGCCCAACACATGCAAACGCCCACCTTGGTGATTCACGGCGCCAAGGACTACCGCGTGCCGGATGCGCAAGGCCTGGCCTACTACAACACCCTCAAGGCCCGGAATGTGGATGCGCGCCTGCTGTGGTTCCCGGACGAAAACCACTGGATCTTGCAACCGCAGAACAGCCGGCTTTGGTACGGCGAGTTTTTTGACTGGCTAAAAAGCCATGACTCGGTGGCGGGTGCTGGCGCCAAGCCAAGCAAGGCTGCAAAGGCAACGAAGGCCGAGAAGCCTGGAAAGAGTGACAAAGCAGCCAAGGCCCGCAAGGCCAAGAACTGAATCCGGAGCGCGCCTGCCGGGCTTTGCCCCGGCGGCCGGCCATGCCTAAAAGCCAAGCGAAATACCGAGCCAAAAACCCAGCCATTGAGGCCAGAGTGCGAGCCAGGGCCGCCCTGTGGATAATCGGACTCAGCCCTGTCTCCCCGCCCCCATGCTGATCAAATTCTTCTACACCTTGCGCGCTGCCAAGCTGCCGGTTTCCGTGCGGGAATTTCTCAGCCTGCTCGAAGGCTTGCAGGCGGGCGTGATCGGCGCCGATGGCCCGCCCTCGACCGAGGATTTCTATTTCCTAGCCCGCACCACCCTGGTCAAGGACGAAGCCCATTACGACAAGTTCGACCGCGCCTTCGCGGCCTACTTCAAGGGCGTGGAGCTGCTCACCGACTTCAGTAAAGACGTGCCCCTGGAATGGCTGCGCAAGCACCTGGAGCTGGAGCTGACGCCAGAGCAAAAAGCCGCCATCGAGAAGATGGGCTGGCAGGAGTTGATGGACACGCTCAAGAAGCGCTTCGAGGAGCAAAAAGAGCGCCACGAAGGCGGCAACAAATGGATAGGCACCGGCGGCACCAGCCCCTTCGGCAATAGCGGCTACAACCCGCAAGGCATACGCATTGGCGGCGCCAGCCGCAACAAGAGCGCCGTCAAAGTGTGGGAGCAGCGCGCCTACAAAGACTACGACGACCAGTTGGAGCTGGGCACCCGCAATATCAAGGTCGCCCTGCGCCGGCTGCGCCGCTTCGCCCGCGAAGGCTCCGAGCTTGAGCTCGATCTGGATAACACCATCCACAAAACCGCCGCCAATGCCGGCATGCTGGACATCCGCATGATCCCGGAACGCCACAACAAGGTCAAAGTGCTCTTGTTGATGGATGTGGGCGGCACCATGGACGAGCATATCCACCGCGTGGAGGAGTTGTTCTCGGCCGCCAAGACCGAGTTCAAGCACCTCGAGTTTTTCTACTTTCACAACTGCGTCTACGACTTCGTCTGGAAGAACAACCGCCGCCGCTTTGCCGAGAAGACCTCCACCTGGGACATCATCCGCAAGTACAACCGCGACTACAAACTGATCTTCGTCGGCGATGCGACGATGAGCCCTTACGAAATCCTTCAGCCCGGCGGCAGCGTCGAATACAACAACGAAGAAGCCGGGGCCGAATGGCTGCAACGCCTGGCCAATGCCTTCCCGAAGTACGCATGGATCAATCCCGAACCGCAGGGCGTATGGCAGTACCGCCAGAGCGTGGCCCTGATTCAGCAACTCATGCATCAGCGCATGTTCCCTCTGTCTCTGGTCGGGCTGGAAGCCGCCATGCGTTTGCTCAGCAAATGAGCTTGGCGCCCTGGCGCGCCGCTGGCCTGGGCCTGTGTGTCGCATTGCTGAGCGGCTGCGCCAGCTTCACCAAGCAATTCGGCAATCCCATCAGCGAGGCCAAAGCCGCGCTCGGTGCGCTGGTCCCCGGTCAGCAGGCGCAAGGTCGCCTGGTGGCCGAGTACAAGCTGGTGGTGCTGGCACCCGATGCCACGCTGCGCGACATGCTGTCCGAGCATCTGGACCTGGCACGCTTTCGCAATGCGCCGGAAGATCAGCGCCTGGGCAGCCAGGAACTGGCCCGACTGACCAAGGCCGCGCCCGAGCAAGCCCAAGCCTTGCTGGAGACACAAGGCTATTTCAATGCCCAGGTGGAAGCCACGCGCGACACCAGCCAGACACCTATCGTCGTCACCGTCAGCGTCACCCCAGGCCCGCGCACCACGGTAGGCAAGCTCAAGCTGAGCTTCCGCGGCGAGGTGGCCGCCGGCCTTGTTGAGCCGCCTGCAGCCGACACATCTGCAGTCAACCCGGACGAGAGCAGCGACGCCACCACCAACCCCGCCAGCCCCGCCGCTTCGGTCCCATCCACCGCGGCATCCAGCACAGCATCCACCACAGTGACAAGCACGGGGGCAGCCGAACAATCGACCAACCAAGGCGCAGCGCCTTCAACTACCCCGCCAGCCCCCCTTTCAGCCGCCGAGCAAGCCGCCAATCAAGCGAAAGAGGCCCAAGCCGAGCGCGTGCGCCAAACCCTGCAACAGAACTGGCGTTTGAAAGAAGGCCAGGCCTTTGTTCAAGGCGATTGGTCCTCCGCCAAGTCGGCCCTGCTGACCCAGGCCCGCGCCCAGGGCTATCCGCAAGCGAAGCTGGAAAGCTCCAGCGCCGACATCGACGCCGAGCGCAACAACGCCGAGCTGAGCCTGGTGATGGACAGCGGCCCGCTCTATCGCCTGGGCGACTTGCGCATCCAGGGCCTGAAGAATCAGCCACGCGAGGTGGTCGAGCGCCTGGCCGGCTATCAAGTCGGCGAGCCCTATACCGAACGCGCGCTGCTTGATTTTCAAGAGCGCCTGATCAAGACCACCTTGTTCGACAACGCCACCGTCAGCATCCGCCCCGAAGCCGGCGGGCCGACGCTGGCGCCGGTGTGGGTGGATGTGCGCGAGGCGCCGCGCCAGCAACTCACCGCCAGCCTGGGTTTCAGCACCGGCGACGGTCCGCGCTTGGGCCTGGACTACACCCACCGCAAACCGCTGGGCCTGAATATGCGCTCGCGCATCAAGCTCAATGTCAGCCAGAAAAACCCCTGGCTGGACTGGGAGTTGAGCTCGCATCCGCGCACCGATATGCAGCGCGACCTCGCCGCCCTCTTCGCCGAGCGCGTGCCCGAGGGCGAGAAGGTCACCATCAATGTGCGCGCCCGCCTGGGCCGTTTGCGTGAGACCCTGCAAGACGACCGCATCTATTTTCTTGAAGTGCTGCGCGCCCGCGAAACCGACCCGCAGCAAGTAGTCAGCAGCGGCGCGATTTCGGCCAATATCCAATGGACTCGGCGACGTGTGGACAGCACGCTCAAGCCCAGCGACGGCTATACCGCCAGCCTGCTGCTGGGCCTGGGCCGGGCCGACAACTCGGTCGCCAGCAGCGGCGCCTTCGGTCGCAGCGAATTGGTGCTGCACGGCTACAAGCCCTTGCCGGGCGGCTGGTTCGGCAACGCGCGCACGAACTGGTCACAGGTCTACGCGCAGCCGCAGGTCGGTCTGCCTGAAGCCCTGCGCTACCGCGCCGGTGGTGACGACTCGGTGCGCGGCTATGGCCTGCATGACCTGGGCCCGGTGGATGCCAACGGCAACCCCACCGGCGGCAAAGTGATGTGGACCGGCAGCATCGAGCTGGCGCACGCCTTCACAGCCACCTTGCCGGATCTGATGGGCGCCGCCTTTGTGGACGCCGGCCACACCGCCATGAACTGGGCCGAGCTGCGCCCCACCCTGGCCAGCGGCCTGGGCCTGCGCTACCGCAGCCCGCTCGGCACCCTGCGCCTGGATTACGCCCATGCGCACGCCACCGGCAAATGGCGTTTGCACTTCAGCGTGGGCATCGCACTGTGAGCATGAACGAGACTCCCGAGCCCCAAGCGCAAGGCCAAGCCCAGGCACCTGCCCCGGCGCCGGCGCCGATCAAGGCCAAGAAGCCACGCAGCCGCGCCCTCTTGCCCGGTATGTTGGCCCTGCCGGTGCTGCTGTGCGCGGTGGGCATCACCGGCTGGTGGGCGGTGGCCACCGAGCCGGGCACGCAGCAGTTGCTGAATCTGGTACCAGGTCTTGCCGTTGAGCAAGTCCAAGGCAGCCTGAGCGGTGAGTTTTCGGCCAAGCGCTTGCGCTACACCCTGCCCGGCGGCAGCGATCAAATCGAATTGCAAGGCTTGCGCTGGCAAGGTCTGCAGCTGGCCTGGAACCGCAGCCCCGCGCTGTGGGCCGACATCAGCTTGCAGCGCTTGCATGTCGAGCGCCTCACGCTGGCCCTGGCCCCCAGCACCGAGCCCACGCAAGCACCGACCTCCCTACTCAGCCCCCTGGGCCTGCATGTACGCGAGCTGAGCATTGGCAGCATTCACAGCCCGGAGCTGGGCGACAAGCCCCTGCGCGATTTGCGCGCCAGCCTGGACATCAGCGCGGCCCAAGGTCAGCAACACCAGCTCACCCTGCATCACCTGGCCTGGGACTTGATGCAGGCCTCCGGCCAACTGACCCTGGGCAGCCAGGGCACGCTGCCGCTGGACGCGCAGCTGCAGCTGCAAGCCGCGGCCACCGAGGACGGCCTGCCCGCCTGGAGTGCGCAAGTGATGGCTAAAGGCCCGCTGCAGCAGTTTCAGCTGCAAGGCCAGCTGAGCGCGCAAGCCCAGCAACTGCAGGCCCACGCGCAGGTGCAAGCTTTCGCCGCCTGGCCGCTGCAGTCTTTGCAGCTGGATGCCAAGGCTTTGGATCTGGCGGCCTTGCTGTCCGGCGTGCCGCGCACCGCACTGACGGGCTCGGCCACCCTACGAGCCCAGGCCGCTGGCGATGCGAATGCAGCGCAGACCCTGGCCGTGCAGGCCCAGCTCAGCAATGCCGCGGCGGGCACCTGGAACCAGGCCCTGCTGCCGCTGCGCAGCCTCAAGCTGGACCTGAGCTTCCAGCCGGCTGACCCGGCGGCTTTGCAAATCAAAACCCTGGACTTGGCGCTGGGCAGCGCTAGCCAGCCAGCCGGGCGCCTGAACCTGGTCGGCAATAGCAGCGCGGCCCAAGGCGTCAAGCTTGCCATCGCTCTGGAGCAACTGCGCGGCGAAGGGCTGGACACGCGCTTGCAAGGCTTGCAGGCCAATGGCCGCATCGAGCTGAGCACCCGCCAGGCCATCAATCAGCTGAACCAGGCCGGCGCCGACCCGCAACTCAATCTGAACGCCCAGCTCAAGGGCCAATGGCTGGCCCGCAAGCCATTGGCCGAGCCCAATCTGCCGCTGAGTCTCCAACTGCAGGCGCAACTGAGCCGCCAAATGGTCACGCTGCCCAGCTTCGCGCTCAAAGTGGGTCTGAGTGAACTGACCGGCAGCGGCGAACTCAAGCTCAAGCAGGCCTTCAGCCTGCAGCAAGGCTGGCAGCTCAAGACGCAAGCCAAGGGCCATGCCCCGGATCTGCGCCGCTTTGTGGCCGGTCTGCCCGGCAGTGCCTGGCAGCAAAAAGCGCAAGCCCTGGACCTCAAGCTCGACGCCAATTTGCAGGCCGGCCCCAGTACCGCCAAGGCCGGCCCGCTGCAAATGGCTCCGCAAGGCACGGCGGCCTTGCAAGTGCAAACCAGCAATCCGAGCGGCCCCGTTCTGAGCGGCTTGTTGAATTACGAACGCCAGGCTGCGGGCACGCCCAAGGCCATGCTGGAGCTGCAAGCCGGCCCGAATCAGCTGCGCGGCGAAGCCAGCCTGTCCGCGGCGGAGCAGCTGCAGGCCAAGCTCAATATCAACGCCAGCCAGCTGAATTCCGCACAGGCTTTGCTGGCCAGCTTCTTGCCTGGCGCCCGGCTGAGTGGCAGTTTGTTGGGCAATGTGAGCCTGCAACTGCAGCCCGAACCCGGCAGCAGCAATGCGAAGTCAGCCAAATCAGTCGCACCGGCCTGGGCCTGGCACACTGAGGCCGATTTGCGCGGCAGCGGCCTGCAGTTGCAAAACATCACCGGCCCGCAAGGCGATGCGGCAGGCTTGACCGAGCTGGGCGGCGCGCAGCTGCAATGGGCGCTCAGCAGCGGCTTGACGCAGCCGCAATCGGCCCAGCTCAGCCTGCAGAAGTTTTCCAGCCAGGGCTTCGCTCTGCCGCAGGCCAGCCTGCAACTCAAGGGCACTTGGGCGCAGCACAGCCTGCTGCTTGACGGCAGCGTCGAGGGCAAAGTGCCGGCGGCCCTGATCCCGCCCGACCAGCCCAAGAACCTGATCGCCCGCGGCCCCATCAAGCTGGAATTGCAAGCCGGCCTGGACGCCGCCCCGCTCAAGCTCTGGCGCGATGGCGGGCGCTGGCAATTCAGCGGCGGCAAGTTGCTGGCCCGGCCGCAAGACAGCGCGCTGGCACCCTGGCTGCAGGCACAAAATTTAAGCGGCCAGGTCAGCTTCGCGGCGCTGGGTCAGCTCAAACAGGCCGAACTCAAACCCGGCCGCCTGGACCTGCTGGGCGCCGGCCTGCGCTGGCAGCAAATGAGTTGGGCCGGAGAGCAGCAGATCGCGCTCGACCTGAACATCGAACCGCTGGCGGTGGCGCCCCTGCTGGCGCGCTGGCAGCCCGACTTCGGCTGGGGCGGCGACCTGGTGGTGGCCGGCTATGCCCGCATCAGCAGCCAGCCCAAACTGCAGGTGGACATCGCGCTGGAGCGCAGCCGCGGTGACCTCAGCGTCACCGACGACAACGGCACGCAAATGCTGCAGCTCACCGATCTGCGGGTCGGCCTGATCGGCAGCCCGGGCCTGTGGCATTTGACGCAGGCGGCAGCGAGCGTGCCCGGCGGCGCGCTAGCTGGGGCGCTGACGGCGCGCAACACGGATGGCCAGCTCTGGCCCGGCCCCAACTCGCAGCTGCAAGGGGTGCTGGAAGCCCAGGTGACCAATCTCAACACCTGGGGCGCTTTGCTGCCGGCCGGTTGGCGCGTCGGTGGCAGCTTCTTGGCCAGCGCCAGCTTCGGTGGCCGCCTGGGTGCGCCTGAAATCACCGGCCTGGCCAGCGCCGAGAAGCTGTCCCTGCGCAACCCCTTGCTGGGCGTGGACGTCAACGAAGGCGAGTTACGCCTGACGCTGAGCGGCGGCAAGGCCCAGCTGGAAACCTTCAAGCTGCGCGCCGGTGGCGGCGAGTTGAGCGCCGCCGGCCTCATGCAGCTGGGCGCCAAGCCGCATGCTGAGTTGCAGGTCAAGGCGAACAAGTTCGCGCTGCTGCGTCGGGTCGATCGGCGCTTGTCGGTCAACGGCCAGCTGCAAATGCTGACCGACCCCAAGTCCTTTGATTTGACCGGCCAGCTGGATGTGGAGGAAGGCCTGTTCGATTTCTCCCGCAATAACGCGCCCGAATTGGATGACGATGTGAAGGTGCGCCGCCCGGCCAAGGCCGCCCCGCAGGTCGCCGACAAGGCCACGACCAAACGCAGCGTCAAGGTCAAGCTCGACATCGACCTGGGGCAAAAGCTGCGCGTGCGCGGCCACGGCCTCGACACTTTGCTGGCCGGCAAGCTGGTGTTGACCCAAGCCGCCAGCGGCCCGGCGCTGAACGGCCAGATCAAGGCGGTCAAGGGCAGCTTCGACGCCTATGGCCAAAAGCTCACGGTCGAAAAAGGCCTGATCACCTTCACCGGCACGCCGGACAACCCGCGCCTGGACGTGCTGGCCCTGCGGCCCAACAAGCTCAACAGCAGTGCCAATGACGATGTGCAAGTCGGCGTCACCGTGACCGGCACCGCGCAGTCGCCGCGCATCAAGCTCTACTCCGACCCCGAGATGCCCGAGAGCGCCAAACTCTCCTGGCTGCTGCTGGGCCGCGCGCCCGACCAGGTGGAGGGCAACGACGCCGCCATGCTGCAAAGCGCCGCCCTGGCCCTGCTGGCCGGCGACGGCGAAGGCGTCACCACCAAGGTGATGAAGACCGTGGGCCTGGATGAGCTGTCATTCGACGGCAAGGGTAGCGACTTCAAAGGCACCGTGGTGCGGGTGGGCAAGAATTTGTCGGAGCGCTGGTATGTGGGCTACGAGCGCGGGCTCAATGCCACCACCGGCGTCTGGCAGCTGATCTACCGGGCTGCACAGCGCTTCACCCTGCGCGCCCAATCGGGCGATGAGAACGCGCTGGACCTGATCTGGCAGTGGAAGTGGGAGTGATCGTGAGAACGAACGCGGCCGAACTCATGCGAGAATCCGGCCCGCCCTGAGCCACGCGGCACAGGGACTGTCTCTCCGTAGTTCAATGGATAGAACGGCCGCCTCCTAAGCGGCAAATACAGGTTCGATTCCTGTCGGAGGGACCAACTCAAGTCCAAGAGTCCGGTGGACTCTTGGATTTGAGTTGGAAGATCAGCCGGGTTCATCTGCCCGCGCCCATAACCAAGCCCGTCTGTCCGGTGGACCCTTGGGTTTGAGTTGGAAGATCAGCCAGGTTCATCTGCCCGCGCCCACAACCAAGCCCGTCTGTCCGGTGGACTCTTGGGTGTGAGTTGGAAAGACAGCCTGGCGCATCTGCCCGCGCCCAGGCCTTGCTTCAGCGCTTGCGCAGCGCCCGAGACAACATCACCACCGGCACCAGGCCAACCAACACAATCGCCAGCGACGGCAATGCGGCCTCGCCCAGGCGCTCATCGCGGGCCAATTGATAAGCCACCACCGCCAAGGTATCGCTGTTGAAGGGTCGCAGCACCAGGGTGGCGGGCAGTTCCTTCATCACATCCACAAACACCAGCAAGGCGGCGGCCAGGGCCGAGCGGGCCAGCAGCGGCGCGTGCAACTCAATCAGCAGGCGGGCCCGGCTGGCGCCCAGCAGGCGGGCGGTTTCGTCCACATTGGGCGAGATGCGCGAATAGCCCGACTCGATGGACTGCAAGGCCACGCCAGAGAAGCGCACCAGGTAGGCATAGATCAGGCCGGTGATGGTGCCGGTCACGATGGAGGTTAGGCCCAGCTCCGGCGCATGGGTCTGCAACCAACCCAGGGGTAGCAAGATGCCCACGGCGATCACCGCGCCGGGCACGGCGTAGCCCAAGGCCACCACGCGGGTGGCACCCTTCAGCAGCGGGCCACCGCCACCGATGCGGGTGGCAAAGGCCAAGGCCAGGGCCAGGCTCACGGCCAGCAGCGAAGCAATGCCGGCCAGCTTCAAGCTGGTCAGCGACCAATCGACAAAGCGCAGCAGCGGCAGGCCGAATTCGCCGTAGCGCGCTTCCAGCCACATCAGCTTGAGCAAGGCCAGCAGCGGGAATACAAAGCCCAGCAAGATCGGCAAGGCGCACAGCAAAACGGCGCCAGCCGCTGCAGCGCCGCGCAAGCGCATGGCGCGGGCCTCAGCAGCGTGCTGAGCGCCGCTGCGGCTGGCACCGAAACGCAGGCGGGCTTGCGAGCGCCGCTCCAGCCACAGCAAGGCCCCCACCACCAAAAGCAGCACCGAGGCGAGCTGGGCCGCCGCCATGCGGTCATTCATCACCAGCCAGGCTTTGTAGATGCCGGTGGTAAAGGTCGTCAGGCCGAAATAGGCACCCACACCGTAATCCGCCAAGGTTTCCATCAAGGCCAGCGCCAGGCCCGCAGCCAGGGCCGGGCGCGCCAGCGGCAAAGCCACCTCGCGCACCCGCCGCCAGCTGCCCGCGCCAAGCAGGCGGGCCGTTTCCATCAAGCCAACAGCGCGCTCGGCCAAGGCGGTACGCGTCAGCAGATAGACGTAGGGGTAGAGGCAGAGCACGAACAGAACGATGGCGCCGGGCAGGCTGCGCACATCGGGCCACAGGGCGCCTTGCAGGCCGGTCCAGTCACGCAGCAGGGTCTGCAGCATGCCGCTGTACTGCAAGGCGTCGGTATAGGCATAGGCCGCCACATAAGCCGGCATGGCCATGGGCAAGAGCAAAGCCCACTCAAACACCCGCCGGCCCGGGAAATCAAACAAGCTCACCGCCACTGCCGTGGCCCCGCCCAGCAGCAGCACCCCGGCGCCCACGCCCAGGCACAGCAGCAAAGAGGCCCAGGCGTAGCCCGCCAGCACGGTGCTGAGCTGATGTTGAAGCAGGGCCCAAGCGGCCGCGTCCAAGGCCAGCCAGGAGCCAAGAACGCCCAGCACCGGCAGCGCCAGCGTCAGGCAAATAAGGGTAATCAGTCGCAGCATGCGCTTCGTCAAACAAAACAAACAAACGCGAACAATGCGCATTTGCGATAGCCCGCTATCATACGGCCCATGTTTCTAGCTCTTGACCGCGTCGGGCTGCGCTACCCGGGGCATTCGGCCGCTACCGCTGCCACCACCGCTCGCGCCGGCACCGGCGCGCAAGCCGTTCAACAACTCAGCCTGAGCCTGACCACCGGCCAAATCGGCGTGCTGATCGGCCCCTCGGGCTGCGGCAAGACCTCGCTGCTGCGCTGCATCGCCGGGCTGGAGCGGCTGGAGACCGGCCGCATCAGCATCGCCGGCGAAACCCTGGCCGATGCCAGCCAGGGCCTGCACATCGCCCCTGAAGCCCGCCGCATCGGCATGGTGTTTCAGGACTACGCTCTGTTCCCGCACCTATCAGTGGCCGACAACGTCGGTTTCGGCCTGCGCCACCTGGCCCGCACCCAGCGCGCCGAGCGAATTCAAGAGGTACTGGACTTGGTGGGCCTGGCCCACGCCGCCAAACGGGCACCGCACCAGCTTTCGGGCGGCCAGCAGCAACGGGTGGCACTGGCCCGCGCCCTGGCGCCGGCGCCGCGCTTGCTGCTGCTGGACGAGCCCTTCTCCAGCCTCGATGTGGACTTGCGCGAACACCTGTCGCAAGAGTTGCGCGGCATTCTGAACCGCAGCGGCACCACCGCCCTCTTCGTCACACACGATCAAGCCGAGGCCTTTGCCATCGGCGATGTGGTGGGCGTGATGCACCAGGGCCAACTGGAGCAATGGGACGCGGCCTACACCGTCTACCACCGCCCGGCCACGCGCTTTGTGGCCGACTTCATCGGCCACGGCGTCTTCACCCCCGGCCATATCGTGGTGGGCCCCAACGGCCCCGAGGTGCAGACCCCCGTGGGCGCGCTGATCGACGCCGAGGCCTGCGCGCTGGCCAGCGCCTACCCCGGCGGGCGCTGCGATGTGCTGCTGCGCGCCGACGACATCATCCACGACGACCTGGCCCCAGTGCAGGCGCAGATCGAACGCAAGATCTTCCGGGGCGCCGACTTTCTTTACACCCTGCGCCTGGCCAGCGGCGAGCGCTTGATGGCCCATGTGCCCTCGCACCACGACCATCATGTGGGCGAGTGGATTGGTATTCGCGTCAACGTCGACCATGTGGTGACCTTTCCGGCCGCGTAAAGAAGCGTTAAACCTGGCGCTGCAAGCCAAAACTTCGCTTGAAAACGCCGAATTGCACCGTCAAATAGGGGTGTCTGCCCTCTGTGGGTAGAAGCGCGGGGCCTATACTTGAAGTGCAAATCCTTGCGGCCACGCGCCTGCAAACATCGTCTTTTTTCGCTCTCATCCGGGGCTTACGCAAAATTGATTCGGTCAGGCTTGATTCAGTCAAGCAAAGCGCCAAAAACAGCCCGTCTGTCCAGCGCCATGCTTGAAAGCCGCGAAGTCGGTTTTGCGTAAGTCCTGCCAAAGAAGGAATCGCTCGCATCATGGGTGCCAAATTGAAAGTAGCCGGCTGGGTCGCTGTAGGCGCCGTTGCCGGCGCGCTGACCACGATGCAATTCCAGGCCAACGCGCGCAGCAGCCTGTCGCCCCTGCCACTGGAAGAGCTGCAGCAACTCGCCGCCGTCTTCGGCATGGTCAAGTCCGACTATGTTGAGCCGGTCGACGAAAAGAAACTCATCAACGATGCGATCGCCGGCATGGTGTCCGGGCTGGATCCGCATTCGCAGTTCTTCGACAAGAAGAACTTCAAAGAATTCCGCGAAGGCTCGACCGGCAAGTTCGTCGGCGTTGGCATCGAAATTGGCATGGAAGACGGCCTGGTCAAGATCGTCTCGCCGATCGAAGGTTCTCCCGCCTTCCGCGCCGGCCTCAAGAGCGGTGACCTGATCAGCAAGATCGACGACACCGCCGTGCGCGGCCTCACGCTCGACGCCGCCGTCAAGCGCATGCGCGGTGAGCTCAACACCAAGGTTCAGCTGACCATCTACCGCAAGAACGAGAACCGCACCTTCCCCGTCACGATCACGCGCGAAGAAATCCACGCCCAGAGCGTGCGCTCCAAGATCATGGAGCCAGGCTACGCCTGGTTGCGCGTCAGCCAGTTCCAAGAGAGCACGGTGGATGACTTCGTCAAAAAGCTCGAAGAAATCTACAAGGCCGAACCCAATCTGAAGGGCTTGGTGCTGGACCTGCGCAATGACCCGGGCGGCCTGCTGGACGCCTCGGTGGCGATCTCTGCCGCCTTCTTGCCGCGTGATGTGGAAGTGGTCAGCACCAACGGCCAGATTCCAGAATCCAAGAGCAGCCTCAAGGCCAACCCCGAGTCCTATGCCCGCCGCGGCGGCGCTGACCCGCTGCGCAAGCTGCCGGCCGCACTGAAGAAGGTGCCGCTGGTGGTGCTGGTGAATGAAGGCTCGGCTTCGGCCAGCGAAATCGTGGCCGGCGCCCTGCAAGATCACAAGCGTGCCGTCATCATGGGCGCGCAGACCTTCGGCAAGGGCTCGGTGCAAACGGTGCGTCAACTCGGCCCTGAGACCGCGCTGAAGATCACCACCGCGCGTTACTACACGCCCAGCGGCCGCAGCATCCAGGCCAAGGGCATCGTGCCCGACATCATGTTGGACGAAACGGCAGAGGGCAATGTCTTCGCCGCACTGCGCATGCGTGAAGCCGACCTGGAAAAGCATCTGAACGCCGGCAAGGACGATCCCGCCAAGACCGAAGCGGCCGACAAGGCCCGCGAAGCCGCCCGCGAAGAAGCGCGCCAGAAGCTCGAGGCTGAGTACGCCAAGAAAATGGAGCCGCCCAAGCCGCTGCCGGAGTTCGGCTCCGCGCAAGACTTCCCGCTGACCCAGGCGCTGAACAAGCTCAAGGGTGAAACGGTGATCGTGTCCAAGACCGCGATTGAGCGCAAGGCGGAAGCCAAGCCGGCCGAGTAAAGCACCCACAAGCGCTCACCAGCACTCGCAAACAGAGAAGCCCGCTGACCCAGCGGGCTTTTTTCATGGTGCTGGGGCGATATGCTGGCGCCCATGAACGACGAACAACTGCTGCGCTATTCACGCCACATCCTGCTGGACGATATTGGCATCGAAGGCCAAAGCCGCCTGCTGGCCGCCAAGGCCTTGATCATTGGTGCCGGCGGGCTGGGCTCTCCGGTCGCGCTTTACCTGGCCTCGGCCGGTGTGGGCGAGCTGACCCTGGTTGATGACGACACGGTGGACCTGACCAATCTGCAGCGCCAGATCGCCCACACCAGTGCCCGCGTCGGCCTGCCCAAGGTCGAATCCATGCAGCAAAGCCTGGCCGCCATCAATGCCGATGTGCGGGTGCGAACCATCCAACAACGCGCCGACGCCGCCCTGTTGGACGAGCTGGTGGCACAGGCCGATATCGTGCTGGACTGCTGCGACAACTTCGCTACCCGCCAAGCCATCAACTCCGCCTGCGTCAAGTACGGCAAGCCGCTCGCCTCGGGCGCGGCGATTGGCTTCGACGGGCAAGTCAGCCTGTTCAACAGTCGCCAGGCCGATTCGCCCTGCTACGCCTGCCTGTTCCCGCCAGAGAGCGCGGTTGATGAAGTGCGCTGCGCCACCATGGGCGTGTTCGCGCCGCTGGTGGGCATCATCGGCAGCATGCAAGCGGCTGAAGCGCTCAAGCAACTGATTGGACTGCCTACGCCGCTGAGCCGGCGCCTGCAGATGCTGGACGCGCGCCGCATGGAGTGGACCGAGATTGAAGTTCGCCCCGATCCCAGTTGCCCGGTTTGCGCCCAGTCCCGGCAAAACTGAGCGGAAAAACTGAGAGGAAAAACGCCCATTTGGCACGCTGCAAAGCAGCGACCAAGCCTGCGAAACTAGCACCATGAACAAACGCAAAGACCTCACCCTGCGCAACTTCCCCAGCGCCAAAGAAGAAGTTCGCGCCACCCGGCCCCTGCCCAATTACGACGGCCCGGAAAGCGCCTACCGCCTCGCCTTTGACGACAGCGAGTTTCTGCTGCGCGACGATCTGCGCCCGGTGCGCATGCAGTTGGAGCTACTCAAGCCCGAGCTGGTGCAGCACGAGCAAGGCATCAAAAGCACCATCGTGATCTTCGGCAGCGCCCGCATCAAGTCGCGTGAGGACGCCCAGCGCGCCCTGGAGCAGGCGCAAAACAGCCAGGCCGCCCAAGCCGATAACGCCACGCTCAAACGTGCCGAGCAACAGCTGCGCATGAGCGACTATTACGAAGAAGCGCGCCGATTCGCCAATATCGTCACCCGCGCCTCGGTGGAGCGGGCCGACCCGATCTACATCGTCACCGGCGGCGGCCCCGGCATCATGGAAGCCGGCAATCGCGGCGCCTACGAAGCGGGCGGCAAAAGCATCGGTCTGAACATCGTGCTGCCGCATGAGCAGATCCCCAACCCCTACATCACGCCGGAGCTGTGCTTCCGCTTCCACTACTTTGCGCTGCGCAAGATGCATTTCTTGATGCGCTCGGTGGCCCTGGTCTGCTTCCCCGGCGGCTTCGGCACGCTGGATGAGTTGTTCGAGACCATGACGCTGATCCAGACCGGCAAATGCCGGCGCCGCCCCATTCTCTTGTTCGGCCGCGATTTCTGGACCCGGCTGATCAACTTCGAACTCTTGATCGAAACCGGCATGATTACGGCGGGCGACGAGAAGCTCTTCCACTTCGTCGAAACCGCCGAAGAAGCCTGGGCGCTGCTGGAATCGACCTATGACCTCGATCCCATGCCCGTGGGTGGCGACGGGGTCTGATCGCCCGCGCCAAGCCTATCGCCTGCCGGGGCGATAGACTGCTGGCCTGACGACATCGGCCGGCTGAGGCCAAACGCCCCTCAGCCCACCACTCCCCTGCAAGGAATTCGCATGACCACCCTCAGATCCGTATCCCTGATCGGCGCGCCCACCGACATCGGCGCCGGCGCACGCGGCGCCAGCATGGGCCCCGAAGCCCTGCGCGTGGCCGACCTGGCCGCCGCATTGCAAAGCCATGGCGTTGAAGTCGCCGACCGCGGCAATCTGCTCGGCCCCGCCAACCCCTGGCTGCCGCCTGTTGACGGCTACCGCCACCTGAATGAAGTGACGGCCTGGAACCAGTCCGTCCACGATGCCGTCTACGCCGAACTGAAGCTCGGCCGCATGCCCATCTTGTTGGGCGGCGACCATTGCTTGGGCCTGGGCTCCATCAGCGCCGTGGCCAAGCATTGCCGCGAAGTTGGCAAGAAGCTGCGCATCTTGTGGCTGGATGCCCATGCCGACTTCAACACCAGCCAGCTCACGCCCAGCGGCAATATCCACGGCATGCCGGTCGCCTGCCTGTGCGGCTTTGGCCCGCAGCAGCTGATCGAGATCGGCGGCCAGGTGCCGGCCATCAGCCCGAAGTGGGTGCGCCAGATCGGCATCCGCAGCGTCGACGCGGGCGAAAAGCGCTTTGTGCATGAGCAGGAGCTGGAAGTCTTCGACATGCGCTACATCGACGAGATGGGCATGCGCCACGCGATGGAACTGGCCCTGGCCACGCTGGACGCCAACACCCATCTGCACGTCAGCTTCGACGTCGACTTCCTCGACCCCGACATCGCCCCCGGCGTTGGCACCACCGTGCCCGGCGGCCCCAGCTACCGCGAAGCCCAGCTGTGCATGGAAATGATTGCCGACACCGGCTTCATGGCCTCGCTGGATGTGATGGAACTCAACCCCGCACTGGACTTGCAAAACAAGACCGCCAAGGTGGCGGTGGACTTGATTGAGTCGCTGTTTGGCAAATCAACGCTCATGCGCAAGTAAGTTTGCCCAGCCGGTGGCTGAGGGCAAGAGTACCTTGATGTGATTCTTATGACTTTGCGGGACAGACCGAGCCGTACGCGGCGAGCTCTGTCCCCAACTGTTCAAGCCCTGCCCTTGGCAGACGGCAAATCAACTCTCATGCGATTCTTATGACCTTGTGGGACAGACCGCGCCGTACCCCGGCGAGCTCTGTCCCCAACTGCTTTGGCCCGCCCCGCAGCGGCAAGCTGCTAGCGCAAGTCCTCAAGCACTAACGATCCATCCCTCCAAGGGATCCATTCCAGCCGGCAGACCAAAGTTCGCCTGCCGGCTCGCCCAAGCCGCCTGCAGCAGGCATAACACCGCATCCAAGCGGTCACCGCTGGCATCATCAATCAAGGCATCGCGCTGGGCGTGGCTGAGCTTCAGGCGCAGCCCCAAGCGGCTGCGGCCTTGTTCCAGCGCCTCGATCAAATCCTTGCGGGCAATCAGGCGCTCCGGCGTTTGCTTGAGCTTGTCATCGCTTTTGTAGCTGCGCCGCCCCAGAATCTCCCGCGCCAGCAGGCCGGGATAGGCCTCCAAAGCCTGCCGCTTGGCATCGCCGACATGCAGACCCGGCAATGAAACACCCGCCTGCAAAAGCAGGGGCACCCCCGCGTGCAGCATGAAAGCCACTGGCGGGTTGACCCACTTCATGCTGGGGGACGAACCCGCCGGCCCATCACAGGCGCGGTGGGCGAATTTACCCCCGACCGGCCGGGCCGCGCAAAAGGCTGCGAACAAGCGGCGGATGTCCTCGCGCGGCAGCTGGGTGTAGTGGCGCATCAAGCCCAGCCAATCCTGCGGCCAACCCAAGTGATCGACGAGCTCCCGAGGCAAGCCAAAGGGCAAATCGAAGCCACCCACCCACGCACCGGGCTGGGCCAGAAACTCACCGAACTCGCCCAAGCTGTCGAAACTGCGCAGCCCATCCAGGCGCAAGACCTGACCCTGCGGGGCTAGATGGCCTTGCGCCATCACGATAGGTTTGCGCCGGCTCGGTGCGCTGCTGAAATCCACCCCAATGATCGGAGTTGGGGACATAGGAGGCGTGCTTTGTTTTGTCGCGCTAGAGTGCATGCTCAGCAATGTAGCTTTGAACAAAATCGGAGACCGCGCATGGCAGACAAAGACACCCCGGCCGAAACGGACAAGCACCGGCGTGAGCCCCCCAGCCCCGAGCTTCCCGTCGAGCGACTGGTCACCACCGAACACAAGCTGAGCATCGGCAAGACCACCCTCAACTACCAAGCCACTTGCGGCACCGTCGTCTTGCGCGAGCCCGATTCCAGTGAGCCCGAAGGCAAGGGCCAGTCCAAGGGCGAGAAGGCGCGTGCCAGCATCTTCTTCATCGCCTACACGCTCAAAACGCCGAAGACGGCAAACCCAACAAGCGCGGCCAAGAAGCCAGCGCAGCCACGCCCCATCACCTTCAGCTTCAACGGCGGGCCGGGCTCGTCCAGCGTCTGGCTGCATCTGGGCCTGCTGGGGCCCAAGCGTGTGCCCACCGATGCGATGGGCCAATGCGGCACGCCGCCCTATGCGCTGACGGATAACGAATTCACGCTGCTGACCGACTCCGACCTCGTCTTCATCGACCCCGTGGGCACCGGCCACTCGCGCGTCGCCGAGGGCGAAAAGATGGCTGAGTTCCACGACTACCAGCGCGACCTCGACGCCGTGGGCGAGTTCATCCGCCTCTACCTGACCCGCCACGGGCGCTGGTCCAGCCCCAAATACCTGATCGGTGAAAGCTACGGCACCACCCGCGCTGCAGGCCTGTCGCGCCACTTGCAAGACAAGCACAACATCCACGTCAACGGCTTGATGCTGGTGTCGATGGCGGTGGACTTTCAAACCCTCAGCTTCGACCACGGCAATGAGCTGCCCTACCCGCTCTACCTGCCCACTTACGCGGCCACGGCCTGGTACCACCACGCCTTGTCAACGGCCATGCAGAAGAAGCCGCTCAAGGCCGTGGTGGCCGAGGCCGAGACCTTTGCCAATACCGACTATCTGCTCGCCCTGATGCAGGGCTCACGCCTGAACCCGGAGCGCCGCGAGCAGATTGCCGAGCGCCTCGCTCAGCTCACCGGTTTGAGCAAAGCCTATGTGCTGCGCTGTGATCTGCGGCCGAACGAGTTCCGTTTTTTCAAGGAACTGCTGCGAGACCGGGGCCAGACCGTGGGCCGCCTGGACAGCCGCTTCCTGGGCCTGGACCGCGACGATGCGGGCGAGCAGCCCGAGGACGATGCCGGCATGAACAATCTGGTGGGCGCCTACGCAGTCGGCATCAACCGCCTGCTGCACGAGACCCTGGGCTACAAGAACGATGCGCCCTACACCGTCATCGCCCCTCTGTGGAAGAGCTGGACCTGGAAGGGCTTCGAGAACAAATACGTCAACGTCGGCGACAGCTTGCGCCGCGCGATGCACGCCTGCCCGGATATGCGGGTCTATGTGGCCAGCGGCTATTTCGACCTGGCCACGCCGCACGCGGCGGGTGACTACACCCTCTCCCACCTGGGCCTGCGCGCACCGCTGACGGACAATGTGCAAGTCAGCTATTTCGAGGCCGGCCACATGATGTACATCCACCCCCCATCGCTGGCCCGCATGGCCACCGAGCTGCGCCAATTCGTGCGCAGTGATTTGAACGCCTCAACGTCAGCGAGCTCGAAACAATGAGCCACCCCATCCTGGTTGAAGTGCTGCGCGGCGCGCATGTGGAGTCCGCTCACAGCGGCTCCCTGGCCATCGTCGACGCCGACGGCCGCCTAGTGCGGGCGCTCGGCGATATCGAGCGGCCGATCTTCCCCCGCTCGGCCGTCAAGGCCTTGCAAGCCCTGCCCTTGGTGGAGAGCGGCGCGGCCGATCGCTTTGCGCTGACGGATGCGGAGCTGGCCATCGCCTGCGCCTCGCACAGCGGCGAGCCGGCGCATGTCGCCACGTCACTCGGCATGCTGAACAAGCTGGGCTTGGACGAGCGCGCGTTGGAATGCGGCAGCCACTGGCCCAGCCGCGAGCCGGTGTTGCGCGGCATGTTGGCGCGCGGAGAAACAGCCAGCGCCCTGCACAACAACTGCTCGGGCAAACATGCAGGCTTTGTTTGCGTGGCCTGCCAGATGGCGCTGGCGCAAGGCCATGAACCCGCAGAGTTTGTGCGCGGCTATATCGCGCCCGAGCACGCCTTGATGCGCGAAGTCAGCGCGGCACTGGCCGCCGCCACCGATTGCGATTTGAGCCAGGCACCGCGCGGCACCGACGGCTGCTCCATCCCCACCTACGGCATCCCGCTGCGCAATTTGGCGCTGGGCTTTGCACGCCTGGGCACCGGCCAGGGCCTGAGCGCTGGTCGCGCCGCTGCCGCCAAACGCCTGCGCCAGGCAGTGGCGGCTGCGCCGTTTTTTGTGGCCGGCAGCGAGCGCCTGGACACCGTGCTGATGCAGGCCTTGGGTGAGCGCCTGTTCTGCAAGGTCGGCGCCGAAGGCGTCTACTGCGCCAGCTTTCCTGAGCTAGGCCTGGGCCTGGCCTTGAAGATCGACGACGGCCAGGTGCGGGCGGCCGAGTGCGCCATGGCGGCCATCGCGCAGGCCCTGCTGCCCACACCAGGCGAGGAGGCTTCCGCCTTGCTGGCCCACTATGCCGACATGGCCTTGCACAACTGGCAAGGCGTGCATGTGGGCGCGGTGCGGGCCAGTGCGGCGCTGCGTTAAGTTCAGTCCGCCGAGCGCAACTCGGCGGCAGCGTCAAGTGACATCAAGCGGCAGCAATCGGCTTTAAGCCGCTTCAAGCCAGCTTGAACACCGCCACCGATTTGGCCAGCTCATCGGCCTGACTCTGCAGGCTTTGCGCAGCGGCGGCGGACTGTTCCACCAAGGCCGCGTTCTGCTGCGTCATATTGTCGAGTTGGCTGATGGCCTGGCCGATCTGGCCAATGCCGGTGCTCTGCTCGGCGGTCGAATGGCTGATCTCGGCCACGATGCTGCTGACGCGGCCAATCGAGGCAATCACCTCCTGCATGGTGCCGCCGGCACGCTCCACCAAGGCGGCGCCGGCCTCCACGCTTTCGCTGCTGGCGGTGATCAAGCCCTTGATCTCTTTGGCCGCTTCGGCCGAGCGTTGTGCCAGTGAGCGCACCTCGCTGGCCACCACGGCAAAGCCCCGGCCTTGCTCACCCGCACGAGCGGCTTCCACCGCCGCATTCAGCGCCAGGATATTGGTCTGAAAAGCGATGCCGTCGATGGTGGAGATGATGTCGCTGATCTTGTTGGACGAGGTACTGATGCGGCTCATGGTGCTGACCACCTCGCCCACCACCGCCCCGCCGCGCTCGGCCACCCCGGCCGCCTCAGCAGCCAACTGATTGGCCTGCCGGGCCGAGTCGGCGTTATGTTTAACGCTGGCGGTCAGCTGTTCCATGGCCGCCGCGGTCTGCTCCAAATTGGAGGCCGCTTGTTCGGTACGGTGGCTAAGGTCATGACCGCCGGCGGCCACCTCGGCGGCCGCCGTGGCGATGCTGTCGGTCGCGCCGCGCACATTGCCAACCACATTGCGCAAGGAGTCCTGCATGGCCTTGACGCCACGCATCAGGTCCCCCGTTTCACTCTTGCCGCGCGGGACAATTTCTTCACTCAGATCCTGCCCAGCAATACGCACGGCCGACTCTTGAAGCTCGCTCAAGGGTTGCAAGATCGAGCGGATGTTGAAGAAGGTGTAGAAGCAAATCAAGATCAGGCTGCCGACCAGAATGAGCTGCAAACTCATGCGGATGCGCCGCTCATGAGCGGTAATTTGTGCGACCCCTTCTTCGGCGTCCTTATCGATCGCCGCCACCAGTTCGGCGAGCTTCTCCTCCAAGGGGCGCACGGCTTTCTTGGCATCGCCCAAGGCCTTATTGGCTTCGGACGGGTCTTGAAAGGCCTTGTCGCGCAGCTTACCCATGAAGACTTCCATCTCGGACTTGTACTTAGCCAAGCCTTCTTCGATGGATTTGTTCAGCTCCCGCTCAACCGGTGGAATGTCTAATTTAGCGAACTGCTGTTCTGCCTTGAGGAATCGCTCATGCGCCTTGATCCAATCGCCGCGATACTTTTCCACCGCGGCCGCATCGGCCAGATTGATCAGCATGTCCTTTTCATAACGGCGCAAATTGCCGGCTTCGCCGCGCAAGACCGATACATAAACCAGGGACTGGTTGTCGTTATCGACAAAGTGTTGAAACGCGGCGGTGGACTGACTCAGGCTGTACAAGCCCATGCCCCCCACCAAGAGCAATAAGCCCATCGAGATGGCGGCCAAGGCATACAAGCGGGCGCGCACTGTGAAATCCTGCAGATTCAGCATCGTCGGCTCCTGGGGCAACAGCCCTCTTGGGTGCCTCCAATATATGCGATCCGCAGTTCGCACAACAACGAAAGAAGCGCCAGACGAGTCGGCCAAATTGCAACAGCGCAGGTGCGCCGGGCCGGTGCTTGGCTCTGCACCGGCGCCTGACGCGAGCGCCCGCTTAAACCAGTGCCTCCATGACCGCCACAAAGCGTGCGCGGACTTCATCTTGCGCCGCCTGCCCAAAGGCCCCGCCGGGCTGCAGGCGCAAGTGGCCCGCCACATAGACTTCGCGCAAGACCTGGCCCTGGGAGGCAAACAGCAAGCCGTCCAGCAGCGACGCTGGGGGCAGACCGGCCAGGCCGCTGGCCGCCGTGTCCAGCACCAGAAAGTCGGCCCGTGCGCCGGGTAGCAAACCCCATTGCTTGAAGCCAGCCGGCGCAGCGCTGCCCTGGCGCGCGGCTTCAAACAAACGCGCCGCCGTGCTGGGCTGGCGGCCCGGCGCAGCCGCCACATTGCGCTGCTGCAGGCCCAGGCGCTGGCCATACTCCAGCCAGCGCAGCTCTTCCACCCAGTTACGGGTGACATGGCTGTCCGAACCAATGCTGATGGGCACCTCGGCCGCCAGCCAGCCCGGCAGATCGATCAAGCCGTCACCCAGATTGCCCTCGGTGCCGGGGCAGATCACCACGCTGGCGCCGCTGGCCGCCACTTGGGCGATTTCGTCTCGGGTGCTGTGGGTGGCATGCACCAGATGCCAGCGTGCATCGGGCTTGAATTGGCTGCACAACCACTGCATCGGCCGCTGGCCGGTGGCGGCCAGGCAATCGCGCACCTCCTGCTGTTGCTCGCTGATGTGGATGTGGATGGGGATGTCGGCCTCGCCCACCAGCGCCTGCAGCGCCTGAATATCGTCGGCATTGGCCGCGCGCAGCGAATGCAGGGCCACGCCGGCATTCAGCAAGGGCCGCCGTGCGGCATTGATGCGCTGGCTGGCAGCCCAGACCCAGGCGGCGTCGGTCTTGAAGCGGCGCTGGTCCTCGCGCAAGCCGGGCTGACCGAAGCCGGAGCGGGCGTACAGCACCGGCAGCAGGGTCAGGCCGATGCCGACTTCGGCGGCCGCATCGGCCAGGGCCCAGCTCATCGCCAATTCATCGGAGTAGGCGCGGCCATCCGGGGCGTGCTGCAGGTAGTGGAACTCGCACACCTGGGTGTAGCCGCCGGCCAGCAGCTCCTGGTAAAGCTGGGCCGCCACGGCGCGCAGTTGCGCGGGGCTGAGCTTGAGGGCCAGGCCGTACATGCGGTCGCGCCAGGACCAAAAATCATCATCCCCCGCCTCGCGCCGCTCGGCCAGGCCAGCAAAAGCGCGCTGGAAGGCATGGCTATGCGTGTCCACCAAGCTGGGCAGCACCGGGCCGCTCAGCCGCATCGCGTCCGCAGGCTGAGCCTGGCCGACACGAATGTCTTGCCAATGTCCATCGGCACCCACGCTGAGCAGCACATCAGCTTGCCAGCGCCCCTCCACCCAGGCCCAGGCGGCCCAATACAGCGCGGCGCTCATGCGGCGGGCTGCCAGGCCAACATGGCCTTCAGCAGGCCTTGCAGCAAGGGCTGAACCCGGGCCGCCAGGGCCGGGTCATAGCCATAGGGCGCCCACTCCTCCATATAGCAACGCTGGCACATTTCCAGCTGCACCGCATGCTGCTGGCGCGCGGGCTGGCCATAGTGGCGGGTGATGTAGCCACCTTTGAAGCGGCCGTTAACCACTTGCGTGTACTGCGTCTGTGCGCCTTGCACTTCGGCCAATGCCTGCTGCAAGCCCGCATCGCAAGCGGCGCCGTCCGCCGTGCCCAGATTCAGGTCGGGCAAGCGGCCCTCGAACAACCAGGGCAGCTCGGAGCGGATGCTGTGCGCGTCAAACAGCAGGGCATAGCCGTGGCGCGCCTTGATGTGATCCAGCTCGGCCTGCAAGGCTTGGTGGTAGGGCATCCAGTAAGTCTCGCGGCGGCGGCGCTTTTCCTTGGCGTCGGGCGCCATGCCATCGCGGTAAAGCGCTTCGCCGGTGAAAAATCGCGTCGGGCACAGCTCGGTATTGGACGCACCCGGATACATCGGCGTGTCCTCCGGCGGGCGGTTCAGGTCGATCAGATAGCGCGAAAAGCGCGGCACGATCAGGCTGGCACCCAGGGCCTGGGCGATCTCGCCGTAAAGCCGCTCCAGATGCCAGTCGGTGTCTTCGCTGTCCAGGGCGCGGGGCACATAACGCCGCTGCTGATCGGTGGGAATCTCGCTGCCCACATGGGGCATGCTGATCAAAAGTGGCGTGTTGCCCTGCGTTAACCGAAAAACCGCGCTGCTCATCAAAACGCCTCTCCGCGAAGTTGGCCGCCCTGCACCACTTGACGCAGCGGGTTACGGCCGAAAAAGTAAGCCAGTTCATTAGGATGCTGCACATCCCAAATACAAAAATCGGCGCGTTGCCCGGCCAGCAATTGGCCTCGGTCTGCCAGGCCCAGAGCCTTGGCCGCGTTCACCGTCACGCCGCGCAAAGCTTCTTCCGGCGTCAGGCGGAACAAGGTGCAGGCCATATTCAGCATCAGCAGCAGCGACAGCGTGGGCGAGGTGCCGGGGTTGTGGTCGGTGGAGATAGCGATGCTCACCCCCGCCTCGCGCAAAGCCTGCACCGGCGGCAGCTTGGTCTCGCGCAAAAAGTAGTAGGCGCCGGGCAGCAAGGTAGCCACGCAGCCACTGGCCGCCATGGCGGCAATGCCGGCGGGGCTGAGGTATTCCAGATGGTCGCAAGACAAGGCGCCGAACTCGCAGGCCAGTTGGGTGCCGCCCTGGTCGCTCAGCTGCTCGGCATGCAGCTTGACGGGCAGGCCCAGGCGCTGCGCCGCCTCGAACACCCGACGCGTCTGCGCGGGCGTGAAGCCTATGCCCTCGCAGAAGGCGTCCACCGCGTCGATCAGCCTTTCCGCATGCAGCTGCGCCATCCAATCGCACAGGGCGCTGACATAGTCATCCTGGCGGCCGGCAAACTCCGGCGGCAAGGCGTGCGCCGCCAGATAGCTGGTGCGCACCGTCACACCAAAATGCTCGCCCAGGCGCCGCGCCACGCGCAGGCTGGCGCGCTCCGCCGCCAGGCTCAGGCCGTAGCCGGACTTGATCTCGATGCTGGTAACGCCCTCGGCCAGCAAGTGGCGCAAGCGCCCGGCGGCGGCGTCGAACAACTCATCCTCGCTGGCGGCGCGGGTCGCAGACACGGTGGAGCGGATGCCACCACCGGCGCGGGCAATCTCTTCGTAGCTCGCCCCTTGCAGGCGCTGCTCGAATTCCTTGGCCCGCAGGCCGCCGTAAACCAGATGGGTGTGGCAATCGATCAGGCCGGGCGTGATCACCGCGCCAGCGAGGTCGTGGCTGGCCGTGATCTGGCCGCGCAAATCCGCAGGGACTTGATCCGCTTCGCCGACCCAGACGATGTGCTCGCCTTGGGTGATCAGCGCGCCTTGCTCAATCCAGCCCCAGGGTTGCTCTTCGGCCAGGGTGGCCATGGTGGCCAGTCCGGCGTTGGTCCATAACTTCATCATTCAGCGTCCTCATGCCAGCTCATCCACCAGGCCGAACCGTTGCCTTCAAAGGTGCAGGATTGTGGGCTCGGCGCCTCACACCAGGCCAGGCTCAAGGCGGCCAGCGGCATCGCACGGCCACCATGGCTCAGCACGCCGCCCGCGGCGGTAAACAGGCCGACCCATCGCGCGCTCACCGGCGCCAGAGCGGTGCCAGCCGGCTGCACCCGCAAGCGGCCCTTGCCGCGCCGGTGCATCAAATTGAAATCGCGCGTCACCCCGTCGATCAAGCTGCATTCGGGCGCCGCGGCGCCGTCGAACTGCAAAAGCGGCTCACCGGCCCGCAACTCGTGGCCGAACAAGCGCACGCCGGCGCCGTCCAGCACTGCGAACCAGCGGTCCACGCCTTCGAATTTGGAGAAGGGGCCGTCGGTCTCGATATCGGCCACGCTGATGCGCAGCAGCCAGTCGTTGCTATGCGGCCAGGCCAGCAGCTCGCGGGTGCGGCCACCGCCGTTGCGCCAGGCTTGGGGCGCCACATCGGCGGCGCTGATGATGCTCCAGCTCATGCTTGAAAACTCCCTTCCAAGATGTAAAGCGAGCCCGGGTGGGTCAGGCGCACCACGGTCACCGTCTGCCCACGGCTAAAAGTGCGGCGCTTGACTACCAGGCAGGGCTGATCCCTACTCAGTCGCAAGAGTTTGGCCTCCTCAGCCGTCGGCAGCAAGGCCTCGATGGAATAGCGCGCCTCGGACAGGGGCGCCACCTCCAGCAAATAGTTGGTGGGCGTGCTGAGGCTGAAGTCCAGGGTCAGATAGTCCGGCGCGCAAGCCGGGTTGACCCAGCGGTCTTCGCACTGAATTGGCAGGCCATCTTCCAGATGCACGATCACGCTGTGGAAGAGCTTGGCTCCCGTTTTGAGCCCGAACTCCTGCGCTTGCGCCGCCGTGGCCCGCACCTGTTCCAACAGATGCACTTGGGCCTCGTGGCGATGGCCGCGCTTGATGATTTCATCGTGCACATCGTGCACCGTCAGCGTGCTGGAGATGCGGTGCAGCTGGGCCACAAAGGTGCCCACGCCTTGCAAGCGCTCGACAAGACCTTCTTGGGTGAGTTCACGCAAAGCGCGATTGACGGTCATGCGGCTGACCTCGAACTGCACCACCAACTCGGCCTCCGAGGGCAGCAAATCCCCCGCCACCCAATGGCCGGAGGCGATGCGCTCGCGCAAATGGTTTTTCACCTTGAGGTATTGAGGCTCAGGTCGGCTGGACAAGCTGGTTTGGGTCATGTGCTGAATCGTACTTGACTATACTTGTATAGACAACTAGAGTTCGCCACATTCCTTCCGCCAACCCGCCCGGAGACTTTCATGTCCGCACAGCCCCGCACCGTTCGCGCCCCCACCGGCACCACCCTCAGCTGCAAGAACTGGCTGACCGAAGCCGCCTTCCGCATGATCCAGAACAATCTGGACCCGGTCGTGGCCGAGAACCCCGACGCCCTGGTGGTCTACGGCGGCATCGGCAAGGCCGCCCGCAACTGGGACTGTTTCGAAGCCATTCTTGAGTCGCTCAAGAAGCTGGAAGCCGACGAAACCCTGCTGGTGCAATCCGGCAAGCCGGTCGGCGTGTTCAAGACCCACACCGAAGCACCGCGGGTGCTGATCGCCAACTCCAACCTCGTGCCGCACTGGGCCAACTGGGAACACTTCAACGAGCTCGACCGCAAGGGCCTGATGATGTACGGCCAGATGACCGCCGGCAGCTGGATTTACATCGGCACCCAGGGCATCGTGCAGGGCACGTATGAAACCTTTGCAGAGGCCGGCCGCCAGCATTACGGCGGCTCGCTGCAAGGCAAGTGGGTGCTGACCGCCGGCCTGGGCGGCATGGGCGGCGCCCAGCCTCTGGCCGCCACTTTTGCCGGCGCTTGCTCGCTGAACATCGAGTGTCAGCAATCCCGCATCGACTTCCGCTTGAAGACCCGCTATGTGGACGAGCAAGCCACAGATCTGGACGACGCCCTGGCCCGCATTGCCAAGTACACCGCCGAGGGCAAGGCCATCTCCATCGCCCTGCTGGGCAATGCGGCTGAAGTGCTGCCCGAGCTCGTCAAGCGCGCCAAGGCCGGCACCGCCATCAAGCCCGATCTGGTCACCGACCAGACCAGCGCCCACGACCTGATCAACGGCTATCTGCCCGCCGGCTGGACCGTAGAGCAATGGAAGGCCGCCGCTGCCGATTCGTCACAACACGCCGAGCTGAAGTCCGCAGCAGCACGCGGCTGCGCCGTCCATGTGCAGGCCATGCTGGACTTCCAAGCCATGGGCATCCCGACCGTGGATTACGGCAACAACATCCGCCAGGTCGCGCTGGAGCAAGGCGTGAAGAACGCTTTTGACTTCCCCGGCTTTGTGCCCGCTTACGTGCGCCCGCAGTTCTGCGAAGGCCGTGGCCCCTTCCGCTGGGTGGCGCTGTCCGGCGACCCGGAAGACATCTACAAGACCGACGCCAAGATCAAGGAACTCTTCCCCCACCACGCCCATGTGCACCGCTGGCTGGACATGGCCCGCGAGCGCATTGCCTTCCAGGGCCTGCCGGCACGCATCTGCTGGCTGGGCTTGGGCGAACGCCACATCGCCGGCCTGGCCTTCAATGAGATGGTCAAGAACGGCGAACTGAAGGCTCCCATCGTCATCGGCCGCGACCATCTGGACAGCGGCTCGGTCGCCAGCCCCAACCGCGAAACCGAAAGCATGGCCGACGGCTCGGACGCTGTGTCCGACTGGCCGCTGCTCAACGCCTTGCTGAACACCGCAGGCGGCGCCACCTGGGTCTCGCTGCACCACGGCGGCGGCGTGGGCATGGGCTTCAGCCAGCACAGCGGCGTGGTCATCGTGGCCGATGGCACGGACGCCGCCGCCCAGCGGCTCTCGCGCGTGCTCTACAACGACCCCGGCACCGGCGTGATGCGCCATGCCGATGCTGGCTATGAAATCGCCAAGACCACGGCGCGTGAGCGCGGTCTGAACATGCCCATGCTGTGACCTGACCCCCTACTCGCTTCGCGAGCCCCCCGTCCATCCAGAGACATGGGGGCGAGCCCGCAGGCCCGGCAAAGCCGGATCCTCGGGCTCCACTTGAAAACACAAGAACTGAGACTGTCATGCCATCTATCGAAATCACCCCCGGCCACATCACCCTCGCTCAGCTGCGCGAGATCCGCCAAGGCGGCGTCACCCTGAGCTTGCACGCCAGCGCCACCGAGATCATCCGCCGCAGCGCGGCCGTGGTGCAGGCCGCCGCGGCGGGCGACGCCCCGGTCTATGGCGTCAACACCGGCTTCGGCAAGCTGGCCAGCACCCGCATCAGCAAGGAAGACCTGGCCACGCTGCAGTTCAATCTGATCCGCTCGCATTGCGTGGGCGTGGGCGCGCCGCTGCAGCCCGGCGTCGTGCGCCTGATGCTGGCCACCAAGGCGGCCTCGCTGGCACGCGGCCACTCTGGCGTGCGCGAAGCCGTGGTGCAAAGCCTGCTGGATGTATTCAACGCCGGCCTGGTGCCCTATGTGCCCGCACAAGGCTCGGTGGGCGCCTCGGGCGACCTGGCACCGCTCTCGCACATGACCCTGGCCTTGCTGGGCGAAGGTGAAATGTTGGTGGACGGCAAGCGCGTCCCCGCCCTGCCCGAACTGCAGAAGCACGGCATCGCCCCGCTGGTGCTGCAGGCCAAGGAAGGCCTGGCCCTGATCAACGGCACACAAACCTCCACCGCCCTGGCGCTGGAAGGGCTGCTGCGATTTGAGAGCCTGTACGCCTCGGCCATCGTCAGCGGCGCCCTGAGCCTGGACGCCGCGCGCGGCAGCGACGGCCCCTTTGACCCGCGCATCCACGCCGTGCGTGGCCAGCCCGGCCAAATCGAGGCGGCCGCCGCCTACCGCCAATTGCTGGTGGGCAGCGAGATCCGCCATTCGCATGAAATCGGCGACGACCGGGTGCAAGACCCCTACTGCCTGCGCTGCCAGCCGCAGGTGATGGGCGCTTGCCTGGATCAGTCCCGCTATGTGCGTGATGTGCTGCTGCGCGAAGCCAATGCCGTCACCGACAACCCGCTGGTCTTCGCCAATGAAGACGGCACGGCGCAAATGATTTCCGGCGGCAATTTCCACGCCGAACCGGTGGCCCTGGCCGCCGATGCGCTGGCCGTGGCCATCGCCGAGGTGGGCGCCATTGCCGAACGCCGCATCGCCATGCTGATCGACACCAGCGTCTCGCGCCTGCCGCCCTTCCTGACCGAGAACGCCGGCCTGAACTCGGGCTTCATGATCGCCCACGTCACCGCCGCCGCTTTGGCCAGCGAGAACAAGAGCCTGGCCCACCCGGCCAGCGTGGACAGCCTGCCCACCAGCGCCAATCAGGAAGACCATGTTTCCATGGCCACCTTCGGCGCCCGCCGCCTTGGCCCCATGCTGGACAACACCAGCCACATCATCGGCATCGAGCTGCTGGCCGCCGCGCAAGGCATCGAGTTCCTGCGCCCGCTCACCAGCTCCCAGCCGCTGGAGGAAGTGCACGCCCTGCTGCGCCAAAGCTGCCCACCCATGCCCAGCGACCACTACCTGGCGCCCGATATCGAAAACGCCTTCAAGCTGGTGAACGGCGGCCAACTGGCGCAACTGCTCACCCGCAGCACTGGCTTGGTGGTGCTGAGCTGACGACCCGCCAGGGTTGAAGCAGACCCTGGGCGCGACTGGGAACGCCCAGGGATGCCCAGGGACAGCAGCGCCAGCCCACCCGGGCAGGCTCTGCAAAACAGTAGCCATCTCTAGATTACAACTGGGTTTACACGCCAAGCCAGCACAAAACTGGGCGGCGCAGCACATGCGGGAGCATGTGCCAGCTTGAGATGGCTCAAAAATGAGACAGGGGATTCTTCCTGGCTGACGGCGGCCGGGGGCGCGTACCAGTCCGCGTCACAATCGATGCCAATCGAGGAAAGTGACCCCAATGAGATTTTTGATCGCAATCCTTGTTGCGACCGTTGCTGCCCTGTTCTGCCAACAGGCCCTGGCCCTGTCGGTGTTCTTCATCAACCCCGGCCGCTCTGACGAAGCCTACTGGGTCACCGCAGGCAATGCCGTGCGCGCTGCTGCCAAGCAGCTGGGCATTCAGCACGAACAGTTCTTTGCCGAGCGTGACCATTTGCGGGTACTGGAAATCGCCCACAGCCTCGCCGCCCGGCCCAAAGCGCAGCGCCCGGACTATGTCTTGCTCACCAATGACAAGCTGACCCTGGTCAGCGCCACCCGCATTCTGGAAAAAGCAGGCATCAAGTCCTTCGCTGCCTTCAGCGGCCTGCTGGACGAGGAGCGGGCCGAATTTGGCGAACCACGCGCCGGCCTGGGCAATCTGATCGGCTCGCTGGAGCCGCGCTCCAGCGATGCCGGCTACCTGACCGCAAAATCCCTGATCACCCAAGGCCGGCGCCTGGGCCTGGCTGGCAGTGACGGCAAATTGCACTTGCTCGCCCTGGCTGGCGACCGCTCCACCCCCACCTCCGTGCACCGCAATCTGGGCTTGCGCCGCGCCTTGGCCGAACACCCCGATGTGGTGCTGGATCAGCAGGTCTTCGGCGACTGGCGGCGCGACAAGGCGCTTGAGCAAGCCAGCTGGCTGCTGCGCCGCCACCCCCAGGCCAATCTATTCTGGTGCGCCAATGACCAAATGGCGTTTGGCGCCATGACGGCGCTGGAGCAGGCAGGTCGCAAGCCCGGGCGCCATGTGCTGGTGTCAGGCATCAACACCTCCGACGAAGCCATGCAGGCCGTCATCAGCGGCCGCTTGGCCGCCCTGGCAGGCGGGCACTTCATGGCCGGCGCCTGGGCCATGGTGATGATTTACGACTACGAGCATGGCCAGGACTTCGCCGCCGAGGGGCTGGAACTCAGCAAGCCCATGTTCGTTTTGTTCGACAAGGCCATGGCCGAGCGCTTTCTCAAGCGCTTCGGTGCTGGCCAAGTGCCGGTAGACTTCAAGGCCTATAGCAAGGCCTTGAATCCGACGCGCAAGCAGTACGACTTCGCTTTCGACCAATTGCTCAAATGAACGCCGAGCCCGCCGAGCCCACCAAAGTCGCCGCTTCTGCAGGGCCTGCGGTGGAAGCGTGGGCTGAGCAGGTGAAGGCCCCAATGGCTAGGCCCGCCAGCGACGGGCGGCCGATGCGTTCGCTAGCCGGCGATTTGACGCGCCGCATCTTCTTACTCTGTCTAGGCGCCACCTTGCTGGCTGGCGCAGTGCGCCTCGTCCAGGTTTACCGCCAGGAGCGCGCCAACTTTGACATGACCGTGGCGCAGGTCAGCCATTTGCACCTCAAATTGCTGGCCAAAAGCCTGTGGGATGTGGAGCCCGCTGCAGTCCAAGAGCTGTTGCAGCAGATTGCCAGCACGCCGCAGGTGCGGGCTGCGCGTGTGAATGTCAGTACGGGCGAGTTCTTTTTTGCGGGCCTGCCCCGGGCAGACAGTGAACAGCGCCGCCCGGGAGACGCCATATTCGAGATTCCGGGACCCGAAGGCAGCCGCCGCATCCTGGGCCAGCTGAATCTGGATTTCAACCAGAGCTATTTGCGCGAACAGTTGTTGGGGGTCCTGCTGCGGGTGGCTGGCGTGGGCCTGCTGCTTTCGCTTGGTTTCAGCGGCCTGACCCTGCTGATGTTGCGGCGTGAATTGCGCCAGCCCCTGCAGGATCTAGCCACATTTGCCGCCGGCCTGGCCCCGGACAAAACGCCGCCGCCCTTGCAGCTGGCGCGCTCAGCGCGCTCGCACCGGGACGAGCTGGACGTGGTGGTGGACGGTTTTCGCACCCTGCGCGTCGACATTGAAAGTTATGTCAAGGAGCGCGAACGCCACGCCGAACAGTTGGAGCTGGCGGTGGCCCGGCGCACCTCCGACTTGCAAGAAGTCACCCGCTATCTGGAGACCATGTCGCGCCACGCCAGCCGCTTCCTGAATCTGAGCGTGGATGAGTACCCCGCCATGATCAGCGCCACCCTGCGCGATATATCCGGCCACAGCAGCCATTGCAGCCTCGTCATTGCAGAGCAAGCCCAAGACCAGGCAACAGCCTGCTGCCGCTTCGCCTGGCTGGCGCCGCATGACAAGATCAGCGGCATGAGCCCGGGTGAGCCCCTGCTGGCCGGGCTGCTCGGTGAATTGCCAGCAGGCTGGAGCGTCTTGCGTTTTGAAAGCCCCGCGGCGTCCGAGCCCGAGCGCGCCCTGGCCATGCAGCAGCATGGCGTGCAGGCCATGGTGTTCTGCGCCTACCGAGGCGACAGCAGCACGCAAATCTTGCTAGCCCTGTCCTCCCAGCCCATGAAATGGATAGTGCGCGACGACCGCTTGGCCCGAATGACAGCGGACATGTTGTTCAACATCATGCGCCACTGGCAGGATCAGCTGGCCCTGCAGCGCCTGCATCAGGAATTGGAACAGCGCTCCAACACCGACTCGCTCACCGGTCTGGCCAATCGGCGCTGGTTCGATGAACTCAAGCTCGAGGAGACCCGCCGCGCGATGCGCAACGGCAGCGCGCTGGCCTTGATCAGCATCGATGTGGACTTTTTCAAAAGCTATAACGACAACTACGGCCACGCCCAGGGCGACCAATGCCTGCTGGCCGTCAGCCGCATGATTCAGCAGACCTTTAACCGCGCCGGCGAGTTGCCGGCCCGCGTGGGCGGCGAAGAATTCACCGTGCTGCTGCCCGAGGTGGACCTAGCCCAGGCCATGGCGCAAGCCGAGCGGCTGCGCCAATGCGTGTCCGATCTGGCCATCCCGCACAGTGGCTCACCGCTGCGCAAGGTCAGCATCAGCGCCGGCGTGTTCAGCATGCGCCCCGACCGCGCCATGCCGGGCGCCAGCGCCGAGCAGTTCATCGCCGCCGCCCTGGAAGCGGCAGACGCAGCCCTTTATCGCGCCAAGCGGGGCGGCCGGGACCGGGTGTCGGACTGAGCGCTAGGCAAGCCTGGCGCCCCAGTGCTGGCCGCGCCGAACAAGCTTGAGGCCTCAATACCGGCCTGTCGCTCCAGCCACACGCAAATAGACATAAGCCGCCCAAGCCACCAAGGCGCGGCGCAGAACACCGCGCAGACCGCCGCCTTGAGAATCCGGATCGACCTGACGCGAGAGCGCTGCGGCCGCATCAAATTGCGCCGCCACATCGCGTGCGAATTGGGCGTCACGCACGATCACATTGGCCTCCAGATTGAGCAGCAGCGAGAGCGGGTCAATATTGGAGCTGCCCACCGTGGCCCAGCACTCATCCACCACGCAGACCTTGGCGTGCAGATAGGCGGGGGTGTATTCGTAAATGGTGACGCCATAGCCCAGCAGCTCGGTGTAGAGCGCCTGTGCGGCCATGCCGGCAATGCGGTAGTCCAGCTTGCCCTGCAGAATCAGCCGCACCCGCACGCCGCGCTTGGCGGCACCACGCAGCGCCCGGCGAAAGGCCTGGCCGGGGTAGAAATAAGGCGTGATCAGGTCGACGCTTTGGCTGGCGCTGCGGATCGCGTCCACATAGGCGTGCTCGATGGTGCGGCGCTGGCGCAGGTTGTCACGCAGCACAAAGGCGGCACTTACCGGCGGCAGCTCTTGGGTCTGCTGTCCGGTGCGGCCGAACCTGGGCATGCGCAGGCGGCGCGCCAGGCGCCGCAGCCGCGCCACCGGTTCGGGGCTGCGCACCAGGGCCAAGAGCTCTTCGCCGAAGTCGCGCCCCAGCCAGGCACGCGACCAGACCGCCCGCGCCGCCTGCTCCACGGCTTGCACCAGTGGGCCGCGCAAGGCCACGGCAAAGTCCAGGCGCGGCTGCTCGGTGGCGCCGTGGTTGATGTCCATGCGGTCATCGATGATGTTGATGCCGCCGATGAAGGCGTGCTGGCCATCCACCACACAAAGCTTTTGGTGCAGGCGGCGCAGCTGACCGGGCTGCAGCCAGCTGTACCAACGATCGATCGGCCGAAACACCGCCAGCGCCACGCCGCTGCCTTCAAGCTGCGCCTGCAGCCAGGGCAGGCTGGCCCGCGAGCCAAAGCCGTCCACCACCAGGCGCACCCGCACGCCGCGCTGCGCCGCAGCGATCAAATCATCCAGCACGGCCTGGCCTGCGCTGTCGAAGTGAAAGATGTAGGTGGCCAGCCAGATTTCGTGCTGGGCCGCAGCAAGGGCTTGCGACTGGGCCGGGAACAACTCATCACCACCGCGCAGCAGGTGCAACTGGTTGCCGCCGACGAACTCCGCCCTGGGCAGGGGATGCCAGCTCAGCAAAGGGTCGGCTTCAGGCGGCACGCTCACCGCTCGCTCAGCTCCAGCTCAGCCAGCAGCGGCAAGTGATCCGACATGCGCGCCCAGGCCGGGCCCTTGGGAACTTGCAGGTTCACGCATTGCAGGCCGCGGGTGTAGATGCGGTCCAGCGAGAAAAACGGCAGGCGCGAGGGAAAGGTAGCCAAACGCGCGCGCCCGCCGGGCAGGCTGGCGCGGGCCAGGCCTTGCTCGCGCATGGGTACGTCCAGGCGCTCACCCCAGTCGTTGAAGTCGCCGGCCACCACCAGCAGCGCGTCGGGCGGCACATGCTTATGGATGAACTCGGCCAGGCGCTGCACCTGGCGCACCCGGCCGCTGTGCATCAGGCCCAAATGCGCCACCACCGTGTGCACCACCCTGCCCTCCCAGCTCACCGGCACATGCAGCAGGCCGCGTTGCTCGAAACGGTGGTCAGACACATCGTGGTGGCCCACATCTCCCAGCGGCCAGCGCGACAGCAAGGCATTGCCATGCTCGCCATGTTTGGTGAAGGCATTGGTGCGGTAGGCCACCTGATAACCATCGGGCGCCAGAAACTCGGCCTGCCCCTGCTCGGGCCAGCCAAACCAGGTGTGCTGAAACTGCTGAGCTTCGCGGTGATGGAAGTGCCGCACCTCTTGCAGGAACACCAGGTCGGCCTTCAGGGCCGCAATGCCTTGGCCGAGGTTATGGATCTCCAGGCGCTTTTGCGGCCCCATGCCGCGCACGCCTTTGTGGATGTTGTAGGTGGCCACCCGCAAGGATGCCGGCTTGCCGGCTGCAGCCGTCGGCAGCTGAGTCAGTTTGCTGCTCATCGCTGCGCGGACTCCTGGGCCGGCACCGCCACAAAGCGCGGCAGCTGCAGAATCGCCTCGGCATTGGAGGGCGAGAAGCACAAATCCGCCGCCTCGCGCCAGGGCAGCCAGCGGTATTGCAAATGCTCACGCGGCGCCAGCTGCACCGGGCCGGCCTCGGGCACGGTCAGGCCGAACACATGCTCGACGTTGTGCGTGACGCCTGGTGCATAACGATGGCGCCAGACCGGGTAGATTTCGTAGTGATTGGCCAAGCCCCAGTCGCGCAAGGCGGCCCCGGGGGCATCGGCGGCCAGGCCGGTTTCCTCGCCCACTTCACGTGCGGCGGTCAGGCTCAGCGGCTCTTCAATGCAGTCTTTGGAGCCGGTCACGCTTTGCCAGAAGCCGGGCCGGTCGGCGCGCTCCAGCATCAGCACTTGCAGATCAGGCGTGTGTATCACCACCAGCACCGATTCGGGAATCTTGAAGCGGGGGCCGTTCTCGTCGAGGGCAGGAACAACTTTCATGCGTAAAGCATAGCGCCTGTTCAAGTCAATGCGCACGCCTGGGGGCATGCCCCTCGGCGGCACGGCTGCCCAGAGAAATTTTCAGCGGTAAGCTGTCAGTACTCACCACGGTCGCCGCCCCTTACGCATGAAGTTGTTGCCCCGCATCTTTGTCAGTGTGATTTTGCCCACCCTGGTCGTTGTTACGGCAACCCTGGGCCTGGGGCTGGCACTGCTGGAGCAGTCCATGCGGGATGAGTTTGATGAACGCGCCAATGCCACGCTGTCGCAGTACCTGGGCCATATCAACTTGGGCCTGGAGGACGGGCGCGATGTGCTGCGCATCGCCAGCCGTAGCCCGGCCATGCTCAGTGGCCAGCTGCCGATGCAAGTCGAGTCGCTGCGTCAATGGCAGGGTGCCAGCCAGCGCTTTGAGAGCTTTTACCTGCTCGACCGCGCCGGCAATTTGCATGGCCGCACCGAATTGGCCAGCCCCAACTTCGAACGTGAGGTGGCGCAAATACTGGCGCAGCCCCAGGGCAGTTTGACCGACCCCAATATCAACGCCGATTCGGGCGAGTTGCTGCTGCTGATCAACACCCCGCTCTTTGACGCCCACGGCAGCCCCCAAGGCCAGTTGGCCGCCAGCCTAAAGCTGGCCCCCATTTTGGCGATGACGGTGGGCAACACCATGGCGAGAGACACGCGCATGTTGGTGCTGGACCGCCAGCGGCGCTTGCTGGCCGGCGGCCTGGGTGAGGAAGGCCAGGCCTTGCTGCTGCCCACCGAAGCCAGTGCGCCGCAAACCACGGCCTTGCTGGCCGCGCTGGGCCCGGGTTCGCTGGCTACCCCCAAGGTGGCTCGCATCGATGTGGGCTCGCAAGTCTGGTACGCCTTGCAGATACGGGTGCCTGAGCTGGACTGGCAACTGATCTACGCCCAGCCGGAGGCCAGCTTGTTCGCCAGGGTCGCCACCCTCAAGCTCATCGGCTTGTTCGCTGTTCTGTCCTGCCTTTTGCTGGCCCTGGCCGGCGCAGCCCGCATCCACCGACTGGTGATGCGGCCGCTGCAGCAATTGATGCAAGCCCACCAAGCCCTGCAGGCCGGTGAGCGCCAGGCCCGTGCGCCGGTGAACGGGGATGCCGAGTTCAGTGACCTGGCCGCGTCCTTCAATCAGATGGCCCAGGCCCTGGATGCCACCGAGCAGCGCTTTCGCATGGTCTTCCAGGCCATCCCCCATCCCATCACCCTGCTGAGCCTCTCCAGCGGCAAATATGCCGATGTGAACCCAGCGTTCGAGCAGTTCGCCGGCATGACGCGCGAGCAGGCCCTGCGCAGCGGCCCGATGGACTTGAATCTCTTCAAAACGCGCGCCGATATGGAAGCGGAGTTGCGCGAGCTGCTCGACAAGCGGGAATTGCGCCATCAGAGCGCCCACCGCAGCAATGAACAAGGCGAAACCCGCTGGCTGCTCTACTCCTCGACCCTGTTCGAACAAGACGGCGAGACCCTGGTCCTGTCGGTGGCCACCGACATCACCGAACTCAAATTGGCGCAGGCCAAGCTGGAACAAAGCGAGCAGAGTTTCACCGCCCTGTTCGAATCCGCCCCCGTGCCCATGGCTCGCTCGCCGCTGACAGAGAACCTGGTGCTGACCTACTGGAATGAGGCCTGGTACCAATGCTACGGCTACCGGCCCGAGCAATGTGAAGGCCTCGGCGGCCATCGCTTTGATTTCTGGGTCGATCCGCAAGAGCGCAGCCAGTTCATCGATGACTTGGTGCGTTTCGAGATGGTGATTGGCCGCGAGGTCCAGCTGCGTCATGCCGATGGCTCCATCAGAGTCAGCGAAGTGTCGGGCCGCTACATCGACGTCAAGGGTGAACGCACAATTCTGACCAGCTATGTCGATGTCACCGAAGCCCGTCTGGCCGAACGCGCCTTGCGCGATAGCGAAGTGCGCTTTCGGCAGCTGTTTGAATCCGCGCCGGTGGCCATGCTGCATGCGGACGCTGAAGGCCATATCCTGGCAGTGAACCAGCAATGGACGGAGCTGATGGGCTATAGCGCCGTAGAGACGCCAAGTATCGAGGAGTGGTGGCGCATCGCCTACCCTGACCCGCATGTTCGCAAGCGCACGCGGCTGGGCTGGCTGACCCGCATCGAAGAGGCCCGGCTGAGCGGCGGCAAGATCGAGGCCGTCAAGATCCATCTCCACAACCGCGCCGGCGACTTGCTAACCACCATCGTCGGCGGCATGTGGGTGGGCGGCAATCTGCTGCTCAGCTATTTCGATGTGACCGAGACCGAGAAGGCCGAGGCCGCCGTGCAGCTCAGCCAACGCCAGCTGCTGGCCAATCTGGAGAACACCCCGGCCGTGGCGGTGCAGTGGTTTGATGAAGCGGGCCGCGTGCTGTACTGGAACCCCGCCTCGCAAGCGCTGTACGGCTACAGCTCTGCCGAGATGTTGGGCCACACCCTGGAAGGCACCCTGTGCGATGCGGCGGGCGCGGCGGCCGTGTTGAGAAACCTGCAGGCGATTGAGCGCAGCGGCCAGCCCTATGGCCCGATCGAGGCCCAAGTGCGGCGCCGCGACGGCACCTCGCTGTGGATTCTGGCCACCACCTTCGCCATGCCGCTGGAGGGTGAGCGCATGGGTTTTGTCAGCATGGATGTCGACATCACCCACCGCAAGCAAGTGGAGGCCCAGCTGAGCGAGCTCAACAGCCAGCTGGAGCAGCGCGTGCAGCAACGCACCCAGGAACTGGCCTCCCGCAATGGCGAGCTGGCCGAGGCACTGCGCCACCTGCAACTGGCGCAGGGGGAGTTGGTGCATGCCGAGAAGCTGGCCTCGCTGGGCCGCCTGGTGGCCGGCATCGCCCACGAATTGAACACGCCAATTGGCAACGCCTTGCTGATGGCCTCGACCCTGGTGGACCGGCAAAAGAACTTCGAGGCCAGCATGCAAAGCGGCCTGCGGCGCAGCGAGTTGCACGGATTTCTGGCCACCTTGCACGAAGCCGGCGCCATGCTGGAGGCCAGCCTGCACCGCGCCAGCGAGTTGATCAGCAGCTTCAAGCAAGTGGCGGTAGACCAGTCCAGCCATCAGCGGCGCGAGTTCGAGTTGCGTGCCGTGGTGCACGAAACCGCGCTGAGTCTCGGGCCCAGCCTGCGGCTCAGCGGCGTCACCCTGGACGAGCAAGTGCCGCCCGGCCTGCTGCTGGACAGCTACCCCGGCCCGCTGGTTCAAGTGCTGATGAACATCATCAACAACGCCGTGCTGCACGCTTTTTCGCCCCAGCAAGGCGGCACAGTGACGGTGCGCGCCCAGCGCCTGGGCGAGAGCCGCGTGCTGATTGAGTTGAGCGACGACGGCTGCGGCATGCCGCCCGAGGTGCTGGCTCGCATCTTCGACCCCTTCTTCACCACCAAGCTGGGCCAGGGCGGCTCAGGGCTGGGCCTACACATCGTCTACAACCTGGTGACCGGGCCGCTGGGCGGGCGCATCGAGCTCAGCAGCGAACTTGGGCGCGGCAGTACGGCCCGCATTGAGTTGCCTTTGCAAGCGCCGTATGAGATGGAATCAGGGCTCGCGCAAATTTGAATGACGCCGGCAACTGGCCGGCAGTGGACAGCAGTAGCCAGCGTTGACCTGACAGTTTGGCTGCCGCGCCGGCATCACCGCCCTGCCCGCATGCCGATCCATAGCGCCGAGGGACCGAGGCGCAGATTCAAGCAGAACAAAAAAAGGGCGCCTTGCGGCGCCCTTCTCGATTTTCAAGCAACTCAGGCTTAAGCAGCCGTCGTACCCACGGCGTTACGCAGGCGGATGTGCAACTCGCGCAGCTGCTTGTCGTCCACATTGCTGGGGGCGCCGGTCAGCAAGCATTGCGCGCGCTGGGTCTTGGGGAAGGCGATCACGTCGCGGATCGAATCGGCCTTGGTCATCATGGTGACGATGCGGTCCAGACCGAAGGCCAGGCCACCGTGCGGAGGCGCGCCGTATTGCAGGGCTTCGAGCAGGAAGCCAAACTTCTCTTGCGCGTCTTCGGCGCTGATGTTCAGCGCGGTGAAAACCTTGCTCTGCACCTCGGCCTTGTGGATACGCACCGAGCCACCGCCCAGCTCCCAGCCGTTCAGCACCATGTCGTAGGCCTTGGCGATGCAAGCACCGGGGTCCGTGGCCATCAGGTCTTCATGGCCGTCCTTGGGCGCCGTGAAGGGATGGTGCACGGCGTTCCAGCGGCCGCCTTCTTCGTCTTGCTCGAACATCGGGAAGTCCACCACCCACAGCGGTGCCCAGACGTCGTTGAACAAGCCATTGGCCTTGCCGAACTCGCTATGACCCACCTTCAGACGCAGCGCGCCGATGGCGTCGTTGACGACCTTGGCGCGGTCAGCGCCGAAGAACAGCAGATCGCCATCTTGCGCGCCAGTGCGGGCCAGGATGTCGGCCACAGCCTTGTCATGCAGGTTCTTGACGATGGGGCTTTGCAGGCCTTCGCGGCCCTTGGCCACTTCGTTGACCTTGATCCAGGCCAGGCCCTTGGCGCCGTAGATCTTGACGAACTCGGTGTAGCTGTCGATCTCGCCACGGCTCATCGCGGCGCCGCCGGGCACGCGCAGGGCGACCACGCGGCCACCCTTGGTGGTGGCGGGGGTGCTGAAGACCTTGAAGTCCACATCGCCCATCACATCGGTCAGCTCGGTGAACTGCAGCTTGACGCGCAGGTCAGGCTTGTCGGAGCCGTACAGATGCATGGCGTCCGCGTACTTCATGACGGGATAGTCGCCCAGCTCCACATTCAGCGCCTTGCGGAAGACGTGGCGGATCATGCCCTCGAACATGGAACGAATTTCTTCTTCGCCCAGGAAGGAGGTTTCGATATCGATCTGGGTGAATTCGGGCTGACGGTCAGCGCGCAGATCTTCGTCGCGGAAGCACTTGGTGATTTGATAGTAGCGGTCGAAACCGGCCACCATCAGCAGCTGCTTGAACAGCTGTGGGCTTTGCGGCAGCGCGAAGAACATGCCGTCATGCACGCGCGAAGGCACCAGATAGTCGCGTGCGCCTTCCGGTGTGCTCTTGGTCAGCATCGGAGTTTCGATGTCAACGAAACCATGCTCGTCCAGGAACTTGCGCACTTCCATCGCCACGCGGTAGCGCAGCATCAGGTTGTTTTGCATGTAAGGGCGGCGCAGGTCCAGCACGCGGTGGGTCAGACGAGTCGTTTCCGACAGGTTCTCGTCGTCCATCTGGAAAGGCGGCGTGACGCTGGCGTTGAGCACTTCGAGCTCATGGCACAGCACTTCAATCTTGCCGCTGCCGAGGTTGGCGTTTTCGGTGCCGGCCGGGCGGGCGCGCACCTTGCCGATGACCTTGACGCAGAACTCGTTGCGCACCTCTTCGGCCACCTTGAACATCTCGGCGCGATCCGGGTCGCAGACGATTTGCACCAGGCCTTCGCGGTCACGCAGGTCGATGAAGATGACGCCACCGTGGTCACGGCGACGATGCGCCCAGCCCATCAAAGTAACGGTTTGATCCAGCAGCTTTTCGCTGACCTGTCCGGCGTAGCAAGTTCTCATTTTTCTATCACTCCAGGGATTCGTTTGAAGGCCGCGCCGCAAGGTGGGCGCGACAAAAAATTGGTATTCAGGCGCTGACGAGCTGGCTTGAAAGCTCTCAGGGTTGAGCACCTGCCGGGCGCTCAACCCACGCGATTTCGACCATTGGCATTGGCCAGCGCCGGAGTGGGCGCTTCGCCCTCAGGCGCCACCACACCCATCGAGATGATGTGCTTGAGCGCCGCGTCCACGCTCATCTTCAGAGGCCGCACGCTGGTGCGCGGCATCATCAAGAAAAAGCCCGAGGTCGGGTTGGGCGTGGTGGGCACATACAGGCTCACATGCTCATCACCTAAGGCATCAGCCACCTCGCCGCTGGGCTTGCCGGTGACGAAGGCAATCGTCCACGAGCCTTGATGCGGATACTGCACCAGCACCGCTTCGCGAAAGGCGTTGCCGCTGCTGGAGAACAAGGTGTCGGAGACTTGCTTGACCGAGCTGTAGATGCTCTTGACGATGGGGATGTGGGACAGCAAACGGTCCCATTGCATCAACCACCATTGGCCAAAAATATTGGCCACAAACATGCCGGTCAGTAGCATGCCGCTGACCAGGATCACAACGCCCAGGCCAGGGATATGGCGCAAGGTGTCTATGCTGTCGCGCAAGGAATTGGGCAAGACGGCCTGCATGGCGCTCAGCATGGAGCTGAACACGCCGTCGATGACGCCCAGCACCGAGTGCAGTACCCAGATGGTGATGGCCAGGGGCAACCAGACCAGAAGGCCGGTGATGATGTACTTCTTCACGCGCGCGGCTTCGCCAACTCAGTGGCAGGAACTGCCAGCACAACCGGTGCCGCAGGCCGCAGCAGGTGCAGCGGCCGGGGCAGCGTCAGCAGCGCTGCTGGCGACTGCAGGCGCACTGGTGCTCGCAGCGCCACCCTTGAAGTCGGTGGCATACCAGCCCGAGCCCTTGAGCTGGAAGCCGGCGGCAGTGATTTGCTTGCTGAAGGCCTCGGCATGGCAGGCCGGGCAGGTGGTCAACGGGGCATCGGAGAGCTTTTGAAGCACATCTTTGGCGTGACCGCATTCAGCGCAGCGGTAGGCGTAGATTGGCATGATCTGTCTAACCCGTTGATTCAAAACCGCAAATTATAGGGTGCAAGGCCGGGGCTCGCCGCCGCCGGCCTGCGTACTACTGCGCCAGCCCGGCGATTTTGTGGTGCGAAGCCTGCACATTGCGAATCGCTTGCGGCCCCAGCGAGCCGATCAGCATGCCGACGATGGCCGCCAAAAAGCCAGCCAACTGGGCCGGGAAGACCTCTCCAGCCGGCGTCACCATGAACAGCAGCCAGGTCAGCACGCCCAGCACGATGGCAAAGATGGCGCCCTGAGTGGATGCGCGCTGCCAATACAGGCCAAACACCAGGGGCACAAAAGCGCCCACCAAGGTGACTTGATAGGCGGCCGACACCATTTCATAAATCGGCGTGCCCTGCAGCACGATCGCGTAGGTCAGGACGCAAACGCTGAAGATCAGCACGGCGATACGCATAGTGCGCAGCTCTTGCTTATCGCTGATGCGGGGGAAGAACTGGCGCCAGATGTTCTCCACAAAAGTCACCGACGGCGCCAGCAGCGTCGCCGAGGCGGTGGACTTGAGGGCCGACAGCAGCGCGCCGAAGAACAGCACCTGCATGATGAAAGGCATCTTCTCCATCACCAGCGTGGGGATGACGCGCTGCGGATCTTCGGCAATCAGCGAGGCGGCCTGCTCGGGCATGATGATCAGCGCGCTGGTGACCAGGAACATGGGCACGAAGGCGAACAAGATATAGCTGATGCCGCCAATCACCGGCCCACGGGTGGCGGCGTATTCGTCCTTGGCGGACATCACGCGCTGGAACACGTCCTGCTGCGGAATGGAGCCCAGCATCATGGTGATGGCCGCGGCAAGGAAGAAGACGATGTCGTGGAATTTGGGCTCAGGCAGGAAGCGGAACATGTCCTTGCTAGTGGCCAAATCGATCACCTTGTCCGCGCCTCCGGCCATATTGGCCGCGAAGATGGCGATGATGGACAGGCCCACCACCAGGATGATCATCTGAATGAAGTCGGTCACTGCCACCGACCACATGCCGCCGAACAAGGTGTAGGCCAGGATGGAGGCCGTCCCGATCACCATGCCGACCGGAATACTGATGGCGCCGCCCGACAGCAAATTGAACACCAAGCCCAGGGCCGTGACCTGCGCGGCCACCCAGCCCAGATAGCTGAGGATGATGATCAAGCTGCACACCACCTCGACCACGCGGCCATAGCGCTCGCGGAAGTAGTCGCTGATGGTCAGCAAGGTCATGCGGTAGAGCTTGGCGGCAAAGAAGATGCCCACCAAGATCAAACAGGTGCCAGCGCCAAAGGGGTCTTCCACCACCCCGTTTAAGCCGCTCTGCACAAACTTGGCCGGGATGCCCAGGACCGTCTCCGAACCAAACCAGGTAGCGAAGGTGGTGGTCACGATCATCACCAGCGGCAAGTGGCGGCCGGCAATGGCGAAGTCCGCCGTGTTCTTGACCCGCTTGGCGGCCCACAAGCCGATGGCGATGGTGGCCAGGAGGTAGATGATGACGAGGGTCAGGAGCATGGCGCAGGCCTTTGCACAGGGGCAACTGGAGGAAAAATTAAAGCGCGCGCATTATCGCTATTGCGGGCGCGTTTTTTTGGTCAGCCGCCACCAAAGCCGACTCGGGACTACCCCAGGCCGACCCGGAGCCTGGGCCTGCAATCTTCAGGCCCTGTGCTCAGCCCCAGTGCCAGCGCATCAGCAAGCTCGCCCCCAGCAGCCCCAGGGTGAAGCCCACCGCCCCATAAAGCAATGCCTGCAGCAACTGATTGGTGCGGCGCTGCTCTCGGATCAAGGCATGCAGCGCAACATGATCCTGATTGCTGGCTTGGCGCTTGAGGGCGTCATGCAGCAAACGCGGCAACTCGGGGAAGAGCTGGGCATAGCGCGGCGCTTCCTTCTTGACCTGATTGATCAAAGCGCGCCAGCCGACCTGCTCATTCATCCAGCGCTCAAGGAAAGGCTTGGCCGTGGCCCAGAGGTCTAACTCAGGGTCCAGCTGGCGGCCCAGGCCTTCGATATTCAGCAAGGTCTTTTGCAGCAGCACCAGCTGCGGCTGGATCTCGACATTGAAGCGGCGCGAGGTCTGGAACAAGCGCATCAGCACCTGCCCCAGGGAAATGTCCTTCAGCGGCCGGTCGAAATGCGGTTCGCACACCGCCCGCACCGCGCTCTCCAGCTCATCCACCCGCGTGCCTGCCGGCACCCAGCCCGAGGCGATATGCAGTTCGGCCACGCGCTTGTAATCACGCCGGAAGAAGGCGATGAAGTTCTGCGCCAGGTATTCCTTGTCCACCTCGGTCAGTGTGCCGATGATGCCGAAGTCCAGCGCGATATAGCGGCCGAAGGTGGCCGGATTCAGGCTCACCTGAATATTGCCGGGGTGCATATCGGCGTGGAAAAAGCCGTCGCGGAAGACCTGGGTGAAGAAGATGGTGACACCGTCGCGGGCCAGCTTGGGGATGTCGACGCCGGCATCTTTGAGGCGCTGCAGCTGCGAGATCGGCACGCCGTGCATGCGCTCCATCACGATCACGTCGGAGCTGCACATATCCCACATCATCTCGGGCACCAGCACCAAGTCCAGGCCGCTCATATTGCGGCGCAGCTGGGCGGCGTTGGCGGCCTCGCGCACCAGGTCCAGCTCATCGTGCAGATAGTTATTGAACTCGGCGACCACCTCGCGGGGCTTGAGCCGGCGCCCGTCGGCCGACAAGCGCTCCACCCACACCGCCACGGTGCGCAGCAGCGACATATCGTCGTCAATCGTGTCCAACATGCCGGGACGCAGCACCTTGACGGCCACTTCGCGGCCATCTTTCAGGGTGGCGAAATGGACTTGCGCAATCGAGGCGCTGGCCACCGGTTCGGCATCAAAGCTGCCGAACAGCTCTTCCACCGGGCGGCCGAAGGCCTTTTCCACCAGGGCGCGCGACTGCGCGGCCGGAAATGGCGGCACCCGGTCTTGCAGCTTGGCCAATTCCTCGACCATGTCTTCGGGCACCAGATCGCGCCGGGTCGACAAGACCTGGCCGAACTTGACGAAGATGGGGCCCAGATGCTCCAAGGCCAGGCGCAGGCGCACGCCGCGCGGCTGCTCCCAGCTGCGGCCTACCGAGACAAAACGGCGCAGCAGCTTGAAGCGGCGGCGGCGCAGGCCCGACAGGGCCAGCTCATCCAGACCAAAGCGGAAAATCGTCCAGACGATGACCAGCAGGCGCGCGAAGTACCTCATGCGGCCTTGCCACCATTGCGGCCACCCGCGGCTGCGCCAAAGCTAGACGCTGTTTTAGCCAGCGCCGCCAAGGCCACGCCCGCAGCTTTGCTCCAGCGTGCCAGCTGATGCGCCAGGGCCGGGCCCAGCAAGGCGGCCAAATCGTCTTCAATATCCCAGCGCAGGTTTTCCATCAACCAATTGATCTCGCCGGCCAAGGCGGCGTCGCCCTGCACCGTCACCCGCGGCTTGTCGCCAGCCAATGCGCCCAAAGCCATCAGGGCCGGATTTGCCGCATCTAACTCGATGCGCAGTTGATCGCCTTGCAGGGCTGCCACGTCCAGGCGTTCGAACAAGCCAGCGGGCGTGATACCCAGCGCCAGGTCAGGCATGGGCGGCAACAAGGCGGGCCAGCCAGCCAAATGCAGCACGACAGCGCGGCCTGCGAATGGGCTCAAACGGGCCATGGCGTGGGATTCACGCGAAATGACATGATTGAGCAACAGGACTGTGCGATCCTGCACTGCAGGGGTGATTTGCGTGAACCATTCTTGAATCATGGCGGGATTGTAGGCAGTCCGCCTCATAGTCAAGGACTAACCCGCCGAACTAGGGGGCGGTGGTCAGGGCTTGGCTGATGGACTTGAGTCACAATCGTGCGCAATTTCCAGTCATGGGAGGCGGGCATTAGCAGCCCGACAAACTACAAACAAGCTTGGCAATCGCGCAATCAGTTGTATCGCCGGCAATTCACGGCCGGCACCAAGGAGCACGGGAACAATGTTCGAGGACAGAAGTTATAAAAGAACGTTCTTTAGCGCACCTCAATCCATTGAATCTTTAGTCGCTGCCTTTCTTGAGCCCGGCATCATCGTGCTGTGCTACTTGGCGGTGAACGCCTACTTTGGCGAACCCATTCTGCGCTCCAGCCTGACCCTGTGTCTGCTGGTCTTCGCGCTCACTTTCCCGGGCCGCAACCGCTTTTCCGACAATATCGTCAGCGCCATCATCGACGTGCTCGGTGCTTGGCTGGCTTTGCTGGTGATTCTGGCTTTGTGCGGCTATGCCACCAACAGCATGGGCTATTTCGAAGACCATGTGCTGATGTGGTGGGCCGGCATCACGCCCGTGCTGCAAATTGCCGCGATTGTTTTGGGCAAGCAGATTCAGCACCGCATCAGCAGCACAACCAGGCGCGGCGCCGTCATCGTTGGCGGCGGCCCCTTGGGAATCAAGGTGGCCAGGGCCTTGCGCGATGGCCCGGACAAGGGCATCGAATTTTTGGGGTATTTCGACGACCGTCAGGACGACCGCTTGCACGCCGATGCCAGCCCCATGCTGCTGGGCATGCTCAGCGAGCTAAGTGACTACGTGCGACTGCACAATGTGCGCGAGGTCTACATCACCCTGCCCTTGGGCTCGCAGCCCCGCATCGTGCAACTGCTCGAACAGATCCAGGGCACGACGGCTTCCTTGTTCTTCGTGCCCGATGTGTTTGGCATCAGCATCATCCAAGGCCGCTTGCAAGACATGAATGGCGTGCCCGTGGTGGGCATTTGCGAAACCCCCTTCACCGGCACCAATGAGCTGATCAAGCGCATCAGCGACATCGTGCTGGCCAGCCTCATCTTGGTCCTGATCTCGCCGATCTTGCTGGCCGTCGCCATCGGCGTGAAGCTCAGCTCGCCCGGCCCCATCATCTTCAAGCAGCGCCGCAACGGACTCGACGGCGAGGAGATCCTGGTCTACAAATTCCGCTCGATGCGCACGCAGGACAACGGCACGGTGGTCAAGCAAGCCACCAAGGGCGACCCGCGCATCACGCCCTTCGGCGCCTTCATCCGCCGCACCTCGCTGGACGAGTTGCCGCAATTCATCAATGTGCTGCAAGGCCGCATGAGCATCGTCGGCCCACGCCCACATGCAGTGGCGCACAACGAGGAATACCGCAAGCTGATCAAGGCCTATATGGTGCGCCACAAGGTCAAGCCCGGCATCACCGGCTGGGCGCAAGTGAACGGCTTGCGCGGCGAGACCGACACCATTGACAAGATGAAGGCCCGGGTGGAATACGACCTGGAATACTTGCGCAATTGGTCGCTGGCACTCGACTTGCAAATCATCGTGCGTACCGCACGCCTGATGCTGTTCGACCGCAATGCGTACTGAAAAAACACCACAAAAAACAAAGGCGCCGGGCCTCGATAAAGGAACCGCGCCGCATCAAAGGACCACCATGTCGCATCCGCCACGGCAATTCACTCTGAGCCCCGCCCGCTGCGTGCTCGCGTTGAGCTTGGCCAGCATCGGCTTTGCGGCACAGGCTGAAACCACACCGCTCTACTACGGCGGTTCATTGAGCCTGAACCATGTCTCCAACTTGTACCGGGTCAGCGAAGGCGCGAATAGCGACGACGTGGCGACCGTGTCGCTGCTGGGTGGCATCGATCAGCATCTTGGCCGGCAGCGGCTTTATGCCGACGCCTCGGTGCAGACCAATCGCTATCGCAAGAACGGCACGCTGAACAATTACGGCTACAACCTCAAAGGTGGGCTGGACTGGTCAACGATTGAACGCCTGTCGGGCACGCTCAGCGTGGGCAGCAGCCGCAACTTGGCCACCTATAACATCGGCAGCGGCATCACCCCGGTATTTGAGAAGAATATCGAGACCAATGACCGACTCGACGCCGTGGTCCGCCTCGGCCTGGTGACCAAGTTCACGCTGGAAGGCACGGCAGGTATGAACCGGCGCCGTTTCAGCCTGATCGAATACGCCAGGCTGGAATTCGATCAGAACCGCTATTCGCTGGGCCTGTTCTATCGCCCCAGTGCCGACCTGCGCTTAGGCGTGGCGGGCCGCCGCACCAACACCGATTACCTGCGCTACACAATCACATCATCGCCTCTGGTCAAACCACCGACCTTCGCCACCGCCAAGTTCGAGCGCAACGACATTGACCTGACCACGGACTGGACCCTCAGCGGCCGCAGCGCCCTGTTTGCGCGCTTGAGCTCTGGCCGTCAAACAAGGACCGATGGCCCCAACAACAACTTCTCTGGCGTGACCGGTCAGCTGACCTGGCGCTGGCAACCGACAGCGCGCTGGAACATCTCCACCTCCGTCAGCCGTGACACCGGCCTGGAGAGCACTTTGTTCCAAACAGGCGCCAGCAGCACCAACTACGAACAAGACCGCATCACCAAAGCCCTGCAAATCAACGCCGACTACGAGTTGACCGGCAAGGTCTTCCTGACGGCCGGCGCCAGCCTTGCCAACAGCGATCGCAAGACCGCCTTGGCGGCCAACACGGTGCCCGATTACGACAAGGACAAGGCCTTCAATCTGGGCGCCCGCTGGCTGTATTCACGCGGCATCACTTTGGGCTGCCAGGCCGGTTGGAACTCCCGCGACAGCAGCACCGCGAGCTACGTCTATGACGCCACCAACTTTGGCTGCTATGGCCAGTTGTTGATCAATTGATACTCATGAACAAGACCATTTTGTTGACCGGCGCGGCCGGCTATATCGCCTCTCACACTTGGCTGGCTTTGCAAGCGGCCGGCTTCGATGTGGTGGGCGTGGACAACTTCTCCAACAGCTCGCCCGAAGTGCTCAAGCGCCTCGCGACCTTGAGCGGCCAGGCACCCGTGTTTGTGCAAGCCGATGTGTGCGACAGCGCCGCCATGCGCCAGGTGTTCGCGCAGCACAAACCGGATGCCGTGGTCCACTTCGCCGCTTTCAAGGCCGTGGGCGAATCCACCGCCAAGCCGCTGGACTATTACCGCAACAACCTGGGCGGCTTGATCAATACCTGCGAAGTGATGCGCCAGCATGCCTGCAAGCGCATCGTCTTCAGCTCCAGCGCCACGGTCTATGGCGTGCCGGAGCACTTACCTCTGACCGAAGGCGCAGCGCTCTCCGCCGTCAACCCCTACGGCGCCACCAAGCTGATGGGCGAAACCATTCTGCGCGACCTCGGCGCCGCTGACTCCGAGTGGCAGACCGCCGCCCTGCGCTACTTCAACCCGGTGGGCGCGCATGCAAGCGGCCTGATCGGTGAAGACCCCGCCGGCATTCCCAACAACCTGATGCCCTTCGTCGCCCAGGTGGCCGTGGGCCGCCGCGCCCGTTTGCAGGTCTTCGGTGGCGACTACGCAACTCCTGACGGCACCGGCGTGCGCGACTACATCCATGTGCTGGACCTGGCCGAAGGCCATGTCGCCGCGCTGCGCTTCTTACTCGGCGGCAGCGAGTCCATCACCGTCAACCTAGGCACCGGCCGGGGCTATAGCGTGCTGGAAGTCGTCAAAGCCTATGAAGCCGCCAGCGGCAAGGCCGTGCCTCATGACATCGTGGCGCGTCGCCCTGGCGATGTGGCGGCTTGCTATGCCGACCCCGCCTTGGCGATTGAAAAGCTGGGCTGGCAAGCCAAGCATGATTTGCAGCGCATGTGCGAGGACAGCTGGCGTTGGCAGCGCTTAAACCCGCAAGGCTTCGCAAATCAGGCCTAACAAATTCAAGAGAACGAAGAAGAGAAAGTCATGAAAGAAAAAATCATCGAGGTTCGGCCAGTCATCATGGCCGGTGGCAGTGGCACCCGGCTCTGGCCCTTGTCTCGTGCCGCCTACCCCAAGCAATTCCTGATTCTTTCCGGCAATAGCAGCCTGTTCCAACAAGCCGCACGTCGCTTGGCCGCCCTGGCCGCCGATGACTTGGTCCTGAGTGGCCCAGACATTGTCGGCAACGAAGAGCACCGTTTCCTGATCCTCGATCAGCTGCGCGAAACCGGCTTGGACCCAAGCAATGTGTTGCTCGAGCCTTTGGGCCGCAATACCGCGCCGGCCTTGACCCTGGCGGCCTTGAGCGCCTTGCAAGACGGCGCCGACCCGGTGCTGGTGGTGACGCCGGCCGACCAGACCGTCACCGACGCACAAGCCTTCACGCAGACCCTGCAGGACGCAATTCGACGTGCGGCAGACGGCAGCATCGTGATACTGGGCATCACCCCCGATCGGGCCGAAACGGGTTTTGGCTATATCCGCGGTGACGCCGACGGATTGGCCTTCCGTGTGGCCGAGTTCGTCGAGAAGCCCGATGCCGCCACGGCTGAGCGTTATGTGGCAGCCGGCAACTACTTCTGGAACAGCGGCATGTTTGTGCTGCGCGCCAGTGCCTGGATCAAGGCCCTGGAGCGCTTCCGCCCGGACATTCTGGCCGCCACCCGCCTGGCCTGGGAACAACGCCAGGTCGATGCCAAGTTTGTGCGCCCCGGCAAGGCTGAGTTCGCCGCCATTCCGGCCGAATCCATCGACTACGCCGTGATGGAGCGCTGCCCCGGCAGCAGCATCGCTATGCAAATGCTGGCCCTGAATGCCGGCTGGAGCGATTTGGGCGCCTGGGAGGCGGTCTGGCAAGTGGCCGACAAAGATGCTCAGGGCAATGCTTCGCAAGGTGACGCCATCATCAGCGACAGCCGCAACACTCTGGTCCATGCCACCAGCCGCTTGGTCAGCGTGGTCGGCCTGAGCGATGTGGTGGTGGTGGAGACGGCCGATGCGGTGCTGGTCAGCGGCCGTGCCCACAGCCAGGATGTGAAGAAGATCGTGGCCCGCCTAGACGCCGAGAAGCGCGCCGAGCACACCTTGCACCGCAAGGTGCACCGCCCTTGGGGCTGGTACGACAGCATCGACTCCGGTGATCGCTTCCAGGTCAAGCGCATCATGGTCAAGCCCGGCGCCACCCTGAGCCTGCAAATGCACCACCACCGTGCCGAGCACTGGATCGTGGTCTCCGGTACGGCCGAGGTCACCAATGGCGACAAGGTCATGCTGCTGGGCGAAAACCAGAGCACCTATATCCCCTTGGGTCAAACGCACCGTTTGGCTAACCCGGGCAAGGTGCCGCTGATGATCATCGAAGTTCAGTCCGGTGCCTATTTGGGCGAGGACGATATCGTGCGCTTCGATGACAGCTATGGCCGCCAATAACGAGTGTGTCTGGCAGGCCGGATCGGTGAATGGATCAAGCCTTCGTTTCTTGTTGACTTGAAGCCGTGGGCCCATTGAAGCCGGCCAAGATACACAAGCATTGTTTTAATTTGACTGTCTGTTTGGAAACACCATGAGTATTCTTGCCGTCGTTGGTTTGGGTTATGTGGGCCTGCCGCTGGTTGTCGAATTCGGCAAGAAGCGCCGCTGCATCGGCTTTGATATCGCCACCGACAAGGTCGCCAAATGCCAGGCCGGCACCGACCCCTCGCGCGAACTCTCGGACGAAGAAATGGCGCAATCGCCCTTTGCCGAATACAGCAGCGACCCCAAATGCCTGGCCGAGGCCGATGTCATCATCGTGGCCGTGCCCACGCCGGTGGACGAAGCCCATATTCCCGATTTCCGCCCCTTGATCGGCGCCAGCACCAGCGTGGGCCGCAATCTCAAGAAGGGCGCCATCGTGGTGTATGAATCCACCGTCTACCCCGGTGCCACCGAAGAGGTTTGCATCCCGGTACTGGAGCGTGAGTCGGGCCTAAAGTGGAAGCAGGACTTCTTTGTGGGCTACTCGCCCGAGCGCATCAACCCAGGCGACAAAGAGCACACGCTGACCAAGATCCTCAAGATCGTCTCCGGCGACACCCCCGAGACCCTGAACACCGTCGCCAAGGTCTACGAACAAATCATCATTCCCGGCGTCCACCGCGCCGCCAGCATCAAGGTGGCCGAGGCCGCCAAGGTGATCGAGAACACCCAGCGCGACCTGAACATCGCCCTGATGAACGAGCTGTCCATCATCTTCGACAAGATCGGCATCGACACCTCGGAAGTGCTGGAAGCTGCCGGCACCAAGTGGAACTTCCTCAAGTTCAAGCCGGGTCTGGTGGGCGGCCACTGCATCGGCGTCGACCCCTACTATCTGACCCACAAGGCCGATATGCTGGGCTACCACCCGCAGGTCATCCTGGCTGGCCGCCGCATCAATGACGGCATGGGCAAGTTCATTGCCGAGCAAACCATCAAGCAGATGATTGCTGCCGGCTCGCCGATCAAGGGCGCCCGCGTCAATGTGCTGGGCCTGACCTTCAAGGAAGACTGCGCCGATTTGCGCAACTCCAAGGTGATCGACATCATCCGTGAACTGCAAACCTATGACGTGGAAGTCATCGTGACCGACCCCGACGCGGATGCGGACGAGGCGGTGCATGAGTACGGCGTGCGCCCGGTCACTTGGTCTGACCTGCCCCGTGCCGATGCTGTCATCGCGGCGGTGGCCCACAAGAGCTACAAGGCTCTGAGCGCGGCGGATCTGGCCAGCAAGGTCGTTGCTGGCGGCGCCTTCATCGATGTGAAAGCAGCCTTTGATCAAAAGGCGCTGGAAGCTGCCGGCCTGCGGGTCTGGCGCTTGTAATTTTGGGGGCGCAGACTTTCATGACCATCCTCGTCACCGGCGGCGCCGGCTTCATCGGCAGCAACTTCGTTCTCGACTGGCTCAAGGGCTCGGACGAGCCCGTGGTAACGCTGGACGCCCTGACCTATGCGGGCAATCTGGAAAACCTGGCCTCGCTGCAAGGCGATGCCCGGCACACCTTCGTCAAAGGCGATATCTGCGATCGCGCTTTGGTCGATCAACTGCTGAGCCAGCACCGCCCGCGCGCCTTGATCCACTTCGCCGCTGAAAGCCATGTGGACCGCTCCATCAGCGGCCCCGGCGCCTTCATGCGTACCAATATCGAAGGTACTTACACCTTGCTGGAAGCCGCGCGCGCCTACTGGAGCGGCTTGAACGATGCCGACAAGGCCGCCTGGCGCTTCCACCATGTCTCGACCGACGAGGTCTACGGCTCTTTGAGCGCCGAAGACCCGCCCTTCGCCGAGACCAAGACCTACGAGCCCAACAGCCCTTACTCGGCCAGCAAGGCCGCCAGCGACCACCTAGTGCGCGCTTGGCACCACACCTATGGCCTGCCGGTGCTGACCACCAATTGCAGCAATAACTACGGCCCCTTGCACTTCCCTGAGAAGCTGATCCCGCTGATGATCGTCAACGCCTTGGCGGGCAAGGCCTTGCCGATCTACGGCGACGGCAAGAATGTGCGCGACTGGCTGTTCGTGACCGACCATGCCAGCGCCATCCGCGCCGTGCTGCAGGGCGGCCGCGTCGGCGAGACCTACAACATCGGCGGCTGGAACGAGATGACCAATCTGGAGATTGTGCATACCGTGTGCGAGTTGCTGGACGAGTTGCGACCCGACGCTGCTGGCAGCTACAAGCGCTTGATCACCTACGTCAAAGATCGCCCCGGTCACGACCGCCGCTACGCCATCGACGCCCGCAAGATCGAGCGCGAACTGGGCTGGCGCCCGGCCGAGACCTTCACGACCGGCATCCGCAAGACCGTGCAGTGGTACTTGGACAACCCCGAGTGGGTGGCCCGCGTGCAAAGCGGCGCCTACCGTGACTGGGTGGCCCAGCAATACCAAGCCTGAGCGGCCGATTCATGAAAATCCTTTTGCTAGGCAAGAACGGCCAAGTCGGCTGGGAGTTGCAACGCGCGCTCGCGCCTTTGGGTGAACTGGTCGCGCTGGATCGCAGCGAAGGGGCTGACCTTGCTAAGCCCGAGGCCTTGCGGGCCACTGTCCGCGCGGTGGCGCCGCAGGTCATCGTCAATGCCGCCGCCTACACCGCGGTCGACAAAGCCGAGACCGAGCAAGACCTGGCCCTGCAGATCAATGCCCATGCGCCGGGCTTGCTGGCCGAAGAAGCCAAGCAACTTGGCGCTGTGCTGGTTCACTACAGCAGCGACTACGTGTTTGACGGCAGCGGCGACAAGCCTCGCGATGAAGTTGCCGCCACCGGCCCCTTAAGCATTTACGGCCGCAGCAAGCTGCAAGGCGAAGACGCCATCCGCGCCAGCGGCTGCCAACACCTGATTCTGCGCACCAGTTGGGTTTACGCCGCACGCGGTGGCAACTTCGCCAAGACCATGTTGCGTCTGGCGGCTGAGCGAGAGCAGCTCAAGGTCATCGCCGACCAGATCGGTGCGCCCACCGGGGCCGATCTCTTGGCGGATCTGACGGCACAGATGTTGCCCGCCATCAAGGCCAAGCTCGAGCTCAGCGGCACGTATCACGCGGTGGCCAGTGGCGAAACCAGCTGGCACGCCTATGCGCAGTATGTGATCGAGTTCGCCCGCGCTCGGGGTCAGGCCTTGCGCGTGGCGCCCGACCAGGTGCTGGCCATCCCGACCCGGGACTACCCCACACCGGCTCAGCGCCCCCTCAACTCCCGCCTATCCACCGCCAAGCTGCAAGCCGCCTTCGGCCTGCGCCTGCCGCATTGGCAGCAAGGGGTGGAGCGCATGTTGATGGAAATTCTCTGAGCCCGAGGCTTGGCTGACGCGAGCCTCGCACCCCAGTCTCCTCGCGCGCATCACCCAATCAAGGAGAGACCCATGACGACTAAAAGCCGCAAAGGCATCATCCTCGCCGGAGGCTCGGGCACCCGCCTGCACCCGGCCACCCTGGCCATGAGCAAGCAATTGCTGCCGGTCTACGACAAGCCCATGGTGTACTACCCGCTGGCCACGCTGATGCTGGCCGGCATCCGCGACATCTTGCTGATCAGCACCCCGCAAGACATTCCGCGCTTTGAAGCCCTGCTGGGTGATGGCAAGCGCTGGGGCCTCAACATCAGCTACTGCGTGCAGCCCAGCCCCGATGGTCTGGCCCAGGCCTTCATTCTCGGCAAAGACTTCATCGATGGCGCCCCCAGCGCCTTGGTGCTGGGCGACAACATCTTCTACGGCCACGACTTCCAAGGTCTGCTCGGCAGCGCCGATGCCTGCCAAAACGGCGCCACGGTGTTTGCCTACCATGTCACTGATCCTGAGCGTTATGGGGTGGTGGACTTCGATGCCAACAAGACCGCCTTGTCGATCGAAGAGAAGCCCGCCGCGCCCAAGAGCAATTACGCGGTCACGGGCCTCTACTTCTACGACGAGCAAGTCTGCGACATCGCCGCCAGCATCAAGCCCAGCGCGCGCGGCGAGCTGGAGATCACCGACGTCAACGCCCAGTACCTGCGCCAAGGCCAGTTGCAAGTTGAGATCATGGGCCGTGGCTATGCTTGGCTGGATACCGGCACGCATGACAGCTTGCTCGAAGCCGGCCAGTTCATCGCCACGCTAGAAAAGCGCCAAGGCCTCAAAGTCGCCTGCCCCGAAGAAATCGCCTTCCGCTCGGGCTGGATCACGGCTGATCAGCTGGCAGCCCTGGCCAAGCCACTGGCCAAGAACGGCTACGGCCAGTATTTGCAAAAACTCCTGAGCGACAAAGCGTTTTAAACCTCACCATGAATGTCACCCCCACGGCCTTGCCCGAAGTCCTGATCATCGAACCGCGCGTGTTCGGCGATGCCCGCGGCTTCTTCACTGAAAGCTGGAACGAGCAAGCGTTCAACAAAGCGGTCGGCCACGAAGTCCGCTTCGTGCAAGACAACCACTCGCGCTCGGCCCGCGGTGTGCTGCGCGGCCTGCACTTCCAACTGCCTCCCCACACCCAGGGCAAGCTGGTGCGGGTGGTCAGCGGCGCGGTGTTTGATGTGGCCGTGGACATGCGCCGCAGCAGCGCCAACTTCGGCCGCTGGGTCGGCGTAGAACTGAGCGCCGACAACCACCGACAACTCTGGGTGCCGCCGGGCTTCGCGCACGGCTTCTTGGTGCTGAGCGAGACGGCTGACTTCCTCTACAAGACCACCGACTTCTACGCCCCACAGGCCGAAGGCTGTGTGCGCTGGGATGACCCGACGATTGGCATTCAGTGGCCGGAGACGAGTGTGGCGCCTGTGCTGGCGGAGAAGGATGCCAAGGCGCCGCTGCTCGCTGAGGCGAAGCACTTCGATTGAATCGCTTGGCGCAGCAGAATTGAAAAAGGGCCTCACGGCCCTTTTCTTTTGTCCCGCGATGTCACTGTTCAGCATCAATGCTGAGTCTGACCGCGCCCAATGCCCCAATGCTCGATGCCCAGCGCCTTCATCAAGGCAGGCTCGTATTGGTTGCGGCCATCAAACACCACCGGCTGCTTCAAGCTGAATTTGATGGCATCAAAGTCAGGGCTCTTGAACTCCTTCCACTCGGTGACAAGCAGCAAGGCGTCAGCCCCTTCCAGGGCTTGCTCGGCGCGCTCACAGAACTGCAGCCCTGCAGCATCTGCCAACAAGCGCTTGGCCTCGGGCATGGCGACCGGGTCGTAGGCGGCCACGGTAGCGCCGCGGCGCAGCAACTCTTGCACGATGACCAGCGCCGGTGCCTCGCGCATATCGTCAGTATTGGGCTTGAAGGCCAGGCCCCAGACGGCGAAATGCCGGCCAGCTAGGTCATCACCGAAGCGGGCCACGACCTTGTCCACTAGCAGCATCTTCTGCCGCTCATTGGCCTCTTCCACCGCACTGAGCACGCGCAACGGGATGCCCTCGCCCTGAGCCGCACGAATCAGTGCCTTCACATCTTTGGGGAAGCACGAGCCGCCGTAGCCTGCGCCGGCATACAAAAAGCTATAGCCGATGCGCGGGTCGGAGCCGATACCGCGCCGCACCAGTTCGATGTCGGCGCCCACCTTCTCGGCCAGCAAAGCCATCTCATTCATGAAGCTGATGCGGGTGGCCAGCATGGCGTTGGCAGCGTATTTGGTGAACTCGGCGCTGCGCAGATCCATCACAACCAGGCGGTCGTGGTTGCGGGTAAAGGGCGCATACAGCGCGCGCATCAGCAGGGTCGCTTGCTCGTCTTCTGAACCCACGATGATGCGGTCGGGCTTCATGAAGTCCTCCACCGCCGCACCTTCTTTAAGGAACTCGGGGTTGGACACCACGGCATAGGCCATATCGCTCAAGCCGCGCTTGGTCAATTCTTCGGCAATGACTTCACGCACCTTGTCGGCCGTACCCACCGGCACCGTGCTCTTGTCGACGATGACCTTGTAGTCCGTCATGCGCTGGCCGATGGAGCGCGCCGCTGCCAACACATATTGCAAATCCGCCGAGCCATCTTCATCCGGCGGCGTACCCACGCCGATGAACATGATGGTGCCGTGATTGACCGCCAAGTCCACATCGGTGGTGAACTGCAAGCGCCCCGCCGCGACATTGCGGCGCACCACTTCCAGCAAGCCAGGTTCATGGATGGGAATCTCGCCCGCATTGAGCACCCGGATCTTTTCCTCATTCACATCCAGGCAGACCACATGGTTGCCCATCTCGGCCAGACAAGCGCCCGTGACCAAACCGACATAACCCGTACCGATGGCGGTAACTTTCATTCAGCTAATCCTCGAATCTGGCGCGAAAGGCGCGGGAATTTTTGAAGCGGGCGCGTCCTGCAATGTGCGCGCCCAATGGCATCACAGCTTGTAGTAGTCCCGGTACCAAGCCACAAACTTAGCCACGCCCTCGGGCACAGGCATGGCCGGGCGGAAGCTGGTCCAGGCAGCCAACTCTTCCACATCTGCGTGTGTGGCTGGCACGTCGCCGTCTTGCAGTGGCAGATAGTTCTTGGCGGCCTCTTTGCCCACCGCTTGCTCGATGGCCTGGATGAAGTCCATCAGCTGAATCGGCGCATGGTTGCCGATATTGAAGATGCGGTAAGGCGCGTTGGAATGCGCCGGGTCGCTCTTGTTGGCGTCATAGCCCGGCTCAGGCGTGGCCACCCGGTCCAGCACACGCACCACGCCTTCGGCGATGTCGTCCACATAGGTGAAGTCGCGCACCATCTTGCCGTGGTTGAACACATTGATGGGCTTGCCTTCGATGATGGCCTTGGTAAACAAGAACAAGGCCATGTCTGGCCGGCCCCAGGGGCCATACACCGTGAAAAAGCGCAGGCCCGTGGTGGGCAGGCGGAACAGATGGCTGTAGGTGTGCGCCATCAGCTCATTGGCCTTTTTGGTCGCGGCGTACAAGCTCACCGGGTGGTCCACGCTGTGATGCTCAGAGAAAGGCATCAAGGTGTTGCCACCGTAAACGCTGGAGCTCGACGCATAGGCCAGGTGGGCAACGCCGTTGTGGCGGCAGCCTTCCAGGATGTTGGTGAAGCCGACGATATTGCTGTCGATATAAGCGTGCGGATTCTCGATGGAGTAACGCACCCCGGCCTGCGCGGCCAGATGCACAACGCGGTCGAACTTCTCGCGCGCAAACAGGGCTTCCATGCCGGGCCGGTCGGCCACATCCAGCTTCACAAAGCTGAAACCCGGCAGCGGCGTCAAGCGCGCCAGACGGTCCAGCTTGAGCTGGGGGTCGTAGTAATCGTTCAGATTGTCCAGGCCCACCACCTGGTCACCGCGCGCCAGCAAGAGCTGGCTGACATGCATACCAATGAAGCCGGCCGCGCCGGTGACAAGTACTTTCACGCAATCTCCCTGATTCGATGCTGATCGGCGCCGCATCTGACCCTGATCTGGCATCGCCGCCCTACCGCAAGACTTGCGGCTGGCGCATTCTCGCCGAGTCTCTCCTGCTCTCGGCAGCCCTCCGGGCAATCTTCACCCCCCGGAATATGTGGTTTGGCTCTAGCGCAAGCTTAGCGCTGGCATATGACGGCTCTGCGGCAACCAGCGCAGCAAAACTCACGGCCGGCTCAGCCCCACGAATGAGACCCTGCCCTGCATGCTGAGCACCATGACATCTTCACCGGCCCCCATAGAATCAATCGCTTGCAAAGCACCCGCCGTTTGCTAGCCCAAGCAGGCCGTTCTCTTCCGCACCATTGCAGAGTACTCAACTGATGACCCAACCCTGCATTCACCTGATCGCCGGTGCCCGCCCGAATTTCATGAAGATCGCGCCCATCGTGCGAGCCCTGCAGGCAGATGGGCGACTGGCCTTCAAGATCATCCACACCGGCCAACACTACGACCGCGATATGAACGATGTGTTCTTCGAGGAGCTGGGCATCCCCGCGCCCGATGTGCGCCTGGGTTGCGGCGGCGGCAGCCATGCCGAACAAACCGGCAAGATCATGCAGGCCTACGAGGCCTTGTGCGCCAGTGAGAAGCCCGCTGCCTGCCTGGTGGTGGGGGATGTCAACTCCACCCTGGCTTGCGCCATCGTGGCCAAGAAGGCCAATGTGCCGGTGGCCCATGTGGAAGCCGGCCTGCGCAGCGGCGACATGACCATGCCCGAGGAAATCAACCGCCTCGTCACCGACGCCATCACCGACTGGTTCTTCGTCACCGAGCCCAGCGCCAGCCAGCATCTGGCCCGTGAAGGCAAAGACCCCGCCGTGGTCTGGGACGTGGGCCATGTGATGGCCGACAACGTGCTGTTCCAGGCCGACAAGCTCAAGGCCACAGCCGACACCAGCGGCCTGGAAAGCGATGCCTACAAACGCCGCCATGCCCGCTACGGTGTGGTCACCCTGCACCGCCCCAGCAATGTGGACAGCGCCGAGGCGCTGGAGCGCATTGCCACAGTGCTGCGCACCGTGTCGGCCGAACTGCCGCTGGTCTTCCCGGTGCACCCACGCACCCGCGCCAATATCGAAAAGTTCGGCATCAACTTAGGCAGCAATGTTGAGCTGATGGGCCCGCAGGCCTATATGTCCTTCCTGCACCTGTGGAAAGACGCCGTGCTCATCCTCACCGACAGCGGCGGCCTGCAAGAAGAAAGCACCGCCCTGGGCGTGCCCTGCATCACCATGCGTGAGAACACCGAACGCCCCATCACCGTCGACGAAGGCAGCAATGTGCTGGCCGGCACCGACCCCGCCATCATCATCCCCTTGGCGCTTGACGCCATCCGCAACGGCGGCAAACGCGGCCTGCGCCCGGCGCTGTGGGACGGCAAGTCGGCCGAGCGCATCGTCGCCATCTTGGCGGAGAAGCTGGTTTAAGCCACGCTGAAGGGGCCGAACTTCACTGGACGCAAGCATCCACACAGAGTTCTTGCAAGCCACTCGCCCACTGATCACGGCCGTGGTGCGAGCCCAAAGCCACAACCAAGCCGACACACTGGCAACCTAGAATGCCGCTCGCCACCGCAGCTATCGCCTTCCAATCGCCCGTGCACACAAATTCACCAAGAACCCAAGTTCGAGTGCTCGGCGCATTCATCGACGCTGTCAGCTGGGATGAAGCACTTGAGCGCATTTGGCAGCTCGCAAAGCGCCGTCAAAGCGCCTACGTTGGCATCTGCAATGCGCACTCGGTGGTTACCGCAGCACAGGACCCCGCTTTCGCAGCCGCGCTAGCCGGTGCCGAGATGAACACGCCAGACGGGGCGCCCGTTGCCTGGATGATGCGCAAGCTGGGCTACACCGGCCAGCAACGCATCAATGGGCCCGACCTGATGCTGCGCTACTGCGCAGTGGCCAGCCAGCGCGACGAATCCATTTTTTTGTATGGGGCCAGCAGCGAGACACTGAGCCTGCTGCAAAAGCGTCTAGAACGAGATTGGCCAACGCTGAAGATCGCTGGCGCCTACTCCCCCCCCTTCCGCCCGCTCAGCGTGCAAGAAGATGCCGACATCATTCAACTCATCAACAACTCCGGCGCCGGCACCGTCTGGGTCAGCCTGGGCTGCCCCAAGCAAGAGCTATGGATGGCCAAGCAGCATGGCCACATCAATGCCGTGATGATTGGCGTTGGCGCTGCATTCGACTATCACGCCGGCACCCTGCGTCGTGCGCCGTTGTGGATGCAAAAGCGTGGGCTGGAATGGTTCTATCGCTTGGTAACCGAACCTCGCCGGCTGTGGCGGCGCTACCTGATTACCAATACCGCTTTCATCGCCGGTGCGGCGAGGCAGTTGCTGAGCACGGGCAACAAATCCTGACGCAGCTTCAAAACAGCGACTTTGTGCGCAGGCTGTTTGGGCTGCGCCCAACGGATCTGAGCATGTAGCAAATGGCCGCTCAACTGTGGAGCCTCCGTGCCGAAACTGCCGAGACACCGCCAGAACTTTTCCCGGCGCCTCGTTTTTTCATCACTGCAGCAGGTCAGCCAAAAATGCACTATCCCGCAACCGCCTGTAAGCCACCGTACGCCATGCTGTCCTCCGGTTTGATCGCTACTCTCTGTTCCGTACTCAGCGCCTGCGGTGGCGGCAACGCCAGTTCCGACACTGAAAAGGCGTTGTCAGCGGAGTTGCCGAGTATGGCAACTGCAGCCGCCACATCAGCCTCGGCAGCGGACATCGCAGGTTCTGCGCCAGATGCCGACCTCTTGGACGCATCCAAAGCCGAGCCCTTGCTTGCCCAAGTGCCGCTTCAACCTGCCAGTGGTGCAGTCGGGCCAAACAGCAAACTTGCCGCGGCCGGCTCGACCCAGAAGGCGGATGCGGTGACCACAGCTGTGCTTTCTAAGCTGACTAGCTTGAGCCCGTCTTTGCAGGCCGGCCCCACAAATTCCGCACAGGTGGCGGTCGCACCATTGCCATCAGTTGGAGTTGCGCCAACGACAGCCGTTACGAACCTAAAGAACTCACAGACCCTAGCAACCGCACCCACCAACACCCAACTTAGCCAACTGGCACTTGTTTCGGCACCTGTAACTACGCCGCAAGCGACAGGGGGAAACACCAGCAATACTCAGGCAGCGGCATCACCCACAGTTAGCATCTGGAATCAACTGGAAACTCAAGCTACGGCGACTATTTCAAACGGAAACGGCCTCACAACTACAGCCTCCAATGCAGTCGCTTACCAAGCGCCAGCCTTGGGTATTTTTTTCGGCTTTCGAGATGCCCGCGAGGATTGGGTTGGCCTTAGAGATCGCCACAGCAAAATGCCTGACGTGGCGAACTGGGTGAAGGCTGAGAAAGCCCGCGTTGACGCCTGGATCGCCAGAAACTTTGAGCGCGCAGACCTCGTCGGCGGGTGGAGTCAAGCCTATATCGATCCCAAAACCGGCCAAGCACTCCAATGGACACCTCAAAGTCCAGAGCCGCCTAACGGCAACACCGAAGCCGAAAAGACCGTCAAGGCCGCTTGGGTCGCTTTAGGGCGGGACTACAACATCGTTCAGATGCAAACCGCCGCTCGCATCTACAAGCTGACAGGCGAAACCAAGTACGCATTGTGGGCCGCTCAGCAACTTGACCTCTATGCGAGCAACTACGGTACTTGGCCCATCCGCACCAGCGAAGGCCGCAGCAGCATGTATATGCAAGGGCTCGATGAAGCCGTGGTCAGCTTCGCCATGATCGATACCGTGCGCTTGCTAGAGACCTATGCCTCAGGCACGCGATACCAGACTTGGCGTGACAAGCTCTTCATGCCCATGGCCACCAACCTCAAGTCCACCAGCGCCCCCATGAGCAATATCGCGCTCTGGCACAACGCAGCCATTGCCGCCATCGCCATGCGCTACAAAGACACCGCCTTGCTGGACTATGCGCACAACGGCAGCCAAGGCCTCAAAGCCGTCTTGGCCTACGCCTTAACCGCTGACAATTTCTGGATTGAAGGCACCTTCGCCTACAACAACTACGTACTGGATGGTCTGTCGAAGCTACTGACCCAAGCAGGCGTCGAAGGCTACGGCGCCCGCTTCGCCACGGAGCGCGAGCAGGCCCTGCGACTGCTGCTCGCCGCCTTTGATTACCGATTCGACAACAACACCCTGCCCAACCCCAATGACAGCCGCGCCGCGCAGGCACTCATTGCCCAGCCGGCGCACTGGTGGCTGTTCCGCTTTGCGCCCACCTACTGGGGCCTCGACAAGGCCAACAAATGGCGCACCTGGGAATCCTTGCTGGACGTACCGGCGACCGTGCCAGCCACAGAACCCGTCATCCCGCCCGCAATGACTCGCAACTTTCCTACATTGAACCAAGCCGTCTTGCGAGCAGGCAATTGGCAAGCCTATGTGCACTACGGGCAGTCCAACGGCAACCACGTGCAAGAAGAGTTAACGACCTTTGAGCTGCACGAAGGCAAGACACCCTTGGCCTACGACCCCGGCACCGTGGACTACGGTTTGCCCCAGCACAAAAACTACTTCCAACGTGGCGCGGCCAACAACGTGCCCCTGATCAACGGCGTGGGGCAAGACATTTGGGCCAAGGGCGTGGTGAAACTCTTTTCAGCCGCCGAGAGCAGGCTTGTGGTTGAGCAGGCCAAGTACCAGAGCGATGTCAGTGTCACGCGAGGCTACCGGGTCACCAGCGCCGGCTTTGTTGAGCAAACAGACATCCAAGTCAAAAGCGGTCTGAACAAGCGTCTCGGGGTTGTGTTCAACACCACTTGCGACATCGTGCTCGGCAACGGCACTGCCGCCACAGCGAGCGTAGCCCCCCTGCCCAAGGTCAATGCCATGGGCTATTGGAGCAAAACCAAGATGAGCAATGGCCAGCCTAACTGGCAAGCCACCTTGAGCTGTGGCGCTAACCGTTACCAACTGAGCGTCACAGGCCCGGCCAACCAGCGGATCTACTTGTCCAAGGCGCCGAACACGCCTCTGCCCTCGGAGCGCAACGCTTTGTACTACGACGTGGACGGCACCACGGCGAGATTCGAGACTGAAATCAGAAAGCTCAATTAGATTTCGAGCCGGCTTGGGTGGTGCCAGCAAAAATAGCGAGGCCGAGCTCTTCAACTTCGCTTCAAACGCGGCTGTTTGAGGCAAGCAACAATGCCATCACAGAACCGTTGGACCATTTGATCCAGCGTGAATTGCTGAGCGCTTATGAGCGCATTGCGTTGGATTTGAGCGAACCTATTCGGATCCTGAAGCAGTGAGAGTACGGCCTCCGCATAACTGCCAGCATCACCGGCTGTGATCAAGCCATTGTGGCCATTTCGCAAATAGGCGATTTCCGGTCCGTGCAAGGCATCGGCCGTGGTCACCATAGGTGTACCGGCCACAAAGCTATCTAAGACATGCAATCCCACCGCCCCAGGGCTGAGGTAGAGCTGCGCGGCCCGAAACCAAGCCGCCTTATCGCGCCCACGTTTGACCCCAAGCCAATGCAGCCAAGGCTTCGGCCCACCTGCTTCCAATACTGCTCGGCTGGGGCCATCTCCAACGATCACAAGTTTGAATGCGGGCAAGCGCTCGACCAGGCGCTCACAAGCTTGCAGCAACAACTCCAAACGCTTGTCGGGGTACAACGAGCCACAATACAAACCCACGGGAGCCTCTGGCTCAGCGTCAATAGAGGCGCGCAAAGCAGCCACTTCTGCGTCTGTGACTGACCCAAGGTCGGCTGAAAACGTGCTGTTGTCAATCGCGTTGTTTAGCACCGTGATGCGGTCGTTTGGGTAGCCCGCCTCGGCCACGATGTCAGCAGACATCTGAGTGTAAGCAAACCACCAGTCAACAGCCGTCAGATTGCGGCGCTTCCAGCGCTCGCGCCAGCCGTTGGGCGCATCGCTCTGGAAATTGCGGCCATGACCCCAGAACGCAACCCGCGTTTTTTGGGGGCCTAGGCCGAACAACCAAGGGTAGTTGGACAGCAAGCGACTTTCTTGCATAAAGACTACCAGTTCGCAAGCATTCACCGCTTTAGGCAAGGGCTGCCAAAGAATATCTCGGCCCGCAACCCGAAAGCAGAGGTTTTTAACCACTTTCGCCCAGGGTAGATGCCCTGTGTCCTTACGGATCGCTTCGATAGGAGTAGCTTGTCCATGAACCAGCATCAGCTCCACACCAGCCGCCGAACACGCCGCCCGCAGGCGCTCAAACAATTCGGTGCGGTAATGTAAAAGACGGTATTGCACTATGCAAACTTTTACCACGACAATTATTCCCTAATAAGCAAACCGCTTCAAACAAAAAAACAGGCAATCAATCAAATCCGCAGACTAACCTCCGGACCGCAAAAAAACAATCGTGTACCCATGAGCAAAAATTTTCGGGCTAACTTTCCCACATAGGCTCAACAAATTTAGCATCCACCCTAAATCATCGCCGAACAATTGCCAAAATTGAACTCAAATAAAATAAATATCAAAGCCTCCCGGAAATTTTCATATTTCTAAATTTCGTCCTAAAAAACCTGAAAGCACTCCGCACGTATCTATCGACTAAAAATACCGAGTTATCCACTAGCAACCCAAAGAATGCATCTTTTCGAATACGACCTACCAAGGAAGCTGGCAATACAGCCTTGTCAATTGAACTAGACCTGACTCGAACCCCCCGCACTTGATTCGCGACATTTCCACCATGAATCATTTGAAACCAAGCATCCTTTAAACCCAACTGCCTTACAGATCCGAATCGCTTCAATAAGTGATGCTGCCCCAGCCAAACCGATTCCAAACTATCCGCTCCTTCACTCAACGAAATAAATGGATTCGCATAGTCTCGCTTGCGGAAGAATTTTCCGCCACTCACAACTAAACCTTGCGTGGGATTTATAAACTCACGCCGACCAACCTCGACGACGCGGCAAATCTCTTCAAATAACCTCAAATTAATCGCGTCGTCACTATCAATGCGGGTGCTTAAAACCCAATTTACGTTGGGCATCAAACGGGCACGCATATGCTGCGTCGCCAATTCAACAGAAAATACATCGCAGAAAATGGGCGTAAACTGCGGGCAAATTTTTCTAAAACTTTCAATTCTCTCGACAAATTCAGCGGGCGTTTTCGCATCAAAGAAGACAAGCCAATGGTCCGGCTTCCGACTTTGCCCAGTAATCGAAGCAAGGCAGTCCTCCTCAAACATCTTAAACCGAGCCCGCAACCAATCGGGATCCACATTCTTGTTTCCCGAACCAAGTGCCAGCTTTACGTTAAATCTAGTCAAAACAAAATGCTGAAATAACTGAGGCGTTTTGTGATTCATAGACATTCCCAAAGCTTTCACACAGCATTTATAAATTAAAAATGAAACAACTAAAAAACAACTTCGGAATCCACATTAAATCAAGCCAAACAGCAGCACAACATTATTAGACTGCTTGACTCCCCTGATGACACCCGAAGTCAGTGATTAAGGGTCTCGTCAAACATTGCTAATTTGGTATTCATCCAACCACTTAGCTGCCATCAAAAATCTCCAGACAGGAAAACCGTTCAAGCCGGCATTATTGTCGGTCAGGATAGCCGCCAGCCTATCGGCATCCCATATCTTGCGTGCCTTGAAGGTCGGCGAGTCAACGAGATGGCGAACCATAGTCCGTAAAGCGGGCCTTTGCATCCATTCCGCAAATGGAATCGAAAACCCGAGTTTGTTTTTGGCGTTAATGATGGAGTGGGGCACGCGATGGTTGAAACCTTCGCGGAGGATCTTCTTGGTAATTCCGCCCGAGAACTTAGCCGCATCGGGCAATGCGAATGCGAATTCCATCAACCGATAGTCCACAAATGGCGAGCGAATTTCAATGCCCTGGCTCATCGCCGACAGGTCTTCGTACTTCAGAATCTGATTCAACCCGTAATCCTGCAACTGTCCGCACAAATGCCGGTCCAGATTCTTGCCGTCCCAGACCATGGGAAGGTCAGCCAAATAGTCTCGATGGGCTTTCTTGTAGTCAGCCTTCAGGACACTGAAAGAGCACTCGATAAACCGAGCGCGAATCCTCGAAACCATCCGGCGCCCGAATAGGGACTTAAAGGTTTGCGCCGCTAGGCTCGCATAGCCCCAGGGCATTTGTCGTCGGATCGCGCGAGCCTCGGCTAAAGAGGCAAGTGGGTTGGTTTGCAGCAAGTCAAGCAGGCGGTAGCCGCGAATGTAGTAGCCGTACCCGGCCAACGCTTCATCGGCACCCTGCCCATTTATCACCACCTTAATGCCCTGCCTGCGCACTTCTTTCATCAAATGCCAATGCGCGTAAGAGGCCGCACTGCCCATTGGTTCTTGCATGGCCCGCACATAGTCAGCAAAGTCCTCAGCTAGGGTGTCGCCATCGGGGCTGAGTTCGACCGATTCGATATGAGGGCAGGTTTGCATCAACTCACGCACCGGCTCGCTCTCACAGAAAGCGTGGCCCGGATGTGTGGCGGTGAAGGCGGTGACGGTTTCCACCCCCAAACGATGCGAGTCAATCTAGTCATTGACGATGGTGCAGATCACCGAGGAATCGATACCGCCGCTTTGCAGCAGGGCGACCGGCACATCGCTGTGAAAGCGCAAGCGCACGGCATCGTGCAGCAAGTCGGCATAGGCCGCCACACGCTCGCCCGGTGCGGGCAGGCCTTGCTCGGGCTTGACCTCATTGATATCCCAAAAGCGCTTGAAACTGAACTGCCCGCCTTGCGCCGTCATCGCGTAGCCGGGCTTGAGCTCCAATATCCCTTTGAAAAAAGTCTCGCCATTATTGGTGCGGTAACCGTAGGCGAGGTAATCATGCAACTTGCCTAAGTTCGCTTCCTTGACAGGGTTGACCGCCCGAATGCCGGCAATCTCACTGCTGAAGATGAACTGCTCTTCGCTTTGGAGATAGAAAAAGGGTTTGACACCCAAGCGGTCGCGCGAGGCAAACAGCTTTTGCTGAGCAGCATCCCAAAGCGCAAACGCCCACATGCCGTTGAAGCGCTGCACGCAGAGCTCGCCCCACTCGCGGTAGGCGTGAAGAATCACCTCGGTGTCGCTGTGCGAATTGAACACATAGCCCTTGGCTTGCAGCTCTTGCGCCAATTCAAGGTAGTTGTAAATCTCACCATTGAACACCAGCGTGAAGTTGCCGTCCGCGCTGTGCATGGGCTGAGCGCCGGCCTCACTGAGGTCCAGAATCGCCAGCCGCCTATGGCCCAAGGCGATGCCGGGACGCACAAAAGTGCCCTCGCCATCAGGCCCGCGATGGGCAATCGCCAGGTTCATCGCTGTAATTTGTTCCTGCAACTGCGGCTGGCCCTTGGGGCGCAGCTGCAATATTCCGTTTATTCCATACATTTATTTCCCTCCCTGCACATACTTCCATATTGGGCTCCGGCTAACTGCCTGGCCCATATTCTCGTTCCGGCATTGAAAAGGCTGCTTTCAATTTACCCCATCCACCGGCCACCTTGGTCTCAAAGAACAATGCACGCGGGTTACCGGCAATACGGGCCAGCAAGGCCAGAAAACCAAAGGCGACAATGACGATAGAACCGCGTATGAACAGATTCAAATAAACCGAGGGCCCCATTTGATGGGCTTGCAATCGCGCATAATTATGCCCACCCAAATAAGCCCTTCGAAGTACATAGTGGCGAGTCATTCGGGCCGGAGGAATATTTTCCTGCGCAATGGCGGAATCACACCACTCAAACACAGCCCCTGCCTGCAAACAGCGCCAGAAAAACTCAGCGTCCTCTGCGCCCGAAGCCGCGAAGTCGGCACAAAATCCGCCCACGCCATCAACCAGCTTCTTTCTGAAAATAACATTGCCACTGGCACAATTCTTCCAAGAAAGGCGCTTGCCACTTGGGTCGCGATGCCGCTCATAAACCCCGCTCTGGCGCAACCATGCCGGCGGATCTACTTCAAAATTCGCAAGCACTGGCCCGAACACGCCATCCACTCCGCTAGCCTGCAAATGCGACCAAAGTTCCTTGAGCCACTGGGGGTCGGCCCATTCGTCATCATCAATAAAGGCGATCCATGCACCGGCGGATTCGGCCAAACAACGGTTGCGGGCAAAACCAACACCACTTTGCTGCTCGCAAAAATAGCGAAGTGCCAAGGGATAACTCGTTTGCAAGCTTTCAACAAAAGGCCTGGCGCTGGCGGCCGAATCGTTGTCAACCACCACGACCTCCAACTCGCAGCCCCCAGGAAGTTGCATTGAGGCGAGGCTCGCCAAACACTTGGCTAAACCAGCAGGCCGCTTGAAGGTACAGACGCAGATGCTGATCAAAAACATGTCTTGCCTACTTCTCATTTTGTGCATCACTAGAAAGGGGAAATGTCTTATGTAGTCACCGTGCCAATTCCATTCGCAACAAAACGCACGTACGCTCCGGTAGCTAATCGAACGCCATCGCCGTTGAAGTCAACAGCTCACATTCAGACGGCATATCACCAATCATCCTTTTCCCGGGCCCCGCCGGTGCCTCCAGAGTCTTGCCATGGCGCAAAACTCGAACCTCGCAAAACGCCGCATCCGGCCTCGCCGCCACCGTCAACTGGGTCACCACAAGCCTGCATGAACTGGCACTGACCTGGCCGAGAAGAAACTTTAGGGAGAGACCAAAGCAGCTCTGAGGCGGCGTTTGCGCACCGCATAGCGGGCAGCGTGCATCAGTTGCTCGGCCAGTGAGCGGCCCGCGTAACGCAAACGGACCTGATGATCTTCCTCGAAGGAAGCCATTTTGTTCTTCACTGTTGTGCTGCCGGCGTGGACACGAAACACCGCCAAGGCCTCCCTGAGCGCGAGGGGCTCATGCTTTGAACCGAGTCTGAGGAAGAATTCATAGTCCATCGCAAATTTCAGGTCCTCTTTAAAACCTCCAAGCTCATTAAACACAGAGGTCCGGACAAAAGTAGCCGGGTGAGGTATGAAGTTGCCTTGAACAAGCCGCTTAAAAGAATATTCAGGAACCTTGAATGATTCAGGAATCATTGCACCATCAACATCACTCAATATTCGGCCAAACAACCAATCATACCCTCCTACCGCCAGCATATCGCTCACACGCTTGAGCACCAAGGGCGAGAGAAAATAGTCATCAGAATGAAGATGACATAAAAATTGCCCTGTCGCTACTTTGGCGCCTTCATTCATAGCGCGAGCGATACCACCACCTACTTGCCGCAAAAGTACATATTCATACGAAAGTGACTCGATGTACTCCAAAGTGCCGTCCGTCGACCCTCCGTCAACAAAAATATGTTCGACCTCGGCATCCTGTTGCGCCATGACGGACTCCACGGTTTGACGCAACGTAGCAATGCTATTCCATGTGCAAGTAATTACCGATATCAACATGATTCTATTTCATTCAACAAAAAGACTGGACTTTAGATTCATCTACAGATTCTTCGAAAGCAGGAAAATTGCCAAGACAATACCAATAACTACCTGAATCAAAAAAAACGCAATGCACGCCCCTTTGGGGCCGTTGAATCCCCATATTCAGAAATGGCAATACGCCACCATTTTCTTTCTAGACATAAAGAAGCCGCTCATATTGAATACCGGCACGTGTTCGCAGGCCGTTGTCGATTGTCCCATCTTCGTTGACCAAGACTTCAAAAACAGCCGAACCTTGCGACGGCACTGACTGCACCTGCTCTAAAACATACGTTGCTTTGTTATACAGAGGAATCACGACAACAATTCAGGGTTGCGTGGCGGGGCCAGGGCTTGCGCTTGGCCCACTCACTGGCAGCCCTCTCGCTTCTGGGCGGGCTCATGGACCAACAAGGCAAACAAGAAGAAGTGCAGGACCAGCTCGCCAACGAAAAAACCCGTTAGCTCCAATGGGGCCTCGCCGACACAACGGATGGCAATAAACAAGACCAAGCCCAAGGAAACGCCACCCGTGCGGGGTGCTGCCCGCCAAGCGGCCTTGAGAATGGCGAAAAAGTAAACCAGCAAACTCAGCCCCCCCACAGCCCCGGCCACAGACATGGTTTGCAACAACTGGTTGTGTGCGTGGAAAGCAAAAGGCATGCCAATCTGGATGCGATGCGCCGGCCCCCAAGCTTCAAGGCCATAGCCAAAAACCGGCGAAGCGGCAAAAACTTGCATTGCTACCGCCCAAATACTCGAGCGTCCGGTTAAGGTGCTGATGTCTGAGCCGGCCTGCGTCAAGCTCAACTTCAAAAGCAGGCGATCAATATCCACAAAAAGCAGGCTCAAGCAAGCCAGCAACATCAAGCCGATCAGCCCCAACATGAAACTGGGCTTAATGCCTCCGCCTGGCTCTCTGCCGCCTCGATATGCCGCGATGATCAGCGCCACTAATATCCCGGACAACCAAACAGTCTTGGATTGCGCCAAAACCAAAACTATCAAGGCCGTGAACCAGATCAACAATCCGAACCCCCGATTGGGCGAAGGCCGCAAGACCTGCAGCAAGATGAGAAACAAGGCAAGCGGCCCAATACTGTTGGCATGTGCGCCCAAACCCCACAACCTCACATTCAGTGCGGGCACCCAGCCCTGATAAGCAGGCTGCAAAACCATATCTGGCTTAATGAGCGCCAAGGCCAAGCTACAAAACAAAAAGATAAAGAGACCGGTTTTTGCCCACTGGATCAGCAGTTCAATCGGCTCTTTCCTAGAAAAATACGCAGCAGAAAATAAAATAACGGGGTACACGGCATTGTGCACAAATGTCGGGTGCGCACCCAATGCACTTGGGAAGATTACCGTACAAAAGAAAAAAGCCAGAAAAGATACAAAAACAAATTTTGAAACACCGGGTTCTGCAGAGTTTTCTAATTTGGCCACCGACGTCACTGAAAACAAGGCACGGACAATCTTAGAAATTGAAATTGCGAGCACCAGGGCTGTAATCATTCGCATTAAATTGTCGCCGCCGCCTGCGTTGCTTCCTATGCCGCCAATATTCATGGCTGCGTATTTAAGGCTGCGCCCTGCGAGCAAAGTGCTAAAACCAATACCAAGCAGAAGCAATGGCATAATCAATGGCAGCAACCAACGTCCCATCCGCAATTCAAACTCAAGAAAAGCCGCCTGCACTGCCACCAAGATCAAGGCGAACACCAGCGCCCCACCCATATATATCAACAGGGGTATCAGTTCCTTTTCACTCACTCTTTTGTCCCTTATCTAATTGAGTGTTCATATAGGCCGCAGCCTTGGGCGGCAATCGACTGCTGACTCGCCTCAAGACTTCAGAAAGTTCCTGCCCGATAAGTCTAGGAAACAAGTGCAACACGCTGATGAAGAACAGTCCGCCACTGAGACCGGCGCAGATCAAACGAACAGCGGGCCGGAGTTCATTCAGGCTTGCATCGATGCCCGCCGCCAAAGCTGCCACGACCAAACTAAGCATGGCGCCGCCACGCACAGCCAGCCAAAGATCAAGGAAGCGGATGCCGAGCAGCGGCAATCCCACGCGAAGCACCAAGCCGCAGCGCACTAGAAATAGCCCAAGAACACCCCAAGCGACCGCAGCCAAGCCCAGAGGCGCCAACAGCCAGCACGCGGCACCCCAGGTAAGCACCAGAGGCCATTGCGCCAGAAACTCACTTGAAGCTCGGCCTGCCGTCCAAAGCAAAGGGGTGCTCATTCCCCAAAGCAAATACAAGGGCATGGCCAGGGCCAAAGGCGTACAGACAGCTGCTGCGCTCGCCCATGCTCCGCCATATAGGGTCAAGATAAAAGTCTCGGAAATCGCGGCGACCGACATAAAGACGGGCAAGACAAATAGCGCAATTGCAGCGACTAGAGCCAAGAAACCTGAGCCGATACGGGAGCTATCGCTCTGATGCGACAGCCGCGAAGAGGCAGAAAAGAAAACCGGCTGCAAAACACTCAGCACACTATTCGTGGGGCTGTAGAGCAGGTTGAAGGTATTGGAATAAATACCAAGTTCTCGACTCGGAAGCACGCGCCCAATGATGATTCGGTCAATATTGGCGATGGCCCAGTTCAGCATATTGGTGGCCAAGACGGTCCCAGCATAGGCCCCCTGTACCAGAGCCTCTTCATACCAGATAAGCGGCCTTAAGGCGTGCTGAGTTCTGCGGTACAGCAACAGGCCATTCACTGCCGCCTGTATCAACCAAGCCCAAACCAAGGCCCACACGTGAAAACCCGACAAGGCCATGGGCAAACCAACGAACAGATAGCCGACGACATAGCTCAGCAAAAAGTCGATTTGTATCGACTTAAAGTCCATGTCGCGCTTCAGCAAATTCAAGGCCGGAGCCGTGAGCGCATTGATCAAACAAAGTGCTGACAAAAACAAGACCACTGAGGCTGCACGGGGTTCACCAAAAAAGGTCGCGATCGGACTGGCAGCGAGCGCAATCAGCGCGGTGACGACCGTGCCCAAAATGAATTGCCAGGTCACAACAAAGCGAACATCCCGCTCGTTGACTTCACGCTTTTGAATCAGGCCATAAGCCAAACCAACATCAGAAAAGAAGGCGCTGAAGCCAATCACGAGCGCCCCGATCGCGAAGACGCCATATTCAATCGGGCCGAGCAGTCGGGCCAACGTAACTTGAGTCCCCAGTTGCAAAACCATCCGAAACCCGGCCCCTCCCGCGCCCCAGAAAACCGCCGAAATTGACTTACCTCCTAAGCTGGCCATTTAGCGACAACCAAGCGCATGCCGGCTGAGGTAGTCCTGCAAGGCCAGATCAATACCTGTTGACAAGGGTGTCGTGGCTTTCCATCCCAAGCCCGTCAGCCGGCTGACATCCATCAACTTCCTCGGGGTGCCATCGGGTTTGCTGGCATCAAACACGATGCGGCCTTCAAATCCGACCACCTTCATGACGGTTTCGGCCAGTTCGCGAATGGTGACGTCGGTGCCGGTGCCGATGTTGACCAAAGGGCCGTCATAGCCCGATTCCATCAGGTAGACGCAGGCGTCTGCAAGGTCATCCACATACAAAAACTCCCGCATCGGCGTACCGCTACCCCACACCACATACTCAGTATCGCCGCGCAACTTGGCCTCATGAGCCTTCCGAATCAATGCAGGCAACACATGGCTATTACTAAGATCGTAGTTGTCGTTTGGCCCATACAAATTAGTGGGCATAGCGCTAATGTATTGCCGACCGTACTGTAGATTGTAGCTCTCAGCCAGTTTGATACCTGCGATCTTGGCGATCGCGTAGGGTTCATTGGTCTGCTCAAGCGAGCCAGTCAAGAGATACTCTTCCTTGATGGGCTGCGAGCAGTTTCGCGGGTAAATACAACTAGAGCCCAAAAACATCAAGCGCTGCACATCGGCCAAATGGGCTCCGTGGATCAGATTCGCTTCAATGAGCAAATTTTGATAGAGGAATTCAGCCCGATAGATATTATTGGCATTGATGCCACCAACTTTGGCTGCGGCAATAAAGATGTAGTCAGGCTTCTCCCTCGCCAAAAATTCATGCACAGCCTGCTGATTCAGCAAGTCAAGTTCGGAGCGCGTGCAGGTGAGAATATTTTTGTATCCGCTCTGTTGCATGCGACGCACCAGGGCAGAACCCACCATGCCTCGATGTCCGGTTACAAATATTTTACTGCCTTTATCCATAGTCAAATCACCCTTCAACAGGGTCGACAATTTTAATGTCTACACCCTGATTTCCACATAATTATTCAGTGCACTATGAGCTGTCAGCACGGGCATATTGCGCTTCAATATGTCTTCAATCACTCGCCTTAAGCAATTATCCTGATAGGCATCATGCGCCGACTCTTGTGGATGCAGCATAAAAACCAACCAAGCGCCAGTCAACTGAGCCAAATGCACCAACTTCAAGTAATGTTCAAGCCGATTCTCGCCCGGCCTAGTGTGAGAGCCAAAGGCAATTCGACGGACTGCATACCGATTAAAACAGCCGACATTCAGCCCTTCCCAAGTCGTAAAGCCCGACCTGTACACTTTTGCAGCTTCAACTCTTAGCTCGCGGGTATTTGCACCATAGGGATAGACGAGGCAATCTACTGGCACGCCAATCGTATTGCGCAAATTTTCTTTCGCGCTCACCATGCCTCGATGAACTGAGCCGCTTTTCCGATCCCAGAGCGCTGTATGGCTATCCATATGACTGGCAATTTCATGCCCGCGCTCTGACATATACCTCAATTCGTCGGCCGACAAAAACCCCGCCGCGCCAACCAAATTTGAACAAGGTGCAAATACACCTTTAACTCCAAACTCATCCAAGGGCTTTACCCCGTACTCGATATCAGCAGAATAGCCATCATCAAACACAAAGCTAACGGCGGCTCTGCCACCCCATTGGCACCGCTCAAACTCCCGCCTTGGCAAAAGTCGATCCAAGCTTCGCTCGACCGGATGTTTTAGCCTTTTGACCAGCATACCCCTCCCTCAGCACAGCCGACTCCCGGTTAGACCTGCCCTCTTATTATTTTAAGAACGAGGGGGATCATTTTTATTTGGGTGAATCGACGGCAAATCCGTTTAGAACTTATTCGTTGTAGTCGTAAGCCTTGAAGCCGGCCATCTTGACCAAGCTGTCGCGGCGCGCTGAGGTGTAGTCGGCCTCGACCATTTCGGCCACCAACTCACGCAACGAGGTGGTGGGCACCCAGCCGAGTTTTTCTTTGGCCTTGGTCGGGTCGCCGAGCAAGGTTTCCACTTCGGTGGGGCGGTAATAGCGCGGATCGACCTTGACGATCACGTCGCCGACCTTACATTTGGCCTTGTCGCCAGTAACGGCGGCCACGGTGCCAATTTCGTCGGCGCCGTCGCCGGTGAAGGCGATGGTGATGCCCAACTCCAGCGCGGCAAACTCAACAAACTGGCGCACGCTGTATTGCACGCCGGTGGCGATGACAAAGTCTTCGGCCACTTCTTGCTGCAGCATCATCCATTGCATCAGCACATAGTCGCGGGCATGGCCCCAGTCACGCAGTGCGCTCATATTGCCCAGGTACAAGCAGTCTTGCAGACCCAGCGCGATACGTGAGATGGCGCGGGTGATCTTGCGGGTCACGAAGGTCTCGCCGCGCAGTGGGCTTTCGTGGTTGAACAAGATACCGTTGCAGGCATAGATGCCATAGGCCTCACGGTAGTTCACCGTGATCCAGTACGCATACATCTTGGCCACGGCGTAAGGGCTGCGTGGGTAGAAGGGCGTGGTTTCCTTCTGGGGAATTTCTTGGACCAAGCCGTACAACTCAGAGGTGGAGGCTTGATAAAAGCGCGTCTTCTTCTCTAAGCCCAGGATACGGATGGCTTCCAGGATGCGCAGCGTGCCCATGCCGTCCGCATCCGCCGTGTACTCGGGGCTCTCGAAGCTGACGGCCACATGGCTCATGGCACCGAGGTTGTAGATCTCGTCCGGTTGAACCTGCTGGATGATACGGATCAGGTTGGAACTGTCGGTCAAGTCGCCGTAGTGAAGAGTGAAGTTCTTCTTCTCCACATGCGGATCTTGGTACAGGTGATCGATGCGGTCGGTATTGAAGGATGAGGCACGGCGCTTAATGCCATGCACTTCATAGCCTTTGGATAGCAGCAGTTCGGCCAGATAGGCGCCGTCTTGTCCAGTAACGCCCGTGATCAATGCGACCTTTTTTGTCATAACTACTTCTCGAATCTTTTGGGAGGACTAAATACTGACCTTGCCGATAACACGCTCACGCTGCTCGGGCGGCATTGCAGCCATCAGTTGGTTAATAAAATCCGTGTGGACGGGAATGGCCTTATCCATATCCGGGTTGATTGAGGAAACACGAATCAACATCCCCTCTGGAATCTGACGCTTCAGTCCGAAGCGGATACTGATCAAACGCCGCTGAGTGTTAGACGTCGTGGCTTGATCGCCCATCAGTACCCAGTAAGTAACGGGCTCCATTCGCGCGCCCATTGTCATCATCAAATGTCGCACCGGTATGACAATGCCCGGCGCCGCCTGTAGTGTTGCATCTCGACTGGCCTCCAACTTGAAACCCTGCGACACATAGCAAACATCAGGAACATGCACTGTCAACCCATCGGATTGATCGCCACCATAAGCGACGGACAACATGATGCGCAAGCCACGACTGTTGACGTAGGTTCGAGCCAAAGTTTGGTTATAGATTTTGTCAAGCATCGCCTGTTGATCCGGCGGAGGCAAGATCACAGGCATGCTTTCATCTACAACCCAGTCCCCGAACGCCCTAGGGAACACGGCTTCGAGCTTGAAACCCTTGAAAGAGTCAGAAACTTTAATAGTCGGACGGGCCCACTCCGCCAAAGCAGCGGAACCCATCATGGCAACCATCACCATCAACGCTGTTCGACGCGAATTCACTTGCGAACCGCCTTTACTAACCGAGCAATAACTTGCATGCCATGATCAACAAACAAAATCAACGCCAAGGCTACGATAAATAAAACCATCCCCGCGAAACCATGCACAAACCCTTGCCCGGCCTCGTCGCCAAAATGGTAGGTCACCAACACGAGAATCATTACTCGAATGATATTGGCAACAAATGAAATCGGCACAATCAGAATCGCGAGCGCAATATTTCTGGCCGCTGATTTGTAGTTCATCAGATTCATGTACAGCATGCCCAAAGCCTCAAGAGTGAACATTGAGTTCAGGCCAGCACACGCGTCGGCAACCAATAATTGATACGGTCCAACCGTTAAGATGACGCCGCTACGCCCTATGGGATAGCCAAGGTTATAGAGTATGGAACTTGCAACCGCCGACACTGCGCTTTTCAATGGTGTCGTAATCGCGATCACCAGAGTTGCCGGCAAGGGCACCATGAAGATTAGGAAAAATATCGGAAACCAGCACAGTCGCAATGCCTCTGGCCCTTTAAACAACAAGATAAGTCCGATCAAAATGGGGATCAACGCCCCCACTTCGAACATCAAAATTGCTTGCGATCTGCCCAAAACGTAAAGTACGAAGCCAAAAGCAAACATACCTATGCCCCAAGCCAAATTCGGCCGGGGGATAATGTCAACTAGGGCCTGCCGCTTGCCATACAAAAGCCAAAGCGCTACGGCAAATATAATCGGGCCATGACCCTGCTCATCTTTCACCCAAACCGTACCCGCTAGTGTCAAAGCCGTGGGGCCGAACATGGCCACAAAACCGAAAAGCAATAACAGGATCACCGGCAGATCGAATTTAAGCGGCGGCGTAACGGAAGAGAGTGAGGTTGACATGGAATTAGCTCGGATGCCTTTGAATCGCAGATCAATACTCGTTCATAACCGCACCGAGAATATTTACCGAGCTACCTGCCAAGCTGGCGATCAAATCTTGCAAAGATTCATATTTACAAGTATTTTTTCGCGCAATAACAATAGCCGACCCACATTTCGCGGCAACAACACATGCGTCCGCACCGTTACTCGCAGCCGCCGTATCGACGATCACATTGTCGAATTTAGAGCAGAGCTCTCGCATCAGCAACGCATAAGCGGGTCGCTCAATCAATTCGAGTGGGTTTGGCGGAATCGAGCCACCCGGCAATACAAACAAACCAGCTACGCCCTCGACAGCCTGAATAACTTGAGCTTCAGCACGGCCAGACAGAACATTCGACAAACCCGCTGCGTTGGATACGCAAAAAACTTCATGCTGACGGGGCGAACGCAAATCAGCATCGACAAGCAATGTCCTCCCACCCAGTTGGGCAAGTGATACCGCCAAATTAGCTGCGAAATAGGTTTTTCCATCGCCATGCTCAGGGCTGATGATGGCTACGGCACTGCAAGTCTGATCCTGAGTTGCGCCATGTAGTCGCATGGTCACTTGGCTTCGAGCAGCTCGAATCGCTTCTGCTTGAACAGAGAAAGGCTGATTGAGCGTGACCAGTTCGGGACTCGAAAGCTTTCGCTCAGCACTTGCCATTGGGTAATGGAACTGCTTGGCCAAGGCACTTAATACATCGTCTTCACTGGCTAGGCCTAAAGCGACCGCAGCCTCACCAAACCGTACGCCCTTTTCTCGTTGATAGGCTAGAACCTTTTCAACTTCTGCCGCACTGAGGCTGCGCGCGTCACGAATGATGTCGCCAATGGTGCGCCCTTGCGAGGCCTGCGACACTTCCTCCTGAATCTTTTCAGTATTCACGGTTTGAGCCTTATCTGAAAACACTGTACTCATGCTCATGCAACCCGGTTGTTGCTAGGAACTGTCCCCAGCAACCTTCTCTGAGCCAAATTAGCCGCCGAAACCCGGCCAAACAAGCGCTTGGCTGTTGGGGCCTGCAAGACACCGATGATCGGCAAGCCAACGGCTTGAACGACATCATCAGCCGTGCGAATACGGCGATTGAACAATTCAAGCATCAATGCCACCCCCACACCCAGCAAGGTACCAACAAAAACGGAAAGGGCCATGTTCAGCACCAAACGGGGTGAGCTGGGTTGCATAGGGGGTACAGCTTGCGTCAAGACGGCAGCGCTGCTCTGATTCGCCTGGCTTTCCAGCGACACCTGATTCAAACGCTGTTGGATTTGGTCATAAATACGCTGGGTATTCTCAACATCGCGCAGCAGCACGGATCCCTCATCGCGTACAGCCTTCATCTGCAACACTTTGGTGCGCTGCAAATCCAATGAATTCTTCAATTCCGCAACACGCTGCTGATTGATCGAGTTAGCCAAACTGATGCTGCTCCCAACCTTGGCCGTTTCCTCGGCAATGCGCCTATTCAATTCAGCCATATTGGCTTTAAGCTCAACTACTTGAGGATGATTGGATCCCAGCTTCGAATTAAGTTCTTCCAGGCGGGACTCCATCCGGGCTTGATCAGCTTTTAGACCTGCAATCAGCTGATTACCAAGCACCTCCTGCATGCGCTCGCCCCCTGCCCCTTTAGAGGCGGACTGACGACTACCAGAGTCACTCGCCAATGCCTGCAAGCCGACCAACTGGGTGGAAAGCTCGTTGAGGCGAGTGTTTTCCACATCAAGTCGCTCATCAGAAGCAATAATCCCTTTCTCTCGCTGATAGTCAGAGAGACGAGATTGCGCTTTTTCTACTGCTTCCCGAGCCTCTTTTGCCCGATTTTCAAAAAACCCAACATATTGCTTTGCTGGATCGACTTTCAGTTCGAGGGTTGTCTCTAGATATGCCTGAACAAAAGCATTTGCCAAACCAGCTGCAAACCTAGGATCAGCCGCTTTGTACCCAACCGTAATGACATTTGATTCACGTGAGGGCCTGACATCGAGTCCTTTTTGGAAACTCTCTCCTAACCATTGCTCAATGGAACCCTCACCTTTTGTGTCGTCTTTCCATTGCTCGCGAACTTCTGGATTCTCGGCCAACTTGAGGTTCCGAACCACTTTATAAGCGACGCGATCACTAGTGATAACATCAATTTGAGTCGCAATCAAACTAGGATTTGGACCGCCCGAGAACATCATGGCGCTCAACGGATCCGGCTTCACTTCCACAACTACAGAAGCAGTAGCCAAGTACTTTTTAGGCCAGAGCAAGCTTGCAAAAAGTGTTAATGCGACTACGCCGACGAAAATCGATATAGAGATTTTCCACCGTGCCAGGCAAATAGATAAAAATTGTGCGAATGACATCATTTACCTCGGATCAGAACAAACTCTCTTTGACATAAACCACATCGCCATCCTTCAGCAACGCGTCCATCGGCAACTGCAGGCTTTCGACGGAGCCGTCGGCGCTCTTGCGGTTGATGCGGATGCCTTTTTCGGTGCCGCGTTGGGTGATGCCGCCGCCGGTGGCAAGGGTTTGCATCACGGTCATGCCGCGCTCCAGGCGCATGGGGCCGGGGCGCTGCACTTCGCCGTAGATGTAGACCATGGGGGCGCGGTCGACCCAGACGGCGTCGCCGTTGAGGATGAAGATGTCTTGCGCGGAACCACCACGGGCGAAGATGGACGGCAGATCGACTTCGACCCGGTAGTCTTGGCCATTGCGCTTGCCGGTCAGCACCACGATTTCAGCGCCGGTGGGCGCCACGCCGCCGGCGTTAGCGATCAGATCGGTCAGGCGCATATCGGCCGTTTCAATCGGATAGCGGCCCGGGCGATTGACCTGGCCCAGCACGCTGGCCTGGTTGCCCTTGACCTGCAGCACGACGATGGTGGTTTGCGGGTTCTTGACGAAGTTGCCGTTCTTCAGGCCGGCGGAGATGAGGTTCTCCGCCTGCGTGACGCTCAGGCCGCCCAGCTTGATATTGCCCAGCAGGGGATAGGAGACCAGACCGTTTTCCGACACCCGGGTTTCCAGAGTCAGATCGGGGTTCTGATAGACCGAGATGCGCATCACGTCGCCGGAGCCTAGACGGTACTCGGCGCTGGCGGTGGCCGAGGCTGCGCTTTGCGCGGCGGCGAGGTTGCCCACGCCGGTCAGAGTGAACAGGCCCAATGCCAGGCTGAGGCCCAGGCCGAGTTTGCTAAGTTTGGCTTGCATGCTGCGCGTCTTCATCGGTCTGTTCATCCTCATGATTACTTCAGGCCCATGCCCTTGGAGATGTCGGCCGCGTTCAGGCCGCCAGAGGCGGGTGTTGCGGCAGGCGCCGGTGCGGGGGCTGGCGCGGCCACTGCGGCGGCCGAGGCGGCGCCGGCGGCTTCAGGCGCCTTCTCAGCGAACTTGCCCACGTATTCGACCTTGGCGGCGTCACGCAAGGCCTTGATGTCCTTCTGCACCACTTCACCCTTGCGCTGATTGCTCAGGAAGGCTTCGATGGCGGGGCGGGCTTGTTCTTCGCTGACCGCTTGTGGGCGCGAACCAACCAGGAACAGCACGGTCAGGCCGGTGGGCGTTTGGCTGATGGCAGAGTCGCCGTCCTTCATGCGGGCAATGGCGTCCAAGCCGGCCAGGGGCAATTGCTCGGCGGCGCGCACGGCTTGGTTGCCGGTGAAGCGGAAGTCATTGGCCTTCAGGAACTCGGCGAACTCGTTCTTGTTCTTGGCGGCCTGCAGCTTGTCGCGAATCTGCGCGAACTGCTCGGGCTTGGCTTCGATGGCTACTTCCTGCAGGCTGTAGATGCGGCGTTCCTTGAACAGGGCGGGCTTCTCGTTGTAGTACTTGGCGATCTCTTCGTTGGTGGGCTTGGAGATGGACTCGCCGATGCGCTCCACATAGGCGCGCGAGATGATTTCGCGCTTGGCGGCTTCAATCTGCTGCACCACGCGAGGGTCGCGGTCGAGCTTGAGCTCTTGCGCCTTCTGGACGGCCAGTTCTTGGTCGATCAAACGCTCCAGCACTTGCTTGCTGGCGGCTTCGGCCTGCTCGGGCTTAAGGCCTTGCTGGCGTTGCAGCACGAAGTTGATTTGATGAACGGTGATCTCTTCCTTGTTCACCTTGGCAGCGGTTTGCGAGGCTTTCTCGCTCTTCTTGCTGTCGCCACAGCCGGTGAGGGTCAGTGCCACCACAGCGGCCGCTACGGCCGCGACGCGAAGGTGGTTAGCAAAAGCACGTTGAACCAAGGAATTCTTTTTGTCGTCGTTCATCAGATACATGGCAACTTTCTCTTTTCTCCGCGATGCGCCCTTTGGGCGCGATAACCGATGCTGCCCTGCAGCAAACGGCCCGGTGATATCAGGACGAACGAGTGTAGCTTTGGAAAGTGACAATTCGCCCCGGGGCTGGGCCTTCGAACAGGGGGCGAACCCGAACAGCCGAATGCAACAAAACGTGCCAATAGAAGCCGCAGGGCAAGGGCATTCCCGAGGCTGGCGATTAAGTCAAATTCATGACCAAAAGCCGTTTGGATTTATGACATCGGCGGGCCATCTCAGGCCCATGACGATCGGCAGGTCAGAGCGGCAAACTGCGCCGCGCCAACCAGCGCCAGCACGGGGAGCTTTGGCCTTGCCTTGATTTGCCAGAGCCTGTGCATATTGATGGGCTGGGCGTCGCCAAGCCCTAGCCGATTTGGCAAAAAGACCAATCGGCGCCCGAACGCTCCCGCGTCTGGCACGCCAAGCGCCTCAGAGATAAGGCTCGGTCTTTAGCTCCCGCTGGGGCGGCGGGATTTGAGAATTGACGGGATCAGCCCCTGTCAGGCGCCGCAGCGGTGAGCCAGCAGCGGCTCAGGCCCGATTCAGCACTTGATACCGGCATGCAGGGCAACAACGCCCGCGCTCAGGTTGTGCACATCCACATGGCCGAAGCCGGCGGTTTTCATCATGGCCTTGAGTTCTTGCTGGCCGGGATGCATGCGAATGGACTCGGCCAGGTAGCGGTAGCTTTCTGCGTCACCCGCAATCATTTGACCCAGGCGGGGCAAGATCTTGAAGGAATACCAGTCGTAAGGCTTTTGCAGCGGCTCCGCCACCTTGGAGAACTCCAGCACCAGCAGCCGGCCACCGGGCTTGAGCACCCGGCACATCTCGGCCAGCGCCTGGTCTTTGTGGGTCATATTGCGCAGGCCGAAGGCCACGCTGACGAGGTCGAAGCTGGCGTTCTTGAAGGGCAGTTTCTCGGCGTCGCACAAGCCGGTGGGCAGGATCAAGCCTTCGTCCAGCAAGCGGTTGCGGCCTTGGCGCAGCATGGCCTCGTTGATGTCGGTGTGCACCACCATGCCGGTGTCGCCCACCTTGCGGGCGAAAGCGCGGGACAAATCGCCCGTGCCGCCGGCAATGTCCAGCACGCGGTCACCGGCCTTCAAATTAGCCACCGCCACCGTGTACGCCTTCCAGGCACGGTGCATGCCCATGGACATGAGGTCGTTCATGACGTCGTAGCGCGAGGCCACGGAATCGAACACGCCGCGCACGCGGCTGGCCTTTTCACGCTCGTCAACGGTCTGGTAGCCGAAATGGGTGCTGCTCATAGGATGAATTCTTCTTGGTTGATGCTTCAGTGGCTGCTGCAGGCGCCGGCGGATTTGACGGGCATGGGCGCGTCGCGGTCCACGCCAGCCGCTTGCAGGCGGGCCTCGTAGTCGCGCCACAGCTGTTCCTGCTGAGAGCCCAACTCGTACAGGTATTCCCAGGAGTAGAGGCCACTCTCATGGCCGTCAGAGAACTGCGGCTGTACGGCGTAATGGCCCACGGGCGCCAGCGCGGTGATGTTGACATCGCGCTTGCCGGTCTGCAGCGTTTCCTGGCCCGGGCCGTGGCCCTTCACCTCGGCCGAGGGGCTGTAGACCCGCATCAGCTCAAAAGGAATCTGAAAGCGGGCGCCGTCGCTGAAAGCCACCTCCAACAAGCGAGACTGCTGGTGGACGGTGATTTCGGTAGGGGTGGGGGTAGAAGATTTGAGACCGGCCATGATGTGTGTGTGCGCTCGCGTGAGCCCCGCAGTTTAGTCTTTCACGGCCCGCTGCCCGTGCCCACAAGGTCAAGGCCCCAATGCAAAGAGCCAAAGTCCCCGCATGGCGGAGGCTTTGGCTCTTGACTTACACAGCCGATCAGCGAGCGGCTTACTTGGTCTTCTTGCTGCGATCGGGAACCACGGTGGTGATGGTGGGCATCACGGCGCCGCTTGAAATCGGCTTCGGAGGCGAAGTGTCCTTTTTGGGCTTCTTCGCTTCCTTATTCGTTTTTTGCTGTCCTTTGGCCATGGGCTTCTCCTCACAAATTGCTTGCTATGCCTGTTGCATCAGTCGCACCGAATGTGCCGGGATGATGGCAATCCCGCCCGCAGTGTGCCACGGCTCAGGCAAGCGGCAGATCAGTAAGCGCCCATGTAGTCCTTCTTGCCCAGCTCCACACCCTGGTGACGCAAGATGGCGTAGGCGGTGGTGACGTGGAAGAAGAACTGCGGCAAGCCGTAGTGCAGCAGATAGTGCTGGCCGTTCATGCTGCGCTCTTTGGGCGTGCCGGGGCGCAGCACGATAGCGCGCTCGGCCGCACCAGCGAATTGGGCCTCGGTCAGGCCTTGGACAAAGGCCAGGGTCTTGGCGACGCGGGTCTGCAGATCGGCAAAGCTTTGCTCGGCATCATCGAAGGCGGGCACATCAACGTCGGCCAGGCGGGCACTCACGCTCTTGGCGAAATCGCAGGCCACTTGCACCTGGCGCAGCAGGGGGAACATATCGGGCGACAGGCGGCCTTGCAGGAACACACCGGCCTCGATATTGCGGGCGGTGGCGTGGGCCTCGGCCTTGGCGAGCACATCGGCCAAGCCGCCCAACATTTGCGTGAACACCGGCACCGACGCTTGGTACATGACTTGGCTCATGATGAGTTTTCCAATTAACTGAGTGGCCGCCATTCTCGCTGGCGAAACCCAGATCTGCCGGCTGCCCGGTAGAAAGCCCCAGGCGCCGGGAGATCTAAACTGCGGCCGATGCAATTTTCCTCTTTGATCAAAGACGTCGGCCGCGGCATCAAGGGTGCGCGCGCTTTGGACTCGGCCACGGCCGAAGCACTGTTTGGCGCCATCCTGGACCGTGAGGTGCCCGATATGGAGTTGGGCGCCATCCTGCTGGCGCTGCGCATCAAAGGGGAAAGCCAGGCCGAGCTGGCCGGTTTTGAGCGTGCCATGCAGGCCCGAACGGCCCGTCTCGAAGTCCCCCGTGGCCCACGCTGTGTGCTGCTGCCGACCTTCAACGGGGCCCGCAAACAAGCCAATCTGCTGCCGCTGGTGGCCCTGCTCCTGGCCCGTGAAGAGGTGCCTGTGCTGATTCACGGCCGCCATGATTTCGACAGCCGGGAAAGCCCTTTTGCGCTGCTGGCGGCGCTGGGCCTGCCCCTGGCCGACTCGGTACCGGAGGCTTCGCAGCAATTGGCCGTCAAGCGACTCGCCTGCCTGCCGCTGGCGTGCTTGAACCCTGGGCTTGATGCACTGATGGCGCTGCGCCCTAGGCTGGGCGTGCGCAATAGCGGCCACAGCGTGGCCAAGCTCTTGGATGCCGCGCCGGGCCGCAGTGTGCGGGTGGTGGCCGTCACGCACCCCGAATACCTGATCAGCATGGGCGAAGCGCTGCAAGCGTCCACCACCCCCGGGGGCCGCGCCCTGCTGATGAAAGCCAGCGAAGGTGAAGCCTATGCCCATCTGCGGCGCAAGGCGCAGTTCTATGGCTTCATCAACGGCGAGCGGCATGATTTGCATGACGCCGACAGCCAGGACCTGGACTGGCCGCTTTCCGATGCCCGCGACGCGGCTGCCAACGCGCATTTGATTCAAGCCATGCTAGCGGGCGAAGAGACGATCCCGCCGCGCATTCAAGAACAGGTGCAAGTGCTGGCGCGGCTGGCCCGCGACTGAGGGTCGACCAGGCTCGCGGCGACAGCGCTGAGGATCAATCCGGCTCGGGCGCGTCGGTGTCTGAGTTGGATAGGCCAATCGCTTGACCCACCAAGGCCACATGCCCCCCGCTGATCGCATCCACCTCGATCACCAACTCGGGGAAGCGGTGCAAAAACTCCGAGAAATTGCTGCAACCCAGCGCCTGCTCGTCGAAAGAAGGCAGCAAGCGCTTGATGAAGACCTTGAGCGCGCTGCGGGACACATAGTTTTCGCCATTGCGGTCCACCAACTGCTTGAGCGCGCGCTGCAAGGCCTGCTTGGCATCGTCCAGCGAGGGCGAACCCACCGCTTCTTCAGCATCTGCGTCCGCAGTGGCCGTGGGTGCCGGGACCAGCGGGGCTTCTAGGGCCACACCGGGCTCGGCCGAGGCGGCCAGCAGGTTTTGGTAGAACTTGAACTCATTGCAACTCGCACTCCAGAAGCGGTTGCTATAGCCGGCCACGCCCACCCCGGCGATGAAGCGGCCGGCCTGCTTGACCTTTTGCGCCAGGCTGATGAAGTCGCTGTCGCTGGAGATCACGACCACATGGGTCAGGTGCGGGTGGTTGTGGACATCGCTGAGCGCGTCCAGCGCCATGCGGATGTCGGCGCTGTTCTTCATATTCGAGCCGCGCGGGAACATCTGGATCAAATCCACCCCGGCCTCGTTCAGGGCATGGCGATAGTTGGCGAAGAACTGCCAGTTGCCATAGGCGCGGTTGATGATGATGTCGCCCAGCGAAGCCGCGTATTCCAGAATCGGCTTGAGGTCCACAAACACCGGCTGCGGCTTGAAGCGGTTCTCGCTGTAGGCACCGTCGCCGTGGGCGTTGTTGGCCAGCACGGCGTGCAGATTTTCGAAATCCCAGTAAATCGCCACCTTGGTGGGCTCGAATCGTTGTGGGCTGTGTGGATGCATGGGAACTGTTGTTGAACAAACGCTCAAGAAACGCTCAAGGGGGAAGCGGGGCTCCGAGCTTAACGAGATTCCGGCGCGCCGCTTGCACAAATCCCAGCTGACGCGCCCAATCGCCGAGCTGGGATGACGGTGGCCGGCTTGGCGTAATTGAACAGAGGCCACTTGCCCTCAGCCGGCAGCCCTATATACGCAAAAGAAGATAAGCAATTTACAAACAAGTAGTTTGCTTATATAGAGCCCATCCCTACAGTCCGAAGCTCGTTCAGCCCTGCATGGGGCTCACACAAGGAATCTGGATGGACTGGATAGCAATCGCAAGCGGCTTCGGTGTCGGCGCCATCGTCGGGGTAACCGGCGTGGGCGGCGGCTCACTGATGACGCCGCTGCTGCTGTCGGTCTTCAAGCTCAACCCGGCGGTGGCCATCGGCACCGACCTGTGGTTTGCCGCCATCACCAAACTCTCAGGCTCGGCCGCCCATGCGCGCCACGGCCATGTGAAGTGGGGCATCACCGGCCTGCTGCTAGCTGGCAGCATCCCGGCCTCCATCGCCACCGTGGCGCTGATGCACTTCACCGGCATCACCAAGGGCTGGGCCAGCACCCTGACCTTCTCGCTGGGCATTGCCCTGTTGCTGACGGCAGTCGTCGTCGCATTCAAAAAGAGCTGGCAGGCCGTGGGTTTGCGGCTGGAGCGCGTCATTCCGGCCTCGCGCAAGCCGGCCTTGACGATTGCCTCGGGCGTGATCCTGGGCGTGCTGGTGTCGCTGTCGTCCATCGGCGCCGGCGCGATCGGCGCCACCTTGATTCTGTTGATTTACCCGCGCCTGGAAACCCGCTACATCGTGGGCAGTGATATCGCCCACGCCGTGCCCCTGACCCTGGTGGCCGGCATCGGCCACGCCACGCTGGGCCATGTCAACTGGGGCTTGCTGCTGCCGCTTTTGATCGGCTCTATCCCCGGCATCTGGCTGGGTGCGCAGCTGACCCGGCGCCTGCCGGAGCGCGTGGTGCGCGGCTTGCTGTGCGCTTCCCTTTTGATGGCTGGCTGGAAAGTCATTCACTGATTTACTGACGAAAAGTTTATGTACGCCTATACCGACTTCGACCGCCAATTCGTCCGCGCCCGCGCCGCGCAGTTCCGCGACCAGCTTGAGCGCAATATCGCCGGCACGCTGAGCGACGACGAATTCCGCCCGCTGCGCCTGCAAAACGGCTGGTATGTGCAGCGCCATGCACCCATGCTGCGCGTGGCCGTGCCTTACGGCGTGCTGTCCGCCAAGCAACTGCGCCAGCTGGCAGGCATCGCACGTGAGTTCGACCGTGGCTACGGCCACTTCACCACCCGCCAGAACCTGCAATACAACTGGATCCCGCTGGACAAATCAGCCGATGTGATGGACCGCCTGGCCGATGTGGACATGCACGGCATCCAGACCAGCGGCAACTGCATCCGCAATATCACCAGCTGCGCGTTTGCCGGCGTGGCCCCGGACGAAATCGTCGACCCCCGCCCCTACGCCGAAGTGCTGCGCCAGTGGAGCACCTTGCACCCGGAATTCGCCTTCCTGCCGCGCAAGTTCAAGATCGCCATCTCCGGCGCCACGGAAGACCGCGCGGCCATTGCCTGGCATGACATCGGCCTGCAGCTGAAGAAAAACGCCGCCGGCGACATCGGCTTCCAGGTGCTGGTCGGTGGCGGCATGGGCCGCACGCCCATCATCGGCCAGACCATCACCGACTTCCTGCCCTGGCAGCAAATCCTCGTCTACATCGAAGCCATCGTGCGGGTTTACAACCGCTACGGCCGCCGCGACAACCTCTACAAAGCGCGCATCAAGATCTTGGTCAAGGCCGAGGGCCAGGCCTTTTTCGACGATGTGAACAAGGAATTCGAGCAGATTCTTGCGCTCGACGAAGGCGGCCGGGAGCACCTGATTCCGCAGGCCGAACTCGACCGCGTGGCAGCCAGCTTTGTCGTCCCCGCTGGCGTGCAGGCCGTGCCTGGCGTTGACATCTTCGCCGGCGTGCAAGACATCGCCTACAAGCGCTGGCTGGAGCGCAATGTGCACGGCCACCGCTTGAGCGGCTACCGCTGCGTCACGCTGTCGCTCAAGCGCAGCGGCATCGCCCCCGGCGACGCCACCGATGCGCAGATGGAAGGCGCGGCTGAGCTGTCCGAACGCTACAGCCAAGGCGAGGTGCGTGTCAGCCATGACCAGAATCTGGTGCTGCCCTGGGTGCGTGAAAGCGATCTGCCTGCGCTCTTCGAAGCCGCCCGCAGCAATGGTTTCGCCACCCCCAATATCGGCCTGCTGACCGACATGATCGCCTGCCCCGGCGGTGACTTCTGCGCCCTGGCCAATGCCCGCTCCATCCCGGTGGCCGCGGCCATCACCGAGCGCTTTGAGGACCTGGATGAGCAGTACGACATCGGCGACATCGACTTGCACATCAGTGGCTGCATCAACTCCTGCGGCCACCACCACAGCGGCCATATCGGCATCCTCGGCGTCGATAAGGACGGCAAGGAGTGGTACCAAATCTCTCTGGGCGGCTCGGACGGCTCGACCTTGTCGGGCAGCTCGGTAGCCGGCCGCGTTATCGGCCCCTCTTTTGCTGCGGACGAAGTACCGGACGTGATCGAGTCCGTGGTGCAAACCTACCGCAGCCAGCGCAGCAGCGCCGCCGAGCGCTTCATCGACACCGTGCGCCGCATCGGCATCGACCCCTTCAAAGCCCCCGCTAACTCCGTGCGCACGCTGACCGGCGCAGCGCAGTGAACCCGCGCCAGACCATCATGAAATTCATCGACTCTCATCATCCCGAGTGGCACCGCGTTGTGGGCGAAGACGGCCCCAAGCCCGACCCCGATCCCGCGCCGAATTTGCTGCTGACGCTGGAGCAATGGCATGCGGTGCGCGATCACTGGCCAGCCGGTCTGCCCACCGGCATTGAGCTGAGCAATGACTTTGACGTAGAAACCCTGGCCGCCGACCTGCCGCGCTTGAGCCTGATCGTGCTGAACTTCCCCAAGTGGGTGGACGGCCGCGCCTACAGCCAGGCCCATCTGCTGCGCGCCCGCTACCGCTTTGCCGGTGAACTGCGTGCCGCCGGTGAAGTGCTGGTGGACATGCTGCCCCTGTTGGCTCGCACCGGCTTCACGGCTGTGCAATTGCGTGCCGGTGAAAGCGTGGAGGCCGCGCAACGCGCCCTGGACTTTTTCCCGGCCCATTACCAAGGTGATGTGGACGTGACCCAGCCTGTGTTTGCGCGCAAGGTGGTGGCGTGAGCGGGGAAGTCTCATCATTGGGTGGAGTGGGCACGGCGCCTGCGCGCGCCTCGGCCATCGGCCTGTATGCCCGCGCCACGGCCGGCTTCGAAGAGCGGCTGGCGCGCAGCGTCGAGCTGCTCAAGCAAGCCGCGGCCGAGCATGGCCAGGGCCTGATCCAGTCCAGCAGCCTGGGCGCCGAGGACATGGTCATCACCGACCTGATCGCCCGCCACCAGCTGCCGATTGCCATCGCCACCCTGGACACCGGCCGCCTGCACCCCGAAACCCTGGCCCTGCTGCCGCAGATCGAGCAAGCCTATGGCCTGAAGGTCTTGGTGTTCAGCCCGGTGCATGACGCGGTGATCACCTTTGTCCGCACGCGTGGCGCTGACGCGATGTACGAAAGCCTGGCCCTGCGCAAGGAATGCTGCGCGGTGCGCAAGCTGGAGCCCTTGAAGCGCATGCTAGACGGCCGCACCGCCTGGATCACCGGCTTGCGCCGCGAACAGTCCAGCAACCGCGCCGACGTGCCCTTCGCCGAACCCGATGGCGCCGGCCGCGTCAAATTCAATGCCTTGGCCGAGTGGAGCTGGGCCGATGTGTGGCATTACATCGCCAGCTACAAAGTGCCTTTCAACGCCTTGCATGACCAGTTCATGCCCAGCATTGGCTGCGCCCCTTGCACCCGCGCCATCTCGGTTGGCGAAGATTTCCGCTCGGGCCGCTGGTGGTGGGAGGACGAAAACGCCAAGGAATGCGGCCTGCACAAGGCCCATTCGAACGAAGAACTGAAGTCAGGAACCGCTGCATGAACGCCCCTCTCAATCCGCAAGCACTGGCCGCCACGGTGGACCAGCGCCATCTGGACCATTTGGAAGAAGAGGCCATCTTCATCCTGCGCGAAGTGGCCGCCGCCTTCGAGCGCCCGGGCCTGCTGTTCTCCAGCGGCAAGGATTCCTGCGTGGTGCTGCGCCTGGCCGAGAAGGCCTTCAAGCAACGCGTGGCCGGCAATGAGTTCAAGGGCAAGCTGCCCTTCCCGCTGGTGCATGTGGACACTGGCCATAACTTCCCCGAAGTGATCGAGTTCCGCGAGAAGCGCGTGGCCGAGATGGGCGAGCGCCTGATCGTTGCGCACATGGACGAGTCGATCAAAAAAGGCACCGTGCGCCTGGCCCATCCGCTGGAATCGCGCAACGGCCACCAGACCGTGACCCTGCTGGAAGCGATTGAAGAGCATCGCTTCGATGTGCTGATCGGCGGCGCCCGCCGCGATGAGGAAAAGGCGCGCGCCAAGGAACGCATCTTCAGCCACCGCGACAGCTTCGGCCAATGGCAGCCCAAGGAGCAGCGGCCCGAGCTGTGGAATTTGTTCAACACCCGCATCCGCCCGGGCGAGCATTTCCGTGCCTTCCCGATCAGCAACTGGACGGAGCTGGATGTATGGCTCTACATCGCCCGCGAAAACATCCCCCTGCCCAGCCTGTACTACCAACATGAACGCCAGGTGATCCGACGCAAGGGCTTGCTGGTGCCGCTGACCGAGGTGACTCCGCCTGAGGCTGGTGAGACGGTGGAAACCGCCACCGTGCGCTTCCGCACCGTGGGCGATATGACTTGCACCTGCCCGGTGGAAAGCACGGCGGCCAACGCCGCCGACATCGTGGCCGAGACGCTGACGGTGACCGTGAGCGAACGCGGCGCCACCCGCATGGACGATAGAACTTCAGAGGCCTCGATGGAGCGCCGCAAGAAGGAAGGGTATTTCTGATGAACGCCGTGACCGACACCCATCTGATCCACGACATTGAAGTGGACAGCCACCACCGCGCCCTGCGCTTCCTGACCGCAGGCAGCGTGGACGATGGCAAGAGCACATTGATCGGCCGCCTGTTGTTCGACAGCCGCGCCATCCTGGCCGACCAGCTCGACACCTTGGAAAAGCGCGCCGCCGGCCAGCCCATCGACCTGAGCTTGTTGACCGACGGCCTGGAAGCCGAGCGCGAGCAAGGCATCACCATCGATGTGGCCTACCGCTACTTCGCCACCAAGACGCGCAAATTCATCATTGCCGATGCGCCCGGCCATGAGCAGTACACGCGGAACATGGTCACCGCCGCCGCCGGCAGCGATGCGGCGGTGGTGCTGGTGGACATCACCAAGCTGGACACTGCCGCGGATGAAGTGGTGCTGCTGCCGCAGACCCGCCGCCACAGCTTGTTGGCGCACTTGCTGCGCGTGCCCAGCATCGTCTTCGCCGTCAACAAGCTGGACGCGCTGGCCCAGCCCGGCCCGGCTTTTGCCGCGGTGAGCAAGGCGCTGCGCGCCTTTGCCGAGCAGGCCGGCATTGCGGTGACCGCCATCGTGCCGGTGTCGGCGCTGCGCGGTGACAACGTCACCCAGCCGCTGGACGGCGAATGGGCGACTTGGTACCAAGGCCCTTCACTGCTGCAGGTGCTGGAAAGCCTGCCGGGCGTGCAGGAAAAAGTTGAAGGCCAACTCTCGATCCCCGTGCAGTACGTGGCCCGCGATTCTGGCGAGCAAGGCGAAGGTGATGGCCGAATGGCCGGAACGGGCTACCAGCCGCGCGCCCTGTGGGGCCGCATTGCCCACGGTCAGGTGAAGGCCGGCGACGAGGTGCAGATTCTGCCCAGCGGCCAAACCGCCATCGTGGCGGAAGTGCGCCGCGCCGGTGAAACCGTCGCGCATTGCGTGGCCGGCGAATCGGCCGGCGTGGTGCTGGACCGCCAGCTCGACGTCTCGCGCGGCGACTGGATCGTCACCCCAGGCTCGGCCACCCCGACCCAGTCCTTCGAAGCCACCCTGGCCTGGTTGGACACCGAGCCCGCCGTGCCCGGCCGCAAATACTGGCTGCGTCATGGCAACCGCTGGGTGCAAGCGCGCATCAGCGCCATCGAGCATCGCCTGGACATCCACACCCTGGCCGAGCAAGACGCGCAGGAACTCAAGGTCAATGAGATCGGCCATGTGCGCATCGAAACGCAATCGCCCCTGCCGGTGGAGCCCTACACGGCCAACCGCCTGGGCGGCAGCCTGATCGTGGTCGACCCAACCAGCAACCGCACCAGCGGCGCCCTGCTGGTGCGCTAACGCGAGCCTTGATCGTCATGGGACAAGTCATTTTCGTCAGTGCCGGCCCTGGGGCCGCCGACCTCATCACGCTGCGCGGCGCGCGGGCCTTGGCCGCCGCTGAGGTGGTGCTGTTCGACGCCCTCACTGACCCGGCCCTGCGCGAACTGGCGCCGAACGCGGTCTGGATCGATGTGGGTAAGCGGGGCTTTTGCGACTCCACCAAGCAGTGCGCCATCAACGCCGCGCTGGTGAAGCAGGCGCAGACGCATGACTTGGTGGTGCGCCTGAAGGGCGGCGACGCCAGCATCTTCGGCCGCCTGGAAGAAGAGCTGCTGGCCTTGCGCGAAGCCGGCATCGCCTGCGAAGTGGTGCCCGGCGTGACCGCAGCCATTGCCGCGGCCGCCCACACGCAACGCCCGCTGACACGGCGCGGCTTAGGCCGCAGCGTCAGCCTCAGCACCGCCATGACGCAAGACGCCGAGTTGCAAGCCCAACAGGCCTGCGCTGACACCGAGGTCTTCTACATGGCCGGCCGGCAACTGCCCGCCCTGGGCCGCAAGCTGCTGGCGGCGGGCTGGGAAGCGGACACGCCGGTCAGCGTGGTTTCGCGCGCCGGCTGCGTCGACGCCCTGGCCAGCGAGCACAGCGTAGCCGAGCTGGCCGAAGCCTCACTGCTGCACAAAGGGCGGCCCACCGTGGTCATCGTGGGTGCAGGCGCCCGCCCGGTGCAGCCAAAATCCGACGCCTTGAAGGCCAGCAAAGCCTCAAATTCCCATATCACCCCAGGACTTGCGCGGCATCAAGCCAAGAACAAGAGCCTGACCGATTAAAATATCCGGTTGACGTTGCCGACCACGGCAACGCCCCGAACCAATTCAAAACGAGCTGATCTATGACCCACGTCGTCCTCGAATCCTGCATCCGCTGCAAGTACACCGACTGCGTCGATGTCTGCCCGGTCGATTGCTTCCGCGAAGGCCAGAACTTCCTCACCATCGATCCGGACGAATGCATCGACTGCGCCGTGTGCATCCCCGAGTGCCCCGTCAACGCCATCGTTCCCGAGGAAGATGTGCCCGGCAATATGCAGCACATGATCAAGCTCAACGCTGAACTGGCCCAGAAGTGGCCCAGCATCACCAAGCGCAAGAGCGCCCTGCCCGACGCTGAAGAGTGGAAAGACCGCACGGACAAATTGTCCCAGCTGATCCGCTGAACCAGCTCGTTCGTACGCCGCTCGGCGCCACAGCGCCGAGCCCAACCAAATGGATACTCAATTGAACGCAGAGACTGCCGTGACGGCCGCCGAGCTCCCCACGCCCGGGCCCAATGTGATTGAAACCGATGCCGTGATCGTCGGCGCCGGCCCGGTGGGCCTGTTCCAGGTGTTTGAACTCGGCCTGCTCGAGATCAAAGCGCACATCATCGACTCGCTGGCTTACCCCGGTGGTCAGTGCATCGAGCTCTATCCCGATAAGCCGATCTACGACATCCCGGCCGTGCCCATCTGCACCGGCAAGGAGTTGACCGACAACCTGCTCAAGCAGATCGAGCCCTTCGGCGCGACCTTCCACCTGGGCCAGGAAGTGACGACTGTCTTGAAGCAAGCCGACGGCCGCTTCTTCGTCGCCACCTCCAAGGGCACGGAGTTTCTGACCAAGACCATCTTCATCGCCGGCGGCGTGGGCTCCTTCCAGCCGCGCACGCTGAAGGTGGATGGCATTGAGAAGTACGAAGGCACGCAGCTGCACTACCGCGTGCGCAATCCCGAGCAGTTCGCAGGCAAGAACCTCGTGGTGGTGGGTGGCGGTGACTCGGCGCTCGATTGGGCCCTGAACTTCTGCGCCGGCAACGAAGACGGTGGCGCCAACAAGGCCGAAAGCGTGATCCTGCTGCACCGCCGCGATGGCTTCCGCGCAGCACCCGCCAGCGTGGCCAAGATGCGCGAGCTGTGCGAGGCCTACGAGATGCAATTCGTGGTCGGCCAGGTTACCGACATCGTCGAGGCCGATGGCGCGCTGAACGCCATCAAGGTCACCGGCGGCGACGGCGTCACCCGCGTGGTGCCTTGCGATCAGCTGCTGGTGTTCTTCGGCCTCTCGCCCAAGCTCGGCCCCATCGCCGAATGGGGTCTGGCCCTGGAGCGCAAGCAAATCGTTGTCGACACCGAGAAGTTCGAAACCAGCGTTCCCGGCATCTTCGCCGTGGGCGATGTGAACACCTATCCGGGCAAGAAGAAGCTGATTCTGTCGGGCTTCCACGAGTGCGCCCTGGCCGCTTTTGCTGCCGCGCCCTATATCTTCCCGGATAAGCGCATCCACCTGCAGTACACCACCACCAGCCCCAAGCTGCACAAGGTGCTGGGCGTGGAATCGCCGGTGTTTGATTAATTGATTGGGTAAAAGATTGATCGGCGGTAGCGCTGATCGATACGCAGCCTCGGCTGCACAGCAAGAAGCCCGCTCACCGCGGGCTTTTTTTTATGGCCGACCGCAGCCAAGCATCCACAGAATCTGTGGACAACTATGGGGACGCCCGGTGGGACATCGCGCGCAAGCCCCTATCCATCGAAGGTTCGACAGCCTGCTTAATGAACGAGCAGTCGGCACTTGCCGCTAGAATCCACCCGTCGCCGCCAGCTGTGCATGCATGCAAACAGCTGGCGGCGCACTTCGCTAGGGGTGCTGGCTCATCAGATGAGCCGGCTGAGATAAAACCCTTTGAACCTGATTGAGTTAATCCTCGCGCAGGGAAGCCAGCTCGCATGCTGCCATCGTCCAAGCCTCGTCAAGCACGAGCCTTGGGCGCCGTTCAGCATCTCGCTTGCCCCCTGCCATCGCTTGAAGTCCCGATGGCATACCCACAAATCTCCCAGTCCTTGATCGCAACTGCCGCCCTGCTCGCCTGCTCGGCGACCCTGGCTCAATCCACCCTGCCCGCCGTCACCGTGACCGGCCGCGGCGCCGATGCGCCCGTCAGCGTCGGCGGCTTTGGCGAGACGCCCATCGCCAAACTGCCCATGCAGGCCAATGTCCTGAGCGCGGAACGTCTGCAAGAGTCGGGGCTGAGCTCATTGGCCGGCATCACCGCCCTGGACGCCTCGCTCAGCGATGCCTACAACTCCAACGGCTATGTGTCCTATCTGAAGATCCGTGGCTACGACCTGGACAACCGCTTCAACTACCGCCGCGACGGCCTGCCCATCAATGCAGAGACGGCACTGAACCTGGGTAACAAGTCCAGCCTGGAAGTGCTCAAGGGCAGCAGCGGCATCCAGGCCGGCACCAGCTCGCCTGGCGGCCTGGTGAATCTGCTGGTCAAACGCCCCACGGCCAAGGACCTCACGGTTGTCGGCTTGAGCGTGAGTGAGCGTGGCACTGCGGAAGCCTCGGTCGACCTGAGCCGCCGCTTCGGTGAGGGCCAGGCTTTTGGCCTGCGCGTGAACGCCAGCGCCGCGCAGCTCAAGCCCGAGTTCTACACCGCCGATGGCAATCGCCAACTTTTCGCCCTGGCAGGCGATTGGCGCGTGTCGCCCAGCACCTTGCTGGAAGCCGAAGTCGAGTGGAATCGCCAAAGCCAGCCCAGCCTGCCGGGCTTCAGCCTGCTGGGCGACAAGCTGCCCGATGCCAAGCAAATCGACCCGCGCCTCAATCTGAACAACCAGAGCTGGAGCCAGCCCGTGGTGTTCAACAACCGGCATGCCTCGCTGCGCCTGACTCACAAGTTGAATGCGGACTGGACGGCCAAGGCCCATCTGGGTCTGCAGCGCTTGAAGACGGATGATCGCCTGGCCTATGCCAACGGTTTGTATGACCCCAATACCTACGAGTGCGCGCCTTGCGACCGCTACAGCGCTGCGGGCACCTTCTCGGTCTGGGATTTCCGCAGTGAAAACGAACGCCGCAACAGCGATGCCCTAGATCTCAATCTGGCCGGCAAGTTTGACACTGCCGGCCTGCGCCATACGGTGAGCACAGGTCTGCTCATGAGTCGCTTCAACAGCCGCTTCGATCGCCAAGCCTACAACCTCGTCGGCGTGGGCAATATTCAAGGCAACGCTCAATTGCCTGCCGACCCTAGCCTGACCGACGAGAACACCAACCGCGACGAGCGCAACACCGAGTTCTATCTGCGTGACAGCGTGCAACTCGGCGCCGACTGGCAAGTCTGGGCCGGCCTGCGCCACACCCGTCTGCAGCGCGACAGCGTGCGCACTGACGGTTCACGCGCCACCAGCTACTCGCAAGCCTTCACCACGCCTTGGTTGGGGCTGGGCTACCACCTCAATGCACAACTGCTGGCCTATGCCAGCTGGGGCGAAGGCGTGGAGAGCGAAGTGACGCCTAACCGTAAGAAGTACAGCACGCCAGGTCAGGCCCTGCCTGCGCTCAAGAGCAAGCAAGTGGAAGTCGGCCTGAAGTCCGGCAGCAATACGGTGGATTGGTCGGTCAACTGGTTTGATGTGCAGCGCCCGGCTTGGCGAGATGTGAGCATCTGCGCCCAAGCCGATGCCTGCCTGAGCCGCCAAGCCGACGGCACAGCCCATCACCAGGGCCTCGAAGCGCAAGCAGATTTGAAATGGGGCGGCGGCGGCTTGTTGGCCAGCGCCATGAAGCTCAAGGCCCGCCGCGAAGGTAGTGCCGAGGCCGCGCTCAATGGCCTGAAGCCTACCAACGTGCCCGAGAACAATCTGCGCCTGCAAGCGCGTCAGAACCTCGCCGGCGTGCCAGGTCTGCAATTGCAGCTGGGCTTGGTCTACGAAGGGCCGCGCGCCGTGCTGCCGGACAATAGCGTCGCGATTCCAGGCTGGACGCGTCTCGACGCTGGTGCGCGTTACGAACAACTGGTGGGCAAAACGCTGCTGACATGGCGTGTGGGCGTGGACAATCTCGCCGACCGGCGCGCGTGGAAAGAGTCGCCCTTCCAGTTCGATCATGTCTATCTGTATCCACTGGCTCCACGCACTTGGCGAACAAGTTTTGAAATGAGCTTGTAAACCTCTAAAAATCCGGTCTATAATGCAAGGCTTAGTTCCTCGATAGCTCAGTTGGTAGAGCGCCGGACTGTTAATCCGTAGGTCCCTGGTTCGAGCCCAGGTCGAGGAGCCAAAAAATTAAGGCGCAAAGCCGCTGACGCGCAAGTCTCAGCGGCTTTTAGCTGAAGGTGAAGGCCCAATTTTTTAGTTCGGCCCGCATCACAAAATTTGTACCGATCAATTCCTCGATAGCTCAGTCGGTAGAGCGCCGGACTGTTAATCCGTAGGTCCCTGGTTCGAGCCCAGGTCGAGGAGCCAAACGAAGAAGCCCTGCAACGTCAAACGTTGCGGGGCTTTTTTCTTGGGTGCTCCACAGCATTCACACAAAAGCAAACCAACCAGCACGCGCACATGAAGCCATTGATCCGACTCTTTTTCCGCACCCTGCGTCTTGTGCTTGGCCCCATCTTGTTGCTGAAAGAGCGCCTGACCCGACCCGCAGGTTTGCAACGCAACAACGAGCAGCAAGCCGCCGTTGATCGCCAGTGTCAAGACCTGACCCTCTATCAGTTCAAGACCTGCCCTTTTTGCATCAAGGTGCGCCAGGAAATGCGCAGCCTCTCACTCAATATCGAGCGCCGCGATGCGCAGCATGAAGGACCGAATCGCAGCGAGCTGCTGCAAGGCTCGGGCAGCCACAAGGTGCCATGCCTGAAGATCACCGAGGCCAATGGTCAGGTGAAATGGCTGACTGAATCTGGCGCGATCATCAGCTATCTGCGCGGCCGCTTCGCCGCCTGAGTTGACTCTAGCGCTAGGCCAAGGCGTGACCCTAGCCTAGCGGGCGCACTCAGTAGGAAACAACCAAACGAGACGCGACTTAGCTGAGCAGAGAAGTCGCGCCGAGCGACTCAATTTGAGCTGATGCTCAAAACCCGAATGCCAAGCAGACTGGCTTCGGCCGGCTGTTTGCCAGGGCACACACCCTTAGCCAAGGCCTCATCAAAGACCTCGCGCGCGCAGTCCAGGCAACAGCCGCAGGCCGAGGCCACGCCGGTTTCGTCTTGCAGCAAGTCGAAGTTCTGGATGCCTGACTCGACACTGCGGCGAATGTCGCGATCAGAGACGCGGTGACACAGGCAAACAATCATGGAAACGCCGAGCGAGGAAGTTGGACAAGGAGCCAAGCGGCACGAGTCGAACTTTAACGCAAATGCGAATCCATCTCAATAATGTTTATCTATGGCCACGCGCCCGCGATGGTCAAGCTCAGGAGCTTGAGCTGCCTAGCTGAGACTGCAGCCAATTCTGCTCACCCAACTGGGCCACCAGTTCGATCTGGGTTTCCAGGTGATCGATATGCTCTTCGGTGTCCGACAGAATGTCTTCCAGCACTTCGCGGGAGACATAGTCACGCACGCTCTCGCAATGCGCGATGGCATCTTTGAGCAGCGGATGCGAGCCGACTTCGATCTTCAGGTCGCAGTGCAGTACCTCGACGGCTGACTCACCGATGTAGAGCTTGCCCAGATCTTGCAGATTGGGCAGGCCCTCCAGCATCAAGATCCGCTCGATGAGCTTGTCTGCATGCTTCATCTCTTCGATGGACTCTTCATACTCATGCTTGGCCAGGCGCTCGAAGCCCCAGTTTTTGAGCATGCGGCAATGCAGGAAATATTGGTTGATGGCAGTTAGCTCGTTCTTCAACTGAGCGTTGAGAAACTCCAGAACCTTGGCGTCACCTTTCATCGTCTGCTCCTCATGAGGTCAACAGTAGACAGAGCCATTGTGCTTGGGCAGCCCATGCAGTTGTGGCAATGCCTGAAAAAACTGTTGGGAATGCGAGGCGCCCGCCCCACCCGCTCGGTCAAATGTGGAAAATTTACGCAAACTTTTGCAATTAGCAATCATTCGCATTTAACATGGCGATATGCAAGCATCATCACCCCCAATCGCGAATGGCCAGCCCAGTGCGCCGAACGCAGCTCAAGCCCAGCCTGCGCCCGCTGTGCAGCACCCAGCAACGGCATCCACACGACGCATCAGCAGCAGCGAATTAATGGGCAATTTGCGCGAGCTGGAAATCGAACATTCCGGCAGCCTTTACCGCCTGCGCCTGACTTCTCTCGGCAAACTGATCCTGACCAAATAAGCTCGCGGCGCGCCAGCCCAAACAGCACGCACGAAAAAAAGAGGACCCGAGGGTCCTCTTTTTACTGGCCAGCAGCCTAGCTACTGCGAGAGACTAGATCAGCGCACCGTGCGGCGGCGCACGATCAGACCCATGCCCGCCAAGCCACACAGCAGCAAGGCATAACTGCTGGGTTCAGGCACAGCGGTGGCCACCACCAGATCCTGGAAGCCCTTGTGATCAAGGCGTGTCAGTTGATAGCGCGCGGGACCTTGGTAGTCGCTGGCGGCAGCCAAGTAGCTGTTGACCTGATTGGTGAAGTTGGCATTCAGATCAGCCGCGCCGGCCGCCGAAACATCGCTCAAGCCTGCAAAAAAGAAACCGCCATTGCCTGCAGAGACATTGAAGGTGCTGCTCTCTTTTTCATGGGTAATCTCCCACACCGCCACCTGGAAGGCAGCCTGCTGGTAGGCATTGCTCAAGCCCGCGTAGCTGGTAGAAAACAGACCCTGGAGGGCAGTCGCCTGAGGCGCACTGAAGCTGCCCACCGTATAGGTCTTCATGCCGAGGCTGGCGGGCGCAAAGTCTTGCTGCAATTCCACGCAGTAGGCGTAGAAGCTGCGGCCACCGGCATCCACATAGCTCAAGCGGCCAGTGGCGTAGTCGTCGCTGAAGCTGGTGCTGAGCACCGGCGCATTGGGATCCTCGCCCACGAACTGAATACTCAGCGTGGACGCAGCCTGGGCCAGCGAGGCCGAAACCAACAGTGACAGGAGCAAAGCGAGGCGTGACGCGGTAGAGATCTTCATACTTTTCCTTCGGCGATTTTTTGCGCTAAGCAGATCAAGGCAGTCAGATCGAACGACGCTTGCGCATCACCAAGCCCATGGCGGCGAGTGCCGTCAGGCTCAACAAGGCCATTTGCGGCTCGGGCACATTGGCTGCATTTGGCTCGATGCCAAACTTGGCCTGGTAGAAGCTGTACTGCTTGCTGCCTAAACCCTGCTGAACCACCGTCAGCGTCCAATCACCTGTACCCAATTCGGTGGGCCCCATACGCCACTGCTCTTGCCAGTTGAAACCGTTATCCCAGTCGCCAGCCACGGTTTCGATGAACTTAAAGTTTTGGCTGCCATCAGCGCTCTGCAGATAGGCATCGACGATATTGATGGATGGCAGTCCAGACTTGACAGCCAGGGTATGCAAATCACCCCAGACCTTCGCGCCTGCATCCAAATGGAAGGTGTAGCTGTCTGTCGTCAGGGCGGTCGCCTTGATCGGTTCTTTGGCGAATGTAGTGGGTGCGCTCGCCTGCAGAGTCACCGGACCGGCTTGCGCCACGGGCGCCAGCATCAACAGGCCCAAACCAAAACTCAAGATCAACTTCATTGTTTTCATATGAATCCTCTTCGATGCCAGGGCCGCCTGGCAAGGCTAGGCAAAGGGCGCTGGCTATCGCTTCCCTGATGTTTCACATGCTAGGGGAAGCACATGACAACGTCTCCCCGCGTACCGGGGGAGCGATCACAAAAAGCGTGACTATTCGCACAACGATTTCAGCGCCTGCGCGTTCCACCCTTTATTTGCGGGGGGTGTTAGGCAAGGCAGAAATGCAAAAGGCCGCCAACGACGCGCCGGCGGCCTTTTGTTGCGGGGCACATCAAATGCCACCCCGCCAAGGCATTCAACTCATGCCAACTTGCCGTGGCAGGCCTTGAACTTCTTGCCGCTTCCGCAGGGGCAAGGATCGTTGCGACCCACATGGCCGTACTGAGCGAGAGCTGCGGCAGCATCCGGGGCGGCTTCTTGCGAAACCGAGCCATCTTCGTTGGGATGGGTGTAGGTCACATTGCTGACGGCTTCGGCGCGCTGCTCAATGGCCTCGGCGGCACGGCTTGCCTCCTCCTGCGACTGGATGCGCACATTCATCAAGGTGCGGGTGACTTCCATCTTCACCACATCAAGCATCTGCGAGAACAGCTCGAAGGCTTCGCGCTTGTACTCTTGCTTGGGATTCTTCTGCGCGTAACCGCGCAGATGGATGCCCTGGCGCAAATAGTCCAGCGAGGCCAGATGCTCGCGCCAGTGCTGGTCGATGCTTTGCAGCAGCACCATGCGCATGAAGGGCGTGAACTGCTCGACGCCGACGCGCTCCAGCTTTTCCGCGAAGGCCGCATCCGCCGCCTTAACCACTTCCTCCACCAACTCTTCGTCGGTGATGGAGTTACTCTTCTCAACCATGGCCTTCAAGGCCACGTCGAGCTGCCATTCATCGCGCAGCACCCGCTCCAGGCCGGTCAGGTCCCACTGCTCTTCAACGCTTTCCACCGGCACAAAGGTGCGCACCACATCGCTCATGGTGCTGGCGCGCAGATTGTTGATCTGGGCGTTCAGGCTCTCAGCTTCGAGGATGTCGTTGCGCTGCTCGTAGATGACCTTGCGCTGGTCATTGGAGACGTCGTCGTACTCCAGCAATTGCTTGCGGATGTCGAAATTGCGGGCTTCAACCTTGCGCTGGGCGCTTTCAATCGAGCGGCTCACGATGCCGGCTTCGATGGCCTCGCCTTCAGGCATCTTCAGACGATCCATGATGGCGCGCACACGGTCACCCGCGAAGATGCGCATCAGCTGGTCATCCAGCGACAGGTAGAAGCGCGACGCACCCGGATCACCTTGGCGGCCGGCACGACCACGTAACTGGTTATCGATGCGGCGGCTTTCATGCCGCTCGGTGGCGATAATGCGCAGGCCACCGGCAGCCTTGACGGCCTCATGCAAGCCTTGCCACTCATCCTTCAGCTTTTGAATGCGCGCAGCGCGGTCGGCCTCGCCCATCGAGGCATCGGCTTCCAGCAGCTTGATCTGGTTCTCGACGTTGCCGCCCAGCACAATGTCGGTGCCGCGGCCAGCCATATTGGTGGCGATGGTGATAACGCCGGGGCGACCGGCCTGGGCCACGATCTCGGCTTCCTTGGCATGCTGCTTGGCGTTGAGCACAGCGTGCGGCAACTTGGCCTTGTTGAGCATGGCCGAGATCAGCTCGGAATTCTCGATCGAAGTCGTACCCACCAGCACCGGCTGGCCACGTTCGTGGCAGCTGCGGATGTCGGCGATCACAGCATCAAACTTTTCCTTATTGGTCTTATAGACCAAGTCCTGCTCGTCCTTGCGTTGGCGCTGGCGATTCGGCGGAATGACGATGGTTTCCAGGCCATAAATTTCCTGGAACTCATAGGCTTCGGTATCGGCCGTGCCGGTCATGCCGGCGAGCTTGCCGTACATGCGGAAATAGTTTTGGAAGGTGATCGAGGCCAGGGTCTGGTTCTCGCTTTGAACCTGCACCCCTTCCTTGGCTTCCACGGCCTGGTGCAGGCCATCGCTCCAGCGGCGGCCGGTCATCAGGCGGCCGGTGAATTCGTCAACGATGGTGACTTCGCCGTTTTGCACCACATAGTGCTGGTCGCGGTGATACACATGGTGTGCGCGCAGAGCGGCGTACAAGTGGTGCATCAAGGTGATGTTGGCGGCGTCGTACAAGCTCGCGCCTTCGGCCAGCAGGCCGGCTTCGGCGAGGTACTTCTCAGCATTGTCATGACCGTCTTCGGTCAGATAGATCTGGTGCGACTTCTCGTCGACGGTGAAGTCACCGGGTTCGATCACACCTTCGCCGGTGCGAATGTCCAGCTCACCAATCTGCTTCTTCAGCTTGGGCGCCACTTGATTGATGGCGAGGTAGACATCGGTCTGGTCATCGGCCTGGCCGGAGATGATCAGCGGCGTGCGCGCCTCGTCAATCAGGATCGAGTCCACCTCGTCGACGATGGCGTAGGCCAGCGGACGCTGCACGCGATCGCGCACCTCGTGGACCATGTTGTCGCGCAGGTAGTCGAAGCCGTATTCGTTATTGGTGCCGTAGGTCACGTCAGCGGCATAGGCCGCCTGCTTCTGCTCACGCGGCATTTGCGGCAGGTTCACACCCACCGTCAGGCCGAGGAAGTTGTAGAGCTTGGCCATCCACTCGGCATCGCGCTGCACCAGGTAGTCATTGACCGTCACCAGATGCACGCCCTTGCCGGTCAAGGCATTCAGGTAGACCGGCAGAGTTGCCGTGAGGGTCTTGCCCTCGCCGGTGCCCATCTCAGGGATCTTGCCGTCATGCAAGGCCATGCCGCCGATCAGCTGCACGTCGAAATGGCGCATCTTGAAGACGCGCTTGCCGGCTTCGCGAACGACGGCAAAAGCCTCGGGCAGCAAAGCGTCAAGCGACTCGCCCTTGGCGACGCGCGCCTTGAACTCGTCCGTCTTGGCCTTCAGCGCAGCATCATCGAGCTGCTCGAACTGAGGCTCCATCGCATTGATCTGCGCAACGGTGCGGCGGTAGCCTTTTAGCAGTCGCTCGTTACGGCTACCGAAAATCTGGGTGAGAAGCTTGGGCAACATGCAGCGTGATGGTTGTATCGATGACTCGGGTGACGGTAGATGCCAAGGGTATGGCAACGCCCCTCGATGAAGATCTCGTCACTGCGAACGCGTCGCCGTGGTCGAGACCTGCAATGGCTATTGGATATTCTTGCAATCAGACGTCGGGCACATATGGGGTCACTCCCCGCGCTCTGCAATAGCCCAACGCCGAAAGCTCCCGCCAAATAGGCCTGGCGCAAAACCTTGGCAGTTTAGCATCCGCACTCAGCAGGCTTGGCCAATGCGCAGGCGGGCCCGTACAAGCCCGGGACAGGACTACACTGAGCCCATGCTCCCGCCCAGCCGCCCTCGCTACCTTGGCCCCCACTTTCGGCAGTCAGCCCAAGGCGGCCAGGTACCCGATCCGCTGCCCATCGCCAAGGCTCTGGCCCAGCACGAAGGTCTGGCCCGGCTAGGCGCACTGCTGCAAGCATCGAATCGCCGCATGGCAGTGGTGCAGCCCGCACTGCCGGGTGCGCTGGTGCGCTTCGTCAAACCCGGCCCCGTCGATGAAGAGGGATGGACCCTGCTGGCGGCCAACGCGGCCGTCGCGGCCAAGTTGCGGCATCTTCAGCCGAGACTGGAAGACATGCTGATGGAGGCCGGGCTGGTGCCGAGCAAGGTGCGGGTCAAGGTTCAAAGTCAGGGCGGCTGAGTTTCGCAAACGGCGCCCGCCCCACGCCGATTTACACCAGCACACCTTGAGGCGTGCCGCGCGCGGCCATGAAAAAACCCGCGCTCCTTGCGGAGGGCGGGTTTTAAAGTTGCCCGATGGCAGCTTGTGTTGTGCGTGTGGTGCCGACTGTCGGATTCGAACTGACGACCTACCGCTTACAAGGCGGTTGCTCTACCAACTGAGCTAAGCCGGCACAAGCCCATGATTATAGGGTAAAAATTTGACCCCAAATCAATATTGGCGCTTTGACTTCAATTTAAATCTATTTCACGCGCTTCAGAGCTGGTCGGCCGGCCCCAGGGCCTGGGCCATCGGGCTCATCATCGGGCGAACCCGATGATGAAGCCTCGGGAGCTGTCGATTCAGCGTCGGCTTCCGTAGCAACCGGATTGGGCGCCAGGCGCAAGCCACGCACCGGCTTCGCCGGCACGGCCGCATCCGGAGTCGCAGCAATCGACGCTTCCAAGGCGGGCGAAGCAGCTGCCGAGGCAGGCGCCGCCGTCAGAGCCGCAGCCCCTCCACCATCCACTTCAGGCGGCGGGAAGGCCATGCCCTGCCCGTTTTCACGCGCGTAAATCGCCACAACATGATCGACCGGCACGATGATCTCGCGCGCCGAGCCGCCAAAGCGAGCCTTGAACTGGATGAACTCATTGCCCAGATCAAGACTGCTCGTCGCCTCGAAGCCGACGTTCAACACGATCTCATTGTTGCTGACGTACTCCATCGGCACCTGCACAAAGCGATCGACATGCACTGCGATGTAAGGCGTGAAGCCGTTGTCGGTGCACCAATCGTGCAAGGCGCGGATGAGATAGGGGCGCGTGGACGTGCTGGGCGTTGCTGCCGTGCCGTCCACATTGCTTCCCTTGCCCTTGCTTTGATCCATGAATGGCCCTCGCTGTCGAGTTACTTGCGCATGACCTTTTCGGACGGCGTCAGCGCCTCGATATAGGCCGGACGCGAGAAGATGCGCTCAGCGTACTTCAGCAGCGGCAAGGCATTCTTGGACATGTCGATGCCGTAGTAATCCAGACGCCACAGCAGCGGCGCAATGGCCACGTCCAGCATCGAGAAGTCGTCACCCAGCATGTACTTGTTCTTCAAGAAGATGGGGGCGAGTTGTGTCAGGCGGTCGCGGATCTGGGCGCGAGCCTTTTCCAGCTGCTTGTCAGCAGCCTTGACGGTCTGGCTACGGCCTTCGAGGACGTTGACGTGAGCGAACAGCTCCTTCTCGAAATTGAGCAGGAACAGGCGCACGCGGGCGCGAGCGACCGGGTCGCCGGGCATCAACTGAGGATGCGGGAAACGCTCGTCGATGTACTCATTGATGATGTGCGACTCATACAAGATCAGGTCGCGCTCCACCAGGATGGGCACTTCGTTGTACGGGTTCATCAAGGCGATGTCTTCGGGCTTGGCGAACAGGTCGACATCGCGGATTTCGAAGTCCATCCCCTTTTCGAACAGCACGAAGCGGCAGCGATGCGAGTAAGGGCAGGTGGTTCCAGAATAAAGCACCATCATGGCGGCAGGCTCCCGAGGGTCAGGTCAAAAAAACATGCGGTCCGATCAATGGATCCGCACAAATGGCAAACGCAGTGGGCGCTCAAAAGAGCGATCCACTGCGCCTTGTGGCCCGTCACCGGCACAAAATGCCAGCTCGAGGCTACGGGCTTACTTCACATCTTTCCAGTACGAGGCATTCAGACGCCAAGCAAACAGCGTCAGCACCGACAGGAACAAGAGCACCAGCACGCCCAGCTGGAAACGTTGGGCTTGGGCAGGCTCGCCCATCCACTGCAGATAAGCCACCAAGTCGCCGACCGCATTGTCGTACTGACGCGCATCCAGCTGGCCTGGCGTCAACTGCTCATAGCCCTTGAAGACATGGACTTTCTTGGCAGGGTCATGAGGATCAGCCGCTTCTTCGAACTTAGCGGCGCGCTGGCCTTGCAATTCCCACAGCACATGCGGCATGGCCACGCTGGGGAAGGCCATATTGTTCCAGCCGGTGGCCTTGGTGTCGTCGCGGTAATAGCTGCGCAGATAGGTGTAGAGGTAGTCTGCACCAGAACCCTTGGCGCCATCAGCGCGCGAACGCGCGATCACGGTCAGGTCGGGCGGCGTGGCACCAAACCAGTCCTTGGCCTGCTTGGCGTCCATCGAGATCTTCATCTGATCGCCCACCTTATCGGCGGCGAACATCAGATTACCCTTGATCTGCGCTTCGGTCAGACCGAGGTCGCGCAGGCGGTTGTAGCGGTTGTAGGCGGCCGAGTGGCAGTTCAGGCAGTAGTTGACGAACAACTTGGCGCCATTCTGCAGGGCAGCCATATCCTGCATCTTCTCTTTGGGGAACTTGTCCCACTCGATGCCACCCGCAGCAGCATTGGCGCCGGTTTGCACGCCAAGGCTGAGCAGCAGCGAGGTCAGCAGCGTAGCGATGAGTTTCTTCATTCTTTGGACTCCGTTGCTTGTCTGATCAGTGGGGGTGGAAGGTCACGCGGTCAGGCACCTGCTTGAAGGTACCCAGCTTGCTCCACCAAGGCATCAACAGGAAGAAGCCAAAGTAGAACACCGTGCCAATCTGCGCCACCAGCGTGCCCAGGTCGGTAGGCGGCTGAATGCCCAGGTAGCCCAGCACCAGGAAGAACACCACGAAGACAGCGTAGGCATAAGAATGCCAGCCCGGACGATAGCGGATCGACTTGACCGGGCTGTGATCCAGCCAAGGCAAGAAGAACAGAATCACAACCGCGCCGCCCATCACCACCACGCCCCAGAACTTGGCGTCGAAGGTCTTCAGCAGGGCCACGGCCACCACGGCCACGACCAAGGTTGCCAACTTGCCCTTGGCGGAGAAGCTGCCCTTCAACACTGCCAGCACCGCGCTCAGGCCAACGATGCCTGCCAGCACATTGACCATGGGGTCGGTGGTGGCACGCAGCATCGAATAGAAGGGCGTGAAGTACCAAACCGGCGCAATGTGCAGCGGCGTCTTCAGCGGGTCAGCGGGGATGAAGTTGTTGTACTCCAGGAAGTAGCCACCCAACTCCGGCGCGAAGAAGATGATGCCGGTGAACACCATCAGGAACAGGCAGACGCCGTAGATGTCATGCACCGAGTAGTAGGGGTGGAAAGGCACGCCGTCCAGCGGGTGACCGTTCGCATCCTTGGGCGCATTCGGGCCCTTGATCTCGACGCCATCCGGGTTGTTCGAGCCCACTTCGTGCAGCGCAATGATGTGCGCCACCACCAAGCCCAGCAGCACCAGCGGCACAGCAATGACGTGGAAGCTGAAGAAGCGATTCAGCGTGGCATCACCCACCACAAAGTCACCGCGAATCAGCAGAGCCAAGTCCGGGCCAACGAAAGGCACGGCGGCAAACAGATTCACGATCACCTGTGCGCCCCAGTAGGACATCTGGCCCCAGGGCAGCAAGTAGCCCATGAAAGCCTCGGCCATCAGGCACAAGAAGATGCCGCAGCCGAAGATCCACACCAACTCGCGCGGCTTACGGTAAGAACCGTAAAGCAGACCACGGAACATATGCAGATACACCACCACGAAGAAGGCGGAGGCGCCGGTGGAGTGCATATAGCGAATCAACCAACCCCAGGGCACTTCACGCATGATGTACTCGACCGAGGCGAACGCCAGGGCCGCATCAGGCTTGTAATGCATCACCAGGAAAATACCGGTAACGATCTGGATCACCAGCACCAGCAGGGCGAGTGAGCCGAAGATATACCACCAGTTGAAGTTCTTCGGAGCGTAGTACTCCGACATATGCTCTTTGAAGAGCTGGGTGGCCGGGAAGCGGTTGTCCACCCATGTCATGAACTGCTCGCCCTTGCTTGCGCCGGCGGGAGCTACTTTGAATTCAGCCATATTGACCTCTGTCCTAAAACCTTGGTTCAGCCATTTTTAAAAAGGCCGCTGGGCATCAAGCCTTCTTGTCTTCACCAATCAAGAGCTTGGCGTCGGACAGATACATATGCGGCGGCACCTCGAGGTTGTCGGGGGCGGGCTTGTTCTTGAAGACGCGGCCGGCCAAGTCAAAGGTCGAACCGTGGCAAGGGCAGAGGAAGCCGCCATGCCAGTCGTCCGGCAAGGAGGGCTGAGGGCCGGCCTGGAACTTATCGCTCGGCGAGCAACCCAGGTGCGAGCAAATGCCCACCACGACCAGGAACTCGGGCTTGATCGAACGCGCGGCGTTCTTGGCGTAGTCCGGCGTCGGGTAAGCGGTACGGGACGAGTTCGGGTCGGCCAACTCGCCGTCGAACTTGGACAGTGCCGCCAACTGCTCTGGCGTGCGGCGCACGATCCAGACCGGCTTGCCGCGCCATTCGACGGTTAGCTTTTCGCCCGGCTTGATGCCGCTGATGTCCACCTCCACCGGCGCACCGGCGGCCTTGGCGCGCTCGGAAGGCGCGAAGGTGCTGACGAAAGGTACGGCGGTGGCTACACCGCCAACGGCGCCGGCGCAACTTGTGGCGATGAGCCATGTGCGCTTGCCGTGGTCCACTTGCTGGTCACTCATGAGGATCCTCAAACGAGACTTCTGATCGGGGGCAACCCGAGATTCTAACGGACTGCGTGAGCACCGAGCCGGTGCAACGCACGCAGGCTGGTATTCGCACCACAGTATCGGCGTTTTACCCCTGCTACTTACAGCAAAACGGGACAGATGATGCGCGAAGGGCACGCTCACTTGCCTTACATTTCACAGCCAACACAGGTATGCCATCAATAAGGAGCTTCAGGAATGAGTTTTCTCAAGGAATTCAAAGAGTTTGCCGTCAAAGGCAATGTAGTTGACCTGGCGGTCGGCGTGATCATCGGCGGCGCCTTCGGCAAGATCGTCGATTCGATCGTCAAAGACCTGATCATGCCCGTCGTCGGCAAGGTCGTCGGCGGCCTGGATTTCTCCAATTACTTCGTGATGCTCTCCAACCCGCCCGCAGATTTCAAGGGCCCCATGACCTACGAAGCCCTCACCAAGGCCGGCGTACCGTTGTTTGCTTACGGCAGTTTCCTGACCATCTTGCTCAACTTCTTGATTCTGGCTTTCATCATTTTCCTGATGATCAAGCAGATCAACCGCCTCAAGCGCGAAGAGCCGGCCGCACCCACTGAAGCACCGGCCACACCGGAAGATGTGATCTTGCTGCGCGAAATCCGCGACGCCCTCAAGCGCTAAGCCAGCCCAGAGCTGCCCTGCCCGCGGCCGGGCAGCCCCATGTAAGCGCACAAGATGCGCAGCTTTTGGCAAGGCTGCCGCTCACGAAGACTCGGCTTGCGCCGATCATGGTGAATTCACAGCGATACTTGCGTCCAAAGTTTGTAGTGCTACCACTACATTTCGCAATGCCGCATCCATGATTTCCACCGATTCCCGCCTCAACCCTCACCTGGAAACCGCCCTCCAGCGGGTGCGCACGGCCGTTGAACAAGCAGCCGAACGTTGCGCGGAAGGGCTAGGCATGTCGGCCTTATCGGCCGGCAAGGTCAAGCGCCGCGATGAGTTGCTCGACGCGCAGCTCTTGTTCCGCAAACAGCAGGCGCAGTTCGCGCAGATCTTTTCGCAAAAGCTGCGCGAGCAAATGCGCAGCAGCCAGACCGAACGCGCGGCCGAGACGGCGCCACGCGGCTGGACCGAGCTGTCGCTGATGGACGACGACCAGGTCGACGCCTTGGTGGTGGGCGACCGCGTCGGTCTGGCCATTGGCCACCAGAGCGAGTGGGAGCTGCGCGAGGTGGAGTCTTATGTCGCCGGCATGCAGCTGGGCGAGCGCCACCCGCTGCGCCCCGAGGCCATCGGCCAAGCTCTGTTGAGCGCGGTACACCAACTCAGCGACGAGGCCGAGCCGCGTCAGATCCTGATCGATGAATTGACCCGCGCACTGGCGCTGGAGATGCGCGCGTGCTACGCCGATATTGCCGAACTGTTCCGCAGCCGTGGCCTGCGCCCGCAAGATCTGCGCGTGCGCAGCTCCGCGGATTCGCCAGGGGGCGGCAATACCGGCTTTAGCCGCGCCCAAACCCTGCAGTCGAATGCCGGCGCGCTGGAACATGGCCAGGCCATGTCGACCCATGCAGGCCACTTCAATAGCCAATTCGGCGGGCAGATTGGCAGCCAAATTGGTGGAAGTTCCGGCGCAAGCTCCGGCGGCTACCCGAGTGGGTATGGCGCTGGCATGAGTGGTTCCGGCAGCTACGGTGGACAGACCGGCGGCCAGATGGGCAATCTAGACCCGCAACTGATGAATCTGCTGCGGCGCCTGGCCCAAATGGCCAGCCCTGCACCGATGGACTCCAGCCATGCGGAATGGTCGGCCAGCATGCCCATGGGAGATGCCGGCGGCTCGGCACAAGCAGCTGCCAGCCCCGACTGGCATGACGATTTCATGGCCACCACCCGGCCCAACGTCCTGCCGACCAATCTGATTCAACAGCACCGGGAAGAGCTGCGCCAGGCCGCCACGGGTCGACTGGATCACATGGTCATTGATGTGGTCAGCAGCCTGTTCGATCAGGTGCTGTCTGATCCCAAGGTGCCGCCGCAAATGGCGCGGCTGCTGGCCCGGCTGCAGCTGCCGGTGCTGCGCGCAGCGCTTGGCGACCCCAGCTTCTTCTCGCAGCGCCGCCACCCGGTGCGCCTCTTCGTCAACCGCATGGCCTCGCTGTCTTGCGCCTTTGATGACTTTAGCGAAGACCCAGGCAAGGCCTTCCTGGGTCATGTGCGGGAGCTGGTGGACGAGCTCGTCAGCGGCGACTTCGAGCACATGGCTGTTTACGAGGCCAAGCTCTCGGCGCTGGAAGCTTTCATCGAAGCCCAGATCAGCGCCGGCCTGCAATCGCAAGGCCAGCTGACGGATCAGCTGGCACGGCGCGAGGTCGACCTGCATCTGCAGCAGCGTTACGCCCAGCAGCTCGGCAACGCCTTGCAGCCGGTAACGATGCCGGAGTTTCTGCGCGACTTCCTGGCCCAGACCTGGAGCCAAGCCATCGTCCGCGCGGCGCGTGATTTGCAAGGCGCGCCAGAGCGCGTGTCACGCTTTCAAAAGCTGGCACGTGACTTGGTCGTCAGCGTCCAACCCAAGGGCCGCACCGAGCAACGCCAAGTCTTTCTGGGTCAGTTGCCCGGCCTGATGGCCACGCTGGGCGAAGGCCTGGACCTGATCGCCTGCCCGGAAGCAACCCGCAAGCAGTTTTACGGCGCGCTTTTGCCGGCCCATGCCGAATCACTGAAAGGCCAAGCGCCCAGCCCGCTCGAAGCCAATCTGCTGCTCAAGCAGTTAGACCATATCTTTACTGCGCCCCTGCCGGACGAGCAGACCTTGGGCCAAACGCTGGACAGCAGCCTGCCGCCCGACCTGGACCTGACCCAAGGCCTCAGCGCGGACGAAGCCAAGAGCATGGGCCTGCTGACCGAAGTCAATCTCGACTGGAGTGGCGAGCTTGACATCGACCTGAGCGCCGAGCCCTCCTTGCTGGCCGTGGACATCAGCATCGACGGCCTGCCCGCTGCCGTGGAAGCGCCCGAGCCCAGCGAGGGCGAGCTGCTGGTGGAGCATCTGCACGTCGGCTTCTCCTACCAGATGCACAGCGAAGGGCATTGGCAGAAAGTGCGGCTGGCCCATGTCAGCGCAGGGCGCAGCTTTTTCATCTTCACCCACGGCGCCAAGCACCAGCAGACGGTCACCATGACTGCGCGCATGCTCAAGCGCCTGTGCGAGTCCGGCCGCCTGCGCGCCTTTGAGAATGCCTATCTGCTGGAACGCGCGATGGCGCGCACCCGCAAGCAGTTGGCCGAAATAGGTGCCAAAGCTTAATTGACCGCCAAACGGCGTGCCATGCGAATGGCCGCTTGCAAGCTGGCCGGGTCAGCCCGACCAGAACCAGCGATGTCAAAAGCCGTGCCGTGATCCGGGCTGGTGCGCACAAAGGGCAGGCCCAATGTGACGTTGACGCCCTGCTCCACCCCCAGGTATTTCACCGGGATCAGGCCGTGGTCATGGGTCATGGCCACCACGAGATCGAACTCACCGGGATGCGCGTCCGTGTGGCGAGCCCGCATGAACACCGTGTCGGGCGCAAAGGGCCCGCTGGCGGCGATGCCCTCGGCCTGCGCCTGGCGAATGGCGGGCATGATGTGCAACTGCTCTTCATCGCCAAACAAACCGCCCTCCCCGGCATGCGGATTCAAACCCGCCACCGCGATACGCGGCTTAGCGATGCCAAAGCGCTGCAAAGCCTGATGGCTGATGCGCAGGGTTTGCAGCACCGATTCCTGCGTGATCAGGTCGATGGCGCGGCGCAGCGAGCAATGAATGGTGACCAGCACCGTGCGCAGCTCCTCATTGGCCAGCATCATGCGGACCGGCGGCAGCGCTCCGCCTTGCGCGGCCAAGGCCTGCAGCATCTCGGTGTGACCGGGAAATGTCACACCGGCCGCGTGCAAGGCCTCTTTGTGAATAGGCGCCGTCACAAGACCCGCCGCCTCACCCGCCTGAATGCTGGCCACGGCCGCCGTGATGCAGGCCGCCGCAGCCGCGCCGGCACGGGCATCCACCTTCCCCAGCGCCAAATCGGCCAAACCAGAAGCAATACCTGGCACCTGGAATACCGGCAGACAGTTCGGCGGCACAGTCTCACCGACACGGCTGACTTGCACCACCGGCAGGCTCAGGCCGCACTGGCGCAACGCGCGGCGCATCACCGCCACATCGCCCATCACAAGGCAGTCCGGCGCCAGTCCGGCCGCAAAAGTCTTGGCGATGATTTCGGGGCCGATGCCGCTGGGGTCGCCCTGGCTGATCAAAAAGAGTGGGCTCATGCTGGATTGGCGATGTCGATGAATTGCTGACGAATGCCGAACTCGGCCGCCAATTGCTGGGCCACGGCTTGCACCCCGTAGCGCTCGGTGGCGTGATGGCCGGCGGCGATGAAGGCCACGCCGGTTTCGGCCGCGTAATGTGCTTGCGGCTCGGAGATTTCGCCGGTCACGAACACATCCGCGCCGGCAGCAATGGCCGCCTCGAAATAGCCTTGCGCCCCGCCGGTGCACCAGGCCACGCGACGCAGCGCACGGCCATCCCCCGGCGCCAGCACCGGGGTGCGGCCCAGCGTGCTGCCGATCTGCGCAGCCAGCTCGGTCAGGCTGCAGGCCTGCGTCAAGCTGCCCAGCCAGCCCAAGTCCTGCTCGCCAAAACGGCTCTCGCCCTGCCAGCCCAGCAGCCGCCCAAGTTGCGCGTTATTGCCCAGTTCGGCATGCGCGTCCAGCGGCAGGTGGTAGGCGTAAAGATTGATGTCATGCGCCAGCAAGCGTGCCAGGCGCTGCTTCATCCAGCCGGTGACGCGGCCGTCTTGACCGCGCCAGAACAGGCCGTGGTGGACCAGGATGGCATCGGCCTTGGCGGCAATGGCCGCCTCGATCAGGCCCAAGCTGGCCGTGACCCCACAGACCAGCGTCCCAATCTGCTCCCGGCCCTCAACCTGCAGACCGTTCGGCCCATAATCCTTAAAGCGAGCGACGTCCAGCAATTGGCCGAGATGGCGTTCGAGATCGTTTCGATGAGTCATAGGGGAAGGATTCGGGGTGCGCAGACTGTGGTTGATTTTCGCTCAGGTCACGACCGTGGCGCTGGCCATTGTGTTCGTTGTGAGCACGCTCAAACCCACCTGGCTGCAAAAAGGCCAGGGGGCAATTGCGCCCACCATTGTGCTGGGCGGCAGCGGCGCAGCATCTGGCGGACCTGCCGGCGCGGCCCTCAGCGCGGCTGAAGCCAGCAGCTCCTCCCGCTCCGGCTACAGCCTGGCGGCCAAACGGGCCGCGCCCACGGTGGTCAGCATCGTCGCCAGCAAGGCACCGGCGCGCGACTCTGAGATGGATGAACGCTGGCACCGATTTCACTTCGGCCAGCGCGGCCCGGGCGGGCGCAAGGATCCGTCTGGCGAGCGGGCGCAGACCGGCCTGGGTTCCGGCGTGATCGTCTCGGCGCAAGGCTACTTGCTGACCAATAGCCATGTGGTGGAAGGCGCCTCCGACATCGAAGTACTGCTGACCGACGGCCGCCAGGCCAAAGCCACCCTGGTCGGCACCGACCCCGAGACCGATATCGCCGTGCTCAAGATCGAGCTCGACCACCTGCCGGTGATTCAGTTTGGGCACGCCGAAACCCTGCAGGTGGGCGATGTGGTGCTGGCCATCGGCAACCCCTTCAATGTGGGTCAGACCGTCACCTCCGGCATCGTCAGCGCCCTGGGCCGCGATCAGCTGGGCATCAACACCTTTGAGAACTTCATCCAAACCGACGCGGCCATCAACCCCGGTAACTCGGGTGGCGCCCTGGTCGATGTGGACGGCAATCTGGTGGGCATCAACACCGCCATCTACTCGCGCAGCGGCGGCAGTCTGGGCATCGGCTTCGCCATCCCCATCAGCACCGCCGCCCAGGTGATGGAAAGCCTGATGCGCGAGGGCCAGGTGGCACGCGGCTGGATCGGGGTGCAGACCCGCGAGCTGACGCCCGAGTTCATCGAAGCCTTCAAAGTGCCGGTCAAAGAAGGCGTGCTGATCAGCGGCGTGCTGGCCAATGCGCCCGCCGCCAAAGCCGGTGTGAAGCCCGGCGATGTGATCACGCAGATCGGTAGCACCGCCGTCCACACGCCGGCGCAGCTGCTGCTGGCGGTCTCGGCCGTGCCGCCCAAAACCGCCACCACCGTCACCCTGTTGCGGGGCGAGAAGGAATTGGCGATCGAATTGACCGTGGCACAGCGACCCAAGCCCAAGCAATAAGCTCAGCTCGCTGAGCCAAGAAAAAAGCCCGCACTTGGCGGGCCTTTCCATTTCAATTCACGCTTGTCGCGCTGAACGTTCGACGCTCAAACGCGGCTCAATTGCTGCTCACTTCTTGGCCGCTTCGCCCGCCAGCGCATCCTCATCATCTGGCGCCTTGGAGAAGCGAATGAAGTAGGACGCGGCGATGACGCCGAACTCGTACAAGATGCACATGGGAATAGCCAGCGCCAGCATGGACACGGCATCGGGCGGCGTGATGATGGCTGCAATCACAAACGCGCCGACGATGAAGTAGCCGCGATATTCGCGCAGCTGCGCCACCGAGATCAGGCCCATGCGTGCCGCCACCACCACCACCACCGGCACCTCAAAAGCGGCGCCGAAGGCAATGAACATGGACATCACAAAGCTCAGATAAGCCTCGATATCAGGCGCGGCAATGATGCTCTTGGGTGCAAAGCCCTGGATGAACTTGAACACCTGGCCGAACACGAAGAAGTAGCAAAAGGCCACGCCGACGAAGAACAGCACGGTGCTAGACACCACCAGCGGCATCACCAGGCGCTTCTCATGCGAATACAGGCCCGGCGCCACAAAGGCCCAGACCTGATACAGCACCACCGGCAGCGCCAGCATGAAGGCCGCCAACAAGGTGATCTTGAGCGGCACCATGAATGGCGAGATCACGCTGGTGGCGATCATGGTCGAGCCCTTGGGCAGATGCGCCACCAAGGGCGCTGCCATCAGGTCGTACAACTGAGCGGGGCCGGGGTAGAAGGCCAAGATGCCGAACACCACCGCCACGGCGATGGTGGCGCGCACCAGACGGTCGCGCAATTCGATCAGGTGAGAGACAAAAGGCTGTTCGGTGCCGGCGAGTTCATCCTCGGGCTTGGGGGCATCACTCATGGGCTGGCTTGGTCAGAAATTCTGGCTGTTGTGCGTGCTGATGCTACGGTGGCCGGCCGGACGGAACCGGGCCACGCGGGCGGCCGCTGATTGCACATGGGTGCGCACCTGGGCTTGCCGCTTGTACCACTGCGGGGTGGCGCCGCGTTTCACGCGCCAGTTCTTTTTCGGGTGCTTGTAGCTCGGGCTCAGCGGGCCGCCTTCATAAGCATGAAAGCTGCTGCTGTCGCCCAGGCCGGAGGTGGCGTCGGACCAAGTTTGTTCAAACACCTGGCTGGCCGAGTTGACCTCCTGCTGGACCGAGGCGCCGATGTCGCGGGCGGCTTCTTCGACGCCCTTCTTCATCTTCTGCAACTCTTCCAGCTCCATCGAGCGATTCACCTCGGCCTTGACCTCCGACACATAGCGCTGCGCCTTGCCCAGCAAATGGCCCACGGTGCGGGCCACGCGCGGCAGGCGCTCGGGGCCCAGCACGATAAGCGCCACGGCGCCGATCAGGGCAATCTTGTCAAAGCCAAAGTCAATCATGGCAAGCGCTCAGGCCAGTCGTCATCAAGACTTGGTCTTGGCTTCGACGTCGACGGTATTGGCGTCGGTGGCCTTTTGGCTGGCGGTGACTTGCTGGGCCGGTGCGTCAGCGCTGCCATCCTTCATGCCGTCCTTGAAACCCTTGACTGCCGAACCCAGGTCATTGCCCATGTTCTTCAGTTTCTTGGTACCAAACACCAGCACAACGATCAGCAGCACGATGAGCCAGTGCCAAATGCTGAATGAACCCATGATTTTTTCTCCTACGAAAGATTGCTTGATTCTAGTTGGCGCCTGTGACGGCAATCTTGCCGTCGGCGCCGCTGGGGCTGAATTCAGCCCAAAAGCTGCTTGAGCCTGCTCAAGGCTTAGCCGTTTTACGGTTTTGCCGCTCTAGCGCTCAGCCCTTGAGCCAGGGCCGCGGGCCGCCCATCGCGTGCATATGCAGGTGATAAACCTCTTGCCCGCCATCCGGCCCGGTGTTGATCACGGTGCGGAAGCCGTTCGTCACGCCCAGCTCGCGCATCAGCTTGGGCGCCAACACGCTCATCTTGCCCAGCAAGGCGGCATGTTCGTCAGTCAACTCAACCATGCTGGCAATGTGCAGCTTGGGGATGATGAGCACATGCACCGGCGCCCAAGGGTGGATGTCGTGGAAGGCCAGCAGCTCGCTGTCTTCATAAACCTTGCGGCTGGGGATCTGCCCGGCAATGATTTTGCAGAACAGGCAATTGGGATCGTGGGACATGCTTAGAAACCTCGAACTCAGGAAATGGCGCGGCCGGCATTCATCGCACTCCAGCCCACCACGATGCGGTAGAGGAACCAGAGCGAAATCAAGCCCCAGGCAATCCAGCCCGGCAGCACAAACAAGAACCACAGCGGCACGGTGATCAAGTACAGCACACCCGCCCAGGTCACGCTGCGCAAACGCCAGCTGATGTGCGAGGCCTGCCAACTACCGGCGGCCTCATCACGCTTGACCAGATCCAGAATCACCGCGAACACCAGCAGCAAAACGCTGGGCTGAAAGGCTGGAATCACCGCGCCCACCGCCACCACTGCATGCAGCAAATAGCTGATCATGCCGGCCGTGCGCAGGCTTTGCTCACGCTGCGGATCCAGCAGCACGGTGTCGGCAAGTTGCTCAGTCATTCGGTTCTTCCTCCACGGTTTTGCTACGCGCGGCAAACTCCTGCAAGCCCGACAAGCCCTCGCGCCGCGCCAACTCGGCCAGCACCTGTTCGGGCTTGAGGCCGAAATGCGCCAGCGCAATCATGGAGTGGAACCAGAGGTCCGCCACCTCGTAGACGATCTTGGCGGGCTCGCCATCCTTGGCGGCCATCACCGTCTCACATGCCTCTTCGCCGACCTTTTTCAAGATCGAGTCCAGGCCTTTGTCAAACAATTTGGCCACATAGCTGGTGGCCGGGTCACCGCCATTGGCGGGCTTGCGCGACTCGATCACGGCGGCCACGCGGGCCAGGATATCGGCGTTGTTCAAAGGGCTTGCGCTCATTTGCTGTAAATCTGTTTTGGGTCTTTGAGCACCGGCTCGGTGGCGACCCAGGCGCCGGCGTCGAGGCGTTGATAAAAACAGCTGTGGCGGCCGGTGTGGCAGGCAATTCCAGGTCCACCGGGCTCATGGCCTTGCTGGGTGATGCGCATCAAAAGCACATCGTTGTCGCAGTCCATACGCAGCTCATGCACTTTTTGCACATGGCCCGACTCCTCGCCCTTGTGCCACAGACGCTGGCGCGAACGGCTCCAATACACCGCCTCACCGAGCTCGATGGTGCGCTGCAAAGCCTCGCGATTCATCCAGGCAAACATCAGCACATCGCCGCTGCTTTGCTCTTGCGCGATCACCGGCACCAGGCCGTCGGCATCCCATTTAACTTCGTCCAGACAATTCATCGCGACAGTGTAAGTGGCGCCTGTAAAGCCCCGCTCGGCGGCGAACCAATCCAGCACGGGGATGGTGCCCGGCAGCACCGGCTGCACCTGGACCGGCAGGGTCTGCCAGGCCATGGCCTGCTGCTCACGCATCTCAAACTCACCCGTCCACTCGTAGACCTTGCAAAAATGCAGACGCACCCGCGCATGTTCGTAGTCCATCACCAGCTCTTGCCAGGGGTGGGCCGCGCCAATCGTGATGCCCAACTCTTCGTGCAACTCACGGGCCAGGGCTTGCGCCACGGTTTCGCCTTGCTCCAGCTTGCCGCCAGGAAACTCCCAGTAGCCGGCGTAGACCTTGCCGAGCGGGCGCGAGGTGAGCAAAAAGCGCCCTTCCTGGCCCTGCGCGTCGCGCTCCACCAGCACGCCCACGGCGACATCCACAATCGGGCGCTCAGACATGGTCCAGGCCCTCAGGTGGGCGCACATCGGCAATCGGCACAGCTTGCACTTCCAGCGCGCCTCGACCTGCCAAGTCGCGCGCAAATTGATAAGCCACCCGGCCCGAGCGCGAACCACGCTCCAGCGCCCACACCAGGGCGGGTTGGCGGGCGGCGCTGATCAGCGCCTCATCCATGCCAAAGCTGCGCAGCCATTGCCCGGTGATGGCCAGATACTCGTCCTGGCTGAAGGGGTAAAAACTCAGCCACAGGCCAAAGCGCTCGGACAGGGAAATCTTCTCCTCCACCGCCTCGCCGGGATGCACCTCGCCGTCTTCGGTGTGCTTGTAGCCCAGGTTGTCGCGCATCTGCTCGGGCAAGAGGTGGCGGCGATTGCTGGTGGCGTAGATCAGCAAGTTGTCGGTGGCGGCGGCCACCGAGCCGTCGAGGATGGATTTCAAGGCCTTGTAGCCCGGCTCGCCCTCGTCAAAGCTGAGGTCGTCGCAAAAGATCACAAAGCGCTCGGGCCGCTCGGCCACCAGCTCGATCAGATCGGGCAATTCCACCAAATCGGCTTTATCGATCTCGATCAGGCGCAGGCCGCGGTCCGAAAACTCATTCAACACCGCCTTGATCAGCGAGCTCTTGCCCGTGCCGCGCGCACCGGTCAGCAGCACATTATTGGCCGGGCGGCCGGCCACGAATTGCTCGGTGTTTTGCAGCAGGCGCAGCTTTTGCGGCTCCACTTCGCGCAGATCCGCCAAGCGAATGCCGGCCACATGACGCACCGGCTCCAGCACACAGCGGCCCGCCGCGCCGCCACGGCGGCGGTAGCGAAAAGCCACCGAGGCCGACCAATCGGGCGCCGCCACCGCCCCCGGAAGCAAGGCCTCAACACGGGCCAAAAGGCCTTCGGCACGGGACAGGAAATTTTGCAGGGAATCGGCCATGGGCAGCGTCGGTCAGTGAGCAGGCGAGTAGGCAAAAAAGTGAATAGCGACGTCCTCGGGGCGGCGCCAAACAAGGCAGCCCGCAGTGTAGCGGCCGCCTGTGCACAGGCCCCGAGCTTGAGCTTCAAGGTGAGCGCCGCGCCATGGTCCGATCCGCTCAGGGCGGCCGTTTCCGGGTCATGACCGGGTCACGGCCCCGGTCCATCCTGCCGACCTGAAATCCATCTCGAAAGGTTACCGCCATGCGCCCCACCACTGTTCGCACCTACGCCCTTCGCACCCTCAGCGCCGCCCTCGCCGCCCTGCTGTTCGCCAACGCCCACGCCGCCACCACGCTGAACGGCGACGGCAGCTGGGCCGGCTTCAATGTGGACGCCAATCTGCCGCCCTACAGCTTTGCCTGGGTGGACGACGAGGCCGCCACGCTGAGTTTCAGCGTTACCGTGCCGGCCGGCTTTGTGGGCCGATTGACGGTGGTGGATCTGGGGATCTCGGGCGACCAGTTCCGCGTCATGGACGGCGCCGCCTGGCTGGGTGACACCGGCACGGCTGTCAACGGCGATGTGGCCGGCGCCCTCCAGTTCAGCGCCGAGCAAGCCCTGGCCGACAGCGCCTTCAGCCGCGGCATCTTCACCCTGGCCGCTGGCACGCACACCATCAGCGGGCTGATGATCAAGTCCACCAGCTTCATCGACCCAGCCAACGGCAACAGCCTCAGCACCGACGCCAGCATCGGCGCCCTGAACCTGACGCTGTCCCCCGTGCCAGAACCCAGCAAAAGCGCCAGCCTGTTGGCCGGCTTAGGCATGTTGGTTTGGGCGCTGCGCCGCAACAGCTTGCGCCACGGCTAAAGCTCGCATCACCTCGCGTCGCCACCCCTCGCCACCCAAACCTCCTACCGATCATGCACAAACATTTCCGCCCCCTGCTGCCCGCCCTTGCCCTGGCCCTGTCGGCCGCCTTCGGTGCCGGCGTCAGCCACGCTGCGGCCATCGCGCCCATCAAGGTCAAGATCGTCGGCTTCAACGACTATCACGGCACGCTGGAGTCCCCCGGCACCTTCGGCGCCAACACCTCGGTGCCCAGCGCCTCGCGTCCGGCCGTGGGCGGCGCCGAGTATCTGGCGGCCTATGTGGCGCAGATGCGGGCCAGCAACCCCAACACGGTGGTGGTGGGCGGTGGTGACTTCATCGGCGCCTCGCCGCTGATCTCGGCGCTGTTTTATGACGAGCCGGCGGTGGAAACGCTCAACAAGATCGGGGTGGATTTCAGCGCCGTCGGCAACCATGAGTTCGACAAGGGCAAGGACGAGCTGCGCCGCCTGCAAATGGGCGGCTGCAAGCTGGTGGGCGGCGTGCCGGATGCCAATAGCTGCAAGGGCTTTGGCTCCTCGGCGCCCGGCACCTTTGACGGCGCCAAGTTCAAATGGCTGTCGGCCAATGTGATCGAAACCGCCACCGGCCGCCCCCTGCTGCCGGCCTATGGCGTGAAGAGCTTCAACGGCGTCAAGGTCGCCTTCATCGGCATGACGCTCAAGGGCACGCCCGGCATCGTCACGCCCACCGGCGTGGCCGGTCTGAGCTTCCAGGACGAGGCCGACACGGTCAACGCCCTGGTGCCCAAGCTGCGCGCCCAAGGCATTGAAGCCATCGTGGTGCTGGTGCACCAGGGTGGCTTCCAGAATGCCGCGGTGGCCGGCGGCTTCAACAACAGCGATATCAATGGCTGCCTGAACAATCTGAACAATAGCGACGGCAGCACCAGCGACATCGGCAAGATCGTGGCCCGCCTGGACAATGCGGTGGACTTGGTCGTTAGCGCCCACACCCACGCCGCCTACAACTGCTCCAAAAACAGCAAGGACAACGGCAGCGTCGCCCGCAGCGCCGGCCTGCCCAACAAGGCCGGCCGCCTGGTGCCCGTCACCAGCGCCAGCGCCTTTGGCCGCGTGCTGACCGAGATCGACCTGCAGATTGACCCTATCAGCCGCGATGTGATCGACGTCAGCCCCCTCAACCGCTTGGTGGACCGCACGAATGCCAGCGTCACCGCCGCCATCGCCGCCAACCCCGAAGTGAAGAACGTGGTGGCAGCCTACAAGGGCGCGGCCTCGCCGCTGGCCAACCAGGTGATCGCCGTCATCACCGCCGGCATGACAAATGCGGCCAATGCGGCCGGCGAAATGGAAGCCGGTGACCTGATCGCCGACGCTCAGCTGCAAGCCACCCAGCCTGCCGCCCTGGGCGGCGCCAGCGTCGCCTTCATGAACGCAGGCGGCGTGCGCAGCCCCGGCTTTGTGAAGCCCGCCGCCGCCAGCTATCCCTATGCCCTGAGCTATGCCGATGCCTTCACGGCCCAGCCCTTCGGCAACAGCCTGGTGACGATGACGCTGACGGCCCAGCAGATCAAGGACGTGCTGGAGCAGCAATTCGTTGGCTGCAAGGGCCAGAGCACGCAGCGCATCATGCAGGTCTCCAACGGCCTGCGCTATTCCTGGAGCGCCAGCGCCCCGGCCTGCGCCAAGATCGTCAATGTGACGCTGACGCCTACCGATGTGAGCGTCTATCCGCCGCAAGTCAGCGGCCCGACCGACAACCTGGTCATCAACGGTGTGGTGCAAAACCCGGGCAAGACTTACCGCGTCACGGTCAATAACTTCATGGCCACCGGCGGCGACGGCTTCACAACCTTCATCAGCGGCGCCAATGTGCTGGGCGGCGCGCAAGACATCGATGCCTTGGTGGCCTACCTGTCCGGCTACAAAGCGCCCGCCGCGCCTTACAACCCCAGCAGCGCTGTGTTGAGCAAGCCGCGCATCAGCCAACTGCCCTGAGCCAGGCTGGCCTTGCCTCCGTCATGCCTCCACTGCCTCAAGTGAAAGCCGCCACGCTCAACAGGCGCAGCGCCGCTGCCCGACTCCTCAGTCTGGCAGCGGCCTTTTCCTGCGCGGCCCAGCCCCTGCGGTTGGCCGCGCATGAACACGCCAGTGACGCCCATGCTCCCCGCTCACCCCTGCAGGCCGAACGCCTGGCCTTGCTGCAGGCCGCCCGCCTGGCGCTGAACCAAGGCCAAGCCCAGCAGGCTCTGCAGTTGCTGGAACGTGCGGCCCTGATGAGCCATGACGCCGATACCGAGATGCTGATGGTGCTGGCCATGCTGCAGGCCGGCGAGTTCCGCAACGCCCTGAACTTCGCATCGCACACCGCCGGCGCGCACAAGGACGAGCCCGAAGCGCTGGCGCTTTACGCCTGGCTGCAAGCCCTCAGCGGCCAGGCCGCTTACGCCGCTCGCATCATTGACGCCGGCTTGCAGCGCCTGCCGCAAGAAGCCCATCTGCGCGCCCTGCAGCCGCTGATCCAGCAACTGCTGGACGGCAGCTGGACCGATACCGCCACGCCCCGGCCGGGCCCAGCGGCTTTCGGCGCTGCACTGCCCCAGCAAGCCCTGGCACTGGGCAGCGGCCTGCTCTTGAACGAAGGGCGGCAAGCCTTGATCGCCTTGCCGGATGCCGGCCGGGCCTGGGCGAACGGGCGCCCGCTCTGGCTACGCAATGGTCTGGGACAGACGCAGACGGCTCAGCTGAGCCGCGGCGCTAGCAATTCGTCGGCCGACAGCGCCCTGGCCACCTTAGGCCTGAGTCTGCTGAACCTGGACACACCGCTGACGCCGCCGGCCGGCCTGCCGCCCCTGAGCTGCGCCGCGCGCGATGCCTTTGCCGGCAGCCCGGTCGCGGCGCTGGTCTATCTGCCAGATTCGGGAACCGGCACGGCCTGGCCGGCCATGCAGCTGGGCTTTGTGGGGCGCCTCGGCCTCGTACCCGGTCAGCCGGGCCTGGACATCGCCCTGCCTGCGCAAGTCAGCGCCGGGCCCGTGTTTGATCAAGCCGGGCGTTGGATCGGCTTTGCGCAGCGCGGCGGGCATGGCGTCCAACAGCAGGCGGCAAGCCTGCTGCCGCTCAGTGCTTTGAATGCAGCCTTGGCGCCCATGCTGGATACGCCGCCGGTCCAGGCGCAAACGCTGCCGCTCTCAGCCGATAGGCTTTACGAACAATGCCTACCGCTGAGCGTGCAGGCCTTCGGCGCGGCCAGTTGAAATTTGAGTTCAGGCCACCAGCAGCTTGAGCGAATACTCCAGTTGCTCGGTCGGCATGCGCTTGAAGCCTGAGCGGGCATAACGCTGCAATCGGCCGACAACAAAGCTCAGCAGCACGGAGGCATGGGCATTGGCCTCGACCGTGGGCGTGGCCGAGCCGCGGGCCTCAGCGGCACTGCGCAAGACCTGGCGCAGGCTGGATTCGATGCGATCGAAAAACTGATTCATGCGCGCGACCAAACGCTCGTTCTCGTAGACCAGGGCGTCGCCCACCATGACCCGGGTCATGCCGGGATTGCGTTCGCCGAACTGCAAGAGCACGGCCACAATTTTTTGCGCCTGCTGCTGGCCGGAAGCATCGCGCTCGATGATTTGATTCACCAGCGTGAAGATGCTGGTCTCGATGAACTCCAGCAAGCCCTCGAACATCTGCGCCTTGCTGGCGAAATGACGGTAAAGCGCGGCCTCGCTGACCGACAGCTTGGCGGCCAATGCGGCAGTGGTGATGCGGTCGGCACCGGGTGCTTCCAGCATGCTGGCCAGGGTCTGCAGGATCTGCACGCGGCGCTCGCCGGGCTTGGGGCGTTTGCGGGCAGCGGGCGCCTCGGCGGCAGGCGCCGCGGCTACCGAGCCAGTGACCTCGTCCTCAAGCACGGCGGACTCGGGCGCGGTCAGTTCGGGCGGGGAGGCAGGCATCGGCGTAGTCGCTTGTCATGGGTTGGCGTGGGTTGCGGCGATTCTGGCACAGCCAGATGACGGCGCTTGTGCGGGTCTACGAGTGGCCCGCCCCAATCAAGCACAGCAGGTGCTTGGTCCTCAGTCGCGCAACCAGCCCAAGCGGCGGGCTTCGTAAATCGCCTCCACCTTGGAGCGCACATGCAGCTTGCGATAGACTCGCTTCACATAGGTGCTGACGGTGTGCGAGGACACGCTGAGGAACTGCGCAATCTCATCAAAAGTAAAGCCCTTGGCCGCCAGATGCAGCACGCGTGATTCCTGCTCGGACAAGGCGACCGCATCTTCCTCCACCAAGCCGCGCGAGCTGGCGCCCTCTTGGACAAACGCGACCGCATGGCTGGCCGCTGTGGCCGGGGCCAGGCGCATCAGCAGTCGACGGGCGATGACGGGGCTGATCGGGCTGCCGCCGGCATGCAGGCTGCGCAACTGGGTGGGCAGGTCCAGCGCCAAGCTGTCTTTGAGCAAATAGCCGGTGGCACCGGCCTCGATGCTGGACAGCACATGCTGCTCGTCCCCGAAGACCGAGATCACCATCACCTCGCAGTCGGGCTTGACCTGGGCGGCATGGCGAATCAGCTCGATGCCGCTGCCGCCGGGCAGGTCCAGGTCCACCAGCAAGACATCGGGGCGGAGCTGATCGAACATGCGGGTGCCCTCGATCAGGTCGGGGGCAATGCCCAGCAGGCGGATGTCTTTGACCTGAGCCAGCGCGTGCGTGAAGGCGTCGCGAAAGCGCGCTTGGTCTTCAACAATCAAGACGGAAAAAGTGGGCATGGCGGTGAGCAAAAAGGTGGGGCAGCGTGTCGCCGGAGTCGGTGACTCACGATAACGCGCCGCTGCACATTCGCTCACCCTACGATCGTGGGATTCATGCGCAGTCGTGGCGAGGGAGCGGGGCCGGGATTGGCCAGGCTCGGCCAGAAACAAGACGCCCGATCAGCGCAGCAACTCGGCCAGCGAATGGACGCGCTGATCCACATACACAGGCCGCCGCCGCAGCCGTGGCTGCGCCGCTGCGCTGGCTGTAGCCGGCGCGCCGGACTTGCCCTCATGTAACCAGCGCTGCATCCACACCGTCTGCATGCCTAAACGCCGCGCCGTTTTCTGATGCACCAAGGTGTCTTCCACCAGCACGCATTGGCCGGCTTGCAGATGCAGGCGTGCCAGCACATGGCGAAACATGCGGGCATCGGGCTTGGGACGTAACTGGCCAAACATGCGCATCTGCTCCATCGCGATCACGCGCTCGAAGCAGTGGCTCAAATTCAGAGCCTGCAGCACCCGCTGGGCATAGGCCAGCGGCGCATTGGTCAGCAAGATTTTGCGGCCGGGCAGACGCCGCAGCGCGGCCAGGTCATGCGCATGGCTGTGCACATGCGATTCCAGGCCCGGCAAGGCATGGGTGTGGTGCAGGAAATGGCCAGCGTTGACGCCGTGATGCCGCTCCAGGCCCAGCAAGGTGGCGCCGTAGCGATGCCAGTAGAGCGCACGCAAGCGGTTCGCTTCGGCCCGCTCGACCTGCACATGGCTGACGATGTAGTCCGTCATGGCCACATTCAATTCGGCGAACACCCGCGCCGAGGCGTTGTGCAGGGTGTTGTCGAGATCGAAGAGCCAGACGGGCGCGCCCGCCTTGGCCTTCACGGGCGACCTCGGTGGGTGGGGTTCATCGCTGGTCCTCTGGGCGCAAGTGAATCATCGCAAGTCCTCGCTGAGTTCGGACGCGGAACGACGATTCGATCCCAGTATGGCCACATCATCGCAAGTCCTCGCTGCGTTCGGACGCGGAACGATGATCCGGTCTCAGTGAGACCGGATCATCGTTCCGTAAGCCTGATCGCTGAGGATTTCGAGCAGCATGGCGTGGGGCACGCGGCCGTCGATGATGTGGACGGCGTTGACACCGCTGCGTGCCGCGTCCAGGGCCGAGGCGATCTTGGGCAGCATGCCGCCGGAGAGTGTGCCGTCGGCGAACAAGGCGTCGATCTCGCGGGCGCTCAGGTCGGTCAGCAAGTTACCGGCCTTATCCAGCACGCCGGGCGTGTTGGTCAGCAGCACCAGCTTCTCGGCCTTCAGCACCTCGGCCAGCTTGCCGGCCACCACATCGGCGTTGATGTTGTAGCTCTCGTTCTGCTCACCAAAGCCGATGGGGCTGATGACGGGAATGAACTGGTCGTCTTGCAAGGCCTTGACCACGCTGGGGTCGATGCTGACGATGTCACCAACCTGGCCGATATCGTGTTCCTTGGCCGGGTCGTCCTTGTCCACCATCTTGAGCTTTTTGGCGCGGATCATGCCGCCGTCTCGGCCCGTCAGGCCCACGGCCTTGCCGCCGGCCACATTGATCAGGCCGACGATGTCTTGCTGCACCTGGCCGGCCAGCACCCACTCCACCACTTCCATGGTTTCTTCATCGGTGACACGCATGCCTTGAATGAAGTGACCCTTCTTGCCCAGGCGGCTCAGCGCGCCTTCGATCTGCGGGCCGCCGCCATGCACCACCACCGGGTTCAGGCCCACCAGCTTGAGCAGCACCACGTCTTCGGCAAAGTCTTGCTGCAGGGCCGGGTCGGTCATGGCATTGCCGCCGTACTTGATGACGATGGTCTTGCCGTGGAACTTGCGGATATAGGGCAAGGCTTGCGAAAGGATCTCGGCCTTCTCGCGCGGGGCGATCTGGGACACATCCGTGTTGATGGCGGGGGCGGCGGACTCGATTTTCATGGCGGGCTCTGCAAAAGACGATGAGAGGAAAGCGCGCTGATTGTAGGGTTGGCCCTGACAATGCGGCCCGAAGGAGATCACCGTGATTGCCATTTTGCAAAGAGTCCGCCAAGCCCAGGTCGAGGTCGAAGGCCGTGTGGTGGGCGCCATTCCCCAAGGCTTGCTGATGCTGGTCTGCGCCGAACCCGGCGACAGCGAGGCGCAGGCCGAGAAATTGATCAGCAAGACGCTCAAGCTGCGCATCTTCAGCGACGCCGCCGGCAAGATGAATTTGAGCCTGCAAGACATCGGCGGCAGCCTGCTGATCGTCTCGCAATTCACGCTGGCTGCCGACTGCGGCAGCGGCAACCGCCCCAGCTTCACCGGCGCTGCCGGCCCTGAGCAAGGGCGCCGGCTCTACGAGCATTGCCTGAGTCTGGCGCGCAGCCAGCTGGGTGAGAAGGTCGCTGCCGGCGAGTTTGGCGCCGATATGCAGGTCAGCTTGATCAACGACGGGCCGGTGACGATTCCGCTGCGGATCAACTGAGGCGGCTTGGGCCGCCGGCTGCTGCGCCTAATTCGCAAACTCACCGGCGGCGCGAATCACCGCGCCCCATTTGCTGAGTTCAGATTTGACGAAGCGCTTGTGCTCCGGCCCCTGGCTGCGCGCGTCCTGCACCACCGAGGCGCCACCCGCTGTCGCATTGGCCTGAAACACCGGATCAGACCGGGCTTGCTGCAGCGCCGCGGCCAGTGCCTCCAACACCGGCTTGGGCGTGCCATGGGGGGCGTAGACGCCATGCCAAACCGTCACGGAAAAGCCTTTCAAACCCAGCTCGCTGAGGGTGGGCACTTCCGCCAAGCCGGGCACATCCAGGCGCTGCGGGCTGGTCACGGCATAGGCCCGCAACTTGTTCTTGGACAGCAGCGCCACCGTGTCGGTGCTTTGGTTGCACATCAGGTCGACCTGGCCGGTCAATAAATCAGCCATGGCCGGCGAGGCGCCGCGGTAACGCACGCTGCGCAAGTCCATCTGCGTCACGCTGCGGAACAGCAAGCCGCAGAGTTGGGAGGCCGAACCCTGGCCGGCATTGGCCAAATTGACCTTGCCCCGGTTGGCCACCATCCACTGGCTCAGCTCCGCATAGCTCTTGGCCGGCAAGCCCGGCCGCCCCACCAGCACCATGGGCACTTCTTGCAGCAGGCCCAGGTACTCAAAGTCGTCCAGGGTGTTGTAGGCCAGGCTGGGGTAGAGCGCCGGCGCCGTGGCCATGCCGATGTGATGCAGCAGCAAGGTGTAGCCATCGGGCGCGGCTCGCGCCACCTTGGCGGCACCCACCGTGCCGCCAGCCCCGCCGATATGTTCGATCTGCACCGCCACGCCCAGCGGCTTGCGCAAGGCTTCGGCCAGGCTGCGCGCCAACTGATCGGTGGGGCCGCCGGCCGGAAAAGGCACGACCAAGGTCACCGCGTGGTCCGGATAGGCGCCATGGGCGGGCGAAACGGCCGCCAAGCCAATGGCCACCATGCTGAGCATGGCGCCAACCCACCCTGCGCGCTTGGCGCGCTGCTTGTTCTGTGTCATCACTCCCTGCTTTGCTGAGACGGTCTAGGCCCTGGCATGCTAGGAGCGGAATCCGCCCCACCCATACTGGGAACTACGTAAGCGCAGAGTGAAGGGCGACAGGCAACTCAGGCCAAGCTGCGCGAGTCTTGCACCAACAAGCCGTCATTGGGCAGGCTGCCGGGCGGCAGCAACTCCACCTCGCAGCGCAGCTTGGTGATGTCGCGCAAGGCCTGGGCCAGGCGCTCACTCAAACCCTCAGCGGCCTGCGCCACCTCGGCCTTCAAGCTCATGCGGTCTTGCGCCATTTCGCCCTCCACCACCAGGCGGGCGCGCAGCAGCTCGGGGAAGCGCCGCATCAGCTCGGCCACTTGCGAAGCATGGACAAACATGCCGCGCACCTTGGCCGACTGGTCGGCACGGCCCAACCAGCCCTTGATGCGGGCATTGCTGCGGCCGGTCGGGCAGCGGCCCGGCAAGATGGCCGAGAGGTCGCCGGTGCCGAAGCGGATCAGCGGATAGTCTGGCGTCAGCGTGGTCACCACCAATTCACCCACCTCGCCCTCGGGCAAGGGCTCGCCGCTGCCGGGGCGCACGATCTCCACAATCACGCCTTCGGCCAGCACCATGCCTTCGCGGGCCGAGGTCTCGTAGGCGATCAGCCCCAGGTCGGCGGTGGCATAGCACTGATAGCCCGTCACCCCGCGCGCCGCAAACCAATCGCGCAGCGCCGGCGTGAAAGCCTCGCCGCTGAACAAGGCCTTGGTGATGGAGGAGACATCAGCACCGGTCTGCGCCGCCTTCTCAAGCAAGATGCGCAAAAAGCTCGGCGTGCCCACATAGCCTTGCGGGCGCAGCTCGGCAATCGCCTGCAGCTGCAACTCGGTATTGCCCACGCCGCCCGGGAACACGCTGCAGCCCAGGGCATGGGCGCCACCTTCCATCATGGCGCCGGCAGGCGTGAGGTGGTAGCTGAAGCTGTTGTGCAACAAATCGCCCGGGCGCATGCCGGCGGCGAACAGCGCGCGCGCCACACGCCAGAAGTCGGGCGCCATGCCTTCGGGTTCGTAAATCGTGCCGGGCGACTGGAACACGCGCCGCACGCCCTGTTGGGCGCCCAGTCCGGACCAGCCGATGGCGGAGAAACCGCCGAAGGGGTCGCCATGACCAGACTGACGTTTGGCCTGCTGGCGCGCCAGCAACTCGCTCTTGCGCGTCACCGGCAAGCTGGCCAACGCCGCCCGGCTGCTGACGCCGGCGGCATCGATGCCGGCGAACAGTTCAGCGAAGGCGGCCGTGTGGGCCTGCGCATGCGCCACCTGGCGCGGCAAGGCGGCCAACAAGGCCTGCTCGCGGGCGCCGGCTTCTACGGTTTCCTGCGCGTCATAAAAATGACTGTGACTACTGCTGCTACTGCTCATGGTGTTTCATCCGTCCAGCGCGCCAGGCGGCGCTTGATTTCGTCCAGCAGCGCGCGCACATCGGCGCTGCTTTTGCACACCCGCACATCCCACTCCGGCCGCTGCGCCGGGCGCTTGGCCAAGCGGGCATGCAGCTGGCCTGCACTGTCGCCCTCACCCAAGCTCAGCATCAGCAAGACCTGACCCTGCAAGCTGAAGCGGTCGCCTTGCGCCTGCAGCGAACGCATATCACGCAAATTGCGCTTGAGCGTCAGCAAGGCCTCCTCGGCCTTGAAGGCGGGCGGCGCGAAGAAGTCGTCATTCATGGCCATACGCTCCGGCCTCAAGCCAGCCAGCGCTTGCGGCGCTTGTAGCTCTTCACGTCCTTGAAGCTCTTGCGGTCGCCACCACCCGTGCCGAGGTAGAACTCCTTGACGTCTTCGTTCTCGCGCAGGGCATGGGCTTCGCCGTCCATCACGACGCGGCCGCTTTCCAGGATGTAGCCGTAGTCGGCATAACGCAGCGCCATATTGGTGTTTTGCTCGGCCAGCAAGAAGGTCACGCCTTCCTTGACGTTGAGGTCTTTGACGATCTCAAACACCTCTTCGACGATTTGCGGCGCCAGGCCCATCGAGGGCTCATCCAGCAGCACCATGCGCGGATTGGCCATCAGGGCGCGGCCGATGGCGCACATCTGCTGCTCGCCGCCCGAGGTGTAAGCAGCCTGGCTGCTGCGCCGGGTTTTGAGGCGCGGGAAGTAGTTGTAGACCTTGTCCAGCGTCTGCTGCACCGCCGCCTTGCCGTCCTTGCGGGTGTAGGCGCCGGTGAGCAGGTTTTCTTCGATGCTGAGGTGGGCAAAGCAATGCCGACCCTCCATCACTTGCACCACGCCGCGGTTGACCATCTCAGAGGTGCTGAGCTTTTCGATCCGCTCGCCGCGCAGCTCGATGCTGCCCTTGGTGACTTCGCCGCGCTCACCTTCCAGCAGATTGCTGACGGCCCGCAAGGTGGTCGTTTTGCCCGCGCCATTGCCGCCCAGCAAGGCCACCACGGCACCTTCCTTGACCTGCAAGGACACGCCTTTGAGCACCAGGATCACATGGTTGTAGATGACCTCGATGCCGTTCACATTCAGCAGCACATTGCTCATTCTTGCCTCTTCAAATCAGCCTCGATCCTTCCCCGCCCCTCGGGGGCGGGGCCAGGGGTGGGGCCTCGGTGCCCCGCCCTCCTGGAGGGCGGGGATGGGGTGGGAGCCCAATAGAAATGGCGTAGCCAATCCTGATTCGCGCAGCGAGTCAGGATTGGCAGTCCGCGGGCGTGCGGCGCTCCAGCTTCTTCTCCGTGGCGTACTTATCGGCCGCGGCCTTCACCATGGGCTTGATGATTTGCTCGTCGGCCTGGTACCAGTCAGACGAGAAATTCCACTTGGCGCCGTCCCAGCTGTGCACGCGCGCCCAGCTCGATCCCATATGGTCCTGACAGGAGGTGCTGATGGGGCGCATCACGCCGGCAAAGCCCAGCGCGTCCAGGCGCTTTTGGTCCAGCGCCAGGTTTTCCAGGCCCCAGCGCACTTGCTCGGCATTCATGACCTTGCCCTTGCCGAAGCGCTCTTGCGCGCGGCGCACCGCCTCCACACCCAGCATCTGAATGATCAGGCCACGGGTGTAGAGCACCGAGCCAACTTCTTCCTTGGGACCAGTGCCCTCGCCCTTGCCGTGCACGTACTTCAGGATGTCCTGAATCACCTTAGGCGCCTGGCCTGAGGTGTTCAGCGCCAGCGCGTTATAGCCCTTGGCGCCCTCGCCCACGTCCTTGACATCGGGCTCAGCGCCTGCCCACCAAACGCCGTACATCTTCTCGCGCGGGTAGCCGGTGGCTTGCGCTTCCTTCAGCGCGGTGGAGTTCATCACGCCCCAGCCCCACAGCAGCACATAGTCGGGGCGCTGCTGACGCACTTGCAACCAGGCGGACTTCTGCTCGACGCCAGGCGCCGTGACCGGAATCTTGATCAGCTCAAAGCCGTGCATCTTCTGGCGCTCGTCCAGCAAGGGCATGGGCTCTTTGCCGAAGGGCGAGTCGTGATAAACCAGGGCGATCTTCTTGCCCTTGAGCTTGTCGAAGCCGCCCTCCTTCTTGGCCAGATGCTGGATCAGCATGTCAGCCGCCGTCCAGTAGCTGCCCATCAGAGGGAAGTTCCACTTGAAGACATTGCCGTCTTGCGAGGCAGCCAGGCCGTAGCCGAGGGTGACCAGGGGGATCTTGTCCTTGATGACCTTGTCGGTCAGCGCGAAGGTGATGCCGGTGGCCTGCGGGTCGAACAGCGAGGGGTTCTTGCCCTTCAGGCGCTCATAACATTCCACGCCTTTGTCGGTGGCGTAGCCGGTTTCGCATTCTTCAAACGTGACCTTGACGCCGTTGATGCCGCCATCGCGGGCATTGATCATCTTGATGTAGTCCTGCTTGCCATTGGCCCAGGGCGTGCCATTGGGCGCATAGGGGCCGGTGCGGTAGACCAGCAGGGGGAAGAATTGTTCCTTGGCCTGGGCCACGGCCTCAGTCACTAGCCCGGCAAGGCTCAGGGCCGCCAGGCTTGACGCAATCGCAAAGCTCTTCAGTGTGGACATGATGATTTGTCTCCTGTGATGGGCACTCAGCGGTGCTTTGTTGTGGATGGGAAAAACGCGGGGCAATCCAAACGAATCAAACAAGCAAATCAGTGAGGGAAAGGCCAGAGACGCAACTTCTCTTTGGCCGTTGACCACAGCCGCGCCAAGCCGTGCGGCTCTTTGATGAGGAAGAAGATGATCAGTGCGCCGAACACCATCAACTCCAGGTGCGAGGCCGTTTCGGTGCCGATCTGCAAGCCCATGGCGGCCGGCAATTGGTTCAGCACAATCGGCAAGAAGATGATGAAGGCGGCGCCAAAGAAGCTGCCCATCACCGAACCCAGGCCGCCGATGATGATCATGAACAGGAGCTGAAAGCTGCGGTCGATGGAGAAGGCCGCCGGCTCCCAGCTGCCCAGGTGCACAAAGCCCCACAGCGCGCCGGCCACGCCGACGATGAAGCTGCTGACCGCAAAAGCGGTGAGCTTGGCGTAGACCGGGCGGATGCCGATGACGGCTGCGGCCACATCCATATCCCGCATGGCCATCCACTCGCGGCCGATGGCGCCACGCACCAGGTTCTTGGTCAGCAAGGCGAACAAGACCACAAAGCTCAGGCAGAACAAATACTTCTGTGCCGGCGTGTCGATGGCATGGCCCCAGACGCTCAGCTCCGACACCGAGACATTGCCCGAGGACGAGTTATTGGTGAACCACTTGATGCGCAGAAAAGCCCAGTCGCAAAAGAACTGCGCCGCCAGCGTTGCCACCGCCAGATACAAGCCCTTGATGCGCAGCGAGGGAATGCCGAACAGCACGCCCACGGCGGTGGCGCACAGGCCACCCAGCAAGATGGAGCCAATCAGCGGCATATGCTCAACACGCACCTGAAAGTTGTAGGCCGCGTAAGCGCCCACCGCCATGAAGGCACCGGTGCCCAACGAGATCTGCCCGCAATAACCCACCAGCACATTCAGGCCCAGGGCCGCCAGCGAGAGGATCAGAAAAGGAATCAGGATGGCGCTGAAGAAATAGTCGCTGGCCAGCCAGGGCGTCAACACAAAGGCCAGCAGCAGCAAGCCGGCAATGGCGATCTTGTCCTGCCGGATGGTGAAGATCTGGCTGTCGGCGCGATAGCTCGTTTTGAACTGGCCGTTCTCACGGTAGAGCATGGTGGGTGTCCTTGATGTTCTTTTGACTTTGGCCGCTCACTGCGTTCGCTTAACTTCGCTCAAGTCGCTTAGTTGTTCGAAGTTGGCCGGCATCGAAAACTCTTTGCCCGCGTCATACGCGGTCAATGATTTTTTCGCCGAAAAGACCCTGCGGCCTAACGAGCAAAAACAGCAGCGCCAGCACATAGGCAAACCAGATTTCGATGCCGCCGCCCATCAGCGGCCCCAGATAGACCTCGGAGACTTTCTCGCCCACGCCGATCACCAGGCCACCGATGATGGCGCCGGGCACCGAGGTCAGCCCGCCCAGAATCACCACCGGCAAGGCCTTCAACGCCACCAGCGAGAGCGAGAACTGCACCCCCAGCTTGCTGCCCCAGATCACGCCGGCCACCAGGGCCACGAAACCGGCCACGGCCCAGACGATGACCCAGATGCGGGAGAGTGGAATGCCGATGGACTGCGCGGCCTGATGGTCATCGGCCACCGCCCGCAGGGCGCGGCCGGTCGAGGTCTTCTGGAAAAACAGCGCCAGCAAGATCACCATGGCCGCGGCAATCAGCGCGGCATACAGGTCTTCTTTATTAACCAGCACGCCGCCCTCAAAGGTTTTCTCGAACAGAAAGATCGGGTCCTTGGGCATGCCCACATCGATCTTGTAGATGTCCGAGCCGAACAGGGTCTGGCCCATGCCCTCGAGCAGATAGGTCACGCCGATGGTGGCCATCAAGAGCGTGATGCCTTCTTGATTGACCAGCTTGCCCAAAACCCAGCGCTCAATCGCCCAAGCCACCGCCAGCATCACCAGCATGGCCAGCACAAAGCCCAGCACATTGACGAGGATGGGCTGGCTGATGCCGGTCCACTGCGGAATCCACTCGGTGAAGCGCGCCATCGCCAGGGCAGCGAACAGCACCATCGCGCCCTGCGCAAAGTTGAACACCCCGCTGGCCTTGTAAATCAACACAAAGCCCAGCGCGATGAGCGAATAAAGCATGCCCGTCATCAGGCCGCCGAAGATGGTTTCAATCACAAATCCCATGGCGACATTCCTTAATGGCTGGTGCCTAAGTAGGCACGGATGACGTCTTCATTGCCGCGCACCTCATCGGGCGCGCCATCGCCAATCTTCTTGCCGTAGTCCAGCACGACCACCCGGTCCGAGATGTCCATCACCACGCCCATGTCATGCTCGATCAGCACGATGGTGGTGCCGAACTCTTGGTTGACGTCGAGGATGAAGCGGCACATGTCCTGCTTCTCTTCCACATTCATGCCGGCCATGGGCTCATCCAGCAGCAAGACCTGCGGCTCCATGGCCAGGGCGCGGCCCAAGTCCACGCGCTTTTGCAAGCCATAGGGCAAGCGACCCACGGGGGTCTTGCGATAGGGCTGGATTTCCAGGAAGTCGATGATGCGTTCGACCTTCTCGCGCTGCGCCATTTCCTCGCGCTCGGCCGGACCCCAGCGCAGCGCTTGCAGCAAGAGGCCGGTCTTCATATGCAGGGTGCGGCCGGTCATGATGTTGTCCAGCACGCTCATGCCTTTGAACAAGGCCAGATTCTGGAAGGTTCGTGCCACCCCCATCTCCGCCACCTGCCGCGAGCTGAGGTGTTTGAAGGTCTTGCCCCGGAAGGCGATGGAGCCCTGCTGCGGCTGGTAGACGCCGTTGATGCAGTTCAGCATCGAGCTTTTGCCCGCGCCGTTAGGGCCGATGATGGCGCGCACCTCATGCTCGCGCACATCGAAGGAGATGTCCGTCAGCGCCTTCACGCCGCCGAAGGCCAGGCTGATGTTCTTGATGTCGAGGATGACCTCGCCGATTTTTTTGCTGCTCATTTCAGGCGGCCTTCTTTGCAGTGTTGGCAGGCGCGAAGGTCTTGGCGTCAGCAATCTTCAAATCCGCCGCAACCGAGCCCGCACGCCCATCCTCAAAGCGCACCGCTGTTTCAATGAACTGGGAGCTCTTGCCTTCATAAAGCGCGGCGATCAGCAGCGCGTACTTTTCGGCGATGGCGCCGCGCCTGACCTTGCGGGTGCGGGTCAGCTCGCCGTCGTCGGCGTCGAGCTCTTTGTGCAGGATCAGGAAGCGGCTGATCTGGCTACCGGCCAGCAATTCGTCTTCGGCCAGATCGGCATTGACCTGCTCCACGCACTCGCGGATCAGGTTGTAGACCTCGGGCTTCTGAGCCAAATCGGTGTAGCCGGCATAGGGCAGATTGCGGCGCTCGGCCCAGTTGCCCACGGCGTCGAAGTCGATATTGATGAAGGCGCAGACCTTCTCGCGCCCATCGCCAAAGGCCACTGCCTCCTTGATGTGGGCGAAGAACTTGAGCTTGTTCTCCACATACTTGGGCGCGAACATGGCGGCGTCAAAAGCGCCACCGCGCAGGCGGCCCACGTCTTTGGCGCGGTCGATGATCTTGAGGTGGCCGTGGCTGTCGATGAAGCCGGCGTCGCCGGTGTGATACCAGCCCTCGGGCGTCAGCACCTCGGCGGTGGCGGCGTCGTTCTTGTAATAGCCTTTGAGCAGGCCGGGCGACTTGACCAGGATCTCGCCGCTCTCACTCAGCTTGATTTCCACGCCTTCAATCGGCACGCCCACCGTGTCAGCGCGCGCCTCATGGTCGGGCTGCAGGCACACAAACACGGCGGTTTCGGTGGAGCCGTAGAGCTGCTTGAGATTGATGCCGATGCTGCGGTAGAAGCTGAACAGATCGGGCCCGATGGCCTCGCCCGCGGTGTAAGCCACCCGCACCCGGCTCAGGCCCAAGGTGTTGCGCAGCGGGCCGTAGATGGCCAGATTGCCCAGGGCGTATTTCAGCCGGTCCAGCGCCCCCACCGGCTTGCCGTCCATCAGGGCGGGCCCGACGCGCCGGGCCAGCGCCATGCAGCTATTGAAAAGCCAGCGCTTGGGCGCGGAGGCGTCTTCCATGCGGATCATCACGCTGGTCAGCAAGCCCTCAAACACCCGCGGCGGCGCGAAGTAATAGGTCGGGCCGATTTCCTTCAGGTCGATGGTGACGGTGGCGCTGGACTCGGGGCAGTTCACCACATAGCCGCAGACCAGCCACTGCGCGTAGCTGAAGATGTTCTGGCCAATCCAGGCCGGCGGCAGATAGGCCAGCACTTCCTCATCGCAAGTCAGCTTGTCGAAGCGGGCACCGGCCTGGGCGCGGTCGATCAGGCTGGCGTGGGTGTGCACCACGCCCTTGGGGTTGCCGGTGGTGCCGGAGGTGAAGAACATCGCCGCCACATCGCCGGCTTGACCTTGCGCCACGGCTTCGTCGAAGAAATGCGGGTGCAGCGCGGCATGTGCCCGGCCTTGCTCGGCCAGGCTGTCCAGTGATGCCAGGCTGGCGTCTTCGGCGTAAGCGCGCAGGCCACGCGGGTCATCAAACCAGATGCTGCGCAGTTGCGGGCAATGCTCTTGGTCGCGCAGCTCCAGCATCTTGTCGACCTGCTCCTGGTCTTCCACCACCGCGAAAGCAATCTCGGCGTTATTGACCGGAAACACAAACTCGGCCGCCACCGCATCCTGATACAGCGGCACTGGAATGGCACCCAGCGACTGCGCGGCCAGCATGGCGGCCGACAAGCGGGGCCGGTTCTCGCCCACCACCAGCAAATGGTCGCCGCGCCGCAGGCCGGCTTGGGCCAAGCCATGGGCCAGCTCGCGCACCAACTGGGCCAGTTGGGCCCAGCTCAGGGTCTGCCAAATGCCGTATTCCTTCTCGCGCAAGGCCGGGGCATGCGGACGCTGCGCGGCATGCGCCAGCAAAAGCTGCGGAAAGGTGGAACTCGGGGCTGCAGTAGTCACCGGTTTGTCTCCTTGAGTCTCTGGCAGGCGCGAAATGGCGCTGCCGGGACTTTGTTGTGTTGGCATCCTAGGGGCGACTTTGACGCTTGGCTGTCTTTGCAACGACATTCCTAGGGTCAGTACGGGGGCGTGCTTTCCCGGGGTCGCTTGGCAGCGCGCTGTAAGCCTCCTGTCACCCAGCCTGGGCAACACTCAGCCATGAACTTCGCAAATGCTTCAAGCCAGGCCGAGACTGGCGCCGCATCCCCGGCCTCCCCCGCATCCAGCCTGCGCCAGCGCGCCCGCGCCGCCACCGCCCAGGAGCTGGCCGCCATTCCCTGGCTGGCCTTGCTGGACCCGCAGCAGCGCGCCAAGGCGGTGGCGCAGCTGGAAGTGGCCGACGCGCAGGTCGGCGAGCGCATTTGCAAGATTGGCAAAAAAGCCAATTACTGGTTCGGCGTCATCGACGGCTTGCTGAAGATGAGCAATGACGACTCCACCGGCCAGGCCATCACCTTCACCGGCGTGCCGCCCGGCGGCTGGTTTGGCGAGGGCACTTTGCTCAAACGCGAGAGCTACCGCTACAACATCCAAGTGCTGCGCCCCAGCATCGTGGCGGGTTTGCCGCTGGAGATGTTCCACGAACTGCTGGAAGGCAGCATCGCCTTCAACCGCTTCATGCTCAACCAGCTGAATGAACGCCTGGGCCAGTTCATCGCCGCCCGCGAGATCGACCGCATCAGCGACCCCGATCTGCGCGTGGCCCGCAACCTCGCCGCCCTCTTCCATCCCCAGCTCTACCCCGGCGTGGGCAGCTTGTTGCGCATCACCCAGCAAGAGCTGGGCTATCTGGTCGGCCTGTCACGCCAGCGCGTCAACCAAGCCCTCAACAAGCTGGCGGAGCGCGGCCTGATCAGCATCGAGTACGGCGGGCTGCGGGTGCTGGATTTGCAAGGCTTGCGCTGCTTTCCGCAGGTGATGCCGGCGGTATCGGCGCTGCCGGTGGGGGCGTGAGCGGCAAAAAAGCTTTGCCGCCCATCCAGCCCCCAAGCGCTTCCCAGCGCCAGTGCCGGTTCTGATTTACTGGGTGATGTTCTTGACCACCCGCCCATCTTTCATGATCACCAGCAAGTTCTTGGCGGGCTCGGCGATCAGGGCGATGTTCTCGATCGGGTTGCCGTCCACCAGCAACAAATCGGCCAGCGCGCCTTCTTGCACCACGCCCAAGCGGCCACGGTAAGGGCTGCGCAGGCCTGACAAGGCCAGCAGTTCGGCATTGCCGGAGGTGGCCATCTTCAGCACTTCCACCGGGCTGTACCAGCGCGTCATCTTGGCCAATTGAGCGCCTTGGGTGGCGGCCGCAGCGGCATCGAACAAGGTGTCGGTGCCCCAGGCAGTTTTGATCTTGTACTTCTTGGCCAGCGCATACGCCGCGTCGGTGCCGCCGAACATTTCCAGCTGCTTGAGGCGGTTGGGCGAGCCCTCCGGGAAGGCGGATGGATGATGGGGGTCCTCCACAAAAGGCTGCAAGCTCCACCACACGCCTTTATCGGCCATCAGCTTGGCGGTGGCGTCGTCCAGCAACTGGCCGTGGTCAATGCAGCGCACGCCGGCCTCGATGGCCTGGCGCACCGCACGCGGCGTGTAGGCATGCACGGTGACGTAAGTGCCCCAGTTCTCGGCCGCTTCCACGGCGGCGCGCAGCTCGGGCACGGTGTACTGGGTCACGTCCAGCGGATCAAAGCTGGAGGACACACCGCCACCGGCCATCAGCTTGATCTGCGAGGCCCCCAGCGCCAGCAACTCGCGGCTGCGCTGACGCACCGTGTCGGCGTTGTCAGCAATCACGGCCGCACCGGCGCGTTCGCTGAAGGTAAATTCCCCGGGGCGCACGGGTAACTCGTTAGGCAGGCGGAAGTCACCATGACCGCCGGACTGCGAGAGGAAGGCCCCGGAAGGCCAGATGCGCGGCCCCGCCACCAAGCCCGCATCAATGCCGCGCTTCAAACCAAACACCGGGCCGCCAAGATCGCGGATGCTGGTGAAGCCGCGCATCAAGGTGTCGTTCGCGGCCTTCACCGCCGCCACATTGATGAAGCCCACATCGCTGGTGAGAATCACCAGCTGCGGCAGGGTGGAAAACATGATGTGGGTGTGGGCATCGATCAAACCCGGCATCAAGGTGCGGCCGCTGCCGTCGATGCGGGTCAGCACCGCGTCGGCTGGGGCCGAGATGGGCGCGCTGGAAATGGTCTTGATGGTATTGCCCTGCACCAGCACATTGGCGGGCGCGGACAGCTTGTCAGCTACACCGTTGAAGATGCGCACGTTTTCGATCAGCACCGCGCTTGGCTGCGGCGCGCCCGCTTTGGCGGATGGCGCGGCGGCTTGCTGAGCCCAACTGGCGCTGGCGCCACCCGCAGCCAGGCCCAAACAGGCCAGGCCGCGCAAGACGGTTCGTAAAACAGTGGCTTGCATTTGCTTTCCCTATCTCAGAAGTGGTGCTGACCGATGCCGGGCGCTTTACCGTACGGCGAATGGCATTCCATTCTGCACGCCGGTCGCCGCGGCCGGGATGACACAGCGCTTCGAAGTTAGGGGATGGGCTTTGGGTGGGACAGTCAGCGGACTGTGAGTGGGCGCTGAGTGGGCGGTGTTTGGGCTGCGTGCAGCCCGCCGCAGGCTCAGGCGCCAAAGGGCGTGGGCGGCGGCACCTGCTTGGGCACGGTGGCGTAATGCTCGGCGCTCATCTCGTACAGCAGGCTGGGGGCCTGGCCCGGCACATCGGCCAGCGCGCCCTTGAGCCGCATGCCGATGCGCTCCAGCGTCTTGCGTGAGGGCATATTGCTCGGCCGCACCACCGCCAGCACGGCCGGGGCGCGCAGTTGATCAAAGGCCAGCGCCAAGGCCGTCATCGCCATCTCGGAGGCATAGCCCTGCCCCCAGGCCTGGGGCCGGAAGCGGAAGTACAGATTCAGATCCAAGCGCCCCTGATGGCCCTCGATGGGCTTGGCCATGATGCCGCCGAAGCCCAGCAGCTGCTCGGGCTGCTCGCGCAAGGCAATCGCCCAGTAGCCGAAGCCCTGGGCCTGCCAGTGCGCCTGCCAGCCTTCCAACAAAGCCTGCGCAGCTTCACGCGAAACGAGTGCACCGGCGGGGTTGAAGCGGTTGGTGATGGGGTCGGCATGCACCTCAAAAACGGCATCCAGATCGCTGGCCTCGGGCGCGCGCAGCGTCAAACGCGCGGTGTCCAAGATTGCCAACAAGGGCTCAAGCAAGGCCATGACTGTTTATCCCGAGGAATGACGATATGGTGAAAACCCTAATTTTCCACCTTAAACCGAAGCAGGCCGCCGCGAAAACCCCTCAAGCAGAGGGTTAACTATGGTTTTCTCACGGAAAGTCAGCCGTGTTGGCGGGGCAGCGGCATCGGTGTGACAGCGCTGTGGCATCAGCCTGGCCTCATTAAGCTGTATAAAAACACAGTCTTTCTGTATCATGAGTTCCCCCCAGCTCGCAGCAAGCCGCCATGCTCTCCACCGCAACTCTCCGCCCGGCAGAGCCAGCCCAGGCCTTGCTGCACGCCCAAGTCTGGCGCGCCAACAGTCTGGGCAGCAGCCCCAAGCCCGGCCTCAGCAGCGGCTTTGCGGCGCTGGACGCCCAGCTGCCCGGCGCCGGCTGGCCCAGCCACGCCCTGAGCGAAATCCTGCAGCCGCCCCACACGCAGCTGGAGTGGCGCTTGCTGGGCCCCGCCCTGCGGGCGCTGTTGGCCCCATCGGCGTCCCACACGGCAGCACCCGGCCAAGGCCAAGCCAAGCGGCCGCAGCAACCAGGCCGCGCGCCCGTCGTGCTGCTGATCAACCCGCCCTACACCCCGCACCTGCCGGGCCTGCAAGCCGCTTGTGGCGCGGCGGCCGAACAGCTGCTGTGGATTGCCGCAGGCACGGCGCAGCAACAGCTCTGGGCCACCGAGCAAGCCATCAAGGCCAATGCCGCCGCCGCCATCCTGGCTTGGCTGCCGCAGGCCAGGCCCGAGCAAATCCGGCGCCTGCAAAGCCATGCCCAGAGCTGCAGCGCGCCGGTGTTTTTGCTGCGCCCGCTGGCCGCGCACACGCAAGCCTCGGCCGCGCCCTTGCGGGTGGCCTTGAGCGTGGGCGCCGATTGGTGTTTGCAAGTGCAAATCCTCAAACGCCGCGGGCCCACGCATGAGCAAGCCCTGCTGCTGCCGGCCCTGCCCGCCGGGCTGCAAGAAGTGCTGAGCCCGCGCATGCTGGCCCAGCCTTGGCCCAGCATGGGAACGCCGGTCACGCCGATCGCTCCGCTCATGCCGACCACGACTGTCGTCAACACGCCGGCGGCGCCGCAAATCGCAAGCAGCGCAAGCAGCGCCGGCAGCGCCATCACCTCCGTCAGCGCCCTCATCAGCCATGCACTGGCTCGCCCTGCTCAGCCCGCCACCAGCGCCCACTGAAACGCTGGCAGGGGGCAGCGGCGGCACGGCGGCATCGCAACAACAGGCCCTGGCCTGGTGGGCGCTGCAGTTCACGCCGCGCGTGGCTTTGCTGGAAGAGGCGGTGGTGCTGGAAGTGGCCGCCAGCCTGCGCCTGTTCGGCGGCCCGCAGGCCTTGCATCAGCGTCTGTTTGCCAGCGCGCCGCAGGCCGGCTTGCACCTGCAGGCGGCCGCCTGGGCGCCCAGCAGCTTGGGCGCCTTGGCCTTGGCGCGCTGCCAGCCCAGCCTGGACTGGCCTAGCAGCCTGAGCTTGGGCGCACAGCTTGATGCCCTGCCCCTGCCCGCCCTCAGCGCCGCGCAAGCCCATGCCCCCATGCTGGCCCGGCTGGGTTGCAAGCGCCTGGGTGATGTGCGCCGCCTGCCGCGCGCCGCCCTGGGCCGGCGCTTCGGCGCCGAGCTGCTGCGGGCGCTGGATCAGGCTTATGGCCAGTTGCAGGAGGCGCATGCCTGGATCAGCATCCCCGAGCAATTCAGCGCCCGCCTGGAGCTGCCGCAGCGCAGCGACAACGCCATGGCCTTGCTGCATCACGCCCAGCATCTGCTGCGCCAGCTCTGCGCCTGGCTGGCCGCCCGCCATGCCGGTGTGCAAGACCTGACCCTGCACTGGGAGCATGACGCGATGCGCGCCCGCGAGATCGCCAGCCACGGCAGCCTGCAAGTGCACACGGCCGAAGTCACACGCGACTACCGCCATCTCGCCCGCCTGCTGAGCGAGCATCTGCAGCGCATCGCCCTGCCCGCGCCGGTGGGTGAAATCAGCCTGCACGCCGGCACGGTCTTGCCGCTGATCGAAGCCAGCCAGCCCCTGCTGCCGCCCGGCCCCGGCCAGCCCGTCGCCGGGCAGGAAAGCCTGTCGCAATTGCTGGAGCGCATGGCCCTGCGCCTGGGCGAGCGCCAAGTGCGCTGCGGCCATTTGCAAGAGGACCATCGCCTGGAACAGATGCAATGCTGGCAGCCCTGGCCCGGCCACGCGGCACCCGCGCCGGGCCTGCGCCCCAACGGCAGTCCGCAACCGACCTGGCTGCTGCCCGAGCCGCTGCGGCTGGAAGTGCGGCAAGACCAACCGCATTACCTCGGCCCGCTGCGCCTGCTGGCGGGGCCGCAGCGCATCGAAGGCGGTTGGTGGGGCGGCCACGCGGGCGACCCAGGCCAAGCCCAGCAAGAATCGCAGCAAGAGCCGAAAAATAGGCCGCCGCAACATGTGCAGCGCGACTACTTCCTGGCCCTGAGTGCCACCGCCGGCGTGCTGTGGATTTTTCAGCAGCGCCTGTCGGTGGACGAGCAAGGTTGGTTCTTGCACGGGCTCTTCGCATGATCAGCGCCTACGCCGAGCTGCATTGCCTCAGCCACTACTCTTTTTTGCGCGGCGCCTCCAGCCCGCAAGAGTTGGTGGAGCGCGCCCATGCGCAAGGCTATGCGGCGCTGGCCATCACCGATGAATGCTCACTGGCCGGCGTGGTGCGTGCCCATGTCGCGGCCAAGGCCTGCGGGCTCAAGCTGTTGATCGGCAGCGAATTCCTGGTCAGCGAAGCCGAGGGCCCCGGCTTCAAACTTGTGCTGCTGGCCCGCCATCTGCAAGGCTATGGCGAGCTGTGCCAGTTCATCACCGACTTGCGGCGCAGCGCGCCCAAGGGCAGCTACCAGCTCAGCTGGGCCTTGCTGCAGCAGCATGCCGCGCAGCTGAGCAGCGGCTGCCTGGCCTTGTTGCTGCCGCTGCGCAGCAGCAGCGACGCGCAATTGCTGGCGCAGGCGCAGTGGCTGTTGCAAGCCTTCAGCGGGCGGGCCTGGATTGGCGTGGCCCTGCTGCGCGAACTGGGCGACGAACTCTGGCTGCACCGGCTGCGGCAGATCTCGCAGGCCACGGCCCTGCCCCTGGTGGCGGCGGGCGATGTGCATCTGCATGTGCGCTCGCGCAAGCCGCTGCAAGATGTGATGACAGCCACCCGGCTGAATCGCCCCATCAGCGCCTGCGGCTATGAGCTGCAGCCCAATGCCGAGCGGCATCTGCGCAGCCGCCTGCGCCTGGCGCAGCTCTACCCGGCCGATCTGCTGGCGCAAACCTTGGTGGTGGCGGCGGCCTGCAGCTTCTCGCTCGACGAAATTCGCTACCAATACCCCAGCGAGGTGGTGCCGCCGGGTCAGAGCCCGGCCCAGCATTTGCGCGCCCTCACCGAAGCAGGTGCGCGCATTCGCTGGCCGCAGGGCGTGGCAGCAGCGCACCGCGCCCAGATGGAGCATGAGCTGGCACTGATCCACGAGATGGGCTACGAGCATTACTTCCTCACCGTGGCCGATGTGGTGAGCTTTGCGCGCGGCCAAGAGATCCTCTGCCAGGGGCGCGGCTCGGCGGCCAATAGCATCGTCTGCTTTTGCCTGCACATCACCGAGGTTGACCCGGCGCGCAGCAGCATGCTGTTCGAGCGCTTCATCAGCCGCGAACGCAACGAGCCGCCCGACATCGATGTGGACTTCGAACACGATCGACGCGAAGAGGTGATTCAGTACCTCTACAGCAAATACGGCCGCGAGCGCGCCGCGCTGACCGCGGTGGTGATCAGCTACCGGCCGCGCAGCGCCATCCGCGATGTGGGCCGGGCGCTGGGCTTGGACCCTGAACTGGTGGAGCGCCTGGCCAAGGATCACCACGGCTGGACCGAAGAAGTGCTGCCCGAGGAGCGCCTGCAGCAGCTGCAAGCCGAGCTGGGCCTGGACTTCGGTAGCCTGCAGCTGCGCCAGCTGCTGCTGCTGACGCGCCAGCTGATGGGCATGCCGCGCCACCTCAGCCAGCACCCCGGCGGCTTTGTGTTGACGCAGGGGCCGCTGTCGCGCCTGGTGCCGATCGAGAACGCCAGCATGGTCGATCGCACCGTGATCCAGTGGGACAAGGACGATATCGACGCGCTCGGCCTGATGAAGGTGGATGTGTTGGCGCTGGGCATGCTCAGCGCGCTGCGGCGCAGCTTCCAGCTGATTGAGCAGTTACGCGGCCAGCCCTTTGGCATGAAGGACGTGCCCGAGGGCGACCGCCCCACCTACGACATGATCTGCCGGGCCGACACGGTGGGCGTGTTCCAGATCGAATCGCGCGCCCAGATGTCCATGCTGCCGCGCCTGCAGCCGCGCTGTTTTTACGATCTGGTGGTGGAAGTGGCCATCGTGCGCCCCGGCCCGATTCAGGGCGGCATGGTCCACCCCTATTTGAAGAACCGGGCCATGCGGCCGCAAGACATTCAGTACCCCAGCGAGGCGCTCAAGGTGGCGCTGGAGCGCACCTGCGGCATCCCGATTTTTCAAGAGCAGGTGATGCAGGTGGCGATGATCGCGGCCAGCTTCTCGGCCGGTGAGGCCGACCAGCTGCGCCGCGCCATGGCGGCCTGGAAACGGCCCGGCGACCTGCAGCGCTTTCACGAAAAGATCTTGAGCGGCATGCGCGCCAATGGCTACACCGACGACTTTGCCGAGGCCATCTTCCGCCAGATCAAGGGCTTTGCCTCCTACGGCTTTCCAGAGTCGCATGCCGCCAGTTTCGCGCTGCTGACCTATGTGTCTTGCTGGGTCAAGCAGCATGAGCCGGCGGTGTTTTTGTGCGCCCTGCTGAACTCACAACCGCTGGGCTTTTACTCACCCAGCCAGCTGGTGCAAGACGCGCGCCGCCACGACATCGAGGTGCGCGCGGTGGATGTCAACTGCAGCGGCGTGGTCAGCAGCCTGGAGCCGATTGCCGGCCAGCATCAGCCCGCTGTGCGCTTGGGCCTGCAACTGGTCAGCGGCTTGGCTGGCGCGGCGGCGCGGCGCATCGAGATGGCCCGCGTCCAAGCCCTTTTCAGCGACACGCAAGACCTGGCCCTGCGCGCCGGGCTCGATCAGCAAGATCTGCAGCAACTGGCCGCCGCCGACGCCCTGATGTCGCTGGCCGGCCAGCGCCGCCAGCAGGTCTGGCAGGCCACCGCGCTGCGCGCCATGCCGCCGCTTTTGCAAGGCACGCTGCCGCTGGAGGATGAACTGGCCTTGGAACAAGCCCCCGAAGGCGAGGAGGTGCTGTGGGACTACGCTGCCCTGGGCCTGACCCTGCGCAGCCATCCGCTCAAGCTCTTGCGCCCGCGCCTGGCCAAGCGGGGCCTGCTGACGGCCGCGCAGCTGCTGCACTGGCGCAGCGGCAGGCCGGCGCATGCCTGCGGCTTGGTGACGGTGCGGCAGCGCCCGCAAACCGCCAAGGGCGTGCTCTTCATCAGCATGGAAGACGAAACCGGCAGCGTGCAGGTGATCGTCTGGCCCGATGTGTACGAAGCCAACCGCAGCCTGCTGCGCAACGCCCGCCTGCTGGCCGCGCACGGCAAATGGCAGGCCGAGAACGGCGTGCGCCATCTGCTGGCACAGCGCTTCGAGGACTTGTCGCCCTGGCTGGGCCGGCTGGGCTTGGAGAGCAGGGACTTCCGCTGAAGGCCGGCCAAGCGCATCACTGCGTCCAAGCCTCACACCTTCAAAACCTCAGAGATAGGGGCCGGAGCGCCGCGACCGTCCCGAGCGGCTGGAGCTGACTTTGCGGCCGCTGGACTCACTGGAGCGGCTCTCAGCGCCAAAGCTGCTGTGGCCGGAGGATTGATGGTGATGATGCGGGCGATGTTGTGGACGGATGATGGGCACATCGAGCGCAGCGGCGCGCTCAGGGGCCGAGGCGGGTGGTGTCGGCTCCAGATCGCTGGGCAGGCTTGAATCGCCCTGAGCGCCGAAACGGCTGGAGCTGCTAGCGCCGCTCGATCGGCGCGCACGCCGCAGCGCCTGCTGCTGGCGCTTACGCTCTTGCATGCGCAGCACGGCCACCACCAGGGAGCCCGAACCATACAAGGCCATGGCACCCAGTGCCCAAGGCAGCAACTCGTAAAACAGCTGCTCGGCCAGCACCAGCACCTGGCCATTGGTCAGGCGTGAACCGGGTGGCGGTCCAGCATCGGGATGGCCAACGCCAAGGGGGCCGTCGTGGCCCCCTTGGCCGGGCTGGCCCTCCCCCTGGTAGCCCACGCGCTTGGGCTCGCGTGCGGCAGCATCGGGCTTCTCCAGCCCCAAGCTGTTTTTGATTTGCCCCAGATCGCTGCGCAATTCCTTCAAGGCCGACACCGTCTCGGGGGCGAGATTCTCTTTGATGGCGGCGCGCACCTCATCGCCCACCATGGCTTCGCTCGGGCTACCCGCCCCACCCGTGGTGCGCGAGGACTGATCAGCCCGCGGCTTGATTCCCGCGATTTGGGCCTGCGCCGGGGTCAAAGCAGCAGCCGCGGCCGAGGCGGCCAGGGCGGCACGCGCCGCTGCCGCCGCTTGTGCCTCACGGGCCGATCGCGTCGGCGTGGCCCCCGGGTTGGGCATCAGGCCCGACAAGGCCTTGCGCTCGGCTTCATCCAGCACGACCGGTATTGGGCTCGCCGCCGAGGCCGAGGCCGCATGCGCGGGCAGCGCGTCCTGGCCGACCGGGCTGGCCTGCGCTGCAGCCACGGTCAAGCCGCACAGCAGCGGCGCTAACCATGGGCTACCCATCGCCTTGCAAGACATCGCCACCCCCAAAATTACGACCGCGCTATTCTGCGACCGCGACGCACCGCCCCCCGAGCATCCCCCCTGAATAGGTGGTCGGTTCATCCCGCACTGAAACTACGCCGCCAAGCCGTGGGCGCCAGGCCAAAGGCCCGCCCGAAGTGATGCCGCAAGGACACCGCCGAGCCAAAGCCCGCCAGCGCGGCCACGTCGTCGATGCTGCGCGGCTCCTCCTGCTCCAGCAGCCGCTGCGCCAGCGCCAGCCGTTCCCGCAGCAACCAGTCGCCCAGGGTGCCGCCGGTCAGCTGCCGAAAATGGCGGCTGAAGCTGCGCCGGCTCATCAAGGCCCGCGCGGCCACGCTGTCCAGGCTGTGCGGCTGGTTCAGCGTGGCGCGCAAATCGTCCAACACAAAGGCCAGAGCCGAGTCCCGCGCCGTCACCGGCACCGCCTGCTCGATGTACTGCGCCTGCCCACCCTGGCGCTGCGGCGGCACCACCAGGCGGCGCGCCACCCGGTTGGCTGCCGCCACGCCGTACTGGCTGCGCAGCAGATGCAAGCAGGCATCGATGCCGGCGGCCGTGCCAGCCGAGCTCAGCACATCACCCTCATCGATATAGAGCACATCGGGCTCGACCCGGATGGCCGGAAAGCGCTCGGCAAAGTCCTGCGCATAAGCCCAGTGCGTGGTGGCGCGCCGGCCATCCAGCAAGCCGGCCTGGGCCAGCAGATAAGCGCCCAGGCACAAACCCACCAGCTGGGCGCCACGCTGATGCGCCGCGCGCAGCGCCTTCAGCAAGGCCGGCGGCGCCGCTTCCGCAGGGTCGCGCCAGCTGGGCACGATGACAGTGTGGGCCGTCTTCAAAGCCTCCAGGCCATAAGCCGGCTGCACGGCAAAGCCGGCCGTGGTGCGCAAGAGGCCGGGCTCTGCAGCGCAAACGCGCAAGTCGAACTGCGGTTCGGCCGCTGTATGTGGCCCCGGCCCTAGCTCATGGCCAAACACCGCGCAGGGCACGGCCAGATGAAAAGGGCTGATACGGTCAAAAGCCAGTACCGCGATGCGGTGGCGGGCGATGGCGGTGTTGGCGGCAGCAGGCATAGGCCAGTCCAAAAACAGATTGGCCCGATCTTATCGAAGAATGGCTTTCGGGCCACTCGCAGGAACAGCCTCGGCTGCCAACAATGGCGGCATCCCAACCCAAGGAAAGCAAAGCCCCATGAACACCAAGCAACAAGCCCTGCTGGTCATCGATGTGCAAAACGACTATTTCGACGGCGGCAAATTCCCGCTCTGGAATAGCGAAGCAACGCTCGTCAAGATCGAGGCCGCCATCGCGCAAGCCCAGGCCCGCGAGATGCCGGTGATCTTGATTCAGCACATTGCCGATGCCAGCAAAGGCCCCGCGCCCTTCTTCAACGCCGGCAGCGAGGGCGTGGCCCTGCATCCGCGCCTGCTGGCGGCCGCGCCGAACGCACCCATCGTGATCAAACAGCATGCCGACAGCTTTGTCGGCACCACCCTGGCGGCCACGCTGCAGGCGCTGGGGGTGAAGGAGCTCTTGGTCTGCGGCATGATGACGCAGAACTGCGTGGTCTTCACCGCCATCTCACCGCAGGCGCAAGGCTATGAGGTGAGCATCCTGCCTGAGTGCTGCACCACGGTCAGCGAGATGCTGCACCGCATTGCGCTGGCCGGCGTGGCCACACGCATGACGCTGGCCGCAGGCTTCTGAGCCGGGCGCAGCGCAATGGCCTGGGCCTGGGCCTGAGCCTTAGACCCTGTCCAAGGCCAGGTCGGGCGAACCTGAGATCGCCAACGTCTGGGTGCCGGTGACGATCATGCGCACCATCACCACCAATTGCTCGGTCAACTCGGGCAATTTTTCATGCGGCATGTCCATCGCAGTGGCGCCAATGGCAAACACCATTCTGAGCCGGGCGCAGCGCAATGGCCTGGGCCTGGGCCTGGGCCTTAGACCCTGTCCAAGGCCAGGTCGGGCGAACCTGAGATCGCCAACGTCTGGGTGCCGGTGACGATCATGCGCACCATCACCACCAATTGCTCGGTCAACTCGGGCAATTTTTCATGCGGCATATCCATCGCGGTGGCGCCGATGGCAAACACCAACCGGGTGATGGCCTTGGCCGTGAGCGCCGGCTCAAACAAGCCGGTGCCGTGGGCCTCGGCAATGCGGATCAAGTCCTGGCGCAACTCTTCCTCGAAGAAATCGAGTTGCTGATCCACCGCGCGCTTGAAGGCGTCCGAACCGACCGTGCCTTCGCGCAGCAAGATGTGCAACAGCAGGTCATCCGAGCGCAACTGATCCATAAAGGCCTGCACGGCGCTGCGCACCACGCTGGAGCCGTTGTGCGAGCGCCGCCGCGCCTCACCAATGATTTGCCGCAGCGACTGGCCGGCCAAATTGATCAGGGCCACGGCCAACTCGTCCATATCGCGAAACTGGCGATAAAAACTGTTCGGGGCGATGCCGGCCTCACGCGCCACTTCGCGCAAGCTCAGTGACGACACGCTGCGATGCGGCCCCACCAGCTTGAGCGCGGCTTGAATGATGTCATCGCGCGAAATCTGCGCCTTGCGGCCGGGGCCGGTGGCGCCAGGCAGATCAAGAACAGGAGTTGGCAGGGACGCTTGAAGCATGGTCATGAAGGTGCGGCAGACTGCGCATCATAGCGATTTTTGATTTAATATACGACTGTATACACAAATGTATGTATGAACGTACAATGCGTTCAGCTCAGCAGATTTTTCCAGACGGAGTAGTTTCGTGACCGTTGCATCGATTGCCCAGCCGCAAGGCAAAACCCAGCAGCAGGCCGGCCTGCCCAGTCAGCGCGCACGCCGCCCGGGGCTTTTACGCCGCTGGGCCGCGCCGCTGGTGGACCCGGCCGTGTTTGACTTCTGGGCCGGCAAGATCAACCGCAGCTGGACCTGGGAGCGTGCCCTGGGCCGCGTGGTCGAGCGCACGGTTGCCGCCGAAGGCGCCGTCACCCTGGTCTTGCAGCCCAACCGCCACTGGCAGGGTTTTGCGCCCGGCCAGCATCTGAACATCGGCGTCGAGATCAATGGACGCCGCGTCACCCGCTCCTACAGCCTGTGCGATGTGCCGCGTGCCGATGGCCGCATCGCCATCACCATCAAGCAAGTCGACGGCGGCGTAGTGAGCACCCAGCTGTGCCAGCACACCCGCGTGGGTGATCTGCTGGACCTGGGCCCCGCTTACGGCAGCATGCTGCTGCCCACCACCCTGCCGGGCGCGCTGGCTCTGCTGGCAGCCGGCAGCGGCATCACCCCGCTGATGAGCCTGACCCGCGCCCTGGCCGCCCAAGGCATGCCGGTGCCGGTGACGCTGATCTACTGGGTTCGCACCGCTGCCCAAGCCTGCTTTGTGCCCGAGTTGCAGGCCTTGGCCGAGCGCTTTGCCAATTTCAAATTCCAGCTGATCGCCACCCAAGAAGGCGGCGAGCGCATCAACAGCGTCAGCCTGAGCCAAGCCTTGGGCCAGCCATTGGCGCAGACCCAAGCCCTGGCCTGCGGCCCCGGCGGCTTTGTCGCCAGCGCGCGTGAGTTGCTGGGCGCGCAAGTGCAAAGCTTCCAGGCCGAGGCCTTCTCACCCGCCGTGCCGCTGAATGTGGACAGCAAGCACATCGTCAAGGTGTCGCTGCGCCGCAGCGGCCGCACGCTGGAAATCGGCTCCGGCGAAGCCATCCTGCCCGCGCTGGAAGCACAAGGCTTGCGCCCGACATCGGGTTGCCGCATGGGCATTTGCCACAGCTGTGTCTGCACCATGCACGAAGGCCTGGCCGAAGACCTCAACACCGGCGAGCGCAGCAGCGAGCCCAATACCGCGCTGCGCATCTGCGTCAGCCGCGCCTGTACCGACATCAGTCTTGATCTGTAAATCATGAGCAAATCCCTGACCCGCAATCTGAGCAACGACGAGTTGGAAAAGTTCGGCGCCGAGATCGAGGCGCTGCGCGCCCGCACCGTGGCCGACCTGGGCCCACGCGACGCCCGCTACATCCGCAATATCTTCCGTGCCGTGCGCTGGACCGAGTTCAGCGGCCGCGCCCTGCTGATGATCGGCGCCTTCTTGCCCACGCCCTGGATGTGGGCCTTCTGGGCACTGGGCGCTTTAAGCCTGGGGCTGTCGAAGATTCTCGACAATATGGAACTCGGCCATAACGTCATTCACGGTCAGTTCGACTGGATGGGCGATCCCAAATTCCAGGGCAAGACCTTCGAGTGGGACATCGTTGGCACCAGCGAAAACTGGCGCAAGACCCACAACTTCCGCCACCACACCTACACCAATATCCACGGCCTGGACGACGACATTGGCTACGGCGTGCTGCGCTTGTTCCCCGAGCAGAAGTGGACCCCGGTCGCCCTGCTGCAGCCGATTTACGCGGTGCTGTTTGCGCTCTTCTTCCAGTGGGGCGTGGCGATTCAAAACCTGCCCAAGGGCGGTTATTTCGGCAAGCATGGCAAGACCGCGCGCGGTGAATTGAAAATCGCCGGCCGCAAGATTTCGCGCCAGCTGATCAAAGACTATTTGATCTTCCCGGCGCTGGCCGGCCCCGGCTTCCTGGTCGTGCTGACCGGCAATGTGCTGGCCAATGTGATGCGCAGCGTCTGGACCTACGTCATCATCTTCTGCGGCCACTTCACCACCGAGGTCGAGACCTTCCACCGCAGCGTGCTGAAGAACGAAACCCGCGCGCATTGGTACTGGCGCCAGATTCGCGGCTCCAGCAATATCAGCGGCGGCTTCGCGCTCAACACCTTGTCAGGCAATCTGAGCCACCAGATCGAACACCACCTCTTCCCCGATGTGCCGGCCAACCGCTATGTGGAAATGGCCCCGGTGGTGCGCGACATCTGCCGCCGCTACGGCGTGCACTACAACACCGGCTCGCTGGTGGGCCAGTTCAGCCAGGTGATCTGGCGCATCCTGCGCCACAGCTTCCCCAGCCGCCCACGCCGTGCGCGGGTGGCGAGCTTGCAGAGCTGATCGACAGCAAGCAATTCACGCAAGCAAACCAATGGCCCTGCGGGGCCATATTTTTTGGACGGCAAATCTACAGACGGGCACGTCCAGGTAGAGAAGGCATTGCGGCATGGCGCGAAGGCAGCGACTGGCTAGTGCTGCGCCATTCTGCGTACCGCGAGAACAAAAGCGCGAACTAAAACTTGACCTTGCCGACGAGCATGTCCTTGAACATCACCCAGTCTCCCATCAAGCTGTACAGCGGGTAGCGGAAGGTGGCGGGCTTGTTTTTCTCAAACACAAAATGCCCCAACCAGGCAAAGCCATAGCCCAGCAGCGGCAGACCGTACAGCCAATGCCATTGCGAGGTGATGAGGGCAAAACAAAGCAAGCTCAAGACGCCGGCACTGCCCACAAAATGCAGGCGCCGGCAGGTGCTGTTCTGGTGCTCGCCCAGGTAGTAAGGGTAGAAGGACGCGAAGCTGGTGAATTCTTTGGGCGTCACGGCGCGATCCTTTGCTGAAGTGACTGACGCTGCAGCGGGGCCTTCCATCGGCAACAGCCGCTCAGAATACTAAGAAGGCTTAGAAGGCTCAAAAATGAATCCCCTTCATCATCTGCTGCAAGGCAATCGCCTCGGGCGAGAGCTGGGACTTGAGGCTCTTGCCCGAACCATCGCCCTTGGCCGCATCGCTGTCCGGGAACATGCGGAAGCTGGTGTTCATGACGATTTGCGCCACGCGCGGCAGCAGCGAATGCATCAACTCGCCGGTAATCCCTAAGCGGGTGGCAATGCGCACCGGCTTGCTGATGCAGGCATCGGCCACCATATCGGCGGCCTCCTCGGGGCTCAGCGTTGGCACATTGTTGTAGATCTTGGTCGGCGCGATCATGGGCGTGCGCACCAAGGGCATATTGATGGTGGTGAAGGTGATGCCCAGGTCGGCATATTCACTTGAGGCGCAGCGCGTCCAAGCGTCCAGCGCCGCCTTGCTGGCCACATAGGCCGAGAAGCGCGGCGCATTGGTCAGCACGCCGATGCTGGAGATATTGACCACATGTCCCTTCTTCTTGGCCACCATGCCAGGCAGCAGGCCCATGGTCACGCGCAGGCAGCCGAAGTAATTCAGCTGCATGGTGCGTTCATAGTCGTGGAAGCGGTCATAGCTACCCTCGATGGCGCGGCGGATGGAGCGGCCGGCGTTGTTGATCAGGAAGTCCACCCCGCCAAAGTTCTCGGCAATCCAGGCCATCATGCCGGCGCAGCTTTGCTCGTTGGAAATGTCGGCGGAGTAACTGTGTATCTGTGCGTCAGCACCAGCGGCCGCGCGGATCTCTTGGACGGCCTGTGCCAGCTTGGCCTCGTCACGCGCACAAATCAGGGTGATCGCACCGGCCTGGGCGAACTTGGTCGCAGCCGCCAAGCCAATGCCCGAGGAGCCTCCAGTGACCAGCACCACCTTGCCCGCCACCGTACCGCGCAGGCTGCGATCGATGAAGAGGGCTGGGTCCAGATGACGCTCCCAGTAATCCCACAAACGCCAGGCGTAATCGTGCAAGTTCGGACAGGCCACGCCCGATCCCTTTAACGCGGCTTCGGTCTCGCGGCAGTCAAAACGGGTCGGGTAGTTGATGAAGGTGAACAAATCATCCGGCAGGCCCAGATCCTTCATCACCGCATTGCGGATGCGCCGCACCGGTGCCAAGGCCATCAAGCCCTTCTTCACGCTCTTTGGAATAAAGCCCAGCAGCGCCGCATTGACGAAGAGATTCATCTTGGGCGCATGGGCGGCGCGCGAAAAGATGTCCAGCACATCACCGACGCGGTAGCCCATCGGGTCGACCAAATGGAAGCAAGCGCCCGTCTTGCGCTGCTGGTGGCTGATGTGATCCAGCGCATTAACGACGAAATCAACCGGCACGATATTGATGCGGCCACCTTCCAAACCAATCGAGGGCATCCAGGGCGGCAGGATCTGGCGCAGGCGCTGAATCAGCTTGAAGAAGTAGTAAGGGCCATCGACCTTGTCCATCTCCCCAGTCTTGGAGTCGCCCACCACCATGGCGGGCCGATACACCGTCCAGGGGCGCTTGCACTCCTTGCGAACGATCTTCTCGCTCTCGTGCTTGGACTTGAAGTAGGGATGATCCAGGCCTTCGGCCTCGTCAAACATATCCTCGCGGAACACGCCTTCGTAGAGCCCGGCGGCGGCAATGCTGGAGACATGGTGCACATGGCCGGCCTCCACGGCATGGGCAAACTCCACCATGCTGCGCGTGCCATCGATATTGGCGCTCATCTGCGCCTCCTCGTCCGCATTCAAGTCATAGACGGCGGCGAGGTGGTAGACATGGTCGATCTGACCCTTCAGGCGCTTGATGTCCTCCACAGACACACCCAGCTTCTTAGCGCACAAATCGCCCTTGACCGGCTGCACACGGTTCTTGGCAACGCCCCAGAATTGCAGCAAGTCGGGCAGCTTGTCCCAGCTCTCTTCACGCAGCAAAAAGTGCACCGTACTGCCGCGCCGCGCGAGCAGTTTTTTCACCAGCCGCTTGCCAATAAAGCCAGTGGCTCCCGTCACGAAATACTGCATCAGTGTCTCCGTCAAGAATGTGGTCTACCCGCATTCTTGACCATCAGCAGGCGACCGAAGCTGCAGGCTTTCCCCAGGGGTCGACCAGGCTGTAGGTAGAGGGCACTGCCTAGGACTTGCGTCAGCTAAATGCAGGCATGCGGGCCTATAGTGAGGATGTGCGAGTACCTACCAGGGCCCGCCAGTAATTCGTCAACACAAAGGACTGACAATATGGTCAAGAAGCTTCAGAAAATGGCAGCCAAGAAAAACGCCGCCGCGAGCAGCACCTTCGGTGGCGCGATCCCGGCCGGACTGTTGGACAGCCAACTTGCCCAGCACATCAAGGACTCGGCCCAGCAAATCTGGGCAGCAGGTCTGGGCGCCTTTTCCAAGGCGCAAGGCGAAGGCGGCAAGGTGTTTGAAGCCCTGGTGAAAGAAGGCATCCACTTGCAAAAGAAGACCCAAAGCGCCGCCGAAGAAAAGATCGGTGCCATGGCCAGCAAGATGACCGGCATGGCCGACGATGTGGGCAGCAAGGCTGGCCAACATTGGGACAAGCTGGAATCCATCTTCGAAGAGCGCGTGGCTCGCGCCTTGAAGCGCCTGGGCGTGCCCTCGGCCAAGGAGGTGAATGAATTGGTGGAGCGCCTCAATGAGTTGAGCGACGCCCTGGGCGTGGCACCGAAAGCCAAGGCCAAGCCCGCAGCCAAAGCCGACAAGGCCAGCAAGGTCGTGAAGACAGCCGTCAAGCCCGCCGCAAAAGCTGCGACCAAGGCCGTGAAGACCGCCGTGGCTGCTGCGCCCAAGGCCGTTAAGCCTGCCGCCAAACCCGTTGCTAAGGCCCCCGCCAAAGTGGCCGCTGTGAAGGCGCCGGTCAAGGCCGCCGCCAAGCCGGCCGCCAAAGCTGCCCCCAAGGTCGTCGCCAAAAAGGCAGCCGCGCCAGCAGCAGCAGCCAAGCCAGTTGAAGCCAAGGCCCCGGCCGCCAAGCGCGTTGCCAAGAAGGTCGCGGCAGCCCCAGTCGCTGCAGCTCCGGCCAGCACCGAAGCCGCCGCAGCTTGATCAGGCGGGCGTGGCCGCTGAGCAGCCGCGCCCTTCGATCAAGACCGATTCAGCCGACCGCGCTCGCGGGCTGCTGAATCACAGCACTGAGGCCCGCCACAAGGCGGGCCTCAGTGCATGGAAAGCCCCCAAGCCTCAGGCCAGATAACGCGCCTGCAAATGCGCCTTGAAGTGCGCCGGGTTGAGCGCCTCGCCGCTGGCGCGGCGCACCAACTCAGGCGTTTCCCAACGGCTGCCCTGGCTCCAGATATTGGTTTGCAACCAGTCAAACACGGGCTGCAATTGGCCGGCCTCGATCTGCGCGTCCAGCGTCGGCGTGGCGCGCCGCATCGCGGCAAACCACTGCGCGGCATACATGGCGCCCAAGGTGTAGCAAGGGAAGTAGCCAAAGGAGCCGCTGCCCCAATGCACGTCTTGCATGCAGCCATCCTTGAAGTTGCCGCGCGTGTCCTGACCCAGCAGCTCCATCATCTTGGCGTCCCACAGAGCCGGGATGTCCTCGCACTCGATCTCGCCTTCCATCAGCGCGCGCTCGATCTCGTAGCGCAGGATGACGTGCGCCGGGTAGGTGACTTCGTCGGCATCGACGCGGATCAGGCCGGTGTGCACCCGGGTCAGCAAGCGATTCAGGTTTTGCGGCGCAAAGGCGGGTTGATCGCCCAAGTGATTGATGACCAGCGGGCTCAGCAGCTTGGCGAAGGCCGGGTGGCTGCCCAGCTGCATCTCAAAGCTCAGGCTCTGGCTTTCATGCAAGCCCATGGAGCGGGCTTGTGACAAGGGCTGGGTGATCCAGTCGCGCGGGCGGTTTTGCTCGTAGCGGCCATGGCCGGTTTCGTGGATGGTGCCCATCAGGCTGGGGATGAAGTTGTCCTCGCGGTAGCGCGTGGTCATGCGCACATCTTCCGGCACACCGCCGCAAAACGGGTGGGCGCTTTCATCCAGGCGGCCGGCGTCGAAGTCGAAGCCCATCAGGCGCATGGCGTCCAGGCCCAGGGCGCGCTGGGCCGCTTTCGGGAAGGGCCCCACGGGCTCCAGCACCGTCTCCTGCGCCTGCTTGGCCTGCACGGTCTTGATCAAATCAGGCAGCCAGCTGCGCAGATCACCGAACACGCGGTCCACCTCGGCGCTGCGCATGCCGGGCTCATACAAATCCATCAAGGCGTCGTAACGCGACAGGCCGGTGGCTTCCGACAAGCAGACCGCCTCCTCCCGCGCCAAGGCCACCACTTCACGCAGATTGGGCAAGTGACCGGCCCAGTCATTGGCCGGGCGTTGGCTGCGCCACGCATGTTCGCAGCGCGAGCTGGCCAGCGACTTGGCTTCCACCAGCCGTTGCGGCAAGGCGTTAGAGGCGCTCCAGGCGCGTTTGATCTCGCGCAGATTGGCGCGCTCGTCGCTGCTCAGCTCTTCTTGTTCGGCGTCGGCCAGCAAGGTCTTGAGCACCGGCTCGGTGCTGAGCTGATGCAGCAAGCCACCCATTTCGGCCACAGCCAGGGATCGCGCCTCGCTGCCCTTGGCCGGCATATTGGCGGATTGGTCCCACTCGGCGATGGATTGCAGGTGCGTCAGATGATGCAAGCGCTGCTGGCGTTGTTGCAATTCAGTGTAGGCAGGGGTGCGGGTAGTCGTCATGGGGGGCTGGCTCAAATCTGTAATGCGGTCACGCATTGTGATCGCTGAAGAGAAGTTCGCGGCTTACCCCCATCAGGGGGGGAATACCCAAAGCAAGCTCGCCGTCATCAGGACGTAGCGCATCAGCTTGCCCACGGCCATATAGGCCACACAAGGCCAGAAGGGCAGCTTCAACCAACCGGCCACGGCGCACAGCGGATCGCCCACCACCGGCAACCAGCTGAGCAGGCAAGCCTTGGCACCAAACTGCTCCAGCCAGCGCAAGGCGCGCGGGTTGGGAGGCTGCTCGCGCTTGGCATGCTCATAAGCTTGCTCGGCGGCGTAGCCCATCCACCAACTGATGGCGCCGCCCAGGGTATTGCCCACGGTGGCCACCAGCACGGCGGGCCAAAACATGCTGGGGTCAGCCTTCACCAAGAGGAAGACCGCCGGCTCCGAGCCCAGCGGCAAAAGCGTGGCCGACACCAGCGCCACGATGAAGACGGCCGCCAGCCCAACCTGAGGCAAGGCCATGGTGGCGAGCAGGCTGTGAATAGCAGATTGCAGAAATTGTTCCATGGCGTGGATTATGGGCAGGGCCCGAGCGGGCGAAGGGCTTTATACTCTTGCCTCTTTTTTGTGCAGCCAGCGCCATCTCTGCGCCTGAACTGCAGCCCCCACCTTCCGTCCGTCCGCACCCGCATGTCTTCCCCAATGCCTGGCCCACAGCTTGGCTCCCATCGTCTTGCCAACGCCTTGTTCGTGGCGCCCATGGCCGGCGTCACCGACCGGCCGTTCCGCCAGCTGTGCCGCCGCATGGGGGCAGGCTACGCGGTGAGCGAGATGGTGACTTCGCGCAAGGACTTGTGGAACAGCCTGAAGACCTCGCGCCGCGCCAATCATGAGGGTGAGCAAGGCCCCATCGCGGTGCAGATTGCCGGCACCGACGCGCCCATGATGGCCGAGGCCGCGGCCTACAACATCGCCCGCGGCGCGCAGATCATCGACATCAATATGGGCTGCCCGGCCAAGAAGGTGTGCAGCAAATGGGCCGGCTCGGCGCTGATGCAAGACGAACCGCTGGCCTTGCAAATCGTCAGCGCCGTGGTCGAGGCCGCAGCGCCGCATGGCGTGCCGGTGACCCTGAAGATGCGCACCGGCTGGTGTGAGAGCGAGAAAAACGCCGTCAAGCTGGCCCTGGGCGCCCAAGCCGCCGGCGTGGCCATGGTGACGGTGCATGGCCGCACCCGCGAGCAGGGCTACAAGGGCCAAGCCGAATACGACACCATCCGCGCCGTCAAGGCTGCGCTGCAGATTCCGGTGGTGGCCAATGGCGATATCGACTCGCCCGAGAAGGCCCGCGAAGTGCTCGCCCACACCGGCGCCGACGCCATCATGATTGGCCGTGCCGCCCAAGGCCGGCCCTGGATCTTCCGCGAGATCGCCCATTACCTGAGCACCGGCCAGACCCTGCCCGCCCCCACCGTGGTGGAGGCCAGCGACTGGCTGGTGGAACACCTGCAAGAACACTACACGCTCTACGGCAGCCTGACCGGCATGCGCACCGCGCGCAAGCACATCGGCTGGGCGGTGCGTGACTTGCCCGGTGGTGAAGAGTTCCGCCAGGCGATGAACCTGCTGGAAAGCTGCGAGGCGCAAATCAGCGCCCTGCGCCAATGGTTCGCCCGCATGGCGGGGGACTATGAGCGCTTGCCCTATCTTGCCAAGCCGCAAGGCGAGCCAACAATGGCAGGTTCGGACGCAGACGATGAATATGCGATGACTATGAATGCAAACCAACAAAAAGAACTGAGGCCGCTGGCATGACACCGAAACCCATCGATGCCTGCGTGCGCGAAAACCTGGAGGTCTATTTCCGCGACCTCGAAGGCGAAGAACCCCATTCCATGCACGAGATGCTGATCCACCTGGTGGAGAAGCCCCTGCTCGAAGTGGTGATGCAGCACGCCGCCGGCAACCAAAGCAAGGCGGCCGAGTGGTTGGGCATCAACCGCAACACCTTGCGGCGCAAGCTGACCGAGCACAAGCTGATCCCTTGAGGGGCGCGGCCACCAAAGACCGCCCGATTGCCAGCCAGCCTGCCGGCCCGATTTTTTGAATTCAAACTTAGCCAAGAAGTAACGCCATGTCTCAACTCACTGCTCTGATCTCCGTGTCCGACAAGACCGGCATCCTCGAATTCGCCAAGGAACTGCACGCCCTGAACGTGCGCCTGCTGTCCACCGGCGGCACGGCCAAGCTGCTGGCTGACGCGGGCCTGCCCGTCACCGAGGTGGCTGACCACACCGGCTTCCCCGAGATGCTGGACGGCCGCGTCAAGACCCTGCACCCCAAGGTGCACGGTGGCCTGCTGGCGCGCCGCGACTTCCCCGAGCACATGGCCGCCGCTGCCCAGCACGGCATCACCATGATCGACATCCTGGCCGTCAACCTCTACCCCTTTGAAGCCACCGTGGCCAAGCCCGGCTGCACGCTGGAAGACGCGATCGAGAACATCGACATCGGCGGCCCGGCCATGGTGCGTAGCGCCGCCAAGAACTGGAAAGACGTGACGGTGCTGACCGACGCCTCCCAATACGCCGGCGTGCTGGAAGAACTCAAGGCCAGCGGCAAGACCAGCGACAAGACTCGCTTCGCCGCCAGCGTGGCTGCCTTCAATCGCATCGCCCAATATGACGCGGCCATCAGCAACTACCTGAGCGCCCGCCAAGACGACGGCAGCCTGGCCGAGTACCCCGGCCAGATGAACTCCACCTTCGTCAAGGTGCAAGACCTGCGCTACGGCGAGAACTCGCACCAAACCGCCGCCCTGTACCGCGACCTCTTCCCCGCCCCCGGCTCGCTGGTCACCGCCAAGCAACTGCAAGGCAAGGAGCTCAGCTACAACAATATCGCTGATGCCGACGCCGCCTGGGAATGCGTCAAAGCCTTTGACACCCCCGCCTGCGTCATCATCAAGCACGCCAACCCCTGCGGCGTGGCGATCGGTGCCAACCCGGCCGAAGCCTATGCCAAGGCCTTGAAGACCGACCCCACCAGCGCCTTCGGCGGCATCATCGCCTTCAACCGCCCGGTGGACGCGGCCGCTGCCCAGCATGTCTCCAAGCAGTTCGTTGAAGTGCTGATGGCTCCGGCCTTCAGCGATGAAGCGCGCGCCATCTTCGCCGCCAAGGTGAATGTGCGCCTGTTGGAAATCGCCCTGCCCGCGGGCGGCGCCACGCCCTTCAGCCAAGGCCGCAATGCCGTCGACAGCAAGCGCGTCGGCTCCGGCATCCTGCTGCAAACCGCGGACAACCATTTCCTCAAGGCCAGCGATCTGAAGGTGGTCACCACCAAGCAGCCCACCGCGCAAGAGCTGCAAGACCTGCTGTTCGCCTGGACTGTCGCTCAGTACGTGAAGAGCAATGCCATCGTCTTCTGCGCCGGCGGCATGACCCTGGGCGTGGGTGCCGGCCAAATGAGCCGCATCGACTCGGCCCGCATCGCCTCGATCAAGGCCGAGAACGCGGGTCTGACCCTGCAAGGTTCGGCCGTCGCCAGCGACGCCTTCTTCCCCTTCCGAGACGGCTTGGATGTGGTTGTTGATGCCGGCGCCACCAGCGTCATCCAGCCCGGTGGCTCGATGCGCGACGACGAGGTGATCGCCGCCGCCAACGAGCGCGGCATCGCCATGGTGTTCAGCGGCGTGCGCCACTTCCGTCACTGATGGATCAGCCGGGCTCCTGCAGCAGCCCGGCGCACGCCCCGCGCCGCTACGCCGCGCGGGGCTTCATTCATGGCCGCAGCTGGCATGAGTAAAACCCAAGCCATCGCTTGCGTGGCCCTGCTGCGCGGCATCAATGTGGGCAAGGCCAAGCGCATCGCCATGGCGGACTTGCGCGAGATCTTGAGCGACACCTTGGGCTTCACCGAGGTGCGCACCTTGCTCAATAGCGGCAACGCGCTGTTCAAGGCCACGCCAAGCCAACTGAGTGGCGCGGCGGCGGCGATTGCGGCTGCCATCGAGCATCGCTGCGGCTTTTCAGTTGCGGTGATCGTTGTCAGCGCCAGCGAATTGCACGAGGTAATCGCGCAGAACAGTCTGCTGCAGCGGCAAGCCGACCCGTCCCAATTGCTAGTTGCCTTTCTGGCCTCCGCGCAAACCCAAGCCAAGGCCCAAGCCCTGCTTCAGCAAGACTGGGGCGATGAGGCTTTTGCCCTGGGTGAGCGGGCCGCCTATCTGCATTGCGCCAGCGGCGTGATCGATTCCAAACTGGCCAAGGACTTTGCCCGCGCCACCGGCGAGGCCGCCACTTCACGCAACTGGCACACGGTGCTGAAACTGCAAGCCATGCTGGAAGGCCATGCCGATTAAGGCTTCGCGCTAAGCTCGGCCTCGTTCAAGCGAGCGGCCATCTGCTCATCGAGCCCTCAGGTGCCGCAGAAAGTGCGGTAGTTCGCCGTCACCTCCGCAGGCGCGGGCTGGGCGTAGCGGTCCAGGCCGGGGCGCTCGACGAAAGGCTGGCTCAGCACCGCCAAGAGCTGCTCGAAGGGCATCAGATCCCCATGATCGCTGGCGGCACTCAAGGCCTCCTCCACCAAGGCATTGCGCGGAATGTAGAGCGGGCTGACGGCCCGCATCGCTGCAGCGCACTGCGCCGGGGGCTGGGCCGCCTCGCTGGCCAAGCGCGCCTGCCAACGGGCGAGCCAGGCATTCAATGCACCGGCATCCGCAAACATGGCCTGCAAGGCGCTCGGAGGCAAGACCTGACCCTGTGGCGCTGCGCCATCGGCCACTGCCGCCAGATGCCGCCAGGCCAGAGTGAAATCCACCGCCTGGGTGTGCAGCAGGTTCAACCAATCCTGCGCCAATTCAAGATCACCGTCCTGGGCCTCCAACAAACCCAGCTTGGCGCGCGCGCCTTGCAGCCAGTGCGCCTCATACCGCGCCGGGAAGTCGTCCAGCACCGCCATGGCCTGATCGATGGCGCGCTGCACATCGCTGCCCATCAGCGGCAGCAAGGCCTCGGCCAAGCGGGCCAGGTTCCAGCGCGCGATTTGCGGTTGGTTCGAGTAGGTGTAGCGGCCCTGCCGGTCGATCGAGCTGAAGACCGCGTCGGGGTCATAGGCCTCCATGAAGGCGCAGGGGCCGTAGTCAATCGTTTCGCCGGAGATGGTCATATTGTCGGTATTCATCACCCCGTGGATGAAGCCCAGATGCATCCAGCGCGCAATCAACGCCGCCTGGCGCTCGGCCACCGCCTGCAGCAAGCCGAGATAGGGCTCGGCGCTACCCAGCAGTTGGGGGTCGTGCCGCGCAATCACATAGTCGGCCAGGCGGCGGAGCTTGTCGATCTCGCCGTGCGCGGCGAAATACTGAAACGTGCCCACCCGCACATGGCTAGCCGCCACTCGCGTCAGCACCGCGCCGGGCAGCAGGCCTTCGCGCTGCACCTGCTCGCCGGTGCTCACCGCCGCCAGCGCCCGCGTGGTGGGCACGCCCAGCGCATGCATGGCCTCGCCCACCAAGTATTCGCGCAGCACCGGCCCGACGGCCGCCTTGCCGTCGCCGCCGCGCGAGAAAGGCGTGCGCCCCGAACCCTTCAAGGCGATATCGCGCCGCCGGCCCTGCACATCAATCACCTCGCCCAACAGCAAGGCACGGCCATCGCCCAGCTGAGGTGAGAAGCCGCCGAACTGGTGGCCCGCATAGGCTTGCGCCAGCGGCGTGGCGCCCACCGGCACCTCCATGCCGGCGAACAGGGCTGCCAAGGTGGCTTGGTCAAATCCCTCCAAGTCCAAGCCCAGCTCGGCCGCCAAGGCCTGGTTGAAACGCAGCAGGCGCGGCGCCGGGACCCGGCTGGCCTGCACATGGGCATACAGGCCTTCAAGCTCGCGCGCGTAGCTATTGTCGAAAGCGATGGTGGGCAGTGCGGTGGTCATAGCGAATGGAATCAGCAGAGTTCGCCCATCATCCACCAAGCCAGCGGCCAGCGCACGCCCTTGCGCTGTCACCCTTGCGACCATTCGGCAAATAGACCGCAAACTCTAGGCAAGGGCCAACACGCTTGGCACCGGGGCAGGCAGCGGTTAGCCTCGGATCAAACAAAAAATGGAGACTCGCTTGAGCATGATGAATCGACGACGCTGGCTGCAGCTGGGCGTGGGCAGCGCGGTGCTGCTGGGCCTGGCCGGTACCGGCGTGGCCCTGCTGCGCCCCGGCCTGGTGGACGGCAAACTCAGCCCCGACGCTCGCGTCCTGATGCGCAAAGTAGCCTTGAGCGTGCTGGACGGCCTGTGGCCCGAGAACGCGGTGCAGCGCGAGGCCCGGCTTGATCAACAGCTGGCCCAGGTGGATGCCAATATCGCAGGCTTTCCGGCCGAGGTTCGCGCACAGCTCGGTCAGGTGCTGAGCCTGCTGAGCAGCAGCGCCGGCCGCCTGGCGCTGACCGGCCTGAAGACCGACTGGGCCGAGGCCTCGGTGGCCGAGGTGCAAGCGGTGCTGGACGGCATGCGCCTATCCAGCCTCGACGTGCGCCAACAGATCTACCACGCCCTGCGTGACCTCAACTGCCTGGTCTTCTTCAGCGATGCCAGCAACTGGCCGCAAGTGGGCTACCCCGGACCCCGAGAATTCGCCTGAGCATGAGCCAAGAACAAAGCAATAAACCCAAGATCGCCGACCCCATCAAAGAGGGTCTGGCTCGCGGCTGGAAGGTCTTCGGCACCGAGCTGGACGGCGCCTTCCGCGCCCCACCGGCTCAGCTGGACTGCGATGTGCTGATTGTCGGCAGTGGCGCGGGCGCCGGCATCACGGCCGAGCTGCTGACCAAGGCCGGCCTCAAGATCATCATCGTGGAAGAAGGCCCGCTGCGCTCCAGCAGCGACTTCCGCCAGCTCGAAGCCGAGGCCTATGGCCAGCTGTACCAAGAAGCCGGTGGCCGCAAGAACACCGAGCAGACCATGCCGATCCTGCAAGGGCGCTGCGTGGGCGGCTCCACCACGGTCAACTGGGCAGGGGCCTTCCGCACGCCGGCTTCCACGCTGGAAGTCTGGGCCAGCAAATACGGCCTCAGCGATATGACGCCCGCGGCCCTGGGGCCCTGGTTTGAGCAGGTGGAGCGGCGGCTGAATATCGGTGAGTGGATGGGCGAGCCCAATGCCAATAACGATGTGCTGCGGCGCGGCGCGCTGAAGATTGGCGCCGAGCCGGTCAAGATGCATCGCAATGTGAAGGGTTGCTGGAACCTGGGCTCCTGCGGCCTGGGCTGCCCCACCAATGCCAAGCAGTCCATGCTGGTCACCACCATTCCGGCGGCGCTTGATCTGGGCGCCACCTTGCTGGTGCAAACGCGCGCACAGCGCTACGAGTTGCAGGGCGACCGGGTGGCGGCACTGATCTGCCAACCCATCCACCTCAATGGCGATGCCAATGGTGCGCCGCTGCGCATCACGGCCAAGCATTTCGTGCTGGCCGGTGGCGCCATCAACTCGCCCGCTCTGCTGATGCGCTCGGGCGCGCCCGACCCGCACAAGCTGCTGGGCAAGCGCACCTTTTTGCACCCCACCCTGGTCAGCAGCGCCGTCATGCCCGAGGCCGTGCAGGGTTGGGCCGGCGCGCCCATGAGCGTCTTCTCCGACCATTTCCTGCACCAGCATCCGGTGGACGGCCCGGTCGGTTTCAAGCTCGAAACCGCGCCGGTGCACCCGGCTTTTGCGATGACCAATCTGGGTGGCTTCGGCGCCGAGCTGGGCCCGCGCGTCAAAGCCTATCCGCACACCCATGTGGGCATCGCCCTGCTGCGCGACGGCTTCCATGCCGAGTCGCCCGGCGGCACAGTGAGCCTCAAGTCCGACGGCAGCGCCGCCCTGGCCTACACCTTGAGCGACTATTTGCTGGAAGGCGCCCGCCGCGCCCACCTCAGCATGGCCGAGCTGCAATTCGCCGCCGGCGCCAAGACCGTGCGCCCCGGCCACGAACAGGCCGCTGACTACGGCAGCTGGGAGGCCGCCAAAGCCGCGATTGCACGTTTGGACTACAAGCCCTTCCTGACCGTGGTCGGCAGCGCCCACGTGATGGGCGGCTGCAGCTTGGCCGCCGAGGCCAGCCGCGGCGTGGTGCAGCCAGACGGCCGGCATTGGCAGCTCAAGAACCTGTCGGTGCATGACGGCTCGCTCTTCCCCACCAGCATCGGCGCCAATCCGCAGGTCACGGTCTACACCCTGGCCGCGCGCCTGGCCACCGGCCTGGCGCAAAGCCTCAGCGGCAAGGCGGTGCAACTGGCTTGAATTGGGCCTGAGCTTGCGCTCAGTCAGGCCCGGGGCGCTTGCGGCAAGCGAACTCCGGGCTGGCCCGACGTTCCGGGTTAGCCCGGATATTTCACGAGGTCGGCCCCGGCTGGTCCACAGCACTGATGAACACGACGTTCTCTCGCTTCGACGTTCTATCCATTTCGCCTACAGGGCCTACGCGGGCTTGCGCGGCCCAGACCTTGCCCCTGACGCTTCAACTCCTCGCCGATGCCACGGGGCATCGGCTGCGGCCGTCTCAGCGCCATTGGCTGCGGCCTGGACTCCCGCAATTCCCGCATCCCTCGTGAAACATCCGGGCTAGGATGGCGGCATGTCTCTTGCCAAATTCACCGGCCATTTTCTGGCCGGCCTGGCGCGGCTGATCACCGGCGCCCAAGGCCATTGGAAGGGCTGCCCGCCGAAGGCCGAGCAGCGCATCTATTTCGCCAACCATCAAAGCCATTTCGACTGGGTGCTGATCTGGGCCGCCCTGCCCGGGGATATGCGCGCCCAGACCCGCCCCATCGCCGCGCGTGACTACTGGACCAGCAGCCCGCTCAAGACCTGGCTCACCACTGCCGTGTTCAACGCCGTCTACGTCAGCCGCACCCGCGCCACGCCGGATGATGATCCACTCGAACCGCTGGCGGACGCGCTGACGGCCGGCGACTCGCTGGTGATCTTCCCCGAAGGCACCCGTTCCAACAAAGGCGAGCCGCAGCCCTTCAAGGCCGGGCTCTTCCATCTGGCCGAGCAGTTCCCGCAAGTCGTGCTGGTGCCAACCTGGATCGACAACGTCCAGCGCGTCATGCCCAAGGGCGAAGTGGTGCCGGTACCGATTCTGTGCACCGTGACCTTCGGCGAGCCGCTACACCTGGAGGCGGGCGAGGACAAACGCGCCTTCCTCGAACGCGCCCGCGCCGCGGTGTTGGCGCAGCGCCCCGCAGGTGAACGCCCATGATGGCCTTGCTGCAAAAGCTGGCGCCGCACCAGCAAACCGCCCTGCTCTTCATCGCCTTGCTCAGCACCCTGGTGCTGCTGAGTTGCAGCAGCTTTTTGATGAGCTTGCGCGAAAGCGAAAGCACCGACGAGGCCGTGATGGCGCGGCGCCGCCGCTGGCATCATGAGTTGCGCATGTTGTGGCTGGGCGCCAGCATCTTCTGGGCCGCTTGGGTTTCGGGGCCGGTGGGGGCGACGGTGCTGTTTGGCGTGCTGTCCTTCCTGGCCTTGCGGGAGTTCATCACCTTGCTGCACACCCGCCGCGGTGACCACCGCAGCCTGCTGCTGGCCTTCTTCGTGCTGCTGCCACTGCAATACTTGGTGGTGGGCTTGCGGGAGTTCAATCTCTTCACCGTGCTGATCCCCGTCTACAGCTTTCTGGCCATTCCGGTGGTCAGCGCCCTGGCCGGTGACCCGCGCAATTTTCTGGAGCGTAACGCCAAGATTCAGTGGGGCATCATGGTCTGCATCTACGGCCTCTCGCATGCCCCCGCCCTGCTGCTGCTGGACATGCCCAGCTACTCCGGCCGTGGCGCGTTCTTGCTGTTCTTTCTGGTGATTGTGGTCAGCGGCGGTCATCTGGCCGAGGAACGCGCCGCCACCTGGCTGCGGCGCCGGCCGCTGGCCCGCCATGTTGACCGCGACTTCTCCATGCGCGCCTGGTGGGCCGGCGTGCTGGGGGCCGCGCTGCTGGGCGCAGCACTGTTCTGGATCACTCCCTTCAATGTCTGGCAAGCCATGCTGATGGCCGCGGCTGCGGCTGGAGCGGGCAGCTTCGGTGCCCTGGTGATGGAAGCGCTCAAGCGCGATGCCGGCGTGCGCTACTGGGGCAATCAAAGTTCCATCACCGGTGCGGTGGGCCTGCTGGACCGCATCGCGGTGCTGTGCTTTTCGGCACCGGTATTCTTTCACTCGGTGCGGTGGTATTTCAGGTGGGCGAGTTGATGAGAATTCTTGGTATTGACCCCGGTCTACAAACAACGGGCTTTAGCTCCGGCCGGCGCTTGCGCGCCTTCACGTCCGCTGCGCGGACATGAGCCTGCGCTGAAACCCTTCACAACTTCATCCCATTGGCTGCCTCAAACACCATGCGTATCCTCGGTATTGACCCCGGTCTACAGACAACGGGCTTTGGCGTCATCGAGGCGGATGGGCCGCGCCTGAGCTATATCGCCAGCGGCACCATCAAGACCAGCGCCGTGGCCACCGGTGACTTGCCGGCGCGTTTGAAAATCATCTTCGACGGTGTGCGGGAAGTGACGGCGCGTTATCAGCCGACTTGCGCAGCGGTGGAGATCGTCTTCGTCAACGTCAACCCGCAGTCCACCTTGCTCTTGGGCCAGGCGCGCGGCGCGGCCATCACCGCCCTGGTGTCTTGCGACTTGGCGGTGTCGGAGTACACCGCGCTACAAATGAAAAAGGCCGTGGTGGGCCACGGCCATGCAAAGAAGGAGCAGGTGCAGTTGATGGTGCAGCGCCTTTTGAGCTTGCCCGGCGAGCCCGGCAAAGACGCCGCCGATGCCCTGGGCCTGGCCATCATGCACGCGCATGCCAGCGTGAGCTTCGCGGCCATGAGCCGCAGCACCACCTTGCAGCGGCGCCAGCATGCGCAGTTCAAGGGCAGCCGGACTTATTAAGAACTTGTCCGGCCCCCCTCGACGCTAGCTCAGGCTTAAGCCTGGCGGCGGCGAACCAACATGCCCAAGGCCAGCAAGCCGGCCAAGCTCAAGGCCCAGCTCGAAGGCTCAGGCACGGCGCTGATGGCGTAGGCGCCCGAGCTCTCAATGCCCGACGTTGGCTGGTACTTCAAGTACGCGTCGCTGGCATCAAAACTACCCGAGGTCATGTTCAGCTGCGCCGTGGGGCTGGCGTACTGATAGCTCAGGCCCAGGAACACGCCGTCCTGGAAGTCAGCGGTCGGCGCCAAGCTGGCATCGGCCAAGCCGTAGTTGTGGCCCAGAAAGCTCAGGCTGAAGCTGGTCAACGACAAGCTCTCAGAACCCACGCCGCCTAGCGCGGCGTCGGCGTAGCTGTACTGGCCGCTGAAGCTCTGGCCCAGCAAGGGGCCAGCGTCGAGTTGGCCATTGAAGTTGAAGCTGGCGGCTTGGGCAGCCAGGCTGGCCAGGCCCAAGGCCAGGGCGAGGGTGGTTTTACGGAACATCATGATGGGGTTCTCCTCGAATTAGAACTTGAAGCTATTGGCTTGCACGGCCGCGCAGGCCACGCCCTTGAGCGCGACCACGGGGCGTGACTTGGCGGGGCCGGCGGCACCGTCAGGGTCGTAGCCAATCAGGGCTCCACCGGCGGAGGCGGAGCAGGTCACAAAGCCCTGGGCCAGCGGATCGCTGCTGCTGATGCCGACATTGCGCAGCAAGCCGGTGAAGACCAACTGGTCAATACCGGGCTTGAAGTCGGTGATGGTGTCCAGGCCATCGGCGCCGGTGTTGTAGACGAACTGGTCATGGCCGCCGTTGCCGGTCAGGGTGTCACGACCCAGGCCGCCTTCGATCACATCGTCACCGGGCGTGCCCACGATCACATCGTTGCCAGCCGTGCCCTTGATGCTCTTCACCAAGTTCAGGCCCAGCACCATGGGGTCATGGTCGGACGAACGGAAAGGCGTGGGGGCATAGAAGTCCGCCGGTTTGAACTCGGTGTTGTAGTCGATCACCAGCGGCTCATCGGCGTTGATGTGCCAGGACGTGGCGCCCGTGACCTTGCTCGCAATGCTGGCGCTGCCGAAGCCATGGTCCAGACGGCCGGCGAAGCCGTCGAAGACGTAGGAGTAGTCGGCCGGCTCGAACATGCCCACCAGGTCCACGATCTGACCGTCTTGCGTCAGCGTGTGGATCGGGTCTTCTTGCGCGTAGGAGTTGAAGTCACCCAGCAGCACCAGATCTTGCGTGCCGGCTGTGGTCTTCACCTGGTTGATGAAGTTCTGCAACTGCAGCGCCTGTTCGATACGCTGAGCGTTGTAGCAGCCCTGCAGATCGCCCTGGTCGGCATTGACGCCGCTGGCACCCGAGCAGCTCTTGGACTTGAAGTGGTTCACCACCACCGCAAAGCGCTCGCCATTGGGGGCCTGGAAACCTTGGGCAAAGGTCGGCCGGTTGTTGATGGCGTTGTTGTCGGAGATCGAGGCGCCCGCCAGCTTGAGCGTGGCGGGCTTGTAGATCATGGCCACGCGGATGGCATCGTCACCGGTGCCTTGAGCCGGCAGCGGAGCGGCGGCGTAGGTGCCCGCGCCCATCTTGGCATTGAGCGCACCCACCAGGGTTTGCAAAGCCACGTCGCCGTTGTTCTGGATCTCCATCAGACCCACCACATCGGCGTTGAGCGTGCTCAGCTCGGCCACGGTCTTGGCGATCTGGCGCTGGAACTCGTTCAGGTTGTCGGCGCCACGGCAGTTCGATGCCGAGACCGCGCCGCCCAAGGAACAACCCTGGCCGGTGCCACCGGCGGCCGTTTGGCCGTTGGTGAAGGTGGTGAAGAAGTTCAAGACATTGGCGCTGGCCACGCGTACATTGCCACCCACGGCAGGTGCCGTCAGGGGGCGCGGGTTGCTGCGTGCGAAGACCGGGGCCACGGTGGGCTGCAGGCGGTACATCGAGGCGCCGGTGGCATTGGCCGTGGCGGGGCCGAAGTCGATCACGCCGGTCAGCGACTCGGCCGTGTCACCGGCGCGGATCGTGTTGTCAGCGCCCAGATAGGGGATCACGGCAGGGTTCTGGGCCGAGCTGTTGTCGTCCAGGATGATGGCGCGGGCCAGATTGGCGCTGGCCAGGTTTTGCGCGTCCACACCGGGGCGCATCACATTGGTGGGCTGCAGAAGGCGGCCACCTGCGGCCAGGGTCAGCTGACCATAGCGGCCCAGGAAGTAGTTCTGCTGCACGGTGATGGGGCCGGTCAGCGTGACCAGCATGCCCTCATAGGCTTCCAGACCGCCAGGTGCCAGCGTCGTCAGGTCCACCGGGGTGGGCGTGATGGCGTTACCGGTGCTCAGCGTGCTCAGGCCAGTGATGTTCTTCAGCTGGGTGATGGTGCCCTGGCCGGCCGTGAACTCGGCGACTTGGCCGCTCAGCGAGACTTCTGCGCCGACAGCGACGGTGGGCGCCGTGACGGTGTAGACAAAGATGCCGTCCGAGGTGCTGGCATCGCCATCACCCAGGCGGTCTTGCATGTAGAAGCCGGTGGCCACCACATGGGTGACGATGCCGCGGGTGCTGACGGTCTGGCCGACCAGCGGGCTGCTGGCGCCACTGCCTTGAATGTTGTAGATCGGGCTCAGGCCCGTCACCGCCAGATTGAAGCTGCACGAAGCCTGCTGGCCGTCGTTATTGCTCCACTGCAGGCTCAGGGGATAGCTACCCACCGGCACAGCGCCGGTCACACTGACCGACTGCGTAGCCACGCCGCCGGCCCCGGCTGCCGCAGTGAAGGTGCCCAGGGTCACGCCGGCCGGCCAGTTGCCGCTGATTTGGGCGCTGTTGACGCGGCTGTCGGCGTCGGTCGCGCTGAGCAAGAAATTGCCGGCCACGCCAGAAGCGCTCGAGGCATCCGGGCAGGTGGCGATGATGGGTTGAGCGACAGAACCGCCGCCGCAAACGTTTGCCGGTGTCGCCGAATTGCGCAACATCGGGGTGCCGAGGCTGAAGTCAGCGCTGTTGTTGTCGCTGTCGGTGCAACCATTGTTCTTGCGCAGGGCCGAGGTCGTGCTGTTCAAGACCGGTGTGGAGGCGCCTTCAAAGCCGTTGCTGCTGCCGTAGCCAACCATGTCGATCAGCGCGCCGCCGCTGGGATTCGCGCCGTTCAGTGCAGTGGTATTGCCGACCAAGGCCACCTTGCCGCTGGCCGCTGCCATGGTGAGGGTGCCGGTGCCGTCTTGGGTGGTGATGTCAGCGCCCAGAGCGCCAGTGCCCGTGTTTTGGCGGATCAAGAGATAGCGGCCGGGTGCCAGCACCGGATTGGCCAGATTGTTCAGTGCCGACACGCTCCAGTTGCCGGTGCCGGTGGCGCTGCCGTATTGCAGCGAGTAACCCGTCAGATTGACGGGGGCCGAGCCGGCATTGAACAGCTCAACGTAATCGTATTTGAACGAGGGCGAACCGGAGGTGGCTGCGCCGCCGCCGTAGACCTGGCTGATCACCACGCCGGATGTAGACGCCAGCACCAGCGGTGCGGCAAACACAGCCGCCAGCAAGGCGGCAAGGGGTTTGAGTTTCATGGAGTTTGCATCGTCAAAAAGATACCGAGGGTCCGGACTCGTCGGCTGCGCCAGCAAAATTTGGCAGCGCGTGCACGCCCGGCGCTTGCGCCCGATTCACTCAGGCACTGCAACTGATACTAGCGCCCGAATATGACGCCCGATGACATATTCGGCCCTCGGTTTGAGGGGTCGGGTTCCCCCTCATCGACCACCCATTTTTGGCCTGGCGCGCTGCCGATGCGCAGGCGCTTCAGGCTCGACACCTAGAATCTGCCACCCACCCCACCCCTTCCCCACCCGGACCGCCCGCCGATGACCCTGACCCAAATGCTGGCCGGCTTTGTGCGCCGCCACTGGCGTGCCTATGCGGCATCGGCCCTGATGCTGCTGAGCATTGCCGTTTTGACCACCTGGATCCCGCGTCAGGTCGGCCACGTGGTGGACGGCATGGTGGCGGGCACGCTACGGGGTCAGGTCTTGCTGACGCAGCTGGGCCTGCTGGTCGGCGCCGGGGCGATGATTTATTTGCTGCGGGTGGGCTGGCGCCTGGCCCTGTTCGCCGCCGCTTACCGGCTGGGCCAGCAACTGCGCACCCAGCTCTATGCGCGCCTGACTTTGCAAGGCCCGGGCTTTTTCCAGGCCAAGCGCACCGGCGACTTGATGGCCCTGGCGACCAATGATGTGGACGCCGTCGAGATGGCCGCGGGCGAAGCCTTGCTGGCGGCCTTTGACGGCTCGCTGACCTTGATCTTGGTGCTCTTGATGATGACCCTGGGCGTGGACTGGCGCCTCGGCTTGGCCGCACTCCTGCCCTTCCCTTTCATGGCCCTGGCCTTTTGGCGCATTTCAGACCATGTGCATCTGGCTTGGCAAAGCTCACTGTCGCGCTTCTCGCTGCTGAACCAACATGTGCAAGAAGGCCTGGCCAGCGTGCGCACCCTGCGCGCCCTGGGCCTGACCCGCCACAACGGCCAGCAGTTCCACACCCTGGCCGCCAGCGCTGCCGAGTCCAGCTACCAGGCGCAGAAATGGGAGGCCGCCTACGAGCCGGCCGTCGGCATGACGCTGAGTGCGGCCACCGTCATCGCCCTGGGCCTGGGCGGCTTGCTGGTGGCCAAGCAAGAACTGAGCATCGGCCAGCTGACCTCCTTCACCATGTATTTGGGCCAGCTGATTTGGCCGATGTTTGCGGCCGGTTGGGTGTTGTCGCTGCTGGAACGCGGCCGCGCCGCCTGGGACCGGCTGCAGCCGGTGCTGGCCGCACCGCTGAGCCTCAGCGACGAGGGCCAGGCCAGCATGCCCAAGAAGGCGCAAATCGACTTCGAGGCCATCAGCTTCAGCTACCCCGAGGCCGGCCGCCAAGCCCTGCACGAGGTGAGCCTGCGCCTACCGCCCGGCAGCACCCTGGGCCTGGTGGGGCCTACCGGCGCGGGCAAATCGACCTTGCTGAGCTTGCTGCTGCGCCAGCGTGAACCCAGCAGCGGGCGCATCACGGTCAGTGGCTCCAGCGCCAGTTCCGACCCCGACGCACAAACCAGCCTGGCCCTGCCCGAGCTGCGCTTGCAAAGCCTGCGCGAGAGCATCGCCTGGGTGCCGCAAGAGCCGTTTTTGTTCTCGGCCAGCATCGCGGACAACATCGCCCTGGCCAAGCCCACGGCCAGCCGGGCCGAGATTGAAGCGGCCGCGCGCCAAGCCGCCGTGCACGAGGACATTACTCGCCTGCCCCGCGGCTACGACACCGAGGTGGGCGAGCGCGGCGTGGCCCTCTCCGGCGGCCAGCGCCAGCGGGTGGCGATTGCGCGGGCCTTGCTGGCCGCCGCACCCATCCTCTTGCTGGACGATGCGCTGTCTGCCGTGGACACCGGTACCGAGTCGCAAATCCTGACCCATCTGCGCGAGCTGCGCGAGGCGCGGCCCGAGTGCAGCGTCATCATCAACAGCCACCGCCTTAGCGCCGTGATGGACGCCGACCAAATTGCTGTGCTGCGCGATGGACGCATCACCGAACTCGGCAGCCATGCCGAGCTGCTGGCGCGTGCCGGCTGGTACGCCACGCAATGGCGCTATCAACAACTGGAGGCCAGCCTTGCTTGAGCCGGAAACCGTGACCAAAAAAGACGAGCGGCCCTGGGCCTCGGTCGGCCTGCTGCTGGAATCCGCCGCGCCCGAAAAGGCCGAGCTGTGGCGCGGCGTGATCTGGCTGTTGGTGGCCGCCGGGCTGGAAGCGCTCACCCCCATTCTGGGCAAACGCTTCATCGATCAGCACTTGCTGCCGCGCCAGTTCGATTTGAATGCGATGGGCTTGCTGCTGGCCACACTGCTGGCCTGCGGCTGGGCCGCCAGCTGGATTCGCTATGCCCAGCTCAGCCGCATGGCCGGTGTGGCGCAGCGTTCGGTGCTGCGCCTGCGTGAGCGGGTGTACGCCCATGTGCTGGCCTTGCCGATGGCATTTTTCGACCGCGCCATCACCGGCCAGTTGGTCAGCCGCGTCACCAACGACAGTGAGGCGGTCAACACCTTGTACCGACAGGTGCTCTACGTGATGCTGGACTCCAGCATCGTGGTGCTGGGCTCGCTGGTGGCAATGGCCTGGCTGGACTGGCAGCTGATGTTGATCGTGGCCATGTTGATACCGGCCATGGTGGTCATCATCTTGCTATACCAGCGCCTCAGTGCACCGGCCGTGGCGCGCGCCCGCCAATTGCGCAGCGAGATCAATGCGCAGATGGCCGAGAGCATGGCCGGCATGGCCATGCTGCAGGCGGCAGGAGCGGCGGCGCGCTTTGGCCAACGCTTCGAGCAGACCAATGGCGCGCATTGGTCCGCCCGCATAGACGAGCTGCGGGCCAATGCCTGGCTCTTGCGCCCGGCGCTGGACTTGCTCAATGTGCTGCTACTGGTGACGGTGATTTACGGCTTCGGCCGGCGCGAACTGTCGGGCCTGGAAGTGGGCTTGCTCTACGCCTTCCTGAGCTATATCGCCCGGGTGGTAGAGCCGCTGATTCAAATCACCATGCAGTTCGGGCAGCTGCAGCAATCCATGGTGGCGGCCTCGCGGGTGCGCAGCCTGCTGCAAGAGAGCGCGGCCGTGCCGGTCACGACCGCCGGCCAAGACATCAAGAAGGGCCAGATCGATATTGAGCAGCTGAGCTTTGGCTACACGACCGAGCGGCCGGTGTTGCATGAGCTGAATCTGCATATCCCGGCCGGCTCTTTCGTCGGCATCGTCGGCCACACCGGCAGCGGCAAGTCCACGCTCTTGTCTCTGCTCTTGCGCTTTTATGCCGCGCAGCTGGGCCGCATCAGCATCGACGGCCAGGCGCTGTCCGGCATCCCGGACGAGGCCTTTCGCGCCGCCGTGGGCCTGGTGCCGCAAGAGCCCTACTTGGTCGCCGCATCGGCACGCGAGAACATCAGCATGGGCCGCGACATCAGCGAAGAGCAATTGCGTGCCGCCGCCCGCGCCGCCCGCATCGACGATTTTCTGAGCGCCCTGCCGCAGGGCTACGACACCTTGCTGGGCGAAGGCGGCGCGCGCGTATCGACCGGCCAGAAACAGCTGATCGCCATGGCACGCGCCCTGGCCGGCGCACCCAAGATCTTGTTCCTGGATGAGGCCACCTCCAACATCGACAGCGCCACCGAGCAAGTTGTGGGTGAGGCGCTGAGCGCGCTGCGCGGCCAAGTCACCCTGCTGGCCATCGCCCACCGTCTGTCCACCATCCGCGCGGCGGATCAGATCATTGTGCTCAACCACGGCCAATTGGCTGAGCGCGGCACGCATGAGGAATTGATGGCGCTGCCCGGCGGCATCTACCAACGCCTGGTGCAACTGCAGGCCCTGGAGGAGCCGGCCAGTGGTGAGGCTGAATGAAGGCGCGGCTTAGGCAGAAGGCGCCCCGGCCTCACAACATCAAGGCTAGGCGCTCCAGAATCAGCACGGCGAAAAATCCCAGCCCGGCCAGCACCGTCCATTTGATGATCAGCAGGCCGCGCTGGCGCCACACAACTTGCCCGGTGCCGATGTAGAGCGCGAAAGACACCACGCCCGCGAACAGCAGCAGGCCGACAACCAGGCGGAAGAGCATCATGAGGCGTAATTACCAGGCAGGTGCCAGCTTGGCGAAGCCGGCGGGTGCGTCGGCTTCATTGTCGAAGCTGACAATTTCATAGGCGGACTCATCCGCCAGCAAGGCGCGCAGCAATTTGTTATTGAGCGCGTGGCCACCTTTGAAGGAGGTGTAGGCCGCCAGCAGCGGATAGCCCACCACCTGCATATCGCCGATGGCGTCGAGGATCTTGTGCTTGACGAATTCATCGTCGTAGCGCAGGCCGTCGGCATTGAGCACCTTGTAGTCGTCCACCACGATGGCGTTGTCCATCGAGCCGCCCAGGGTCAGGCCGCGTGAGCGCATCAGCTCGATATCGCTGGTCATGCCGAAGGTACGGGCACGGGCGATCTCGCGCTTGTACTGGCCCGAGCCCATATCGAACACATATTGCTGGCCGGTGGCAGAGACGGCCGGATTGTCGAACTCGATCTCGAAGCTGAGCGTGTAGCCGTGATGCGGGCTCAGGCGCGCCCACATCAGGCGCTTGCCCTCGCCCTGGCGCACTTCCACCGTCTTCTTGACGCGCAGAAACTTCTTGGCTGCCTTCTGCTGCTCGATGCCGGCGCTTTGCAAGAGGTAGACAAAGCTGGCGGCCGAGCCGTCGAGGATGGGCACTTCGTCGGCATTGATGTCGACGATGAGGTTGTCCAGCCCCAGGCCCGCACAGGCCGAGAGCAGATGTTCGATGGTCTGCACCTTGGGCCCGCCGGGGTCACCGCCGGGGCTAACGGTGGTGGCCATGCGGGTGTCGCAGACGGTCTCGGTGCGCACCGGAATGTCCACCGGCGTGTTCAGATCCACGCGTCGAAACACAATGCCGGTGTCCGGCGGAGCCGGGCGCAGAGTCAATTCAACCCTTTGTCCGCTGTGAATGCCCACGCCCACGGCGCGGGTCAAGGACTTGAGCGTTCTTTGTTGCAGCATGGCTCGATTGTCGGTGATTACCCGTGGGCTTGCTGGCCCAAGGGCTCTGCGCCGGGCTCCTCGCGCACGACCGGCAAACGCAGGCTCAAGCGGGTGCCCTGGCCGGGGCTGGAGTCGACGCGCAGCTTGCCGCCCAAGCGCTGGGCGCGCCGCTGCTGGCTCTTCAGGCCGCGGCCGCGCTGGGCGGTGGCGAGGTCAAAGCCGTCGCCATCATCTTCAACACGAATCTCCACCTGGCCCCCTTGATGGCGGGTCACCAGGCGCACGCGCCTGGCGCGCGCATGCTTGAGCACATTGGTCAGCGCTTCTTGCATCAAGCGCAAGACATGCAGGGCATCGGGCGGCTCCAGCCAGTCCAGCATGGGCAGGTCTTGCACATCCCATTCCAGCGTCAGGCCGCCGGCTTGCAGGCGCTTGCCCAGGCGGTAGCGCATGGTGGCCAACAGCGACACCAAGTCATGGCCGATGGGCTCCAGCGAGTCGATCACCAAACGCAAATCGTCCACGCATTCGCGCAAGACTTCGACCACGCGGTCTTGCTCCATGCTGCCCTGCTCCACCGCCACCATGGCCGATAGCAGCGAGGAGCCCAGGCCATCGTGCATGTCTTGCATCAGGCGCTGGCGCTCCAGCAGCAAGGCCTGCTGGCGCTCGGCCTCGCGCAATTTGTCGTGCTGCAACTGCAACTCGCGGCTTTGGGCGTCCAGACGCTGAGCCAGGTTTTCGTTCAGCAGCGCCACCTCGTAGACCGCGCCGACATAACGGTTCTGCACCGCAAACAAAAAGCTGGCCACGATCATCAGGGTGGCAAAAGGCATCAGATAGAGATCCTCATGCCAGGCCCAGCCAGCCAAAACCACCAGATCGTGCAAGCCCAAAACCAAGCTCAGCACCAGGCTCAAAGCGATCAAGCGCAGGCCGTAGCGGCGCTCCTTGAAGGCCACGACGCAGACAAAGCCGGTGCAGACCGCCCCCACCACCGCATTGACGGCGTGCTGGGCCACCAGGCCATCAAACAGATGGCTCCACAAGGGCAAGGTGGCGGCACTGCTGAGCAGCACAAAAACGCCCAGTGCAGCCTCAAAGCGCGGATAGCAGCGCCGGCAAAAACGCAGCACAAACAAAAAGGTCAGCACCATCACCCAGGCCATCGCGGCATGGGTGACCCACCAGAACCACTCCAGCCCTAAGCGGGTGCGGGGCAGATCGATGTGATAGTGCAGATTGCGCAAAAGCCAGCCCACCGAGGCCAGGGCAAAAAGCAGATAGGCCGGCTCATCGCGGCGCTTGATCCACAGCGATATGGCAAAGAGGCCCAGCACCACCAAGGTCAGACCGGTGGCCTGCGGCACGCCGATTTGCAAGGCCCAGCGGCGCTGAAAACGCGGTTCAAGATCCTCACGCGGGCCCATCCACGCGGTGGACACCGAATAGAAACTGTCCTCCAGCACCGGCACGGCCAGCACCACTTCCAGGGTCTGCGCCTTGTTCAGCTCGGTCAGTGCCGCAGGGAACACCACCCACAGCGGCCGCACCCATTGCTCACGCGCGCCGGACTGGTTGTCAAACACCGGGCGCCAGCCCTCATCGGTATGCACCAGCACCGCAGCCGCCATGCCGCGCAGCCGCGGCATGTAGAGCGCCACGCTGGTCGGCCACAGGCCTTGTGCGGGTTCATAGCGGAAGCGATACCAGCGCATCTGGTACTGCCGCTCTTCGCCGTAGCGGGCGGCCACCTCGCGGTTGCGCACGTCGGGCAGCTTGACCGGCTTCCAGGTGGCGGGATCGGCGGGCGGTTGCAAATCCGCAGGCAGGCTGCCCGGGCTGCCATCCATGGCCCGCAGCGCCGCCCACCATTCATTCAGGTCGTCACGCGACCAGCGACTCACGGCCAGCTCTGCTTGCACCATTTGATGCCCGGCCAGCTGGCCTGCCGGCGGAGGTGTCGGCCCCAGCTGCGCATGCGCGCTCACCAGCCCCAGGAGCCAGCCCAGGCATAAGCAAACAGCACGGCGCAGCAGTGCCGCTGGCGTCCAGCTCGACCTCAGTGGCATCAAGGCAAATTCGAAGGATTCAGGCATTCAAGGTTTACCGCAAGCCGATTGGCCAATACGCCAATTCACCCATCTCGGATGGGCGCAAGCATGCCACAGCCCGAAGTCGCGCCGCCCCTCATGCAGGCCTTGCGCCAAAAGGAAAACCCGGCGGCGTGAGCAACTCACAGCACCGGGTTCATGCTTGATGCGGCCGGCTACGAAGCCGGGCGCATGGCGGAGACTCAGTCGGCTTGCTTGCGCAAGAAGGCCGGGATCTCGATCTCGTCCATGCCATTGGACGACAGAGCTTCCACCTTGGCGGCGGCCGTACGGCCATGGCGCCAGACGCTGGGCACGCTCATGCCAGCGAAATCATTGCCGCCACCCAGGGCCGGCGAATGGCTGATGCCACCTTGGCCAGGCGCGCTTGCGGCCATGTTCACAGCCTGCGTCAGCACCGGCATATTGTCGGTACCGGTGCGCAGCTGCACTTGCTGTTGCACGACTTGCAGCGGCGCGGCTTGGCGAGCGCGTTGCGAGGACAGGCCGGTGGCGATCACGGTCACGCGCAGCGAGTCGCCCAGGCTTTCATCGTAGGCCGTGCCGTAGATGATGTGGGCTTCTTCAGAGGCGTAACGCTTGATGGCGTTCATGGCGTTGCGCGACTCGCTCAGCTTGAAATTGCCCTTGGCAGCGGCGATCAGCACCAGCACGCCACGCGCGCCGGACAGATCGATACCTTCCAGCAGCGGGCAAGCCACGGCAGCTTCGGCGGCCTTGGCAGCGCGGTCGGGGCCGCTGGCTTGCGCCGTGCCCATCATGGCCTTGCCGGGTTCGCTCATCACGGTCTTGACGTCTTCGAAGTCGACGTTCACCAGGCCGGGGATGTGGATGATGTCGGAGATACCGCCCACGGCGTTCTTCAGCACATCGTTGGCGTGCGCAAACGCTTGGTCCTGCGTGACGTCGTCACCCAGCACGTCCAGCAGCTTGTCGTTCAACACCACGATCAGCGAATCGACATTGGCTTCCAGCTCGGCCAGGCCAGCATCGGCGGCCTTGGCGCGGCGGTTGCCTTCAAATTCGAAAGGTTTGGTCACCACACCGACGGTGAGGATGCCCATTTCCTTGGCCACGCGAGCGATCACAGGCGCAGCACCGGTACCGGTACCACCACCCATGCCGGCGGTGATGAAGAGCATATTGGCGCCTTGAATGGCGTCGCGAATACGCGCTTCGGCTTCCACCGCAGCGGCCTGACCCATCTCGGGTTTGGCGCCAGCGCCCAGGCCGGAGGTGCCCAACTGCAGCAGCTGGTCAGCCTTCGAGCGATTGAGCGCTTGAGCGTCGGTATTGGCGCAGATGAATTCCACCCCTTGCACGCCCTGAGCAATCATGTGCTCGACCGCGTTGCCACCGCCACCACCAACCCCGATCACCTTGATTTGGGTGCCTTGGTCAAACTCTTCAATCATTTCGATCGCCATAAATACCTCCTATGCCAATTGTGCCGTTACTACTCATGAAAAACCACCGGGATGACCCTCTTTTTTCATGCCCTGCCGCTGAATTCCGACAGTTAAATCTTCAAAAACGCTGCTCGGACCAAACTCTTGGCCTTGAACTCAGAAATTACCCAAGAACCAATCCTTGGCGCGCCCAAACGCGGTCTTCATGGAACCCGCTTGTTGAGCCGCTTTCAAACCCCGGGTGCGCGACATACGGCCCTCTTCCAACAAGCCCATCACGGTTGCGGAGCGCGGGTTGGAAACCATGTCAAACAAGGCGCCGCTATAGGTCGGATTGCCGCGACGCACGGGTTTGAGGAATATGTCTTCGGCCAACTCAATCATGCCGGGCATGACCGAAGAACCGCCGGTCAGAACGATGCCGGAGGACAGCAATTCCTCGTAGCCGCTTTCGCGAATGACTTGCTGCACCAGCGAAAATATTTCCTCGACGCGCGGCTCAATCACCCCCGCCAACGCTTGTTTGGACAACATGCGCGGCGCGCGGTCACCCAAACCAGGGACCTCAACTTGATCGGCCGGATCCGCCAGTAATTGTTTGGCCACACCGTGCTCGACCTTGATTTCCTCGGCATCTTTGGTGGGCGTGCGCAAGGCCATCGCAATATCGCTGGTAATCAAATCACCAGCAATTGGTATTACGGCGGTATGGCGAATGGAACCGCCGGTGAATATCGCCACATCGGTGGTGCCGGCGCCAATATCCACGATGGCCACGCCCAGGTCACGCTCGTCGGAGGTGAGGGCGGCATGGCTGGAGGCGCTGGGATTCAAAACCAGCTGATCCACTTCCAAACCACAGCGGCGCACGCATTTGACGATGTTTTCGGCCGCACTTTGGGCGCCGGTCACAATATGAACCTTGACTTCCAAGCGGCCGCCGCTCATGCCGATAGGCTCTTTGACCTCATGGCCGTCGATCACAAATTCCTGCGGCTCGACCAAAAGCAGGCGCTGGTCGTTGGGAATATTGATGGCTTTGGCGGTTTCAACCACCCGCGCCACGTCCACCGGCGTGACCTCTTTGTCTCGCACAATCACCATGCCGGTGGAGTTTTGGCCGCGAATATGGCTGCCGGTAATGCCGGTGTAAACGCGGGAGATTTTGCAGTCGGCCATCATTTCGGCCTCTTTCAAGGCCTGCTGGATGGATTGCACGGTGGCGTCGATATTCACCACCACGCCGCGCTTCAAGCCATGCGAGGTGGCAACGCCCAAGCCGGCGATGCGCAATTCGCCATTACCCAGCACCTCGGCCACCACCGCCATGATTTTGGCGGTGCCGATATCCAGGCCGACGACCAAATCCTTGTATTCCTTGGCCATTATTTCTTTTCCTTAGAGTTACTTCTTGAGCAGCACGGTGAGGTCAACGGGGCTTTTTGCCGCCTTTGGGCGGCGTCAGCGTGGTGGCAACGCCGCGCAGACGCACGGCAAAACCATCGGCATGACGTAAATCTGCGGACAAAACCGGCGCTTGGTAGCGCGAGGTAATTTGGGTGATGGCGTGCACATATTGGTCAAAACGCGCCAAGACCTCGGCTTCTGTTCCGCGCCCGAGTTCCAGCACCGCACCTTTTTCCATCGTTAAGCGCCACGAACCGCGACCCGACAAATCCAGGCGTTCGGGCCACTCATCCAGCAAAGCGGCGCGGCTGCGCAGCTGTTGCCACATTTGCAGCATCGCGGGCGCGCTGCCCTTGGGGCCAGCCAGAACCGGCAGTTCTTCGTCTTCCACATCGCCCAAATTGGCTTGGAAGACTTCGCCATAGCTGTTCACCAGGCTGCGATCCACATTGGCGTCGCCATGCGCCACCGCGCCTTCGGCCTCCCAGTAGGCGGCCGGCTTGTGTTCTTCCAGCTTGACGCGCAGGCGATTCGGCCAGACACGCTGCACCACGGCGGTGCGAACCCAGGGCACGGCCTCGAAAGCTTCGCGGCCTTGCGGCAAGCTCATGCTCAGAAAGCTGCCCGAGAGTTGGGGCAAGGCATTGGCACGCAAAGTGGCCGCGCTATTGCGCAGCACATCGCCCTCAACCTGGATGGCGCGAATTGCAAACACCGGCAGCCGCGTCACCCAGCGCAAGCTCAGCCAGGCGGCAGCCACCACCAAGGCCGCCAAAAGCAGGGCCGTGACTGCTTGCATCAGACGAATGTCTGGCGGCAGTTGGGCGGGCAGCTTGTCGGCGCGCATGGTTTAGCTTTGAGTTCGCTCAGGCCTTGGCGGCGTTGACATGATCCAGGCGCGCTTGTGACAAGAGCCACAGGCACAGCTGGGGATAGGAAATGCCGGCCGCTTTGGCCGACACCGGCACCAGGGAATGCGAGGTCATGCCCGGCGAGGTGTTCATTTCCAGCAGGAAAGGTTTGCCATCGCTCTTGCGCAACATCAAATCGGCCCGGCCCCAGCCCCGGCAGCCCAGCGAGCGATACGCCGCCAGCACCAGGGCTTGAATCTCCTGCTCTTGCGTCGGGCTCAGCGAGCCAACCACATAGCGGGTGGTGTCGGTGAAGTATTTGTTCTGGTAGTTGTAGTCACCGTGGTCGGCTTCGATGCGCACGGTGGGCAGGGCAAATGCCGCCTCGCCCTCGCCCAGCACCGGGCAGGTCAGCTCGGGGCCGTCGATGAATTCTTCGCAGAGGATCTCATCGTCGTAGCGGGCGGCCAGATTGACGGCGTCGAGCATTTGCGAATAGCCCTCGACCTTGCTCGCGCCAATGCTGGAGCCTTCATGCGGCGGCTTCACAAACACCGGCAGACCCAGCTCATCGGGAATCGTCATGCAGCGCTCGCGCGAAATCTCGCTGCGCTTGAGCTTGAGGTAGCGCGGCGTGTTCAGGCCGTCGGCCAGCCACAGGCGCTTGGTGGTGATCTTGTCCATGGCCATGGCCGAGGCCATCACGCCCGAACCGGTATAGGGAATGCCCAGCAATTCCAGCGCGCCTTGCACGCTGCCGTCTTCACCGCCGCGGCCATGCAGGGCGATGAAGCAGCGCTCAAAGCCTTCATGCTTGAGCTCGCTCAGCTCGCGCTCGGCCGGGTCGAAGGGATGGGCGTCCACACCGGCGCCGCGCAAAGCAGCCAGCACGCCGGGGCCGGACATGGTCAGCGACACCTCGCGTTCGGCCGAGGTTCCACCCATCAGCACCGCCACTTTGCCCAGCGATTGGGGGTCAATATTCAAATCGAGCTTCATGCCAGCAGGCCCCCTGCTTTCTTAGTCAACAACAATTCCACCGTGGCGGCAGGCACGGCGCCAATCGAGCCCGCCCCCATCACGATCACCACATCGCCAGCGCGCGAAGCCTGTGCGATGGCCTGAGGCATCTCCGCCACCTCATCTACAAACACCGGCTCCAGCTTGCCGGCCACGCGCAGGGCGCGCACCAAGGCGCGGCCGTCGGCAGCCACGATGGGTGACTCACCGGCCGAATAGACCTCGGTCAACAGCACCGCATCCGCCAGCGACATGACCTTGACGAAGTCCTCAAAGCAATCACGCGTGCGGGTGTAGCGGTGCGGCTGGAAGGCCAAAACCAAGCGGCGGCCGGGGAAGGCGCCGCGCGCAGCGGCAATCACCGCCGCCATTTCCACCGGGTGGTGGCCGTAGTCATCGATCAGGGTGAACTGGCCGTCGCCCTGCGCGGCGGGCAAATCACCGTAGCGCTGGAAGCGCCGGCCCACGCCGCCGAACTTGGCCAGCGCGGCCACGATGGGCTCGTCCGCCAACTCCAGCTCGGTCGCCACCGCGATGGCGGCCAACGCGTTCAAGACGTTGTGCATGCCGGCCAGATTCAGTGTCACTTCCAAAGCAGGCAAGGCCTGACCCCGGCTGAACTGGCGCTGCACTGTGAAGCGCATCTGGCCGCCGGCCAGCGCCTGCACATCCACCGCGCGAACCTGGTTGCCTTCAGCAAAACCGTAGCTGATCACCGGGCGCGAGAGCAGCGGCATGATGGAGCGCACACCCGCATCGTCGCCACACAGAATCGCCGCGCCGTAGAAAGGCATGCGGTGCAGAAACTCCACAAACGCCGCCTTCAGCTTGGCGAAGTCATGGCCATAGGTTTCCATATGGTCGGCGTCGATATTGGTGACGACGGCCAGCATGGGCAATAGGTTCAGGAAAGACGCGTCGGACTCATCCGCCTCAACGACGATGTACTCGCCCGAACCCAGGCGCGAATTGGCACCCGCGCTCATCAGCTTGCCGCCAATCACAAAGGTCGGGTCCACGCCGGCTTCGCCCAGCACCGCCGTGACCAGCGAGGTCGTGGTGGTCTTGCCATGCGTGCCGGCAATCGCAATGCCTTTTTTCAGGCGCATCAACTCGGCCAGCATGACGGCGCGCTGCACCACCGGAATCTGCTGGGCGCGGGCGGCGATGACTTCGGGGTTGTCGGACTTGACCGCCGTTGAGGTGACCAACACTTGCGCACCCGCGATGTGCGCGGCTGCATGGCCGATATGGATTTGCAGGCCCAAGCTGGCCAGGCGCTGCGCGGTGGCGCTATCGCTTTGGTCGGAGCCCGAGACGGTGTAGCCCAGGTTGTGCAGGATCTCGGCGATGCCGCTCATGCCGGCGCCGCCGACGCCAACAAAATGGATGTGCTGAATGGCGTGCTTCATGTCTTGCTCACCAAGGCTTCGATCTCATCGGCCACGCGGCTGGCCGCACGCGGGCGCGCCAGCTGACGCGCGCGCTGGGCCATTTGCAGCAAGGACGCGCGGTCCTGGCTCTTCAGAATTTCAAACAAACTTTGCGGATTCATGTCTTCTTGCGGCATATGGATGGCCGCCGCGTGTTGGGCCATGAATTGGGCGTTGTCTCGCTGATGCGAGGTGGTGCTGACCACCAGGGGCACCAAGACGCTGGGCAGGCCGGCAGCGCACAGCTCGCTGACCGTCACCGCGCCGGCGCGGCAGATGATCAAGTCCGCCGCCGCCAATTGCGCGGCCATATTGTCGATGAAGGGCAGCAGCTCAAAGCCAGTTTCCAGGCCTGCGGCGCGATAAGCCTGCTGCACCGCGGCCAGATTGGCTTGGCCCGTTTGATGCACAACCAGCGGCCGCTCGGCCTCGGGCCACAAGGCCAAGGCCTTAGGCACAGCTTCGTTGATGGCACGCGCGCCCAGCGAGCCGCCCACCACCAAAATCTTCAAGCGACCTTGGCGGCCGGCGAAGCGCTGATCAGGTGAATCGAGCGCTTCAATCTCGGCCCGCACCGGGTTGCCGGTGACGACAGCCTTGGGCGTGCTGGCCGCGGCTGCGCCATCAAAGCCAAAAGCAATGCGGCGGGCGAAAGGCTTGAGGCTGGCATTGCTCAGCAACATGGCCGCATCGGCATTCACCAGCAGCAGCGGCTTGCCCGTCAACCAAGCCATCAAGCCGCCAGGGAAGCAAACATAGCCGCCCATGCCCAGCACCGCATCGGCGCTGCGCGTCACAAAAACTTGGCGGCTTTGCACAAAAGCCTGCACCAGCTTGAACACGCCCTTAACGGTGTGCATCAAGCCCTTGCCGCGCAGGCCGGCAAAGGCCAAGCGGTCAAGCGGGATGCCGGTGGGCGGCACCAGCTTGTTCTCCATGCCTTGCTCGGTGCCCATCCAGCTGACGCTCCAGCCGCGGCGCTTCATTTCCTCAGCCACAGCCAGACCGGGAATGATGTGGCCGCCGGTGCCGGCGGCCATGATGACCAAGTGCTTTGAACTCATGCGCGGCCTCCGCGCATGAGCTGTCTGTTCTCAATATCAATTCTCAACACCACGGCCAGGGCTACACAGTTCATCAAAATCGCCGAGCCTCCGAAACTCATCAAAGGCAAGGTCAGCCCCTTGGTGGGCAGTGCGCCCAGGTTCACGCCCATATTGATGAAGGCTTGGCCGCCCATCCAGATGCCGATGCCTTGGGCATACAGCCCGGCGAAAACGCGGTCCAGCGCGATGGCTTGGCGGCCGATGTGGAAGAGCCGGCGCGAGAGCCAGAAGAAGGCAATGATGACGATGGCCACGCCCACAAAGCCCAACTCCTCGCCAATCACCGCCAGCAAAAAGTCGGTATGCGCCTCGGGTAAGTAGTGCAGCTTTTCAACACTGGAACCCAGGCCCTGGCCGAACCATTCGCCGCGGCCCAGGGCGATCAAGGAATGCGTCAGCTGATAGGCCTTGCCCTGGGCGTACTTTTCATCCCAGGGGTTCAGATAGGCAAAGATGCGCTCGCGGCGGAAGTCACTCAAAGTGATCATCAGCGCGAAGGCGCCCAGGAGCACCACCACGATCAGGAAGAACATGCGGCCGTTCACGCCGCCCAGAAACAGAATGCCCATCGCAATGGCCGCGATCACGATGAAGGCGCCCATATCGGGCTGCGCCAAGAGCAGAACTGCGATCACCGCCAAGGCCACGGCCATGGGCCAGACGGCGCGGAAGAAGTTCTCCTTCACGTCCATCTTGCGCATCATGTAGCTGGCCGCGTACATGGCGATGGCGAACTTGGACAGCTCCGAAGGCTGGAAGTTCATCACCCCCAGCGGCAGCCAGCGCCGCGCGCCGTAGACGACCTTGCCCACATGCGGGATCAAGACCATGACCAGCAGCACCAGCGAGATCACAAACAACCAAGGTGCCCAGCGCTCCCAGTTGGCCACTGGAATCTGCACCACCAAAAGCGCGGCCACCAAGCCAAAAATCAGGCCGATGATGTGGCGCACTAGGAAATGCGTGGACTGATAGTTGGCAAAGCGGGGGTTGTCCGGCATCGCGATGGAGGCCGAATAAACCATCAGCAAGCCCAGGCCCATCAAGGCCAGCACCACCCAGATCAGCGTTAGGTCCAAGCCCTGCACACGCGTGGGCTGGCCGGCAGAGCTGGACACCCAGTCGCGCACCGGCACCTTTTCGGTCCCGGCGCCCTCCCCCTTGGCGAACACGCCACGCAGGCGCTCACCCAGGTTCTGCAGCAGGGCTTGGGCTTGGCTCATGCCGACAGACCTCGCTCGGCCGCCAACTCGTGCACGGCGGCCACAAACACTTCGGCACGGTGGCCGTAGTTGCGGAACATGTCCAGGCTGGCGCAAGCGGGGCTGAGCAAAACGCTGTCACCGGCCGTGGCTTGCGCCAAGCACCAGGCAGTGGCGGCTTCCAGCGTCTCGTGCGCTTGCATGGGCACGCCACTGTCCTGCAGGGCTGCGGCGATCTGCGCGCCGTCACGGCCGATCAAGGCGATGGCGCGCGCGTAACGCGTCACGCCAGCGGCCAGCGGGCTGAAGTCTTGGCCCTTGCCGTCGCCACCCAGAATCAGCACCAGCTTGGCCGGCGCGCGATCCGCGCCCAGGCCGGTGATGGCCGCCACGGTGGCGCCGACATTGGTGCCTTTGGAATCGTCGTAGAAGTCAATGCCATCGATGCTGGCCACATGCTCCACCCGGTGCGGCTCACCACGGTATTCGCGCAAACCATGCAGCATAGGGGCCAGTGCGCAACCCGCGGCCGTGGCCAGGGCCAGGGCGGCCAAAGCATTGGCGGCGTTATGGCGGCCACGCACGCGCAAGGCGTCTGCTGGCATCAGGCGTTGCAGGGTGATTTCTTCTTCCTCATCACCCTTCTTGCGCTTGATGGTTTCGTCCAACTCGCGGGCGCGAACCAACCAGGCCATGCCGCCTTCGTCCACCAGACCGAAGTCGCCGGGACGCTGCGGGGCATTCAGGCCAAAGCGCGCCACGCGGCGTGACACGGTCTTGGCTGCACGGCCACGGCCTTGTTTGACGACGATGCCGGCGGGCACCATGGCCTCCACCAACGGGTCGTCGCGGTTGATCACCATCAGGCCTTGCTCGCCGAAGATCTGGGCCTTGGCGCGCACATAGTCGGCCATATCGCCATGCCAGTCGAGGTGATCTTGGCTGATATTGAGCACGGTGGCGGCGGTGGGCTCGAAGCCTTTGACACCGTCGAGTTGGAAGCTGGACAGCTCCAGCACCCAAACCTCCGGCAGGAATTCGAACACCGGCCCCTTGGGCGGCGGCGGCTTGATCGGCAGCGGAGCTTCGTCCAGCAGGGCGTCAACCATTTCCATGGTGGTGGCTGCGGGTGCGGCAGCCACTGCTTCCGCTGCGGGCGCTTCTGACGCTTCGCTCGGGATGGACTCGGCAACCCCCTCAGCGGCCAAGGCTTCCACCACGGGCAAGGAAGTCGTAGCTTCATCAGTGCTGGCCAGAGCGGCGTCAGTCACTTCCACTGCGTCGCCAGCCTGCTCGGTGAGCTCAGGCACAGCTTCCGCCTCGGCAGCGAGTTCGCCTTCTGCGGCAACTTCTGCCTCAGGCGCCTCCGCCGGCACTGGCTCAGGCAGCGGCTCTTGATCCAGCGCCACGCTCAGCGTGGTCAACATGCTGGGCCCAATATTGCCGGCCACGGCCACGCGTTTGCCGGCGCGCTCGGCCAGCAAGGCGGTCATGCAAGTGGTGGTGGTCTTGCCATTGGTGCCGGTGATGGCCAGCAGCGCCGGCGCGTACTGGCGCTGCGCTTTCAAATCGGCCAGGGCCTGCACGAACAAATCCAGCTCGCCCTGCACCGGCACGCCGGTCTGGCGGGCCAGGTTCAGCAAGGGCGCGATGCGCGGGTCGCGCGGCGACAGGCCGGGGCTCTTCAGCACCAGGCCCACGCCTTGCAGCTCGGTCACAGCCAACTCACCGCTGAAGAAGCGCGCTTCGGGCAGGACCGCCTGCATGGCCGCCAACTGAGGGGGCGCGGCGCGCGAGTCCCAGACCCGCACGCTCGCACCCAAACGCGCCACCCAAACAGCCATGGCCAGGCCCGAGTCTCCCAGACCGAGCACCAATACCGTTTGAGCTTGCAGCTTCTTGTTCATCACGGATTACCGCAGCTTCAGACTGGCCAAGCCAATCAGGCACAAGAGCATGGTGATGATCCAGAAACGCACCACGACCTGCGTTTCCTTCCAGCCCGACTTTTCGAAATGGTGGTGCAGCGGCGCCATCTTGAAGATGCGCCGACCGGTGCCGTATTTCTTTTTGGTGTACTTGAACCACGTCACCTGCAGCATCACCGACAAGACTTCAGCGACGAAGATGCCGCCCATGATGCCCAGCAGAATTTCCTGACGGGTGATGACCGCCATGGTGCCCAGCGCGCCGCCCAGCGACAGCGCGCCCACATCGCCCATGAAGACCTGGGCCGGATGGGCGTTGAACCACAGAAAGGCAAGACCTGCTCCCGCCATTGCGGCGCAGAAGATCAGCAACTCACCGGCGCCGGGAATATAGGGCAGCAAGAGATATTTGGAGAACACCGAAGAGCCGGTCAGGTAGGCGAACAGGCCCAAGACGGAGCCCACCATCACCACCGGCATGATGGCCAGGCCGTCCAGACCGTCGGTGAAGTTCACCGCATTGCTGGTGCCGACGATGACGAAGTAGCTCAGGCCGATGAAGCCGAACACGCCCAGCGGATAGCTGACGGTTTTGAAGAAAGGCACGATCAAGTCGGCACGCGGCGGCAGGTCGGTGGAAAAGCCACTGCTGATCCAGCGGAAGAAGAGCTGAACGACGCCCAGGAAGGAGGTCTCCGACACGCTGAAAGCCAGGTACAGCGCCGCAATCAGGCCGATCAGCGACTGCCAGAAGAACTTTTCGCGGCTGCGCATGCCTTCGGGGTTTTTGTCGACCACCTTGCGCCAGTCGTCCACCCAGCCGACCGCGCCAAAGCCCAGCGTCACCACCATCACCACCCAGACGAAGCGGTTGCTCCAGTCAAACCACAGCAGGGTCGACACGGCAATGCCGATCAGAATCAGCACACCGCCCATGGTGGGTGTGCCGTTCTTGGCCAGATGCTGCTGAATGCCGTACTCGCGGATGGGCTGGCCGATCTTCATCTCGGTCAGGCGGCGAATCACCCAGGGGCCAAAAGCCAGGCCGATCAGCAAGGCCGTCATGGCCGCCATCACAGCACGGAAGGTGATGTAGGAAAAGACGCGCAGAAATCCCAGGTCGGGATATTGACTCAGCAGCCATTGGGCCAGGCTATGCAGCATCGCTGCCTCCTTCTTCTTGTTCTTGTTTTGAAATTTGCTGCAAAGCCAGCACCAGCTGCTCCATGCGCATGAAGCGCGAGCCCTTGACCAAAATGTTCTGCACCACTGGGCCTTGGCTCAGCTCCGCTTGCAGTTCAGGCACGGTGGCGAAGGCGCGCGCGCTCGGGCCAAAAGCCTTGGCGGCATCGGCCGCGGCCGCGCCCGCCGTCCACAAATGCTGCAAGCCGCGCTGAGCGGCATAAGCACCCACCTCGGCGTGGAAGGCCGGGCCTTGATCGCCCACCTCGCCCATATCGCCCAGCATCAGCCAGGAGACGCCAGGCAGATCGGCCAGCACATCAATCGCGGCGCGCACGCTATCGGGGTTGGCGTTATAGCTGTCGTCGATCAAATTGACAGCCCCGCCCTGCCAGCGCAGCTGGCTGAGTTGCGAGCGGCCCTTGACGGCACGGAAGTCCTCCAGGCCGCGCACGATCACCGCCAGTGGCGCACCGGCGGCCAAGGCGCAGGCCGTGGCCGCCAAAGCGTTGCGCACATTGTGCTGACCAGCCAGGCCCAGGGCCACCGGGGCGATACCTGCCGGCGTGTGCAATTCCAGCGCCCAATGCCCGCCGCTCAAGCCGGCGTCCATCCACGTGGCACGGCCGGTGACATCGGCCTCGCCTTGCAGGGCGAAACTCAAGTGCGGGCGGCTGCCAGCCAACTCGGCCCAGATCGGCGCGCAGGCATCGTCGGCCGGAAACACGGCCACGCCGCTGGCGCCCAGCGCGTTGATGGCCTCGCCGTTCTCGCGGGCGGCGGCCTCCACCGTTTGCATGAATTCCTGATGCTCACGCTGGGCGTTATTGACCAAGGCCACGGTGGGTCGGGCCATGGCGGCCAGCGGAGCGATTTCGCCGGGGTGGTTCATGCCCAGCTCGACCACGGCGGCCTTGTGGAACACCGACTCATCCTGGCGCAAGCGCAGCAGAGTCAGGGGCACGCCGATATCGTTGTTGTAATTGCCCACGGTCGCCAGCGCCGAAGCGCCATGCCAAGCGCGCAAGATGCTGGCCAGCATCTGCGTCACCGTGGTCTTGCCATTGCTGCCGGTGACTGCAATCAGCGGCAGTTCCTGGCGGGCGCGCCAGGCTTGGGCCAGCAAGCCCAAAGCGGCCTTGGCATCCGGCACCTCGATGCCGGGCAAGCCAGCAGCGGCCAGGCCACGCTCAGCCAGGGCCGCGACAGCACCGGCTGCAGCCGCCTGGGGAAGGAAGTCATTCGCATCGAAACGCTCGCCACGCAGGGCCACGAACAAATCGCCGGCAGCCAGGCTGCGGCTGTCGCTGTGGACGCGCTGAATGCTCAGCTCGGGCGAGCCGAACAGGCGCGCCTGCGGCACGAGCGGCAGCAGCAGCTGATGGGCCTGACCCAGGGTCATCAAGAAGTCATGCCCAGCGCTCACAGCCCGGCCCTCAGGATCAGCGCCGCGCGGGCTTCTTCCACATCGGAGAAATGCTCGCGCACACCGGCCACTTCCTGATAGTCCTCATGGCCCTTGCCGGCGACCAGAATCACATCGCGGCAGCCGGCTTGCTGCACCGCCTGGGCGATGGCAGCGCGGCGATCGGTAATCTGTTGATGGGCGGCGTTAGGGGCACTCTCACCTAACCCACCAACAATGTCGGCCAGCACGGCTTCCGGCGCCTCATGGCGCGGATTGTCGCTGGTGAACACCACCTGGTCGGCCAAGCGGGCCGCAATCGCGCCCATCAGCGGGCGCTTGCTGCGGTCGCGGTTGCCGCCGCAGCCAAACACCACCGCCAATTGCCCACTGCGGGCAGCGGCCAGTGGGCGCAGAGCTTGCAGGGCTTTGTCCAGGGCATCGGGCGTGTGGGCGTAGTCGACCACCAATTGCGGCAACTCCGTGCCGTTGCCGACGCGCTGCATGCGGCCCGGCACCGGCGTCACCAAAGCGGCCACGCGGGCGACCTCGGCCAGCGGGTGACCCAGGGCGCGCAGGCCGCCAATCACGGCCAGCAGATTGGCAATGTTGTATTCACCGATCAAGCCTGTTTCCAACAATAGCGACTCGGCCGTGCCTTGCTCGCGCAAGGTGAAAGCCAGGCCGCCGGCGCGGTAATGCAGGTCGTGGGCTGACAGGCGCGCGGCATCGCTGCCCAGGGCATAGGTCCACAGGTCCAGCTTGCCAGCCAGCTCGGCGGCCAGTTCCACACCCTTGGGGTCATCCAGATTCAGCACAGCGGCTTGCAGGCCGGGCCAGTCGAACAGCTCGCGCTTGGCCGCCCAGTAGGCATCCATGCTGCCGTGATAGTCCAGATGGTCTTGGGTGAAATTGGTGAACAGGGCCACGCGAATGGCGGTGCCATCCAGGCGATGCTCTTTCAAACCGATGCTGGACGCCTCGATGGCGCAGGCGCTGAAGCCCTGCTCAGCCATGCGGCGAAAGCCCTGCTGCAACAGCACGGGGTCAGGTGTTGTCAGGCCGGTGTATTCAATTTGCGCGGGGGCCGCATTGCCAGGCACGGGCGGTTGGCCGACGCCCAAGGTGCCGACCACGCCGCAGCGCAGGCCCAGCAAGCTCAGGGCTTGCGCGGTCCACCAGGCGGTGGAGGTCTTGCCATTGGTGCCGGTGCTGGCGATCACGCTCAAGGCCTGGGCCGGCTGGCCGTAATACGCGGCGGCGATCAGGCCGGTCTTGCTTTTCAGCCCCGGCAAGGAAGCCACGCGGGCATCCACAAAAGCGTAGGGCTCGACACCATCGTCTTCCACCAGGCAGGTGGAGGCGCCGGCCGCCAGGGCCTGAGCGACGAACTCACGGCCATCGCGCGCATAGCCGGGCCAGGCGATGAAGGCATCACCCGGCTGCACGGCGCGGCTGTCGGTGCGCAGGGCACCGGTGGTCCACTCCTGCAGCCAGCGGGCGGCGGCCTCGGGGGATTTGAGTTTGGTCAGCATGATGTTCTTAGAAACTTTCTTCAACCGCGGCAGTCGCCTGCTGCTTGGCCACGATCTGCGGTTTGACTTCCAGATCGGGCTGCACGCCCATCAGGCGCAGGCTTTGCGACACCACCTGGCTGAACACCGGGCCGGCCACCGCGCCGCCGAAATAAACGCCGTTGCTGGGCTCGTCCACCATCACCGCCACCACGATGCGGGGCTTGCTGATGGGTGCGATGCCAACAAACCAGCTGCGATATTTATTGCCGGCGTAGCCCTTGCCTTCTTGCTTGTGCGCCGTGCCGGACTTGCCGCCCACGCTGTAGCCGCTGGCCATGGCCATGGGCGCGGTGCCGCCAGGGGCGGCTGCCATTTCCAGCATGTGGCGCACTTGCGCGGCCGTCTTGGGCGAGAACACCTTGATGCCCGCCACCTGCTCGCCACCGGGCTTGTGCATCATGGTGACGGGGATGATTTCGCCGTCGCGCGCGAAGATGGTGTAGGCGTGCGCCAGCTGGAACAGCGAGGCCGAGAGGCCATAGCCATAGGCCATGGTGGCCTGCTCAATCGGGCGCCAGCTCTTGTAAGGCCGCAGCTTGCCGGTAATCGCGCCAGGGAAATTGAGTTGCGGGCGTTGGCCCAGGCCGATGGCGGTGAACAGCTCATGCTGCTCGCGCGGCGGCATCATCATGGCCATCTTGACCACGCCGATATTGCTGGACTTCTGGATGATTTGCTCAACACTCAAGTCGCCATGCGGGTGGGCATCGGTAGGCGACCAGCCGCTGATATTGACGCTGCCTTTCGAAGTCGACAGCACCGTCTCGGGCTTGACGCGCCCGGTCTCCAGGGCCTGCGCGGCGATGAAGGGCTTCATGGTCGAGCCGGGCTCGAAGATGTCGGTCAGCGCGCGGTTGCGTAGCTGGGCGCCGCTCAAGTTCTTGCGCTCGCCGGGGTCGTAGCTGGGGAAGTTGGCCAGGGCCAGAACCTCGCCGGTTTGCACATCCAGCACCACCACCGAGCCGGCCTTGGCCTTGTTCTCGGCCACCGCATCACGGATGCGCTGATAGGCGAAGAACTGCACCTTAGAGTCCAGCGACAAATCGATGTCGCGGCCGTTCATGGCCGGGATGCGGTCGCCAATGTCTTCCACCACACGGCCTAAGCGGTCGCGCACGACCGAGCGCGAACCGTCGCGGCCCTGCAGGTCTTTTTGGAAGGCCAGCTCGATACCCTCTTGGCCACGCTCTTCGATATTGGTGAAGCCCACCACATGGGCGGCGGCCTCGCCTTCCGGGTACTTGCGCTTGTATTCGCGGTCGGCGAACACGCCCTTCAGGCCCAGGGCTTTGATGCCTTCAGCGGTCTGATCATCGGCCTGGCGACGCAACCAGACGAATTTGGTGGCAGGGTCGAGCTTGCGCTCCATCTCGGCGTTAGACCAGCCCAGGATTTTGGCCAGGGCACGGCGCTTCTCGGGGTCGGCATCGACCTCTTTGGGGATCGCCCAGAACGAGGGCACGGCCACGCTGGCTGCCAACACCTGGCCACTGCGGTCGATGATGCGGCCGCGGCTGGCCGGCAGCTCCACCGTGTGGGCGTAGCGGGCCTCGCCCTGCTTTTGATAAAACTCGGTGGCGATCACCTGCACATACAGGGCGCGGCCCAACAAGCCGGCAAAGGCCAAGCCCACCAGCGCCACCAGAAAGCGCGAACGCCAAGCCGGCGTCTTGGACGCCAGCAAGGGACTGGTGGAGTAGTTGACGCTGCGGGTGCTGAGCGAACGCGCTCCCGCCTCGGTTTTGCGCTTGGCGCCGGGCAGCTTCATTGGCTGACTCCTGGCTTGGCTGCTGCGGCTGGCGCCGTATCCAATTCCTGACTCATGCCCGGGGTGATGGCATGCATGCGCAGGCGCTCGCGGGCCACTTGCTCAACCCGCAGATTGGTGGCTTGGGCATGGCGCTCGGCTTGCAGGCGCTGGCCATCGGCTTCCAGGCGGCGACCTTCGGCCTGCGCGCGGTCCAACTCGGTGAACAAGAGGCGGGCGTCGTAAGCACTGCGCACCAGGGCCGTGCCACTGAAGAGCACCGCCAACAGGAGGATGAGGTTCCAGCGCCCCATGGCTTATTCGCTCCGACGGCGCTTTTTGTGATGCTCGACGGCCAAAGGCGCATCGGTGCGCTGAGCCACCCGCAAGACGGCCGAGCGTGCGCGCGGATTGGCAGCCACCTCAGCCTCGGAGGGCTTGATGCGCGCCAGCGCCGTCAAGGCCAAGGGCTTGGGCTCGGCGAACAAGGCGCGACGGTCGACCACATCTTTGCTGTGGCCGCCGATGAAGGTCTTGACGATGCGGTCTTCCAGCGAATGGAAGCTGATGATGGCCATGCGGCCACCCGGCGCCAGCAGGGCCAGGGTGGACTCGAGACCTTGCTTCAGTTCTTCCAGTTCGCCGTTGACGTGAATCCGAAGAGCTTGAAAGGTGCGCGTGGCGGGGTTCTGTCCCGCTTCCCGGGTCTTGACCGCACGAGCCACGACCTCGGACAGCTCATTGGTGCTTCCAACGGGACTCCCGCTTGTCCGGCGAGCAACAAGCGCCTTTGCAATCTGAACAGCAAACCGTTCTTCCCCATAGTCGCGTATGACCTCCGCAATCTGGCGCTCATCGGCGCGGGCCAGGAATTCCGCAGCACTTTCACCGCGGCTTGTGTCCATACGCATGTCCAGCGGGCCGTCGAAACGGAAGCTGAACCCACGCTCAGGGTTATCAATCTGCGGACTGGAGATACCCAGGTCCAGCAGCACGCCCTGCACTTGCTCAATGCCGCGCGCAGCCAGCTGCGCACGCATATCGGCAAAGCCGGAATGAATGATGGAAAAACGCGGATCGGTGATGCGCGACTCGCCTTCGGTGGCCGCGGCAATGGCCTCCAGATCGCGGTCGATGGCGATCAGGCGGCCGCGCTCCGACAGTTTGGACAGCAGCAGGCGCGAATGCCCGCCGCGCCCGAAGGTGCCATCCACATAGATGCCATCGGGGTCGGTCAGCACGCCATCCACGGTCTCATGCAAGAGCACGGTGGTATGGGAAAACTGGGCGGGATTGGTATCCATCAGAAGCTGAAATCCTTGAGTGCGTCAGGCAGCTCTGACTGCATGACTGCGGCTTCGTGTTGGGCGTGAGCGCCAGAATCCCAGAGTTCAAAGTGACTGCCCATGCCCAGCAGCATCACGTCGCGGGTGATGCCGGCGGCCGCACGCAGCTCGGGCGAAATCAATATGCGCGCTGCGCTGTCAATCTCCACATCCATGGCATTGCCCAGGAACACCCGCTTCCAACCGGCAGCCGACATGGGCAGCGCGGCGATACGGTCGCGGAAGTTTTCCCAGGCCGGGCGCGGGAAGACCATCAAGCAGCCTTCCGGGTGGCGGGTCACGGTCATCTGGCCGGCGCACAGCGCTTGCAAGACTTCGCGATGGCGTGTTGGGACGGCAAAGCGCCCCTTGGCATCCATTGCCAAGGACGAAGCCCCCTGAAACACAAAATTCGCCACGGCGACCCACCAAAGTACACTTTTCACCACTTTACTGATCGAACTTTGGCAGGTCAAGGCAATTCGTAAAAACTTCCAATGAAATCAAGCACTTAGAACAGCTTGCTGAGAAGATTTTTAAAACAAAATTCGTTCAAAAATAAGGACTTGCAAAGCTGTCTGCAAGTGGAAGATGAACTTAGCTGGTAACTCCTTACCCCCCTAATCCGGCGATAGACTCGCACCAAGCTGCCGAACCGCCGACGCTGCGCGCAACCGCCGCTTGTTGGTGAGAGGGGAAAGTTCACCGGCAAGCTCGCCAGCGGCCTGCCGCACACTGCAAAATGGCTTGCCGCGCTAGGCATGCCACCCGCAGCCAGGCAGGCCGAGACAAGAGCAAGGCGACAACCATGAGGCTTTTTTGAGCAGTAGCAAATCCTCTTCCTCGCTGTTTTTCGCGATCGCTTTGGGCGCCAGCGTCGGCCTGCTGCTTCCCGCGGTGGTGGTGGGCGGCCTTCTGGTCGGCTGGCGCGAATCGCAAGTCAGTGCCGCCAGCCAGCAAAGTGAACTCGAAGCCAAGCTCGATGTGCTGGCCAGCAGCCTGCCCGAGCTGCTGTGGAACCTCGACACCGTGGCGGCCCAGGAAGTGGTGCACGCCATCATGAAGTCGCCCGATGTGGTGCTGGTGCAGATCAGCGACCACTCGCAAGACAGCAACTTCGTGGACGTCAGCGATCCCTCGCGCCAGCAAGGCCAGTTGATCACGGGGGAGCGCGACATCATCCGCAATGGCGCCCATATCGGCCGCATCCGCATTCAGCTGGACGACTCCCTCAGCAAGGCCGCCTTATCCCGCCAGCGCTGGCTGTACGGCGCCACCGTGGGCGGGCAGTTGCTGGTCTCGCTGGCCTTGATTCTGTTTTTGCTGAACCGGCGCCTGCTCAGACCCCTGCATGGCCTGGGCACATTCGCCAACGATTTGGCGGAAGGCCGCTTTCAAGCCACGCTGGAGAACACCGGCCGCAGCGACGAGATCGGCCAGCTGGGCCAGCATCTGGAACATATGCGCGATGCGCTGCAAGAGCAGTTTGGCGCGCAGCGCGCCCTGATTGATCGCTTGCGCGGCATGGCGGAAACCGTGCCCGGCGTGGTGTTCCAGCTGCGCCTCAGTGCACGGGGTGAGTTCGCCTTCGAATACGTCAGCGAGGCGGTGGAGAAGTTCTTCCAGCTCAGCGCCGCCCAGCTGAGCTTGGATGCAGAGCGCTGGTTTGAGGGCATTCACGCCAGTGACCGCCAAATGGTGCGCGACAGCCTGCTGCAGTCGGCGCACGCCCTGACCCCCTGGCAGTTGGAGTTCCGCACCTACAACAAAGACGGCTCGGAGCGCTGGCTCTATGGCAATGCCATCGCCCAAGCGCTGATCCCGGATGGCGAGGGCGCTGCCGGCGACAGCGAAGCCGCAGGCGTGCTGTGGCATGGCTTCCTGACCGATATTTCGGCCCAGCGCCGCGATGCGCTGGAGCTGATGCGCTACCGCAATCATCTGGAAGAACTGGTGGAGGCCCGCACCGCCGAGCTGGCCGAGGCCAGCCAAGCAGCTCAAGCCGCCAGCCTGGCCAAGAGCGCGTTCCTGGCCAATATGAGCCATGAAATCCGCACGCCCATGAACGCCATCATTGGCTTGACCTATCTGGTTCAAAGCGAAGCCAAGGAACCCAAGCAGCAAGACCGGCTGCAAAAAGTGGCCGACGCCGCCGAGCATTTGCTTGGGGTGATCAACAACGTCCTGGACCTATCGAAAATCGAGGCGGGCAAGTTGCAGCTCCTCCATGCCGAATTCAACGTCAGCCAAGTGCTCGACGGCGTCGCCAGCATGCTCACCCAGCGCGCCGCCGACAAAGGCCTGCCACTGCAAGTGACGCTGGATGAAGCGCTGCGCAAGCAGGCTTTGCTGGGTGACTCGCAGCGCATTGCCGAGATCTTGCTCAACTTCGCCGGCAACGCCATCAAGTTCACCGACAGCGGTTTTGTCAAACTCAGCGCCCGCGTCTTGGACACGCAGAGCCGCCGCCTGACAGTCCGCTTTGAGGTGGAAGACAGCGGCATCGGCATCGCCGCCGATGCCTGCGCCCGCCTGTTCCAGGACTTCGAACAGGCCGACAGCTCCACCACCCGCCGCTACGGCGGCACCGGCCTGGGCTTGGCCATTTGCCGCCGCTTGGCCCACGCCATGGGCGGCGAAGTTGGCGTCAACAGCAAGCCCGGCCTGGGTAGTACCTTCTGGCTGGAATTGCAACTCGAGCAAACCGATATGCCTCTGACTCAAACAAAGCAACAAGAGCCCGGTTTCGATCTCTTGCAAGGTCTCGCCACCACCGTCACAGCGGGCCGGAGCCCCACCGTCAACAAGCATGCCGCGCGCGACGCGCTGGCCCCCTTCCGCGGCAGCCTGGTGCTGCTGGCCGAAGACAATGCGGTCAACCAGGAAGTTGCCATCGCCTTGCTGGGCAGCGCCGGCATTCAAGTCGATGTGGCCGGCGACGGCCAAGCCGCGCTGGACATGCTGAGCGACCCGAGCAAGCCTTACGCCCTGATCTTGATGGATGTGCAGATGCCGGTGATGGATGGCTTGGACGCCACCCGCGCCATCCGCCAGACCGAGCGCGGCCGCCATATCCCCATCCTGGCCATGACCGCCAACGCCTTCGCAGAGGAAAAGCAGCGCTGCCTGGACGTGGGCATGAATGACCATGTGGCCAAGCCCGTGGTGGCCGAGCAGCTGTTCACTACCTTGAAGCTGTGGCTGACGCGCAGCCAGGCACAGCAAGCCCAATCATCAGCGCCTTGAACTGAGCCGGGCTGAGGGCGCTCAAGCCAAGTCAGTCCCGTAGACAACAAGGCCGCACTCATCACGGCCTCGGCTGGCCGCTCGCTAGCCCTGCCCCATCAATTCCCCGCTGACGACTCCTTGATCAAACGCCCCGAGCCACTCTGGATCGGCCTGGCGTTCATCGGATACAGGCGCGAGAAGATATTGATCTGATTCATCGACAGCTGCACCGGCTGGCGCATCACCATCCACAACACACCCTCCGAGCAAGGCGGCGTGGTCAGCGAACCCATATAGGTGTAGTAGCCGCGATCCTCGGGCAACAGCTGGTTCAGGTCGATGCTGACCTGGGCCGCCAGAGCCTCGTTTTTCTCCAGCGGCAGGTTGTTCCAGATGGTCTGGATCAGCGCCTGATCGCGGCCACGCTCCAGCAGCACCGCCACTACGCCCAGCTTGCCCTCGGCATCCTTGTGCACCAGATGGGCCACCATATCGAACTGGCGGCCGTTGATGCGTTCTTCGCTGGGGCGATGGAAATGGAATTGCAGCAGCTCAAAGCGCCGCCCCATGATTTGCAGCGAATTGCCCGGCGCCACATTGACCTGCACGGTGTGGCCGTTGTCCAGCACCGAGAAGTTGCTGGGCCGGTAATCGAACTGGATCTTCTCCAGGTCCACGCGAATGCCTTCGCGGATGTCGATGGGGCTTTGCCGCGTGCCCACGGCACAGGTGGCGAATTCCGGGTTCAAGGCGGCCCAGCGGTCGGGCGCGCCCTCGCCGGTATAGCCCCAATGCGCATGGGCGGCGGATTTGTCGCCATGCCCACCCTTCTCTGCGCCATCTGCTTTTTTGGCCCCGGCCTTACTCGCCTTGCCGCCGGCCTCTTCGCCCGGCTTGGGCTTGACCTTCAGGGCCCCTGCGCCGTCTTTATTGCTCAGCCGCTCGGCCAAGCGTTGGCGCAAGGCCTCCAGCGATTCTTCCTCCGCGCGTGCGGCGCGGGGCAGGCTCAGCAGCAAGGTGGCGCCCATCAACGCGGCCAGGGCGGCAGCGCTGATGCGGGTCCAGCGTGGCTTGAAACTGCGGGCGGTGGCGTGGCCTGGGCGCGCAGTCCGGCCTTGATCACACGCGTGGTAACTCTGTTCTTGCATTGGAAGCTCCAGGCCAAACCATGCGGCCTACCCTGGAGTCTTCGGAGCTTTGCGCCAATGCTTGAGCTGACTTAGGGCTTGTCAGGCCTCATTAGGCTTGCCCGGCGCTGATGTCCCGTTTGATCACCTGCCAAGAACCCAAGCCGATGCACATCAAGCCCATCGAGGCCAGCGCCAGCGCCAGCGTGCTGTGCATCACCAAAGGCGCCACCACCCCGGCCACCACGCCATTGGCGGCGCTGCCGATGCAGGCCTGCAGACTGGAGGCCAGGCCGCGCCGCTCGGGCACCTCATCAAGCACCAGCAGCGTCACCACCGGCACCATCAAAGCCCAACCAAAGGCGAAGGCGGAAATCACCGGCAAGGCCCAGAACGGGCTGGGCGGCAGCAGCAGATTGAGCGTCACGTTGATGATGGACATCACCCCCATGATGATGAAGCCATAGCGGATCTGCTGGCGCGGCCGCACCTTGCCGGCCAGGCGCCCGCTGAGCCAGGCGCCACCCATGATGCCGCCGATGGAGAAGCAGAAGAACCAGAAGAACTGCGTGGGTGCCAGGCCCAGATGCTCGCCCACAAACACCGGCGCGGCCAGCACATAGAGGAACATGCCGTTGAATGGAATGCCGCTGGCCAGCGCCAGCAGCATGAAGCGCCGGCTGGTGAGCAAGCGCCCGTACTCACGCATCAGCGGCCCCACGTGGAAAGGCTGGCGCGCCTGGGCATGCAAGGTTTCAGGCAGCAAGCGCCAGTTGGCGACGAAGAGGCTCGCACCAATCAGCACCAGAAACCAAAAAATCATGTGCCAGTCAAAGTGCACAAACAAAAAGCCGCCAATCATGGGCGCGATGGCCGGCGCTACGCCGAAGAAGATGGTCACCTGCGACATCACCCGCTGCGCTTCCGAGGGCGCAAACATATCGCGAATGATGGCCCGCGACACCACGATGCCAGCGCCTGCCGACATGCCCTGCACCGTGCGCCAGAACACCAGCTGGCCGATGCTGGTGGACAGGGCACACCCCACCGAGGCCAGCGTGAACGCCGCCATGCCCCACAGCACCACGGGCCGGCGGCCGAAGCTGTCCGACAAGGCGCCGTGGAACAGATTCATCAGGGCAAAGCCCAGCAAATAGCTCGACAGGGTCTGCTGCATCTGCACCGGCGTGGCACCCAGCGCACTGGCAATGCCGGAAAAAGCAGGCAGATAGGTATCGATCGAGAAGGGGCCGATCATGCCCAGGGCGGCCAACAAGACGGCCAAGGCCCAGCGCGGGGCGCGCCACAAACGACTGGCATCAGGATTCATAGCGGGGGCGGCAAGCCAGGCAGAAGTAAGGCAGCAGTGTAGCGATGCAGCCCCGAGGGCGCTGACATGCCAGTGACATGCCAAGCGCAGCAGGGCGAATCGGAAAATTAAGAGTGAAGCAAGTCGATAGGCCGGATTCTGTGCAGAACCGCGTTCTTGCGAACGCAATTCTGTGACCGCCATTCCTCTTGGCCGAGCATCACTGCCCGGCTCGGTGCCACCTACCCGCCAGCTCTGCGAGCCGCATCAATACTGGCCTACTTGGTGTTGCTGCGCGTAGAGATTGCCCGTTTCACCCGACCCCGGAGGCTGCGCTTCCGGTCCCGCAGCGCTTGCGCCCTGCACGTTTGATCGACTCGTCTCTGTTGCTCTAATCCTCGGCTCACGCCGGACAGCCGTTAGCTGCTACGCTGCTCTTTGCAGTCCGGACCTTCCTCCAGTGCCATGTTTCCATGCTCGCACCAGCGGCGGTCTGACTTGCTTCACCACGCCATTATCCCTCACGATGAACGCCAGCCTGTTTGACGAACCCGCCGTGCAAGCCATCGCACCCGGCGTGACGCTCGTGCGCGGCCTGGCTTTGCCAGTTGAAAAGCCCTTGCTCGACGCCATTGCCACGGTGCTCGACGCCGCGCCCTGGCGGCAAATGCAAACGCCGGGCGGGCAAAACATGGCCGTGTGGATGACGAATTGCGGGCCACTGGGTTGGGTATCGGATCGCGCCGGCTACCGCTATCAAGCCAGCGATCCGATCAGCGCCCTGCCCTGGCCGGCGCTGCCCGCCGCCTTCGCCGCACTGGCACATGAGGCCGCCGAACAAGCCGGTTATGCGGATTTCACGCCCGACGCCTGCCTGGTCAACCGCTACCTGCCCGGCACGCGGCTGAGCTTGCACCAAGACCGCGACGAGCAGGACTTCACGCAGCCCATCGTCTCGGTATCGCTGGGGCTGCCTGCCGTCTTTTTGTTGGGCGGCCTGAGCCGCAGCGACAAAACGGCTCGCCTGCCACTCAGCCATGGCGACGTACTGGTGTGGGGCGGCCCGGCGCGACTGCGCTTTCACGGCGTGATGCCGGTGGCTGAAGGGCAGCACCCAGCGCTGGGCGCTATGCGCATCAATCTGACTTTTCGCAAGGCCGGCTAAAGCCGCGCCGTACTAATTCAAAGCGATCACGCTGTCTTGCGGCTCGGCCACGCAGCCTTCTGCAATCGGCGCCCAGCCGCGGCGGATCACCACCTGTGTCTCGGTGTGACACATCTCCACCCGCTGCGCCCCGGGTGCCTGGGCCTGAATCAGCGCCTCGAGTGAGGACGGCATGCTGACGCGAAAGCGCAGCTGGGCCAAGTCTTCCTCGGGGTGGTCATCGCTGTGCACCCAAGGGATGAAGGCACCCAACCACATCATCGGGCGCCAGTTCACCGCCATCACGGTGGGCTGGTAGCCATTGCTTTTGAGCCAGTCCTGTGCCGCAGCACGGCTCTGCCCATCGGCGCCCTGGGCACCCTGGGCGCCCGCCCAGCTGGCCGCCAGCAGCTCCGCCACCCATTGATTGCAGTTTTGGTATTGCAGGCCAAAGGCGTAAGCGTTGGCGCTGTAGTTGGGGCTCAGCAGTTGCAGGCTGAGCGGCTTGTCAAGCGCAGCCCGCGCCACCTGCGCCGAGCGTTCCTCAGGCAAAAACACCAGGGACACATAGCCCAGCTTGGGGTCATTGGTGCCGAGCAAAAAGCCGGCCATGCCTTGGTCGTAAATGCGCGGCCGACCTTCATCGCAAGAGAAGTACAGCTGACGCACCGACCAGGGCGCGTTTTCGCTGTCGCGCAGGCTCAGGCCCGCATGGGAATAGCGTTGACCAAAGCGCGTCAGGTCCAGGCCCGAGCGCGAAATCAGCGCCATGCCTTGGCCGGATTGGCTCAGCTCGATCTTCACGATTTCGGTGAAGCGCAAGAGCTTGTCTTGCGCAGCCGCATTCATGGGCGCCTGACGTCCGCAATAACCCAGCAGATCGGCATGCGCGCTGGCTGAAACGGCCAGCGCCGCACACAGCAGCGCGGCCGCCCGCAGCCCCCGAATCCGCATCAAAGCGTGACGGGGTTGCTCTGCAGCTCTTTGAACCACTCGTCCCGCAGAACCAGGAAGAAGGCCTGCTGGGTGGTGGCCACGGCGAACTCCAGGCCATAGGCATGCTCACGCGCGCTCACGGTCTGGCCTTGCGCCAAGCGGCTTTTGTCCAGGGCTTGCTGGGGCAGCACCAGGGTGAACTCAGCGGCGGCCTGGCCATGCTGGGCCACAGCGGCCTGCAAGGTCATGCCCACCATGCCGGGCTGGCCGGGAATGGCCGCAACGTCGATGATTTTGTAATCACCTGCGGCCACCTTATTACCGCCGGTGGAGCTGTTGCTGGAGCCCTTGATGGAGTCAGACAAGCTGCCCACCGAGGTGCTGAGGCTGTCGGACACCGAGGACGTGGCCGAGCTGGCGGCCAGGCTGGAGAAGCTGGCGACACCCAGCGCCAATGCGGCGACGAGGCTGGCGGCGGTCTTGACGAATACTTGAGACATGCTGATTGCGTTTAGATGGTGATGGTGGGCCGAGGCCGAACGCCAGGCTGACGTTCGGCCACTGTTTGGCGCGCATATTAGCGCCCGGCCCTGGGGCCGGCGCGCAATCAAGCGTCAATCAACAGGCGATCAACCCTCAAGGCTTGGGCGCAAATGCCGCATCGCCGAACTGCCAGAGGAAGAAGCTCCACACATCGGCAGTCTCATCCAGGCGCTGCGAGACGCTGGAACCCATGCCGTGGCCGGCATCGAAGTCGATGCGCAGGAGGGTCGGCTTGCTCTTGTAGCTCTCCGGGTTGGCGGCCTGCAGGCGGGCGGCCAGCTTGGCCGGGATCCAGGCTTCCACGCGCGGATCATTGGCGCCTGTGGTGACCATCACCGCCGGATAGGCCTTGCCATCGACCACGCGGTGATAAGGGCTCAAGGCGTACATGCTCTTGAAGTGCACAGGGTTCGTCACCGTGCCGAACTCGGCCACATTGGGCGCGCCGTTCGGCGTGTTTTCCATGCGCAGCATGTCGGACAGGCCCACCGAGCTTTGCGCGGCGGCCAGCAGATCCGGCCGCTGGGTGATGGTGCCGCCAATCGTGATGCCGCCCGCGCTGCCGCCGGTGCCCGCCAGCTTGGACGTGCTGGTGTATTTGTTGGCGATCAACCATTCCGCGCACGCAATGAAGTCCGACACCGTGTTCTGCTTGGTGGCGATATAGCCACCCTGATGCCATTCTTCGCCCAGCTCACCGCCGCCCCGCACATGGCAGGTCGCCAGCACGCCGCCGCGCTCGATCCAGGCCAGACGGGTGGCGGCAAAACGCGGCTCCATGGTGATGCCGTAGGCACCGTAGCCGGTCAGCACCGTGGGGTGGGAGGCATCCAGCACCACATCCTTGGGCGCCACGATGGACAGCGGCACCATCACGCCGTCATGGCTCTTCACCATCACGCGCTTGGCCTGCATGCCGCTCACGTCCAGCGTGATCGGCTTTTGCACGGTCACCGGCTGCGGCGCAGCGCCCGGCTCGCGTGGGTTCAGCAACAGGCTTTGCGGCGCCTGGGTCCAGCCTTCCAGCAAGACCAGCAGCTTGCCGTCCTTCAGCGGGGCGATGCTGCGCAGCGTGCCCTCGAAAGGCAGGGCCACGGCCGCCGTCTTGCCGCTCTTGCGATCCACCCGCCAGAGCTTGCTCACGCCTGCGTCCAAGGCCTTCACATAGACCGCGTCTTCCGCCACTTCCAGGCTTTGCAGCACGCTGTCGCCGGCCGGCATCACGGTCTTGAACTTGGCATGTGCTTTGGCCAAATCCAGGCTAAGCAGTTGGCGGCGGGAGGCGGTTTTTTGCGTCAGGGCGTAAAGCGTATCGCCGGCCAAGGCGGCGGCAATGACCCGGTCTTCCGGCCGAATCACGCGGCGCCAGGGCGTGGCCGCACCCTTGAGTTGCTTGACGGGCGCCACCCAAAAGGAATGATCCACCGCGTCGCCATGCAGTACCTCGGCCAGGGCGAAGCTGGAGTCTTTGCTCAGGCGGAGATAGGGCAGATCAGGCAGCGCGAATTTCTGCTTGGGGCTAACTTGCCAGCCGATCAAGGCCTGATCCTTGGCATCGTTGTGGCCCAGCTTGTGCAAGAAGACGGCACTCTTGTTGTAGCGCTCGTCGGCGGGATGGCGGTTGTAGGCAAAGCCGGAGGAGTCCGGCAGCCAAGCCACGCCACCCTCGTTCAGGCCGGTGCGGTCAATCGCCTCGCTGAGGAATTTGCCGCTGGCCAGGTCCAGCACGCGCAGCACGCTGTTTTCCGAGCCGCCCTTGGACAAGCCCACCGCCAGCAATTTGCCGTTCGGCGCGGCGCTGTACCAATCGATGGCGTGATTGCCGGCTTCACCCGGCAGATTATTCGGGTCCAGCAGTTCGCGGTCGGCGCCGTTCAGGCCATCCCGCAGCCACAGCCGGGCCTGATTCTGGCCCGGTGCACGCTTCAAATAGAACAGCTTGCCGGCCACGATGTCGTAGCCGGCGGTGGACTCACCCGCATCCGAGAGCTTGACCAAGCGCTCACGCAAAGCCGCACGCCCCGGCAGCCGGGCCAGTTGTTCGGCCGCGTAAGCCGACTACGTCTTCATCCAAGCCTGGAATTCCGGCGCCTTCATATCCTCCATCCAGCGGTAGGAGTCGACCACTGCGGTGCCGTGATAGTTGTCGGTCACGGGCTTCTGCGGCGTGGCCGGATAGGGCTCAGCGGCTTGCGCCAGGGTCAGCAGGCTCAAGCTGGCAGCGGCCAGGATGCTCAGCTTGGAAACAGCTTTGAAGGTCGTCGAGGGTGTCATGAACAAACTTCCGTGGCGGCGCCGGGTCGGCGCGCAGTAGAGAGGTTAGAGGGCGGTGCCGTATCTTAAGCACAGGCTCGGGGCGGAGCCGCCCGCCAATCAGCGACAATGCCGCCCATATGTTTGCCCTGTTCGATGACGCCGGAAAATTCCTCGCCGGCCGCGTGATGTCTGAAGCCGATAGTTCGATGCAAGTCGAACTGGAATCGGGTAAGCGCGTCAAAGTGAAATCAGCCAATGTGCTGCTCAAATTCGATAAACCCGCCCCCGCCGACTTGATCGCGGAAGGCCAACGCCTGGCGCAGGAGATCGATCTCGACCTGGCCTGGGAGTTCGCCCCCGAAGGCGAGTTCGGCTTTGCCGATCTGGCGCGCGACTATTTCGACGCCAAGTGCAGCACCGCGCATCAAGTGGGCGCGCTGTTCCGTCTGTTCGAGGCACCGCATTACTTCCGGCGCGCCGGCAAGGGCCAATTCAAAAAGGCGGCGGAAGAAACCGTCAAGGCCGCGCTGCTGGGCATTGAGCGCAAGCGCCAGCAAGCCCTGCAAATTGAAGCTTGGGCGGCCGAGCTGGTGGCGGGCACCTGCCCCAAGCCGATTGCCGACCAGATCTACAAGATTCTCTTCAAGCCCGACAAAAACGGCCCCGAGTACAAGGCCGTGGTCGAAGCCACCCGCGCCTCGCACAAGGCACCGTTGGACTTGCTGAAGGCCGCTGGCGCCATCTCCAGCCCCTACCAGTTCCACTGGAAGCGTTTCCTGTTCGAAGAATTCCCCAAGGGCGTGGGCTTCCCCGCCCTGAGCGCCCCGGAGATCAAGGACGAGCTGCCGCTGTCGGCAGCGCAAGCCTTCTCCATCGACGACTCGGCCACCACCGAAATCGACGATGCGCTGTCGGTGCAAGGCCTGGGCAGCGGCACCATCATCTTCGGCGTGCACATTGCCGCGCCTGGCCTGGCGTTTGCGCCCGACTCGGCCGTGGACAAGGTGGCGCGCGAGCGTTTCTCTACCGTCTACATGCCCGGCTGGAAGCTGACCATGCTGCCGGACGAGGTGGTGCAGGCCTACACCTTGATCGAAGGGCGCGACTGCCCGGCGGTGTCGATCTACTTCACCATCGACGAAGCCACGCTGGCGATTCAAAGCAGCGAGACCAAGCTCGAACGCGTCAGCATCCGCGCCAATCTGCGTCACGACAAGCTGGACGGGGTCATCACCGCCGCCACGCTGAGTGGCGAGGCGCCGGCCGACTATGCCTTCGCGCCCGAGCTGGCCTTCACCTTCCGCCTGGCTAACGCCTTAAAAGCACAGCGCGAAGTGGTGCGCGGCAAGCCGGAGAACTTCAACCGGCCGGACTACAACTTCCGCCTGGAGCGCGAGGCCGGCAGTGAGGGTAATGAGCCCAAGGGCGATGAAATTGTGCGCATCAGCACCCGGGTGCGCGGCTCGCCGCTGGACCTGATCGTGGCCGAGGCCATGATTCTGGCCAACTCCACCTGGGGCGGCTGGCTCAATGAGATGGGCTTGCCTGGCATCTACCGCAGCCAGGCCAGCATGGCCCCTGGCGTCAAGGTGCGCATGGGCACGCGTGCCCAGCCGCATGCCGGCATGGGCGTGGCGCAATACACCTGGGCCACCAGCCCTTTGCGGCGTTATGTGGACTTGGTCAATCAGTGGCAAATCATTGCTTGCGCCAAGAATGGCCGCACCGCCGCCCTGGTGGCGCCCTTCAAGCCCAAAGACGCGCAGCTGTTCTCCATCATCTCGGGCTTTGATGCGGCCTACACCGCCTACAACGGCTTCCAGAACGGCATCGAGCGTTTCTGGACCCTGCGTTATCTGGTGCAAAACCAAATCACCGAGCTCACCGCCACCGTGATGAAGGACGGCCTGGTGCGTGCCGATGAGCTGCCCTTGGTCTTCAAGGCCCTGGGCTGCGAGCCTTTGGCGCGCGGCGGCCATGTGCGGGTGCGCATCACCGGCACCGATGAGATGACGCTGGATGTGCATGCCACGCTGATTGAGCGTTTGGACGCCGCACAGGCCAGCGCCGAGGCGACCGATGCCGAAGCCATCGACGAGGACGAAGACGAAGCGGCCGGCAGCGGCCCGCTGACCCTGGCGCTGGACCTCAGCGCCGACGGTGAAGGCGAGTCCGCCAGCGACACCCCCGAGGTCGCTGCGACCTGACGATGCGGCGCCGGCTCAGCACCCTTCATGTCGCGCTGCTGGTTTCGCTGGGTCTGCATGGCGCCCTGCTGACGCTGCGCCTGGTGGACCCGGCGGGCTTTAACCGCATCTTCCAGGACACGCCTCTGGAAGTGGTTTTGGTGAATGCCCGCAGCAAAGAAGCGCCCACCAAGGCCGCCGCGCTGGCGCAAGCCAATTTGAGCGGTGGTGGTGAGGCCGAGGCCGGCCGGGCCACCTCGCCCCTGCCGCCGTCCAAAACCCAGGAAGTGGGCGATGCGCTGGAAGCCCAACACGCCCTGAACGCCAAGCTGAAGGAGCAGGAGCAGCAGCTGCTGAGCCAGCTGCGGCGTGACCTGGCCCTGCTGCCGCCACCTGACCCCAAGCGCGATCAGGGCTCGGAGGCCGCGCGCGAGCAAAACGAGCGCCGCCGCGCCCTGGTGCAACTGCTGGCCGAGATTGAAAAGCGCGTCAACGAAGAGAGCGCGCGCCCCCGCAAGCGCTACATCAGCCCCGCCACCCGTGAGGTGGTCTACGCCGCCTACTACGACAAGCTGCGCCACCGCATCGAGGAGCGCGGCACCCGCGACTTCCCCGAACACGCTGGCCGCAAGCTCTACGGCGAGCTGACCATGAATATCCACGTCGACACCCAAGGTCGCGTCATCGCCACCGACATCGTGGCGCCCTCGGGCAATGCCAATCTGGACCGCCGCGCCGTGGCCATCGTGCGCGCCGCAGCCCCCTTCGGTCCCTTCACCAGCGCCATGCGCCAGGGCGCCGAAGTGCTGGTGATCACCTCTCGTTTTCGCTTCACCCGCGAAGATGGCCTGGAAACCAGTGTGACTGCCCCGCAATGACGACAACTTCCATCCCCGGCCTTGATCGCTACGCCGTTGCCGGCAACCCGGTGGCGCACAGCCAGTCGCCGCGCATTCATGCCCTGTTCGCGCAGCAGACCGGCCAGGCCCTGAGCTACGAACGCCTGCTCTGCCCTCTGGACGCATTTGCCTCTACCGTGCAAGCCTTTTCGGCGGCGGGCGGGCGCGGCTGCAATGTCACCGTGCCCTTCAAGTTTGAGGCCCATGCCCTGGCCACCCGGCTCAGCCAACGCGCCCAGTTGGCCGGCGCCGTCAACACCTTGCGCTTCGATGCGACGCAAGACGGCGGCTGGTACGGCGACAACACCGACGGCGCCGGCCTGGTGCGCGACATCCAAGCCAATGCAGGCCGCCAGCTGGCGGGCCAGCGCGTCTTGCTGCTGGGCGCAGGCGGCGCTTCAGCCGGCGTGCTGGGCAGCTTGATTGCCGCCAAGCCGGCCAAGATCTGCCTGGCCAATCGCAGCCTGGACAAGGCGCAAGCCATCGTCGCGGCTCATCTTGCCTGGGCGGAACCGCATGGGGTGCGGCTGCACGCCAGCGAGCTGGGCAGTTGCGGCAGCGGCTTTGATGTGCTGATCAACGGCACCAGTGCCAGCTTGGCAGGCGCCGGCGTGCCGGTGGCCCCAAGCGTGCTGGCCCCGGGCGCCTTGGCCCTGGACATGATGTACGGCCCGGCCGCCGCGCCCTTTCTCGACTGGGCCCGCCAGCATGGCGCCGAGCCGCGCGACGGCCTGGGCATGTTGGTGGAGCAAGCGGCCGAGGCCTTTGCGGTCTGGCGAGGCATTACCCCTGACACCACAGCGGTTCTGGCCAGCTTGCGAGCGGACACCGCGGCGCGATGAGCATGATGAAGAGCTTGGCGCGCCTGGGCCTGCTGCTCTTGATGGGCGTGCTGGCCCTGCAGATCTACTTTGCCGGCCGCATCGCCTTGATGGCCTGGCTGCCGCCCGAATCCACCAGTTTCGAGCGCTCCGAGGCCTGGCGCCTGGCGGTCGAGAAGCACGAGATCGCCTGGAGCCAGCAGTGGGTCGATGGTGAAGCCCTGTCGCGCCAACTCAAGCGCGCCGTCATCGCCAGCGAGGACGCCGGCTTTGTGGAGCACGGAGGCGTGGACTGGGACGCCCTGGAAAAAGCCTGGGAAAAGAATCAGCGCGCTCAAACCCTGGCCGAGCAGCGCGCCGCCCAACAAAGTGCCAAGGCGGCCAAGGCAAACAACACGGCCAAGACCAATGCCGCGCCCAAGCCTGCGCCCCAAGCCAAGATCGTCGGCGGCTCCACCATTACCCAGCAGCTGGCCAAGAACTTATTCCTCAGCGGCGAGCGCAATCTGCTGCGCAAAGGCCAGGAATTTGTGATCACCTTCATGCTGGAAGCCCTGCTCAGCAAGGACCGCATCCTGACCATCTACCTCAACCATGTGGAATGGGGTGAAGGTGTGTTCGGCGCCCAGGCCGCCGCCCGGCACTACTTCCGGGTCGATGCGCGCCAGCTCTCCGGCAGCCAGGCGGCCAGACTGGCCGTGATGTTGCCGGCGCCCAAGCGCTTCGAGAAACGCCCGGCCTCGGGCTATGTCTTGTCCCGCGCGGCTACCATCGAGGCCCGCATGCCAGCGGTTGAACTCCCCTGACACCATGTCATACGAATCCAGCGTGACCGCCGAGATTGCCGCCACTGCCGCCCGCCTGGTGGTGGAAGAGGGCCTGGAATACGGCCCAGCCAAGCAACGCGCACTCAAAACCCTGGGCCTGGGCCGCAGCCGCGCCGCCCTGCCCAGCAATGATGAGCTGGAAGACCAGGTACGCGACTACCTGGCCCTGTTCTGCGCCGACACCCAGCCGCAGGAACTGCGCGCCCTGCGCGAGCTGGCCGCCCAGTGGATGGCCCGGCTGGCCGAATTCCGACCGCATTTGTGCGGCGCCGTCTGGCGTGGCACGGCGACCCGCTTGTCCAATATCCATTTGCAGCTGTATTGCGACGACAGCAAATCGGCCGAAATCGCGCTGATCAATATGAATGTGGATTACGAGGTCGGCGCCACGGCGGGACCTATTGCTGGAGGTCGTGGACGGGGCGGCGCGCGCGAGATCGATGTGCTGTCTTTGGCCGCCCCATGCCGGGCCCTGAACGAGCTGGTTACCCTGCACCTGAGCATTCTGGACTTTGACGATTTACGCGGCGCACTCAAAACCGATGCCCGCGGGCGCAGCGAGCGCGGCGATCTGGCCGCCCTGCAAAAACTGCTGACCGAAGAGGCCGACGAATCCCTATGAGCGACAAGACCCCAAACACCGGCAGCCGCCGCAACTTGCTGCTGGCCGCCGCCGGCCTGGGCGCCGCAGGGCTTGGCGCGACCCTGGCCTGGCGCGGGCAAAAGCCCGCCACTCCGGTGCTGAACCCGGCGGAACAAGCCTTCTGGGCCGCCAGCTTCGAGCGCGTCAGCGCCACCCCTGCGGCGGCTCAGCCGGCCGAACTGCTGGCAGCAGCAAGCCTGCGCGGCAAGCCACTGCTGGTGAACTTCTGGGCCACCTGGTGCGCGCCCTGCGTGAAAGAGCTGCCGGAGCTCAATCAATTCCAGCAAGAATTTAAATCCCAAGGCTGGCAAGTCCTGGGCTTGGCGGTGGACGCCGTCGGTCCGGTGCGCGAATTTCTACAGAAAATGCCCCTGGACTTCTCCCTGGCCATGGCCGGCTCGGCGGGCACCACGTTGACTCGCACCCTCGGCAATGCCCAGGGCGGCCTGCCTTTCAGCGTCGTTTTCAATCCAGCCGGGCAACTCGTCTGGACCAAAGTGGGCGTGACAAATCTGGAAGAATTGCGCCAATTGGCCGGTACGATCAAGGCCGGCTGAGTCAAGCCCCCCGCCCGCGCCCTGTCTCAATCCGCAATTCGGGTCAAGCAATTTATTTCACGGCAAGCCCCGGGATCGGGCCACAAAACGCGTAAAGTCCGGCCTTCTTCGCCTCTAGTGTCCGGACTCTAATTGAACGGACACAGACCCACGATGACGCGCAAACAGATTCTTGTCCTTCACGGCCCCAACCTCAACCTGCTCGGAACACGTGAACCCGAGATTTACGGTTCACTCACTTTGGCACAGATCAATGCAGATCTTGCCGCGTTCGCTGCTAATGAAGGGGCTGAGCTAAAATCCTTCCAAAGCAACCACGAAGGGGCTTTGGTGGACAGGATTCAGGCTGCGCGCGAGGATGGCTGCCAGTTCATCATCATCAACCCCGCCGCCTACACCCACACCAGTGTGGCGATCCGGGATGCCTTGGCCGCGGTGGCACTGCCTTTTGTTGAAGTTCATCTGTCCAATGTTCATAAACGAGAGTCGTTCCGGCAGCACAGCTATTTCTCAGATCTCGCTGTTGGTGTGATCTGCGGGCTTGGCGCCCAGGGCTATCAATTTGCTTTGCGCTTCGCGCTCAGCCGCTTGAGTGGATCAGGACAGTCCTGAACACCAAGCTCACCGTTTTTGCCGCGTAGCGACGACCCACTGCGGCGCGGCACGCTCCCCCCTGTTCCCTAAAACAAAATAATCATCCGCTGGAGAAACCTTATGGATCTGCGCAAGCTCAAGACCCTGATCGACCTGGTGTCCGAGTCGAATATTTCTGAACTTGAAATCACCGAGGCCGATGGCAAGGTGCGTATCGTCAAGTCCGACGGCGCCGTCGCTGTGCCCATGATGATGCAGGCCGTGCCGCAACAAGCCGCTCCAGCGGCAGCCGCCCCCGCCGTCGCTGCAGCCGCTCCGGCCGCCGCACCGGCCGCCCCGGCGGTTGAAACCGGTCATGTCGTGACCTCGCCGATGGTCGGCACCTTCTACCGCGCCTCCGGCCCCAATGCCAAGGCTTTTGCTGAAGTGGGCCAGCCCATCAAGGAAGGCGAAGCGATCTGCATCATCGAAGCGATGAAGATCATGAACGAGATCGACGCCGACTTCAGCGGCACGGTCACCAAGATCTTGTGCGAGAACGGCCAGCCGGTTGAATTTGGTCAGCCCTTGTTCGTGATCGAGTAAAGCCTCGACATGTTCAAGAGACTTCTGATGCAAATCAGGAGGACGCAGCCAGATTGCTCGTCGGGCGCAGCTCGACAGGGCGATTGAGCAGCGACACAAATGTTTAGAAATCTTCTGATCGCTACTCGACGCGAAATGACTGCAAGCCTTGCGCCGCAGCCACATTGCTCGTCGAGCGCAGCACGACAGGACAATTGAGCCGAGGCAGCACAATTGTTTAAAACAAATCTGATCGCCCATCCAGGCGAAAAGGCCGCAGGCCTTGCGGCGCAGCCACATTGCTCGTCGGGCGCAGCACGACAGGGCAATTGAGCCGAGGCATATATGTTCAAAAAAATTCTGATCGCCAATCGAGGCGAAATTGCACTCCGCATCCAGCGCGCCTGCCGCGAGCTGGGCATCAAGTCGGTGGTGGTTTACTCCGAAGCCGACCGTGAAGCCAAGTATGTGAAGCTGGCCGATGAGGCCGTTTGCATCGGCCCCGCCGCCTCTTCGCAAAGCTACCTCAGCATGCCGGCCATCATCGCCACGGCCGAGGTCACCGACGCCGAAGCGATCCACCCCGGCTACGGCTTCCTGAGCGAGAACGCCGACTTCGCCGAACGCGTCGAGCAAAGCGGCTTCACCTTCATCGGCCCCTCGCCCGAATCCATCCGCATGATGGGTGACAAGGTGTCGGCCAAGCAGGCCATGATTCGCGCCGGCGTGCCTTGCGTGCCCGGCTCGGAAGGCGCCCTGCCGCCCGACCCGAAAGAGATCGTCAAGATCGCCCGCGCCATTGGCTACCCGGTCATCATCAAGGCGGCAGGCGGCGGCGGTGGCCGCGGCATGCGCGTGGTGCACACCGAGGCGGCCCTGGTCAACGCGGTGCAAACCACCAAGGCGGAAGCCGGTGCAGCCTTCGGCAATCCCGAGGTCTATATGGAGAAGTTCCTCGAGAACCCACGCCATATCGAGATCCAGGTTTTGGCCGATACGCACAAGAGCGCGGTTTGGCTGGGCGAGCGTGACTGCTCCATGCAGCGCCGCCACCAGAAGATTCTGGAAGAAGCGCCGGCACCTGGCATTCCGCGCCGTGTAATCGAAAAGATCGGCGACCGTTGCGCCGCTGCCTGCCGCAAGATGAACTATCGCGGCGCCGGCACCTTCGAGTTCCTGTACGAGAACGGCGAGTTCTATTTCATCGAAATGAACACCCGCGTACAGGTGGAGCATCCGGTGACGGAGATGGTCACCGGCGTGGACATTGTGCAAATGCAGATCCGCGTGGCGGCCGGCGAAAAGCTGCCCTTCACGCAGCGCAATATCACCATGCGCGGCCACTCGATCGAGTGCCGCATCAACGCCGAAGACCCCTTCAAGTTCACCCCCTCGCCAGGCCGCATCACGATGTGGCACGCACCGGGCGGACCGGGCGTGCGGGTGGATTCGCATGTCTACACCAACTACTTCGTGCCGCCGCATTACGACTCCATGATCGGCAAGATCATCGTCCACGGCGACACCCGCGAGCAGGCCCTGGCGCGCATGCGCATCGCCCTGTCCGAGACGGTGGTGGAAGGCATTCAGACCAACATCCCCCTGCACCGCGAGCTGATGGTGGACGCCAAGTTCGTCGAAGGCGGCACCAACATCCATTACCTTGAGGGCTGGATGAGCCAGCACAAGCGATGAGCGATTCCAACACCGGCACCCCGCAGGCTGAACCCAACCCGGCCACGCTTCACGAGTTGCTGCTGATCTGCGGCGAAGATGATGTCGAAACCGTCAGCGATGCGCTGATGGAACTCGACGCCTTGGCCGTCTCGGTGGAAGACGCCGACGCCGATACCGACGCTGAAAAAGCCCTGTTCGGCGAGCCCGGCATGCCGGCACCGCGCGGCGGCTGGCAGCGCTCGGTGGTCAAGGCCTTGTTCCCGGACGAGGCCGAAGCCACCGAATGCGCCACCCTGATCCTGAGCCAGGACTGGGCGCAGGACGTGCATGTCCAAGCCATTCAGGCCGTGGCCGAGCAGGACTGGGTGCGGCTGACGCAATCGCAGTTTCAGCCCGTTGAGATCACGCCGGAATTCTGGATCGTGCCCTCCTGGCACGAAGCGCCGGCGCAAGCCAGCAAGGTCATGCGCTTGGACCCGGGCCTGGCTTTTGGCACCGGCACCCACCCGACCACCCGCATGTGCTTGCGCTGGATCGCGGCCCATCAAGACCTGGCCCCGACTTGGCAGCGCGTGCTGGACTACGGCTGCGGCTCGGGCATCCTCGCCATCGGCGCGGCCTTGCATGGCGCAGTGAATATCGACGCGGTGGACATCGACCCGGCGGCCATCATCGCCAGCCAGGCCAATGCCGAAGGCAATCAAGTCAACCTCAACGCTGCCTTGCCCGATGCCGCCAAGGGCGAGTACCCGCTGGTTATCGCCAATATCTTGGCCACACCGCTGAAGCTGCTGGCGCCGCTGCTGTGCGCCCATGTGGCCCAAGGCGGGCATCTGATCCTGGCCGGCATTCTGGAGCGTCAAGCCGACGATCTGAAGCAAGCCTACGCACCTTGGTTGCAACTGGACGTCAGCGACAGCCAAGAGGGTTGGATTTTGATGCACGCCCAGCGTGCCTAAGCTGCACTTGCAGCTGACAGTAGCAAGACTCATGGCATGATTCGGCCATGAGCCTTGCCACCCGTTGTACCGCTTGCGGCACCATCTTTCGGGTGGTGCAAGATCAGCTTCGTGTTTCCGAAGGATTTGTTCGTTGCGGCCGTTGCGCCGAGGTGTTTGACGCCCGCGAACAGCTCTTCGATATTGACCGTGAGCCGCCCCCGCCCTGGCCTGCCCAGGCCGCAGGCGAGGCACAAGCCGACCCCTTCCCCAGCGACGACACGCCGGCGCCCGCCCAGACACCGGATGACGGCCGCGCCAGCTGGCAGCAAGAGGACGAGCCAATCGCCGTGGAAGATTGGCAGGACGATGGGCGCGACGCAAGGCCCACCCCTCCCGCTCCGCTCACACCGCCAGCGCGCCATGTAGCAAGGCCTGCCCACGCGCCGACACCGGCAAGCCATGCGCATATTCATGAGCCGGCCGACGACGAGCCCTTGCCCATCAGCACCGTCAGCAACTTTGACGAAACCCGTCTTGAGCCGCAGTGGGTAGACAACGAAGAACAGGCCTGGGCAGACACACCCAGTGAGCCAGAGCCAGCCAGCAAAGCACCTGCCAAGCCGCACAGCAAAGCCAATGGCCGCGGCGCAGTGCCTGCAGCAGCAGCTAAGCCTCCGGTCGTCGCCACCGAGCCCGCCATTGCGCCTATTCCAGACGACAAGCCCGATGTGGTTTTGTCTGAGCGACTGGCGGCCGGCACGACCAAGCAAGCGAAGACAAGCAAGGCTGGCAGCGGTAGTAGCGAAGAAAACGTTCCGTCCTTTTTGCGGCAGTCCAATAGCGCAAAGTTCTGGCAGCGGACTTCGGTTCGCGCTGGGCTCAGCGTGGCTGCCTTGCTACTGATGCTCACGCTCAGTGTTCAGGTGCTGCAGCATTTTCACGATGCCATCGCCGCGCTGTTCCCAAGCGCGCGGCCGGCCGTGCAAAGCTATTGCCAGCTCAGCGGCTGTGAGCTCAAGCCCTGGCAGCGCATCGACCAGATCGCAGTGGAAAGCACGGCACTGAGCCAGCTCAGCCCCGGCAACACCGGCAATCACTATCGGCTGGCCATCAGCCTGCGCAACAAAGGCCATATCGAGGTGGCCACGCCTTGGGTGGAGCTGAGCCTGACCGACAGCACAGGCGCTTTGATCAGCCGCCGCCTGCTGGCACCTAAGGAGTTCAGGATCGAGCGCGCGGCTGCGGCAGCATCAGCGGCATCTGTGGCCTCAGCCCCATCAAGCTCCGCATCAGGTGCTGCCTCGGGCGCCACGGCCAATGCCCTGGCCGCAAGTCCGGACATCAAGGCTATGCCCGCCGGCGCTGAACTGCCCTTGCTCGCCCTGCTCTCGACCGGCCAACAAAGCATCAGCGGCTACACCGTCGAAATTTTCTACCCCTGAGCAGCGGGGCGAAGCACGCATCGACAGCCAGGGCTCTGGGCCTCTGCCGCGCCGATCTGGCGACAAGCAGACGGCGCAAAGCGCCCGCCCTAACGCCATACCTTCAGGCATAAAAAAACCCGGCCTAAGCCGGGTTTTGCTGGGCCGCCAAGCATGGGTCTAAACCCACGCTGGCGATCACCATCTCGAACGATCAGGGCTTGTTGCCTGTCGGGAAGGGCCATGCGGCTTGGGGGCTCAGCGCGGTCTTGGCTGCGGGAGCAGCGGCAGCGGGCTTGGCAGCGGGCTTCTTGGCAGGAGCCGGAGCGGCCTTGCCGGTCTTCACCGGAGGCTTGACTGGAGGCGTGTCCTTCTTTGCAGGAGCAGCGACCTTCTTCGCAGGTGCAGCAGCCTTCTTGGCAGGAGCAGCAGCAACCTTCTTCGCAGGTGCAGCAGCCTTCTTAGCAGGAGCAGCAACCTTCTTCGCAGGTGCAGCGGCCTTCTTAGCAGGAGCAGCAGCCTTCTTCGCAGGAGCAGCGGCCTTCTTCGCAGGAGCAGCAGCCTTCTTCGCAGGAGCAGCAGCCTTCTTCGCAGGAGCAGCAGCCTTCTTCGCAGGTGCGGCAGCCTTCTTAGCCGGAGCAGCAACCTTCTTCGCAGGTGCAGCGGCCTTCTTCGCCGGAGCAGCAACCTTCTTCGCAGGTGCAGCGGCCTTCTTCGCTGGAGCAGCAACCTTCTTCGCAGGTGCGGCAGCCTTCTTAGCCGGAGCAGCAGCCTTCTTCGCAGGTGCAGCGGCCTTCTTTGCCGGAGCGGCAGCCTTCTTCGCAGGTGCAGCTGCCTTCACGGGAGCGACCTTCTTTGCCGGTGCGGCAGCCTTCTTTGCGGGTGCGGCGGCCTTCTTAGCCACGACTTTCTTTGCAGTTGCCATTTCAGTTCTCCTTGATCAAGTGGAAAAAGCACTGCGCACAGCCAGCACGGTTAAGCACCGCTGCCTCGCAGCTATTCATCGCCCAGATGTCGCCCAGGAGGAGCGCCCCAGTACGGTGAATTTTGGTTTCGACAACCCGAGCCCGCGCTTTCAGCACGAGCCTTTGGTCCTCGACAAATTCAATTTCTTCTTGAGCTGAGAACTGAGATGGATGCGCACGAAGCACCCAAGTCGGAGTTCAGTCATTTGGCACGCAGGCCATTTGGCTTGAACGAGTCACAAGACAAGCCGCAGGGCTTGTCTTGCGTCCGGGCTCAATCCCAGCTCAAGGCGCCACCGGATTGGTATTCGATGACGCGAGTTTCAAAAAAGTTACGTTCCTTCTTCAGGTCAATCATTTCGCTCATCCAAGGGAAGGGATTTTCCTCGTTAGGGAACAACTCCTCCAAGCCGATCTGAGTCGCGCGCCGATTGGCGATGTAACGCAGATAGCCCTTGAACATGGACGCATTCAAGCCCAGCACGCCGCGCGGCATGGTGTCTTCGGCGTAGGCATATTCCAGATCCACGGCCTTCATGAACAGCGCCTTGATTTCAGCCTTGAAATCGGCCGTCCACAAATGCGGGTTCTCCATCTTCAGCTGGTTGATCAGGTCGATGCCGAAATTGCAGTGCATGGACTCGTCACGCAAGATGTACTGGTACTGCTCAGCGGCGCCGGTCATCTTGTTCTGCCGACCCATGGCCAGAATCTGCGTGAAGCCGACGTAGAAGAACAGGCCTTCCATCAAGCAAGCGAAGACGATCAGGCTCTTCAGCAAGGTCTGGTCGGTCTCGGGCGTGCCAGTGTGGAAGTGCGGATCCATGATCGCTTCGATGAAGGGGATCAGGAACTCGTCCTTGTCACGGATGGACTTGACTTCGTTGTAGGCGTTGAAGATCTCGGCCTCATCCAGACCCAGCGACTCCACGATGTACTGATAGGCGTGGGTGTGGATCGCCTCTTCAAAGGCTTGGCGCAACAGGAACTGGCGGCACTCGGGCGCCGTGATGTGGCGATAGGTGCCCAGCACGATGTTGTTGGCGGCCAGCGAATCGGCGGTCACGAAGAAGCCGAGATTGCGCTTGATGATGCGGCGCTCGTCTTCGCTCAGACCGTTCGGGTCTTTCCACAAGGCGATGTCGCGAGACATATTCACTTCTTGCGGCATCCAGTGGTTGGCGCAAGTGGCGAGGTACTTTTCCCAGGCCCATTTGTACTTGAAGGGCACCAACTGGTTGACGTCGGTCTGGCCGTTGATGATGCGCTTGTCGGCCGCTTTGACGCGGCGCTCAGCAGCGCTCAAGGTCGGCGCCACAGCCGCAGCCGAAGACACCGGGGCCGGCGCAGCGGCGCTGCGAATTGGGGAGTTGGCGGTCGTCACAGCGGTGACGGTTGCACCCGCGTTCGCAGCAGTGCCGGACGCGGTATTTGCATGTGCTTTATCAGCAGGCTTCAGGTCTTCTTCCCAAACCAACATAGTGGCCTTCCTATCGAAACGAATTATCAGAGTGTTGTGTTCAAACACCAAGAACTTCTTGACATCGCGCAACGAATTGCGTTGCTCGCGAGCATCGTCCTAACGCTCAATTTACGCAGATCCCACCAAACACCGAAGCCGGCACGTTAAAACGAGAACCGGCTTTTAGTCGATGAACAGTGGCATCCAAGGCATCGCGCGCTTTAAGCCAAAACTGAGTGCGCGCGACGCCCTCATTCACTGAAGGGCCGAGCAGTCCGGGTGGTGGCTATCGCACACATCGCTGCGCAATGCTGTGTTTTCACCCCATCCGTCCTGCAGAGCCCATGCTTGCTGGCAAGCATTGCAGTCCGGCTTGTGGCTGCAACTCACATCGCTGCGCGATGCTGAGCTTTCGCCGCAAGCCTCTTGCCGGTCGCTTGCTTACTGGCAGGCCTCGCAGTCCGGGTTGTGGCTGCAACTCACATCGCAGCGCGATGCTGAGCCTTCGCCGCAACCCTCTTGCCGGCCGCTTGCTTACTGGCAGGCCTCGCAGTCCGGGTTGTCAATCGAGCAGAACTTCATGTCGGTGGCGGGCAGCTCCTCTTCCACCGGTGCGGCAGGTGCCGGCGCCGACAAGATCGGGGCAGCCGCGCCGGACGAAACGGCGTTGAGTTGACCCGACTTGGTGACGGTGCTCTTCTCGGCCGACGAAGCGCTCATGGTGCGGAGGTAGTAGGTCGTCTTCAGACCACGCAGCCAAGCCAGCTTGTAGGTTTCATCGAGCTTCTTGCCCGAGGCACCGGCCATATAGATGTTCAGGGACTGAGCCTGGTCGATCCACTTCTGGCGGCGCGCGGCGGCTTCCACCAACCACTGCGTTTCCACTTCGAAGGCGGTGGCGTACAGAGCCTTGAGCTCTTCAGGCACGCGGTCGATGCGACGCAGCGAACCGTCGAAGTGCTTCAGGTCCATGACCATCACGTCATCCCACAGGCCCAGCTTCTTCAGGTCTCGCACCAAGGATTCATTGATGATGGTGAACTCGCCGGACAGATTGGACTTGACCGAGAGGTTGCCGAAGCAAGGCTCGATCGAAGCGTCCACGCCGATGATGTTGGAGATGGTCGCGGTCGGCGCAATCGCCACGCAGTTGCTGTTACGCATGCCGTGCGCTTTGATCTTGGCGCGCAGCGCTGCCCAGTCCATGCTGGTGCTGCGGTCCACTTCCACATAGCCGCCACGGGCCTCGGCCAGCAGGTCCAGAGAGTCGATCGGCAAGATGCCTTGATCCCACAGCGAACCTGGGTAGCTGGAGTAACGGCCACGCTCAGCTGCCAGCTCGGTCGACGCTTCATAAGCGTAGTAGCAGATGGCTTCCATCGAGCGGTCTGCGAACTCCACCGCAGCGTCGGAGGCGTAAGGCGTGCGCAGCGCGTACAGCGCGTCCTGGAAGCCCATCAGGCCCAGGCCCACCGGGCGGTGGCGCAGGTTCGAGTCACGCGCCTTCTTGACGGCGTAGTAGTTGATGTCGATGACGTTGTCCAACATGCGCATGGCGGTCGAGATCGTCTTGCGCAGCTTGTCGTGGTCAACGCCACCGTCCTTCAAATGCTGGACCAGATTGACCGAACCCAGATTGCAGACGGCGATTTCGCTGTCATTGGTATTCAGTGTGATCTCGGTGCACAGATTGCTGGAGTGGACCACGCCCACGTGCTGCTGGGGCGAGCGCACATTGCAAGCGTCCTTGAAAGTGATCCAGGGATGGCCGGTCTCGAACAGCATCGAGAGCATCTTGCGCCACAGGTCCTTGGCCGGCAGGCGCTTGAACAGCTTGATCTCGCCACGGTCGGCCTTGGCCTCGTACTCGACATAAGCCTTCTCGAAGGCGGCGCCGAACAGGTCGTGCAGGTCAGGCGTGTTGGAGGGGCTGAACAGGGTCCAGTCGCCACCATCCATGACACGGCGCATGAACAGATCGGGGATCCAGTTCGCGGTGTTCATGTCGTGGGTGCGGCGGCGGTCGTCGCCGGTGTTCTTGCGCAGTTCCAGGAATTCTTCGATGTCCAGGTGCCAAGATTCCAAGTAGGCGCAGACGGCGCCCTTGCGCTTGCCGCCCTGGTTCACCGCCACGGCCGTGTCGTTGACCACCTTCAGGAAAGGCACAACGCCTTGCGACTTGCCGTTGGTGCCCTTGATGTGCGAGCCCAGGGCACGAACGGGTGTCCAGTCATTGCCCAGGCCGCCGGCGAACTTGCTCAGCAAGGCGTTCTCTTTCAGCGCCTCGTAGATGCCGTCCAGATCATCGGCCACGGTGGTCAGGTAGCAGCTCGACAGTTGCGAGCGACGTGTGCCGGAGTTGAACAGCGTCGGCGTGCTGGACATGAAGTCGAAGCTCGACAGCACTTCATAGAACTCGATGGCGCGGGTTTCGCGGTCGATTTCGTTCAGCGCCAGGCCCATGGCCACGCGCATGAAGAAGGCCTGCGGCATTTCGATGCGCTGGTCGTCGATGTGCTGGAAGTAGCGGTCATACAGAGTCTGCAGACCCAGGTAGTCAAACTGCAGGTCACGGTCAGCCTTCAGCGCGGCGCCCAGGCGGGCCAGGTCGTACTGACCCAGCTTCTCGTCCAGCAACTCGGCCTTGATGCCCTTCTTGATATAGCCGGGGAAGTACTCGGCATAGCGGGTGTGCATCTGCTCTTGCGTGATCTCGCCACCAATCACCTCACGGCGGATGGTGTGCAGCAGCAGGCGCGCAGTGGCGCGGCTGTAGGACGGATCCTTCTCGATCAGGGTACGCGCAGCCAGGATGGAAGCCTTGTAGACCTCGTCGATCGGCACGCCGTCGTACAGATTGCGCTTGGTTTCAGCCAGGATGGGCTCAGGCTTCACATCGGCGCCCAGGCCGGCACATGCCGACACGATCAGGCTTTGCAGATGCGCCAGATCCAGCGGCACGCGCTGGCCACGGTCGATCACGGTCAGTGCAGCAGCAGCCACCGGGGCCATTTGCTCCACTTGGCGGGCACGCTCTTGGAAGCGGCGCTCGCGGTACAAGACGTAGGCACGAGCCACTTCGTGGTGGCCACCGCGCATCAAGCCCAGTTCAACCTGGTCTTGCACGTCTTCGATGTGGAAGGTGCCACCGCTGGGGCGCGAACGCACCAGGGCGCGCACGACCGCTTCGGTCAGGCCGTCCACCGTCTCGCGTACGCTGGCCGAGGCCGCACCGGTCGTGCCATGCACGGCCAGGAATGCCTTCATCAAGGCCACGGCGATCTTGCTAGGCTCAAACGACACCACAGCACCATTGCGGCGCAGGATGTGATACGCCAGATAGGCCGAGGCCTGGCCCTGGCCATGACTCACTGCGGCTGCGTGGCGATCGCCGTCTGACACTGCTTGATCAACATGAGTTTGCATGGATGAAGTCCTTTCTTCTGTGGTTTTGTCGGGGTCAAAAACAGGCAGTCGATAACGCCGCTACCGAGCTATGAAGCTCACGGCGGCGCGATCTCGTGCCTGCGATTGGAATTTCTGTTGTGCTGAATTGCTCGCGCCTGGAGTGCCGCCCCGACGGTCAGGCATCAAGGCCTGACCAGAGACGGCAGCGCGTTCCTGGGGTGATCGGCGGGGGCTTGCAAATACGCTTCGCGGCGCGAAATCGCATTCAAACTCCACACGAACCCTGCGCCCTTGCCGGCTCGAAAAGCAGTCGGACAAGGTGCTGAACTCAGGGCTGAAGGATACCATGAAGCGCACTATATCTGGGGCCAAGTACCCCATCAAGCACTACGGATAGCGTACCTATCCGCTTGACGCCACAGGTTTGAACGGCTAGCCGGGCTTGAATTGGCGGCTTTTTTCCGGTTTGCGCGCAGCTCGCACAGCACGCCAAGCCCGATGGCATCGCAGCGCGCCCGCGCCAACCCGCATCAGGCCTTGCTTGGCGCCGAAAACGCCCCGCTAAGCCGCGCCAATGCTTGCTTTGAGAAGTGCTGATTGAGAGCGCAGCGCCGCTGCGATCCAGCGCATTCGGCGGCACGACTGGCACGCTGCCGGCACCGCGCAAAGGGTAAGTCCCAGGCCAAATTCACCCTCAATCCCGCGAGCCGGGTGAGGGCTTGGCCCGAACTCAGCCGCCCTCGCCTTCGGTGATGCCCAGCCGCGCCATGCGGTAGCGGATTTGCCGCAAAGACAGGCCCAGGCTGGCGCCCGCGGCGGTGCGATTGAAACGATGGCGCTCCAGCGCGCGCAGCAAGATTTCGCGCTCCACCTCGTCCAGATAAACCGCCAGATCCGCCGGGATGTCCCCGGGCGCCAAGCTGGGCAGGCCGGCTGCTTTTTCGCGCAAGGCTGAGGCCGGCGGCAGCGCATCACCCGCATCCAGCGGCTCCACCTCATCCAGCATGGACTCGGGCAGGCCCAGATCGGGCGCGTCAATCCACTCACCACCCGACATCGCCAGCGCACGGTGCAACAGGTTTTCCAGCTCACGCACATTGCCGGGGAAGGCATAGCGGGTCAGCTGGGCCAGCGCCGCCGGGGTCAGGCGCGGCGTGGGTGACACGCCAGCATCGGCCGCGATGCGGCTCAGCACCTTGTCGGCAATCAGCGGGATGTCTTCGATGCGCTCACGCAGTGGCGGTACGCGCAGTTGGATGACGTTGAGTCGGTAGAACAAATCCTGGCGGAAGCGCCCCGCCGTCACCTCGCTGCCCAGGTCTTTGTGGGTGGCACTGAGGATGCGCACATTCACCGGCGTTTCCACCACCGCCCCTACCGGTCGCACCGAGCGCTCCTGAATGCAGCGCAGCAGTTTGCTCTGCATGGCCAGCGGCAGATCGCCGATTTCATCCAAGAACAAAGTGCCGCCATCGGCCGTCTGGAAAAAGCCCTCGCGGTCTTCGTTGGCGCCGGTGAAAGCGCCCTTGCGGTAGCCGAAGAACTCAGCTTCCAGCAGTTGCTCAGGGATGGCGCCGCAATTGACGGCCACAAAGCGCTGACGCGCGCGCGGGCCGCTGTCGTGAATGGCGCGCGCCACCAATTCCTTGCCGGTGCCGGACTCGCCCTGCACCAGCACCGGCGCCATGCTGCGGGCCACTTTGTCGATCAAGGCTCGCACCTCTTGCATGGCGGCGGACTGACCGGCCAAGCGCGACAAGGCCGCCGCGGCGGCTGTCTGCGCGGGCATGGCTTGCGGCCTGGCTGGCGCAGCGAATGAGGCCTGCGTAGGCGCAAGCGCGGCAGGCTTGTTGGGTGCGGCGGCCTTGGCGGCAATTGCGGCGGTGGCCGCCTCGCTGGCATTCAAAGCCTGCTGGCTGGGCAGTTGCGAGGTTTGCACGGTCGCGGCCGTGGCCGGCATACGGCCCAGGGCCGAGGCCACCACCAGGCGGAACTGGCGCAGGTCCACCGGCTTGGTCAGGTAGTCATAAGCCCCGGCCTTGAGCGCCTCAACCGCGTTTTCGGCCGAGCCAAAGGCGGTGATCACCAGAGCCTTTTCTTGCCGGCCTTGAGCCTCCAGCCATTGCAAGATGTCCAGCCCGCTGCCATCGGGCAGGCGCATATCGGTGATGACGGCGCTGAAGCTGCGCGCCTGCAAATGCCGCAAGGCATCGCTGACGGTGCCGGCCGTCTCCATTTCATAGCCTTCGCGCAGCAGGGTCAGCTCGTAGAGCGTGCGCAGATCGGGCTCATCGTCCACCACCAGCAGGCTAAAGATCGGGTTCGCTGTGCTCATGCGCGTTCTTCTTCACTCGTTCATTCGTTGGTTGCTTCGTTGACCACATCAAGTCAGGGCCGCGCTGGCGGCATCAGGCGTAGGCGCAAACTGAACTCATTGCCCGCTTGCGCGCCGCCCGGGCGCCAGTGGTAATCAATGCTGGCACCGTAGCGCTCGCACAGCTCCCGGCAAATGTACAAGCCAAGACCCGAGCCACGGCTACGGCTACGGGTGGAAAAGAATGGCTCAAACAAATGCCGCTCCACCTCCGGCGGAATCGCCACGCCGCAGTTGAAGACGCGCAAGCGGGCCCAGCGCGGGCTGTCCCGCGGCAACTCTCTTTGGCCGTCCCAGACCTCATCAAGCTCGGGCTCCAGCGCCAGCTCGACCTGCACACAGGCCGGCCCGGGCTCGGCATGGCGCCAGGCGTTGTCCAGCAGATTGACCAGCACGCGGCGCAGATGCTCGGGGTCGAAGGCGATGACCAAGGGCTGCAAGGGCACGGTGCAACTCAAGGGGTCAGAGGGCCCCGGCGGCAATTGATTGGTGCGCGCCCAGTCCAGGCAGGTCTCACTCACCAGCAGCGCCGCGTCCACCGGCACGGCCACCGACTTGGCGCCGGGCGCCACCTCCAACACATCATCAACAATGCGTTTTAGCCGCTGCACATTGGCCGCCACCATGCGGGTCAGCTGCTGGGCGCGCGGCTCCTGCGCTTCTTGCGCATCTTCTGCCAGCAAGGCATTGGCCTGATCGATGGCTGCGAGCGGGTTACGAATCTCATGCGCAATGCCGGCCGACACCCGGCCCATCGCCGCCAGCTTGTCCTGCTGCAAGCGGGCCTGCAGCAAGCGCGTGTCTTCCACAAACAGCACGCACAGGTCTTCGCTGGTGTCGGACTCGCGCCGGCGGGTGAAGCGCATTCGCAAGCGCAGGCCGCGCTGTGCCAAGCCCTGCTCGTCGAAACGCAAATCCACATCGCGCCCAGCCTCGGGCCAAGCCCCTTCGGCAAAGGCCTGTTCCACCGCCTGCACCAAGGGCACCCAGGCCGGCACACCGCGCAACTGAAAAGGGGCTGGCCGAACCATCGTGCCATCCGCCAGCAAGGCCCGCGCAGCCGGATTGGCGGCGCGCACCCGGCCGCGCCTGTCCACCACCATCACGCCTTCTTGCATCTCGTCAATCACCAAACGATTGAGCTGCGCCTGCTGGCGCGCGAACTCCATGCTGCCGCGCGCGCTGCGCTCTTCCTTGGCCAGGCGGCTGGCCAATTCACTGGCCATCAAGCTGAAGACGAAGAAGCCGCCACCCAGCAGACCAGCCTGGGTCAGGCGCAGGCCCACATCGCCGCCCTCCAGCACCGACCAGGCCGCCACACCCAACATCCACAAAGTGGCCGCCGCGGCAGTGGCCAGGGCCAAAACCCGGGGCGTGAGCACGCCGGCCATCAGCACCGGCATCACCAGCAAGGCGCCGTAATTGACATTGGCGGCGCGCTCAAACGCATGCAGGCCGCCGAAGACCAGCAAGTCCAGGCCGATGCTGCCCCACCACTGCGGGCTGCTGACACGCGCCATGGTTTGCGCCGAAGCCCCGCGCATCAGCTGCGGCCACAGCCACAAACTCATCGCTTGCACGGCATAGAGCACGCACAAAGCCAGCGTCAAGGGCACAACCGCGCTGCCCAGCAAAACAGCCATCAGCTGCACGGCCACCAGCACCACACCCAGGGCCGCCCGGGCGCCCAGAAAGGTGCGGTAAAGCCGCGCAAACGCACTGCCGCCGGTATTGACCAAGCGCCGCGCCTGCTGAAAAAAGAAGCGCGACTCGGGGCCGGCCACACCAGCGCCCGAGGCCACTGCAGCGGCATCCTCGCCAGGCCCATGAAGCTCATGGGGGGCAGCTTGCCCAGCCTCTTCCCTCCCGATACCGCTATCACCTTCGTCGAACTGCGAGACGCCGCCGCCCTCCTCCTGGCCCGCTTGCGCACTTGGCGCCAAGCCGAACCAATTCGCCCTGGACCCGGCCATGCTCAGGCGCCCGACGGGGGCTGCTGCGCCTCGAAGGCAGCGCGATGCGCGGCCGAGCAGAACACGCCACCCTTGCCCGGCAGAGCTTCGTCGCGCGGCAAATGCAAGCCGCAATGGGCGCAACTGAGCATGGTCTGCGGCGCAACATCAGACTCGGCGGGCGCGCCGGGCGCACTGGGCTTAGGCGTCTTGGTCTGCGCGGGGCGTGCATGCTTCATGCCCAGCAAGAAGACCACCAGGCCCAGCAGCAAAAGAATCAGGAAGAATTTCATCTCACAGGCCTACTCTCAAAGGTTTGGTGCGTCACACCAGTCAGTAGGCGACTGGCTTTTGCACCAGCACTTCCAGCACAAAGCGCGAGCCCACATAGGACAGCAGCAAGAGCATGGCGCCAAAGTAAAGCCAACGCGTGGCGCGCCGCCCGCGCCAACCAAACACGCGCCGCCCGGTCAACAAGCCCGTTAGCACCAGCCAACCCAGCACGGCCAACAAATTCTTGTGATCCCAACGCCAATGCGGCGTGAACCACCAGCCCAACAAAATGGCTGCCGACAAGGCCGCCACGCCCGCAGTCACGAACTGGAATGTCAGCCGTTCCAGCCGCAACAAAGGCATCACCGGCTGCGCTGCAGGCTCGCTGCTTCCGCCCAGGCCGGGCTTGTTGAGGGTGCGCATCATGCGCTCAGCCCGGTTCAGCAACGCGGCATGCAAGACCGCCACGCCAAACAAGCCGTAGGAGGCCAGACCCAGCAACCAATGCAGCGGTGCCCAGGGTGAACCTGCATGCGGCCGGCTTTCACCCGGGAACACCCAGGCGACCAACACCGCTGCCGCAGCGATCAAGGCCAAGATGCGCCGCACGCTCGGCAAAGGCAGGAAGCGGCTTTCCAACATATACACCGCCAGCACCAACCACACCGTTGCCGACAGGGCCGGCCCAAAGCCGAACCGGGTGCCAGGCACGGCCTGACCCAAGCCCGAAAAATCCAGCAGCAAGGCCAGCAGATGCAAGCCCCAGGCCAGCAGCAAAAGGCCGGGCAAGCGCTGCGCCAGGCCCGTGGGCACCTGCGGCAAGACCGACTTGGCACTATGGCCCGCCACCACGCCATAAGCCACAACCGCCAACAAACTGGCGCCCGCCAGCAGCAGATTGGCGGCCCCCGAAGATGCGATGGATAAAATCATGGTCACAGTGTACTTTTGCGCGCCTCTCTCTACAGGAGGGCGCCACCCCCAATGGCTTCCAATTTGACCGACCGCCTCAGTCGCCTCGTGAAAACGATGCGCGGCCAAGCCCGCATCACCGAGAGCAATGTCCAGGAGATGCTGCGCGAAGTGCGCATGGCCCTGCTGGAGGCCGACGTGGCCCTGCCCGTGGTGCGCGACTTCATTAATCGCGTCAAAGAAAAAGCCCTGGGTGCCGAAGTGGTGGGTTCGCTCAACCCCGGCCAGGTGCTGGTGTCCATCGTGCAAAAGGAACTCGCCGCCACCATGGGCGAGGGCGTGGCCGATCTCAACCTTGCCGCCCAGCCGCCCGCCGTCATCCTGATGGCCGGCCTGCAAGGCGCGGGTAAGACCACCACCACGGCCAAGCTGGCCAAGCACCTGATTGAAAAGCGCAAGAAAAAAGTGCTGACGGTCTCGGCCGACGTCTACCGCCCCGCCGCCATCGAACAGCTCAAAACGGTGACAGCCCAGGCCGGTGCCGAATGGTTCCCCTCGGCGCCGGATCAAAAGCCGCGCGAAATTGCGCTGGCCGCCATCGACTACGCCAAAAAGCATTACTTCGATGTGCTGCTGGTGGACACGGCCGGCCGCCTGGCGATTGACGAAGCGCTGATGGCCGAGATCCGCGATCTGCACGCCATCCTGAACCCGATCGAAACCCTGTTCGTGGTCGACGCCATGCAGGGTCAGGACGCGATCAACACGGCCAAAGCCTTCAAGGAAGCGCTGCCGCTGACCGGCATCGTGCTGACCAAACTGGACGGCGACTCACGCGGCGGCGCGGCGCTGTCGGTACGCCAGATCACCGGCGCGCCGATCAAGTTCGCCGGCGTGTCCGAGAAGATCGACGGCCTGGAAGTCTTCGACGCCGAACGCCACGCCGGCCGCGTGCTGGGCATGGGCGACATCGTGGCACTGGTCGAGGAAGTGACCAAGGGTGTCGACGTCGCTGCAGCACAAAAGCTGGCCGAGAAGCTCAAGAGCGGCAGCGGCTTTGATCTGAACGACTTCCTCGCGCAGATCTCGCAGATGAAGAAGATGGGCGGCCTGGCCGGCCTGATGGACAAGCTGCCCACGCAGATGACCGCCAAAGCCGGCCCGCAAGACATGGACCGCGCCGAGCGCGATATGAAGCGCATGGAAGGCATCTTGAACGCGATGACCGCCAAGGAACGCCGCCAACCCAATCTGCTGCTGGACGGCAAGAGCAAGGCCAGCCGCAAGCGCCGCATCGCCACCGGCGCCGGCGTGCAGATCCAGGACGTGAACCGCCTGCTGACTCAGTTCGATCAGATGCAGGGCATGATGAAGAAGATGAGCGGCGGCGGCATGATGAAGATGATGAAGAAGATGGGCGGTATGAAGGGGCTGAAGGGCATGATGCCCGGGATGTAAGGCCCCCGGCCTGCGGGTACGCAGTCCACCCCCCCCGTGGGGGTAAAAGCAAAAAGGGCCTAGGCCCCTTTTTGCTTTTTTCGTGGCGCTGGGCGCCAGCCCTTCCTCGCCTTACTCCAGCAGCGCTTGCGCGAACTCGCGCGCATTGAAGGTCTGCAAGTCTTCCAACTTCTCACCCACGCCGATGAAGTAGACCGGGATGGCCCGCTCGCGCGCAATGGCCGCCAGCACGCCGCCCTTGGCCGTGCCGTCGAGCTTGGTAACGATCAGGCCGGTGAGGCCCAGCGCATCGTCGAATGACTTGACCTGGCTGAGTGCGTTCTGCCCGGTATTGCCATCCACCACCAGCAAGACCTCGTGCGGCGCGTCGGCCTGTGCTTTGGTGATGACGCGCTTGATCTTCTTCAGCTCTTCCATCAGATGCAGCTGAGTCGGCAGGCGACCGGCCGTATCGGCAATCACCACATCGCAGCCGCGTGCACGGCCGGCATTGACGGCATCAAAAGTCACCGAAGCCGGGTCACCGCCCTCTTGGCTGATGATCTGCACCTGGGTGCGGTCGGCCCAAACCGATAACTGCTCGCGCGCCGCCGCGCGGAAGGTATCGGCCGCCGCCAGCAAGACCTTCTGATCGGCTTCGGCCAGATGCCTGGTGAGCTTGCCGATGCTGGTCGTCTTGCCGGCGCCGTTGACGCCCACCACCATCATCACCGTGGGCGTATGCAAGCCCACCGCCAAGGATTTTTCCAAGGGCTTGAGCAGTTCGGCCAGCGCCTCCACCAACAAACCACGCACGGCTTGCGGATCCGTCGCCTTCGACTCTTTGACCCGGCGCTTCAAGTCGGCCAACAAGAACTCGGTGGCCTTGACGCCCGCATCGGCCATCAGCAAGGCCGCCTCCAGCTCTTCGTACAGCTCGTCATCAATCTGCGTGCCGGTGAAGACCTGAGCGATGCTGGAGCCGGTCTTGCGCAGGCCTTGGCGCAGCTTATCGATCCAACTGCGGCGCGGTTCGGCAGGCGCAGGCGCAGGCGCAGGCGCAGGTGCGGGAGCGGGAGCTGGCACTGGCACTGGCACTGGCACTGGCACTGGCACTGGCACTGGCACTGATTGTGGTGCTGGTGCCGCGACTGACTGAACAAGCACAGGCGATTCGATGGGCGCCGGAGGCTGCACGACCGGCGGCAAAGCCTCAGGCTCAACTTCAGGCGTGGCATCCACCACGACTGGCTCAGGACTCACTTCAGGCAATGCCGGGACCGCAGGCGCGAGCACAGGCACCGGCACAGCGGCCGGCTCAGGCAGGTTCACGGCGACCGGCGACACTTCGGCCACAGGAGCTGGAGCAGGCGCCGGCGCTTCGCCGAACAATTTTTTCTTGAGGAAACTAAACATCTGAGAACCTGAAATCTCCGGGTTCGGCTCCTCGCAAGGAACATCCTCGCTGATTGAGCACCCGGCGCGAGGCCTGGGCTTGCACCCCGACCCGAAGGCCCGAATCATAATCGGCCGACTTGCCCACTCCCGGCCCACACCCCATGCACATCCACGACGAGCAAGCCACCACCGCCCTGCTGCCCTTTGATCGTCTGATTCCTGCCGTGGCCCAGGCCATGCTGGACCTGCGCGCCGGCCACATCCACGCCAGCCAGCGCACCGTGCTGCCCCTGCCCGAAGGCGGCAGCTACCTTGCCATGCCCTGCACCGATGCGCAGTTCGCCATCACCAAGCTGGTGGCCGTAACTCCGGCCAACCGACTTGTGGGCCAGCCCACCATCCAAGGCCGGGTCATCGTCAGCCAGGCCAGCACGGGCACGCCGCTGATGGTCTTGGACGGCTCGGTCGTAACGGCCCGCCGCACCGCCGCAGTCACCTTGCTGGGCATCGAAACACTGCTCGGCACTGCCCCGAGCAGCGTGGCCCTGGTCGGCACCGGTGGCCAGGCCCGCATGCACGCACTGGCCATGGCCGAACGCTGGCCCGGCGTGGAGTTGCGCAGCGTTGGCCGCACCGCGTCGCAAAGCAAGCTGTTCGCCGCCAGCCTGGCCGACGAGGCACACATCAACATCAAAGCCCTGTCCTTGGAACAAGCCCTGCTCGGCGCCACCGTGGCGGTCGCCGCCACCACCTCGCTGACGGCTGTATTGCCACAAGACGTTGATGCCAACACCTTAATCGTCGGCTTGGGCAGCTTCACCCCCGAGATGGCCGAACTGCCCGCCGCCCAGGTACGCACACGCCAAGTTTGGGTCGACGACCTGGACGGCGCCCGCCATGAGGCCGGCGACTTGCTGCAAGCCGGCCTCGACTGGTCACGCGTTCACCCACTCAGCGACGCCCTGCTTACCCCCGAGGTGCGCCGCGCCCCCATGCTGCTGAAAACCGTCGGCCACGCCGCCTGGGACCTGGCCGCCGTGCGGGTCGCCATGGGCGCCGACACCGGCAATTCAAGTATTTGAAAGTTTTTTTAGAAAAACTCTTGCGGAGCCAAAAATAACGGTGCTATAGTAGAGGGCTTGAGGCGCTTTAGCTCAGCCGGTTAGAGCGACGGAATCATAATCCGCAGGTCCGGGGTTCGAATCCCTGAAGCGCCACCAAAAAATGGAAGCCTTGTAAGTCGACGACTTACAAGGCTTTTTCATTTTCAGGACTGCAAATGGAACGCCCGTGGCGAGATCAAAGCCTCTGCTACTCCATTGACCGCAGCCTGCCCGCTCCTACTTCTGCATCCACGCCGGCCCAACTCCAGTCCGCGCGCAAGTCCACCTGAGCAGCGCCGACACCGCCACCAGCGATATTCACCTCCCGCTCCACCGTTCAGTCGCGGTAAAGCGCCTCCACCACATCGCGATGCGCCTCGATCACCGCGGTGCGGCGCAGCTTCAGCGTGGGCGTCAGCTGCCCGGCATCGATGCTGAAATTGCCCGCGATGATGTCGAACTTGCGCACTTGGCTGACTCGCGCGTGCCGCGCATTGACCTCGTCCACCTGCGCCTGCACGGCGGCCAATAGCTTGGGATGCTGCAGCAAGCCCGTCTGCGGCAAACCTTCCCTTTCGGCAAAGGCTTGCAACTCCGCAGCCTTGAGCGTCAGCAATGCCGCCAAGAAATGCCGGCCTTCACCCACCACCACTGCATGCTCAATCAGAGGCTGGCTCATCAGGTCGCTCTCCACATTGGCAGGCGAGATGTTCTTGCCCCCGGAGGTGATGATCAGGTCCTTCTTGCGGCCGGTGATGTAGAGATAGCCCTGCTCATCCAAGCGCCCCAGATCACCACTGTGCAGCCAGCCGCCTTGCAGCGCTTCGGCGGTGGCCCGCGCATCGCCGGCATAACCCACAAAGACGCCAGGGCCCTGCATCAGCACCTCGCCATCCTCGGCGATGCGCAGCGCCAGCCCCGGAATGGCACGGCCCACCGAGCCGATGCGCGTGGCACCCTCGACATTGAGGGTCGCCGGGCCGCACACCTCGCTCTGCCCGTAAACCTCGCGCACCACCAGATCCAAGCCGAGGAAGAAGTTCAGGTTCTCCGGCGAGATCGGTGCAGCGCCCGAGATCAGCAGCACCGCCTCGTCCAGGCCCAGCGCCTTCTTGACCTTGTTCAACACCAGCCGGCGCGCCAGGCCCATCTGTAGGCGCTGCAGCAGGCCGGGCGCTTGCCCGCCGAGCCGGCACTCATGCCAGCGCCGCGACACGCCCATGGACCAGCGCGCCAGCGCCCCCTTGACGCCGGTGGCCGCGCCGATCTTCTCGGCCAGGCCGGTATGCATCTTTTCCCACAGCCGCGGCACGCCGAAGTAGATGGTCGGGTGCACCTCCTTCATATGGTCCAGCAACTGATCGATGGCGCGCGCGAAATAGATCGCATAGCCGCCCCGCGCGGGGGCATGGATGGCGCCCACTTTCTCCGCCACATGGGCGAAGGGCAAGAAGGAGATCAGGCGTGAGCGCTCATGCGTGCGGTAGATCTGGTTGAGCGCCTGCGCGGTCCAAGCCAGATTGCCGTGGCTGAGCATCACCGCCTTGGGATGGCCAGTGGTGCCCGAGGTATAGATCAAGGCCCCCAGATCGCTGGGCTGCAAAGCCGCCAGCCGGCGCTCCACCTCGGCCTGCAGATCCGCCGCATCGGCGCCGCTGCCCAGGGCCAGGAAAGCATCCCAGGCCAGGGTCTGCGGCAGCTGCACACCCCCCATGCTAACCACGTCCTTGAGATGGGGCAGCACCTTGCGCCGGCCCTCGATCTTGGCCAGCTGCGCCGCATCCTCCAGCAGCAAGAGCGGCGCCTTGGCATGGTTCAGGATGTAGTCGACCTCGGTCGGCGCGCTGGTCCAGTAGATGCCTGCGGTGGTGGCGCCGACCATCATGGCGGCATGATCCATGATCAGCCATTCGGGCCGATTGAAGCCCAGGATGCAGACGCTCTGATGCGGCTGCACGCCCAGCGCCACCAGGGCGCGCGCAGCACGCTGGACCACGGCCAGCAGCTCGGCCCAGCTGTGGGGCTCCCAGTGGCGCTCACCTCGCACATAGTAGGCGGGGCGATCCGGGATGCGCGCGGCCGTGGCCAGCAGACAAAACGGGGTCAGCTGCCGCTCGGCAGCAGCGCCACCGGGGGCATGGGTGTCGGTCATCGCCGTCTCCTTCGGATTGCTGGCCTACGCACTGCGGGTGGTGGTGCTCGTGCTCAGCGGCTCAAGCCGAGCAGCGACCGGGCTTCAGCAGGGCTGGCAATGGCACGCCCGGCGCGCTCGGCGCACTGCGCCAGGGCCTGGATCAGCACACCGTTGCCGCTGGCGCGGGTGCCGTCGGGCAGGTAGAAGGTGTCTTCCAGCCCGGTGCGCAACATGCCGCCGAGCTCAGCAGTGCGCTGGTGCACCGGCCAGATCTCGGCGCGGCCGATCAAGGTGCTCTGCCACACCGCGCCCTCCACCACATAGCGCGGCAAGAGCGCAAGCAGATCGGCATCACAAGGCATGCCCGAGGCCACACCCATCACGAAGTTGTACTCGGGCCGGCCCATGGTCTCGGCTTTGAACATGCCGTTCTTCACGAACATGCCCACCGCGCGCACGATGCCCACATCGAAACACTCAAACTCGGGATGCACGCCACATTCCGCCATCACATCCAAAAAGGCCTGCACCTTGGCCACCGGGTTGTCGAACACCATGGGCGGCCAAGCCCAGCTGCCATCGTCTTTGAGCTTGAGGTAGTTGAGGCTGCCGGCATTGCAGGCGGCAATCTCGGGGCGCACGCGGCGTATGCAAGCGGCGGGGCCGGAAATGTCCGGGCCGATCACGCCGGTGGTGAGGTTGATGATGACGCCGGGGCAAGCGGCCCGAATGGCACTGATCACGCCGTCAGCCACGTCTGGATCCCAGCTGGGCAGATGGCTCAAGCCCTCATCCTGCATGCGCAAGTGCACATGCATCACCGAGGCACCGGCGTTGAAGGCATCGCGCGCCTCTTGCGCCATCTGCGCCGGCGTCACCGGCACCGGGTGCTGCGTGGGATTGGTGAGCACGCCCGTCAGTGCGCAGCTCAAAATGGCTTTGTTCTTGTCCATGTGATTCCTTAATCCTCAAGTTCGACCAGCAGGGCGCCGGCCGCCACAGATTCGCGCAGCCCCACATGCAGCGCCTTCACCCGCCCGGCCCGGCCGGCGGTGAGCCACATTTCCATCTTCATGGCCTCCACGCTGAGCAAGGCCTGACCCTCCGCCACCGCATCGCCCACCGCCACCAAAACCTGCGCCACCAGGCCCGCCACGGGGGCACGCGCATGGGCGGGGTTGTTGAGGTCGCGGGCCTCGGGGAAGGCCGAGGGCTCGTGGAAGCTGAACACGGCCGCAGCGCTGGCAAGTTCCAGGCCGCACTTGCTTTCATCACGCACCGCAATGACGCTGCGCTGCACACCGTCCAAGGCCACGCGCCAGCGGCCCTCGGCGTCTTGGCCCAGCAGGCTGATCTGGTGCGCCTGCTCGGGGCCCTGCAGACGCAACTGGCCGCCGCTGGCCGTGACACGCCAGTGGCGGCGCTGCTCTCCCTGCTGCAGGGCAAAGTCAAAGCTGGCCACGCCAGCGGACCGCGCGGTGGCAGTTCCATCACCCAGCAGCAGGGCTGCGGCGATCAGCCAGTCGGTCGGCGCGGGCTGGGGCGCCGGCAAGGCCCATTCGTCCAGAGAGGCGGTGTGCAAACGGGCCGCGTGGAATTCCTGATGGTCCAGCAGATCGGCCAAGAAGCGGCCATTGTTGACTATGCCCAAAAGGGGCGCATCGGCAAGGGCGGCGCGCAGGCGCCGGATGGCATCCTCGCGGTCACGCCCATGCGCGATGAATTTGGCCACCATGGCGTCGTAGTGCGGTCCCACCTCGCCGCCCTCGGCCACGCCGGCATCGATGCGCACACCGGGGCGCCGCGCCAGCTCGGGGCGCCACCAGGTGATCTGGCCGGTCTGCGGCCGGAAGCCCTCGTAGGGATTCTCCACATAGAGCCGCACCTCGATGGCATGGCCCTGGAACTGCACATCCTGCTGCGCCAGCGGCAAGGGCTCGCCCGCGGCGATGCGCAGCTGCCATTCCACCAGGTCCAGCCCAGTGACGCATTCGGTCACCGGATGCTCGACCTGCAAGCGCGTGTTCATCTCCAAGAAGTAATGCTTCAACTCCGCATCGACGATGAACTCCACCGTGCCCGCCCCCACATAGCCCACCGCCTGTGCGGCCGCCACCGCATCGGCGCCCATGGCGGCACGCATGGCCGCACTCACCACCGGCGAGGGCGATTCTTCGATTACCTTTTGGCGTCGGCGCTGCGCCGTGCAGTCGCGCTCACCCAGGTGGATGCAATGCCCATGCGCATCGGCAAACACCTGAATCTCGATGTGCCGGCCTTGGGTGATGAGGCGCTCCAGCATCAGGGTGCCGTCGCCGAAGGCGCTCTCGGCCTCGCGGCGCGCCCCGGCCAGCGCGCCGGCCAGCTCGGCAGGCTGATGCACCACCCGCATGCCCCGCCCGCCCCCGCCCGCCACGGCCTTGACCAGCAGCGGGTAGCCCAGCTTCGCGGCCTCGGCGGTGAGCGTGGCTTCATCCTGCTGCGCGCCCAGATAGCCCGGCACGCAGGGCACAGCGGCCGCCAACATGCGCTGCTTGGCGGCCGACTTGCTGCCCATGGCCGCAATGCTGGCCGCCGGCGGGCCGATGAACACCAGGCCCACGTCCACACAGGCCTGGGCAAAGTCAGGCCGCTCGGAGAGGAAGCCGTAGCCGGGGTGGAGGGCATCGGCGCCGGTGCGGCGCGCGGCATCCAGGATGGCGGCGATGTCCAGATAGGAATGGATCGCCAGCGCCTCGTCGGCCTGCGCCACATGGGGCGAATGCGCGTCGGGCTCGGTGTAGACGGCCACGGTGCGATAGCCCAGATTGCGGGCCGTGCGCATCACGCGGCAGGCGATTTCGCCGCGGTTGGCGACAAGAATTTTGCTAAACATGGCTGCTCCGCGGCTCAATCGCCGCTCGCTGCGCGAGCCAGGCGATTTGGTGTTTGCTTACATGCTGCGCATATGAGCGCCCCCCCGCGCCTGCGGCGCGACCGCCGCGGTTGGCGACAAGAATTTTGCTAAACATGGCTGCTCCGCGGCTCAATCGCCGCTCGCTGCGCGAGCCAGGCGATTTGGTGTTTGCTCACATGCTGCGCATATGAGCGCCCCCCCGCGCCTGCGGCGCGACCGCCGCGGTTGGCGACAAGAATTTTGCTAAACATGGCTGCTCCGCGGCTCAATCGCCGCCCGCTGCGCGAGCCAGGCGATTTGGTGTTTGCTCACATGCTGCGCATATGAGCGCACCCCCGCGCCTGCGGCGCGACCGCCACGATTGGCAATGAGTATCTTGCTGAAGCTGCTCATAACGGTGCCCATGCCGGCTTGCGTTGTTCGAGAAAGGCGCTCACCCCTTCCATGCCCTCGGGGCCTAGAGCGGCTTTGGTGAAAGCCTCTGCCGCCTCATCCACCAGGCTGGCCGGGGCATGCAAGCGCGCCCTGGCCATCAAGGCCTTGGTGGCCGCAAGTGCACCGGGTGCACAGCGCAGGATTTCGCTCAACACACGCTGCAGGGCCGCGTCCAGGTCAGCGCCCACGTGCAGCTCATGCACCAGGCCCAAGGCCAAGGCCTGGCGAGCGTCCAGCTTGCCGCCGGTGACGGCCAGGCGCCGCGCCTGCGAGTAGCCCAGGCGCTCCACCAAGAATGGGGCAATCTGTGCCGGCACCACGCCCAGCGAGGTCTCGGGCAAGCGCAGGCTCGCCGTCTCGCCCGCCAGCACCACATCGGCAACGCAGGCCAGGCCCAAGCCACCGCCCATCACCACACCTTCCAGCACCACCACGATGGCCAGCTTGCTGGCCGCAAAAGCGCCGCAGAGGTGGCCGAAGGCGGCGTTCATCTCGGCCAGCACGCGCGGGCCCTCGTCGGCCAGGCGCATACGCGCAGCGGCCATGTCCTTGAGGTCGCCGCCGGCGCAGAAATGCCCGCCGGCACCGCGCAGCACGATCACGCGTACCGAGGCATCCGCCTCGGCCGCCGCCAGCGCGGCACGCAGCTCGGCCACCATGGCGATCGACAGCGCATTGCGCAACTCAGGCCGGTTGAGCGTGAGGTGCAGCACGCCGCCCTCTCGCCGCAGCAGAACAGTTTTCGGTTCACTCATACGAGAACGTCCTTACACCAAAGGGGACAGCCCGTCGCAGGCCACGAGCCCATGGCCTTGGCGCCCGACGCGCGTAGGGGTGGGTCATTTCGGCAGCGTGCCTTCGAGTTTGCAGATGATGGACAGCATCACCTCATCAGCGCCGCCGCCGATGGAGACCAGGCGCCCATCGCGGAAGGACTGGCTGATGGGGTTGTCCCAGGTGAAGCCCATGCCGCCCCAGTACTGCAAACAGGAATCGGACACCTCGCGAATCAGCCGGCCGCATTTGAGCTTGGCCATGGAGGCCAGCTTGGTGACGTCTTTGCCACTCACATACTGATCCACCGCCGTATAGGTGAGTGCACGCAGCGCCTCCACCTCGGTGCGCAACTCGGCCAGGCGGAAATGCACCACCTGGTTGTCGAGGATGGACTTGCCAAAGGCCTTGCGCTCGCGGGTGTAGCCGATGGTCAGGTCAATCAAGCGGTCCAGGTTCTTCAGCGAGCTGGCCGCGCCCCAGAGCCGCTCCTCCTGGAACTGCATCATCTGGAACACAAAGCCCATGCCCTCCTGCCCGATCAGATTGCGCTGCGGCACGCGCACGTTGTCGAAGAAGAGCTGAGCGGTGTCGGACGCATCCATGCCGATCTTGTGGATCTTCTGGCGCGTGATGCCGGGCGTGTCCATGGGCACGATGATCAGGCTCTTGTTCTTGTGCACCGAGCCTTCACTGGTGTTGGCCAGCAGGCAGCACCAGTCCGCTTGCATGGCGTTGGTGATCCACATCTTGCTGCCGTTGATCACATAGTCGCCGCCGTCCTTCTTGGCCGTGGTCTTGATGGCGGCCACGTCCGAGCCGCCGCCGGCCTCGGAGACGCCCAAGCAACCGACCACATCACCGGCGATGGAGGGCGCCAGGAACTCGCGCCTGAGTTCGTCCGAACCAAAGCGCGCCAGCGCCGGCGTACACATATCGGTGTGCACGCCAATGCCCATGGGCACGCCGGCGCAGGCGCAGGTGCCCAGGGCCTCGGCCATCACCATGGAGTAGCTGAAGTCCAGGCCCGCGCCGCCGTACTCCTCGGGGTATTTCAGGCCCAGCAAGCCCAGATTGCCGAGCTTTTTGAAGACCTCGTGGGCCGGGAACTGCTCGGCCTTCTCCCACTCGGGCACATAGGGGTTGAGCTCTTTTTCGACAAACTTGGCCACGGTGTCGTAGAGGGCTCGGTGTTCAGCGGTGAGTTGCATCACGGGTCTCCTGGTGTTGTGTTGTCAGAAGCGGGCCACGCCGAAAGCGTTGGGCCTGAGGCTGTGGGCCTCGGCCTCGCGCGCCAGCGCCAGGCCGAGAGCCAACACGCTGCGCGTTTCGCGCGGGTCGATCACGCCGTCGTCCCACAAGCGTGCGGTGCCGAAGAGCACGCTGGATTCGCGCTCGATGCGCTGGCGCAGCTGCTCGCTCATCGCGGCCAGGGCTTCGTCGTTGACGGGTGCGCCCATGCGTTCGAGCTTGGCTCGGTTGATGATGTCCATCACCTTGGCCGCCTGGGCGCCGCCCATCACCGAGGTGCGCGCGCTGGGCCAGCTGAAGATGAAGCGCGGATCAAAACCGCGCCCGCACATACCGTAGTTGCCCGCGCCAAAGCTGCCACCCAGCACGATGGTGAACTTAGGCACGCGCGCATTCGCCACCGCCTGAATCATCTTGGAACCGTGCTTGATGGCGCCCTGGCGCTCTGCCTCGCGGCCGACCATATAGCCGGTGGTGTTCTGCAAAAACACCAGCGGCGTGCCGCTCTGGTCGCAGAGCTGGATGAACTGCGCGGCCTTGGTCGAGCCCTGCGGCTGGATCGGGCCGTTATTGGCCAGAATGCCGACCAGCTGGCCCTCGATGCGGGCGTGTCCGCACAAGGTCTCGCTCGCATAAGAGGCCTTGAACTCGAGGAAGTCCGAGCCATCGACGATGCGCGCGATCACCTCGCGGGCGTCGTAGGGTTCGCGCTCGTCGGCGGGCACCACGCCCAGCAACTCCTCGGCGTCATAGAGCGGCGGCTGACTGGGGGGCTGGGCCTTCACCCCGGGCCAGTTCAGCTTGTCCACCAGCTCGCGCGTCAGCGCCAGCGCATGGGCATCGTTCTCGGTGAGGTATTCGCCCAAACCGGTAACGCTGGCATGCAGCTCGCTGCCGCCAAGCTCTTCGTCCGTCGCGTCCTCGCCGATGGCGGCCTTCACCAGCGGCGGGCCGGCCAGGTAAATGCTGGAGCGATCGCGCACCAAGACCACATAGTCCGACAGGCCCGGCAGATAGGCGCCGCCCGCGGTGGACGAACCATGCACCACCGCGATCTGCGGAATGCCGGCGGCCGAGAGTCGCGCCTGGTTGGCGAAGCTGCGCCCACCCTCCACGAACATCTCGCTCTGGTACATCAAATTGGCGCCACCGCTCTCCACCAGATAGATCAGCGGAAGCTTGTTCTCGCGCGCAATCTCCTGGGCACGCAAGGCCTTTTTCAGACCCATGGGCGCGATGGTGCCGCCCTTGATGGCGCTGTCGCTGGCCGAGATCAGCACCCGCTTGCCGGCCACCACCCCAATGCCAGCGATGGAGCCGCCGCCCAGCACGGCCTTCTTGCCGTCATCGTCGTGCATGCTGAGGCCGGCCAGGGACGAGAGTTCCAAAAAGCCCGAGCCACGGTCCAACAAGCGCGCCACCCGCTCGCGCGGCAGAAGCTGGCCGCGCGCCTCGAACTTTTCGCGCTTGGACTCCGACTCCGCCACCACCTTGGCCTCCAGCGCGCGCAGCTCGGCCAGTTTGGCGCTCATGGCCTCGGCATTCGCGGCAAAGGCCTTGGCCTTGGGGTTCAGGCGGCTGACAAGCGTGCTCACTTCAGCACCTCCGGCGTGGCAGCGCGGTGAAAGCCATTGAAGGGCGCCGTGCCGGCATGGTCGATATTCGGGAACATGGGGTTGCCCAGCGAGGCGGCGCCATCGATCTGCAAGGTCACGCCGGTGATGAAGGCCGCCGCGGGCGAGAGCAGGAAGACGATGGCGGCCGAGACCTCGGCCTCGCTGGCCAGGCGGCGCAGCGGCACATGGCTTTTAAGCTGACGGATCAAGGGCTGGATGGCGGGGCCATAACTATCCATACCGCTGGACGCCACCCAACCGGGGGCTACCGCATTCACACGCACACCGGCATGGGCCCACTCGAAAGCCGCGCTCATGGTCAGGTTGCTCATGCCCGCACGCGCCGCGCCGCTGTGCGCCATGCCGGGCATGCCATTGCGAAAGTCCGCCGTCATATTGACGATGGCGCCGCCGTGCTGCTGCAGGCTCTGGTTGAAGAGCTCGCGCATCATCAAAAAGCCACCGGTGAGGTTGTTAGCCACCACCGCATCGAAGCCGCGCTTGGAAATGGCCATGAGCGGGGCCGGGAACTGGCCGCCCGCGTTATTCACCAGGCCGGTGACGGCGCCATGCTCGGCCAGCACCGCGGCGATATTGGCCTTCACGGCCTCTTCCTCGCGTATATCGAAGGCGCGCCAGTCGCATTGACCGCCGTCTTCCCGTATCTCCGCCGCCACGCGCTCGAGCTTGTCGGCACTGCGCCCGGAGAGGATCACCTTGGCGCCCAGCGCCGCCAGCTCATGCGCGGTGCATCGGCCTATGCCCGAGCCGGCGCCTGTCACCCAGATGCAGCGCCCGCTGAACAAGCCCGGACGAAAGACACTGTCATAGCGCGCCACTGTTGCGCTGCTTGCTTGATTCATGCCGCCTCCATTACGCGAATGATCGATAGCTTCCCTTAACGTCATGCATCTTTCATATCGGTGAATACCATCATTAAAAGGGAAGGCATTGGCCCTAGCATGCGAACATCCCTTATTTCTATTTCCTACTGCTGGAGTGTTGAACCATGGATCTGCAAGCGATTACCGAAGCCCTGCGCGGCAAAGTAGGTTCAGAAAGCGGACTCGACGCCATCCTCAAATTCGATATGGGCGCCGATGGCTTGGCCGTGATCGATGGCAAGAACATCCCCAATAGCGTTAGCAACGAGGACCGCGAGGCCGACTGCACCGTGGCCATCACGCGTGAGAACCTGATCGCCCTGCTCAGCGGTGAGCTCAATCCCATGAACGCCTTCATGATGGGCAAGATCAAGGTCAGCGGCGATATGGGCGTGGCCATGAAACTGCAGCGCGTGGTGGGATGAGTAGCCATGCGAACGCCGCCGCGCGGGAAATGCTGGAGAGCAGCAATAGCGCGCCGCAGGAGCAGCTCTACGGCATCACCCAGCTGTGCGATGAGTTTGAGCTGACGCCGCGGGCGATACGCTTTTACGAAGACAAGGGCCTGCTGGCGCCACGGCGCGTCAACGGGGCGCGGGTCTACACCCAGCGCGACCGGGCGCGGCTGAAGATCATTCAGCGCGCCAAGGCCATTGGCTCCTCGCTCGAAGAAATCAGGCATTACCTGGATCTTTACGGCTCGCATGGCGAGGGCCGCGCCAAGCAACTGCAGTGGACGCTGGAACGCACCGACGTGGCCATTGCGGAGCTGGAGCTCAAGCGCGCACACATCGACGCCACCCTGGCCGAGCTGCGCCTGATCAACGAGACCGTGCGCGGCCAACTCGCGGCCAAAAAGTAGCCGCCGCTCCGCACCCCTGGACCCGGACGCACGACAGCTGCCGGGCATTTCACGGCACAAGCCGCCCATCTAGGGCGCACTACTCAAGAGCGCCCTAGATTGCCGTCGCCCGCCCGTGGATGACAAATTCGTCATCTTGGGCTTGCACCTCAGCCGCAACAATAGCGGCATGAAACTTTTGGTGATCGAGGACGAGCTCAAGCTGGCCGAGTACCTGCGCAAGGGCTTGAGTGAGGAAGGCTATGTGGTCGACCTGGCCCACAACGGCATAGACGGCTTGCATCTCGCCAGCACCGGTGACTACGACTTGCTGGTTCTGGACGGCATGTTGCCCGGCATCGACGGCTTGGCCGTGCTCACGGCCTTGCGGCAAAGCAAACAAACACCGGTGCTGATGTTGACGGCACGCGTGCAGGTGGAGGACCGCGTCAAGGGCTTGCAGAGTGGCGCGGATGACTATCTCCTCAAGCCCTTCGCTTTCTCCGAACTGGTTGCCCGCATCCAGGTGCTGCTGCGGCGAGCCAATCCGGTACGCACGGACGCAGAGCCCATCCAGCTGCGGCTGGGCGAGTTGGACGTCGACCTGATCCGGCGCAAAGCCACGCGCGCCGGGCAACGACTGGATCTGACCGTGAAGGAGTTCAATCTGCTCAGCCTGATGCTGCGCCGCCAAGGCGAGGTCATCTCCCGCACCGAACTGGCCGAGCAGGTATGGGATATGCACTTTGACAGCGAGACCAATGTGGTCGAAGTGGCCGTGCGCCGGCTGCGCAGCAAGCTGGACCTGCCGTTTGAGCGCCCGCTGCTGCATACTGTGCGCGGCATGGGTTATGTGCTGGAGATGCGTGACACATGAGGGCCGGACTGTCCGCCCCGGCTTTGCGGCAACGCCTGTCGCGCTGGCTTGCCCTGCAAACCCTGATCGGGCTTGGCCTGGTCTGCAGTGCGGTCTACCTGGTCACCGCAACAACCCTCAGCAACCGCCAGAACGAAACCCTGGACCAAAAAGCCGCCATGGTCCAGCACTTGCTCAGCGAGGGCCGCGCGCAGCTTGATGACCCCGGCTTGCAGCATCAGCTCACCGACTTTTTGGCCGGGCACGAAGAGCTGACGCTCAAGCTGCAAGCGCCGGGCGGTCAATCGATCTACACCTCCTCGCCGCCTCGCGCGCTGGTGGGCGCGGTCAAACAGCGCCATTTCGAAGTGCTCGCCACCTCTATTGCCAGCGAGCCCCTTCGTGCGGAATTGAGCCTGGGCACGCAAGCGGATGACACCTTGCTGCGGCAACTGGCACTGACTTTGGCCGCCGCGGCCATCATCGGTGCCGCCGCGGTTTCCTTGGGCTGCTACTACTTGGTGAGCTTAGGTCTAGCGCCTTTGCGCCAGCTGGTGGACCAGACCCGGCAGCTGTCGGCCAGCCAGCTCGACAAGCGCCTGGACGGCTCAGCCCAGCCGCGCGAACTGCAGGCGCTGATCGAACAATTCAACGCCCTGCTGGAGCGGCTTGATCAGGCCTATCACCGGATGGAAGGCTTCAACGCCGACGTCGCGCATGAGCTGAACACCCCTTTGGCCACACTCATCAGCAGCAGCGAACTGGCACTTCGAAAGTCCCGCAGCGCTGACGAGTTGCGCGAGGTCTTGGCAACCAATCTTGACGACTTGCAGCGCATTGCCGGCATCGTCAAAGACATGCTCTTTTTGTCTCAGGCCGATCGCGGCGCCAGCGCTCGCCGCACGCCTGTTCACAGCCTGGCCGCCCTCGCCAGCGATGTGGTCGAATTTCATGAGCCCGCCATGCAGGAGGCATCTCTCAGCGCCGAGGTCATCGGCGATGCCTCCGGCTTGTTCGACGCCGGCCTGCTGCGCCGGGCGCTGTCCAATCTGCTGGGCAACGCCACCCGCTATGCCAAGCCGGGCAGCGCCGTGCGGGTTGAGATTGAGTCCGATGACCCGGGCCATGTGCTCAAGATCGCCGTCGTCAACCAAGGCGACGGCATCGCCGGCGCCCATCTGCCGCGGCTATTCGACCGCTTCTACCGAGCCGACCCCGCGCGCGCCAACGCCGATTTGAACCATGGCCTGGGCCTGTCCATCGTGGCAGCCATTGCCCGCATGCACGGTGGTGAGCCTTTCGCTGATTCAAAGGGCGGCGTGACGCGCATCGGCATTTCACTGCCGGCGAAGTCGCCGCGCCCGCAAGCCGCGGGGAGCGCGCTCCCCGCCTAGCCACCCTGGGCCTTAGTTGCGCTCACCCTCGTTGCGCTCCACATAGACCTTGATGCCAGCGCCAGCGAAACCCGCGGGCGCGATGGCAGCCAAGTCAACGGCCGCATGGCCGACGCTGTCGAACTTCCAGGTGAAGGATTTATCACCATTGCGGAAGCTGACGACCTCGCCGCATTTGAGATTGATTTGTTGCGCCGCCTTCGTCACATCGATGACTTTGCTTGCCGCAGTCGCCTGTGCAGGCACGCCGTAAACCGAGTTGCCGTTGAGCAAGGTGGCGCTCGTTGCGGCCAAGGCGGCTTGAGCCGTCAGGGCAATGCCAGCAAAAAGAACAGCGGCTTTCAAGGTCTGGAACTTCATACAAATCTCTCCTGTTGCAAGACGCGGCTTGTGCCAAATGCGCAAGCGCTTTTGATGCGTCCCAGGAGTACTTTATGAAGCGGGCCTCGACAGAATGCCGTCGGCGGGATGACTGTTTTGTCATCTGCGTGGCGCCATTTTTTGCGCGCTCACGGGCGCTTCAACAGCAGGCACTATCAGCAAGTCACACCCGCCCCGGGGCGGGCGAAGCGAAAAACCCTCCACGTAAGCCATGTACGTGAAGGGTTCGAGCATCCGAGCCACGACGCATCGCGGCTGCGTTGATAGGATTTCTTGCCCGCGGTCAGGCCTTGCGGCGGCGCGCAGCAGCGCCCAGGAAGCCCAGGCCCAGCGCCATCAAGGCATAGGTTTGGGGCTCAGGCACGGCGGCCACATTGGTCAGCGAGAAGACCAGGTTGTCGGCATAGCCGTCGTTGTCACTGGAATTCAAGCGCTCCATGGTCAGATCGAACTTGATCTGCGCGGTGCCGACCGGCACAAAGCCCTTGAGTTGACGGAACAGCAGACCGGTCTGGTTGCCACGGTCGGCAGGGGTGACTGGGCCCAGGGTGATGTTGCTGATGTCGGCATTGGCCGCGTCGATGAAAGTCACCAGCAACTGGGCGTTATCGCCTTGGCTAGTCCAGCCGCCCAGATAGCCATTCAGGTCGAAGGCAACCTTGCCAGTGGCGATGTTGGCACTCAGATCGCTGACGTTGAGGGTTTGGAAGCCGGCCGAGAAAGCCGAGCTTTCACCGGCAAACATCTTGGCGCCGCGGTTGACCGGACCGGGCTCGCTGGGCCGCACCCAGTTGCTGCCGTAGTCGACCGACTGGAACAGGTCGGTGCCCTCGTAAGCGGTCCAACCGGTCGCGCCGGCTTCGGCGTCGCCATTGATGATCAGATTGCTGCCGAAGCTGGTGGCGTGAGCGGCCAGGCTGGCGGCCAACAGGGTCAGGGCGGCGGCGCCGCGAATCAGGGTCTTGCTCGTCATGATGAAAATTCTCCGCAAATCAATCAATGTGAATAGGTGAACGCTGCAACTGGAACTCAGACCGGCAGGCGGTACTGGTTCAGCTGGGCCGGGCCTTCCATGGCCGGGTCGGTGATCGAGGGTTCGCCGGTTTCCAGGTGGCCCGCAAAGCGGCGGCTGTAGTCGGCCTGGCCGACCACGCGCACGCTGAAGTCGTACCAATAGGCGCTGTCCTTCAGCGGCAGGCGCACGGTGATGCTTGCATGTGGCGCCAGCTTGACCGTTTGCGGCTCCACCGCGTAGTACTTATTGGCCACCAAGGTCATGCTGCAGGCGAAGCTGCCGGCGTTGCTCAACTCGATGATGAGCTCGCCGTTGACGGCGTCCGGCGTCACATGCACTTCGGGGTTAGGCTGGGCGGCCGCGGCGACGCGGCGCGCATTGCCGGTGAAGTGGCGGTGGTAGCCGTTCGGGCCCAAGACCCACAGGTCATAAGCACCGCTCGTGCTGGGCTGCCAGGTGCCGACCAGCCGCTTGCCGGCTTCCACCGTGTAGCGGCGGGGCAGCGCGGCCAGGTTCAGGCGGTCATAGACGTGAAAGACCGCTGCAGGCGCCTCGGTCACGCCGGTGTGGGCGAATTGCAGCTCGATGCGGCTGGAGCCGACACGACCTGGGTTCACCTTGACGGCTGCGGTGGTGTGCAGCTCATAAGCCAAGGCGCGCGCCGGACGCGGGCCGCTCATTTGCACCGGGGCTTGCAGGCCGCTGGGTGTGGGCGGGGTGGTGGTGCCGGGCAAAGCACGGGCGCGGGTGGCCAGCTCCAGCGTCTTGGGCAGCTTGTCGAAGAAGGCTGCATCGTTGGGGTCGCGGAAGTTGAAGGCCGAAGTCATGTCTCCGGCCACGGCGCGGCGCCAGCCGCTGATGTTGGGCTCCATCACGCCAAAACGCTTTTCGATGAACTGGATCACCGAGGTGTGGTCGGCGACTTCGGAGTTGACCCAGCCGCCCTTGCTCCAGGGCGAGATCACGTACATGGGCACGCGTGGGCCAAAGCCATAGGGCTTGTGCTGGTGGGTGGCCGGCGTGCCGTTGAGGATGTGGTGGTACTCACCGGCGGTGTCGGCGGTGGAAGCACCGGCCAGCTCGGCCTTGGCTGGATCAGCGTCCCAAGTCACATAGCTGGGCGCGGCCGGCGGCGGCATGTGGTCGAAGAAGCCATCGTTCTCGTCGAAGTTGATGAACAGAACCGTCTTGCTCCAGACCTCGGGGTTGGCGGTCAATGCGTCCAGCACCTTGGCGGTGTAGTCGGCACCTTGAGCCGGGCTGGAGGGGCCGGGGTGCTCGGAGCCTTCGGCGGTGGCGACGATCCAGCTGACTTGCGGCAGCTTGTTGGCCAACACGTCTTCGCGCAGCTTGTCCAGATCACGGGTATTGATGCCGCGCTCGGCCAGCTCGGCCGAGTAGCCGGGGCGCTTGTAGAAGGCGTCGCGGAAGGGGCGGAAGCCGAACAGTGCGTTGTCGGTGAAGTTGTCGTTCAGGTTTTGGTAGACCTGCCAAGTGATGCCGGCGGCTTGCAGGCGCTCGGGATAAGTGGTCCAGGTGTAGTCGTCCAGCGGGTTCTCGTTGAACCACTCATGGCTGTTGTCGGTCGAAGGGCCGTTGCCCAAGCGCTGGCCGTCATTGGTGCCGGTCCAGACAAATAGGCGGTTGGTGTTGGTGCCGGTCTGGGTAGCGCAGTGGTAGTGGTCACAGATCGTGAAGGCATTGGCCATCGCGAACTGGAAGGGCATATCGCTTTCCTTGAAGTGCCCCATCGAATGGTTTTGCTTGGCCTTGGGCCAGGCGTTCATGCGGCCTTGGTCCCAGGCGGCTTGCGCATCGGCCCAAGAGTGCGGCGTGCCCGAGACACGCATGAAGGCAAAGTTCTGCGCGGTGTTCAGATGGAAAGGTGCAATGGCAGCTGGGCCGGTGGCTGGACGGCCGGGCACGGCGGTGACGGCATTGGGCTGCACCCAGACCGTGCGGCCAGTGATGCCGGTTTTGTCGGCCACGGGCACCGGGAAGGGATCGGCAAAGCCGCGAACGCCATTCAGCGTGCCGAAATAATGGTCGAAAGAGCGGTTTTCCTGGGTCAGCACGACGATGTGCTCGACGTCTTGGATAGTGCCGCTGCGGTTATTGGCCTGGATGGCCAGGGCGCGCTGAATGGCGGGCGGGAAGCTGGCCAGGGCGGCCGATGCGCCCGCAGCCGAGGCCACGGTGCGCAGAAAACCGCGACGATCTTGTTGCGTCATGATGAATGCTTTCGAAAGAGAGTGAGATGGACTCAGACCGAGGCCTTGCGCCGGGCCACGCGGGCAACGACCACCAGGCCGGCCAACAGCAAGGCATAGGTCTGCGGCTCGGGCACGGCTTGGGTGAAGCTGAAGTCGTCCATCACGAACTCGCCATGGTTCTGGCTCTTGATGCGCACCGCATCAATCTGGCCGGCATAGCCGCTGGCCAGGAAGGTCGGCGTGGCTGATGGGTCCAGCGTGGCGCTGGTGGCGACCACTTGGCCCTTCAGCAGCAGCTCAAAACTCAGCAAGGCGCCGCCCAGGCCGGCGAAGTAAGCACCGTCGAAACGCGCCGTTTGGCCCGATGTGCCGAAGCGGATCAGGCTGGCTGCGTCGCTGCCCTGAAAGTCATTGGTGATGCGGCCATCGCCGGATTTGGCGGTGTAAGGTGCAGCAGGGGTCGAGAAAGCGATCCAGCCAGCGGTGGACCAGTCGAGCCCGCCGTAATTGGCCGCGACGACGCCGTCAGGCAAATCGTCGAAATTCAAAACCGTCGCCATGGCGCTGGGCACTGTGGCAAGCACAGCGGCACCGATGGCGACCTTGCCCAAAGACAAAACATACTTCCTCATTCGACCCCCTTGTTTGTGAATTCTTCGCAATCTATTGAGAAATTAGGTCGCGGCGATGACGGCAGGGGTGCCGAACGGACTACGTCTACCGATCTGAACCGTGCCAATCCACCGTCGCGGCTGTCACGCGCATGCAGGGTGGCGAGACCTTCGCGGATCTGAACGCAGGCGGGCGCGATGGCGGCCAATTCAACGGCGGCATGGCCGGCGGTGTCGAGCTCTCAGGTGAATCACTTGCCGCCAATGCGGAGGCCGTCAACCACATTGCATTCGTGATTGAGTTGGAGCGGTGCCTTCATGACACCGAAGACTTTGCTAGCCGAGTTTGCTTGCGCCGGCGCGTCGTCGGCCGAGTTGCCCTTGAGCGAGTTGGGGTCCATCGCAGCCAAACACAAGCTTTCGAAGACTGCTGGCGCGCCTGCAGCCAACCCGCTCCGCTTGCCTTCCCGCGAAATCAACTCACATGCGAATGATTCTCATTTATGATTAACTCATTCGGGACCAGAGCCAGTAACAAAGGGGGAAGCAAGATCATGTGTGAGCACAAAGCCAAGGGGCTCAATGAACAGCCGGAGCCGTGGCAAGCCGCAAGGCTGACACACACCGCTGCAGCACTCGGTCGCAGCACCCTCTCGAGTTCGCCTCAACTGCCCACGGCAGCAAACAAAAGCGACGGTGGCTCCCGGCGGCGGCGCTTGTGGGATCTGCCCACGCAGGCGCTGTGCCCGGTGATTGGCGTTTGCCTGCCCATGGCCGTGCTGCGCCGCCGGGTCGACAAGCTGCTCGGCGGCGAAACGCGGCTGAATGACTACGAGCTGCACTGCGGCGCCATCAATGCCTGCGATGGCCGCTCACCCATTGCCGAGTTGCTGCAAGCCGAGTTGGAGCAGCGCTTTGTGCGCAGCATTCGCGCGGCCGCCGCACACAAGAGCACTCAGGCATTGAGCGAGGCATGGCAGGAGGCCTGCCAGGGCCAAGAAGTGGCGGGCGCCTTGTGGGCGACGCTGACCCATGCCCGCTGTGATGCCGGCCTGCAAGAACAGGTGCTGCGCGACATTCACATGCTGCAACACCAAGTCGGCAGCGCCAACCGCGCTGATCTGCAGCGACTGGAAGCGATGGAGGCCGAGAACCAGGTCCTCGGCCGCGAATTGGCTAGGGCCCAGGCCCGCAGCAGCAAATTGCTAGAAGAGCGCGCCACGGTGAACGCGCAACAAGCCGCCGAGCTGATGCGTTTGCGGGCGGAGTTGCTGGGCAGCTCTACCTTGCTCGCCAGCTTGCGCGATGAGCTGGCGCAGTTGGAAGCCGCCGTGCCAGGACTGCGCCAACGCCACGCTCAGGCCGATCAGATCCAACATCAATTCAGCCGCATCCAGGATCTGGAACGCGCCCTGCTGGCGAGCCAGCAACAGCTGGAACGCGAACGCCGCCGCAACGAGGAGGCGAAGGCCGCGCAAGGCGCTCAAGACACTCTGCAAGCGACGCCTGCGTGCCCAAACAGCAACAGCACATCGGGAGAAGCAGGCAGCACCACGCCACAGCTGGGCGAGCGCGCCATCCTCTGCGTGGGCGGCCGACGCGGCGTGATTCCCATCTATCGCCAATTGGTGGAACGCAGCGGCGGCCGCTTTTTGCATCACGACGGCGGCGAGGAAGACGCCTGCGCCAAGCTCGACGCCAGCCTGGCCGCCGCCGACCTGGTGATCTGCCAGACCGGCTGCATCAGCCATGACGCCTACTGGCGCGTCAAAGACCATTGCAAGCGCCACGGCAAACAATGCGTCTTCGTGGAAAAGCCCAGCACCAGCAGCCTGGCTAAAGCGCTGGCAAGCCTGGCGCCGGCGGCGAAGGAAGCGCAGGCCAGCTCAGACTGAATGCCGCACAGCCAGCTCGGCGGTGTTTTGTGCTCCAAGCGGCAGCACGCGGAGGCGCACGTCCGTTTGCGTACGCTTGCCCGGCTTGGCCGCTGAGCATTGATGCACAGCGCTGCGTTGATGGCTAAGGTCCGGGCACCGGGGGTAAATTACAATGGTGGGTTAATCCCATCAACGCAGCCCCTGGACAAATACCATGAACCGCTGTGCCATTGCCGCCCTGTTTGCGGCCGCCGCTGTGAGCCTATCGGCGCACGCGCAAACCCACCGCCCCTTCACGCCGCAAACCTTGCGCGGCGAACTGGTGGTGCAACAAAGCCCTGATGTCACGCTGAACGGCAAGGCGGCCCGCATGGCGCCCGGCGCGCGCCTGCGCAGCGATGCACACATGCTCTTGCCCCCCGGCAGCGTGGCAGGCCAGAAATTGACCGTGCATTACACGCTAGACCCCAATGGCTTGCTGATGGACGTCTGGGTGCTGAACTCGGCCGAATTGGCCAACAAGACCTGGCCGCGCACAGCGCAAGAGGCCGCCACCTGGGCTTTTGATCCCGCCACCCAGACCTGGCTCAAGCGCTGAGCCACTGATCCACGGCCATCGTGGCCACAGCGGCCACGTCAGCTGGCGCGCCCGAGCGCGCCCAAACAGCGCCCGCCAACAGCGCGCCCCCCACGCATCACACCCGAGCACCCCATGAGCACCAACACCCCCGCGACCAAAAAAGTCTTCATCAAAACCTTCGGCTGCCAGATGAACGAGTACGACTCGGGCAAGATGGCCGACGTCCTGGGCGCCGCGCAAGGCTATGAAAAGACCGACGATGTTGAGCAAGCCGACCTGATTCTGTTCAACACCTGCTCGGTGCGCGAAAAAGCGCAGGAGAAGGTGTTCAGCGACCTGGGCCGCGTCAAGCACCTGAAGGAAAAAGGCGTACTGATCGGCGTGGGCGGCTGTGTGGCCAGCCAAGAAGGTGCGGCCATCATCGAGCGCGCACCCTATGTGGACCTCGTCTTCGGCCCGCAAACCCTGCACCGCCTTCCCGCCATGATTGCCGCCCGCAGCGACCAGCGCCGGCCCCAAGTCGACATCACCTTCCCCGAGATCGAGAAGTTCGACCACCTGCCGCCCGCCAAGGTCGAAGGCGCCTCGGCTTTTGTGTCGATCATGGAAGGCTGCTCCAAGTACTGCAGCTACTGCGTCGTGCCCTACACGCGCGGCGAAGAGGTGTCGCGCCCCTTTGACGATGTGCTGACCGAGATCGCCGGCCTGGCCGACCAGGGCGTGATGGAAATCAACCTGCTGGGCCAGAACGTCAACGCCTATCGCGGCAAAATGGGCGGTACGAGCGAATTTGCCGATCTGGCCCTGCTGCTGGAATACGCGGCCGAAATTCCCGGCATCCAGCGTCTGCGCTTCACCACCAGCCACCCGAATGAATTCAGCCAACGCCTGATCGACGCCTACGCCAAGATCCCCGCGCTGGTGAATCATCTGCACCTGCCGGTTCAGCATGGCAGCGACCGCCTCTTGATGGCCATGAAACGCGGCTACACCGCGCTGGAGTTCAAGAGCACGATTCGCAAGCTGCGCGCCATCCGCCCCGACATCCGCATCGCCAGCGACTTCATCGTCGGCTTCCCCGGCGAGACGGAAGAAGATCACGCCAAGCTGATGAAGCTGGTGGACGATATCGGCTTCGACGCCTCCTTCAGCTTCATCTTTAGCCCGCGCCCCGGCACACCGGCCGCCGCGCTGGAGGATCTGACGCCGTATGAAGTCAAGGTCAAGCGCCTGCAGGAATTGCAAGCCGTGATCGAGGCCAACACCCTGGCCATCAGCCAGACCATGGTCGGCCAGACCCAGCGCATCCTCGTCACCGGCAATGCCCGCAAGGATGCATCCGAGCTGATGGGCCGCACCGAGTGCAACCGCATCGTCAACTTCAAGGGCCATGCGCGCCTGATGAATCAGCTGGTGGACGTGAAGATCACCCAGGCCTTCGCGCACTCCCTGCGCGCCGAAGTCTTGATCGCTGACGAGCAAACTGCCCTGGCCTAAGCCTGCAAGAAAGCTACTTGGGCCTGAACGCCAGCCACCACTGCGGCAGGCAGATGCCCAGCAGCAGCAAGGCATAGCCCAGCATCTTGCCGTCGCGGCCCAGTAGGGCCAAGGCGGCCAGGGTAGCCAGGCTGCCGCCCACGCCACCCCAGGTGGCCAAGCGGCGCCAAGCCAAGGCTTTAAGTTCACGCCGCCACAGCAGCTTGGCGAATAAGGCCAGAAGGCCGGCCAAAACCCAAGCCGGGGCAAAGAGATTGCTGAAATGCCAGAAGGCGTCGATGGGGCTCAAGTGGGCGGCCTTGGGGCTTGGGGTGAAGGGAAATCCGGCGCAGTCTTGAGCTAGCTCAAGACATTTGTGTGCACAAAATGGGCTCTCGCCCTGCTTGAGCGGCTGGTCTGATCGTTGTCAATTTTATAATCCTGCCATGTCAGTCTTCGCCCTCGGCTTGAACCACAACTCCGCGCCTCTGGATTTGCGCGGCCGTTTCGCGTTCACGCTGGAGCAGTTGGCCCCCACTTTGCTCGGTTTCCGCCAGCAAATGTCAGCGGGTCGGCCGGCCGAAGCCACCATTTTGTCCACCTGCAACCGCACCGAGCTTTATGTGGCGGGCGAACCCGGCATGGTGCAGCCCGCCGTGGATTGGCTAGCCGGCATCGGCGGTGTGGGCTCCAGCGCGCTCATGGATCACGCTTACGTGCTGGAAGGCAGCGCCGCAGCGCGCCATGCCTTCCGCGTGGCCAGCGGTCTGGACTCCATGGTTTTGGGCGAGCCGCAAATCCTCGGCCAGATGAAGCAGGCAGTGCGCGAGGCTGATCAAGCCGGCACCGTTGGCAGCACCTTGCACCAGCTGTTTCAGCGCAGCTTCTCAGTGGCCAAGGAAGTGCGCAGCTCCACCGAGATTGGCGCCCACTCCATCAGCATGGCCGCCGCCTCGGTGCGCTTGGCCGCGCAATTGTTTGAAGACCTCAGCCAAATCAAAGTGCTGTTTGTCGGCGCCGGCGAAATGATCGAGCTGGTGGCCACCCATTTCGCCGCCCGCAATCCCAAGGCCATGGCCGTGGCCAACCGCACCCTGGAGCGCGGCGAAAAGTTGGCCGGCCGCCTGGGCGCGGAAGCAATCCGCCTTGCCGACCTACCGCAGCGCCTGCACGAATTCGACGCCGTCATTTCCTGCACCGCCAGCAGCCTGCCCTTGATCGGCCTGGGCGCGGTGGAGCGGGCGCTCAAGGCGCGCAAGCACCGGCCCATGTTCATGGTGGACTTGGCCGTGCCGCGCGATATCGAGCCCGAAGTTGCCAAGCTGGACGACGTTTACCTCTACACCGTGGACGAATTGGCCAGCCTGGTGCAAACCGCCGGCGAGAAACGCCAGGCCGCTGTGCAGCAGGCCGAGACCATCATCGAAACCGGCGTGCAAAGCTTTGTGCACTGGCTGGGCCAGCGCCACACGGTGCCGCTGATCCTGGCGCTCAATGCCCAAGCCGATGGCTGGCGCGAACATGAGATTCAACGCGCCCGCAAGCTGCTGGCCAAGGGCGCGGATGTGGATGTGGTGCTGGAAGCGCTGTCGCGCGGCCTGACCCAGAAAATGCTGCACGGCACCCTGGCCGAGCTGCACGCCAGCGAAGGCGAGCAGCGCATGCAGCTGGCGCAAACCGTCTCGCGCCTGTTCCTGCGCGGCAGCAGCCGCAACCCGGCTAACGCGGTCACCAGCGATAGTGGCGATAGTGGCGATAACGGCAACAGCCGCGAGCATTAGCGACAGCGCTTCACCCCCCTGCCCGCCCGCCTGCCCCTGCTACAAGGCTTGGCGCATGCGCTTGTCGCCCTGCTCCCGGAATTCGCCCCATGAAAGATTCACTGCGCCAGCAGTTCGAGCGCCTGGCCTACCGCCTGGCCGAGCTTGACACCATTCTTGCCGACGGCAGCGCCGCCGCCGATATGAAGCGCTACCGCTCGCTCACCAAAGAGCAGGCGGAGATCTCCGAGCTGGTCAGCCAGTACCGCCAATACCAGCAATGCGAGGCCGATCTGGCCGAGGCGCAAGCCTGGCTAGCTGACCCCGAGATGGCCGATATGGCCAAGGAAGAAATCGCCACCGCGCAGGCCGAGATGACGCGCTTGCACGCGGCCCTGCAGCTGTCCTTGCTGCCACGCGACCCGGACGATGAGCGGCCGGCCTTCTTGGAAATTCGCGCCGGCGCGGGCGGTGACGAGTCGGCGCTGTTTGCCGCCGATCTGGCCCGCATGTATCTGCGCTACGCCGAGCGGCGCGGCTGGAAGACCGAGGTGCTGTCGGCCAGTGAATCCGATCTGGGCGGCTACAAAGAGTTGGTGCTGCGCATTAACGGCGAGAAGGTCTACGGCAGCCTCAAGTTCGAATCCGGCGGCCACCGCGTGCAGCGTGTGCCGGCCACCGAGTCGCAGGGGCGCATCCACACCAGCGCCTGCACCGTGGCCGTGCTGGCTGAGCCCGACGAGGCCGAGGAAATCACCCTCAACCCGGCCGAGTTGCGCATCGACACCTACCGCGCCAGCGGCGCCGGCGGCCAGCACATCAACAAGACCGACAGCGCTGTGCGCGTCACCCACGTGCCCACCGGCCTGGTGGCCGAGTGCCAGGACGACCGCAGCCAGCACCGCAACAAGGCCAAAGCCCTGGCCGTGCTGAGCGCCCGCCTGCGCGACAAAGACCGCAACGAGCGCGCCGCCAAAGACGCCGCGGCCCGCAAGAGCCTGATCGGCACCGGCGACCGCAGCGACCGCATCCGCACCTACAACTTCCCGCAGGGCCGCCTGACCGACCACCGCATCAATCTGACGCTCTACAAGCTGGGCGCCATCATGGACGGCGACCTGGACGATGTGGCCGCCGGCCTGCAAGCCGCGCAGGCCGCCGAGCAATTGGCGATTCTGGAAGAAGGCAAGTCGGCATGACGGCGCCGAGCGATGTCAGCGCCGCCCTGCAGTTAGCGCAAGCCATGGGCCTGGATCGCTTGGATGCCCAGCTGCTGCTGGGCCATGCACTGCAGCGCAACCGCGCCTGGTTGATCAGCCATGACGATGCACCCTTGGCCGCCGAGGTGGCCGAGAGCCTGCTGCAGCAATTCCGCCAACGCGCCGAGGGCATGCCCCTGGCTTATCTGACCGGCGAAAAGGAATTCCACGGCCTACGCCTGCGCGTCACGCCCGACACCCTGATCCCGCGCCCCGACACCGAAACCTTGGTGGACTGGGCGCTGGAAATCCTGCGCGCCGAATGCCCCGGCCTGCCGCGCGTGATCGACCTGGGCACAGGCAGCGGCGCCATCGCCCTGGCCATCAAGGCCGGCCATCCACAAGCCGATGTGCACGCGCTGGATTTCAGCTCGGCCGCGCTGGCCGTGGCGCAAGCCAATTCACGCGAATTGAACTTGCCGCTGCAATTTCACCAGGGCAATTGGTGGGAGCCGCTGGACGGCCAGCGTTTCGCGCTGATCGTCAGCAACCCGCCTTACATCGCCGGGCAGGACGAACACCTGCCCGCCCTGCGCCATGAACCCCTCAGCGCCTTGACGCCCGGCCGCGATGACGCCACCGGCATGCGTGACTTGCTCACCCTCATCAACGGGGCGCCCGAGCATCTGCTGCCCGGCGCCTGGTTGCTGCTGGAGCATGGCTACGACCAGGCGCCGGCCGTTGCTGCGGCGCTGCAGGCCCGCGGCTTTGCCGAAGTGAGCCTGCGCCGCGATCTGGGCGAGCAGCCGCGCGTCACCGGCGGGCGCTGGCCGGCTTGATGATCTGACGGCCTGATCGTGTGATGGTGGGGTGGCTTGATCGCCACAAAAGGAAGCGCTTCACCGGCAATTTGTCATTTCCCTGCGGACCGGCCTGACGTAGCATCAATCCAAAACCACTGCCGCAGGAGACCGCCATGAAGACCGCGTGTTCAGCTCACCGTCTGCCCTCCCTGCGTGCCTCCCAGTATTCAGCAAGTCTGCTCTTGGCCTTGGCAGCCACGAGCGCGCTGCTTTTTTCACCCAAGCCCGCCCACGCCAGCGATATTGCCGCGGCGGCCAAGCCCAGCGATGGCCTGAAATGGCAGGCCCGCTTGGAGCTGGGTAGCCCGGACGCCGACAAGGCCTACAGCGGCTCGGCCTCTCGCCTACTCAGTGCCCAGCTGATGGGCGACTATTTCCTCACCGGCTCCGGCCTTGGCGGCGTGCAAGGCGGGCTGCGCGCCACCGGCGGCATGCTGCTGGGGCCGCGCTCGATGAGCCAGCACGGCCTGGGCTCAGCGATGGGCGGAAACTCCGCCAGACTGGGGCAAAACTGGTCCATCAGCCAGCGTAGCTTGGGCAGCAGTTCACCGGGCCTGGAAGCGGGCGACCCGACCACCACCATGTCATACCTGGGCCTGGGTTACACCGGCCAGTCGCTGCGCGGCGGTTGGGGCTTCAGCGCCGACTTAGGGCTGCTGAGCAATAGCACCGGCCTGCGCCTGGGCAATAGCCGCGGGCCAGGCATGGATGAGTTGCTGCGCGATCTGCGCTTCCAGCCGGTGCTGCAACTCGGCCTGTCGTACAGCTACTGAATTCGGGGGCTTTACGCCTGACCGATAATCCACCCCAGTTAATTAACCAAGGGGTGTAGAGCTATGAGCGACGTTCAGCAGCGCATTGACGAGCTGGTCAAGAACAACCGTGTTGTCCTGTTCATGAAGGGCACGGCGCAATTTCCCATGTGCGGTTTCTCCGGCCGCGCCATCCAGATCCTCAAGGCCGCCGGTGTCACCGACCTGAAGACCTTCAATGTGCTGGACGACGCCGAAGTGCGCCAGGGCATCAAGGACTACGCCAACTGGCCCACCATTCCCCAGCTCTACGTCAACGGTGAGTTCCTGGGTGGCTCGGACATCATGATGGAAATGTACGAGTCCGGCGAGCTGCAACAGACCCTGGCCACCAGCGCCTGAGCCCCTCAGTGACAACGCCGCAAAGGCTTGTTGTCGGCATCACCGGCGCCACCGGCGCAGCCTACGCGCTGCGTCTGCTGCGCCGTGGCCGCGAGCTCGGGCTGGAAACGCATCTGATCGTCACCCCCGCCGGGGTGCTGAATGCGCACCACGAACTGGGCCTGGACAGATCGAGCCTGGAGCGCGAAGCCAGCTTCGCCTACTCCCCCGCCGATGTGGGCGCCTGCGTGGCCAGCGGCAGCTTTGCCACCGCCGCCATGGTGGTGGCACCTTGCTCGATGAAGACCCTGGCCTCGGTGGCCCACGGCTTCGGCGACAACTTGCTGACGCGCGCCGCCGACGTCACCCTGAAGGAGCGCCGCCGCCTGATCCTGATGGTGCGCGAGACGCCTTTCAATCTGGCGCATCTGCGCAATATGACGGCCGCCACCGAAATGGGCGCCATCATCTTCCCGCCCCTGCCGGCCTTCTATCACCACCCGCAAAGCATCGAAGAGCTGATCAACGAAAGCGCCGAACGTGTGCTGGAATTGGCCGGCGTGCTGGGTGCCGCGCCCAAGGCCTGGGGCGGCCTCAAGAACTGAAGTCGCAAGGCGCAGCGCAGCCGAACTGCGCACTGCCTTGCGGACCTCGTTCACATTGACCCTAACGCTCGCCAGGCATCAACCACTGGCGGCGGCAAGCGAATACCGCATCAGGATATTCGGCGCGACCACGGCTGCCGTTGTAGCGGCCCAGGGCGAGGAACATATCGCCCTTCTCGCGGTCCAGGTAGTGGCGCAGAATCACGCAGCCGAATCGCAGATTCGTCTGCATATGGAAGAGCCGTGAGGCCTGCCCGTCGCCAATCGACTTGGCCCAGAACGGCATCACCTGCATATAGCCACGCGCCCCGGCCGAGCTGATGGCGTATTTGCGGAAACCGCTTTCTACCTGCACGAGGCCCAGCACCAAGCTGGGCTCAAGCCCGGCGCGCTTGGCCTCGTACCAGATCGTTTCGAGAAACTCGATGCGGGTCTGCGTCTCGCTCTTACGGCGCTTGAGCCGCTCGCTCATTTCACCCAGCCAGCGCAGATAGACCAGGCGCTGCTCGACGTCATCAAAGCGCGGTTTAGGTGGCGCGCTATTGGCCACCGCCGCGCTCAGGGCCGAGCGCACCGAGTCGATCAAAGGCTCTTCAACCTGGGCGCCGGCCTGACTCGGCCGCGGCAGCCAGCCCGCCGCCAAAGCAGCCAGCAAGAGGCCGCGGCGGCGCAACTCCTGAGGGCCCATCAAAGCTTCAGCTTGCCCTTCAGATGAGCCAGCACATCGGCCAGAGCCAGCTTGCTGGCCTCGGCATCGCGGCGGCCTTGCACTTCGACCTGGCCTTCTTTGAGGCCACGGTCGGACAGCACCACACGCTGCGGTACGCCGATCAACTCCCAGTCGGCGAACATGGCGCCGGGGCGCTCGCCACGGTCATCCAGCAGCACATCCACACCCAGGTCGCGCAACTCGTCGTAGAGCTTGTGAGCGGCGGCCTTGACCTCTTCGCTGCGGTCCATGCCGATCGGGCAGATCACCACGCTGAACGGCGCCAAGGCGTCGGGCCAGATGATGCCGCGGGCATCATGGTTCTGTTCGATGGCGGCGCCCAAGATTCGGGTCACACCGATGCCGTAGCAGCCCATCACCATGTGCTGGGGCTTGCCGTTCTCGTCCAGGAAGGTGGCGTTCATGTCCTTGGAGTACTTGGTACCCAGCAAGAACACATGGCCCACTTCGATGCCGCGTTGAATCGCCAGCACGCCCTTGCCGTCCGGCGAGGGATCACCGACCACGACGTTGCGGATGTCCGCCACCAGATCTGGCTCGGCCAGGTCGCGGCCCCAGTTGGCGCCGGTGAAGTGGCAATCCATCTGATTGGCGCCGCAAACAAAATCGCTCATCAGTGCGACCGTGCGGTCAGCCACCACCTTGACCGGCTTGAGCAACTTGATCGGGCCCAGATAGCCTGGCTTGCAGCCGAAGTGATCCTCGATCTCGGTATGCGTCGCGAAGCGGAAGCCACCCTTCAGACCCTCGATCTTGCCGGCCTTGACTTCGTTCAGCTCATGGTCGCCACGCAGCAGCAGCAGCCAAACGGTGGATTTGACGATGGCGCCGTCTTTATCCAGTTCATCACTGGCCAAGACAATCGACTTCACGGTTTGACTCAGCGGCAAGCCCAGCAGCGCCGCCACGTCTTCACAGGTGCTCTTGCCCGGTGTGGGCGCGAGGGTCAGGTCTTGCGTCGCAGCCGCGCGCTCGGCCAGCAAGGCCACGCCTTCGGCCAATTCGATATTGGCGGCGTAGTCGCTGGTCGGGCAGTAGACGATGGCGTCTTCACCGGTGTCCGCGATGACCTGGAACTCATGCGAAATTTCGCCACCGATGGCGCCGGTGTCGGCCGCCACGGCGCGGAACTGCAGGCCAAAGCGATCGAAGATGCGCTGGTAGGCCGCGTACATATTTTGGTAGCTCAGCGTGGCGGTGGCCACATCGCGGTCGAAGGAATAGGCGTCCTTCATCGTGAACTCACGACCGCGCATGACGCCGAAACGCGGGCGGCGCTCGTCACGGAACTTGGTCTGGATGTGATAGAAATTCTTGGGCAACTGCTTGTAGCTGCGCAGCTCCTGGCGGGCGATGTCGGTCATCACCTCCTCAGACGTTGGCTGGATGATGAAGTCACGGCCATGGCGGTCTTTCACGCGCAGCAACTCGGGGCCCATCTTGTCAAAGCGGCCGGTTTCTTGCCACAGCTCAGCGGGCTGCACGATAGGCATCAAGAGCTCGACGGCGCCGGCACGGTTCATCTCCTCGCGGATGATCGCTTCCACCTTGCGAATCACGCGCAAGCCCATCGGCATGTAGTTGTAAATGCCCGCGCCAATGCGCTTGATCATGCCGGCGCGCATCATCAGCTGATGGCTGACAACCTCGGCATCGGCCGGAGCTTCTTTGAGGGTGGAAATGAAGAACTGGGAAGCTTTCATGATGGCGGGCGGACTCGGCAAAAAAGATGCTTCGCAAACGCGGCGAAACAAGGCAAAGGGTGGGGTCAGGGTAAGCGAGGACGATGCCGGGGTGGCATCCCAATGCAATAATCAAACCAACTATAGATTCGAGGTTGATTATGCTCGACCGTGAAGGCTTTCGGCCCAACGTCGGCATCATCCTGCTCAACCACAGGAATGAAGTGTTTTGGGGCAAACGCATCCGCACGCATTCCTGGCAGTTCCCGCAAGGGGGCATCAATTACGGCGAGACGCCTGAGCAGGCGATGTATCGCGAGCTCCACGAAGAAGTGGGGCTCGTGCCCGACCATGTGCGCATCATTGCGCGCACCCGCGATTGGCTGCGCTACGAAGTGCCCGATCATTTCATTCGCCGCGATGCGCGTGGGCACTACCGTGGGCAAAAACAAATCTGGTTCTTGCTTCAGCTGGTGGGGCGTGACTCCGACATGAACTTGCGCGCCACCAACCACCCTGAGTTCGACGCCTGGCGCTGGAACGAGTACTGGGTGCCACTGGAGGCAGTGATCGAGTTCAAGCGCGGCGTGTACGAGAACGCCTTGACCGAATTGGCGCGCTACCTGCCGCGGCTCAATCAGCACAATCGCTATTTGCGCTCGGGCCTGCGTTCGCACCATCATCAGGCAGGCCGCAACGAAGAGGTACAGCCGGGCACGGAAAACGCCCAGACCGAGTCCAATGACGCGGAAGCCAAGCCCAGCGCAACGCCCGACACCAGGCATCAGCCCGGGTCGAGTGGCTAAGGCTTAAACGGCGGCGGTCAAGACTAAGTTGTCGCGGTGAATCAGCTCGTGCTCGGCCACATAGCCCAGCACGCGCTCGATCTCGCTGCTGGCCTTGCGGGCGATCAGCCGTGCTTCGGCGCTGGAGTAATTACTCAAGCCGCGCGCCAGCTCCAAGCCAGACGGATCACGCACCGCGATCACCTCGCCGCGACGGAAGTCGCCTTGCACATCGGTCACGCCGATGGACAAGAGACTCTTGCCCTCGCCTTGCAGCTTGGCTGCTGCGCCGGCATCCACCGTCACGGCGCCACGCAGCTGCAGATGATCAGCCATCCACTGCTTGCGCGCCGCCATCTTCGGCGTGCTGGCGAGTAGCGCGGTGCCAATGGCTTCGCCGGCCACCAGGCGCAGCAAGACATCGGGCTCGCGGCCCCAGGCGATGACGGTGTTGGCGCCACTGCCGGCCGCGCGTTTGGCAGCCAAGATCTTGGTGATCATGCCGCCGCGCCCCAGGCTTGAACCGGCGCCACCGGCCATCAATTCCAGCTCGGGCGTGCCAGCCTGAGCCTCATCAATGAAGCGGGCATTGGGATCTTTGCGCGGGTCGGCCGAGTAAAGGCCACGCTGATCGGTGAGGATGATCAAGGCATCGGCCTCGACCAGATTGGCCACCAACGCACCCAAGGTGTCGTTGTCACCGAACTTGATCTCGTCGTTGACGACGGTGTCGTTCTCATTGATGACCGGCAGCACGCGGTGCTGCAACAGGGTCAGCAGCGTGGAGCGGGCATTGAGATAGCGCTCACGGTCGGCCAAGTCGGCATGCGTCAGCAGCACTTGCGCGCTGCCCATGCCCTGCTCCCGCAGCTTGGTTTCATACATCTGGGCCAGACCCATCTGGCCCACCGCCGCAGCGGCTTGCAACTCGTGCAATTCCTTGGGACGGGTGGCCCAGCCGAGGCGCTTCATGCCTTCGGCGATGGCGCCGCTGGACACCATCACCAGCTCGCGCCCTTCACTTGCCAAGGCCGCCAGTTGGCGACACCAGTTGGCAATGGCATCGGCATCCACCCCGCGACCTTCATTGGTCACGAGGCTGGAACCTACTTTAACGACAATGCGCCGCGCGCCTTTCAGCGCGCCACTCATGCTGCGTCGTCGTCCGCCGCAGGCGCTGCCGGCTTGCCATCCGGGAAGCGGGGATCCACTTCGACGATGACGCGCTGGGCCGAAGCCACATGGTCGTAAATGGCGTGCACCAGGCTTTGGCACCCGTCGCGCGTCAAGGCCGAGATTTCAAACACCGGGCCCTTCCACTTGTAGCGCTTGATGAAATCTTTCACCCGCTTGGCGCGCTCGTCTTCCGGCACCATGTCCAGCTTGTTGAGCACCAACCAGCGCGGCTTGTCGTACAAAGACTCGTCGTACTTCTTCAGCTCGGCCACGATGGCCTTGGCTTCCGCCACCGGGTCAACCGCCGGATCAAAGGGCGCCAGATCAACCACATGCAGCAGCAAACGCGTGCGCTGCAAATGACGCAGGAACTGGTGACCCAAGCCCGCACCTTCGGCCGCGCCTTCGATCAAGCCGGGGATGTCGGCGACCACAAAGCTCTTCTCCGGCCCGACGCGCACCACACCCAGATTCGGGTACAGGGTCGTGAAGGGATAGTCCGCAATCTTGGGGCGCGCATTCGACACCGCGGTGATCAGCGTGGACTTGCCCGCATTGGGCTGGCCCAGCAGACCCACATCGGCCAGCACGCGCAATTCCAGCTTGACCTTTTTGGCCTCACCGGGCCAGCCGGGCGTCTTCTGACGCGGGGCGCGGTTGGTACTGGTCTTGAAATGCAAGTTGCCGAAGCCACCGTCACCGCCCTTGGCCAGCAGGATCTTTTCGTCCGGCTCCAACAACTCGGCGATCACCGTGTCGGTTTCCAAGTCTTTGATGATGGTGCCCACGGGCATGCGCAGGATGACATCATCCGAGGCCGCACCGTAGCAATCCGAACCGCGACCGGCCTCGCCATTGCGGGCCTCATGGCGGCGCGCATAACGGTAGTCGATCAAGGTATTGAGGTTGACGTCACCGACGGCATAAACACTGCCACCACGTCCGCCATCACCACCGTCGGGCCCACCGAAGGGGATGAACTTTTCGCGGCGAAAACTCGCACAGCCGGCACCACCATTGCCGGCCACGATATCGATGGTGGCTTCGTCGATGAACTTCATATGTCTTTCTCTGCGCTTCTTGCGGACAGCGGCCAATATTAAGTCAATGCGCACAGGCATTGTTTGCCGCCGCAAAAAGCAAAAGCCCCGGGCTAGCCGGGGCTTTGGGTCGCCGGCGGGCGGCTAGCCCCCGTCGGCGAATCGCATTCGCTGAAGTCTGCGCTTAGGCAGCCGTCACGAACACGGTCTGGCGGCTCTTTTCACCCTTGATGGCGAACGACACGTGGCCGTCAACCAAGGCGAACAGCGTGTGGTCCTTGCCGATACCGACGTTAGTGCCGGGATGGAACTTGGTACCGCGCTGACGCACGATGATGGAACCTGCCGAGATGAGTTGGCCGCCGAAGGCCTTCACACCCAACATCTTTGGTTTGGAGTCGCGGCCGTTTCGTGTTGAACCGCCGCCCTTTTTCTGTGCCATGGATCAGCTCCTTGAACTGTTAGCTAAAGAAGAAAACCGCGCTCAGCCGTTCACCGTGCTGATCAACAGCTCGGTGAAGTTCTGGCGATGGCCTTGACTCTTCTTGTAGTGCTTACGACGGCGCAGCTTGAAGATGCGCACTTTGTCGTGCCTACCGTGAGCCACAACTGTGGCGGAAACGCTTGCGCCCGCAACCAAGGGAGTGCCAATCTTCAATTCAGCGCCGTTGCCGACAGCCAAAATTTGGTCGATCACAATCTCTTGGCCAACATCCGCAGCAATCTGTTCTATCTTGATCTTTTCGCCGGCAGCAACTTTGTATTGCTTACCGCCGGTTTTTATGACCGCGTACATATCAGCCCTTTCAATTAAACCTGCCCGGCACTCGTCAATTCATCAGAGCAAGCCAGGCCAAACCCCTGCCACCCAAGAGCAACAGAGCCCGCGAGTATAGCACGACTTGCTGCTTTGACAAGCGACCAACCGTGCCGCAGCGCCTGCACGACAGCCGCTGTGCAAACCCAAGCGTGCCGCGCCGGGGTTCGCGCGGCTGTTCCTATAATCCACCTTCCGTCCCAATGAGAGCCGAGAGTGCACGCTGCGACTGCTTCGTCCCCCTCCACCGATCCCCTCCTGAGCGAGGCACTTGCCACACTGGCAGCAGAGATGCTGGAAGTCGATGCCGTCATTGCCCAGCGCCTGAGCTCTGACGTGGCTTTGATCAATCAGATTGCCGGCTACATCGTGCATGCCGGCGGCAAGCGCATGCGCCCCAAGCTGGTGCTGCTGTTTGCCAACGCACTCGGCTACGACCAACCTGGGCGCTTTGAACTCGCCGCGGTGGTGGAGTTCATCCACACCGCCACGCTTTTGCACGACGACGTGGTGGATGAGTCCTCGCTGCGCCGCGGCAAGAAAACCGCCAACGCCCTGTTCGGCAATGCCGCCAGCGTGCTGGTGGGCGACTTCCTCTACTCGCGCGCCTTCCAGATGATGGTGTCGGTGAACAAGCTGCGCGTACTGGATGTGCTGGCCGAGGCCACCAATGTGATCGCCGAGGGCGAGGTCTTGCAGTTGATGAATATGCATGACCCCGACATCACGGTGGAAGCCTATCTGCGCGTGATCCGCTACAAAACCGCCAAGCTGTTTGAAGCCAGCGCACGACTAGGTGCCGTGCTGGCGGATGCCGGGCCCGAGATCGAAGAGGCCTGCGCCGGCTACGGCCGCGCTCTAGGCACCGCCTTCCAGCTGATCGACGACGTGCTCGACTACGAAGGCGACAGCCAAGCACTGGGCAAGAACGTTGGCGACGACCTGCGCGAAGGCAAGACTACGCTACCCCTGCTAATCGCCATGGAACGCTGCAATGCCGAACAACGCCAGCTCTTGCGCCACGCCATCGAGCATGGCGAGCAAGAGAAACTGGCCGAGATCGTCGCCATCGTGAGCGAAACCGGCGCACTGGAAGCCACCCGTGAAGCCGCAAGAGCCGAAGCAAAATTGGCTCGCGACTGCCTCAATCTCTTGCCCGACTCAAAATGGCGAAAATCCCTGCTAGAATTTGCGGCTCGGTCGGTTGAGCGCTCTTTCTGAGTCGACTCTCAGCCACTCGAGACAAGCAGTAAAAGAAGTACAAGACGTTTTGCGCTGGACTTGCGAAAAGCCAAGTCCCAGTCGCCAGAACATCGGGGTGTAGCGTAGCCAGGTAGCGCGCCACGTTCGGGACGTGGAGGCCGGAGGTTCGAATCCTCTCACCCCGACCAGGAATTTCTCAAGTCAGCAGAAATCCTCGGTCTTTCAAATCAACTCACCCATGGTTTGTTCAAGTTTGCCCTGCGGCAGGCCTTGACTAGGCGTGTAGTCGAGTTTGGCTCTGCGTCCGCTTTCCGCGCAGGCCTAGCAATCCTCGCCCCTACAATCCGCGCCACACTGATGGAGCTAGCACGCATGTCCGCGCCGATTGATTTCTACTTCGACTTCGCCTCGCCCTACGGCTACATCGCCTCGGCCGTCATCGACCAACTGGCGGAACGGCATGGCCGCAGCGTCAACTGGCACGTGATCGTGCTGGACGCCAATTTCAACTCACTCGAGCGCATCCGCATACCGCACAACGTGATGCGCAGCGACTACATCCGCCGCGATGCCGAGCGCCTGGCCACCTATTACGGTGTCGAGTACAAGACCCCCTCGACCCTGGGCGTGCACACCGAGCAAGCGGCGCGGATCTTCCACTGGATCAACGACCGCAACCCACAGCAAGGCCGCGACTTCGCCAAGCATGTGCTGCAGGCCTATTTCATCAAAGACCAGAACGTCGCCGCAGCCGAAGTGCTGCAGGCCATCTGCGAAGCCATGGGCATCTCCGCCGAGGACTTCCACGAAGCCAGCAGCGGCTCGGCCAGCCGGGCTCGCCTGAAGGCCGAGGTGGACATGGCCGAGGCGCGCGGCGTGTTCGGCTCGCCCTTCTTCATCGTCGAAGGCGAGCGTTTCTGGGGCAATGACCGCCTACCCCAACTCGAACGCTGGCTCGCCAACGGCCCTTACTGAGTCAGGACCGAAGCAAGGCCCTGCGGCCTTGCTGACGCCTGACGAAGGCCGAGCCGCCTACGAGCGGATTGGCTGAGTCAGGACCGAAGCAAGGCCCTGCGGCCTTGCTGACGCCTGACGAAGGCCGAGCCGCCTACGAGCGGATTGGCTGAGGCAGAACCGAAGCAAGGCCCTGCGGCCTTGCCGACGCCTGACGAAGGCCAAGCCGCCCACGAGCGGATTGGCTGAGGCAGAACCGAAGCAAGGCCCTGCGGCCTTGCTGACGCCTGACGAAGGCCAAGCCGCCTACGAGCGGATTGGCTGAGGCAGGACCGACACAGGGCCCAAATGCCCCACTGAGGCCGGACCGGCGCAAGGCCAAGGGCCTTGCTCGCATTACTTCGGCTGCAAACTCGCCGCCAAGCTGCGCAGTGCCGCAGCATCCAAGCTCTTGCCGGGCTGGGCTTCGCAAATCTGCGCCACCCGGTTCAGCAAACCCACCGCAAAGCGGTGCGCTGCCGCCAGCGTTTCTTCGTCGCTGTCGTAAGTGTCATAAGCCTCCACGGCTACGCCGCTGTCCGAGGCGATTTGTTTGACGTCAATCTTCTTGGGTGAAGAGGAATTATTGGTGGCCATGCTGTTGAGCTCCTTTGAATGGCCACCACTGTACTGGAGCGGCAAGGCGCTACGGCCCTGCTGCCGCAGCAACTAGCACTGATCCAGCAAATCAAGCAAGCCACTGGCCCGCCGCGTGCGGCGCCCCAGGGCCTGATCAAAGCTCAGCGCGCGGCCAGTAACGAGGGTGAAAGCCTTGCGGGCGCGCGTGATGCCGGTGTAAACCAATTCACGCGACATCACATGGCTGGCCTTGTCGGGCAGCACCAGCACCGTGTGCTCGAATTCCGAGCCCTGCGATTTGTGCACCGTCATCGCAAATGCGGTTTCCACATCGGCCAGACGGCTGACCGAGACGGAGCGCAGGCTCAGGCCGTCGAGGAAGAAGGCGCGCAGGGCAAGACCTGACCCTGAAACCGAACCAGAGGCTGATCCGGTTTCGGCAAAAGGCTTGAGCACGATGCCGATGTCCCCGTTGAACACCCCCAGCCCCGTGTCATTGCGCGTCACCATGATGGGCCGGCCGGCATACCACTCGCCGCTCTTGCTCAGCAAGCCTTGCTGGATCAGCGCACCCTCCACCGCCGCATTCAGGCCTTGTGCACCCCACTCGCCCTCGCGCACCGCGCAGAGCAGACGGAAGCGCTCAAAAGCCTGGATCACCGCGCGGGCCCAATCATCAAAACCAGCCCGGTCCGGCGCCGCCGGGCCTTGGCGCAGCAGTTCCAGATAGGCACGGTAGCCGCCGGGCGCGCCGCTGCGGCCCCGCTCGGCCAATGGCAAGACTTGGGCGGCACTGGGCGACTCCAGCCACAGCAAGGGCTGGCCATCCGCCAGCGGCTGAGCCGCGCGCAGCAAGGCCGTGGCGGCCTTGCTGTCGCCGCGATTAGCCGCCAGGGCCAGCTGGCCGATGGGGCCACCAAAGCGCCGGCTTTCGCGCAACATGACGGTCTGCTGGGCCAGGGGCTTGGGCGCCAACAAGGGCGGCAGCTGATACTCGGCGGGCAGGGCTCGACCCGTGCTGGCCAAGGCAAAGGCCGCCGTCTCTGCCGAGTAGGCGCCGGCCTGTGCATCGCTGCAAAGATCGCCCAGCACCGCGCCGGCCTCCACCGAAGCGAGCTGGTCCTTATCACCCAGAAAGATCACCCGAGCGCTGGGCGGCAGGGCCTCCAGCAGGCCGGCCATCATTTCCAGATGGATCATGGAGGCCTCGTCCACGATCAACACATCCAGCGCCAGCGGATTGGCCGCATCAGCGCGCAGCTTGCGGGTGTCAGGTCTTGCCCCCAGGAGCGAGTGCAAGGTGCGGGCCGCGCCCAGGGCCTGGGCCAGCTCCTGTCGCGGCAGGCCGCAGTCGAAGTCCGCCGGGATCTCGGCCAGGGCCGATTCGATGGACTGCTTGAGCCTTGCCGCCGCCTTGCCGGTGGGCGCGGCCAGGCCGACGCGCAGATGCTTAGGCCGGCTGTCCTGCGCGAACAGCAGGGCCAGCAGGCGCGCGGCCGTGTAGGTCTTGCCCGTCCCCGGCCCGCCGGTGATGACGGCAAAACGGCCTCTCAAGGCCACGGCACAGGCGAACTTCTGCCAGTCAAAGGCCTCGGTGGGCGGGAATAAGGCATCCAGACGCTGCCGCAGCGCGGCTTCGTCCAGCGCCTCGCCCAGCGCCTGATCCACCGGCTCGCAGCGCCTCAGCACCTGCGTGGCCACACGCTGCTCGTAGGCCCAGTAGCGGCGCAGATACAGGCGGCTACCGCGCAAAACCAGCGGTGTGTTGGCGCTATCGGCTTGATCGCCAGTGGCCACAAGCGCGCTGGCAGCAATCTGGCTCAGCCATTCCGGCAGGCTCGGCGCCAGCTCGGCCATTTGCGCTTGCAGGGCCGTCGTGCCCTCGCTGGGCCAAGTCAGCAAGTCCTCGGCGTCTTGCAGGAGATGAGCCAGATCCAGGCAGCTATGGCCGCGCCCTTCCAGATGACTCAGCAAGGCAGCGGCCAGCAGCAATGCTGGGGGCGCGCTGGGCTCCAGTTCCTGCAAAAAGCTTGCAAAAGCCGGGTCCAGGCGGCGCAGCCAGCCGGCTTCGCGCCAGGTCTGCAGGTTCTTGATCAAGGCCGCGCTCATGCCCCCTCCTCCATCGCCACCGTCAACACATCCTCACGGAACAAGGCATCGAGCTTCTCCAACAATTCCAGTGGCGGCGCCACCGTGTAGCAACCCCGGCCAGGATGGCCAATGCCGCGCAGAAAAAAGAACACCGCGCCGCCGAGATGCTGCGCTGGCGCATAGGCCTCGCCCAGGCGGGCGCGCAGCAGGCGGTGCAGGGCCAGCAGATAAAGCGCGGCCTGCACCTCGTAGCGGTGCTGGGCCATGGCGGCCTCCAGGGCAGCGTCGGCGTAGTCGGCATCGCTCTCACCCAGGGCATTGGACTTGTAGTCCAAAACGTAGAAGCGCCCGCCCTGCTCAAACACCAAGTCGGCAAAACCCATCAACATGCCGCGCAGCTCGCGCTGCGGCAAGGCCGGGCGGGCATGAGCGGCCAGCAGATGCTGGCGGCAGAGTTGGTCCAAGTGGCTGGCGAGCAAGCCTTCGCTCGGAAACCAAAACTCCATCTCGGGCAGGGGCCGCCGAATCTGATCCAGGCTGGCGCCTACGCTGGGGATTACGGTCGCGCAGGCCTCAGTCAGCCAAGCCACTACGGCCTCGGCATGCCCCGCCCAAAGCCCACGCTCGCAACGGCGGGTGAGCTGGGCGCGCAGCTCGGGCGAGTCGCTGAGCGTGCCGCCCTGGGCCGCGCGCTCACTCATCAGCCATTCCAGCTGATCGTGCAAAAAGTTACCCGACAGGGCGCCGCGCGGGAAGGCGTGCCAGGGCGCCGGAGCTTCATCGGCTTTGACCGCATCGGCCTGCATGGGCTCAGGCGCCGTGATGGCTTGCACGGACTCATCCTCACGCGCGGCGGCCACGGTGACGGCCGTGCTCACAGCCCCCTGATGCGGCAAGGCGCGCACCAAGGCGGAGAAGCTGCCAATCGTCCAGCGGCGCTCAAACTCGGCCTCGTAGGCTTGCAACTCGCGCAAGGGTGGCGGCGCCTCGCGCGGGCGCAGGCGGCCGGGCAGCGCGGGTTGCGCGGGCATGGCCAGCACCTGCATCTCCTCATGCCCTTCGGCCAGCAGATTCACCTGTTCGGCCAGGACTTCGCCGCTCATCTTGTGCGGCCCGGCCAGCAGATAGCCCAGGGCGCTGCGATGGGCCGTGCTGTCCTTGCCGCCGCGTTGATTGATGGCAGCCACGCCCACCCACAAGCTGTGGCGGGCCCGGGTCAGGGCGACGTAGAGCAGGCGCAAGTCCTCGCGCTGGCGCTCGCGATCGGCGGCTTCAATCAGCTCGGGCGTGAGTTGCAAATGCAGCTGGGCCTCGCCCTGCTCGTCCGCCACCTTCACATGGCTGCTGCGTCCGTCCACGCCGCGGAAGGCGCAGGCAAAGGGCAGAAAGACCAGGGGGTACTCCAAGCCCTTGGACTTGTGCACCGTCACCACCTTGACCAGATCGGCATCGCTCTCCAGGCGCAGGATCTGTTCCTCCCCGCCGCGCAAGCCGGCGCTTTCAATCTGACCGGCCAGCCAGCGGATCAAGGCCTGCTCCCCCTCCAGCTGACGGCTGGCGGTTTGCAGCATCTCGGCCAGATGCAAGAAGTTGGTCAGCCGGCGTTCACCGTTGGTGTCCAGCCCCAGCAAACCGTCATCGCTGGGCGGCGCCAGCCAGCGCGCCGGCAGGTCCAGCAGATGCAAGGTCTGGCGCAACATGGCCAGAACACCTTGCTTGAGCCAGACCTGGCGCAAGGCTTTGAGGTCCTCGCTGCGGCGATCAAACACCTCGTCGTCCGCCGCCAATACGCTCAGCTCGGCCAGGGACAAACTCAGCATGCGCGTGGCCAGGGCCGCGCGCACCAAGCGGCTGTCCAGCGGCTGGGCCACGGCTTTCAGCCAGCGCAAAAGGTCTTGTGCCTCCACGCTGCCAAACACCGAGTCCTTGTCCGAGAGATACACCGAGGCCACGGCACGCCGCCGCAGCTCGCGGCGCACGGCCGCGGCCTCGCGCCCGGTGCGCACCAGCACGGCGATGTCGGCCGGCCGCAGGCGCGCAAAGGCTTGGGTTTCACTGTCCAGAAAGCCGGCCTGGGGGTCGTTCAGTAACTCCACAATGCGCTGCGCGCAGTGGGCAGCAAACAGGCGCTGGCTGCTGCTGCCGTCGCGCAGCTCGGCATCCACCGCCAGGCTGAGCGCGGGTTGGGGGCCATCCGCACAAACAAAGTCTTGCTTGCGGCCCTTGGCGGCCACGGCCTCAAAGGGCAAAGGCTGCTCGTCAGGCTTGCGGAACATGAAGGCGCCCTCGCCCATGCGCGCCTCGGCCCGCAGAAAGACGCGATTAACCGCGCTCACCAGCGCCTGGGTGGAGCGGTGATTGGTGCTCAACACATAATGCCGCCCCTCGGTGGCACGGCGGGCATGCAGATAGCTGTAGATGTCCGCCCCGCGAAAGCCGTAAATGGACTGCTTGGGGTCGCCAATCAGCAGCAAGGCGTTATCGCTGCGATGCTCGGCGATGCGATAGAGCCGATCAAAGATGCGCAGCTGTAGCGGCGAGGTGTCCTGGAACTCATCGATCAAGGCCACCGGGTATTGGGCCAACATGCGCTGGCGCAGGCGCTCGGCGGCGGGGCCATTCACGTCGGGGTCCAGGGCACGGTCCAGCCGGCTCAGCATATCGGCGAACCCGAAGGTGCCGGCCTTGAGCTTCAACTCCGCCAAGCGCTGCTGAATGCGCGCCGTGGCGTGCTGCCGCGCGAGGTGCCTCAGCTCCGGCAAGGCCTGCAGGGCCTGCATCAATTGATCAAAAGCGGCGAAGTGCTCGGGCAGATCAAAAGCGGCATCGGGCTTCCAGGCCTTTTCCATGCCCTCGGGCGTGAAGCGGGTCAAGCCCGTTTTCATATCGGGGTAAAGCGCGGCAGCGGGCGCGCGGCTGTCCTCACGCGCCCAGGCGGCCAAGGCGGCCAGCCAGTTGCTGTAGTTCTTTTGGTTGAGCGAGCGCTTGTCGAAGGGGCAGCTCTTGAGGGCATAAAGCTCGTCCAGCCAGGCCTGCATCTCGGCCGCGCGCTGATCCCAGCCTTGCTTCAAGTCGGCCAAGGCCGTGGCACGCTGCAGGCTCACCTCTTCAATCAAGGCGCCCAAGCGGCCCTCACCCGCGCCCTCGGGCATGGCGAAGTCCAGCAAGCCACGTGCATCCTTGGCCAGCGCATCGACATGCGGCCAGACGCTCAAGGCCTGCTCCAGCTCGGCGGCGCGCAGGGGATACAACTCGCTGCGCCAGTAGTCTTGGGCGGCCAGGATCTGCAGCTCGCCCTCATTGCCCTGCAGCTCCTCGTCAAACAAGCAGCCGCTATCAAACGCATGCTCGCGCAACATGCGCTGGCACCAGGCGTCGATGGTGTGCACGGCCGCGTCGTCCATGCTCTCGGCCGCCAGGGCCAGGGTCCAGGCGGCGCGCTCACGCACGGCACCTGGCGGGTAGGCTTGCAAAAGGCTGTGCAAAAAGTCGTCGTAATCGGCCTCAGCGCCCTCGCCGCGGAAGCAGCGCGCCGCCTCCAACAGGCGGGAGCGGATGCGATCCGACAGCTCACGTGTGGCCGCGCGGGTGAAGGTCATGACCAAGATTTCAGCAGGCAACAAGGGGCGCTGGAAGGCAGTCGGCTCGGCCGCATCATCGGCAGCGTCCCCATGGCCCAGCACCAGGCGTAGATACAGGGCGGCAATGGTCCAGGTCTTGCCCGTGCCGGCGCTGGCCTCGATCAGGCGGCTGCCCCAGAGCGGGAAGCGCAGGGGATGGAGTGCTTCAGTCATGAAAGATGTTTTCGCTGCTGTGCAGGGTCAGGGTCACGCTGCGGTGCATCCACTGCAGCATGGGTTCAAACAGGCGCCGAGCCAGGGCCTCAAAACGGCCATCGGTGCTGAGGGCCGCAAAGTCAGGGTAGGTGCGCGCCAGACAAGCTTCTTCGCCCTCGCCACTCACGCCGCCAAAGCCGCCGCCCTCAAACACCAGTGCCACATCACGCTGGTCGGCCACAAAGGCCAGCGCCGTCTTGGCAGCAAAAGGCAGGGGCTCCTCCATGCCTTGCTGCCAGGTTTGCAGCAGCGCGTTCAGGCATTCGATGGCCTCTTCTTGCGGCAGCGGGTTGACGTGAATCTGCGCATCGCGCCCCACCAGCACGCCCAGGGCGGGCTCACCGCAGGCGCTGGCCACCAGGCTGCGCAGCCAAGGGGCAAGCAGATGGTCGGCACGCGGCGTGCGGCATTTCTCATCGGCGCACAGCCGGCTGGGCGAAAGCGTCAGCCACACCAACTGCTCAAGCGCAGGCGCCGCCTGCAGGCCGTCTAACCAGTCATCCAGATGCACCGTGCTGCCCGCTCCAGCCTCGGTTTCAGTCTCGGCCACAAAGTGCAGGCGCGCCATCGCCGCCTTGACCGGGAACAGCGACTGCAGCTCCACCCAGGCCTTGAGCATGGGCAGCAAGGTCTGCCCCAGCTGACGCTCGGCGCGGCGCCCCATCTCGCCCAGGGGCAGGCGGCCGGCGGCTTGCACGCGACGGGTTTGCTCCTGGATCAGATCGCTGAGCAAGGCCTCATTGGCGTCCCCCGCATCAACACCGAGCGCCTCCAAGCTCATCAAGACCTCGTGGCTCAGCTCGCTCAGCAGCGCCCATTCCTCCAGGCCGCCCAGGCCAAAGGCCTCGTCGTCCTCGAGGGCCTCTTCTTCATCGCGGAACTGAACATCCAAGCGCTGCTGGAAAAAGCTCTTCACCGGGTTCTTCAAAAACGCCGTCAATGCGCTCAGATTGAGCGGTAGCTCGCGCGAGCCCAGCTCCACCTTGCCCGCCAGGGGCATCGCCCCGGTGGCGCCCGGCCCGCCCGCTTGCGCATGGGCCTGGCGCCACTCGCGGGCATAGGTGAACAAGTCTTGCTCCTGCGCCGCGTGGGTCTTGACCTCGAAATAGCTGCGGCTAAAGGGTTGCAGCGGGTGATGCACCGTGCGCGCCGCCACCGCCGCCTCGCCCCAGCCCGAGGCCAGATAGTCGCGCAGCTGCGAGACCAGCACCGAAGGCGGCTGTTCGCTGTTGTCGCGCACGCTGCGGCCGCTCCAGCTGATGTAGAGCTGCTGGCGCGCCGACAGCAAGGCCTCCAGAATCAGCTGGCGGTCGTCGTCCCGGCCCGAGCGGTCGCCGGGGCGCTGCTGGCCGGGCAGGCCCATCAGGTCGAAGTCGCTTCGGCTGCTGCGGCGCGGGTAATCGCCGTCATTCATGCCCAGCAGGCAGACCAGCTCAAACGGCACGGCCCGCATGGGCATCAAGGTGCAGAAGGTGACGCCGCCGGCCTTGAAGCGGCGGTTCAGCGTCGGCAAATCGATGCCCGACAACCAGGCCTCGCGCGCCACCGGCAGCTCGATGCTTTGCGCAAACTCGGCCGTGTCGCAGGCGCTGAGCCATTGCGTCATGGCCGCCTGCAAAGCACCCAAGGTCTGGCGCTCCTGATCGTCCTGCGCAAGGAAGAAGGTCTCCATCAGCCAAAGCCCGCGCTCGGCCCACTCCAGCGGCGCGACGGGCGTGGCCGCCAGTTCCCACCAGGCTTGCAAGGCGCCCAGCAAATCGGCCAGGCAACCGGCCAGGGCGGCGTCCAGCCCACCCACTTCGGAATAGGCAGCAATGCCCCGGAAGGGCTCGGCCTGGGCCGTGGTGTCGCCCACCGCATAGCCCAGCAAGATGCGGCGCAGGCCGAATACCCAGCTGTTTTGCTCGCCGCAAGCGGCCAGGCCCAGATCGGCGCGCTGCGCTTCGTTCAGGCCCCAGCGTATGCCCGCACCTTCCATCCACTGGCTCAGGCGCGGCAGGTCAGCGGCGCTCAGGCCGAAGCGCGCAGCTAGCCCCGGCACATCCAGCAGATCGCGCACCTCGCTCAAACGGCAGCGCTGCTGGGGCAGGCGCAGCAACCACTCCAGCGCAATCATGAGGGGGTTATGGCCGCGGTCTTTCAGGTCAGCAATATCGAAGGGAATGAAGCGCTTGTCACCACCCCGCCCGCTATTGCCGTATTGGCCGAAGACCGAGCGGATGGCCGGCGCGAAGGCGTCAATGTCCGGCACCATCACGACGATATCGCGCGGCTGCAGCCCACCCTCGGCCAGGCGCTTGAGCAGCTGGTCTTGCAAGATCTCCACCTCGCGCTGGGCGCCATGGGCGATGTGGAAAACGATGGAGCGGTCCTCCGACCCAAGAGTCACCGGCTCATGCTCAGCCAGCGGCACCAGATCGCGGATGCGGGCCTGCACCTGGCCCAGCCAGTGCGCGCCTTCGCCCTCGTCAAACAGATCGATCTTGGCCTGGGCAAAGCGCTCCTGCGCCTGCAGCGCGTCGTCAAAGGCATCGAGCTGGCGCACAAAGTCGCGGCCCTGGCGGCCCCAGCTGGCTAGCAAGGGGTGGGCATGCTGGTGCATGGCTTCCAAGCCCAGCTCGGCCAGGTCCAGACCCTTGCGCAGCGGCTGGCGGCGACGGCTTTGCTTGAGCAGCTCGCGGCCTTCGATGATGTCGGCCCAGTGGTAGCGGCAAGGGTTGGGGATGGCCAGCAAGACCTGGCACGTCTCTGACAAGGCGGCCAGGGCTTGCAAGGTCTGCATGGGCACATGGGTCATGCCGAAGAGCACGACGCGGCGGGCCATGGGCGTGACTGGCGCATGCCCTGCTTGCAAGGCGGCCACGAAGCGCTGGTGCAGCTGCGGCCGGCTGGCGGCGCGCTCCGTCGCACTCAGCGGCTCCTGCAAGGCGCGCCAAAGCAGCGGCTGCCAGCGCTGATCGGCGGGCAGGCTGGGGCTGTTGTGCGGGTCTTGGCCGGTCTGCTGAATTAACACGTCATGGCCCTGGCCCCAGGCATCCAGCCAATCGCTGCGATAAACCTGGTACTGGTCAAACAAATCGGCCAGGCGCTGGGCCAGTTGCAAGCGCCGCTCCATGCCGCCCAGGTGCAAAAACCCAGCCAGCGGCTCAAAGCCCGCCTGGTCTTGCAAAGCGGGCAGCAGCTGCATCAAACGCCAGGTCATCGGCAGCTTGTCCAGCATGGACTCCGCCGGCACGGCCGAGCGGCCCAGCAGCTGCCGATAAGCCCGCCACAAAAAGCGGCCTGGCAGCTCCACGCGGGTGGCCGCACAAATGCCGGTCTGCTGCGCCAGCGTCATCTTCAGCCACTCGGCCACGCCATTGCTCTGCACCAGAAAAATCTCTTCCTCCAGCGGCCCCAGCGGTTGGCGCCGCAACCACTCAAACACCGCCTCGCCCAAAAGCTCGGCGCGATTGCCGTGCAGGACCAAGAGGCCGGGGGTGATCGAAGTACTGCTAAGTTCGGCCGGGGCCGAGGGGCGGTCAGTCATGGAGTTTTTGTGGCTGTGGCGGCGGTAGTGGTGTCGGCAGTTCAAGGCGAGACAGACGGCAATACGAGTGCTGGTCCGCTAGCGTGAGCCATTGTCAGCCAGGGCGACGCCGGCTTGACCCTGAAGAGGAAACTTCCTGCGCCGGAATGGCAATGCTCACGACAAAAGCCAAAGGCTGGCTGGCGGGAGAATCCCTGCAAGTTCTTTTCGGCAGCCTGGATCAGAATCTGGGCCTTAACTTGTTTGCCCCTCGCTCCCGGAGTTCCCATGAAGATCAGCGTCAGCACCCTCATCCAAGCCCCCATTGCCGAAGTCTGGCGCGCCTACACCACGCCCGAGGACATCAAGGTCTGGAACACTGCCTCGCCGGACTGGCACACCCCCGCGGCCAGCGTGGATCTGCGTGTGGGCGGCCAGTTTTCATCGCGCATGGAAGCCAAGGACGGCTCCTTCGGCTTCGACTTTGCCGGCGAGTACACCGAGGTACAGGCACCGCATCACCTGGCCTATCGCTTTGGCGACAGGATCGGCGTAGTTGACTTTTCCGAAGCCCCTGAGGGCGTCAGCGTAACCGTCAATTTCGACAGCGAAGCCACCCACACCGAGGAGCAGCAGCGCAGCGGCTGGCAGGCCATTCTGGACAACTTTGCGCGGCATGTGGAGAAGACGCGCCTGGGCTGAGGACCCGGCAGTTCTACAGCGCGCTTCGCGTGCCCGTCAGCGTCGTAACTGAGCGGCCTGCGCCACCCGATGCAGATCCAAGGCTTCTGGCGCGGGCGCAGCCTGGCGCGATGTTTGCGCCACCTTGGCCAGCATCTGGCTCAAGTCACCCAGCGCGCCCAGATCCAGCGCCGGCGCAGGCGTGGCTTGGGGCAGCTGGATGCTGGCCAGATTCAGTTCCAGCGCCTGTGCGGTGCTTGCGTCTTGCTGCGGCGCTAGCTCACGGATCTGAATTTGAGTAGGGTCGAAGGCCGCAGGCTTGGCATTGGCCAGGCCCACATTCAAATCGATGTGCAAAAAGGCGGCCAGCTCAGCGCGTTCGCGCTCGGCTTGAGCTTCGCGGGCCAAGCGGGCCTGTTCGCGCCGAGCCATTTCCTGCGCTTCAATTTCCTGCGCTTCAGCCAGTTGGGCAGCAGCCACTGCTTGCGCTTCGGCCAGGGCTTGCTCGGCGGCCAACTCAGCAGCTCGCTGTTCGGCCAAGGCTCTGACTTGGGCCTGCCTTGCCATTGCTTCTTCTGCAGCCTTGGCCTCAGCTTCTGCTTTGAGTGCCGCAGCGCGTTCAGCCGCAGCGCGTTCAGCCGCAGCGCGTTCAGCCGCAGCGCGTTCAGCCGCAGCGCGTTCAGCCGCAGCGCGTTCAGCCGCAGCGCGTTCAGCCGCAGCGCGTTCAGCCGCAGCGCGTTCAGCCGCAGCGCGTTCAGCCGCAGCGCGTTCAGCCGCAGCGCGTTCAGCCGCAGCGCGTTCAGCCGCAGCGCGTTCAGCCGCAGCGCGTTCAGCCGCAGCGCGTTCAGCCGCAGCGCGTTCAGCCGCAGCGCGTTCAGCCGCCAGCTGCGCCTGCAGCCGTGCTTGTTCGGCCGCACGGGCTTCAGCGGCAGATTCAGCGGCGGCCGCAGCAGCGGCAGATTCGGCCGCCGCAGTTGCAGCCGCAGCCGCAGCCGCAGCCGCCAGTTTGGCCTGGCGCTCCGCGTCTTTGCGGGCCTTAGCCTCATCGCGCGCCTGGGCACGTTCGCGTTGGCGTAGCGACAGTGCGGCTTGCTTTGCGGCTTTGGCTTGTGTGGCCTTGGCGGTCGCCTCAGCCTCAGCCTCAGCCTCAGCCTCAACCTCAGCCTGCGCCTGTGCTCGCTCACGCGCCAATTGCTCGGCGCGCCAATGCAGAGCGTCTTGGCAAACCTGGTTTTGCAAAGCTGCCGTCAGCGCCAGCACCAGTGCCTGCAAGGTGGCCTGGGCATGCTCAGCCTCGCGCTGCTGCAAAGTCAGGGCTTGGGCGCAATCGCTTTGGGCCATGGCAATGAGTTGCTGCAGCCGCTGCTCGCGGGCCGCAAGGGCCGCGAGAGCCAGACTGGCTGCATGCTCGACCAGCAAGCGTGCCAGGCATTGCTCGGCCAAGGCGCGGGCCTTCCCTTGCTGTCGCAGCAATTGATCGGCCAGCTGCTTGGCCTGGGCGGGTAGCTCCTTGGCCTCCAACTGCTGGGCGAAAGCTTGAGCTTGGCTCAGCAACTGCCGGAAGAAGTCCGCCAATTGTTCCGAGCGCCGGCGCTGCGCCAACTGTTCTTGCTGATGCTGGCGGGCCAGCGCCAAGACCTCCGCCTGCAGCTGGGCCGCCAAGGCGCTGGCCTCAGCTTGGCATTGGGCCTGAGTTGCGGCAATCGCCTGCTGCGCCCGCGTGGAGGCCTGCAGGCTCGCGGCCAGCTGCTTGTCCAACAAGGCCTGCAAGTCCGCAGCGGCCTGTTGTTGGCGCTGGCGACGAGCCCATTCATCCGCGGCCCGCGCCAGCACCTGGGCTTGCAGACTGTTGTTGCAGGCCTCAACTTGGGCCAGCAGCGCCGCTTGTTCCGCCACGGCGGCAAGCCGCGCCTGCTCGAAGGCATGCATTTGCACCTGCGCACACTCGCGCAACAGCTGCTGAAGCTGGGCATGGCGCTCGGCTTGGCGCTCAAGCGCGGCCCGCGCGGCAGCTTGGGCTTGGGCTTGGGCTTGGGCTTCGGCTTCGGCTTCGGCTTCGGCTTCGGCTTCGATTCGAGCCTGGCGAGCAGCGTGTTCAGCCGCTCGGGCCTGCGCCTGCCGGGCTTGCTTGGCCGCTTCAGCTGCTTCCGCCTCCTCGGCCTGTTTTGCCAGCATGGCAGCCCGAACTGCCGCTGCTCGGGCGGCTTGCTCCGCGGCGGCAGCTTCAGCACGCAACGCGGCCGCTCTACCCTCGGCGACATCGGGCGGAACAAGCAGATCGGTGCCCAGCGCCAGTCGATGCGGCTGCGTGCGGCCGCTGATGTCCTCCACGTCCTCGACATCGTCCATATTCCAACGCGGCTTCGGAGGGCGGGCCTGGGATGAAGCGCGCGGCGCCGCGCCAGCACTTGCTTTGTTCTTGCTACTGCTACCGCCACCAACATGGGCCTTGTCCACGGTGCGTCCGTTCAACGCATCCACATTGGCGCGCAGGGTCTCTTGCGAGATGGACAAATCCACCGGCTTTTCGCGGTCACGCAGGAGTTGGGCAAAGTCCTGCATCACCCGGTTGGGGTCGAAGGGGGCGCTGTTCTTGTCCTGATCCGGGTCGCGGGCTGGCATGGCGCTATTGTGCGGCGCTGTGGGGTGCGGGGAATCCCGCAAATCCCGCCCCATCAACCCTTGTGCTCGGCGCGAAACAAGGCGCCTACCAACGGCAGCCCTTGTCGCGCACGGCATCCAGCGCCAGCGGCACGACGGCCAGCAGACCTGCCCCGCCGTAGGCTTGGCGGCAGTCTTGCTTGCCGGCCTTTTCCAAGTCCTGGGCCAGCTTGGACTTTTGCTCAGGCGGGGTGGGCAACAAGTCCAGCGCGCCACGCGAGCCACGGCCCGACAGCTCGCCGCCGCGTGGCCGGGTGGGCAAAGACAAATTCAAGCGCGCCGGCGCTTGCGGCATCTCGCTGGCGGCCGATGGCGGCGTGGCCAGGTCGCGACCGAGCTGGCTGCCGGCATCGGGGGCGCCGGTCAATCCAACCGAGCCATTGGAGGGCTGCTGCGGCAAAGACGACGATGGCGCCTGACTCGTGGCCGGCTTGCCATCCTTGGCCGAAAGGCTGGAGCTGCTGGGCGAGCCCAGGCGCGGTGTCGCCGGGGTGGTGGTGGCGCTGGCGCTAGGGCTGATCGAGTTTGGTCCGGCTAGCTCAGCGGCCGATGCCGGCTCGGCCTTGAGCGGCTGCGACGTGCTGGGCTTCACGGCCTCGGCACCGGGCGTGGGAACTGCTGCCGCAACGGGCGACGGCACAGGCCGATCTGCGGCAGCCGGGCTTGGCGCGACTGGGGCCGTGGTGGCCGGCGATGGTGTCGTGAGCGGGGGAGCAGGAAGCAAAGGGCTGGTCACAGGCGCGGGCAGCGCTTGCACCGGGACCTGCGCCGGCATGGGCTGCGGGCTAGGCACAGGCTTTGGCTCAAACTTGGGTAATTGGTGCTGCAGGGGCGGCAGCTGTGGCAGGGCGGAAAGCGCCTGAGCGGCCTGCCCCGCGGCCGCGGGGACAAGCGCATTACTCGGGATCGTCGGGCTGGTCGGGCTGCTCGGCCTGGCCTTGAGCAAGGCAGCGTCCGGCCGCACCCGCTCGAGCGCAGGGCTGGCAGTTGCCGCGTCAAATTGCTTCAAGGTCGGCGCAGGGCTGAGCGGCGCCAGTACCGGCGCCTGCAACTCAGCGGGAGCCGGTGTGACGACTGCGGACTTGGCGGCAGTCAAGGCTGTGGCCGATAGACGTTGAACGGTGTTGGCAGGCGCCTGCAGCTTGGCCGTGCTGGGCGCGGGTTCTGGCACCGGCTCGGGCAAGGCTTTGACACTGACTTCGGCTGCTGCGGGTGGCGCGGTTGGCACAGGCGGAGCAGGCGGTGCAACTGGCGCGGGTTCCTGCGTTGCCGCAGGCGTCACCGATGTCACCGGCGCCCGGGGTACGGGCGGTGATACCGGGTTGGGCGGTTCAGGCGGTGCCGCCGGCCTTGCGTCAGCATTGACCGGCGGCAATGCCTGGGGCGCCCAGGATCCCAGCTGCGCCGCGCCAGGTGGCGTGGTGGCAGCGGGCGGCTGCGCCAGCTCGCGCACCGCGCCGCCAAAGCGCTCTTGCGGCGCGCTGCCGCGTGGCCCGTTATTGCGAGGCAGCGCCGCGGGGTCGCCGTCAGGGCTGCCGTTCACCGGCCCTTGCAGGGTGATATTGAGCCGGCCCCACACGCCGTCACCCGGACGCGCCGTGCCGCCGGTGGTATTACCCACCAGCAGCACCAGCCACAGATGCAGCAAGCCGGCCAGCAGCAGGCATTGCTGCATGCGCACCGGTTCAGCCGGGCGGCGCGCCCAGCCAAGGGCGGCAATCCAACTGTGCGGGCGGCCCAGTGCGTGCATGCCTAGGAACTTAGTGTGAAGGCGCAGTGATTGAGGAATCGCTGGGCCGCGCCTCAGTCCTGCAGCGCGGCCATTTTGGCCTTCACATCGTCGGGCGACCAAAACAGCCAGCCGCGCGCGGCCATCAAGTCACGGATGGCCTGGCTTTGGCCTTGGTTGACCTTGCCGGCCAGTAGACCCAGCGTCAGCGTGCTTTGCGCGTTAGCCATGCCGCCCTCAATCAAATCCTGCTTCAGCCGCTCCAGCACCACCGTGCGGTAGCGCTCCGAGGTGAAGAGCTTGAATCGGCCTGCCGGCACCTCATGCTCTTCTTGCATTTGCGCCAACTTCACGCCGGGCGTGTCGGCATAGCTCTTGGCCTCCAGCGCCAGCAATTCATTGCGGCCGAAATGCAGGGCCACCAGGTCAACGATGGGGCGCGGCGCCGAGGTCTTGCCGATGGCGCGCTTTTCGTCCTGTGTCAGGTTGACACGCACGCCCCGCCGCACCCAATAGCCCTCGGCCTCCAAGAGCTTGCACACGCAGTTTTCAAAGCCATCCGTCATATTCATCTTGTTTTGCCCCGAGCGCTTCAACCATTAACTAGCAGGCGATTCTAGGAGGCCGCTCGCCTGGATTGCCCTACATCTGCATCTTGACTGCAGTGCCGCTACCATCTTGCCCAAACACCATCCGACCAACTTCCACCGGAGCCCATCGCCATGAAAGCCAATAACGTCCTCGCCACCATCGGCAACACCCCGCACATCCGCATGCAGCGCCTGTTCAATGGCGTGGCGGGGGCGCAGCAGCAGGTCTGGATCAAGTCCGAGCGCGGCAACCCGGGCGGCTCGATCAAGGACCGCATTGCCCTGGCCATGGTGGAAGATGCCGAGGCACGTGGCCTGCTGCAACCCGGCGGCACCATCATCGAGCCCACCTCCGGCAATACCGGCGTGGGCCTGGCCATGGTGGCCGCCGTCAAGGGCTACAAGCTGATTCTGGTGATGCCCGACAGCATGTCGGTTGAGCGCCGCCGCCTGATGCTGGCCTATGGCGCCAGCTTCGACCTGACGCCGCGCGAAAAAGGCATGAAGGGTGCCATCGCCCGCGCCCAAGAGTTGCAAGCCCAACACCCCGGCGCCTGGATTCCGCAGCAGTTCGAGAACCCGGCCAACGTCGCCGTGCATGTGCGTACCACGGCGCAAGAAATCCTCAATGACTTCCCCGAAGGCCTGGACGTGCTGATCACCGGCGTGGGCACCGGCGGCCACATCAGCGGCTGCGCGCAAGTGCTCAAGCAAGCCTGGCCCCAGCTGCAGGTGTTTGCGGTGGAGCCCAGCGCCTCGCCCGTGATCAGCGGCGGCGCGCCCAGCCCGCACCCGATCCAGGGCATTGGCGCGGGCTTTATTCCGGCAAACCTGCACACCAATCTGCTCAACGGCGTGATCCAGGTCGATGCCGAACCAGCCCGCGAATACGCCCGCCGCTGCGCGCGTGAAGAAGGCCTGCTGGTGGGCATCTCCAGCGGCGCCACCCTGGCCGCCATCGCGCAAAAGTTGCCCGAGCTGGGCCCGAATGCGCGCGTGCTGGGTTTCAACTACGACACCGGCGAGCGCTATCTGTCGATCGAAGGCTTTCTGCCGGCTTGATTGATTGACTAACCCAAGCGGCGGCCCACGCCGCTTGGGCTTTGCATCAGGGTCAATTCGCCCCCTTCCCTGCTGGCCCGACGGCCAGCGCTAGTCTTCCAACTCCACGCTGGCGCCGACCTGATCATTGTCTTTCGCCGCCTGGCGGGCCAGTTCGGCCTCCAGGGGCCGCAAGGCATCCAGCAAGTCACTCACCGGCTTGGGCTCCACCAGGCGCAGGGCGGGCGGCGGCAAGGCGCTCAAATAGGCCGGGCCCAGCCAATACTGCTGTTCCTGGCGGCGCGCCATGTCAAGCCCCAGGCCCAAGCAGGCCAAGCCGACCAGCGCCACAGCGATGCGGCGCAACACCCGCGGGCGCGGCCAGATCAAGCTGGCATGCCAGCCCAGCAAAAGCGCCAGGCCAAAAGCATCGATCAAATCATCCAGCACCATCAGCCGCGGCCAGGACAAGGCATAGGCCAGCGCCGGCAAAACCAAGCCCAGCAGCAGCATGCGCAGGATCAGCAAGCGCAAGGCAATGCGCAGATGCGCGGCGAAGGGGAAGCTGCGCCGGAACAGCTGAGTCACCAGCGCGCAAAAACCCACCCAGCTCAGCAAGCCCGCCAGGGGCAGCAGCACGGCGCCGCTGTAGTCCATCCAGCGTGAGCCTGGATTGAGCTGCGTCCACTGCTGACCCGCCAGCATGGCCAACCACAGCAGCAGCAAGCCCAGCACCGGAGCCAGGCCCGGGCGCAGATGCAGATGCTGGCCTTGCAAGCGATGCAAATGGGTTTCCAGCGGCTGCTCGGGCGGCAGCGCGGCGTCCAGGCCGCGCCAGCGCAATTGGCTGGCGCCGAGCTGGAACTGGCTTGTCGGCCCCAGGTCGATCGCATCGCCGGCATGCAGCCGGCGCTCGCCCTGCCAGCCACCATTCAGGCTGGGCAGCATGCGTAATTGCGGGCCGGCCTCGGTCCAGTCCAGCTGGGCGTGTTCGGCGGCCAGATGGGCATCGTCGAGCACCAGCTCGCACGCCGGCGAGCGGCCGATGCGCATGGGCCACTGCAAGACGCGCTGCGCCCGCAAGACCTGACCCTCGCGGCCCAGCAGTTCCAGCACGCCGATGTGATGCGTCGTCATGGCTTGGCCCGGCTGTTCTTCGGCGTCCATGCGAAGCCCTCCAGATAGTGGGCGCTGAGCTTCAGCGCATTGTCAAAGCTCACGCCCGCGGCGTTGAAGCGGCCCAGCGCGCCTTCGGTGGGCGCGTCCACCGTGGTCACCAGCACGCTCAAATCATGCAGGCCGGCCAGCTTGCGATAGGCCCGCAGGCAGACCACGGCACGCAGCGGCAGGCCCTCGCGGTCAATGAACTCCTCTTTGCAAAACGGCGCGGTGCGGTCTTTGTCCTCGCGGCCCAGGCGCTCATTGCGGAAGCTGGCCGAGTATTGTTTGGCGAAGCGCCAGGGCCCGAGCTTGGCACCGTCGTAAGCCTCATGGCTCATGGACAGAAAGCCGGTCTGCAGGCTGCCATTGATGAAGAGGGCATGCTCCATGCGGCATTGCGAGCGCTGGAACTCCAGGCCCTTGGCATCCGCCTGGGTGCCGCGCCCCCAGCAGCGCATGAACAACTCTTGCGGCACCGGCAGGCGGTAGCGCTCCGGGCTACTCGGCGCTTGCGCCTGCCAGGGCTGGGCAATGAAGCGGGCGCTCAGTTCCTCCTGATAAGCCAGCAACTGCTCGCGCAGCCGGCCCCAGGCGGGCTGCGTCAGCGGCTTGGCATCGCGGCTGCGCGCGAGCAAAGCCTGGGCGTATTCACCCGGCACCAGAAAACTCATTTGCTGGGCGAAGAACATGGCCGAGACATTGACGCCCACCACCCGCCCGGCCTCGTCCAGCACCGGGCCGCCGCTCATGCCCGAGTTGATGCTGCCCGAGTAGTAAATCAGCGCATCGAAACTGCGCTCCACCAGGCCGTTGTAATTGCCCTCGACCACGGCAAAAGCCACATCGTGCGGATTGCCCATGGAGTAGATGCGGTCGCCCTTGGACAGCGGCTGCTCCTGTGGGCGAAAGCGCAGCGCGGCGCCGCGAGGCGCAAAGTCCTTGACGCGCAGCAGCGCCAGGTCGCGGCGCACATCGATGTCCAGAAGCTCCAGCTGCCCGCCGATGCCGTCGGTGCCGGCATAGCGCAGGCGGTAGCGCTCGGGCTCCAGGGCGAACTGGCTGATGACGTGATAGTTGGTGATCACATGGCCCTGCTCGCTGACGACAAAGCCCGAACCCACCGAGGCCTGGCTGTCCTGGCTCTTCAGCAAGGTGCGGATTTGCAGCAACTGGCTGCGCGCGCCCTCGTACAGGCGCCGCGCACTGGCGGACACCGGCGCGCTGGCCGCAGGCTCGGCGGCAGCAGGAACAGGCTCAGGCAAGGCACCTAGCTTGGGCTGCGCTTGCGCCTGCAGACCCAGCATCAGCACCAAAATCAGGATCAACGGGCTCAGCCCGCGACGCAAAAGCCCGCGCCCGGCAAGACCTGACCCTCGCGCCAGCAAACAAAACGGCATGTGCAAGACCAACTCCCGGTGAGGCATGTGGCCTGGATGCTAGCGCAAGGGGCGGAACACCCCAGGGTCGCGGTAGAAATCCAGGTGCTCGTTGGCTGCGCACCAGCCCGGAATGCCCAGCACCGGCAAGGCAAAGAAGGGCTTTTGGCGTAGGCGCAGCGGGTCTTCCAGCACGCTGGCATCCAAAAGCACATGGGCACAAATGGGCTTGCGCGGCTGGAGCAGCTTTTCCAGCAAGGCATGGCCCACCACTTGCCAGCGCGCCTGACGCCACAGCGGGCGCAGGCTGCCGCCTAGCGCCGTCCAGTCCCGCTCGCGCAAAGCCTCGGCCAGGGGCGCCGGGGCTTGCAGGATCAGGCCGTTCTCGTCGAACAGGGTCAGGGCGTCGCGCATCGGTCCGCGTCTCCCGGGGCCGGCCTCGTCTGCCACCAAGGCTTCCAGATGCCATGCATTGAAGCGCGCTTTGAGCTGCGGCTGCTGCAGCCAGATCAGGCCGTGGAAGAAGTCGTGCCAGTTGTCGCGTGTGGGCACGGCGGCCTGGCTGTGCACAAAGGCCTCAAAGCCCATGCCGGCGGGCAGCTCGGTCTGCGCCACAAAGCGTAGGTCGCCAGCGGGCAGATGGATGGGCTGGGCCTGCAGGGCCGAGTTCAAGGCCTGCGCCACCGAGGCGCCTTGCCTGATCTGCGCCAGCAGCGGCTCGCCGAGGGTACGCAAGGGCGCAAACCAGGGCTGCTGCCAGTCGAGCTGCCAAGGGGGCATCAGTCCTGCGCCCTGCTGATCGCGCTTAGCGCCGCTGGCGGCCGCGCGAGCAACTCGGCCAGGCGACTGAACTCAGCGGCCCGGGGCGTTTGACCGCTGAGCTGCGCCCCATCCTGATCCGCCTCACTCAGGCTGGCCAACCATTCCAGCACCGCCGTTGGCAGGCCCCAGGCGGCCAGCAGCAAATAGCTGGCATCGTGGCGATCCAGACCATAACGCCGGCGTTCCTCGGCCCATTGCTCGGCCGGGGGGCGCTGCCCCCATGCGTTTCTGAAGTCGAGATACGAGCTACCGATCACCCGCTGCAAGAGCAAGGCGCCCAGTTCGGCCCAAGCCAGCAGCGCGAAGGCGGCGACGGGCACCGGCGCCTCGTCATGCTGGCCCTGGGCCAGCGCCAGCAACTGCTGCCAACGCGCTTGCAAAGGCGCTGCCACAGGCTGGCGCCCCAGCATCCAAGCCCGAGCCTGGATGGCGTCCATCAAGCGGCTGGTGCCCAGCTGCTGCAACAAAGCGTCGTCATCGGGCTGCAGAGACTGAGCGCCAAAACGTGCCTGTGCCGCCAGCCCGAGCGCATGAGCCCACAAGACCGGGTCGGCGCGCAGCTGCGCGCCCAGGGGGTGAAAACTAGTGCCCGCCGCCGGCAGATCGAAAGCCGGCAGGCGCAGGGGCGAGGCCCAGTCCTCCGCGGCCTCCAAGGCTTGCAGCGCTTGCAGATGGCGGCGCAAGCGGGCCGGCGGGCCAGCGAACCAACCCCGAAAAGCCCGCCCCATCGCCACCCGACCGGAATAGCCCAATTGCTGCGCGGACAGCTCCACCGGGCAGTCGTGCAGCACCATCAATTCAAACGCGCGCTGGCGCCGATGCGCCTCCAGCAAGGCACTGAAGCTGCATCCCTCTTGCGCCAGATGGCGGCGCAGGGTGCTGGGCGTAAGGCGCAGCTCGGCCGCCACCGACTCCAGGCCGAAGTCCCCCGCCTGCGTTGCGGCCTCGAGGCGATCGAGCACGCGCCGCCAGACCGGATCGTGATCCAACTGCCGCCGCCCCAGCACATCGAAGCATCTGGCCGTGCGCTGCCGCACGGCGGCATGGCTGCCGGGCAAGGGCTTGCTCAACCATTCAAGCGGCAAGCGCAGGCCGAAACAGTCGGCGCCAAACTGCACCGCACAGCCCAGCAACTGATCCAGAACATGGGCTTGCGCGCTGGGCGGCGTCATGACCCAAGCGTCCAGCACCGTGGGCGTTTGGCCCAGGCAGAAATTGATGGCGCGCCGCAGCCAGGTCAGCGTGCCCTCCCAATAGGTCAACAAGCCCAATGGCGGCGCGCTCATCAGCGGCGTCAGGGTGATGCGCAGCGTCTGCCCCTCCTCGCTGACTTGAAGCGTCGCCCCCGGCAACCAGACCGATTGGTGGTGAATCAGCTCGGCCAGCATCTCGTGCAGGGTCTCGCTGCTGCGGGCAAAGTAAAGCAAGCCTTCGCCCGCGCTGAGGTCCACCCGCGCCGCAAGCTGGGCGCCGTAGTGAGGCTCGCCCTGGGCATGCAGGAATAGCGCCATGTCCTGCCGCGCCTCCAGCGGCAGGCTGCGCAAATCGTTGGCGGGCACGCGCAGCAACATGCCGCGCGCCTCCAGCTCGGCCAGCAAGTCGGGCCGGTGCGCCAGGATCTCGTAGAGCGGCTGCAAATGCCGCAGCTCAACCCGGATGCGGGGATGCTCATGCATGCAGAGTTGCCTCCACCTGGCGGGCGTCGAACAGACGCAGCACCGGGCAAACCCGTTCGATCAGATGCAAGGGCTGTTGGCGCAAGGCCTCGCAATGGGCAAGCCAGGCCGATGGCGCGGTCCAGGCATGATTCGCCTGGCGCAGGGCCTGCAAGCAGCGTTGCGCCGCCGGGCTGAGTTGGGCAGGCGTAGCGCTTGTCGACGGCTCACTCAGCAGTTCATCCGCCCAAACCAAGGCATCGGCCCAAGGCTCGGCGCGGCCGGCTTGCACATCCTCCTGCAGGCGCTGCAAGCGCTGCAAGCAGTCGGGCGGCCACTGCCAGGCCGCCAGCAAAAGGCGCGCGGCTTGCAGGGCATGGGCACAGTCCAGTTGGTGGTCAGGCTGCGCCTCGTCGGCCAAGCTCTGCAACCACAAGCAGCCCAAGCTAAGGGCCGAACACATGGACTCATGCGACGCTTCGAGTGGAGCTTCACTGGCTTGCAAGATCGCCTGCACCAGTGCCACGCGCATCCAGCTGCGGCGCTGCGCGCTCGACACCGTGTCGGCGCTGCCCTGCGCGCCATTGGCGGTCGACGCAAGCGCTTCAAAAACGCTTTGCCGCAAGGCCGTGCTCGCCGCCAAGCCGCGCGGCGCCAGCAATGACGTCAACTCCGCCCGCAGCAGCGCCGGCCGCAGTGCGAACCAGTTCTGAAAAGCGCGCTCCAGACCCGCGCGATCGGAATAGCCCAGCGCCACCGCCACCTGGCTCAGTGGCTGCTCGCCAAAGGCCACCGCGGCAAAAGCGCGCGCACGCCGTTGCGCTTGCAAAATGGCATTGAAGCCTTGGCCCTCGTTCATCAGCTGGCGCCGCAGGGTGCTGGCGCCGCAAGCCATCGCTTGGGCGGCCTGCTCCAGCGTCACCTGGCTCAACTGGGGCTGTGCGGCCAACCAGGCCGAGACCTTCTCGCTGGGCCGCTCTTGCGCTGCCGAGGGGCCGGGCAGGAGGCTGTCGACCTGCGGTCGCAAGGCGTTCAGAACGCCCGGGCTGTAACCCGGCAAGGGCAGCGTCAGCACCGAGCGCGGGTAGCGAATGACGCAGGCCTCACTGCCCCACTGAATCGGGCAACCCAAAAGGGAATCAAGCACGCCGGGCTGGGGAGATGGCGGGCTCATCAGATCGACCGACAAGGCCGCCAACTCGCCCCCGGCGCACTGCGTGAACACATGATGCAACCACACCAGTCCGGTCTCGTAGCGCAACTGGCGTCCCAGCCTCTGGCTTTGGTAAGAAGGCCGCATATGAATGGCGACATGATGGGCCTGCACCTCCATCTGCATATGGCCATCGGGCAAGATGCGCGCGCGCAGGCGCAGCAGCTCGGTCATGGCCTCCCCCAGCAGCGCATGGCTGCGCAGGTAGTACAGCATGCCGCTGGCCACACTGGCATCGGCCTGCATCGCCAGCAAAGCGCCCCGGTGCGGGTCGCCCTCAGCGTGCAGGCGCTCCAGCAGGCGCAGCATGGCCGAGGTCGGCATCAGGCCAAGGCCTTGCTGGTTCACCACTCGCAGGCCGCAGTCACGCTCCAAGCTGCGCAGCAAGTCCGGCCGATCGGCCAGTTGCTGGTAGAGCGGCTGCAAAAAGAACAGATCCAAACCTTTCATGATCTGTTCATCACCTCCACCCGCTCGGCCCCAACTCGCACCTGGCTCGCTAACCGGTGCCCGCTCGCCGCGCACCTGCAAGCCAGGCACCGCGCGTCAGCCGATGAACTTCCAGCCCAGAGATTCGCCGCCGCGCAAGGGCTTGATCAGCGCCTCGCCAAAAGGCACGGACTCGGGCAGGGACCACTTCTCTTGGCGCAGCAGCACCGTGTCGGTGTTGCGCGGCAGGCCGTAGAAATCGGGGCCGTGGAAGCTGGCAAAGCCTTCGAGCTTGTCCAGCGCGCCCATGGCCTCGAAGGCCTCGGCATACAACTCCAAGGCCGACATGGCGGTGTAGCAACCCGCGCCGCAGACCGAATTCTCTTTCAGCACCGAGGCGTGCGGTGCGCTGTCGGTACCCAGGAAGAACTTGTTGCTGCCCGAGGTGGCGGCTTGAATCAGCGCCAGGCGGTGTTGCTCGCGCTTGAGCACCGGCAGGCAGTAGTAATGCGGGCGCAGGCCACCGGTGAAGATGGCATTGCGGTTGTAGAGCAAATGCTGGGGCGTCAGCGTGGCCGCGGTGAAGCGGTCGCTCTCAGTCACGTATTGCGCGGCTTCCAGCGTGGTGATGTGCTCGAACACCACCTTCAACTCGGGGAAGTCATTGCGCAGGGGGCGCATGACGCGGTCGATGAAGACGGCCTCGCGGTCGAACACATCCACCTCCGGGTCGGTCACCTCGCCGTGCACCAGCAAGAGCAAGCCTTCGCGCTGCATGGCCTCCAGCGTGCGGTAGGTCTTGCGGATATCGCTCACGCCCGCATCGCTATTGGTGGTGGCACCGGCCGGATACAGCTTCAGCGCCACCACGCCAGCATCACGCGCCCGGCGGATTTCCTCCACTGGCGTGTTGTCGGTGAGGTACATGGTCATCAAGGGCGTGAAGTTCGCCCCTTCCGGCAACGCCGCCAGAATGCGCTCGCGGTACGCCTGTGCCAGCGCGGCCGTGGTGATCGGCGGGCGCAGATTCGGCATGACGATGGCACGCGCGAATTGACGTGCGGTGGCGGGCAAGACGGCGGCCAGCGCAGCGCCGTCGCGCAGGTGCACATGCCAATCGTCGGGGCGGGTAATGCGGATCTCGTTCATGCTCGAATTATCTCATCAGGCCTTGCGTACCGGCCCATCAGGCCGGCCGCACCGAAGGCCTTTGCCTGCCGTCAGAAGGTGGGATATGCCGGCACGCTGGCCTCGATGTCCACCCAGCGCCCGGTCACCAAGCGGTTGTGCTTGCCCGCCGGCAGGGCGTAGTAGACCCGCGAGGCCACCGGCAGCTTCAAGTCTTGCACCGAGCCGACGGCCTCGGGGCTCAAGGGCAGGCCGTACATCTCGAAGTACTTGCTCAGGTCCTTGCCGATGATCTTGGAGCTCAGCACATAGAACAGGTCTTCGTTCTTGATGGTGTTGTTGGCATAGCGGCCCATGGCGTACTTGCCGCGGTTATTGGCATCCCAGGCGCGAGCCACCAGGCGGTCGGCCTTGGTGAGCAACTGGAAGAACTCCAGCGTGGTCTGCATGGTGGGCTGAGCCAGACCGTAACGCTCCTTGGCGTAGAGGAAGGCCAGCTGGAAGTGCACCGCACGCATGGGGTCCTGCCCGCCACTGCCGCCCCACAGACGCGTCTGCATCGCGGTTTGCAAGGCCGCACCCGTCAGCCCGGCGCCTCGGGTGGCCAGCACCATGGCGTAAAGGCCGGGGTGATCCAGGTTGTGGCCGGTGTCGATACCCATGGTCTCGTAAATGCGCAGCATGGTGGCGCTGGCCAAGATGTTGTTATCGCACTCAACCAGGCAGCCGACACCGCCGGGCGCCATATGCATCACGCGCTGCACCGTGCTGTGGCCCAACTCATGCGCCCAACCCCAGCCCACGCCCAGGCCGGCGGAGCCATCCGATGGGTTGCCGGAACACAGGAAGCCACAGGTGGCGATCCAGCCGATGAAGTGCTGCACGCCGGGCGCGTTATGAATGGAGCCGCTGCAGTCCCAGGCGAAGGCATCGCACAGCGTCGTGGCCGTGGCCGACATGGGCATATTGCGATAGCCATTGGCGAAGTGATTGCTATCGAACAAGCCTTCCTTGAGGTTGTTCACCACATAGGTGCGCGGGTCGCCGTTGCCGATGGCGCTCTTGGCATATTTGGTGATTTGCTGGATTTCCCCACCGACAAACTTATTCGTCTGCCAACCAAAGTCGCCCTTCTTGAGCGCGGCCACCGCCTCGTCGAGTTCTGCCTGGCTCGGGTTCTTGGTGAAGTCAAAGTGGGCATATTTCGCCGCACCCTTGATGCGCAGCGTGATCACGGTGGCAGGTGTTGCGCCGCCATAAGACAACATCAAGGGGCAGCCAAATGGCGAGACAAAATCGGTCACGCCACGCAAGGGAATGGCAAAGGAGTTAGGGCGGCGCGGGCGGGCATAGCTGCTATCCGTGAGGGGATTGCCCCAGACACGCAGATAGCTGGTTTGCAAAGACAGTTTGGTCGCGCCCTTGGCATCCAGCACCTCGACCTGCACCGGCTTGCCGGGGATGGATGCGCGGCCAATCAAGGTCACGCCGCCGGTTTGCGGAATGGTCACGGTCACCGTTTCCCAATCGCTGCTGACCGCAATATCGCGCGCCTGCGGCGGCATGTAGTCACCTGCGCCGTTGGGCGGCACGGTGGTGGCACTGCGATTGAAGACCAGCCAGGAATCCGAGGCATAGGCTCGCAAAAAGTCCCCTGAGTTGCCCTTGGCCGAGAGCGGCGCGCCATAGCGCACATTCAGGCGTTGCAAGTCCGCCCACAAGGCGAGGTGACGGAACAGCATCGCATCCGGGTCAGCAAAAACGTTGGTGCCGGCACCCTGGATGCTGGCCAAGGCGGTGCTGACCGTGTTGATGGGTTGCAGTGCCGTGCTGTCGGTCGAAAAGTCGATCTTCAAATCAGTGCGCGGCAGCATGCGCAGGGTCGAGATCAGGCTACCGAACTGATCGGCCTTGGCGATCAAATCAGCAATGGTTCGCGTGGCACCAATTGACACCGCTGTGGCTGCGGCAAAGTAGTTGCCGGGATAGCCGCCCAGGCTGAGGCCCATGCCAGACACAACCCGCTGCGCGCCGTTGGAGGCGTTCCAGCTGGACTGCATAAAGACCACCGCCTTGCCGGCTTCTTGGTAGCTGCGCACCAGATTGCCGAGTGCGGGGTTGTCGGCAACGCCGTTGCCAAACACGATCAGATCGAGCTGGCGCCAGCAAGTGTTGGCCGGGTCGGCCACCGCGCAGCTGGACACGACGCCCGTGCTGCCCACCCGGGTCAGGTATTGCTTGACCGTACTGCCGTCATAGCCGCCGACACCGACTCGTACTTGCGCCGGCAGAGTCCCGTTTGCATCGCCGGTGATGACCCAATTCATCGCGCGGCGGAAGATGGGCAAGTGCTGCTGCTGAGCGCTGGTGCCGGCCATCCAGGCCAGCACATTGGCCCCATAGGCCAGGCCGCGGCCGGCGCCGATCATGGAGATTGCCGCCATGCCTGCGCCACTATCCGCACTCAGCAAGGGCGCAGCAAGACTGCTCTTGGCGACATTGACGGTGGTGCTATTGGTGCTGTGATTCAAGACCAAGCTGGCCGCATCGTCCCCCAAGATGGCACGCACCGCGGGCATCTGGCTATTGGACAAAGCCGAAGCCAGGCCCACCGCGCGATCCAACAAGGTGGCTTGATGGACTGCATTCAAGGGTGTGGCATCGCCGGTGACCAAAGCCCGTTCGATCGGGTCGATGGGTGCGGGTGCGGGTGCGGGTGCGGGTGCAGGCGCGGGAGCGGGAGCTGGTGCGGGAGCTGGTGCAGGCGAGGGAGCCGGTGCGGGCGCAGGCGCAGGCGCAGGCGCAGGCACAGGCGCAGGCGCAGGCACAGGTGCTGGTGCCGGCGCCGGTGCGGGCCCAGGTGCAGGTGCAGGTGCGGGTGCAGGTGCAGGTGCCGGTGCCGGCCCAGGGGCGGGCGCATCCGGCTCCGCCGGGCTTGTCGGAATCCCAGGCGCGGGCGCAGGCGCCGGTCCCGTCACCGGCGCGGAACCATCCGGAATTACTGGGTTGGGCGCCGGTGTTGGCGCGGGTATCGTGGGCTCAAGCTGGGGCGGAAGTGTTTCGACCCAGTTGTCCGGCCCAGGAGCAGGTGCGGGCGCCGGCGCTGGCTCGGGGGCAACCGTAAAACCTGGGTTGGGGTCGGCACTGCCGCCGCAGCCAGACAAGCTCAGACCAAGGGCCAGCGTCAGCGCAAGGGACAGGGGGGCAAGAGGGGCCAGGGGAACAGGCGCACGCGAGGGCAGCAAATGCATGAAAAAGTGTTCTCGGTCAGGTCAACAAATCGACAAGGCCTGACCGCCTTCTTCAACATCGGCACGCCAGACCCCTCAAATAGGGGGGGGAGGCGGAAGTCTAAAAGTCCACTCCGGCGACCGATATGGCCGGAGCGCTCACTCAGCGAACATTTGCGCTCACATTCGCGCCAATTTGCTCGACAGGCGCACAGCGACGCCAAACCTGAAACACCTGCTTACAAAGCACACAAATTGCTACAAGTGCGGCCTGTGTCACCGCGACAGGCGCCGCAAGCGGGCGGCGCCGTCAAGCCACACAGCGGTCCCGGCGCGGGTGGCCGGAACTGAGTTCAGTGCTGCAGGATCTTGTTGAGGAAGTCCTTGGCGCGCGGCGAGCGGGCGTCCGGGTTGCCGAAGAACTCTTCGCGCTTGCAATCCTCGATGATCTTGCCGGCGTCCATGAAGATGACGCGGCTGCTGACCTTTTTGGCAAAGCCCATTTCGTGCGTCACGCACATCATGGTCATGCCTTCTTGGGCCAAATTGACCATCACGTCCAGCACCTCACCCACCATTTCGGGGTCGAGCGCCGAAGTCGGCTCGTCGAACAGCATCACGATCGGGTCCATGCTGAGCGCGCGGGCAATCGCCACGCGCTGCTGCTGGCCGCCGGAGAGCTGGCCGGGGAACTTGTCCTTGTGTGCCGACAGGCCGACACGGTCCAGCATCTTCAGTCCACGCACCTTGGCGTCTTCCGGCGTGCGGCCCAGCACCTTGATCTGCGCCAGCGTCAAGTTCTCGGTCACGCTGAGATGCGGGAACAGCTCGAAATGTTGGAACACCATGCCCACGCGCGAACGCAGGCGAGGCAAATTGGTCTTGGGGTCGGCCAGCGAGATGCCGTCCACCACGATGTCGCCCTTTTGAAAGGGCTCCAGCGCATTGACGGTCTTGATCAGCGTGGACTTGCCCGAGCCCGAGGGGCCGCAAACCACCACCACCTCACCTTTTTCGATCTTGGTGGAGCAATCGGTCAGCACCTGGAAGGGGCCGTACCACTTGGAGATGTTCTTGATTTGAATCATGGCAATGTTCTCTTCAGCGGATGATGGCGATCTTCTTCTGCAGGCGACGCACCAGCATCGACAGGCTGAAACAGATCACAAAGTAGACAACGGCCGCAACCAGATAGGTTTCCACCGGGCGATTGAAGTTCTTGCCGGCCACCTCGAAGCCCTTGAGCAAGTCGTAAGCGCCAATGGCGTAGACCAGCGAGGTGTCCTGGAACAAGATGATGGTTTGCGCCATCAGCACCGGCAACATATTGCGGAAGGCCTGCGGCAGCACCACGGTCTGCATGGTCTGGCTATAGGTCATGCCCACGGCATAACCCGCACTGACCTGACCGCGCGGCACCGACTGAATACCGGCGCGCATGATCTCGGAGAAGTAAGCCGCCTCAAACACCGTGAAGGTGATCATGGCCGACATCTCCGCGCCCATGGGCCGGCCAACCAGCAGTGGGATCAGCAGGAAGAACCACAGAATCACCATCACCAGAGGGATGGAGCGCAAGGTGTTGACGTAGAAGGCAGCCGGCCAGACCAGCCACTTCTTGCCCGACAAGCGCATCAGCGCCAGCAAGGTGCCCAGCACAATGCCGCCCAAAGTGGCGATCACGGTCAGCTGAATGCTGAAGATCAGGCCCTTGAGGATGAAGCTGGAGACGACGCCCCAGTTGAGGAATGCGAAATCGAGATTCATCGTCCGGCCCCCAACATGCCAGGCACTTGGACGCGGTGTTCAATGAACAAAGCCAGGCGATTGACGAAGAAGGCGGAGATGAAATACAGGCCGGTCACTGCCAGATAGATCTCGATACCGCGGGAGGTCTCTTCCGACACTTGCAAGGCATACATGGTCAGTTCGGCAATGCTCACGGCAAAGGCCACCGATGAGTTCTTGATGATGTTCATGCTCTCGCTGGTCAGCGGCGGAATGACGATGCGAAACGCCACCGGCAGCAAGACATAGCGGTAGGTTTGCGGCAGGGTCAAGCCCATGGCCAGGCCGGCATAGCGCTGGCCCTTGGGCAGGCTTTGAATGCCGGCGCGCACCTGCTCGGCAATCCGTGCCGAGGTGAAGAAGCCCAGGGCCAGCACCACCAGGATGAAGCTGGGCACCTGGCGCAGCGGCGGGATCAGCGCGGGCAAGACGTGGTACCAGAGGAAGATCTGCACCAGCAGCGGGATGTTGCGGAAGGTCTCTGTCCAGGCGTCGCCAATGAACACTAACCACTTGTTCGGCGTGGTGCGCAAGATGCCCATCAGCGAACCGACGGCCAAGGCCACCACCAGGGCCAGGGCCGAGACGCTCAGCGTCCAACCCCAGGCCGACATCAGCCAGTTCAAATAGGTGATGTCACCGCCGCTGCCAAAGCAACTCGGTATCACCTCCCCGTCGATGGTGTTCTTGCAGAACACCTGCCAATCCCATGTCGCCACGGCCTACCTCCAATCCACAAAACTCACGCAGACCTGCCGCAGCTTGCATCCGAGACCCGATCATCGCGGGCGCTCGGTGCCTGGCAATCAGCCTTGCTGCAACTGATTCTCGTCAGTCCCATTCAAAAAACAAAGGCCGCGTTGCAGCGGCCTTCACAAGCACAAAGCGCTGGATCGATCCGCTTACTTCTTGGCGTAGTCTTCGGCCGGCTTGTCGTTCGGATTAGCCAGCGCAGCCTTGAGGTTATCGCTCATCGGCAGGCCCACCTTGGTGTTCGAGGGCGGGATCGGCTGCAGCAACCACTTGTCATACAGCTTGGCCACATCGCCAGACTTGATCATGGCCTTGATGCTGTCGTCCACGGCCTTCTTGAAGGCGGGGTCGTCCTTGCGGAACATGATGCCGATCGGTTCGACCGAGAACACGTCGCCAACGATCTTGTAGTCGGCCGGGTTCTTGGAACGCGACACCAGGCCAGCCAGCAGCGAGCCGTCCATCACGAAGGCATCGGCGCGGCCGGATTCCAGCAGCAGGAAGCTGTCAGCGTGATCCTTGCCGAAGACTTCCTTGAAGTCCACGCCGGTCGCGCGCTCATGCTTGCGCAGGGTCTGCACCGAGGTCGTGCCGGTGGTGGTGGCCACCGTGCGGCCGGCCAATTGGTTCACGGCGGTGATGCCGGAGTTGGCCTTCACGACCATGCGCACTTCTTCCACGAAGGTGGTCACGGCGAAGGACACATCCTTCTGGCGGGTGGCGTTATTGGTGGTGGAGCCGCACTCGATGTCGACGGTGCCGTTTTGCACCAGCGGAATACGGTTTTGCGAGGTGACCGGCTGATACTTGACGTCCAGCTTGGCCAGGCCCAATTGCTTTTGCACATCGGCCAAGACCTTCTGGCAGATCTCAACGTGGTAGCCCACGTACTTGCCATCACCCAGGGTGTACGACAGCGCGCCGGAAGACTCGCGCACGCCCATCGTGACCGTGCCGCTATCCTTGATCTTCTTCAGCGTATCGGCTTGCGCGGCACCGATTGCAGCGGCAGCCAGGGCAAGGACGAGCAGAGATTTTTTGTTCATGAACACTCCTGAGTTTGAAGTCGCGGTGAACCGCAAAGATAGGTTGCGCTAGTGGTTAGCGGCACAACCCGAAGCAGAACATGCCCAAGGGCAGGTTCGAATAAGTGATTACACGAATTTGGACCCGACGCCGCCATCAAGCCGCGGTCAGGAATTGCCACAGCGCCAGTGCAGAGGCCTTGTTGCGCCGGGACAGCTCGGGGCGCTCGCGATAGATGCGCAACTCCATCGTCAGTTCAAATTCGCCCGCGGCCGAAGCCTGCACCAGACGGCCGTTGCGCAATTCCTGCTGCACCGAGCTGGCGGGCAAGAAGGTCAGGCCGTGGCCCTCCAAAGCCATCGCTTTGAGGCCTTCGGCCATATCGGTTTCGTAAATGGCATCGAGATTCAAGGGCACGGCAGAGCCCTTGGCGATCAGCTCCACCAAGCGCCCCAGATAGGCACCCGAGGCGTAGCTAAGAAATGGAAACTTCGGGCCGGCGTGGCCGTTGCTGCTTGCCAGCTTACCCTTGGTTTGGCGAGGCAGCTGAAACATCGGCCGGCCCTTGGCGTCGGCCTTGGCATAGGCCGCCAGGGTCTCCTGCCCCAGGGAAGCCATCTCGTAGCGCTCGGGGTCCAGCTGCAAAGGCTGGCTGGCGTGGTGATAGACGATCAGCAGATCGCAATTGCCTTCGCTCAGCTGCAGCATCGCGTCATGCACATTGAGCGCGTTCAGCCGGCACTTGAGCGCGCCGAAACGCTGGCGCAAGCCCATCAACCAATGCGGGAAAAAGCTAAAAGCCAGCGAGTGCGGGACGGCGAACTCGATCATGTCCACGTCGGAGGACTGATGGCTGCGCATCATATTGCGCGTGGCTTGCAGATTGCCGAGGATCTCCACCGCCTGGGCCAGCAAGGTCTCGCCTGCGCCTGTCAAGCGGGTCGGGTAGGAGGAGCGGTCCACCAGGTCCGTGCCCGCCCAGGCTTCCAGCGCCTGAATGCGGCGCGAGAAGGCCGGCTGCGTGACATGCCTCAGCTGCGCCGAGCGCGAAAAGCTGCGCGTCTCGGCCAAGCTCACAAAATCTTCAAACCATTTGGTTTCCACTCCGGGGAGTGTAGCCGCGCGGCAAGCGCCGACTGATCGCCCGAGCGAATACCGGATCGGCTCTTTCGGTCGCCTTCATGCACCCTCACCGCGCCCTCGCCCCCTCCTCGTTTACCAGAAGATGCGCCGCACTCCCCCTCAATTGCAGGGGCTTGAGGTGAACTTTTTCACGACTTGCCTGTATACAGTCAACCACAAGGTCACCCTCCAACTCACCGGCATTCGGGAGCTCGCTCATGCTGACATCAAGACATTTGCTGGCCGGCGCTTTCAGCGCATTTGGCGTATTTGGCGCAATCGCCGCCCTCACCTCGCCCGCGCAAGCCGCGCCCGTCTTCGTCGACTTTGAAGCGGTGCCCAACGCGGTCAACAACCTAGCCACCCAGGTCAACCCCTACAGCGCCGATCTGCAATTTGTCACCGGCGCCTTGAGCGTGACCAGCGCCTGGCCGGGCTCGCCCAATGGCGGCACCGGCTTGGGCAACTTCTTCCGCGATCCGGCCAAATACGGCTCGGGCACACAGGGCGCGGTGTTCATGTCAGGTGATGCCGATCAAAGTGGCAAGACCAGCTTGGTGTTCAACGTCGGTGCCGGTTTCGGTGAGTCGTTCTCGATGCTGTTCGCCACCAGCTCAGGCGTGGGTTCGGTCAGCGTCTTTGACGAGCTGGGTGGCGCGGGCCAGCAATTGGGCGAAGCCCAAAGCCTGATCAGCACAGGCGGCTGCAAGGACCCCGCAACGGGCGCACCGCTCGCCGACTTTGTTTGCGAATGGCGCACAGCCACGGTGAACTTCTCTGGCACCGCCAAATCGGTACGGATTTCGGGCACCAATACGGCTTTCTGGCTGGATGACTTCCGCCTCGGCGCCAACGGCGGCGGCACCATCCCGGAACCCGGCGGCGTGGCCTTGAGCCTGGCCGCGCTGGGCGCCCTGGCGATGGGCCGCAAGAAGCAAGTCAAGTAAGGCCAAGCCCGCACCGCACTGCACAAGAAAAGGCCGCTGCACGGGATGCCGTGCAGCGGCCTTTTTCATTCAACTAATTCAAATCACCCCAGCCTCAGGGCTGGGCTCAAGCCGGCGCCACCTCACCGTCACCGCCGCTCTGCTGCATCCGCCACATCCGGGCATAAACGCCCTGCTGCGCCAGCAAGGCGTCGTGGTGGCCGCGCTCAACGATGCGACCCGCTTCCAAGACCAAAATCTCATGCGCATCCACCACGGTGGACAGGCGGTGGGCGATGACCAGCACGGTCTTGTTCTGACCGGCGGCGTCCAGCTCGGCCTGAATGGCACGCTCATTGCTGGAATCCAGCGCCGAGGTGGCTTCGTCAAAAATCATCAACGGCGGGTTTTTCAGCAAGGTGCGGGCAATTGCCACGCGCTGCTTTTCGCCGCCCGAAAGCTTGAGCCCACGCTCACCCACCATGGTGTCATAGCCCTTGGGTGTGGCGGCAATGAAGTTGTGAATATGCGCGGCACGGGCCGCTGCCTCTACCTGCGCTTGCGAAGCACCGGGTTGGCCGTAGGCGATGTTGTAGGCCACCGTGTCGTTGAACAGCACCGTGTCCTGCGGCACGATGCCGATGGCGCGGCGCAAGCTGGACTGGGTGACGCTACGCAGCTCCTGGCCGTCGATGCGAATGGCGCCAGCGTCAATGTCATAAAAGCGGAAGAGCAAGCGCGCCAAGGTGCTCTTGCCCGAGCCGCTGGGCCCGACCACCGCCACCTTCTTGCCGGCCGGAATCTCAAAGCTCACATCGTGAAGGATGGGCCGCGCCGGGTCGTAGGCAAAGCTGACATGCTCGAAGCTCACCGCCGCGCCCTGCAGCTGCAAGGTCTTGGCGCCGGGCACATCGGCAATCTCGCGCTCGCGCTCCAGCAGGCCAAACATCTTGTCCAGATCGGTCAGGCTTTGTTTGATCTCACGGTAGATCACGCCCAGGAAGTTGAGCGGGATGTAGAGCTGAATCATGAAGGCATTGACCATCACCAGGTCGCCCAAGCTCATGCGCCCCGCCACCACACCCTCGGTGGCTCGCCACAGCATCAACACCAAGGCGCTGGCGATGATGAGTTGCTGGCCGGTATTGAGCAGCGACAGCGTGGACTGCGCCTTGAGCTGAGCGCGGCGCAGCTTCTCCAGGCTTTCGTCGTAACGGCGGGCTTCGAAGTCCTCGTTATTGAAGTACTTGACGGTTTCAAAGTTCAGCAGCGAATCAATCGCCTTGCTATGCGCCACCGAATCCAGCTCATTGAGCTGCTTGCGGAACTTGGTGCGCCACTCAGTGACGGTGATGGTGAAGCCGATATAGAGCACCAAGGCGGCCAGGGTGATCCAGGCAAACCAGGCGTCGAATTTGATCGCCAGCAGGCCCAGCACCAGGCTCACCTCGATCAGGGTCGGGACGATGCTGTAGAGCGAATACGAGATCAGCGAATGCACCGCCCGCGTGCCGCGCTCGATATCGCGGGTCATGCCGCCGGTCTGGCGCTCCAGATGGAAGCGCAGGCTCAGGTCGTGCAGATGGCGGAACACCTGCAAGGAGATCGAGCGCGCCGTGCCCTCGGTGGCCTTGGCGAAGATCAGCTCACGCAGCTCGGTGAACAGCGAGGTCGACAAGCGCAGCGCACCATAGGCCACCAAAAGCCCTAGCGGCACCACGGCCATGCTCTGCACCGAGCCGGGCTTGATGGCCAGGCTGTCCACCAGATTCTTGAGCAAAAGCGGCACGCCCACATTGGCCAGCTTGGCGCAGAGCATGAAGCCCAGCGCAATGCCGACGCGCCAGCGGTAGCGCCACAAATAGGGCAAGAGCTTTTGGACGGTGGCCCAGTCGCTGCGTTCGGGCTGAGGGCTGTGAGGCTTGCCGTTAGCAGTGTCAACGGGCAAGGCAAGAGCTGGACTTTTTCGCATGGACGCTTTGGAGTGTCTCGGACTGAGGGTGGCGTATTCACCGAGAATAGGCCTCGATTCTCTCAGGTGACCACGATGTCCGACGCCCACACGCCAAATCCCGAAACCAGCGCGCCTGCCGCCCCCCTCGCCGACATGCCGCGCGAGCTGGTGCTGCGCGTGATGCCCTTGCCCGCTGACTCCAATGCCAATGGCGACATCTTCGGCGGCTGGATCATGGCCCAGGTGGACTTGGCCGGCTCGGTGCTGCCCGCCAAGGTCTCGCGCGGCCGCGTCACCACCGTGGCGGTGAATCAGTTCATTTTCAAGCAGCCTGTCTCGGTGGGGGATCTGCTGTCCTTCTACGCCCAGGTCACCCGCATCGGGCGCACCTCCATCACCGTGCATGTGGATGTGATGGCCGAGCGCAACCCCGCTGACCCGCAAGTGGTCAAGGTCACCGAGGCCAATCTGACCTATGTGGCGATTGACAGCCAGGGTAAGCCACGCGTGATTGAAGTGAAGTAAAGCGCACCCAACAAGCCCCACACCACCCCAATGCCACAGCAACGCGTTCTGATTCTGGGTGGTGGCGCCATCGGCAGCGCGGTGGCGGCCTTTCTGGCCGGCATGCCCGGCTGGCAGGGCCAACACATCACGGTGCTGGAGCGCGACCCCAGCTATGCCCGCGCCTCATCGGCCTTGTCGGCGGCCTCGATCCGCCAGCAGTTCAGCACGCCGCTGAACATCGCCCTCTCCCAGTTCGGCCTGCAGCAGCTGCGCCAGCAGCCCGAAGCGGGCTTGCAAGAACAGGGCTATCTCTACCTGGCCAGCGAAGCCGGCCGCGGCCGCATGGAAGCGCTGCACCAACTGCAAACCCGCCATGGCGCCGCCACCGAGTTGATGGGGCCCGCCCAACTGCGCCAGCGCTGGCCCTGGCTGGCCACCGAAGATATTGCCCTGGGCAGCTGGGGCCGCGAGGGCGAAGGCTGGTTTGATGGCTGGGGCCTGCTGCAAGGCCTGCGCCGCCAGGCCATGCAACAAGGCGTTAGCTATTTGCAGGCCGAGGCACTGAGCCTGCAGCGCGACGCCAGTGGCGCCCTCTGCGGCGTGCTGACGAATCAGGGCCTGCAACAGGCCGATGTTTATGTGCTGGCCTGCGGCGCCTGGTCCGGCCAACTGGCGGCCACGGCCGATTTGCAGGTACCGGTGAGCGCCAAGCGGCGCAGCGTGTACGCTTTTCGCAGCGCTGAAACAGCACCCGCCTGCCCGCTGGTGATCGACCCGAGCGGGCTGTGGTTTCGCCCCGAGGGTGAGCAATTCATCTGCGGCGGCCCACCCTTGGGTGAAGACTTAGCCGATTTGCCCCTGGACCCGGAGGCGCAACTCTTCGAAGAGCGGCTCTGGCCCGCCCTGGCCCAACGTGTGCCGGGCTTTGAGTCGCTGCGGCAGACCCGCGCCTGGGCCGGCTACTACGAGATGAATGACTTTGACCACAACGGCCTGGTCGGCGCGCTGGAGGCCTGCCCGAACTTGCTGCTGGCCTGCGGCTTTTCGGGCCATGGCCTGCAGCATGCGCCGGGCGTGGGCCGCGGCCTGGCCGAGTGGATCAGCCAGGGCGCCTATCAAAGCCTGGATCTGTCGCCGCTCTCACCCACGCGGATGGCGGCAAAACGCCCGCTGCTTGAGCTCAATGTGATCTGAGCGCCAAGCGCGGGCGTGTATGGCCAGGGCAGCCAGAGCAGCCGCAGCTGCCTGAACTGCTCAAGCAAGCTCAGTCGAACTTAGAAAAGTCCGGTGCGCGCTTTTGGAAGAAGGCCTGGAAGGCTTCCATCGCCTCGGGCGAGCGAAGGCGCGCGCCGAAGATTTCGGCCTCCACCTTGATGGTCTCTTGCACCTGCTCGGCGCTGTGGCGGCGCATCAAGCGCTTGCTCTCGCGCACGGCGCTGGGAGCCAGGGTGTTGAAGCGCTCGGCCACGCGGCGTGCGTGGTTAGCCACTTCAGCAGCCGGCAGCACCGCATTGGCAATGCCGCACTCAGCCGCATCGGCGCCGGTGAAGGGGTCGCCGAGCAGCAGCTTTTCCGCCGCCTTGGCATGGCCCAGCAGGCGCGGCACGATCAAGCTGGAGGCAAACTCCGGCACCAAGCCCAGGCCCACGAAAGGCATGGCCAGGCGAGCGTCGTCGGCCACATAGACCAGGTCGCAATGCAGCAGCAGCGTCGTGCCGATGCCGATGGCGGCACCGTTAACGGCGGCGATCACCGGCTTCTCGCAGCCCACCAGGGCGCGCATGAACTGGAACACCGGTGCTTCTTCATCGCGCGGCGGGCTGCTCATGAAGTCCTCGATGTCATTGCCCGAGGTGAAGATATTGGGCTGACCCTGGATCAGCACCGCGCGCACGGTCTTGTCGCTATTGACGGCGACCAGGGTGTCGGCCATCTCTTGATACATGGCGCGAGTCAGCGCGTTCTTCTTTTCGGGGCGAGCAATTTCGATGCTGGCTACGCCATTCACGATGGCGGTCTTGATGCTCATGGCAAAAACTCCTCAAATTGGGTGGTGATCATGATGCCAGCCATTGCTGCATCCGATGCCACAGACTGAATTGAAAACGCTTGCGGAAAAAGCCGAAATGGCCAATGCGGGGCTCGCCCAGCTCGGCCGGATCGATGCGCCACATCTCGGCCTGGGTGCCGGTGAAAAATTCATGCAAAGTGGCGATGCTGCGCGCCGACATGAATTCGTCGTCGGTGAATGAGAGCGACAGCATGGGCTGCTGCAGCGTGCCGTACTGGGCGCGTAGCGCGTCGCCACCCTCGACCATCATGTAATCCTTGCTGAGGCACCAACGGCGCCACTGCGCCATCACCCCTTGCGGCAGATCGCCCACCATGCCCAGGCGCCGCCCAGGGAAATAGCCAAACAGCGGCAAACACAGGGGCACCAGGAAATACCACAGGAACCAGACCGAACGGCGCAAGCTCGGCGCATTGTCCAGCCAGTAACCATTGCCGCTGCCCACAGTGATCACGCGAGCAAGCTTGTCGCGATTGGGCAGCAGACCGAGGATCTGCCCGCCCAGGCTGTGGCCGATCCAATGAATCGGGCGGGTGTCGGCCGGGCCACCCAGGCGGCGGCATAACTCGTCCAGCGCGCCGGCGGCGTCTTGCTCGGCCCAGGTTTTGATGTCGGCCTGCAGGCCGCGCAGCGAGCGCCGCATGGCTTGCGGGCGTGAATGCCCCATGCCGCGGTAGTCAAAGCTCAGCACCAGATAACCTTGCTCGGCCATCCAGTGCGCAAAGTCCGCGTAGAAATGCTGCTCCACCCCCATGGCGGGGGCAATCACCAGGCCGGCCTTGGCCGTGGCCGGGTCGCCAAAGCATTTGCCCACCAGGGGGAATCCGTCGCGGGCAGAAAAGTGAATGCTCATGGCGGCCCTTGGGTGTGGAGGATGCAGCGGACTGGCGATTTGGCGAAAGGCAGTGAAAAAAAAGCGCGGCCGGAGCCGCGCCTTCAGTCAGCGGATCAGAGCCGCTCGATGATGCCGGCAGCGCCCTGGCCGGCGCCCACGCACATGGTCACCATGCCGTACTTGCCGCCGGTGCGGCGCAGGCCGTGGATGACGGACGCGGCGCGGATGGCACCGGTCGCACCCAGGGGGTGACCCAGGGCGATCGCGCCGCCGTTGGGGTTGACCTTGCTGCGGTCCAGCACGATGCCCTTGCTGTCCAGGTCGTTCAAGACGGCCAGGGATTGCGCGGCAAAGGCTTCGTTCAGCTCGACCCAGTCCAGATCGGCGGCGGTGATGCCAGCCAGCTTCAGGGCGGCGGGGATGGCTTCGATCGGGCCGATGCCCATGATCTCAGGCGGCACGCCACGCACGGCGAAGCTCACGAAACGGGCCAGCGGGGTCAGGCCGAAGCGCTTGACGGCGGCTTCAGAAGCCACGATCAGGGCGCCGGAGCCGTCCGAAGTCTGCGAGCTGTTACCGGCGGTGACGCTGCCCTTGGCGGCGAACACCGGCTTCAGACGGGCCAGGCCTTCCATCGAGGTGTCGGCACGTGGGCCTTCGTCGATGTCAACAATGCGGCGACGCTCGCTGACCGAACCGTCCAGCAGATTGGGCAGGCGCTCGATCACTTCGAAAGGCGTCATCTCGGCCTTGAAGTGGCCGGCAGCGATGGCAGCCAGCGCACGGCGATGCGACTCGACGGCGAACTCGTCTTGCGCTTCGCGGCTGATCTTCCACTGGTTGGCGACCTTCTCGGCCGTCAGGCCCATGCCGTAGGCGATGCCGACGTTCTCGTCACGCTCAAAGATGGCGGGCGAGAAGGAAGGCTTGTTGCCGCCCATCGGCACCATGCTCATGGACTCGACGCCAGCGGCAATCATCACCTCGGCTTCGCCGATGCGGATGCGGTCAGCCGCCATTTGCAGCGCGGTGATGCCCGAGGCGCAGTAACGGTTCACCGTCACGCCGCCCACCGTGTTGGGCAGGCCGGACAGCACAGCCGCCACGCGGGCGATGTTCATGCCCTGCTCGCCTTCAGGGAAGGAGCAGCCGACGATGGCGTCTTCAATGGCCTTGGGGTCAAGACCTGGCACCTGGGCCAGCGCGGCCTGAATGGCGCGCGACAGCATTTCGTCCGGACGGGTGTTCTTGTAGTAACCACGGCCCGACTTGCCGATTGGCAGACGGGTGGCGGCGCAGATATAGGCTTCTTGAACTTGTTTGCTCATGATCCTGATCCTTTCATGACCAGTAAATTTCGTATTCAGTACCGCGGCCACAAGGCCGGGTCAGGGATTGAGGGAGCGTAGCGAGCGGACGGCTGGCGAGGCGGACGGAGCGCAGGAACCGGAACGACCTCCCTGGTCGTGAGGATTCCGAGCACCGCCCAACGAAGCCAGGCGTTCGCGCAGTAGCTCCATCAGTTCCTGACTGGCTTGCCGGTTTGGAGCATGCCCATGATTCGTTCCTGCGTCTTCGGATGCTCCAGCAGCGAACAGAAATGCTTGCGCTCCAAGCTCATCAGGTATTCCTCGTCGACCAGGGAACCGGCTTCCACTTCACCGCCGCAGACCACGTCGGCGATCAGGCTGGCCAGGTGATAGTCGTGGGCGCTGATGAAGCCGCCGTCACGCATATTGACCAGCTGACCCTTGATGGTGGCGATGCCCGAACGGCCGGCCACAGCGAACTTGGCCTTGAGCGGCGCGCGGTAGCCGGAGTCGAACATGGCTTTGGCTTGGGCCGAGGCCACGAACAGCAGCTCGTCCTTGTTCGGGACGATGATGTCGCTGTCCAGCAAGAAGCCGTTCTTCTTGGCTTCCAGGGCCGAAGTCGCCACCTTGGCCATGGCCGCAGTGGTGAAGCCATCCTTCAAGAACATGAAGATGTCGGCGTTGGCATTGCCAGCAGCAGCCATTTCGGCAGCACGGCGGGCGATATAGGTCAGGCCACCACCGCCGGGGATCAGGCCGACGCCCACTTCCACCAAGCCGACATAGCTTTCCATGTGCGCGACACGGCGAGCGCAATGCACGGCCAGCTCGGCACCACCGCCCAGGGCCAGGCCACGCATGGCGGCCACCACCGGCACATTGGCGTAGCGCAGGCGCAGCATCATGTCCTGCAGCTTCTTCTCTTCCGGGGCAATGCCCTTGGCGCCCTTGGTCATGAAGACGGGCATCAGGGCTTCCAGATTGGCGCCGGCCGAGAACACCTCGTCCGGCGACCAGATCACCAGGCCCTTGTAGCCGGCTTCAGCGATTTCGACTGCCTTGAGCAGGCCGTCAGTGACGGTCGGGCTGATCAGGTGCAGCTTGGCGGTGATGGAGGCGATGACAACTTCGTTGTCCTGCGTCCAGACGCGCACTTCTTCGTTCTTGAACAGCTCGGTGCCGGCCTTCAGTGGCTCAGCAGCGCCTTCGCCGAACAGCGCTTCAGGGAAAGCCTGACGCTGGTAGACGGGCAGCTGGGCGCGCGGCTTGAACTTGCCTTCGGCAGCGCTCCAAGAGCCGGCTGCGCTGTGCACGCCGCCGTTGTCGGCCACCGGGCCTTCAAACACCCAGGCGGGCAGTGCTGCGCTGGACAGGGTCTTGCCGGCAGCGATGTCTTCACGCACCCACTCGGCCACTTGCTTCCAGCCGGCTTGTTGCCACAGCTCGAAGGGACCTTGGCTGGAGCCGAAGCCCCAGCGCATGGCGAAGTCGATTTCGCGCGCGGTGTCGGCCACGGTGTCCAGATGCACGGCAACGTAGTGGAAGCTGTCGCGCAGGATGGACCACAGGAACTGGGCTTGCGGGTTGGTGGACTCGCGCAGCAGCTTGATGCGGTCAGCCGCGGGCTTCTTCAACATGCGGGCGACGATCTCGTCGGCCTTCTTGCCGCCGGCCACGTATTCGCCGGTGGCGAAGTCCAGCCGCTGGATGTCTTTGCCGACCTTTTTGTAGAAGCCGCCGCCAGCCTTCTGGCCCAGGGCGCCCTTCTCGATCAGGCCTGCCAGCACCTTGGGCGTGGCGTAGGTCGAGAAGAAGGGGTCATCCTTCAGGTTGTCCTGCATGGTCTTGACGACGTGGGCCATGGTGTCCAGGCCAACCACGTCAGCGGTGCGGAAGGTGCCGCTGGAGGCGCGGCCGAGCTTCTTGCCGGTCAGGTCGTCCACCAGGTCCACGCTCAGGCCGAACTTCTCGGCTTCGATCATGGCGGCCATCATGCCGGCGATGCCGACGCGGTTGGCCACGAAGTTGGGCGTGTCATTGGCGCGCACAACACCCTTGCCGACGGCGGTGGTGACGAAGCTTTCCAGCTGGTCGATCACTTCCGGACGGGTGGTGGGCGTGTTGATCAACTCCACCAGGTACATATAGCGCGGTGGGTTGAAGAAGTGGATGCCGCAGAAGCGCGGCTTGATTTCTTCGGGCAGCACTTCGGCGAGCTTGGTGATGCTCAGGCCCGAGGTGTTGGAAGCCACGATGGCGTTCGGCGAAACGAAGGGCGCGATCTTCTTGTAGAGATCGAGCTTCCAGTCCATGCGCTCGGCAATGGCCTCGATGATGAGGTCGCAGTCCTTGAGCAATTCCAGATGCTCTTCGTAGTTGGCTTGCTGAATCAGCACGGCGTCGGCCGCATCGCCCAGGGGCGCGGGCTTGAGCTTCTTCAGGCCGTCGATGGCCTTGGACACGATGCCGTTCTTCGGGCCTTCCTTGGCCGGCAGGTCGAACAAAACGACGGGCACCTTGACGTTGACCAGATGCGCAGCGATCTGCGCACCCATCACGCCAGCGCCGAGCACGGCGACTTTACGAACTTGGAATCGACTCACGGACTTCTCCTAAAAATCATGGCAGCGGCGCCCCGGGGCGCCGCCAGAAACAGCTATCGGGGCCTACTTACTCCACGCGCAACCAGACTTGGGTGCGGTAGAAGAAGCCGATATAGCCGCGCATCTCCAGCTTCTTGCCGCCCTCGACGGGCTTGAGCCGGGTCTTGTAAACCTTGCCGTTATTGGGATCGAGGATTTCACCCCCGACCCAATGCAGCTTGTCATCGCTATCTTGTTTGACACCACGGATGATCTGCATGCCAGTGACCGGCTTGTCCTTGCGGTCATCGCTGCACTTGTCACACTTGGCATCCTGCTTGCCTGCCTCGAAGACTTTTTCGATCGTGCCGGTCAACACACCGTCTTTCTCGGTGATGCGAACCAGCGACTTCTCGGTCTTGCCATCGTCGTCAATCGTCTTCCACAGCCCGACCGGACTGCCGTCGGCGTGAACAAGGCCGGCGACAAGGCTCAGAACTGCAGCAGCAAACAGCTTTTTCATGGTGTCTCCAAGGGTTGTGACCGATCCACCTCTAGCGGGCGGATCTGGGCTTAGCGAAAAAGGGAATCAGAACAAGGCTTCGTCCATCTCCATCAAGGACGGCAGGCCCGCGCGGGCGGTGCGGATCAGCGATGCCGTTTCAGGCAGCAGCTTGGCGAAGTAGAAGCGTGCGGTGCACAGCTTGGCGGTGTAGAACTTGTCGCCGCTAGCTTCCTTCTCCAGTGCCACCTTGGCCATGCGGGCCCAGAAGTAGGCGAAGGTCATATGGCCCACCACGCGCAGATAGTCCACGGCGGCCGCGCCGACTTCGTCGGGGTTCTGGAAGGCCTTCATGCCGATTTCGGTGGTCAGCTTGGTGACCTTGTCGCCGATGTCGGCCAGCGGGTTGATGAACTCTTGCATCGCCTCGTTGGTGCCCTCTTCTTCAACAAAGGCAGCGATCTTCTTGCCGAACTTCTTCAGCTTGGCGCCGTTGTCACCCAGGATCTTGCGGCCCAACAGGTCCAGCGACTGGATGGTGTTGGTGCCTTCGTAGATCATGTTGATACGAGCGTCACGCACGAATTGCTCCATGCCCCACTCGTGGATGAAGCCGTGGCCGCCGAAGACTTGCATGCAATGCGAGGTCGAGATCCAGGCGTTGTCGGTGATGAAGGCCTTGATGATGGGCGTCAGCAGCGCGACTTCGTCTTCGGCTTCCTTGCGCTCGTCTTCGTCTTGCGAAGCCAGGGCGCGGTCCAGCGTCACGGCAACGTAGGTGGAGAAAGCACGGCCGCCTTCGGCGTAAGCACGCGCGGTCAGCAGCATCTTGCGCACATCGGGGTGCACGATGATGGAGTCGGCTGCCTTGTCGGGCGACTTCGGGCCGCTCAGGGCGCGCATCTGGATGCGATCCTTGGCGTAGGCGGCGGCGTTTTGGTAAGCCACTTCGGTCAGGCCCAGCGACTGGTTGCCCACGCCCAGACGGGCGGCGTTCATCATCACGAACATGGCAGCCAGGCCCTTGTTGGGCTGGCCGACCATGGTACCGACGGCGTCTTCCAGAACCATCTGGCAAGTCGAGTTGGCGTGGATGCCCATCTTGTGCTCCAGGCCGGCGCAGAAGATGCCATTGCGCTTGCCCAGGGTGCCGTCGGCGTTGACCAAGAACTTGGGCACGACGAACAGCGAGATGCCTTTGGAGCCTTCCGGCGCGTCGGGCAGGCGGGCCAGCACCAAGTGAACGATGTTGGACACCATATCGTGCTCACCGGCGGAGATGAAGATCTTGGCGCCGTTGATCTTGTAAGTGCCATCAGCCAGCGGTTCGGCCTTGCTGCGCAGCAGGCCCAGGTCGGTGCCGCAATGCGGTTCGGTCAGGCACATGGTGCCGGTCCACTCGCCGCTGGTCAGCTTGGGCAGATAGGTGGCTTTTTGCTCGGCCGTGCCGTGGGCATGCAGGGCCTCGTAAGCGCCGTGGCTCAGGCCGGGGTACATGGTCCAGGCCTGGTTGGCCGAGTTCATCATTTCGTAGAAAGCCTGGTTCAGCACCAGGGGCAGGCCCTGGCCACCGAACTCGGGGTCGCAACCCAGCGAAGGCCAGCCGCCTTCCACATACTTGGCGTAGGCTTCCTTGAAACCCTTGGGCGGGCTGACCTCATGCGTGGTCTTGTCCAGCGAGCAGCCTTCAGCGTCGCCGCTGAGGTTCAGGGGCGCCAGCACCTCGGCTGCGAACTTGCCTCCTTCTTCCAGCACGGCATTGATGGTGTCGGCATCGATGTCAGCGTGCGCGGGCAGCGTTTTGAGCTGCTCAACCACATTGAGCACTTCGTGCATCACAAACTGCATGTCGCGCAATGGTGGGTTGTATTGGGGCATGTCGAACTCCGGGGTGAAAAAAGAGACAGGAAGAAATGGGTGAGGCTCAGCGCCGCGGCTTTTTAGTTGCCGCTGCGGCTGCGTGTTGCTTGGCCAGCGCGTCCGCAGCCAGCCCAGCGGGCGTGGCGTAGGACTGCACGGCCCGCTCGAAACCCATGCCGGCACGGGCCAGGGCTCCGGGGTTGCGCAAGAAGCGCGCGTCGTGATGCAAGGACAAAATCAGCCCGTGCAACTCGAACAAAATCTGTTCCACATCGGCATCGGCGTGCAGATGACCGGCCTTTTGGGCCAGCACAATGGCTTTGTGCAGGGCGGCGTGCCAGTCACGCACCATGCTGACCAGGGCATCACGCACCGGGCCGATGCGGTCATCAAACTCCACTGCGCCGCTGATATAGATGCAGCCTGAGTCCAGCTCCAGCGAGACGCGGCGCACCCAGCGCTCGTACAGGGCGCGCAGGCGCGGCAGGCCGCGCGGCTCGCGAATCGCGGCGAAGAAGACTTCTTCCTCGAACTTGGCGTGGTACTCGGTCACCACCGCAATCTGCAATTCCTCGCGCGAGCCGAAATGGGCGAACACGCCCGACTTGCTCATCTTGGTCACATCGGCCAGGGCGCCGATCGACAAACCCTCCAAGCCCATGTGCGAGGCCAAGCCCAAAGCCGCTTCCAGAATCACGGCGCGGGTGTGCTGGCCTTTGTGCAGGGTGCGCACCGTGCGTGCCGACTTGGCCGCAGGGGCGACGGGCGCGGCAGCTTTGGCGGTGGCAGTTGACTTGGTGGGCACGGTCATGGACAGAGGCAGGTTGCGGATGAAAGCGAGCGGATGGTGGCGGGCTTGAGTTGGGCGTGGCGCCGAAATCGGATGAATCGCGGCGAATAATAAAACGAACGGTCGTTCTATTTTGCAGAAAGTTTGTCGACTTTGCATGTCAGCCCGAGGTTTTTTTGGCGATTTTTTAGAGGCTCGCGCCTAGCAGCGAACAAAGTGCTCATCCAGCGCGCGCCCAGCGCCCAACCGCCACCGCACTGAGCGGCGCAGTTCGCACAAGGCGCACAAATAGAGCGCATTCACCCATCCGCCACCCGCCTTGGTTCGGCGGCCTGCCGGCGAACACATCAGTCTCCCGGCCACCGATGACAATGATTTGACGGGCGCCGCACCCGATCCGCTCCCGCCCCTAACTGTCGCCACGCACGCACAGCGGCAGCCTCTGCGCCAGGAATACTTGAGCTTGCGGGCCCACATGCAGTACGCTCCGACTTGGAGGTCTCACGCTGTGGATGTGCTTCAACTGGATGTTTCTGGTCGACCGCAAGCCTGGATCACGACCCGCGAAGCGGCCGTCATCTACGCCAGCGACGGCGTGGCTTGGACACTGGGCGATCCCTGCCAAGTGATGCGCGGCGGCATGCAGCGCCGCACGGGCCAGCAGTCGCGCATCGAGGTTCACCCCATCATTGCCGTGCGCGGCTCGGTACCCAGCCGGGCGTGGCGACAAGCCCCCGCGCTCTCCAACCCCAAGCTGTTCGCGCGCGATCGCTTTGTTTGCGCCTACTGCGGCCACCGCTTCCACGCCGACGACCTGACGCGCGAGCACATCCACCCCAGCTCACGCGGCGGGCGCGACAGCTGGATGAACTGCATCACCGCCTGCCGCGGCTGCAATGGCCGCAAAGGCAGCCGCATGCCCGAAGAGGCCAATATGAGCCTGCTCTATCTGCCCTATGTGCCCAATCTGCACGAGGACATGATTTTGCGCGGCCGCCGCATCCTGGCCGACCAGATGGAGTTCTTGCTGGCCAGCGTGCCGCGCTCCAGCCGGCTTTACACCTGAGCCTGCGCCGGAACCCCGGGCCAAGGCATGCCGCCGCCGGCCCCTTCTCCTGCCGCCCAGGCCAGCGTTATCGAACCGTTGCCGGCAGGTTAAATAACGTCAAGCCGTCAACCTCGGCACAATGTCCGGCGTTGGGTAGCTGTCTGCCCAAGGAGAAACCAACGTGATCCCCATGAAAAAACTCTTTCTCAGCACTTCGCTCGTCGCCCTGGCCGCCTTGAGCGCTTGCTCCACCACCAGCCCGGACGTGATTTCGCGTGACCAGGCGCAGCGCATGTCGCAGATCCAGGACGCCACCGTGTTGTCGGTGCGCCCGGTGACGGTGGACGGCTCTCAAAGCGGCATCGGTGCCGTGGCCGGCGGCGTGGTGGGCGGCGTGGCCGGCTCATCGGTGGGCGGCAGCCGTGAAGGCGCCATCGTCGGCGTGCTGGGTGCCGTGGCCGGTGCAGTCGTCGGCAATGCGGTGGAGCGTGCTGGCACCCGCGAAGAAGCCGTGGAAGTGATCGTGCAACTGCGCAATGGCGAGCGCCGCTCGGTCGTGCAGGCCAAGGGCCAAGAAACTCTCGCCCCCGGCGAAGCCGTGATTCTGGTCACCACCGGTGGCAAGACCCGTGTCAGCCGTGCCCCGGCCGTCACCGCACCCGCCAGCGGCAACAACAGCAAGTACTGAGCCTGAGCGGTTTTCGCTCACTTGACCAAGAGGTGCCGGCGCCATGCCCGCACCTCTTTTTCATTTCTGACTGAGATGCCCACGCCGGCCGACCACACGCCGCGGCCGCGGCACGCCAAACGCCGGCCAAACCGCAAGCACAGCAAGGCCGACACCACAACAGCGTTGTACCGGCATCAAGATTCCCCCCATTTCATTCGTTAGCTTGCTAAATTAGGCCCTTATCCAGGCATTGGCCAAATCGGCCGCTGGGGAAACTGCTGTCCTCAACTCATCCGCGCCGCCAGTCGTTCGCACGCGAACCACAAACCAGGCCCAAGCGCAGCGGTTGAATTGATCACAGGGAGGGGCCTATGGGTTTTGCAGAGCTTCCACTCCAAGGGATCGGCCTGATCCACCCGCTGGCGTGCCACAAGGCCGGGGCGGCACACTCATGAGCCGCCGCCAGCAGTCGGCTTCTCCCGCAGCCTCCGCCCCACCTGACGCGGGCATCACGCTGATGACCGCCACCGTGCTGCCGATCTGGACCCGCCAGCTGCGCGCCATTCAAGACACCGTGCAAGGCGGGGCGGTGGATTTGCTCAGCTGCTTTGCAGGCATCATGGGTTTGCAGGATCTGCTGGACAGCGAAATCAAGGCCATGCCCGCAGATGCCGCGCACACCCTGGCCCTGCAGCAACTCAGCCAAGAGCTGGCACTGCAATGCGAGCGCGCGCTGGTCGGCCTGCAGTTTGGCGACCGCGCCACTCAGATGCTCGACATCCTGCACGACGACACCCAACGTTTCAGCCAGGAATTGCCGAATATGGCTCACGCCGATGCCGCCGAGGCACAAGCCTGGCTGGACGCCCTGGAAGCCCGCTACACCACCGACGAGCAACGCGATTCCCACCACGGCGAAAGCACCGGCCCGCCGCACAACAACGTTGAGTTTTTCTGAGCCCCGTTTCAGTCAGCATCCACAACATCAAGAGGACGCCATGAGCAAGACAATTCTGGTCATCGATGACTCCGGCAGTTTCAGAACCGTCGTCAAGCTGGCGCTACAAAAGGCCGGCTACACCGTCATCGAGGCCGTGGACGGCCAAGACGCGGTGGGCAAACTGACGGGCGCCAAGATCAATCTGATCGTCTGCGACGTCAATATGCCGAATATGGACGGGCTGACTTTTCTGCGCCACGTCAAAACACTGCCGACCTACAAGTTCACTCCGGTGATCATGCTGACCACCGAATCTCAAGAGTCCAAAAAGGCCGAAGGCCGCGAGGCCGGCGCCAAGGCCTGGATCACCAAACCCTTCCAGCCCTCGCAATTGGTGGACGCCGTCAACCGACTCTGCGTCTGACCCCATGTGGGCCGCCCATGGCCCCCATGTACCGGTCCCATCCACCGGCCCCGTGCTTGCTGTTCTAGCCCCGGAGGTTTTGCGATGTCAGAGTCCGATCTGTTCACCCTCTCGCTCGGCCCTGAGCTGACGATTGCCCAAGCCGCCGATGTGCATGGCTTGCTGCTGGAGACCGTCGCCCGCTTGAACTCGGGCCTGCGCCTAGAGCTCAGCGGCGTCAGTGACTTCGACAGCTCCGCGATTCAGCTGCTGCTGGCCACCCAGCGCAGCCTGCAGGAACGTGCGGCCGAGTTGGTGCTGCACGAGCCCAGCGTGGTGGTGGTGGCCGCGCTGCAATGCTTCGGCCTCGACACCCAGTTGCAGCCCCTGCCCCACAGCCTGGCTGGCGCGGAGTGATGCCATGTCGATGAATGACGATGATGATGCAGAGATTCTGGCCGTTGCCCGGGCCGGCTTTCTGGACGAGGCGCAGGAGATGCTGCGCCAGTTCGAGCAAGGCTTGCTGATCCTGGAAGGTGACCCCAGTGACTCGGAAAGCCTGAACTCGGCCTTTCGCGCCGCCCACACCATCAAGGGCACGGCCGGCATGTTCGGCTGCGACGCGGTGGTGGCCTTCACCCACGAGGCCGAAACCCTGCTGGAGGCGCTGCGCTCCGGCCAGCGCCAGCTCGATGACGCCGTGGTCGCCGCCCTGCTGGAAAGCCGCGACCAGATCGAACTGCTGCTGGGCGAAGTGCAAAGCGGGGAAGCCGACCCCGCCGTGGCCGCCGCCAGCGCGGCGCTGGCCAGCCGCTTGCGCGCGCTGCAAGGCCTGGAGCCAGTGGCCGCCGCGACAAGCAGTGCCACTGCGGGCGAGGCCGGCGCTTCGGCGACGTCGGAGCAGGCCCTTGGGACCGGCGCGGCCACCAATCCCTTTTGGCATTTGTCGCTGCGCTTCGGCCAGGATGCGCTGCGCAACGGCCTCGACCCGCTGGCTTTTTTGCGCTATCTGGCCACCCTGGGCAAGGTTCAGGCCATCAGCACCCTGAGCGACGCCATTCCCAGCCTGGACGCGCTCGACGCCGAAGCCTGCTATCTCGGCTTTGAGTTGCGTTTTGAGTCCAGCGCCACGCGCGAAGACATCGAGCGCGTATTCGAGTTCGCGGTCGAAGACAGCGATGTGCAAATCCTGGCACCAGGCAGCACGCCCGCCGCATTTGAAGACTTGGCAGCGCTGCGCTGCGGCGATGACGCCGATGCCCGCGCCGGCCTGTTCCAGTGCTGGCACGAGATGGGCATGCGCTTCGCCGTGCGCCTGGAGGTGATTGAGATCGAAGCCGGCGCGGCAGCCGCCGAGACCGAGGCGGTGGCGCCAGTCGTCATCCCACACATTGAACGCCGCAGCAGCACCGACAGCGCCAGCAGCGCGGGCGGCGAGCGCCGCAACGACCGCCGCAGCGGCGAAGGCGAGCGCCGCGAAGGCGGGCGCGACCGCCGCGCCGGTGACGAAACTCGCTTCGTGCGCGTGCGCGCCGACAAGCTGGACAAGCTGATCGACCTGATCGGTGAGCTGGTCATCGCCGGCTCGGGCGCGCAGATGGTGGCGCATCTGGAGAACTCCGCCGTGCTGCTGGAAGCCACCCAGCGCGTCATGGATCTGGTGCAGGAAACCCGCGATGGCACGCTGGCCCTGCGCATGGTGCCCATCGGCGAAACCTTTGGCCGCTTCCAGCGGGTGGTACGCGATGTCTCCAAGCAGCTCGGCAAGGAAGTCGATCTGGTGGTGACCGGCGGCGACACCGAGCTGGACAAGTCCATGGTCGACTCCATCGCCGACCCCTTGATGCATCTGGTGCGCAACAGCATGGACCACGGCCTGGAGACGCAGGACGAGCGGCTCGCGGCCGGCAAACCGGTGATGGGCAGGCTGAGCCTGAACGCTTATCACGATGCCGGCGCGGTGGTGATTGAGGTCAGCGACGATGGGCGCGGCCTGGCGCGTGAGCGCATCCTCAAAAAGGCGGTCGAGCGCGGCCTGATCGCCGAGGGTCAGATCTTGCCCGAGCACGAGATCTGGCAGCTGATCTTCCATGCCGGCTTTTCCACCGCCGAGCAGGTCACCGACCTGTCCGGGCGCGGCGTCGGCATGGATGTGGTCAAACGCAATATCGAGGCCTTGCGCGGCACCATCGCACTCAGCAGCGAGGTCGGCCGCGGCACGCTGACGCAGATCCGCCTGCCGCTGACGCTGGCGATGATCGACGGCTTCCTCACCATGGTGGGCGGCGTCAACTATGTGCTGCCGCTCTCGGCGGTGGCCGAATGCATCGATGTGCCGGATGAATGCAGCAAGCAGGGCGAGCGCGTCAGCGGCACTTTCGACTTGCGCGGCGAGGTGCTGCCCTGGCTAGACCTGGCGCGCTTTTACGGCGTTGCGGCCGACCACAGCCGCCGCCGCAGCGTGGTGGTGGTGCGCGACGGGCAAACCCGTGTCGGCCTGATCGTTGACCGCCTGATGGGCGAGCACCAAACGGTGATCAAACCCCTGTCCAGCATTTTTCAGCATCTCAAAGCCCTGGCCGGATCCACCATTCTGGGCTCCGGTGAGGTTGCGCTGCTGCTTGATGTGGCGGGCCTCTTGGCGGTGGCGATTCGCAAGGGGCAAACGGACAGCAGGACGGTATCACTCAGTCACGGCAGCCCCAGCTAGTCGCCTTGACTCAGAGTTCACTTTAGTCACTTGTTCTTTTAGGGAAGCCAGGGAAACAAAATGAGCAAACTTCTCCGCAATTTGCAGCTTTGGCACAAATTCGCCTTGCTGGGTGCCTTGGCACTGCTCTTGGCCGGTGTGCCCACCGCCCTGCGCATGATCGATACGCTGAACAAAATGGCTGTCGCCAAGGCCGAGGTCGCGGGCTTGGCGCCCCTGAATTCGGCGCAGGCCCTGCTGCGTGCCCTGCAGTTGCATCGCGCTGCGGTGAACCGGGAGCTCGGTGGCGATGCCACTGGCATCGCCGAACGCAGCAAGCAGGCCGAGATCATCCGAAAAAGCCTGAATGCATTGCTGACTCAACTGAGCGATCCCGCCATGGCAGAGGCCCTGGCAGCGAGCAAAACCCTGGCTGCTGGATTTGAGCGCCTGGGCGGCGACCTCGGCAACAAACGCCTGCTGGCCAAGGACAATTTGGCCCGCCATGCGGAGCTGATCAAAGACGCGAAGAACTTGATGAGCGCGGTTGCCGATGGCTCGGGCTTGACCCTGGAGCCGGACCCCGCCAACTACTTCATGGTCACGGCCCTGGTCAAAGAACTACCGGATGCCGTTGACGCAGCCGGTGTGGCACGAGCCATCGGCCGCGCCATGCTGATCAAGCAAGAATTCCCACTTGATGGGCGCTTCCAGACCGGCGCGGAGTTGAACCAAGCCCGCAGTGGACAAGAACTGGCCGTCGTTCAACTCGGCAAAGCCATCAAGGCACACCCGCCTCTGGCGGGGGAGCTGAATGCCTTGATAAAGGACTTCGAACTCAGCATGAGCAGCTATGTCAGCAAAGGCAGCACCGAGCTGGTCAAGTCCGACAAGCCTGCCATCAGCGCCGAAGACTATTTCGCCCTGGCCAGCGCGGCGATCGAGTCGGCCTTCAAGCTGATGGACAAGACCGAAGAGCAGCTCACCTCGGCGCTGCAAGCGCATATCAACAGCCTGCAGCGCGGCGCCATGATCGAAGGCGGGGCCTTCGCGGTGGTCTTGGTGCTGGCCACGATCTTGGCGCTGGCGGTGGTGCGCTCAGTCACCCAGCCCCTGAACCGCGCCATTGCCGCGGCCGATGCCATCGCCGAGGGTGATTTGAGCCATCGTATCGACGACCAGGGCCGCGACGAGGCCGGCGTCCTGCTGCAGCGTTTTGGCGTGATGCAGAACAATCTGCGCGAGCGGCACGAGCGCGACGCCCGCGTTGCCGCCGAAAGCGGCCGGGTCAAACAGGCGCTGGATCGCTGCTCCACCAATGTGATGATCGCCGACCCCGACGGTCGCATCATCTATATGAACCACTCGGTGGCGAGCATGATGCAAGGCAACGAGGCCGAGCTGCGCCGCGCCTTGCCCAACTTCGACGCCAAGCAGCTGATCGGCGCCAATATCGACACCTTCCACAAAAACCCGGCCCACCAGCGCAATCTGCTGGGCGGGCTGAAGGGTGAGTACAAGGCGCAGATCAAGGTCTCGTCGCTGGACTTCTCGCTGATCGCCAACCCCATCATTGACGACAAGGGCGAGCGCCTGGGCACCGTGGTGGAGTGGCGAGACATGACGCAGGAGCTGCTGGCGCGGGCCCGCGAGCAGCAACTCGCCGCCGAGAACGCCCGGGTCAAGCAGGCGCTGGACATCTGCTCGACCAATGTGATGATCGCCGACCCCGACGGCAACATCATCTACAACAACCTCTCGGTGGCGCAGATGATGCAGCGCAACGAGGGCGAGTTGCGCAAGGCGCTGCCGGCCTTTGATTCGCGCCGCATCGTCGGCAGCAATTTCGACCAGTTCCACCGCAACCCCAGCCACCAACGCAATCTGCTGGGTGGACTGAAGAGCGAGTACAAGACCGAGATCAAGGTCAGCTCGCTCACCTTCAGCCTGATCGCCAACCCGATCACGGCGGCCGACGGCACCCGCCTGGGCACCGTCGTCGAGTGGAAGGACCGCACGGCCGAAGTGGCCGCCGAGGCCGAAGTCGGCGCGATGGTGGACGGCGCCAACCAGGGCAACTTCGCCAGCCGCATTGCGCTGGAAGGCAAGGAGCCTTTCTTCAAAATGCTGGGCGAGAAGTTCAACTCCCTGGTCGAGACCGTCAGCGGCACCATCCGCGAGGTGCGGGTCGCAGCCGATCAATTGTCTGGGGCCTCGGATCAGGTCTCGCAGACCTCTCAGTCGCTCTCGCATTCGGCCAGCCAACAGGCCGCCAGTGTGGAGGAAACCACTGCCTCGCTGCAGGAAATGGCGGCCAGCGTGAAGCAAAACGCCGACAGCGCCACCGTCACCGACGGCATGGCCACCAAGGCCGCCAAGGAGGCAATGGACGGCGGGCAAGCGGTGGGCATGACGGTCGATGCGATGAAGCAGATCGCCACCAAGATTTCCATCATCGACGACATCGCCTACCAGACCAATCTGCTGGCGCTCAACGCCGCCATCGAAGCGGCGCGGGCCGGCGAGCATGGCAAGGGCTTTGCCGTGGTGGCCGCCGAGGTGCGCAAACTGGCCGAACGCAGCCAAGTGGCCGCGCAAGAGATCGGCGCCTTGGCCAGCTCCAGCGTGCAGATGGCCGAGAAGGCCGGCGACTTGCTCAGCAATATGGTGCCCTCGATCCAGAAGACTTCGGAGCTGGTGCAAGAAATTGCGGCCGCCTCGGGCGAGCAAAGCGAGGGCGTGTCGCAGATCACCGCGGCCATGAACCATTTGTCATCCACCACCCAGCAAACAGCTTCGGCCTCCGAGGAGTTGTCGGCCACCGCCGAGGAACTGTCGGCCCAGGCCGCGCAGTTGCAAGAGCAGATGGCCTTCTTCCGCCTGGCCGACGATGAGCAGGCGGACCGGGGGCGACAACGCGGCCAGCGCTGAACAGCCGCCGTAATCACCCGCCGCATTCCTGCCGTATTCCCGCCATGAAAGACCAAAGCCATGCGTAGTAATTTGCCGGTCACTCAACAGGAATATTTGCTCCGAGAAGGCATGACCATCGTGTCGCGCACCGACCTCAAGGGCAAGATCACCTATATCAACGACGACTTCCTCGAAGCCAGCGGCTTCGCCGAAGCCGAGCTGATCGGCCAGCCCCACAACATCGTGCGCCATCCGGACATGCCGGAAGAAGCCTTTGCCGATATGTGGGCCACCCTCAAGGCCGGGCGCCCCTGGACCGGCCTGGTCAAGAACCGCTGCAAGAACGGCGACTTCTACTGGGTGGTGGCCAATGCCACGCCGCTCAAAGAGGGCGAAACGGTGGTGGGCTATTTGTCGGTGCGCACCCGACCCAGCCGCGAGCAGGTGGCGGCCGCCGATGGCCTCTACCGCCTGTTCAAGGAGGGCAAGGCAGCGGCATGGGAAATCCGCGACGGGCGCGGCGTCAAGACCGGCCTGCTGGACGGCCTGGGCCGGCTCATCGCCGCGATGAGTCAGGCCAGCAAGGTGGCGGTGTGTACCGTGGCGGTGGGCTTGAGCGGCGCCGGTCTTGGCCATGCCCTGCCCGGCCAGCAATGGCCGCTCGCCGCTGCGGCCTTGGTGCTGGGCCTGGCGGGCGCCTGGGGCCTGGCCGCCCTCACCCGGCGCCTGCGCAAGGGTCTGGCGCAGGCCGGCAGCCAGCTGGAGAAGTTCGGCCAAGCGCGCTTTGACGGCATCGTCAGCGTGGACGGCAATGATGAGTTGACGGCCATGCAGCTCGCCCTCAAACGCGTGCAAACCCGCTTGGGCTTTGAGTTCGCCGACACCAAGAAACGCGGCGAAGCGGCCGAGCGCATCCGCCAGGCCCTGGACGTGGCCGCCACCAACATGATGGTGGCCGACCCCGGCTACAACATCATTTACGGCAATGCCTCGCTGCAAGCCATGCTGAACCACGCCGAGGAAGACATCCGCAAAGACCTGCCGCGCTTCAGTGCCGCCAGCGTGATCGGCAGCAATATCGACAGCTTCCACAAGAACCCGGCCCACCAGCGCGGCATTCTGGATCGCCTCAGCGGCGCGCATCAAACCCGGCTGACGCTGGGTGGCCGGCGCTTTGACTTGATCGTCAACCCGGTGATCGCCGAAGGCCGGCGCCTGGGCACCGTGGTGGAGTGGAAGGACATGACGGCCGAGCTGGCTGCGCAAGAACGCGAGCATGCGCTGGCGGCCGAGACGACCCGCGTCAAGCAGGCCCTGGACATCTGCTCCACCAACGTCATGATTGCCGACCCCGACGGCAACATCATCTACAACAACGCCTCGGTGGCGCAGATGATGCAGCGCAACGAGGGCGAGTTGCGCAAGGTGCTGCCGGCCTTTGATGCGCGCCGCATCGTGGGCAGCAATTTCGACCAGTTCCACCGCAACCCCAACCATCAACGCAATCTGCTGGGCGCACTCAAAGGCGAATACAAGACCGAGATCAAGGTCGGCTCACTCACCTTCAGCCTGATCGCCAACCCCATCAACGACGCGACGGGTACCCGTTTGGGCACGGTAGTGGAGTGGAAGGACCGCAGTGCCGAAGTGGCCGCCGAGCAAGAAGTCAGCGGCATGGTGGACGGCGCAAACCAAGGCGACTTCGCCAGTCGCATTGCGCTGGAAGGCAAGGAGCCCTTCTTCCGCATGCTGGGCGAGAAGTTCAACTCGTTGGTGGAAACCGTCAGCGGCACGATCAAAGAAGTGCGGGCCGCCGCGGATCAGCTCTCCAGCGCCTCGGATCAAGTCTCGCAGACCTCGCAGTCGCTCTCGCACTCGGCTTCCCAGCAAGCCGCCAGCGTGGAGCAAACCACCGCCTCGCTGCAGGAGATGGCGGCCTCGGTCAAACAAAACGCCGACAGCGCCAATATCACCGACGGCATGGCCACCAAGGCGGCGCAAGAAGCCCTGGATGGCGGCCACGCCGTCGGCCTGACGGCAGACGCGATGAAGTCCATCGCCAGCAAGATTTCCATCATTGACGACATCGCCTATCAAACCAATCTGCTGGCCCTCAACGCGGCCATCGAGGCGGCGCGTGCTGGCGAGCATGGCAAGGGCTTTGCGGTGGTGGCGGCCGAGGTGCGCAAGCTGGCCGAGCGCAGCCAGGTGGCCGCGCAAGAGATCGGCACCCTGGCCGGCTCCAGCGTCACACTGGCGGAAAAGGCCGGCAAACTGCTGGGCAATATGGTGCCCTCGATCCAGAAGACTTCCGAGTTGGTGCAGGAGATATCGGCCGCCTCGGGCGAGCAGAGTGAAGGGGTGTCGCAGATCACCGCCGCGATGAACCACCTCTCGGCCACCACGCAGCAAACGGCCTCGGCGTCCGAGCAGCTCTCGGCCACGGCCGAGGAACTCTCGGCCCAGGCCGCGCAGCTGCAAGAGCAGATGGCCTTCTTCCGGCTGGCCGAAGACCAATCGCGCGCGAACTCGCCATCGCCACGCAGCAGCGCCAGGCCCGGCAGCGCCGCGCCTCGCAGCAGCAACCGCACAGGAATGGGTACTGGCAAACCATCCAGCAGCCCGCCAACCGCCCGCAACAGCACCACCAGCATGGCAAGACTGCCGCAGCGCGGCAATATCGAAGCCAGCGGCGGCGGCCCGGATGAAGTCGATGAATCCTTTTTCAAGCGCTTCTGAGGAGTCGCGATGAACACAGCAACGGGCGCAGCGACGGGAGCAACGATGGGCACTGCGGTGGGGACAAAAGGCCAAGGCGCACCGGCCGACCTCGTGCGAGGCGCCATGGCCGCGCAGGCCAAGGCCGGGCCGATGCAGCAATTGCTGCGCATGGCCGTTGGGCGCGAAACCCTGGTGGTGCCGATCGAGACGGTGCGCGAGATCTTGGAAGTTGGCCGCCTGACCCCGCTGCCGCAAACGCCCGACTTTGTGCGCGGAGTGATGAATCTGCGCGGTGCCGTGGTCCCGGTCATCGATTTGAATGCCCGCTTCGGCTTCGGCCGCACCGAGCTGGGCCGGCGCAGCGCCATCATCGTGGTGGAAGCCAAGGGGGACGATGAACATGGCCGGCTGATCGCCGGCGTGCTGGTGGACGCCGTGTTCGAGGTGCTGGAAGTCGACAGCCAACGCATCGAGCCCGCGCCCACACTGGGCGTGGCGATTGCGGCTGATTTTCTAGCCGGCATGGTCAATGTGCGTGGCAGTTATGCCGCGCTGCTGAATCTCGATCAGGTGCTGTCACCCGCAGCACTGGCGGCCCTGATGTCCGGCGCCCCCAGCGCCTGAACTCACCCACAGCGCCCCCACCGCAGCCGACGCAATGAGCCACCTCTCCCCCCAATCCTTCACGGCGATTACCGATCTGTTTCATCGCATCTCGGGGATCCGCCTCACCGAGGCCAAACACGCCTTGGTGCAAAGCCGCCTGCAAAAACTCGCCGCCGATGCCGGTGAGCCAGACTTGAACAACTTCGTGCAAAAGATGGTGCGTGGCCAGATGCCCGAAAGCATGCTGACCAGCGTGGTGGACAAGCTCACCACCAATGAAACTTACTTCTTTCGCGAACCGGCCCACTTCGAAGACCTGGCGCGCCGGGCCGAAGGCGCTAAAGCCAAAGACAGCAAGAGCGAGTTCCTGGTCTGGAGCGGCGCCTCCTCCTCCGGCGAAGAGGCCTACAGCATCGCCATGGTGCTGGCCGACAAGCTCGGCAGCGGCCCCTGGTCGGTACGCGGCACCGATCTCTCGTCCTCGGTGGTGGCCAGTGCGCGCCGCGGCCTCTACCCGATGGAGCGGGCGCGCGACACCAGCAAGGACTATCTGCGCCGCTTTTGCCTGCGCGGTGAGGGTCCGTACGAAGGCACGCTGCTGATTCAGCGCGAGCTGCGCGCGCGGGTGCGCTTTCAGTGCGCCAATCTGATGCAGCCCCTGCCCGCCGACCTGCCCTTGTTCGATGTGATTTTTCTGCGTAATGTATTGATCTACTTTGATGCTCCGGCCAAGCGTGCCATCGTCAGCCGGGTGATCGAACGACTCAAACCCGGCGGCGTACTCTACCCCGGCCACGCCGAGTCACTGGCGGCGCTGGATTTGCCGCTGAGTGCCATTGCACCGGCCATCTACCAACATGCTTGACCCCAGGGTGATGATGAAATGACCAAGCCCTTCGTCCGCCCCCCCGCGCCGCCCAGCGGGGCCGCGCCAAAACGCGCCATGGCGCCAAGCGCGCCAGCGGCAGCGGCTGTACCCGCCGCACCCGGAGCGCCGGGCGCATCCGCCATCCTGGTCCCCAAGGTCCTGCACCTGATGCCCGGGCAGTGGCACTTCGGCCAGGGCCTGCAATTGCGCACGCTGCTGGGTTCTTGCGTAGCCATCACGCTGTGGCATCCCCACAAACGGATCGGCGGCATGTGCCACTTCCTGCTGCCCTCGCGCACCTCGCGCGGCCAGGCACCGCTGGACGGGCGCTACGGCGACGAAGCAGTGGAATTGCTGCTGCAATCCATCAAGCAAAGCGGCGCCCAGCCCAAGGACTTTCTGGCCCATCTGTATGGCGGCGCCGACACCATGCCCGACGGCGCTAACGTCAAATTCAATGTGGGCCAGCGCAATATCGAACGTGGCTGGGCCTTGATCGACCAGCACGGCTTTCAGCTGCAGGACGTTGATGTGGGCGACTTTGTCCCCCGCACCGTGACCCTGGACCTGCCCAGCGGCAAGGTCGAGATCAAGCGCGGCGCCGCGTCCAGATAGGCCAAGTCAAAACTACTCAACGGGGAGTTCATCAATGAGCCAAGCGCTGCGGGTTGCCGTGATTGATGACTCCGCCGTGGTGCGCAAGCATCTGGCCGGCCTGCTCGAAGCGGCCGGCATCCGGGTCACCATCACCGCCAGCGACCCCTTGTTTGCCTGGCCCAAGCTGGAAGCGGCCTGGCCCGATGTAATCGTGCTGGATGTGGAAATGCCGCGCATGGATGGCATCAGCTTTCTCAAGCGCCTGATGCGCGAGCACCCGATGCCGGTGGTGATGTGCTCCACCCTCACCGAGGCCGGCTGTGAAACCACCATGCAGGCGCTGGCAGCCGGAGCGGTGGGCTTTGTCACCAAGCCCAAGCTCGGGCTGCGCGACTTTCTCGAAGACCCCGGCAACGGCCTGGTCGGCATGGTGCGGGCCGCTGCGCGGGCCAATGTGCGGGTCATGCCGATTGCCGCTGAAAGCGCGCCCGCTAGCCCGCCCGGTAGCGCCAAGCCGAGCGCAGCCGCCAGCTTGGCGAGCAGCCTGAGCAACAGTTTCACCAGCAATGCGGCCATGGCCGAAACCACCGACCGGGTGATCGCCTTTGGCAGCTCAACCGGCGGCGTGCAAACCATCGAGGCGGTGCTGCGCCAACTCCCGCGCACCATGCCGGGCATCGTGCTGGTGCAACACATGCCCGAGAAGTTCACGCAGTCCTTCGCGGCCCGGCTCAACAGCATGAGTGAGCTGGAGGTGCTGGAAGCCAAGGACGGCGACCGCGTCATCAACGGCCGGGTATTGGTGGCGCCCGGCGGGCGGCATATGCAGCTGCGGCGCAGCGGTGCGCAGTATGTGGTGGAAGTGCGCGACGGCCCGCTGGTCAACCACCACAAGCCTTCGGTGGATGTGCTGTTCAAGTCGGTGGCGCAATGCGCGGGCCGCAATGCCATCGGCGCTATCTTCACCGGCATGGGGGAAGACGGCGCCCGCGGCCTGCTAGAGATGCGCAAAGCCGGTGCCACCACCCTGGCGCAGGACGAGGCCAGCTGCGTGGTCTACGGCATGCCCAAGGCCGCGGCGGAGATGGGGGCCGCCCAACATGTGGTGGCCTTGTCGGCCATGCCGGCCGCCCTGCTCAGGTTATGCAGCCAAGGGGTATGAGCATCTTGCGCACTTGCCGCGCCATGCAGAGCCCGGCCTCTAGGCAGGCAAACTCGAAGCCGAATTCAGCGGATCACTTTGCCAATCACCTTCATCAACTCCAAGGGACTGAAGGGCTTGATCAAGTACTCATCCGCGCCGGCCTGCAGGCCCGCTTGGCGGTCGGCTTCCTGGCCGCGCGCGGTCAGCAAAATGACCTTGGTGCGCTTGAGCGCAGCGTCAGACTTGATGCGCTGGCAAACCTGCAAACCATTCAAACCGCCCGGCATCATCACGTCCAGCAAGATCAGGTCCGGGCGGAAACTGGCGGCCTTGCGCAGACCTTCATCGCCATTGGGCGCTTCCTGAATGTCGTAGTCGTCAAACTCAAGCGTTACGCGGATCAGCTCTCGAATCTCTTCCTGATCTTCGACGATGAGAATCTTCTTCACGATTTACACCCCATGGCAGTGATGACGCTCGCCCATGATGCCTGATCGCGGCGCAGTAGTGGGCAGAAAAGCACGCGAATTGCTGCCACTCGCTTGCACACGGCATGGCAAAGAACGTACAAACTAGGCGGATATTGTGTGCGGCCCCGCTTGCCGAGTTGCGCACCCACCGCCCGCGTCCTGAGGATGGTCACCCGCATGAACAACCCTGCTCTTCTGAACAGTAATCGGCGCCAGGATCTCACCATGCTGGTGGTGGTGGTGGTCAATGCCTTGTTGTGCCTGGGCCTGGGCTTTTACAACCAGGCCACGAGCTTGGCACTGCTGGTCAGCATCCCCTGCTTGATTGCCTGTGGCTTGGCTTATCACTTCTGGGGCGGCAGCCTCAATAGCCGTCTGCTGCTGGCCACCGTGCTGGTCATTCTGGTGGCGCTCCAATTGCAGATCACCAAAGGGTCAAGCTCCATCCATGCCAATGTCTACATCAGCCTTTGTCTGCTACTGCCTTATTGCGACTGGCGGGTGATTGCCTATATGGGCAGCCTGCTAGCCGCCCACCACCTGGGCACGCAAGCGCTGAGCACGGCCGACTACCCACTCTACGTCCATGCGACGGGCGAACGCTGGGGCCACTTTGCTGACCTGGGCTTTCTGCTTGTACTCTGCGCCTTCTTGATCAACGCCGCCAAGTATCTGCAAAAGCGCGCCGGCGAAACCTTCGAGATGGCGTTTCTGGTCAATGCCATGGGCCAAGAGGGCCCAATCCGACTCAACCTCGACGCCGTGCGCACCGCCTCCAAGACGGGTGGCCGGCTCCGCGATGTGCAGCAGCGCATGGCCGCAGCCCTGCGCCTGGTGCGCGAGGCGCTTTTCAGCATGCACAAGGCGGCCGAGGAAGTGGGCCACACCAGCGGCGAGCTGCTGTCACGCACCGACCGCACAGCCAATGGGCTGAAAGACGCGGCCATGAGCCTGGAGCAAATCACCATGATCGTGCAGGCCAGCGCGCAGGCGTCGAAAGAAGCGCTGGAGCTGTCCAAAGCATCGTCGACCATGGCCACTCAGGGCGGCGCGGTGGTGTCGCAAATGGTCAGCACCATGCAGGAGATTGAGCAGTCCTCGCGCAAGATCACCGACATCACGGCGGTGATCGACGCGATTGCCTTTCAGACCAATATCCTGGCCCTGAATGCTGCCGTGGAAGCCGCCCGTGCGGGCGAGCAAGGGCGCGGCTTTGCTGTGGTGGCCAGCGAGGTGCGGCGCTTGGCCGGCCGCTCGGCCGAAGCGGCCAAGGAGATCAAGGGCTTGATCTCGGCCTCGCTGGAAACGGTCGAGCGCGGCGCCAAGCTGGCCGATGAGGCGGGCTCCACCATGGTGGATTTGGTGGCCTCGGTGAAGCGGGTCGGCGATGTCTTCGACAGCCTGACCGCCGACAACTCCGAACATGCCCAAGGCCTGGAGGTGGTGGCCGCCTCGGTCAAAGAGTTGGATGAAGTGACCCGGCAAAATGTCCATGTGGCCGAGCGCTCTGGGGAAATCGCCCATGAACTGCTGGAGCAAGCCGTGGCCCTGGCCGAGGTGCTGAGCACCTTCCGCCTCGGTGACGACGCGGCGGTGGCAGACTTTTTGGTGGCCGCGCAAGCCGCGGTGGCAGCCGCGGCGGCGGCGCGGGCCAGCGTCGCCGCACGGGTGGAGAGCGGGCCTATCCAAAGCCATGCAGGTTCGAATGTGGACTTTTTCTAGAGCTAAACCGTGCCGCCTGAGCGCGACCCAGTCGCTCAGTCAGAGGCAAATCGTGCGCTAGCGCACACTTTGCAACAGGCAGTAAGGGCGCCACGGTTTACAGTGCCGCACTGACGCCCCAGCGCCACACCCCTTCAACTTGGGGCTGGACAGCCCTCAACAAACAGCAAAGACAGAGACTCTTCGTGGAACCCACCCTGGCCGAGCCGCCTCAATCCGCCCTCTCGGGCGTAGCACGCATGCTGGTGCATGCGGGCAAGCTGCCGCAAAAGCAGGCCGAGGAGCTGATGCGGCAGGCTCGCGAGAAGAAGACCAGCTTCGTCAATGCGGTCATCGCGGCGGGCACGCTCAGCTCGGCCGAGCTGGCGCACACCTTGTCAACAGCGCTGTCGCTGCCGCTGCTGGACATCAGCGCCATGGATGTGCAGCGCATGCCGCGCGACATCGTCGACACCAAGCTAGCCCAGCAGTACCAGATCGTGGTGCTGGGCCGACGCGGCAACCGGCTCTTCATCGGCGGCGCCGACCCGACCGATCAGGACGTGGTCGAGCGCATCAAGTTCGCCACCCAACTCAGCCCCGAATGGGTGATCGTCGAGCACGACAAGCTCAGCCGCATGCTGCAGGGTTCGGCCGCCAGCGCCAGCGAGGCGCTAGACCAACTCGCCGGCGGCGATTTTGAGTTCGACATCACCGACGAGGAAAACGCGCCCCCGCAAGAAGCCGCCGAATTGGCCGATGTGGAAGACGCGCCGGTGGTGCGCTTCCTGCAGAAAATGTTGGTGGACGCCATCAATCTGCGCGCCTCGGACTTGCATTTCGAGCCCTACGAGTTCCATTACCGCGTGCGCTTCCGGGTCGACGGAGAGCTGCGCGAAATCACCCAACCGCCCATTGCCATCAAGGACAAGCTGGCCTCGCGCATCAAGGTGCTGTCGCGCCTGGACATCGCCGAGCGCCGCATCCCGCAAGATGGACGCATGAAGCTCAAGTTCGGCGCCAAGGCGATCGACTTCCGGATCTCCACCTTGCCGACCCTGTTCGGCGAGAAGATCGTGATCCGTATTCTTGACCCGTCCTCCGCCAAGCTGGGCATTGACGCCCTGGGCTACGAGAAGATTGAGAAAGACCGCTTGCTGGCCGCCATCGCGCGGCCCTACGGCATGGTGCTGGTCACCGGCCCGACCGGTTCGGGCAAGACAGTGTCGCTGTACACCTGCTTGAACATCCTGAACCAGCCGGGCGTCAACATATCTACCGTCGAAGATCCGGCCGAAATCAACTTGCCTGGCATCAACCAGGTGAACGTGAATGACAAGGCCGGCCTGGGCTTCTCGGCAGCGCTGAAGTCCTTCCTGCGCCAGGATCCCGACATCATCATGGTCGGTGAAATTCGCGACCTGGAGACAGCCGATATCGCCATCAAGGCCGCGCAAACCGGCCATATGGTGATGTCCACCCTGCACACCAATGACGCACCCAAGACGCTCAGCCGTTTGCTGAATATGGGCGTGGCGCCCTTCAACATCGCCTCCAGCGTCTTGCTGATCACGGCCCAGCGCCTGGTGCGGCGGCTGTGCGAAAACTGCAAGGCGCCGGCCGAATATCCGCGCGACGCTTTACTGCGCGCCGGATTTGCCGAAGAAGAGTTGGATGGTTCGTGGAAGCAGTACCGCGCCGTGGGCTGCGCCAATTGCACCAATGGCTACCGCGGTCGGGTTGGCCTCTACCAAGTCATGCCCATCACCGAGCCGATCCAGCGCATCATCCTGGCCGAAGGCTCGGCCATGGACATCGCTGTACAAGCCCAGCAAGAAGGCGTGCGCGACTTGCGGCAGTTCGGCTTGGTCAAGGTGCGCGCGGGCGTGACCACCCTGGAAGAAGTGCTTGCCGCAACAAATGAATAATTCGAACCGCAACAGGCATTGCGGTTCCCGGAGGTGATATGGCGACATCGACAACAACAGCGGCCAAACGAACGAGTGAGTTCACCTATGAGTGGGAGGGCAAGGACCGCAATGGCAAACTGGTCCGCGGGGAAATCCGCGCCGGTGGCGAGGCCATGGTCAGCGCCCAGCTGCGCCGCCAGGGCATTCTGGTCAACAAGGTCAAGAAGCGCCGCGTCAGCGGTGGCAAGTCGATCACGCAAAAAGACATTGCCGTCTTCACGCGCCAACTGGCCACCATGATGCGCGCCGGTGTGCCCTTGCTGCAGTCCTTCGAGATCGTCGGCCGAGGCAGCACCAACCCGCGCCTGACTCGCCTGCTCAACGACATCCGCGGCGATGTGGAAACAGGCACCAGCTTGTCCACCTCCTTGCGCAAGCATCCGATGTACTTCGACGCGCTGTACTGCAATCTGGTCGAAGCCGGTGAAGCCGCCGGTATCTTGGAAGCGCTGCTGGACCGCTTGGCCATCTACCAAGAAAAAACGGTGGCATTGAAGAACAAGATCAAGTCAGCGCTGACCTACCCCATCGGCGTCTTGGTCGTGGCCTTCGTCGTGGTGGCCGTGATCATGATCTTCGTGGTGCCTGCGTTTGAGGATGTGTTCAAGTCCTTCGGCGCCGAACTGCCCGCGCCGACGATGATGGTGATCGCCATGTCGAAGTTCTTCGTCTCCTACTGGTGGGCGATCTTCAGCACCATCGGCGGCGGCATCTACTTCTTCATCCAGTCCTGGAAGCGCTCGGTCAATATGCAAAAAGCCATGGATCGCTTACTGCTGAAGATCCCGGTTTTCGGTGACCTGCTCTACAAATCCGCCGTGGCGCGCTGGACCCGCACCTTGTCGACCATGTTCGCCGCCGGCGTGCCACTGGTGGAAGCGCTTGACTCGGTGGGCGGCGCCGCCGGCAATGCCGTGTTTGCCGAAGCGACCGAGAAGATTCAGCGCGATGTGTCCACCGGTACCGCGCTGACCACCTCGATGACCGCCACCGGCATCTTCCCCACCATGGTCTTGCAGATGGCGGCCATCGGTGAGGAATCCGGCTCGCTCGACCACATGCTGTCCAAATCGGCCGAGTTCTACGAGGACGAGGTGGACGAGGCCGTCAAAGCCCTGTCCAGCCTGATGGAGCCCTTCATCATCGTGATCCTGGGCACCATCATCGGCGGCATCGTGGTCGCCATGTATCTGCCCATCTTCAAGCTCGGCCAGGTGGTCTAAAAATAGCTATGTCCGCAGAAATCGAATTCCTCTTGTCGCCCTGGGTGTTGGGCGTGCTGGGCCTGTGCGTGGGCAGCTTTCTCAATGTCGTCATCCATCGCCTGCCTTTGATGATGGAGCGGCAATGGCTGGCCGAGGCCGCCCACACCCTCAGCGACGGCGCCGAGCTGGCTCGCGCCGCCGCCTGCCCCAAGGCCGAGGCCGACAAGCTGGCTGCCGCTTGCACCAATCTCTCCACCCAGCTTGAAAAGCTGCCGCATCTGGGTATTGCCACGCCGCGCTCGCGCTGCCCGTCTTGCGGCCACCAACTGGCCTGGCATGAAAACATGCCGCTGCTGGGCTGGTTGCGCCTGGGAGGCAAATGCAGCAAGTGCAAGAGTGCCATCTCGATGCGCTACCCGCTGATCGAACTCGCCACCGGCGCGCTCTTCGCCGCCCTCTCCTGGCGCTTTGGCGCCCAGCCGACCACGCTGCTGTGGTGCGGCTTTGCTGCGGCGCTGCTGGCCCTGGCGGCGATCGACTGGGACACCACCTTGCTGCCCGATGCGATCAACCAGCCGCTGCTGTGGGCCGGCTTGGCCGCCGCCTTGCTTGGCTACACCATCCCGCTCGACGCGGCCATGATCGGTGCGCTGGTGGGATACCTGTCGCTGTGGTCGATCTACTGGCTGTTCAAGCTGCTGACCGGCAAAGAGGGCATGGGCTACGGCGACTTCAAGCTGCTGGCGGCCCTGGGCGCATGGCTGGGTTGGCAAATGATTCTGCCCATCGTGCTGGGCGCCTCGCTGATCGGCGCCATCGTCGGCATCGGCATGAAGATGAATGCCAAGCTGCGCGAAGGCCGCTACGTGCCCTTCGGCCCCTTCCTGGCGGGCGGCGGCTTTGTGGTGCTGTTTGCCGGCGCCCCACGGGTGCTGGGCTGGCTCGGCTGGGCATGAGTCGCCGGGCCAACGCCCTTCAGATTGGCCTGACCGGCGGCATCGGCAGCGGCAAGAGCACGGTGGCACGCTTGCTGGCTCAGGCCGGCGCCACGGTGATTGACACCGACGCCATTGCCCGATCACTGACCCTGCCCCAGGGCGCGGCGATGCCCGCACTGCAAACCGCTTTTGGGCCGGACGCCGTGGCCGCAGATGGCAGCCTGGACCGTGCCTGGATGCGCCAGCAAGCCTTTGCCGACAGCAGCGTCAAGCAACGCCTGGAAGCGATCTTGCACCCCCTGATTGGCGCCGAGACCGAACGCCAAGCGGCAGCGGCCACCAGCAGTTGCATCGTCTTCGACGTGCCCCTGCTGGTCGAGTCCGGTCGTTGGCGGCAGCGCGTGGATCGCGTGCTGGTGGTGGACTGCGAAGAAGAAACACAAATCAGCCGCGTGATGGCGCGCAATGGCTGGGAGCGCGCCGCCGTGCAAGCCGTGCTGGCCCAGCAGGCCACGCGTGCGGCCCGGCGCGCCTGCGCCGATGCGGTGCTGTTCAACGAGCAATTGCCGCTGCCTGCGCTTGAAAAGCAAGTCCTGACCCTCGCCAAACGCTGGTTCTGAGCGGTGCCGGCGGCGCGAGCCGCTCAGGCTGTGAAACAATCACGCTCAATCACCTGCGCCGCACATTGCTGCAGCAGGACTCGCCTTCACGCTGATCGATAGGGATGGCCGCCTTGGTCCTATACGAATATCCGTTCAACGAAAGCATCCGCACGATGCTCAGACTGGAGCATCTGTTCGACCGCCTCGGTCAACTGATGGAGCGTGACTCCCCGCTCGACCACCATTTCGCCCTGGTTTCGGTGTTCGAAATCATGGACGTGGCCTCGCGTGCCGACCTCAAGTCTGACCTGCTCAAGGAGCTGGAACGCCACAAGGCCCAGCTCAATAGCTACCGCGGCAACCCCGGCGTATCGGAAGACGCGCTGGACCAAGTCGTCGCGCGCATCGACCATGCGTTTGAGGGCCTCAACAAGCTGGTCGGCAAGGCCGGCGCCTCACTCACCAGCAATGAGTGGCTGATGAGCATTCGCAGCCGCATCAGCATTCCCGGTGGCACTTGTGAGTTTGACCTGCCGGCCTACTACACCTGGCAGCAATTCCTGCCGGTGCGCCGCCGCAAGGATTTGATGCAGTGGACCGAGACCCTGATGCCGCTGGCCGAAGCCCTGCAAGTGCTGCTGGGCCTGCTGCGCGATTCGGGCTCGCCACACAAAGTGGCGGCCGGCAACGGCCAGTTCCAGCAAAGCCTGCCGGCCGGGCGGGTGTTCCAATTGCTGCGCATGCGCATTGACCCCAGCCTGGGCCTGATTCCCGAGATCAGCGGCCACCGCCTGATGGTGTCGATCCGCCTGATGCGCCAAGACGAAGAAGGCCGGCTCAAACCGGCCCAGCAAGACGCCAGCTTCGAGCTGACCCTGTGTTCCTGAAAGAAAGTCCCATGACCAGCCCCCGCATCGTGCGCTGCCCCACTTGTGGTGGCGACAGTGTTTTCGCCCCCAGCAATACCTGGCGGCCTTTTTGCAGCGAACGCTGCCGCCAAATCGACCTGGGCGCCTGGGCCAGCGAGAGTTTCCGCGTCGAAACCACGCCGCCCTTGGAAGACCTGGACCCGGACGCCCTGCCGCCCGATTTACAGCATTAATTGACCAAGCTGCGGCCGCACGGCATCAGCGGTCGTAAACAGCAGCGCCTGCCATCCCAAGGCCTTGGCGGCCTCGATATTGACCGGGTGATCATCCAGGAACAGGCAGCTTTGCGGCGCCACGCCAAAGCGCTGGCTGGCCAACGCAAAGATCTCGGGCATGGGCTTGGACAGCTTCACCCGGCCCGAAAACACCCCGGCTTCGAACCAGTCGTGTAGCGGGTAGTGACGCTCCAAATGATCGGCATAGGGCTCGGGCATATTCGACAAATAGAACAGCCGGTGCCCGGCGCGCTTGAGCTCTTCAATCAGCGCCACGGTCTGCGGCAAGACCTGCAACTCATCCGGCACGGCCGCCACCACCTGCGCCACCTCGGCCGCAGGCCAGCCGGTGCGCGCGGCGATGCGCTCAATCACCGTGGGGGCGTCGATCAATCCTTGATCAAAAGCGCCCCAGTCGCCGCTGTAGTTCTGGAAGAACTCAGCCGCTACCGCCGCGGCTTGCTCGGCGTCAGCCGCACGATGCGGCCAGACGCGTGCCAGAAAGGTGGCCGGGTGCCAGCGAAACAGCACGCCGCCGAAGTCAAAAACAATATTCATATCGATCTAGGTTTGCTCTACTTGGCCAGCAGGTGGCGCAACAAGCCGGCGGTCGAGCCGTCCAGCCCGGCGCCGTCGCCGCTGCTCAGGCGCGGCAAGAGCTGGCCGCACAAGGCCTTGCCCAATTCCACGCCCCATTGGTCAAAGCTGTTGATGCCCCACAAGGCGCCACTGACAAACACCCGGTGCTCGTAAAGCGCGATCAAGGCGCCGAGTGACTGCGGCGTTAGCGCATCCAGCACCAAGGTCGTGCTGGGGCGGTTGCCAGGGAAGCTGCGATGGCGGGCCAGGGTTTCCGGTGCCATGGTCTGCGAAGCGGTGGGCGCCTTTTCTGCCAAGGCTTCTTCAAAGCGCTTGCCCTGCATCAGGGCTTGCGATTGCGCCAGGCAGTTGGCCAGCAACTTCTGATGTTGATCTTGCAGGCAAGCGGCCAATTCGCCCCTCACATGCGCGCCGAAATTGGGCGTCTTGACGGCGATGAATTCCACCGGGATCACATCCGTGCCCTGGTGCAGCATCTGGAAATAGGCATGCTGACCGTTGGTGCCCGCCTCACCCCAGACCACCGGGCTGGTGGCATAGGGCAAGGCCTGACCCTCGCGGTCCACGCCCTTGCCGTTGCTTTCCATCTCCAGCTGCTGCAGATAAGCCGGCAGGCGCTTCAAGCCCTGGTGATAAGGCGCCACGCTGCGGCTGCTGAAGCCGTGGAAGTTGCGGTACCAAACGTCCAGCAAACCCAGCAGCACCGGCAGGTTTTGCGCCAGCGGCGTGTGGGCAAAATGCTCGTCCATCGCATGGGCGCCCGCCAGCAAAGCGCGGAAGTTCTCGGCGCCGATGGCGACGGCAATCGGCAGGCCGATCACCGACCACAGGGAATAGCGCCCACCCACCCAGTCCCAGAAGCCAAAGGTGGTGCTGATGCCAAAGGCCGCAGCGGCGGCCACATTGCTGCTGGTGGCGACGAAGTGCTTGGCAATATCGCTGCCGCCGTTGGCCAGGAACCAAGCCTTGGCGGCCTGCGCATTGGCCAAGGTCTCCTGGGTGGTGAAGGTCTTGGAGGCGATCACGAACAAGGTGCTGGCGGGCTTGAGATCCCGCAGCACCGGGGCCAGGTCATGCCCATCCACGTTCGAGACGAAATGCAGCTTCAAACCCGGCTGGGTAAAGGACTGCAAGGCACCCACCACCATGGCCGGGCCAAGGTCGCTGCCGCCGATGCCGATGTGAACCACATCGGTGATGCCGCTCTTGGCTTGGGCGCGCACGCTCTCGGCAAAGGCCAGCATGGCCGCCAGGGAAGTTTGCACCTCATCGCTGAACAGGCCCTGGCCCGCTGGGGCGCGCAGGGCCGTGTGCAGCACGGCGCGGCCCTCGGTCAGATTGATGGGCGCGCCGGCGAACAGCGCCTCACGTTGTGATTCCAGGCCGACGTCACGGGCCAGTTGCAGCAGCAAGTCCAGGGTCGCGGCATCGATGCGGTTCTTGGACAGATCGGCAAAGACTTCCGGCGCCTGGAAGCTCCAGTCGGCGAAGCGCTGCGCGCCCTGGGCCGCGAAGGCCTCGCGCACATCAAAGGCTTGGCCTCGGGTCTTGAACTCGGCTTGCAACAGGCCCCAGGCGGGGCTTTGATCACAACGCGAAACACTCATCGTCAACTCACAATCATCTGATCCAGCTTGGCCGAGTCCACGGCGAAGAGGCGGATGCCTTCGGCCAACTTCTCGGTGGCCATGGCATCTTGGTTGAGGGCAAAGCGGAAGCCCGCTTCGTCGAATGAAACCGGGGCAATGTCAGCAGCACGGGCGGCGTCGGCGTCCAGCGCGCGCAGCAACGGCGCCTCGCTGGCCTGCAGCTGGGCCAGCAAGTCGGGGCTGATGGTCAGCAGATCGCAGCCGGCCAGGGCCTGAATCTGGCCCACATTGCGGAAGCTGGCACCCATCACCTCGGTGGCGATGCCGTGCTTCTTGAAGTAGTTGTAGATCTGCGCCACCGACTTGACGCCGGGGTCGTTCACGCCGCTGCTGGCGGCCTCGTCCCAAGCTGCGCCGGCGCTCTTTTTGTACCAGTCATAGATGCGGCCCACAAAAGGCGAGATCAGCTGAATGCCGGCCGTGCCGCAGGCAACCGCCTGGCAGAAGGAGAACAGCAGCGTCAGATTGCAATGGATGCCTTCGCGCTCCAGTTCGGCGGCGGCTTGAATGCCTTCCCAGGTGGCGGCGATCTTGATCAGCACGCGCTCGCGGCCAATGCCGGCGGCTTCGTACAAGGCCATGATGCGGCGTGCGCGCGCCACGGTGGCGGCAGCGTCAAAGCTCAGGCGGGCGTCCACTTCGGTGGAGACGCGGCCGGGCACGACCTTGAGGATTTCCAGACCAAAGCGCACCAGCACATGGTCCACCACTTCGTCCAAGGGCTTGCCGGCATGGGCGGCAACCGTGTCCTTCAGCAAAGGCGCGTAGTCGGCCGACTGCACGGCTTTGAGAATCAGCGAAGGATTGGTGGTCGCGTCACGCGGCGCGAATTGCGCCAGCTGCAGAAAGTTGCCGGTGTCGGCAACCACGGTGGTGAAGGACTTGAGTTGGTCGAGTTGATTCATGGCCGTAGCTCGAGGTTTGAGGGGAATCCCGTATTAGAACCGTTCCGGCAAGAACCGGCCGCGCGCCGCAGCATGGCAGCTGATGCTTGGTTACAGCGCGAAATTCAGGAAAACCCCCATGAAATCTGTCAACTGGGCCAGCCACATTGACCGAATCACGAAACTGCGGCATCATAATTCCAGAAACTTTGTTACATCAACAAAACATTGCGCCAGTCCTTTCCTCGCACCGGCGCGCTTCACCGTCACCCCTCTCACGGCTTCGGCACCTAGCTATGTCATTCGACCTCGTATTCTTTGGCGGCACCGGCGATCTCACATGGAGAAAGCTCATGCCCGCCCTGTTCCAGGCCTTCCGCCACGGCAAGCTGCCGGCCGGCGGACGCATCCTGGCCGTGGCCCGCGACGAGATGCCCGACGAGCAATACCGCCAATGGCTGAAAGAGCGCTTCCAGGAAGTGGACGGTTCCAAGCGCCCCAGCGATGAAGAGTTCGAACAATTCGCCGCCCTGCTGCATTACCGCCGCATGGACTTGTCGCAGCCCGAGCATTACCAGCGCCTGAAGGACTGGCTGGATGAGCGCCAGGCCGACACCGTGGTGCTGTATCTGGCCACCAGCCCGCACCTGTTCACGCAGATCTGCCAGCAGCTGGGCGCCGTTGGCCTGAATCACGAGCGCGTGCGCGTGGTGCTGGAAAAGCCGCTCGGCCACGACCTGGCCAGTGCGCAAGAAATCAACCAAGTGGTGCGCTCGGTGTTCAAGGAAGAACAAGCCTTCCGCATCGACCATTACCTGGGCAAGCCTTCGGTGCAGAATTTGATGGCCCTGCGCTTTGGCAATGCCTTGTTCGAGCCCCTGTGGCGGCGCGAAAGCATTGCCAACATCCAGATCACCTTGGCCGAACGCCTGGGCGTGGGCACACGCGGCGCCTTCTACAACGAGACCGGCGCCCTGCGCGACATGATTCAAAACCATGCGCTGCAGTTGCTGACCATGATCGCGATGGAGCCGCCCTCGACCAACGATGCCGATGCCATCCGCGACGAAAAGCTCAAGGTGCTGCGCTCGCTCAAGCCCTTCACCGCCGAGAGCGTGGCGCGCGATGTGGTGCGCGGCCAATACCGTGCCGGCAATATTGATGGCCAAGCCGTCAACGGCTATCTGGACGAAGGCAAGGTGCCGGCCGACAGCCCATGCGAGACCTTTGTGGCCCTGCGCACCGAGGTGCAGAACTGGCGCTGGGCCGGCGTACCCTTTTATCTGCGCACCGGCAAGCGCCTGGCCGAGCGTGATGCGCAAATCGTCATCAACTTCCGCCCCGTGCCTCACCCGATCTTCCCTGGCACCAATCAGGCCAACCGCCTGGTGATCAAGCTGCAACCCGAAGATGGGCTGGAGTTGCAATTGCTAGCGGCCAAGGGCGGTGCCCACGGCGAGGCGCTGGCGCCTGTGTCGTTGGACCTGGACTTTGACAAAGCCTTCGCCAGCAACCGCGTCGGCGCCTATGAACGCCTGCTGCTCGATGCGATCGCCGGCCGACTCAACCTCTTCGTGCGCAGCGATGAGCAGGAACAAGCCTGGCGCTGGGTGGAACCGATTCTGGACGCCTGGAAGCACGACAACACCGGCCCGCGTCCCTACAGCGCCGGCTCCTGGGGCCCGGCGGCCTCCAGCGCCCTGGTGGCGCGGGATGGCTTTGCCTGGGGAGAAGAAGAGTGAGGACGCTTGTGAGCCAGCCGCTGACTACCCGCTTTGAGCGGGGGCTCGCATGAGCATTCTGGAGCGGGTCAAGGCCGCACTGCCCGCCTTGCCGCCGGCCGAACAGCGCGTGGCCAAGCTGCTGCTTACCGACGCACGCGCCTTCGCCAATCTACCAGTGAGCGAGTTGGCGGACCGGGCGCATGTCAGCAAGCCCACCGTGGTGCGCTTTTGCCGCAGCGTGGGCTATGACGGCCTGGCCGACTTCAAGCGCAAGCTCGCGGGCAGCGTCAACGAAGGCGTGCCCTTTGTGCACCGCGCAGTGGATGAAGATGAAAAGCCGGGCGATCTGATCGTCAAGGTGGTGGACAACGCCGTCGCGGCCTTGCTGCACTACCGTAACGACGCGGCCAGCCATGCCTTTGAGCGCGCCATCGACGCCATGGCCGATTCGGCCAATGCCGGGCGGCGCATCGAGTTTTACGGCGTCGGCAATTCCGGCATCGTGGCGCAGGATGCGCAGCACAAGTTCTTCCGCCTGGGCGTCAACACCGCAGCCTGGAGCGACGGCCATGTGCAGCTGATGAGCGCCACCATGCTGCAAGCGGGTGACTGCGCGGTGCTGATCAGCAACTCAGGCCGCAGCCGCGACATGCTGGATGTGGCCGAGATCGCGCGCAAAAAAGGCGCCACCATCATCATCATCACGGCCAGTGGCACGCCTTTGGCGGCGCTGGGCCAGAGCCAGGGTCAGGTCTTGCTCGCGGTGGATCACCCGGAAGACTATGACCGCTACAGCCCGATGGTGTCGCGCCTGCTGCACCTAGTGGCCATCGATATTTTGACCACTGGCGTGGCCCTGCGCCTGGGTCAGACGCTGCGGCCGATGCTGCAAGAGATCAAGCGCAATCTGCGCAGCAAGCGTTACGCCAGCTGATTGGCCGGGCCAGCCGGGCTGAGCAGCTCGGGCCACAGGAGTTCGGCCACGCCGTAAACGCGGGCCAGCTCTTGCAGCTTGGGCGGTACTTCACAGACCTGCATCTGCACGCCTTCCTGGCGGCATAAACGCGCGGCACTCAGCAACAGAGTCAGCACGCCGGAGTCAAAGTCCTGCAGATCAGCCGCGCTGACCTGCAGGCCGATGGCTGAACCCGCACCACCGCTGCCATGCAGCTGCCGCGCCTCCACCCGCAGGGTGTTTTGCCAAGCCGCCCACAGCGTGGGCAGCTCTTGCAATCGCAGCGACACCGGCAGCTTGAGCATGGTTCTTGCGCTTGCCGTCATCAGGCCTTGGCGGCGTTGCCGGCCGCGGCCTTCTGGTTCTTGTCGGCCAGAGTCTTGATCAAGCCATCAATGCCATTGGCACCGATCTCTTGCGCAAAGCTGTTGCGGTATTGGTCCGCCAGCCAAATGCCCAGCACATTGACGTCGTAAATGCGCCAGACACCAGCACCCTTTTCCAGGCGGTAGTCCAGCTGGATCGGGTCACCCTTGCCGCGGATCTCGGTCTTCACCACAACCTCGGTGTCGGTGCTGCTGGCGCGCAGGGGCTTGAGGGCAATGGTCTGGTCCTTCACCTGCGTCAGCGCGCCGGCATAGGTGCGCACCAGCAAGGTCTTGAACTCGTCTTGCAGGCGCTGCTGCTGCTCGGGCGTGGCCTGGCGCCAGAAGCGGCCCACGGCCGAGGAGGTCATGCGCTGGAAGTTCACATGCGGCATCACCTTGGTGTCGACCAAGTTGATGATTTTCTGGATGTCGCCGGCCTGGATGGACTTGTCGGACTTGACCGCTTCCAGCGTCTCCAGCGAGAGCTGGCGGATCAGCAGATCAGGCGCCGAGTTGTCGGCCGCCAGGGCCGGTGCGGGGCTCAGGCCGGACAGCAGGCTGGCCGACAAGAGGCCGCAGATCAGGAAAACACGTTTGCTCGCAATCATGGCGCTACTCTCTTCTTTCATTCGGGTTGACCACCAAGTGGCCTGACACTTGAACGCGGCAGGCCGCGTTCGGTTCACAGAGCTCACAAAGCTTTACGGCCCAGACTGTGCCGGCGGATCAGGCTCCGGCTTATCGGGTGTCAGCACTTCGAACTCTTCATCATCGGAAAAACTGCCGCGGCGCTGCAGATAAGCGTCACGGTAGAAGGTGTACTTGTCGAGCGCGATGCCTTCCAGCATCTGGCTGGCACGCAGGAAATTGGCGCGGGTATTGATGGTCTGCAAGCTGTAGATCGCAACCTTGGCACTGCCTTCACGGAACACCAGCGAGGGCGAAGCCGACCAATCCGCCGGCATGGCCACGGTGTCGCGTACCGACGAGGGGCCAAACAAAGGCCAGACGATGTACGCCCCGGTGCCAAAACCCCAGCGGCCGAAGGTCTTGCCCAGGTCTTCGCTCTTCTTCTCCAGGCCCACCTCGGTGGAAATATCCAGAATGCCGCCGAAGCCCAGCACCGTGTTGACGGCAAAGCGCATGCCTTGCTCCACGCTGGCGCGCAGGCGACCCTGCAGCACCAGGTTCACCGCCGACCAAGCGTCGTTGACATTGCCGAAGACGTTGTCAATGCCCTGGCGAACGGGGGCCGGCACCAACTCGCTATAGGCAGTGGACACCGGCACCAGCACATGCTCGTCCAACTTGTCATTGAAGCTGAAGACCTTGCGGTTCCAGGACTCCCAAGGGTCCAGCTTCTGCCCCGGCCCACCCGGGCCGCGCAAGCTGGCGCAGCCGCCCAGCAGCAGGGCCAGGCTCAGCAAAACAAGGCTGCGCCAGATGGAGCGCTGACTCATGGCTTGCCCGCCGCCGCTGGTGTTGCGGCGCTGTCAGCGGCCTTGTTGTAAAGGAACTGGCCGATCAAGTTTTCAAGCACCACGGCCGATTGGGTTTGGCTGATGTTGTCACCGGCCACCAGATTCTTTTCGTCGGCGCCTGCTTCCAGGCCGATGTACTGCTCACCCAGCAGGCCGGCGGTGAGGATCTTGGCCGAGCTGTCCTTGGGGAAGGCCATCTTCTTTTGCATCTTGATGGTGACCTTGGCCTGGAAGCTCTTGTCATCAAAAACGATGGACTCCACCCGGCCCACCACCACGCCGGCACTCTTCACCGCGGCATTGGCCTTGAGGCCGCCGATATTGTCGAATTTGGCCGTGACCTGGTAGGTCTCGTCGAAATTCAGGCTCAGCAGATTGCCGGCCTTGAGGGCCAGGAACAACAAGGCGGCCGCGCCCAAAAGCACGAAGAAGCCCACCTTTGCATCATGTCGAGAGGCTTGCATGCCAGACTCCAAAATCAGATCGAAAACATCATGGCGGTCAGCACAAAGTCCAGTGCCAACACCGCCAGAGAAGAAACCACCACGGTGCGGGTGGTGGCCTGCGCCACACCCTCGGGCGTCGGTTTGCAGGCATAGCCCTGCAGCAGCGCCACAAAGGTCACGGTGACACCGAACACCAGGCTCTTCACCACGCCATTGCCGACGTCGGCAAACACATCCACCCCGCCTTGCATCTGCGACCAAAAGGCGCCCGCGTCGATGCCAATCAAAGGCACCGCCACCAGCCAGCCGCCGATCACACCAATCGCCGAGAACAGCGCCGCCAGCAAAGGCATGGCAATCACGCCGCCCCAGAAGCGCGGCGCCAACACCCGGGTGACCGGGTCCACCGCCATCATCTCCATGGCGGTGAGTTGCTCGCCGGCCTTCATCAAGCCGATCTCGGCCGTCAGTGAGGTGCCGGCGCGACCTGCGAACAGCAAGGCCGCCACCACCGGGCCCAGTTCACGCACCAAGCTCAAGGCCACCAACAAGCCCACCGCCTCGGCCGAGCCGTAGCGTTGCAAGGTGTAGTAGCCCTGCAGCGCCAGCACGAAGCCAACGAACAGGCCCGACACGCCGATGATGGACAGCGAGCGATTGCCGAGGAAATACACCTGCTCACGCACCAGGCCAAAACGCATCAAGGCCTGCGGCGTGCGCGCCAGCACCTGCATAAACAAGCGTGTGCCCGCGCCGACCTCGGCCAGTTGGCCACGTGTGGCGCGGCCCAGGCGCGCCAATCCGTCAAGCGCCGTCATGCGCGTGCTCCCAAACCAAAGTCTTGCGCCACCGGCACGGCCGCTTGATGAAAACGCACCGGCCCATCGGCATGGGCGCCCACAAACTGCTGCACCAGCGGATCTTCGCTATGGCGCAAGTCATCGGGCGTGCCTTGGGCCACCACACGGCCATTGGCGATCATGGCGACTTCGTCGGCAATGCCGAAGGTTTCATGCAAATCATGCGAAACAATGATGCTGGTCAGGCCCAGCGCGTCATTCAGATCGCGAATCAGGCGTGCTGCTACGCCCAGCGAAATCGGGTCCAAGCCAGCAAAAGGCTCGTCATACAAAACCAGATCGGGATCCAGCGCGATGGCCCGCGCCAGCGCCACGCGCCGCGCCATGCCGCCCGACACCTCGGAAGGCATCAGGTCACGCGCACCGCGCAGGCCCACCGCGTTGAGCTTCATCAGCACCAAGTCGCGGATCATGGCTTCAGACAAATTGGTATGTTCTCGCAGGGGGAAGGCCACGTTCTCGAACACCGACAGGTCGGTGAACAAGGCGCCGAACTGGAACAACATACCCATGCGACGACGCACGGCATAGAGCTGATCCAAATTGAGCGGGGCCAAATCCACGCCGTCAAACAGGACCTGACCTTTTAGGGGGCGAATCTGCCGCCCCAGCAAACGCAGCACCGTGGTCTTGCCGCCGCCCGAGGTACCGATCAAGGCCAAGACCTTGCCGCGCGGCACCGTCAGATTGACCGACTCCAGAATCACCCGGTCGCCGTAACCGCAACTGACATCGCGCAATTCGATCAAGGGTGAAGCGGAATTAGAAATCGGGGGATAGTGGGTCGACATGGGCCTCGAGCAGACGGGGCCAAGGCCCGATGAACGAAAAACGAGCTTTGCATCATAGGGGAATCACTGAGCGGCCGCAGATCAGCTGCCAATTAGCCCCTGTGTCTAAGGCCGATACCGCCAGGCCGCTCCGCCGAGATGGAACACAAAAGTGGCTGCGCGCCCGCGCTAATTGACCCTTCAACTGCCTGCAAGCGTCGCAAAATCGGCGCAAGCCAAAGGGTAGCAAGCACCCTAAATTGAGCGCGATTCGTGCGCCAGTTCACATTTCAAGGCCTGCCGCCGACCAATGGTTTAGCCCTGGCGACGAACGGGCAAGGCGCAAAGCCGATTGCTTCGACAATTTCAATCAATCTGGAGCCCTCTCATGAATCGAACCATCTCTTCTCTCGCCCCTCGCATTCAAGCGGGCTTCACCTTGATTGAACTGATGATCACGGTGGCCATCATTGGCATCTTGGCCGGTGTGGCCTACCCCGCTTATCAAAACTACATCGTGCGCGGGCAACTGGCTGATGCCAACACCGGCCTGGCGACCATGCGCGCTCAGATGGAACGCTTCTATCAAGACAATCGCACTTATGCAACGACAGGTGGCTTCACTACACCTTGCGCAGTGGATGCTAGCAAGAGAACTTTTGGCAAATTTGTAATCAGCTGCGATGGCGCACCCACGCCCACCACCTACACCTTGCTCGCGCAAGGCAGTGGTCCGGTGGCGAACTTCAAATTCACCGTCACAGAATCCGATGTGCGCGCGACAACTGCTGCACCTTCGGGCTGGAACACCTGCACAAGTAAGTGGCTGATGAAAAAGGGGGAGACATGCTAACTCCCTCCTCAATCAGGTCTCGAGGCTTCACCCTCGTGGAGTTGATGGTGGGCGTTGCCTTGGTATCAATCATGATGGCGTTCGCCATCCCCTCCTTCAGAACTTGGATCGCCAACAGCCAAGTGCGAACTGCCAGCGAAGCCCTTCAATCGGCCGCCCGCTTGGCTCAGGCCGAGGCCTCACGGCGTTATCGCCAAGTCGTCCTATTCCGTACCGCTAGTTCCGCCTGTACAACTGCAGCAGCAGCCGACGCCAACGGCGGCTTCTGGGCCCTGCGCACCGTCGCCTTGGCAGCCGATGATGCGCCGCAGGCGATCGAATGCGGCAAACTGACCGATGGCATTGCCGATCTCAAACTGGTCGGTCCGACCGCTGTTTGTTTCAACGCTGCGGGTCGCCCCATCACCAACGCCAACCCCGGTGTGGTCGGCGCCAACTGCCAACTGCCGCCCTCCGGCATCAGCAGCTTTGACGTCACCGGCGGCGACAGCGGCAGCAGTGCAGTCGACCGCCCCTTACGGATTCTCATTTCCCTGGGGGGATCGGTCCGCATGTGTGACCCAAGCAAAGTGCAGTCCTCTTCAAACCCCGACGGTTGCCCGGCCTCGCCATGAGTACAAAAGCCCCCACGCCCAGTTCGCACACGCATCAGCTACGGTCGAGGCAGCACGGCATGTCCTTGATCGAGGTTCTGGTCGCCGTCCTGCTGATCTCCTTCGGCCTGCTGGGCCTGATCAGCTTGCAAGCGCGCGGCACTCAGTTGTCAGTGGGCGCAGAAGACAGCCAGCGCGCGGTCTTGCTGGCCAATGAAATGGTGGCCCAGATGTGGGGCGCCGGGACGGTCGCCGTTGATGCGGCCACGCTGCAAGCCTGGAAGGAAAAGGTCGCTGATCCTAGCAAGGTCGGCCTACCCAACGGCGTCGGCACGGTCACTGTGAACGGCAATGTCGCGCGCATTACCGTCCAATGGCGGCCGCCCAAGGCGGCGGTGGGCGAAGAAAGCCGCTACTTCACCGATGTCCTCATTTGAGACCCGCCATGAGATGCCAAGACCCCACTTCCCTGCCTATTTGCCGCCGCGACCCGCGCGCGCAACAGGGCTTCAGCTTGGTCGAGTTGCTGGTGGCGATTGTGATCGGCCTGGTACTGACCTTGACCTTGACCACGGTGATCACCCAGTTCGAAGGCAGCAAGCGCGGTATGAACTCGGCCAACGAGCAGTCGATCACCAGCGCCTTCACCTCATTTGAGTTTGACCGGCAACTGCGAAGCGCGGGCTCAGGTTTCGTTCAAAGCGCAGCCAACAACAATACTGGTGCGAGCTTCGGCTGCAGACTGCAAGTCGCACGCAATGGGGCCCAGATCCTGCCGCGACTCACCGCCTTTCCGGCCCCCTTCAACAACGTGCCGCAGCAAATTTCCCTGGCTCCAGTGATGGTGTTCGCGGGCGCCGGCACGGGAGGCTCAGATGTCTTGATGCTGGCGGCCGGGGCCTCCGGTTTGGGCGAGACTGCCCTGCGCATTTCACCGAACTCGGCCACCCCTACTTCGCTGCGCATCACCAACACCTTAGGTATGCGCGGCGGCGACCTGATGCTGCTGATTGACCCCAGCATGGGCGGCAACTGCATGCTGCAGCAGGTAGCCACCCCGTTTGCGGGCGGTGCCAGCCAGTTGCTGAACTTTGGCGGCGCCTACGCCAGCCAGCAAATTGGCGGCACTATTCTTGCCAATATTGCGACGACGAGCGCATCCACTCTGGTGCCACTGGGCAATATCACGGGCAATCGCCCCAATTTCAAACTCATGGGCATCGGCGCCAACGCCACGCTCTACTACCTTGACCTGCTGCGCCTGGACAATGTGGACACTGCTCAGGCGATGAGCGATGGCATCGTTGACTTGCGCGTGCTGTATGGCGTGGACAGCGATAGCGATGGCAGAGTTGACAGCTGGGTGTCCCCTGCGGCAGGCAATTTCACCGCGGCCGCCCTCAGCAACGGCACCCCAGCGGCCCAGGCCAATTTGTTGTCGATTCGCTCCTTGCGCATCGGCATGATTCTGCGCAGTGAGCGCATCGAACGCGAGGCCGTCAACAGCGCCCCGCTGACCTTGTTTGGCGATTTCGCCCCGGCCTTGAAGGTCACCCGCAACCTCAGCGCCGATGAACAGCGCCAGCGCTTTCGCACGCTGGAGTTCACGGTGCCACTTCGCAACATGCTTTAAATATGAAGCTCATACGCCGAAGCCCTAGTGGCCCTCAACTACGCCGTCAGCAACAAGGCTTGGTGCTGGTCTACGCCATGATTGCCCTGGTTCTGATGCTGATTGGCGGCGCGGCCATGATGCGGTCCATGAACACGGCCCTGTTCAACGCCGGCAATCTGGGTTTTAAACGCGACCTGACCAACCAAGGCGAGCGCGCCATTCAGAACGTCATCACCCTAGCGACGACCGGCGTGCTCGCGACCGAAGCCTCACGTCAGGCCAACGCCCCGGCTGCCAACTACAGCGCATCCATGCTGCCCACCAGCCCCAGCAGCGTGCCCCTCGCCTTGCTGTCGGACGCGGCATTTGCCGGCGTGGGTTTGGCGGCCAATGACATTGTGTTGGCCGAGCAGGGCGTCAAAGTGCGCTACCTCATTGATCGCTTGTGCCTCGATGTCGGTGCCGCCTCGCCAAGCACTTGCACGTTAAGCAATGTTGAGAGCACTTCTGGCTCTGAACTACTGAATGCCGATGCCAGCAACCCCAGCAATAACAGCGCCGTTAAAGCACAGGCAATCTATAGGGTCAGCATTCGAGTGACCGGTCCACGCAACACCCAGTCCTTCTTCCAGTCCACTTTCTCGCAGTAGCACTGGCCTTAGGAGCGGCAACTTCGCTCAGCCACCTTAACTGCGGTTCGGAGTCCCATCATGTCCAAACTGACCCATTACCTGCCACCTACTTGGCACTCACTGCCGGGACTGCCGCTAGCCTGTCTGCTCGCGCCCTTGCTTGCCCACGGCGCGACGCCGACGCCTTTGGCCGATCAAGCCGTTTTCTCCAGCGTGGCCGTGCCCGGAAATTTGGCCCTTGCCCTGTCGGTGGAATTCCCTACCGCCGTCAGCCGTGCCCATACCGGCAACTACGACAGCGCCAGCAACTTCCTGGGCTACTTCGACCCCAACAAATGCTATCGCTACAACTACAGCGCAGATGAGACTTTGCGCTACTTCTTTCCGGCGGGCGCGGCTGCATCGCGCCAATGCAGCGGGGACGACAACGATCTGTGGAGCGGCAATTTCCTGAACTGGGCCACCATGCAGACCATCGACCCCTTCCGCTGGGCGCTGACGGGCGGCTATCGCTCCAGGGATGAGGTGGGACTGACCCTGATTGAGAAAGCCTGGCACTCAGGCCAGGGCGGCACCGGCAACTTCCCCAACAAAAATCTTTCCACAAGCGCGCTGGTCAAAGGTGCCACACCGCTGATCTGGAGCAGCTTGAATGTGCGCGTGCAAGGCCTAGGCAACAAAATCTGGATCACATCAACCAGCAATAACCTGGGCAGCGCCACCTCCGGAACGGCCTACAACCCGGCTAATTTCAATGCAGCCAACCGCCCCGACGGCTCCACCATTTATGAGATGAGCGTTCGAGTGAAGGTCTGCGACCCATCCGGCGGCACCGGCGGCGTCGAAAGCAACTGCACTCAGTACCCCAACAACGACTACAAGCCAACCGGCCTGATGCAGCAATACTCGGATCAGATCCGATTCAGTGCTTTTGGCTATTTGAATGACAGCACGCTCAGTCGGGACGGTGGCGTGCTGCGGGCCAACCAAAAGTTTGTCGGCCCCAGCCAGCCGGTACCCGGAGGCGGCCGCAGCACCAACGCCAATGCCGAATGGGACGCCAACACAGGCGCCATGGTGATCAACCCGAACCCAGCTGACGTCACCGCCACCGCCACTGACTTTGGCGTCACCGTCAGCAATAGCGGCGTGATGAACTATCTGAACAAGTTCGGCTCCATCAACAAAGGCAATTACAAGTCCTACGACCCGGTCAGCGAGCTCTTCTACGCCGCCGTGCGTTACTACAAGAATCAAGGCAATGTGCCTGAGTGGACCACCATGAGTGGCGCCACTCCTGCCACCAAAATAGCATGGGCTGACGGCTTCCCTGTCATCACGAAATGGGAAGATCCCATCCTTTACTCTTGCCAAAAGAACTTCATTCTTGGCATCGGCGACGCCAACACCCACGCCGACCGCAATCTACCCGGCGCGACGGGTGGCTCGGAGCCGGCCAAGCCCAGCTTGGTCGCGGCGGACAAGACGGTCGATGCCACGGTCGCCACCAACCGAGTCGGTACCATACAAGGCATCAGCAGCTTGGCCGCTACCTCGCCTTACGGCGGCTGCTGCAATAACAATGGCGCGCTGATGGCCGGCCTGGCCTATGACTCCAATACCAAGGACATCCGCCCGGACGATCCAAACGACCTCAAGACCAAAGGACGCCAATCCATTCAAACCTATTGGCTGGACGTGCTGGAGTCGGGTTACGAAACCAATAATCAGTTTTTCCTGGCCACCAAATTTGGCGGCTTCACGGTGCCCGATGGCTTTGACCCCTACGCCCAGGCCAGCGATTTGCCCTTGTCCTGGTGGCATACCAACACCGACACCAATAGCGGCCAGCCGCGCCCGGACAACTACTTCACCGCCGACAAGCCTGACAAGATGGTGGACGGCCTGTCCAAGGCTTTTGCCAGCATCGTCTCCAAACTCAAGGCCTACACCACCTCGTTCTCGACCGCTGCCCCACAAATTACCAGCAGTGGCACGGCCAGCTTCGCGGCCCAGTACGACTCCAACGGCTGGACCGGCGACGTAATTGCCAGCACGATCACGATCGGCGAAAACAGTGCTGCGCCCTCACAGGCGGAGTCTTGGCGCTTCTCGAACACCTTGACCAATCAGGCGGCAGGTACTGGTTGGGACACGGGCCGACGTATCGTCAGTTTCAACACCAGCACGAAGACGGGCGTACCCTTCCGCCTGACAAGTCTGGCTTCGGATCAGCAGTCTGCGCTGGACACGACATACCGCTCTGGCTCCGATGCGGCGGACTACTTGTCCTATTTGCGCGGCGACCGAAAGAACGAAGTGGCCTCCTCAGTCACGGGCAGCGCCAAGTCCTACCGCGACCGCACCAGCTTGGTGGGCGACATCGTCGGCTCCAAAGCCAAGGCGGTAGGCAAACCCACGGCCCCATACTCCTCAAATGCCAACCCGGGTTACGACAAGTTTCTCAGCGACTATCAATCGCGCCAAACCATGGTCTATGTGGGTGCCAATGACGGCATGCTGCACGCCATCAATGGCAGCACCGGCGCCGAGGTATTTGCCTACGTCCCAGGTTCCGTTTACCAGGGGCCGGATGGCACACCTGCTGTCAACGGTCTGCAAGCACTGGGCAACCCCAACTTTGCGCACTACAACTTCGTCGACGCAACGCCCGCTGTGGCCGACGTTGATTTTGGTGGTGTCAACGGCTGGCGCTCCTTGCTGGTGGGCGGTCTCGGCAAGGGCGGCCGCACCTTGTACGCCATTGATGTGACGGACCCCACGCAGATGACCAGCGAATCCGCAGTTGCGTCCAAGGTGTTGTGGGAAATCAGTGCAAATGCGAATCTGCCACTGGGCTACACCTACGGCGAACCTGCTGTGATGAAGACACGCAAATATGGCTGGGTCATCATCGTCGGATCTGGCTACAACAATGCCGATGGCAAGGGCTACTTCATCATCATCAAGCCGAGCACTGGCGAAGTCTTGAAGACCATCAGTACCGGCGAAGGCAGCACTGACAACCAAGCTGGCTTGGCCCATGTGCGCCCCTTCTATCCGGACTTGAGCGACGGCACTGCAGATGCCGTCTACGCCGGCGACTTGTTGGGCAATCTCTGGCGGCTGGACCTGAGTTCGGCCACCAACGACCCTACCGTCGCCAAGATTGCGACGCTGACAGGGTCCGACAACAAGCCCTTGCCGGTGACCTCCCGGCCGCTGGCGGCCGTCCACCCCAAGACCTTGCGCCGCTACATCACAGTTGGGACTGGTCGCCTGCTGCACGGCAATGACAGCAGCATCACCCAGGCCCAGCGCTTCTACGCCATTCTTGATGGCTCTGGCACCAAATTTTCCGCGGCACCGACCACCCCCTACCGCTCAACCGACCTGCTAGCCCTGAATGATCTGACCCAGCCTATCAGCCTCAACTTAGCCACCCAATTCGGCTGGTATATCGACCTGGGACGCATTACTGGCGGCGCCGGATGGCGAGTGATTGCCGATGCCAGCGCCTTCTACGGTACGGTGATGTTCAGCGCCATGGTGCCTAGCGCCAACTCTGTTTGCGAACCCGGCGGCAGCGGGCGAGTCTATGCGGTTGACCTCGGCGATGGGACAACCCAGTTGGACAACAATGTGAGCTATCTGGAAATGGGCCTGGTCACCGAGCAGCGCGTCATCGTCGACCCAACTGGGAAGCCCGCCCTACTGGTCGGCAGCGCGGACGGCTCACTCAAGAAGCCGGCCTTCAAGCAAGCCGGGGGCCAGAAATTCCAACGCCTGAACTGGCGTGAGGTTCCGGTCACAGAGTAAGCACCCAGCCATGCAGGTCAAACCTTGGCCTGCAAATCAAAAAGGGCCCGCATTGCGGGCCCTTTGTTTTGGCGAGCACCTCCTGGTGAAACTCAGCGCGGCAAGTCGCTCACGCCCATCAGGAACTCATCCACCGCCCGCGCGGCCTGACGGCCTTCGCGGATGGCCCAGACGACCAGGGACTGGCCGCGGCGCACATCACCCGCGGCAAAGACCTTGGGCACATTGGTCTGGTAGCCGCCGATCAAATCGGCTGTCGCTTTGACATTGCCGCGCGCGTCTTTGCTGACGCCGAAGGCGTCCAGCACGGTGGCCACCGGGGAGACAAAGCCCATGGCCAGGAACACCAGGTCGGCCTTGAGCACCTGCTCGGAGCCGGGCACTTCCACCATCTTGCCGCCCTGCCATTCCACCCGCACGGTTTTGACGCCGGTGAGCTTGCCCTTCTCGCCCAAGAACTCCTTGGTGGAGATGGCGAACTCGCGCTCGCAGCCTTCGTCGTGGCTGCTGCTGGTGCGCAGCTTGAGCGGCCAGTAAGGCCAGGTCAGCGGCCGGTCTTCCACCGCGGGCGGCTGGGGCATGACTTCGAACTGAGTCACGCTCTTGGCGCCGTGGCGGTTGCTTGTACCGACGCAGTCGCTGCCAGTGTCGCCACCGCCGATGACGATGACATGCTTGCCATCGGCGCGGATCTGGCCCTTGAGCTTGTCGCCCGCATTGACCTTGTTCTGCTGCGGCAGGAACTCCATCGCGAAATGGATGCCGCTGAGTTCACGGCCGGGCGCCGGCAAATCACGCGAGTTCTCGCTGCCGCCGCTGAGCAGCACCGCGTCGAACTGAGCCTTCAACTCGTCAGGACTGATGCTTTCCTTGGCCCAGTTGGTGATCTTGGAGTCCGCCGGCAAGGCGCCCACCATCACGCCGCATTTGAAGACGACGCCTTCGGCCTCCATCTGCGCGACGCGGCGGTCGATGTGGCTCTTCTCCATCTTGAAGTCGGGGATGCCGTAACGCAGCAAGCCACCGACACGATCGTTCTTCTCGAACACCGTGACGCTGTGACCAGCACGTGCCAGTTGCTGCGCAGCCGCCAGGCCTGCGGGGCCGGAGCCGACGATGGCCACGGTCTTGCCGGTCTTCACCTTCGGGCTTTGCGGCTTGACCCAACCCTCGGCCCAGGCGCGGTCGATGATGGCGTGCTCGATGGACTTGATGCCCACCGCGTCGTCATTCACGTTCAAGGTGCAGGCAGCCTCGCAAGGTGCGGGGCAGATGCGGCCGGTGAACTCGGGGAAGTTGTTGGTGCTGTGCAGCACGGTGATGGCGCTGGCCCAGTCCTGCGGGCGGCCGCGGTACACCAGGTCATTGAAGTCCGGAATGATGTTGTTGACCGGGCAGCCGCTATTGCAAAACGGCGTGCCGCAGTCCATGCAGCGAGCGCTCTGCTGCTTGACCTGATCGGTGTTGAGACCGATCACAAATTCCTTGTAGTTCTTGACCCGCGCCGACACGGGCTCATAGCCCTCGTCCAGTCGCTCGTATTCCATGAAGCCGGTGACTTTTCCCATGATGCTTCTTCCTCTATCTGTGGTTCAGGCTCAGGCCTTGACGGGTTTGGCGGCGGACTTGGCCTGCGCGATCGACTCGGCGGCTTCCTTGGCGGCGTTGATCTCGCCCAGGGCGCGGCGGTACTCGTGCGGGAAGACCTTGACGAACTTGGCACGCGACTCGGCCCAGTGATCGAGGATGTGGCGGGCGCGGGCGCTGCCGGTCCAGCGGTGATGGTCTTCCAGCATCTTCTTCAGAATCGCTTCATCGGTCTGCTGCGCGCCATTGGCCAAGCCGGCGTGGTGATGCCAGACAGCCTTGTCCAGCGTGGCTTCTTGCTCGGCCGAGGGCAGCAGCTTGTCCAGGGCCACCATGCTGGTGTTGCAGCGTGTGGCGAACTGGCCGTCCTCGTCAAACACATAGGCCACGCCGCCACTCATGCCTGCGGCGAAGTTACGACCGGTCTTGCCCAGCACCACCACAGTGCCGCCGGTCATGTATTCGCAACCATGGTCGCCGGTGCCTTCCACCACGGCTGAGGCGCCCGACAGTCGCACGGCAAAGCGCTCACCGGCCACACCGCGGAAGAAGGCCTCACCACGCGTGGCGCCGTACAGCACGGTGTTGCCGACGATGATGTTCTGCGTCGCGTCACCGCGGAAGTCGATGCTGGGGCGCACCACCACGCGGCCACCGGACAAGCCCTTGCCGGTGTAGTCGTTCGCTTCACCGATCAGGTAGAAGGTAATGCCCTGGGCCAGGAAGGCGCCGAAGCTCTGGCCGCCGGTACCTTCCATCTGGATGTGAATGGTGTGGTCAGGCAGACCTTCGGGGCGGCGGCGGATCAATTCGCCCGACAGCATGGCGCCGACGGTGCGGCGCACATTCGTCACCTCTTGCATGAACTGAACCTTCTCGCCGCGCTCGAAAGCGGGCAGGCACTTCTCGATCAGCTTCACATCGAGGGCGCGCTCCAGGCCGTGCTCTTGCGTGTCCACATGGGTGCGCGCCACATCGGCCGGCACCACGGGGCGGTAGAACACACGACTGAAGTCCAGGCCCTTGGCCTTCCAGTGCGAGATGCCTTTCTTGGTGTCCAGCAAGTCGCTGCGGCCGACAAGGTCTTCGAACTTGCGAATGCCCAGCTGGGCCATGATCTGGCGCGCTTCTTCGGCAATGAAGAAGAAGAAGTTCACCACATGCTCGGGCTTGCCGGTGAACTTGGCACGCAGCACCGGGTCTTGCGTGGCCACACCCACCGGGCAGGTGTTGAGGTGGCATTTGCGCATCATGATGCAGCCCTCGGCCACCAGCGGCGCGGTGGCGAAGCCGAACTCATCGGCACCCAGCAAGGCGCCGATGACGACGTCGCGGCCGGTCTTCATCTGGCCGTCGGCCTGCACCCGCACGCGGCCGCGCAGGCGGTTCAGTACCAGGGTCTGTTGCGCTTCGGCCAAGCCCAGCTCCCAGGGGGTGCCGGCATGCTTGATCGAAGACCAGGGCGAAGCGCCCGTGCCGCCGTCGTGGCCGGCGATCACCAGGTGATCGGCCTTGGCCTTGGTGACGCCCGCGGCGATGGTGCCCACGCCCACTTCCGACACCAGCTTGACCGAGACATCGGCCTTGGGGTTGACGTTCTTCAGATCGTGGATCAGCTGAGCCAAGTCCTCGATGGAGTAGATGTCATGGTGCGGCGGCGGCGAGATCAGGCCCACGCCTGGCACCGAGTAACGCAGCATGCCGATGTACTCCGACACCTTGCCGCCGGGCAGCTGACCGCCCTCACCCGGCTTGGCGCCTTGGGCCATCTTGATCTGGATCTGATCGGCGCTCACCAAATACTCGGTGGTGACACCGAAGCGGCCCGACGCCACTTGCTTGATCTTGGAGCGAAGGGAATCGCCGTCTTGCAGCTCGTAGTCGACCGCGATGACCTTGTTGCCGATCACGTCCGACACCTTGGTGCCGGCAGTGATCTTGATGCCCTTCAACTCATTGCGATAGCGGGCCGGATCTTCACCGCCTTCGCCGGTATTGCTCTTGCCCCCGATTCGGTTCATCGCCACGGCCAAGGTGGCATGCGCCTCGGTGCTGATGGAGCCCAGGGACATGGCGCCGGTGGCGAAACGCTTGACGATTTCCTTGGCCGGCTCAACCTCGTCCAGAGGAATCGCCTTGCTCGGGTCGAACTTGAACTCAAACAGGCCGCGCAAGGTCATATGACGCTTGCTCTGGTCGTTGATGATCTGGGCGTATTCCTTATAGGTATCGAACTTGCTGGCGCGCACGCTGTGCTGCAGCTTGGCGATCGCGTCAGGCGTCCACATATGCTCTTCGCCACGGGCGCGCCAGGCGTATTCACCGCCGGCGTCCAGCATGGTTTCCAGCACCGGGTCGTCGCCGAAGGCGGCTTGGTGCAAGCGGATGGCTTCCTCGGCCACCTGGAACACGCCGATGCCGCCCACTTGCGTCGGCGTGCCACGGAAATACTTCTCGACGAAGTCGGACTGCAGGCCGATGGCTTCGAAGATCTGCGCGCCGCAGTAAGACATATAGGTCGAGATGCCCATCTTGGACATGATCTTGGACAGACCCTTGCCCACCGCCTTGATGTAGTTGTAGATGGCCTTCTCAGCCGACAGATTGCCGGGCAGCTCGGCGCACATATCGCCCAAGGTTTCCAGGGCCAGATAGGGGTGAACGGCTTCAGCGCCGAAGCCAGCCAGCACGGCGAAGTGATGCACTTCGCGAGCGCTACCGGTTTCAACCACCAGGCCGGCCGTGGTGCGGCGGCCTTCACGCACCAAGTGGTGGTGGATAGCGCTCAGCGCCAGCAGGGCCGGAATGGCGATGCGCTCGGCACTCAGATGACGGTCGGTGATGATGAGGATGTTGTGGCCGCTCTTGATCGCGTCCACGCTCTCGGCGCACAGCGAGGCCAGCTGGGCCTCAACACCTTCCGGGCCCCACTCACGCGGGTAGGAAATGTCCAGCTCATAGCTCTTGAACTTGCCGTGAGTGTGAGCCTCGATCTGACGCAGGCGCGCCATGTCCTTGAAGTCCAGCACGGGCTGAGCCACTTCCAGACGCATGGGCGGGTTGACCGCGTTGATGTCCAGCAGATTGGGCTTAGGCCCGATGAAGCTGTTCAGCGACATCACGATGTTCTCGCGGATCGGGTCGATCGGCGGGTTGGTCACCTGGGCGAACAGCTGCTTGAAGTAGTTGAACAGCGGCTTGTTCTTGCTGGACAGCACGGCCAGGGGCGAGTCATTGCCCATCGAGCCGATCGCCTCTTCGCCATTGCTGGCCATGGGGGCGAGCAGGAACTTGATGTCCTCTTGCGTGAAGCCGAAGGCTTGCTGGCGGTCCAGCAGGGCGGTCTTGAATTCGGCGGGCTTGACCTCGCTGAGTTCGATATCGTCCAGGCGCACGCGCACGTTCTCGATCCACTGGCGATAGGGGCGCGCATTGGCGTACTGATGCTTCAACTCTTCGTCATCGATGATGCGGCCCTGCTCCAGATCGATCAGGAACATCTTGCCGGGCTGCAGGCGCCATTTCTTGATGATCTTGTTCTCGGGGATGGGCAGCACGCCGGATTCCGAAGCCAGGATGACCAAGTCATCGTCGGTGATGCAGTAGCGGGCCGGGCGCAGACCATTGCGGTCCAGCGCAGCGCAAACCTGGCGACCATCGGTGAAGACCATGGCGGCTGGGCCGTCCCAGGGTTCCATCATGGCGGCGTGATATTCGTAGAAGGCACGGCGGCGCGTGTCCATCTGCTCATGCTGCTCCCAGGCTTCCGGGATCATCATCATGGCGGCATGGGCGAGCGGATAGCCGGCCATGGTGAGCAGTTCGATGGCGTTGTCAAACGTGGCCGTGTCGGACTGGTGCTCGAAGCTGATCGGGTAGAGCTTGTTCAGGTCATCACCCAGCACCGGCGACTTCATCACGCCTTCACGGGCGCGCATCCAGTTGAAGTTGCCCTTGACCGTGTTGATCTCACCGTTGTGCGCCACCATGCGGTAGGGGTGGGCCAGCGGCCATTCGGGGAAGGTGTTGGTGGAGAAGCGCTGGTGCACCAGGGCGATGGCGGACACCACGCTCGGGTCAGCCAGATCTTTGTAATAACTGCCCACCTGATCGGCCAACAGCAGGCCTTTGTAGATGACGGTGCGGCAACTCATGCTGGGCACGTAGTACTCGCGGCTGTGGGTCAGCTGCAGGGCCTGGATGGCGCTGCTGGCGGTCTTGCGGATGACGTAGAGCTTGCGCTCCAGGGCGTCGGGAACAATGATGTCCGGGCCGCGACCAATGAAGATCTGGCGAATGATGGGCTCTTTTTCGCGCACGGTGGGCGACATGGGCATGTCGGCATCCACCGGCACATCACGCCAGCCCAGCAAGACCTGACCCTCGGCCTTGACGGCACGGGCCAACTCTTGCTCGCAGGCCAGGCGGGAGGCATGCTCCTTAGGCAAGAAGATCATGCCGACGCCGTATTCGCCGGGAGGCGGCAGGTCGACGCCCTGCTTGGCCATTTCGACGCGGTAGAACTCATCGGGAATCTGAATCAGGATGCCGGCGCCATCGCCCATCAGCTTGTCGGCACCGACAGCGCCCCGATGGTCGAGGTTTTCAAGAATCTTCAGACCCTGCTGCACGATGCTGTGCGCCTTCAGGCCCTTGATATGGGCCACAAAACCCAGGCCGCAAGCGTCCTTCTCGTTCTGGGGGCGATAGAGGCCATTGGCACTCAGGTCTTGCATCTCGGCTTGAAATTCAGCTGCCTTGGTCATGGCGCACTCCGGGGTTTCGAAAACGTTCCGAAGATTACTGCGCCGCAGCAATTGCATCAAGCACAAATAAATGGGGTCAGAGTCGATTTATCGATGACGCCACGAGGCGCCATCAATTAAATAGGGTCAGAGTCAATTTTCTTCGCTGATTTACCCGAACCGACGGGGCGGCCGCGCGGCTTGACCAGGGCGGGAAGAACGCCCTGGCGCACCATTTGCTGCTGGAATTGCGGCGAGCACAAGGGCCGGCCCTTGAATACCGCTTCGGACAAGCGTTGCCGCTCTTCATCCGAAACACCCTGCCCCAAGAACTCCCGATAGTTCAGTTCACGCTCAAACGGCGTGTTGCCCAAAGACCAAAAATGGGCGTGATCGCTGAGCAGGGAGTCGGGGCGCTTGCCCAGGTGCGCGGCACAGCTAGACCAAGGAAACTCCTCGGCATGCACGCACATGCCGGCGCGCACCGGGTTCAGTTCGATATAGCGCATGCAGGCCATGAAGTAGGCATCGCTTTCGATCAGGGATGCCCTGAATCGCCCTACCCAGAGCGTGCCGGTGCGCTGGTATTTGAAATTGAACCAGCCAACATAGCGCCGGCCAAGCGCTTGCATCATGCGGCTCAGGCCCTGTTCGTCCTGCGGCGTGGCCAGCAAATGGATGTGGTTATCCATCAGCACATAGGCATGGATCGCCACCTTGTAAGTGGCCGCACAATCTCGCAGCACATCCAGAAAATGCTGACGGTCCGCATCGGTTTGAACGATGGCTTGGCGATTGTTGCCGCGCTGAATGATGTGGTGCGCTTGCTCGGCAAGCACTTGCCGGGGGGCTCGGGCCATGGGGTCACCCTCAAAAATTGACTCTGACCCCAATTATCTTTCAGAACAAGGTTTTACCGGTCAAGCGTTGATGTTCGCGCAGCGCGAAGCGGTCAGTCATGCCGGCGATGTAGTCGGCACAGGCGCGCGGAGCATCAGCGGCGCCGGCAAAGTCGCTGGGCAGTTGCTGGGGATCGGAGGAATAGATCCGAAACAGATCGCGCAAGACCTCTTCTGCGCGCAGGCGCGTCGCTTGCACCTGGGGGTGCCGGTAGAGTTCGGCGAACAGAAAGCGCTTGAGTTGGGTGCTGGCCTGACGCATTTCAGGGCTGAACCGCACAAAAGGCCCGGCCGCACGTACGGCATCGGCGTCGGCTGGCTGGGCTTGGGCCAGGGCTTGCGCGGTGGCATCGATCAGGTCGTAGACCTGGGCGGACAACATTCGCCGAATGGTTTCAAACAAGAGTCGCTTGCCCTGCAAGCTTGGGTAAGCCGCCAAGGCCTCGGCCATGAAGCGCTGCACCAAGGGCACCGCCTCCAATTGCTCTAGCGTCAGCAGCCCAGAGCGCACGCCATCATCGATGTCATGCGCGTTATAGGCCACTTCGTCGGCCAGATTGCACAACTGCGCTTCCAGGCTCGCCTGGCCGCCATGCACAAAACGGGCGGCCACGCCAGCCGGCTCCCCCGCTTCCAACTGCAAGGCATTGCGCTTGGAACAATGCTTGAGAATGCCCTCGCGGGTTTCAAAGCAGAGGTTTAGGCCGTCATAGGCCGGATAGCGCTGCTCCAGCTTGTCCACCACGCGCAAGGACTGCAGATTGTGCTCAAAGCCACCATAGGCTTGCATGCACTCATCCAGCACATCCTGGCCGGCATGCCCGAAAGGCGTGTGGCCGAGGTCATGCGCCAAGGCGATGGCTTCAATTAAATCCTCATCCAGCCCCAGGCTGCGGCCGACCGAGCGGCCAAGTTGCGCTACTTCCAGCGAATGGGTCAAGCGTGTCCTGAACAGATCGCCCTCGTGATTGAGGAACACCTGCGTCTTGTAGACCAGGCGCCGGAAGGCGGTGCAGTGGATGATGCGATCGCGATCACGCTGGAACTCACTGCGGGTCGGCGCGGGCACTTCGGCATAACGGCGACCCCGGCAGCGGGAAGCATCACTGGCATATCTGGCGAGCACGTTGGTCCTTGTGACCTGCCCCCTCCCGCCGTACCAGCCATGCGGAAGTCCGGGTTGAAGGTTACTTGATCTCGTTGCGTGTAGCCGGTGGCGCCTGGTTCTTGGTGCGGTGGCGCTGCGCGAACTCGGCCGGCGGTATCCGACCCAGGCTGCTGTGCGGCCTCACCTCGTTGTAGTCCTGCCGCCAGATGGCGATCTCCGAGCGCGCCTGCGGCAGCGTCTGGAACCAGTGCTCGTTCAAGCACTCGTCGCGGAACTTGCCGTTGAAGCTCTCGATGTAGCCGTTCTGCATGGGCCGCCCTGGCTGGATGAGGATGTGCCGCACGTCGTGAGCTTGCGCCCAAGCGATGAAGGCCCGGCAGGTGAACTCCGGCCCGTTGTCGGTTCTCACCGCCGCAGGGTAGCCCCTGAAGATCGCGGCCCGGTCCAGCAACCGCGTCACGTACTGGCCCGAGATGCCGTAGTCCACGGCGATGTCCACACACTCGTGCGTGAAGTCGTCGGCCACAGTCAGGCACTTGATACGCCGGCCATTGGCCAGGCTGTCGGAAACGAAGTCCATGCTCCACACCTCATTGACTCGGGTCGGCACGGTGAGCGGCACGCGCTCGCTGGCTGCCCGTCTGATCTTCTTGCGCTTGCGCACCGCCAACTGCGCCTGGCTGTACAACCGATAGACGCGCTTGTGATTGACGCCTGGGAACTGTGGGCGCAGCACGTCATGGATGCGGCGATAGCCGAAGCGGCGCCGCACCTGTGCGATCTCGACGATCTTGGCGCTGAGTTGCTGCGTGGCCTCATCGACCACGGGCGGGTTGCGATAGCTGTCTCTGGAGAGCCCCACCAGGCGGCACGCGCGGCGTTCGGACAGATGGTGCTGGGCAATCATCTGGGTCGCCGCGTCGCGCCTGACCTGCGGGGCTAGGGCTTTACGCCGAAGACGTCCTTGAGCGCGTGGATGTCCAGGTGGGCCTCTGCCAGCAGGCGCTTGAGCTTGGCGTTCTCGCCTTCGAGCTCGCGCAGTCGCTTGGCATCCGTGGCCTGCATGCCGCCGTACTTGGCCCGCCACTTGTAGAACGTGGCGTCGCTGAAGCCGCCTTGCCGGCACAGCTCCTTGATCGGCATGCCGGCCTCGGCCTGCTTCAGGAACCCAATGATTTGTTCCTCAGTAAATCTGCTCTTCTTCATGTCCATCATTCTCCTGGTTGATGGACTTCCTCTCCATTACGCTGGTACGGCTGGGAGGGTGCAGGTCACTTGCTTGATCTATCCATCAGTCAGTCGACGATCGATTATTCGACCGTTCATTCGGTCGGTTGATCCGCCTTCAACAAGCCAGGCCTATCTTGCTGTCTGCCTGGCCAGCCTGCGGATTTCAGCGATCCCGGACAGTCATTTCAGCGTGATGGCGGACAGCGTTTCAAACTGATCGCGGACAGTTTGGGTGCGCGCAAGTGCCTGGGTTGATGGTAGCTCAGGTGTCCGCGATCAGCCTGAATTGGGCTGGCCCGGACGGTTCTGCGGTGGTTGGTTTGGTGCTCATACCGAGTCCTGTTTCTTGCGCAGCGACTCGCCCTTGAGCGCGATCTTTTGTGCCGAATGGACGATCCGGTCCAAGATGGCATCGGCCAATGTCGGGTCATCCAACCATTGGTGCCAGTTTGAGACGGGTAGCTGACTGGTGATGAGCGTCGAGCGGCTGCCGACCCGGTCGTCGAGCAACTCCAGCAGGTCGTTACGGTCGGCCGCCGTGACCGGTGCAATCGCAAAGTCATCGATGACCAGCAGGTCAATGCGCGCCAGTTGTGCCAGGCGCCGGCCGAAGGAGCCGTCGCCGTGGGCCACCCGCAGCTCTTCCAGCAGCCTCGGCGCCCGCGTGTACAACACCGCGAATCCCTGGCGTGCCGCCTGCTGGGCCAGCGCGCATGCGAGCCAGGTCTTGCCGCAACCCGTGGCCCCGGTGAGCAACACGTTGTGGCCGTGGCGCAGCCAGTCGCAGCCCGCCAGTTGGGTGATGAGGCTGCGATCCAGCCCGCGCGAGCCTCGCCAGTTGATGTCCTCGATGCAGGCGCTGCTGACCTTGAGCTTGGCCGCCTTGAGCAGCCGGGCCAGGCGTTTGCCGTCGCGCCAATCGACCTCGCGTTGCACCAGCATGGCCAGCCGCTCCTCGAAGGACAGCTCGGCCGCTGCCGTGCGGGTGGCGCCATCGGTAAGCGCCTGCACCATGCCGTCTAGGCGCAGGCTGCGCAGTTGATCCAGGGTGTGTTCGTTGAGCAAGAGCTTCTCCTTCTTCAGTGGGGTCAGTGGTAGTAATCGGGGCCGCGCACGTTGTCATGCAGCGGGAGTGCGGCCTGCGTGGCTTGGGCCGGCGCGGCTTGCCGGTCCAAGCCGGTGGCCAGGATCGACTTGACGCTTTGGTAGGTCGGCGAGCGAATCGACATGGCGCGAACGCAGGCCGCTTCCAGCCGCTCGTGGCCGAACTGGCGCGCCAGGCTTTGCAGGCCGAGGCAGGAGCGGTAGCCTTGCTCGGGGTGCGGCCGGTGTTCCATCTGCCAGCGCACCACGGCGGCTGTGGCCACGCCGATGTGCTCACCCCAAGCGATGAGCTTGGCTGGGGTCCACTCTCGGTGCGCCCGGTGGGAGGCCGGCATGTGCTCGGGCGCCGTCGTGTGCGCCCCGCGCCGGACGCTGTAGGCGTGCACGGCCACGCGTTGCTGGCCCGCCAGAATCTCCACCGTGGTCGAAGTGATGCGCAACTCGACCTGCTCGCGCACCAGCCGGTGCGGCACGCTGTAGTAATGGCCATCGAGTTCAACGTGATAGTCAATATTGACCCGGGCGCGCTTGAAGCGGGCGATGGGCATGCGCGCTGCCGGCAGGGGTTTGAGCAGCGGCCGATCCAAGGCCGCGAAGGCGCTGGCCCGACAGCCGGGTAGCTTCTTGAACGGCCGAGCGTTCAGGTCCACCAGCAACTCCCGGACAGCGGCGTTGAGCTCAGCCAGGGTGAAGAAGCGCCGGTGCCGCAGCCGCGCCAGAATCCAACGCTCGACGATTTGCACGCCGACCTCCACCTTGGGCTTGTCGCGGGGATGAGCAGGACGCGCGGGCAGCATCGCCACGTCGTAGTGGTCGCAGAACTCTTCGACCAGACGGCTAGGCGTGGCCTCGTAGCGGTCGGGCCGGGCGATCAGGGCGCGCGCCTGATCCGGCACGATCAGCCGGGGCACGCCACCCATGAACTCCAGCGCATCCATGATGGCGCCGACCCAGTCGGCTGCTGTCTGTGTCGGCGTGGCGCAGGCGAAGGTGTAGTTCGAGGCGCCGAGGACGGCCACGAAGATCTGCGCTTGCCGGATCTCGCCGGTGGCAGCGTCCACCAAGGGCACAGTCTGGCCGGCGTAGTCAATGAACAGGCGCTCGCCGGCCGGGTGGACCTGGCGCATCGAGCGCTTGAGGCCGGTGACCCAGGCGCGGTACTTCACGCAGAAGCTGGTGTACTTGTAGGCTTGCGAGCCGGCGTCGGTCAGACCGCGCTGGTACTCCTCCCAGAGCAATTGCAAGGTGACGCCGGGGCGCTTGAGTTCCTGGTGGACGAGGGCGAAGTCGGGCTCAAGCTGGGTGCTGGACCGAGGCACAGCGGGGCCGTACAAGCGAGCCTCCAAGGCGGCATCGTCCAGCGTCTGGGCGGCGGCCCAGTCCACACCGGCGGCGCGGGCCTTCATAACGACGCTATTGACGGTCGACTTGGCGATGCCAAGCACGCGCGAACACTCGCGCATGCTCAGGCCAGATTCAAGGTGAAGTCGAAGGGTTTGTCGAAGTTGGCGCATGTGAATCCTGGGAGTGGGCATGACGGACCGAAAAATCGGTCAGCATGCCTACGGCTCAGGTCACTTGCGCGCGCCAGGGGTGTCCGGGATCAGTTTGAAACGCTGTCCGCGATCAGCCTGAAATGGTGTCCGCCTTCGTCTGAAACGCTGTCCGCGTTCCGCTGAAATGGGTGGCCGGGATGGGCTGAAATACGCAGCCAGCCTATTCGCACACGCTCAGGCGCAATGGCTGCGGATGACTTCAGCCACCACGGCATCAGGCGCCGCACGCATCACCGCACTGCCCAAGCTGTCGATCAACACAAAGCGGATCTCGCCGCCTTCCGCCTTTTTATCGACACGCATCAAATCGAGGTAGCGTTCAACACCTAAGTCCGGCGCAACCACCGGCAAACCTGCGCGCTCGATCAGCCGGCGCATGCGCGGCAGAAACTCAGCAGGCATCAAACCCAGGCGCACCGACAGATCTGAAGCCATGACCATGCCGCAGCCCACCGCCTCGCCGTGCAACCAGGCGCCATAACCCATGCCAGTTTCGATGGCGTGGCCGAAGGTGTGGCCGAAATTCAGAATCGCGCGCAAGCCCTGCTCGCGCTCGTCTTGCCCCACCACCCAGGCCTTGATTTCGCAGCAGCGCTTCACGGCATAGGCCAGTGCCGCCTTGTCACGCGCCAGCAAGGCCTCGATGTTGTCTTCGATCCATTGCAAGAAGGCCGCGTCAGCAATCGGGCCGTATTTGATGACCTCGGCCAAGCCGGCAGAAAGCTCACGCTGCGGCAAGCTGTCCAGGCTATCGAGGTCGGCAATGACGCGCTGAGGCTGGTAGAACGCGCCGATCATGTTCTTGCCCAGCGGATGATTGATAGCGGTCTTGCCGCCCACCGAGGAATCCACCTGGGCCAGCAAGGTGGTGGGCACCTGCACAAATGGCACGCCGCGCATATAGACCGCCGCAGCAAAGCCGGTCATATCGCCGATCACGCCGCCGCCCAAGGCGAACAGCACGGTTTTGCGGTCGCAAGCTTTGGCCAAGAGGCAATCAAAAATGTGGTTCAGCGAGTCCCATGTCTTGAAGGCCTCGCCGTCCGGCAAGATGACTTTTTCCACCCGCGCGTAGTGGCGCAACAAGCGCGCTTCTAGCTTCGGAAGAAAGAGCGGGGCCACCGTCTCGTTGCTGACGATCACGGCTGTCGTCGCGCGTGGCAAGTCTTGCCAACTGCTTTCGCTGGCCAACAAGCCAGGGCCGATCAGGATGTCGTAGGCTTCATGCGCCAGTTGGATGCCAACACATTGCGTGGGAGGATTGATGAGGCTTGCGTGTGGGTTTGCGACAGTCATGCCCCAAGTGTACGGGGCTGACGATGCAGCGATGAGCTGCCGGCCGCTTCAGCCGCGCTCAGCTTCGTTGAGCTGCACCAAGCTGCGCTCGGCCCCGACTGTGGCAGCCACCCGACTCGGGTCCACGACACCGGCCAACTCCAGCTGCATCAAGGCCATATTGACCAAGCCGTTAACGGTGGGGCGCCCGGTCTCCAGCACGAAGTGGGCGCAGCGCCGATACAGCGGGTTGCGCGCCGCATAGAGCTCGCGCAGCTTTTGCAGCGGGTCGCGAACCTGCAGCAGCGGGCGCTGGGTGTCATGCCGCAAACGCCGAAACAACTCCTCCGGCGTGGAACGCAGATAAAGCACGGTTGAATGCTTGTGCAGCAGATCGCGATTCGCTTCACGCAGCACCGCACCACCGCCAGTCGCCAAAACAAACTCGTCTGTGCGAGCAAGCAAAGCGGCAATCACCTCGTCCTCGATATCCCGAAAAGGCGCCTCGCCCTCGCGATCAAAAAAGGCGCGAATCGTCTCGCCCAAGCGGGCTTCGATTTCGGTATCGGAATCGACAAATGGCACGCCAAGCTGGCGCGCCATTTGTCGCCCGACAGTGGATTTACCACTGCCGGGCATGCCGACGAGGGAGATGATCAAGCCAGCGTTTCCAGCAATTTATGGATTGACCGTGCAACCTGCTTGCACAACTGCCAAAGGATCAGTCGAACCAGGATACCCAGTTATTGTTGTTCCATATGGGCTAGTGACAAACGCAGGAGTCGCTTCGCTCTTGATTGCATCCAAAAGAGTTGGCAGCCAACGTTCTTCATATCGGCCATACCAAGCTGGAGGACTCAAAACACCTGGCGCACTAACCTTCAGCATGTACCGCACCCAAGATGCCGCACTCTTCGGGTACTCAATTCGCAAAGTCGCGAGGCCGTTTGCATCGGTCGTCGTGGAGCCCACCATACTGACCGACACGTCCGATTTGCGGGGATCCAATTGGCCATTGCCATTGGCATCTTCGGGGTCATTGCCAAAGACCTCCATGGTTCCGTTCCGGGTACCGTCAGGCTCCAGGCGATCTTCATTACGGCAGCGCAAAAACAACGCGGTGCCCCTGATGTCTGTCGGGATGTACCACTTCTTATTTGAAGCATCCCATGAGTACTGCCCCTTGGCGTAACCCAGCAAATCAATCATTGGCGAGATCTGAACGCCCGACTTTGGGTTGCCCGCCGCATCCACCACCAACACTGTGAACTTGGCCACATACGTCAAACCCGTGCTGCCAATGCCGAGCACATCGTCGCTACCGACGGAGATAGAAATTGGCGACTCAACAACCGTCAAGGAGACGGGATTGATGGCAAAGCCATTCGCACATGGCACAGCATCAGAAGTGCGCCCCAAATCGTCGGTGCGGCCATAGCAAGCGTGAATCTTGACCTGATCGGTAGGACTGGCCCGCTCTCCAGGGATGAAACTCAAGGTAACAACGCCGTTCTTGTCTGACAACAAAGGTGCGTCGTTCTCGCTCACGCTGAGTCGGCCATCCGTCGAACTATTGTTCGGGCCGAGACCCACATGGACTCGCACGTTTTCGATCGGGGCATTCTTTTCGCCACGGAACAAGAGGCGGATTTCAGCCCGATTGGTATCGCTTCCAGCTTGATTGACCTTGACCACAATGGGATCCATGGTCATGGTCGCTGACAAGATTTTGGTAGTAGCGGGCAAAGGACCAGGCACTGATGCAACGTTGACAAAGGACTCCACAGGCGTATCGCCGGCACCACCCACAGCCTTGATGGACATGCGGCCCGAGCCTTCTGCGGTGTAGTTGTAGGTCCAGCGACCTTGCGCGGAAGTCGTTCCACGGCCGCTTGCCGAACCTGGGCCGCTCACCACAATCGACACATCTGGGATGGGGCTACCGTTGACATCGACCAGCGAGTAATCCACAGAACCCTTCTCACCCACCAATCGGTTCGGTTGGTTAACAGTTGCAACCAACTTGGCCCCCGTCACCGAAAGCGCGCGCACGACTTTCAATACGCCAGTTGCCCCAACGCTTTGCGCGGACACCAGGATGGTTCTTACCGTTCGGTTAGCACCGATTTCAACCGTGCCCTTGGCCTCGCCACGGGCATCCGTCTTGGTATTGACTGGAATGAATACACCGTCGTTATCAACCGTAAAAGTTACGTCAATACCGGCCAAGGCATTCCGATTGGCATCCACTGCCTTGGCGACAACATCGACAGATTCGCTACCCGAATCTGTGATGCTGGCCTTACTGAGGATCAGAGTCAGGTCGTTGGCAATCAACACAGTTCCTGCAGGCGGATCAACGACGTCCACCGTGATGGTGCGAGATACCGTGCCACTTGTCGCCTTGACCGCAATAGTTCGTTTGGTCTTGTTGTTCTGCAGGCTGAGTCGGCGCGTCAGTTGCCCGGTGGTGGCATCCGTATTCGTCTTGCCAGGGTCCAACACAACGGCATCACCTACGTCTACCACCTGCATGCTCACGAGAGCACCGCCGATGGCGGAGCGGGAAGCATCCAGCGAGGTGACTGTGATGCTGGCCATCTCGAGGCCGGTGTTGGCAATCGTCTGCTTATCGACGACGACAGAAAGATCCGCCACAGCGCTGCCGGTGACACTGTCCACGACGTTAAAACTAACCGTCTTCTTGATGGACCCGCTGGTCGCCGTCACCTTGACGGTTCGGCTGGTCTTATCCACCAAAGACACCACGGCAGTCAGCGTACCGTCTTTGACATCGGTCACCTTGGCCGAAGGAGTAACCACCGCACCTGCGTCAACTTCCACGTTCACAGGTATGGCAGAGCCGATCAACGCGACATTGCCAGCCGCCAGGGCTGTGATCTTAAAGGTCACAACTTCGGCCCCGGAGTTCGGAATTGCCGTCTTGTCGGCAACGAGGGCCATATCAGCCAATGCTGCTGGCGTACCGGTACCGCCGGGCGTACCCGTCCCGCCACCCAGTACCGGATCCCCTGCTGACCCGCCACCACCACAGGCGGCGAGCAAGCCGCTCAATAACACCGCCCCGGCACATTGGCCTAGACGACGTCCTAATAATTTCTCAATCTTCATCATGATTCGCAAATCTCCTGCCAAGCCAGCCTGTTCGTTCACAGGCTGCACCCTCATTGTTGCCTCGCCCGCACAGCCGCATTGCAGCAGAGTGCCGGCACTTCAATCTCTCAATTAGCGCACCGTAGCGCGTTCACTCACGACCTTCGGTGTCAGGAAGATCAGCAACTCAGTCTTGGATGAGGTGCGCGACTTGCTCTTGAACAAGTTACCCAAATAAGGAACGTCACCCAGCAGGGGCACCTTCTGCACGGACTCGCCTTCGTCTTGCGTGAAGATGCCGCCGATCACCACGGTGCCGCCGTTCTCAACCAAGACCTGTGTTTTCACATGCTTGTTGTTGATGGCATAGCCTTGCGGGGTCAAGGTGCCGCGGCTGTCTTTGTTGACGTCCACATCCAGAATGACGCTGCCTTCGGGCGTGATCTGCGGTGTCACTTCCAGCTTCAGCACAGCCTTCTTGAACTGGATGGAGGTGGCGCCGCTGGAGGTGGCCACTTGGTAGGGCAGTTCTTCACCCTGCTCAATCAAAGCCTTGACCTGGTCAGCCGTGATGACGCGCGGGCTGGACACGATCTTGCCCTTGCCATCAGCTTCCAATGCCGAGATTTCCAGGTTCAGGAAACGGTTGGCCGTGGCGCTGAACAAGGACAGGGCGAAGGTCGCCGCACTGGCTGCGGCGCCAAAGCTGTCCGAAGTCACATTGGCCGGCAAGTTGACGAACTGGGTGTTGGCGTAGTCGTTGACGTTGTTCTGCTGGGTTTGATAGCCCACACCGGTGTAGTTGCCGCCGGTCGTCACATAGTTAGCGCCGCCCAAGTTGTAGCCAGGAATGCCACCTTGGCGGCCGCGCAGATCATTCGCACCCAGCTTCACGCCGAGTGAGCGACCGAACTTGTCATCCGCTTCCACGATGCGCGCTTCGATCAAGACCTGACGAACCGGGATATCGATCTTGGCGATCATGGCCAAGATCTCTTCCAACTTGCTCGGTATGTCGGTGACAAAGAGCTGGTTGGTGCGGGTCTCGAAAATCACGCTTCCGCGAGGCGACAACAAGCGCGAAGAATTGCTCGCGCCACCACCGCTACCCGCGCTGCTGCCGCCACTGGATTGGCCGCTGATGCCCTTGGCCACTTCTTCGGCCTTGGTGTAGTTCAGCTGGATGGATTGAGTGCGCACAGGCTCCAAGCTAGAGATCTGAGCCTTCGACTCGAGATCCAGCTTTTCCTTGGCGGCCAGTTCGTCCTTGGGCGCAATCCACAGCACATTGCCGGACTTGCGCAGGCCCAGGCCCTTGGCTTGCATGATGATGTCCAAGGCCTGATCCCAAGGCACATCCTTCAAGCGCAGGGTGACATTGCCGGTCACGGTGTCGCTGGTCACCACATTGAAGTTGGTGAAGTCAGCGATCACCTGCAGCAAGGCGCGCACTTCGATGTTCTGGAAGTTCAGCGACAGCTTGTCGCCGGCGTAGCCCGGGCCGGTGGTCAACTTGTTCGGGTCAACCTTCTGCGGGCGCACTTCCAGCACAAACTGGTTGTCGCTTTGGTAGGCGCTGTGCTCCCAATTGCCCTTGGGCTCAACCACCATGCGCACCTTGTCGCCGACCTGGCTGCTGGCAATGAACTGCACCGGGCTGCCGAAGTCACTGACGTCCAGACGGCGGCGCAGGCTCTCGGGCAGGCTGGAGCGCAGGAACTCCACGACCAGATTCTTGCCTTGCTGCTGAATGTCCACCCCGACCTGATTGCTGGGCAGATTGACAATCACGCGGCCGGCACCGTCTTGCCCGCGGCGGAAGTCAATGTCCCGAATCGATTGCGCTTCGGCATTCAGGCTTTGCGAGAAATGCACCGGCTCATCGCTGCTCTTGGCGGCAGGGACGGGTGCCGACTCCAGGGCCAGCACCAGGGCCGAGCCTTGCAACTCCGCACGATAGCTGGAGGCCTGGCGCAGATTCAGCACCACACGCGTGCGCTCACCCGCTTGCGCGACGTTGGCCGAGCGCAGATTGCCTTGATTGATTTCCACCATGGAGCGGCCGATGCCGTTGACCACACCGGGCAGGTCAATCGCAATACGCGGCGGCGTTTGCACCGTGAAGCCCTTGGGCACTTCGGTCAGCGCCTGCGTCAGCTCAATGCGGACGACCTCGACGCCGGCCTGCTGCTGGCTGGTGATGGATTTGATGGCCGTCTGCGCCAAGGCATGTGCCGAGCTCAGCAAGCCTACGGTGACGGCCAATGCCAGATTGCGCCAATGGCTCATCCTCAAACTCTCCTGGAAATTCTTGTTCATCGTCCCTGCTCCTGAAGCTGGAGGGTACTGCTACGTTCTGTCCATTCGCCTGCAGCGTCCTGAACGACTTCTCTCAAGGTGATATCGGTTTCGCTGATCTTCATGACCCGCCCGAAGTTCAAGCCGAGATAGTCGCCACTCTTGACTTGGTAAAGCAGGTTATCCACCCGCAGCAAGGCATATCGATTGTTCTGGCGCGTGATGCTGCCGACCATGGACATGCTGTCCAGGGGGAATGACTCCAGCGGCTCACGCCGACGATTCATTTCTGCCGTCAGCAAAGAGTTCGGCTGGGCCGCCTCTTGTTTGATGGCCACACTGAGTTTTTGCGGACTGAAGGGTTCTACGCCAGAGCTCGCCTCATAGGGCTGCGGCAAAAACTTCTTGGGCGGAACCAGGGGGGTGATGGTCGCTTTGGCGTTGTCACGCTCTTGCTTCATCCATTGCCCCAACTCATCCATATCGGCGGCACAGCCCGCCAGCAGCAAGGCGCTGAAGGCGAGCAGAGTCAAGCCTGTGACTGGTTTGGCGCGGCTCACTTTTTAGCTCCCGCAGCAGCCTTGGCTGCATTCTTCTTTTGTTCGGCCACTTCCAGGGCGTCCAGATAGCGATAGGTTCGTGCGGTCGCTTCCATGCTCAGGTTATTGCTTGATGCATCCTTGCCCGTGGGCGCCAACACCACCAGATTGTGCAGGGTGACGATGCGCGAGAGGTTGGAAACATCGGCAGCAAACGAGCCGATATCGTGGTACCGACCCGAGACGCGCAAGGCGATAGGCAACTCAGCGTAATAGTCCTTGACCACCACTTGGCCGGGCCGGAACAGTTCAAACTGCAGGCCGCGGCCGAGGCCCGCCTGGTTGATGTCAGACAACAGCGCATCCATCTCGGCCTTGCCGGGAAGCTGCTTTTCCAACTGTGTCACATACTCTTCGACCTGGCTTTTTTGCTTGCGCAACTCCGGCAGATTGACCGCCTGCGCGAGCTTGCCCCGGTAGTCGGATTTCAGAATTGGCTCGCGGTCCCGCTCGGCATCCAGGCCGGCCTGCACATCCGCAAGCATGAACACCCAGCCCAACACACACACCAGCAAAACGACCGCCAGGAATGAGGCCAACTTGGGCATCAAAGGCCATTGGCCGGGCTCATTGGGGTTGAGGCCACGGAACTGATCCGCAATGCCCTCAAACGCGGCACTGGGATCGAACTTCAAATTGATTGACTTAGCTGCCATGATGATCTTGGCCTGCTCGGCTTAGAGTTTCTGGGCCGCCGGTGCACTGGCACCGCGGGCCGGGCCACTGAGGCCATCCTTGCCATCTTTGGCTTGCGCATCGCGGGCCGGCTCTTTGATCGAAATCTTCATGGAGAAATCGAACAAGCGCTTTTGGTCACGGCTGCTGGTGCTTAGATTCGCCACCTTGACTTCCACCAACTCAGGCCGCTCCAGCCATTCGGAATGACGGGAGGTATTGCGCAAGAACTCGGACACCCGCTCATTGGTCTGGGCGATGCCGGTAACCGTCACCACCTTGTCGGCCTGCCGGATGCCGGTCAGGTAAACGCCTTCAGGCGTGTGCTGAGCCAACTCATTGAGCAGTTGCACGGGGGTGTTGCGGTCGGTTTGCAAATCTTCCACCGCACGCTGGCGCGACTTCAGCGCTTCAATTTCCGAGCGCAAATTGGCGATGTCCTTGATTTGCTCGTCAAGCCGGGCAATTTCGGTGCTCAGGTATTGATTGCGACCTTGTTGCTCGGAGGTCAGGTACTGCAGCAACAAATAGGTCGCTGTCAGCAAGCCAACGCCGACCAAGGCCGCAAGGCCCAGACCGGCAAAAAAAGCATTCTTGCGCCGCTTGCGCTTTTCTTCGCGATAGGGAAGAAGGTTAATCAGAATCACTGGAAAAACCTCCGCATCGCCAAGCCACACGCCGTCAGATAAGCCGGCGCCTCACGCTGCAGTTTGGACTCGCGCACCGACGAACCCAGGGCCATGTTTTCAAACGGGTTGACCACCATGCAGGCAAACCCGGTCAATTCGGTCACCCGCTCCTTCAGGCCCGGCAATGTGGCGGTACCACCGGCCAACATCACGTAGTGAACCTTGTGATGGGGCGTACTTGTAAAAAAGTATTGCAAAGCGCGACCAATTTCTTGCGACAGGCTATCGACAAAGGGATTCAAAACCACGGTCACAAAATCATCGGGCAGGTCATTGGCGAGTTTCTTTTGTTCCGCCTCTTCAAATGAAAACCCGTATTGACGAGATATCAATTGCGTCAATTGAGAACCACCGAAAGCCTGGTCGCGGTCGTAAAGCATCTCTTCATCACGCAGCACCTTGAGGCTGGTGGTGTCGGCGCCAATCTCGAACAAGGCCACCAAAGCGTCCTTGCCGGCACCCGGCAAATTGGCGATCAAGCGGCCCATGGCCATGCGCGAGGCGTGCGATTCGATGTCCAGAATCACAGGGCGCAAACCCGCTGCTTCGGCCAAGCCTTGGCGGTCCTGCACGCGGTCTTTACGCGAGGCGGCAATAAGTACCTCGACATCACCGACCGAGGTCGGGCTGGGCCCGATGACGCAAAAATCAAGGCTCACCTCATCGAGGGAGAAGGGAATGTACTGGTTAGCCTCGGCTTCGACCTGGATTTCCAACTCTTCATCGCGCAAGCCCGCGGGCAGCATGATTTTCTTGGTGATCACGGCCGATTGGGGCATGGCCAGAACGGCGTCGCGGGTTTTGCAACCGCTGCGCGCCACGACGCGGCGCACCGCATCGGCCACCTCGTCGAATTTCTCGATCTGGCCGTCGGTGATCCAGCCCTTCTCGAAGGGCTCGGTCGCCAAACGCTCTAGCACCATATCGCCGTTGGCAGCCTGGCTCAATTCCACCAACTTGACACTGCTTGAACTGATGTCCAAGCCTATCACCGGCGGATTTTTACGCCTTAAAAGTACGTCAAGTATTCCCACGCCCCGAATCCCCCAGCGCCTTTGGCCCGGACTGTTAATAAGTTACTTGAATGCTAGCAGCAAAGCCCTTGAGTTCCCAAGAAACGCCCTGCATACAAAGTAACACCACGTTGCGAAACATACACGAGCAAGTTCCGCGTTAAAGCCTGAAAAACAGGGCCGAATCCGCCTGACAAGGTCTGTAGGCCGAAATTTTTGGCAATCCCGGGAATGCCTCACGATCAACACGGGTCTTAGTCCCCTACCGATTGGGGCTGGCCGCTGTTTCTATAATCAGCGCACTCATCCGGAGGCCCATGAGCGACACCCAGAAGAAATCCACTCAGAAATCCAACGCTGAGTCCCGTCCCGCCAAGGCTCATCCTGTGGCGTCGTTAATTGGCAAGAGCCTGCTTTGGCTGGGTGGTCTGGCGCTAGCCATGCTGCTGAGCATTGCCTTGTTGGCCGCCCTGGCTTTGGCCATGGCCTACCCGAACCTGCCGGACATCAGCGGCTTGACCGACTACCGGCCCAAACTGCCCATGCGCGTGATGTCGGCCGATGGCCAAGTGCTGGGTGAGTTTGGCGAAGAGCGCCGCAACTACCAGTCCATCAAAGACATCCCCAAGGTCATGCAAGACGCCGTGCTGGCGATTGAAGACGCGCGCTTCTATCAGCATGGCGGGGTTGACTATCTGGGCGTGATCCGCGCGGGACTAGCCAACGTGGGTGAGTCGCGCAGCCAAGGCGCCTCCACCATCACCATGCAGGTGGCACGCAACTTTTACCTGTCGACTGAGAAGACCCTGACACGCAAGATCTATGAGATTTTGCTGGCCCTGAAGATCGAGAACGCACTCAGTAAAGAGAAGATTCTCGAGATCTATATGAACCAGATCTTTCTGGGGCACCGGGCGCACGGCTTTGCCGCCGCCAGCGAGATCTATTTCGGCAAGCCACTGAAAGACGTCTCTATTGCCGAGGCCGCCATGCTGGCCGGCCTGCCCAAGGCCCCTTCGGCCTACAACCCGATCAACAACCCGCGCCGCGCCAATATCCGCCAGCAATACATCATTGAGCGCATGCTGGAGAACGGCTACATCACGGCCGAGCAGCGCGACGCCGCTAAGGCCGAGGTGCTGCGCTACCGCACGGTCAATGAATCGCTGCCGCATGCCGAGTACGTGGCCGAAGCAGCCCGCCAGCTGATCTTCAGCCAATATGGCGAGGACGCCTACACCCGCGGCCTGAACGTCTATCTGACCCTGCGCGCGGACGAACAAACGGCCGCCTACCGGGCCTTGCGCCGCGGCATCATGGATTACGAGCGCCGCCAGGTCTACCGCGGCCCCGAAGCCTATGCAGACCTGCCGGCCGAGCCCAAAGATGTGGACGTACGTGTCGCCGAGGCCCTGGCCGATCACCCCGCCAATGACGAACTGCTGGCGGCCGTGGTGCTGCAGGCCGATCCGAAAAAGGTGGTGGCGGCTCTGCAAAGCGGCGAGCTGGTGAATATCAGTGGCGAAGGCCTGAAGCCAGCCACCTCGGGCTTGGCCGACAAGGGCAATCCCAAGACCCGCATCCGCCGCGGCGCCATCATCCGTGTCATCAAGTCCACCCGGGCCGGCAAGGACGAATGGACCATCACCCAGCTGCCCGAGGTCGAAGGCGCCTTCATCGCGCTGGACCCGCGCAACGGCCGGGTGCGCGCCCTGGTGGGCGGCTTTGATTACGCCAAGAACAAGTTCAACCATGTGACGCAGGCCTGGCGCCAGCCCGGCTCCAGCTTCAAGCCCTTCATCTATTCGGCAGCCCTGGAAAAAGGCTTCACGCCGGCCACCATCGTCAACGACGCACCGCTGTTCTTCGATGCCACCAGCACCGGCAGCCAGCCCTGGGAGCCCAAGAACTACGACGGCACCTTTGAAGGCCAAATGACGATGCGCCGCGCCCTGGCACGATCCAAAAACATGGTGTCGATCCGGGTACTCAATTCCATCGGCGTGCACTACGCCCAGCAATGGGTGACACGCTTCGGCTTTGAGGCCGAGAAGCACCCCGCCTACCTCACCATGGCGCTGGGTGCCGGCTCGGTCACCCCGATGCAGATGGCGCAAGGCTTTGCGGTCTTTGCCAATGGCGGCTTGCGTGTCGCGCCGCAGCTGATCGCCAAGCTGACCGACAACAAGGGCAAGCTCCTGTACGAGGCGCCGCAAGCCGATGTGGGCGAAGAGAACCGCGTCATCGAGGCCCGCAATGCCTTCATGATGAGCAGCCTGCTGCAAGAAGTGACCCGCAGCGGCACGGCCGCCAAGGCGCAAGCCCAGTTGAAACGCCCCGACATTTACGGCAAGACCGGCACCACCAATGATTCGATGGATGCCTGGTTCGCTGGCTACCAGCAAGAAGTCGTGGCCGTGGTGTGGATTGGCTACGACCAACCACGCAAGCTGGGCGACCGCGAAACCGGCGGCGGCTTGTCGCTCCCCGTGTGGATCGAATACATGAACTTTGCCTTGCGCGGCAAGCCAGTGCAGGAAGCCGTGGCGCCGGAAGGCGTGGTCAACGTCGGTGGCGAGTGGTACTACGACGAGTACAGCGGCAACCAGGGTGTGCGCAGCCTGGCCGGTGATGAAAGCAAGCTGCCGGCCGCCGGCACCGAGGAAGAGAAGAAGAGCATCCTCGATCTATTCAAGCGCTGAGAAACTCAGCGCCTTCCCAGCCTGCGCGGAGGCCAGGCTGGACAAGTGGGCGTGGAACTCGCTGCTGGTCTTGGTGTCCAGCCATGCGCCCGCCACAAAGCGGAAGTGATAGCCGCCCGCCTTGGCCGCCAGCCACAATTCCTGCAGCGGGGCCTGGGTGTTGATGATGATCTTGCTGCGATCCGGAAAACTCAGCTCCAGCAGGCCGCCGGAGCGGTGGCTGTCGATATCGATGACATCAGCGTCCAGCCATTGATCGACCTGCGCCTCGATGCGATCCAAGACGGCGCGGGTGCGGGCGGCGTACTCGGCGTCGGTCAAAGGGGTGGCAGCGGGTGCGGCAACTGCAGCGGCAGAATGATCAAGCGACATGGGGGCTAAACTTCCAAGATGAATCACGAAAAATCATCCCGCAGTGTAGGCCCGCAAGCTCAGCCCGAGGCCGCATCAGGGTCTTGCCGAGGCACTTCGCTATTGCTTGCTGCTCTGTTTGTGACGCTGACCGGCTGCGGTCAAAAAGGCGCCCTCACCCTCCCGCAGGATGCGGCAAAACCGGTAGCAGGCGCTGCAGCAGCGTCAGGTTCTGCGGCCTCGGCCCCAGCTCTGGCGCCACGCTGACCTAGCACCGGCAGCAAAAAGCCGGCGCAAGCCAAGCCGGCAAGGCTCAAGCAATCCGGTCTTCTTGCACCGCGTGGCAAGCCACGCGCACGCCCCGGATTTCCAACATCTGCGGGCGTTCACGCTGGCAGCGTTCATTCGCATGTGGGCAGCGCGGATGGAAGCTACAGCCGGACGGCGGACTCAGCGGGTTAGGCACCTCGCCCTGCACCGGCGTGCGGGCGCGCCCGCTCATGTGGATGTCCGGGATCGCGTCCAGCAGCATGCGGGTGTAGGGGTGACGCGGCCGGGCGAAGAGCTCGGCCTTGTCGGCCACCTCGACCAAGCGACCCAAATACATCACGCCAACCTGATCCGCCACATGGCGCACCACGGCGAGGTTGTGGGAAATGAACAGATAGGTCAGCCCACGCTGGCGCTGCAAATCCTTCATGATGTTGAGCACTTGGGCCTGCACCGACACATCCAAGGCCGAAGTCGGCTCGTCGCAGACTAAAAACTCCGGCTGCGTCGCCAGCGCCCGGGCAATCGAAATACGCTGCCGCTGGCCGCCCGAAAACTGGTGCGGAAATTTCTCCGCATCCGCCGCGGCCAAACCCACAGACAGCAAAAGTTCAGCCACCCGCGCGCGCAACTCCTCGGCGCTGCTGATCAAGCCATGCTCGCGCAGCGGCTCGGCAATGATGTCTTGCACCTTCCAGCGCGGATTCAGCGAGGCATAGGGATCCTGAAAAATCATCTGCATGCGCCGGCGCAGAGCCAGGGCGCCGGGCGAAGCCAGTGTCTTGGCGATGTCCAGGCCGTCAACGCTGACGGTGCCACGGGTGGGCGGGTAAAGCCCCACCAACAAGCGCGCCACCGTGCTCTTGCCGCAGCCCGACTCACCCACCAGGGCCAGCGTCTTACCCTTGCCAATGCTGAAGCTCACCCCGTCCACCGCATGGACGAACTGGCGCTGCTTACGCTCCAGCACGCGATTCAACCACGGCGCCGACACATCAAAGGTCTTGGCCAGGTCTTGAACCTCCACCAAGGGCTGCGTCACCACGACTTCAGCGGCACTCATGCGCGCGCCTCCTTCGCTTCGCTCAGCCAGCAGGCGGCTTGTGTCTGGCCCACCGGCCGCAGCTCGGGCCGCTCGCTGCGGCAGCGCTCAAACACCTGAGGGCAACGCGGGTTGTAGGCGCAGCCGGCCGGGATGGCATTCAGGCGCGGCATGGCGCCGTCGATTTGCAGCAAACGCTCACGGTCTTCGTCCATGGCGGGAATGGCGCCCATCAAGCCCGCCGTGTAGGGATGGGCGGGGTGGTGAATGACTTCCGCCACCGGGCCAATCTCAACCACCCGGCCGGCATACAGCACGGCCACACGGTCACAGGTCTCGGCAATCACACCCATATCATGGGTCACCAGCATCACCGCCGCGCCCTGCTCTTTGCAGACCCGCTTGAGCAAGGCAATGATTTGCGCCTGGATGGAAACATCCAGCGCAGTCGTCGGCTCATCGGCCACGATCAATTTGGGCTTGGCGGCCAGCGCCAACGCAATCACCACTCGCTGGCGCATACCGCCGGAGAACTGGTGGGGATACTGGTCGATGCGCGCCTCAGGAGCCGGAATGCCGGTCTGCGCCAGCAGCTCAATCGCACGCTGGCGGGCTTGCGCCTGGCTCAGATCGAGGTGAGTGGTGATGGTTTCGATCAACTGCTGGCCCACGGTGTAAAGCGGGTTCAGCGAGGTCAGCGGGTCTTGAAAGATCGCGCCGATCTGGCGGCCGCGGATCTTGCGCATCTGCTCGTAGGGCAGGTTGTCAATGCGCTTACCCTGCAACAAGATCTCGCCGCTGGCGATGCGCCCCGGCGGATCCAGCAAGCCGATGATGGCCGCGCCGGTCAAGGACTTGCCCGCACCGGACTCGCCCACCACGCCGAGAATCTCGCCCGGCGCAATATCAAAACTGATGTCATCCAGGGCCAGCAAGGTGCCGCGCCGGCCGGGGAATTCCACGCGCAGATGGCGTACTTCAAGAAGCGGAGTGCTCATAACGTTCAACGTAAACGGGGATTGAGCGCGTCGCGCAGCCAGTCACCCAGCAGATTCACGCTGAGTGCGATCAGCACCAACATCAAGCCGGGCCAGATGGTGATCCACCATTCGCCGGAGAACAAAAAGTCATTGCCGACGCGGATCAAGGTGCCCAGCGAAGGGCTGGTAGGTGGCACACCCACGCCCAGGAATGACAGGGTCGCTTCGGTGATGATGGCCGAGGCCACCTGGATGGTGGCCAACACCATCACTGGCCCCAGCACATTGGGCAGCACATGGCGGCGCATGATGCGGGCCGAGCTGACGCCGATCACACGGGCCGCCTGCACATACTCCTTGTTGCGCTCCACCATGGTGGAACCGCGCACCGTGCGCGCGTATTGCACCCAGCCGGTCAGCGAGATGGCCAAAATCAGCACCCCGAAAGCCAGCGCATCATGGGCGTTAGGGAACATGGCGCGGCCGACACCGTCGATCAGCAGCGCCACCAGGATGGACGGGAAAGACAGCATCACATCGCAGATGCGCATGATGAAGGCATCCACCTTGCCGCCCACAAAGCCGGCCAGCAAGCCCAGGCCAACGCCAATCACCATGGACACCAGCACCGAGGCCAGACCCACAAACAAAGAGATGCGCGCGCCGTACATCAGGGCCGAGAGCAAATCGCGGCCCTGATCGTCGGTGCCCAACAGGTATTTGCTGCTGCCGCCCTCCATCCAGGCCGGCGGCAAGCGCGAGTCCATCAGCTCCAGGGAGGCCAGATCAAAGGGATTGTGCGGCGCCACCACATCGGCGAAGACCGCGCAAATGACGCAGACCAGCGCCACCAAGGCCGCCACGATCGCAACCGGTGAAGACTTGAAGGAATGCCAGACATCGCCGTCCAGAAAGCGCGCCAGGGCGCTCGGCGCTTTGACCACGGCAGGCGCAGGGGTCGATACCCCAGAAGGTTTACTCATCATCAGTGGGCCTTGCCTTCGACACGCAAGCGCGGATCAACCGCGAAATAAAGCAAATCCACCAAGAGATTGATGGTGACGAAAATGAATGAGATCAGGCACAGATAGGCCGCCATCACCGGAATGTCAGCGAACTGCACCGCCTGAATGAACAGCAGCCCCATGCCGGGCCACTGAAACACCGTCTCGGTGATGATGGCAAAAGCAATCAGCGAGCCGAGTTGCAAGCCGGTGATGGTGATCACCGGCACCAGCGTGTTCTTCAAGGCGTGGCCGAAGTAGACCGCGTTATTGCTGAGCCCACGTGCGCGGGCGAACTTGATGTAATCGGTGCGCAGCACCTCCAGCATCTCGGCCCGCACCAAACGCATGATCAAGGTGAGCTGGAACACCGACAAGGTGATAGCCGGCAAGAGCACATGGCGCAGGCCATCGGCGGTCAAGAGTCCGGTAGTCCAGGAGCCAAAGGCCAGCACATCACCTCGGCCAAAGCTTGGCAACCACTTGAGCCAGACCGCGAACACCAGAATCAGCAGGATGCCGATCAAAAAAGTGGGGAGTGACACACCCAGCAAAGACAACATCATCAGCAACTGCGAGCTGGCCTTGCCGCGCCGCAGTGCCGCGTAGACCCCCAGCGGAATACCGACGCCAAGGGCGATCAGGGCCGCCACCAAGGACAACTCCAGCGTGGCCGGAAAGCGCTCAGCGATCAAGCTGGACACTTTGCGCCCCTGGCGCAAGCTCAGGCCGAACTCGCCTTGCACGGCATTGCCGATGAAGCGAGCGAACTGCACCGGGAACGGAGCGTCCAAGCCCAGATCGCGCCGCAGAGAATCGCGCTGCTCTTGTGTGGCGTCTTGCCCCAGCAAATTGGTGACGGGGTCGCCCACATACTGAAACAGCATGAAGGCAATGAACGCCACCGAAAGCATCACGATGACGGCCTGCGCAAGGCGGCGGAGAACGAAAACTAGCATGCGTGAGAAGCGGCGGCAGGCACCGGCAGCGAGACGCGCCGGGCAAGATTCCCGAGAAGAGAAGAAGTGGCGATGATGGCTAAGTCCGGCGCCAAGAACAAAGGGGTAAGCCCTGAGCCGGTGTTGGCAATGCTGTCGCCGTGCGATGTGCGTTATGTTTACGAAGGGCCGGGCAGACTATCAAGCCCTGCAGCCATTCGCAAAGCCGAAAACCAAGGATTGAATTGCCAGCCTCACATTTGCAAGCTACCAGGCAAGACCTGACCCTGCGGATCGAAGAGCATGATATTGCCATAGCAGGCATCGGAGCGGCTGCGGGTGTTATCACCGTCCGTCATCAAGGCCATGCTGATCAGCGGGCCGGGCGCCTCACCAAATGCGCGGGCAAAGTCAGCAGCTACATCGCGCTGCAGGCGTACCCAGCCCTTGTGCTCGGCGCTACGCGGCCCGGAACCCACGACGATCTTGCGAATGCGATCACTGCGGGTGCTGACGACCAGGGTATCGACCGGGGCTGAGGCGTCCCAAACATACATCAGCAAGGCATAAGGAGGCGCCTCGCCCGTCAAGGTCTGCACCAGGTCGAACTGCATGCGATTGCGCATCGACAAGCGCTCAACATCGCCATCGAAGCCGAGCAGCAAGCGGGCCGGCGCGTCGTCGGTTTGCGCACTGGTCACGCTGGCGGTATCGGCGAAGCTGCCAATCCACCAATCGAATTGCAAGCCAGCCAGCTGATCAGGCGCCAGCTTCATGCCGCGCCGCCACAGGCTGGCAGACTTATTGGCCTGGGCCAGCACACAGGGGCGCCCGGCCCGCTCGATCAGCGAATACTGGGTCGCACTCTTGCCCGGCAATTCGCGGGAGGACCACTCGCGCAGCGCACCAGCTGCCGCCGACTCGGTGCCTTGGCTCAGCTCCGGCCTTGTCGGCGGCCAAGCGCAGGACGTCAAAGCCACGCTGTTCGACAGCACAAGCACCCGAGCCAAGCGGGACTTATGAAAAAACTTAAACGTACTCATGGCTAAGTATGGCGCCTACCTGAACCCGCAAGCGGTCGGCCACAATAAAAAAGGGCCGCGCAGCGGCCCTTGCTAGAAATTACCAGACCATGTCTATGGCCTGGTAAATCGCTTCAGAACTTAGAAGCGATGGCGCACACCCACGGTGGCGCCGTAGCGGTGCGTGGCACCGTTAGCAAACTTCACATAGCCATTGCTGAACTTTGTGTAATCGAATTCTGCGTAGGCATCGGTGCGCTTGGAGAAGGCGTAGTCGGCCACCGCAGCGAAGTAGTCCGCGTTACTCTTATTCGATCCAGACACGAAATGCGTCTGATCGGCACGCCAATAATGGCCACCCAAGTTGATCTGAGGCGTGAGTTGATAGGTCACGCCAGCAGCGTACATATCACGCTGATTCACATCGTTGGCCGCAGCATTCAACACACCAGCACCAATCAAACCGGCGGTATAAGCCCCACCCAAGAGACTGCCCTTGTCAAACTTATTCTGCGCCCAGGAAGCATTCACATACCAGGGGCCGCTGGTCCAAGCCGCGCCTGCCGTCGTGCCTTGAACCTTCATGCCACTCGTGTCAGTCACTTCCAGATAAGCGCCACCCACCGAGAAATCACCCATCTGGTAGCGCAGCAAGCCACCCATGGATTTGTTTTGGGAATTCCCTTCACCGGCGCTGACTTGCAGCTCGCCGCGCAGGCCACCCGCTTCGATCAGGTACTTGACCATATTGTCTTGACGCGCACCCATGGACAAGCCGATTTCTGGCTTGTACGCCTCAATGTAGGGCGAGTACTTGAAGGACGCATAGGTCGATGTGTAGATATCGAACAGCACGTTGTACTGGCGACCCAAAGTGATACGACCAAAGTCAGCGGACTGCAGGCCAACCCAGGACTGACGCCAGAAATCGGCCGCAGCGGCGGTACCGGTATCGGAATTCAGGCGGTGCTCCAGATTGGCGATAGCCTTCAGGCCGCCACCCATGTCCTCAGTGATATTGAAGCCCAAACGGCTTTGCGACATGCCGCCGGGAATCACTTGCCACAAAGCGCCTGTGCCGGGGACGGTGCCGGAATTGCTGATGTAACGCACACCGGCATCGACGATGCCGTACATCGTCACACTGGACTGGGCCCAAGCACCGGAGGTGCTGGCAGCCAGAAGGCTCAAGATCAGGGCGGTCTTTTTCATATCGATGTCTCCTGTTTGGAATAGGTGCAGCTGGTCCATTCTGTAGTAAGCACAGGAAAATCGGGGCCAGTCGTTGCGCCTGACCAACAAGAGCTAACCCTGTCTCTCAGGCGACGAACACGTCCCCAGAAACGAAAAAAAGCCACCCGAAGGTGGCTTTTTAGGCATCAAGCGAAAGCTTGAATGCTCGATCAGAAGCTGTGACGCACGCCCAGATCGAAACCGCCGGAACGGCCGTCGGCTGCAACAGCAGGCGAGTTAGCCACTGCGAACTTGGCTGCAGCGCCGTTGTCGATCAGCGACACGGTGGTGTACAGAGCGGTACGCTTGGACAGGTTGTAGATGTAGCCAGCAGCGATTTGGTTGGCCTTGTACGTGGTCGACGACACGGTGCTCTTGTCAGCAGCGTCGCTGTACGAAGCCCACACCGAGCCAGCGCCCAGAGGAGCGGTCACAGCTGCGGTCCAAACTTCTTGCTTGGCAGCGCCGAATTCGGTCGTCGTGTACATCAGCGAAGGCTTGGCGATGCCGAAGTCATACGAAGCACCCACGGTCAACAGCTTGAACTTGGTGTTCACGCCGGTTTCCATGTAAGCAGCGCTGACGTTGATGGCGTCAACCTTGTAGCCCACGCGGCCGCTGTAGGACTTGCTGAACTCAGCGCCTTCGCCTGCAGCCACGTCCACCGAACCGTAGAAACCACCCAGATTGCCAGGCAGAACGTAGGTGACTTGGTTGTCGTAGCGACCCAGACCAGCGCCCGAACCCAGGTTGCTGTACAGGTTTTCAACACTGCCCAGGCCAGTTGCCGACGTAGGATCGAAGTCCTCATAAGCCAGCTTAGTGGAGTTCTTGTTGCGGCCCAGGTTCACGGTACCGAAGTCACCCGACAGGCTGACGGTGGCGCGGCGGCCCCAGAACTTACCGTCAGAACCAGCAGCAGTGCCAGCATCCACGTTGACTTGGCTTTCCAACCAGAAGCTAGCCTTCAGGCCGCCACCCAGGTCTTCAACACCGCGCACGCCCAGGCGGCTGGTGGTGTTGCCACCGGAAGCCAGGCTGTACAGGTCTTGGCCGTTGGCCTTGGTGTAACGGGCTGCAGCGTCAACCACGCCGAACAGGGTCACCGACGATTGAGCGGCGGCAACACCAGCGAAAGAGCCGAGGACGGCCAGTGCGACTAGAGATTTCTTCATTTGATAGCTCCTAAGAATTCAACGAGGTCCCGATCAGCAAGACTCTGCAAAGAGCCCACCGGACCAACCCCCTCAGTGGAAGTTGCCGTATTTCACCAGACGAATGAGCCTGTTCCGGCATCCACGGCTCGAAATATAGGGTTTACGTTGTGGTGACACAACGAAAGTGCCTTATCACAAACTAGACACAATGCTAAGAGTAGTTTCCATTTATTAGCACTCAATCACGGTGTCGCCCGTAAACTGCCGAGCAACTTGATGATGCAAAGACCGGCTCCACCATGACTCTTCGCCCACCACTTTCCCGGCTCGACCAGCTGCTGGCCCGCGCCCAACAAGGCTTGCAAACGGTTTTCGGCAAGCCCAGCGCGGCACGCCCCATGCCCACCGCCCCACACCCCGAAGGCGTTGTTGCCGCGCCACTAAGCAGCGCGGAGGCCGCCCTGTCCGGCGCACTGATGCGGGTCAACCATGTCGGGGAGGTCTGCGCCCAGGCGCTTTACCAGTCACAGGCCTTGGTGAGCCGCGATCCGCAACTCAAGGCCCATTTCGAACAGGCGGCGCGGGAAGAGCTGGACCATCTGGCCTGGACTCAGCAGCGCCTGGACGAATTGGGGAGCCATCGCAGCTACCTCACCCCGCTTTGGTATGGCGGCGCTTTCGGAATCGGCTGCCTGGCCGGCTTGGCGGGCGACCGCACCAGCCTCGGCTTCGTGGTTGAGACCGAAAACCAGGTCGAGCAGCATTTAGCCAGCCATTTAGACCGCCTGCCCGCGGGCGACTTCGCTTCCCGCGCCATCGTCGCGCAAATGAAAGAGGAAGAAGCCCGCCACGCCGCTGAGGCAAAGGCGGCCGGCGCGCAACTTCTGCCCACCCCGGTGAAGCAAGTCATGAAGGCCGCCGCCGGCGTGATGACACGCACCGCCCACTACATCTGAGCGGCCCGCGCACGCCGTAGCACCCAATTAGGCTTCGACGACGTCCACCAGTTCCACCGAGGTCGTGATGGCCGCCGTCTTGCCCAGCATGATGCTGGCCGAGCAGTACTTTTCATGCGACAGGGCCACGGCGCGCTCCACCACCTCCTGCTTGAGCCCTCGCCCCGTCACCACGAAGTGCATGTGGATAGACGTGAACACCTTGGGCTCGGTCTCAGCGCGTTCGGCCTTGAGCTTGACCTGGCAGCCGCGCACATCGTGGCGGCCGCGCTTGAGAATCAACACCACGTCATAAGCCGTGCAGCCACCGGTACCGGCCAAAACGGTTTCCATCGGGCGCGGCGCCAGATTGCGGCCGCCGCCATCGGGCGCGCCGTCCATGGTCAACATATGGCCGCTGCCCGTCTCGGCCACAAAGGCCATGCCGCCGGCGCCCATCCAATCAATCGTGCATTCCATTGAAATCTCCGAGAAGTGAGCGCATTCGCCCGGCGCCTCTTCAGTTTTAGAGACAGAACCCGACAAATTTCACGCGAATTTATTGCGGTGCAGCATAGCTTGCGAGTAGAATTTTAGCCAAGCGTATGAGATTGGTGAGGAGGCAGTGAACATGCCCGCCTCCGACACAGATTTCGGTTCGCACCGTTTGTCTCCTCCACCGCCTCCATGGTGGATTCAGCCCGGACTCGCAAGAGTTCGGGCTTTTTTTCGCCCCTACGCCACGGGACGACGTCTCGCTCGACCTTCAAGCCACCCTCGCCCGACGCAAGAAGTGGGCGCAGCACTGGCAGCGCACCCGGCTGGCTCACACGCAGCCCTGACTTATCATGCTGCGCTGCAATAGCAGTGCAATGGAGAGTTCATGGTTGCCCCCGCCCGCCCGCGCAAGACAAAGAGCAAAGCAAGCCCCGCCAGCCCCCAGCTGCCCAGTTTTGCGCCCGAAGGCAATAGCTATCTGCAGCGCATCCTGAACGCAAAGGTCTACGACGTTGCGGTCGAGACCGCGCTGACGCCGGCCAAGAGCCTTTCCAAACGCCTGGGCAACAAGGTCTTCTTCAAGCGCGAGGACGAGCAACCCGTCTTCAGCTTCAAGCTGCGCGGCGCCTATAACAAGATGGCGCACCTGTCGCCCGAGCAGTTAGCCAAGGGCGTCATCTGCGCCTCGGCAGGCAACCACGCCCAAGGCGTGGCCCTGGCCGCCAAGAAAATGGGTTGCCGCGCCGTCATCGTGATGCCGGTCACCGCGCCCTTGGTCAAGGTCAATGCGGTCAAGGCCATGGGCGGCGAAGTCGTGCTGATGGGCGACAGCTATTCAGATGCCTACGCCCACGCGCTGACGATCGAGAAGGCCGAAGGCCTGAGCTTCGTCCACCCCTTCGATGACCCCGATGTGATCGCCGGCCAAGGCACGGTGGCGATGGAAATCCTGCGCCAGCACCAAGGCCCTATCGACGCGGTGTTCGTGGCCATCGGCGGCGGCGGCCTGATCTCCGGCGTAGCCGCCTATATCAAGGCCGTGCGACCCGAGATCAAGGTGATCGGGGTCCAAACCGTGGATTCCGACGCCATGCTGCAATCGGTGCGTGCCGGCAAGCGCGTGCAACTGGCCGATGTAGGCCTGTTTGCCGATGGCACCGCCGTCAAGCTGGTGGGCGAAGAAACCTTCCGCATCACCAAGGCCTTGGTGGACGACTTTGTCGTGGTCAACACCGATGCCGTCTGCGCCGCCATCAAAGATGTGTTCGAGGACACGCGCAGCATCCTTGAGCCCTCAGGTGCCATGGGCGTGGCCGCCCTCAAGCAATATGCCGCGGAGCACGGCCTCAAGGGCAAGACCTTGGTAGCCATCACCTGCGGCGCCAATATGAACTTTGACCGCCTGCGCTTTGTGGCCGAGCGGGCCGAGGTGGGCGAGCACCGCGAGGCGCTTTTCGCCGTCACCATCCCCGAGCAGCAAGGCAGCTTCAAGCGCCTGTGCGAGTTGCTGGGCCCGCGCAGCGTCACCGAGTTCAACTACCGCATCTCTGACGCCGCCCAAGCCCATGTCTTCGTCGGCATCGCCACGCAGAACCGTGAAGAATCACCCAAGCTGCTGAAGGCCTTAGCCAAGGCCGGCTTTACCGCTACCGACCTGACCCATAACGAGTTGGCCAAGCAGCATGTGCGGCATATGGTGGGCGGGCGCAGCGAGCTGGCCCGCGATGAACGGCTCTACCGCTTCATCTTCCCGGAGCGGCCGGGCGCGCTGATGCGCTTCCTCTCCAGCATGCACCCGGACTGGAACATCAGCCTGTTCCACTACCGCAACCAGGGCGCCGACTACGGCCGCATCCTGGTTGGCCTGCAAGTGCCCAAGAGTGACAATGCTGCCTTCAAGCGTTTTCTGGATTCGCTCAACTACCCCTTTGAGGATGAGAGCCAGAATCCGGTCTACCGCTTCTTCTTGCGCTAAGCCACCAGTTCACCGGATCAACCAGGCCTGATGTAGCCCGCTCGCCATGCCCATCCAACAGTCCCTGATCTCGCCCACCGCCAATCCTGAACTGGAGCGGGCGCTGCGTGAGCGGGTCGAGCAGCATGGCAGCATTGCCGGCGGCCTGGGTGAGTTGGAACCCCTGGCGGTGCGCCTGGGGCTGGTGCAAAACAGCCTGAGCCCGCGCTTTCGTGACCCGGTGCTGGCCGTCTTTGCGGCCGACCATGGCTTGGTGGTCAACGGTGTGGGCAGCCAATGGGGGCGGAGTACTCGCGAACAAGCCCAAATGGCGCTGGGCAACCGTCTACCCTTGTCCGTGCTCGCGCGCCTGCAGGGCCTGCAACTCAATTTGATTGACTGCGGCATTGCCGAGATCATGGCACCCCATCCGCGCCTGCTGTCGCGCAAGATCGCGCACGGCACCCGCAATTGCAAGGCCGGCCCGGCCATGAGTCTGGAGCAAGCCCATGCCGGCGTGCGCGTGGGCATGGAAATCGCTGACAAGCTGCCGGGCAACGCCTTGGCCTGCGCGGGCATGGGCCAAGGCTCGGCCGAAAGTGCCGCACTGGTGCTGTCCCGTTTGATGGAATGCCCGGTGCAGAACTTCGTCATTTCCGGCCCCGATATGCGCCAGGACGAGCTGACGCATCTGCTTGGCGTGCTGCATGCCGCGCAGGCACGGCACCGCGATGTCAGCGACCCGATGGAGGTTTTGGCGGCTTTCGGCGGTTTCGAGATCGCGGTGATGGTGGGCGTGATGCTGGTGGCCGCATCCAAGCGCAGCCTGATCATCGTCGACGGCATGACGGCCTGCGCCGCCCTCAAGCTGGCCGCCCGCATCGCCCCGCCAGTGACCGATTACGCGGTGTTCTGCCGCAGCCACACCCACCGCGGCCTGGACGAAGCCCTGGCCTTGTTCCACGCCTCGGCCTTGCTGGAGTTGGGGATGGAAAGCGCCGACGGCACCGGCGCCGCCTTGGCCTGGCCCATGATTCGCAGCGCGGCCGCCTTGCTGACCGATCTACATGAAGCCAATACGCCGGGGTTTGAGCCGTCCGGCCCGGGCTTGCCGCCGACCTTGTTTCATACCGTGGACAACCCACTCAATTTTTGAGCGCCCCGCCCTGTTGATCGCGCGGGACGCGCTGATCAGGCCTGACAAAGATTTGCGCGTTTAACGGGTCGGCAAACCCGAGGGGTCCACCACGCCCTGCTGCTCATTGCCGATTTGCTGCGACGGCGCGTTCATACCTTGCACCGGCATGGGCGGGGGCGCCGGCAAGCTGCCAAGCACCTGAACACCACCCAGATTCGTCGCCGAAGGCTGAGCCGGGGGCAGCGCGCCAGTGGCGGCAGGGGCTTGCGGCGCCATTTGCAAAGTCATGCTGACCACGCCGTTGGCGCCGAAGCTGGCGGAATACTTGTCGAGTGCCATCAGGCGCAAATCGCCATCCAACACCGCGCCGACGCGCACCGTGCGCGCCACGCCGTCCACCGCGATCAAGGCCAGGCCTTCACCGGCACGGCTGAGCTGCACATTGGTGGGGGCCACCACGCCCAGCAGCTTGAAGCGACTCTCCAGCGCCGGGGCGGCTTCCACCTGCACGGGCGCCGGGGCGCCGAATAAGCGCGTCAGGTCGGCCTGCGCCACGCCCTGTTCGCTGACAGGCAAGGCTTGCGCCGGCGTCAGCAAGGGCTTGGCCCACAACTGGATCAACCAGTAAGTGCCACTGCAGGCCAGCAGGCCCCACACTACAAAAGCCATCATTCGTGCAAGCATGGGCGGATTATGATTCAAGCGCTGACCTTGCCCGGCCAGCCGCATGATTTACGCGGCCAGCCGAGCGCTTTGTATCTTGCGTCATCGTTCGATCCCTTGTTGGTTCGTTCGTTCCATCGTTTTCACCTCGCCAGCCACCGCCTCTATGTCAACACAAGTTTTCTCTGCTGCCCTCGCCCAGCCGGCCGCCGCGCGCAAGGGTCGCCGCCACGCCGGCTTCACCCTGATCGAATTGCTGGTCGTGCTGGTCATCATCGGCGTGCTGGCCGCCCTGGTCGTGCCCAATGTGCTCAACCGCGCTGACGACGCCCGCGTGACGGCAGCCCGCACCGACGTCAACAATCTGATGCAAGCGCTCAAGCTCTACAAGCTGGACAACCAACGCTTCCCCAGCGCCGATCAAGGCCTGGACGCCCTGGTGCGCAAGCCCACGGCCGGCACCCCGCCGCCGAACTGGAAGCCCTATATCGAAAAGCTGCCCAACGACCCCTGGGGCCGCCCTTACCAGTACGCCAACCCCGGCATCAAAGGTGAGATCGACGTCTACAGCTTCGGCGCCGATGGTCGCGCCGGTGGCGAAGGCAATGATGCGGATATTGGGTCCTGGCAATAAAGATGCCCCTCGCCTGCGGGTACACAGTCGATCCCCTAAGGGGACCCAAGCCTTCGCGGGCGTGGGCCCGCTTGGGCTTGGCCGCGCCGTCCTTGGGGCGGCCCGGCGGACGGCTTGAACACCACACTGCGATCAAGGTCGCCAGCACACCCGGCGACACCGTCGATCCGACGAGGGCATCTCGCGGCTTCTCGCTGATCGAATTGCTGGTGGTGGTGGCGATGATCGCCATCGCGGCGGCCACGGTGAGTTTGTCGCTGCGTGACCCGGCCGCGGCTCAATTGGAGCGCGAGGCTGAACGCCTGGTGGCCTTGTTTGAAACCGCCCGAGCCGAAAGCCGGGCCGCTGGCTTGAATGTGCAGTGGACACCGGTCGAGCTCGCCGGCAGCGCTGACCAGTTCCGTTTTGTCGGCCTGCCTGCGCGCATTCAGCTGCCGCGCCGCTGGTTGGGTGAAGCGGTCAATGTCGAAATCACCAATGCCCGCAGCGTGCGCCTGGGCCCCGAGCCGATGATTGGCGCGCAGCAACTGCGCCTGCGGCTGGGCAGTCAACAACTCACCTTGAGCACCGATGGGCTGGCCCCGTTTGAAATCTCCCACAGCAGCAATGCGCCCTGAGCGCCTGGCCGCCCAGCGCGGCTTCACCCTGATCGAGGTGCTGGTAGCCCTGGTGATCGTGGCGATCGCGCTCGGCGCCGGCATCAAGGCCGCCGGCGCCCTGACCGACAACGCCGAGCGCCTGCGCAGCATCAGCTCGGCGCAATGGTGTGCGGACAATCAATTGAACGAGTTACGCCTGAACAAACAATTCCCCAGCATCGGCGACTCTGAGTTCAGCTGCGAGCAGCTGGGCCATGTCTTCAAGGGCCACCTGGTGGTGCGCGCCACGCCGAACGCCAATTTGCGCCGGGTCGATGCCGTGGTCAGCGACCCCGACAACGGCCATCGGCTGGTGCTCAGCGCCATCATGGGGCGCTATTGATGGCCCGCCCAACAGCGTTGCACAACCGTGGCTTCACCCTGGTCGAAGTCCTCGTCGCCCTGGTGGTGATGGCCACCATGGCCATGATCTCTTGGCAAGGCCTGGACGCCCTGATGAAAAGCCGCGAGATCGCGCAAACCCATCTGGACCAAAGCATGCGCCTGCAAACCGTGGTGGCGCAGTGGGAGCAGGATCTGCGCTCGGTGCAGGATTCCACCTTGGTCGATGCGCTGGCCTTTGACGGCGCCAGCATGCGCCTGACCCGCCAGCAGCCCGAGGGCGTGCAGGTGGTGGTCTGGACGGTGCGCAATGGCGCCCTGTACCGCTGGGAAGGCCTGCCGGTGCAGACCAACACCGCCCTGCAAGAAAGCTATCAACGCAGCCAGCTGAGCATCAACCAGGACGCTGGCCAGCTGCGCGCGCTGGAAGGCGTGACGGGCTGGCAGCTCTACTTCTTCCGCGGCAATAGCTGGAGCAATGCGCAGTCCAGCGGCAATGTGGCCACGCCCACACCACCCTCACCGCCCGCCAGCGGCTCCGGCAACGGCCAAGTTGGCCCAATCATCCAGCGCCAGCAACTGCCCAGCGGCGTGCGCATGGTGCTGCAGTTCGGATCCGGCAGCGGCTTCTCCGGGCCCTTGACCCGCCAAGTCATGTTGGGCCTGTGACCATGAGCCGCCGCCCCCTCAATCTCAAAAGCGCCCGCTGCCGCCAACAGGGCGCCGCCTTGCTGACGGCCATGATCATCGTCACCCTGGTGGCCAGCCTGGCTTCGGCCATGGTGTGGCGCCAGTACCGCGCGGTGCAGATCGAGGCGGCAGAGCGCTCTCGCGCACAGTCCGCCCTGATGCTGCGCGGCGCGCTGGACTGGGCCCGGCTGATCCTGCGTGAAGATGCCATCGGCAACCGCACGACACCCACCGACAACCTCAACGAGGTCTGGGCCGTGCCGGTGGCCGAGGGCCGCATCTCCAGCTTTCTGGCCCTGGACGGCCAAACTTCGGACGATGGCGTGGAAGCCTTTTTGTCCGGCGGCATCACCGACGCCCAGGCCCAGTACAACCTGCGCAATTTGCTGGTGACCGACCCCGACACTTTGGCGTTGGAGCAGCGCAGCCTGGCCCGCCTGTGTGAAAGCGCCCAAGCCCCGCCCGGCACGGCCACCCTGATCGCCACCAAGATGCGCCGCGCCTTTGCCGGCAGCGGCAACATCAAGGTCGAGGCCGCCAGCGCCCCGGATCCCAATGAGGAGCGCCCGCTGCAGCCGCGCAATCTGGACGAGCTGCGCTGGTTCGGCCTCAGCGCCGAGACGATCGAGCGCCTGCGCCCTCTGCTCACCCTGCTGCCGCTGCCCACGCCGGTCAACCTCAACACCGCGCCGCGTGAAGTGATTGCTGGCGTGCTGGACGGCGTTGACCTGGCCTCGGCCGAGCGCCTGGTGCAAGCTCGCCAGGCCCAGCCGCTGAAAGACCCGCAAGAGGCCAAGAACTATCTGCCCAGCACGGCCGTCATCAGCAGCGACCGTGTGCATGTCGTCAGCTCTTACTTCATCGTCAGTGGCCGCATGCGCCTGGATGAGCGGGTGCTGGAAGAGCGCTCACTGGTGTACCGCAACCAGCTCGACATGGTTGTGCTGGATCGCCAGCGCATCAATCAGGTGCTGGACGGCAAGGAAACCAAGGAAAGCAAGCGCTGATGTGGCGAGCGGAATTTTCCGGAATTGATACAAACAGTGTTTGCCCCAGGGCTGCAAACGCAAATCAGCCATCTTCCCCTCCTAGAATGCGCCAGCCTTTCCCAGGCAGTCCCAGCACGCTCGGCGTGATTGGCCCGGTCACTGCTGTTTTCGCTGTACCCGTTCATCTGCGCCCATGAGTACTTTGCTTGTTTTCCTTCCGCCCCGCAGCCGCCTGCGAGCCCAAGGCCGCGCGGTTCAGTCCAACGAGGGCCTGGGGCACACGGCAGCAAGCGCGCTCAACCGCGACTACGATTTCCTCTTCTGCGCCGACGGCCGCACGATCAGCACCCAGGGCAGCCAAAGCGCCGCCCAGCTGCCACGCGCCGACCAGGTGATCGTGATCCCCGCCGAAAGCGATGTGGCCTGGCGCCGCGTCACCCTGCCCAAGGCCGGCCGACAAATGCGCACAGCCCTGGCCGGCATGCTGGAAGAAGCGCTGCTGGACGATGCCGAGAGCCTGCACTTCGCCATCGAGCCCGAAACCATGGGCGGCGACACTGCCTGGGTGGCCATCAGCTCGCGCAGCTGGTTGGCCCAGCATCTCAGCACGCTCGAAGCGGCCGAGGTGTTTGTAGACCGCATCACACCCCTTTCTTGGCCCGAAGCGCCCCGCGGGCATTTCTACGCCACCGGCACCGAAACCAGCCCGGTGGCCCTGCGTTGGAGCCACCCCGAAGGCGTGAGCAATCTGCCGCTGGAAGGCGGGCTGAGCCGCCAACTCTTCCCCGCCGCGCTGGTGCAAGCCTCGCAATGGACGGCCGCCCCGGAAGTAGCTGCCGCGGCCGAAGTCTGGCTGGGCACGTCGGTGAGCGTGCTGAGCCCGGCCCAGCGCGCCCTGCGGGTGATTGACAGCCCCTGGGACCTGCGCCAGTTCGAACTCGCTCAACGCACCCGCGGCACCCGCGCCTTGCGCCATTTCTACCGTGGCCTGATGCGGCGCGAGTGGCGCCCGGTGCGCTGGGGTTTGGCCGGCTTGGTGGCCGTGCAGGTGCTGGGCTTGAACTTGGTGGCCTGGCAGCAGCACCAACAACTGAAAAGCCGGCGTGCCGAGCTCGACACCCTGTTGATCGAAAGCTTCCCCAAGGTGCGCGCCATTCTTGACGCGCCGGTGCAGATGCAGCGCGAAACCGAAAGCCTGCGCAGCAGCGCCGGCCGCGCCGGTGAGCAAGACCTGGAGGCCCTGCTGGGCGCCGCCGCCATGGCCTGGCCGGCCGATCGCGGCCCGGTGGACAGCCTGAGCTTTGAGCCCGGCCGCTTGACGCTGTCGTCCGCCGGCTGGAGCGAGCCACAAATTCAACAATTCAGCAGCCAGCTGCGCAGCGAAGGCTGGCAGCTCGAAGCCAGCGAGGGCAAGCTGGCCCTGAGCCGCAACAAGACCGGCAAGGGCGGAGCCAACAAGACATGAGTATCGAGAGCAATAACAAGGCCCACTTGCCTGCCTGGCAGCAATCCCTGGCCGGCCTGAAGGCCCATTGGGAACAGCTGGGTGAGCGTGAGCGCACGCTGCTCAAGCTCGCCGCTGGCGCCCTCGGCCTGCTGCTGCTGTGGCTGGTGGCCGTGCAGCCCGCGCTGCGGGTGATTCAGCAAAGCCCGGCGCAGCTGGAAGCGGTGGATAGGCAGCTGCAAGACATGCAGGCCTTGGCCATGGAAGCGCGCGAGTTGCGCGCCATCCCGCCCGTGCCCGCAGCCCAAGCGGCGCAAGCCCTGCAAGCGGCCAGCGAACACCTGGGCCCCGCCGCCAAGCTGAGCCTGGCCGGCGACCGCGCCGTGCTCAGCGTCAACGGTGTCAGCAACGAGGCCTTGCAGGCCTGGCTGGGCGAGGTGCGCAGTGCCGCCCGCGTGCGCCCGGTGGAAGCGCAATTGCAGCGTGGCCCCAAGGGCTATACCGGCACGGTGGTGCTGACCCTGAACGGAGCCGGCCAATGAAGCGCCCCTCCGCACTGGCCCGCCTCTTCGGTCGTGGTTTTGGCCGCGGCCGCCAATCGCGCCCGGCCCCGCTGACCCAGTTCAGCGAAGCCCCCTCGCAGTGGCAAGACACCTTGCAGGTCGAACCCGCCAAGCGCGCCCGCAGTGAAGCCAGCCTGCGCTGGAGCGTGGCTGGCGCCTTGCTGGGCCTGAGCGTGGCGCTGATCGTCTTCGCCCCGGCCAGCTGGCTGGCGCGTGGCCTGGCCAGCGCCAGCAATGGCCATTTGTTGATCACCGACACCCGCGGCAGCATCTGGCATGGCAGCGGCGTGCTGGTGCTGACCGGCGGCGAAGGCAGCCGCGACGCCAGCCAATTGCCTGGCCGCCTGAGCTGGGATATGAGCATCAAGGGCTGGGCGCTGGCCCTCAAAGCCCGGCAGGACTGCTGCATCAACGGCGAGCTTCAACTGCAACTGCGCCCCGGCTGGGGTCGCTTTGAAGTGGCGGTGAGCAGCCGCGCCGATTGGCTGGCCCGCTGGCCCGCCGGCTGGCTGGCTGGCCTGGGCACGCCTTGGAACACTTTGCGCCTGGGCGGCTCGATGCGCATGTCCACCCGCGACTTCCGCCTGGAATGGGTGCAAGGGCGCTGGCGTCAGTTTGGCCAGTTAGATCTCGATTTGCTCAATGTGTCTTCGCGCGTCTCCACCCTGGCGCCGCTGGGCAGCTACCGCTTCAGCATCCTGGCCGATGACAAAGATGCCAGCCAGGCCGGCATCAGCGAATTGCGCCTGAGCACGCTGGACGGCGCGCTGATCCTCAATGGCCAAGGCAGCGTCAACCTGGGCAAGCTGCGCTTCCGGCTCGAAGCCAGCGCCGCGCCGGGCCGCGAGGGCGCCCTGAACAATCTGCTGAACATCATCGGCCGCCGCCAAGGCGAGCGCTCCGTATTTTCGATTGGATGACCATGAATAAGAAACGTCACGCAAGTCGTTCGCCGCAGCGCGCCGGTTTGTCGCTGCTGGCTTTGTCGATCTTGGCCGGCCCGACGCTGGCGCAGACGGCCGACGGCAATATCAGCCAATCCCCCGCCGCTCGCATCCACAGCCCGGCACTGAAGTCACGCACCCCCGTCACGCTCAACTTCGTCAATGCCGATCTGGAAGCCGTGACCCGCGCCATGGGCGTGATGCTGGATCGCCAATTCATCATCGACCCGCGCGTCAAAGGCCAGATCACGGTCTATAGCGAGCAGCCGGTGAGCGTGCGCGAGGCCTATCTCAACTACCTGGCCGCGCTGCGCGGCCTCGGTTTCACGGTGGTGGAAAACTCCGGCCTGCTCAAGGTGGTGCCCGAGGCGGACGCCAAGCTACAAGCCGGCTCGGTGGCCATTGGCGGCAATAGCGCGGTGCGCGGCGACCAGATCATCACGCAGATCTTCAAGCTCAATCACGAGAACGCCAACAATCTGGTGGCCGTGCTGCGCCCGCTGATCAGCCCCAACAACACCATCAATGCCAACCCGGGCAATAACAGCCTGGTGATCACCGACTACGCCGAAAACCTGCAGCGCCTGGGCCGCATCATCGCGACCATGGACACGCCCGGCAGCACCGATCTGGAAGTGGTGCCGCTCAAGCATGCGATTGCCTCGGACATCGCCGCGCTGGTGCAAAAGCTGGCCGACGGCGGCGCGGCTGCCGTGCCCGGTCAAGCCAGCAGCAGCATGAGCGTGCTGGCCGACCCGCGCAGCAATGCGCTGATTCTGCGCGCCGCCAACCCGGCCCGCCTGGCCACCATGCGCAGCATGATCGAGAAGCTCGACCAACCCGGTGCCGACAGCAACAACCCCGGCGGCAATATCCGCGTGGTCTACCTGAAGAACGCCGATGCCGCCAAGCTGGCCACCGTGCTGCGCGCGGCCTTCGCCTCGGGCGGTTCCGCCGGCGGCGGCAGCACGGGCAGCAGCGCCGGCGGCAGCAATAGCAGCAACTCGCTGGGCAATAGCCTGGGCAGCTCGCCGCTGAGTGGTGCCAGCCAGAACAATAGCAGCAGCGGCGGCACCTCCGCCGCCAGCACCACCCCGGTGGCAGCCTCGCAAACGCCCTCAACCGGCGGTTTTGTGCAGGCCGATCCGGCCACCAACTCGCTCATCATCACCGCGCCTGAGCCGCTGTATCGCCAGATCCGCGGCGTGATCGACCAGCTGGATGTGCGACGTGCCCAGATCTATGTGGAGACCATGATCGTCAAGGTTGACGCCAGCAAGGCCGCGCAGTTCGGCGTGCAATGGCAGAACCTGTTCGGCAACAAGGGCGACGCCAACATCCCCGGCATCGGCACCAATTACGGCTCCGGCCTCGGCAATATCATCAACGGCAGCTTGGCCGTGGCCGGCGGCACCAGCGGTGTGGCCACCGCCCTGGCCTCGGCCGCCGCGCCCCAGGGCCTGAACATCGGCGTGCTGAAGAATCTGGGCGGCCGCTACACCCTGGGCGCCATCGCCAACTTCCTCGAATCGCAGACCGGCGGCAACATCCTCTCCACCCCCAATTTGGTGGCGCTGGACAACGAGGAAGCCAAGATCGTGATCGGCCAGAACGTGCCGTTTGTGACCGGCAGTTATTCCAACACCGGCAACAGCGGCTCCTCGGTCAGCCCCTTCCAGACCATCGAACGCAAGGACGTTGGCCTGACCCTGCGCATCCGCAGCCAGATCGGCGAAGGCGGCACGGTGCGCATGATCATTTACCAGGAAAACTCCTCGGTGGTGCAAGCACTTGCCAGCAGCGCCGGCCCGACCACCGACAAATCCTCGGTGGAAACCACCGTCGCGGTGGACGATGGCCAGATCATCGTGCTGGGCGGCTTGATGAAGGACGAATACAGCGACGGCCAAGACGGCGTTCCCGGCCTGGCCAACATTCCCTGGATCGGCGGCCTGTTCAAGAGCGAGAACCGCAAGCGGGTCAAGACCAATATGATGGTTTTCCTGCGCCCGGTGGTGATGCGCGGCCAGGCCTCGGCCGACCAACTGACGCTGGACCGCTACGAGTCCATCCGCTCGCTGCAGCAGAACGCCCAACCCGGCCCCAGCGTGGTCTTGCCCAATACCGGCGCGCCGGTGCTGCCGGCCAGCCCGGCCACGCCTGCCGGCGGCCAGAGCCTTGACCCCAAAGCCTTGCTGATCGCGCCCGTGACTGTGCCGGTGCAACAGCCGCAGCAACAGCAATAACTTCTGCCCGACGAGCCCCACGCTATGGCCACCCGCCACCCCCTGCCCTACGCCTTTGCCAAGGCCAACACCGTCTTGCTGGAAGACGACGGTGCCTCGCTCGTCCTGTGGGCGCCCGCCGAAGTCAGCCTGGCCAGCCTGGCCGAGGTGCAGCGCCTCTACCAGATCGATCGCTTTGAAAAGGAAGCGGCCGGCAGCCTGGCCGAGCGCATCAACGCGGCCTATGCGGGCAGCGAGTCCAGCGCGGCGGTGGTGATTGGCGAAGTGGAAAGCGCGGTGGATCTTTCGCGCATGATGCAAGACCTGCCCGCGGTGGAAGATCTGCTGGAAGCCGCCAACGACGCGCCCATCATCCGCATGCTCAATGCGCTGCTGACGCAAGCCGCCAAGGACGGCGCCAGCGACATCCACATCGAACCCTACGAGCGTGCCAGCTCGGTGCGCTTTCGCGTTGACGGCACGTTGCGCGAGGTGGTGCAGCCCAACCGTGGCCTGCATGCCGCCTTGATCTCACGCCTGAAGATCATGGCCGAGCTGGACATTGCCGAGAAGCGCCTGCCGCAAGACGGCCGCATCAGCTTGCGCATCGGCGGCCGCGCCATCGATGTGCGCGTCTCCACCCTGCCCTCGGCACATGGTGAGCGCGCCGTGCTGCGTTTGCTGGACAAGACCGAATCCAAGTTCACCTTGGAAGGTTTGGGCATGAGCGGTGATGTGCTCAGCGCCTTCAAGAAACTGGTGCAACAGCCGCACGGCATCGTGCTGGTCACCGGCCCGACTGGCTCGGGCAAAACCACCAGCCTCTACGCCTCGCTGCAAACCGTGGACACCAGCACCACCAATGTGCTGACGGTGGAAGACCCGATCGAGTACGAACTCTCCGGCGTCGGCCAGACGCAGGTGAACGCCAAGATTGAGCTGACATTCGCCAAAGCCTTGCGCGCCATCCTGCGCCAAGACCCGGACGTCATCATGATCGGCGAAATCCGCGATTACGAGACCGCGCAAATCGCCATCCAGGCCTCGCTGACCGGCCACTTGGTGCTGGCCACCTTGCACACCAATGACGCGCCTAGCGCCGTGACCCGACTGACCGATATGGGCATCGAGCCCTTCTTGCTCAGCTCCAGCTTGCTGGGCGTGCTGGCTCAGCGCCTGGTGCGCAAGCTCTGCCCGGTGTGCAAACGCCAGGACGAGCATGGCCGCTACCACCCCGTGGGCTGCGATGCCTGCTCGCGCACCGGCTACAAGGGCCGCACCGGCGTTTACGAATTGATGGTGGCCGACGACCGTGTGCGCAGCCTGATTCACCAGCACGCCGCCGAAAGCGACTTGCTCGAAGCGGCCCAGAAGGCCGGCCTGCGCAGCATGCGCGAGGACGGCGCCCGCCTGATCGAACAAGGCATCACCTCGGAAGAGGAAGTGCTGCGGGTCACCCGCGACTGAGCGCCGGCACGCCCACGCCCACGCCACCACCATGCCCGCCTACAAATACGAAGCCCTCAACGCCGCCGGCCGCAATAGCAGCGGCTTGGTCGAGGCCGACAACCCGCGCGCCGCGCGCGCCCAGTTGCGCGGACTCAACCTGGTGCCGCTGACCATCACGCCGGTGCAGCAGCATGGCCAAAGCGGCGGCAGCCGCTTCACCCGCCGCATCTTCAGCCCCACGGCCCTGGCCGTGTGGACGCGGCAGTTGGCCGGCCTGGTCGGCTCGGGCCTGCCGCTGGAGCGGGCGCTGACGGCCCTGGCCGATGAGAGCGAGGATGACAAGCAACGCGAACTGCTCTCGCAGCTCAAGGCCGAAGTCAACGCCGGCTCGCCCTTTGCCCGCGCCCTGGCCAGCGCACCGCGCGAGTTCGACGAGGTGTTTCGCGGCGTGGTGGCCGCCGGCGAACAAAGCGGTGCCCTCGGGCCGGTGCTGGAAAAGCTGGCCGACGATCTGGAAGAACGCCAAGACCTGAAGGGCAAGCTGGTCGGCGCCATGGCCTACCCGGCCATCGTCTCGCTGATCTCGGTCTTCATCGTGATCTTTCTGGTGACTTATGTGGTGCCGCAAATCGCCACCGTGTTCACCAGCTCCAAACGCGCCCTGCCCGCCATCACCGTGGCCATGCTGGCCATCAGCGCCTTTGTGCGCAGCTGGGGCTGGCTGATGTTGCTAACGCTGATCGCCGGCGGCTTCGGCCTGGGTGCGGCGCTGCAGCGCCCGGCCTTTCGCATCCGTTTTGATTCCGCGATGCTGGGCCTGCCCATCATCGGCCGGTTGACGCGGGGCTATAACGCTGCGCGCTTCGCCGGCACGCTGGCCATGCTGGCGGGCTCGGGCGTGCCCATCCTGAAGGCCTTGCAAGCGGCCGCCGAAACGCTCTCCAACCACGCCATGCGTGCCGACGCGCTCGACGCCCTGGTGCAGGTGCGTGAAGGCGCGCCCTTGGGCTCAGCCTTGGCCGGCAAGAAGCGCTTCCCTGGCATCCTGGCCATGTTCGCCCGCTTAGGCGAGCAGACCGGCCAGCTGCCGCAGATGCTGGAACGGGCCGCGCGCCAGCTCAGCGTTGAGGTGCAGCGCCGCTCCATGGCCGCCGCCACCTTGCTGGAGCCGCTGCTGATCGTGGCCATGGGCGCCATCGTGCTGATGATTGTGCTGGCCGTGCTGCTGCCCATCATCCAGCTCAATACCTGGGTCAAGTAAGGAAAGAGGTCGAGCCATGCCTGCCAATCTGGACGGACAGTTGGTCGTTGCCATTTCCTCCCGCGCCCTGTTCGACTTCGAAGCCGAGAACGAACTATTCGAAGCCGGCGATGACCGTGCCTATATGGCACTGCAACAGCAGCGGCTGGATCAACCGGCCAAGCCCGGCGTGGCGTTCTCGCTGGTGCAAAAGCTGCTGGCCTTCAATCAGCATGACCCGCTGCAACCGCAGGTGGAAGTGGTGGTGCTGTCGCGCAATGACCCGATCTCGGGCATGCGGGTGTTCCGCTCGGCCGCGCATTACGGCCTGCCGATTCAGCGCGGCGTGTTCACCCGCGGTGAGTCGCCTTGGCGCTATCTGCGGCCTTTGAAGGCGCATCTCTTCTTGTCGGTCAACGAGGCCGATGTGCGCGCCGCGCTGCATGCCGGTGTGGCCGCCGCGCGCGTGTTCCCGCAGTCCACCCACGCCACCACCACCCATCCCGACGAGGTGCGCATTGCCTTCGACGGCGACGCGGTGCTGTTCTCCGACGAAGCCGAGCAGGTGTTTCAAAACCAGGGCTTGTCGGCCTTTCAGTCGCATGAAATCCAGCATGCCAACCGCCCCTTGCCCGCCGGCCCCTTCAAGCCGGTGCTGGAGGCCTTGCAGCGCCTCCAGCAAGCGCCCGGCAGTGGCATGCGATTGCGCACCGCCCTGGTGACTGCCCGCAGCGCGCCCGCCCATGAGCGCGCGATTCGCACCCTGATGGATTGGCAGATCGAGGTCGATGAGGCCATGTTCCTCGGCGGCCTGGCCAAGGGCGAGTTCCTGCGCGAATTCGAGCCCGATTTCTTCTTTGACGACCAGGCCGGCCATATCGCCAGCGCCGCCGCGCATGTGCCTTCCGGCCATGTAGCCGCAGGCATCGCCAACCTCTGATTGCGCGACTGTCGCCCAAACGCGCACTTTCACGCGGCGCCGGCAGGCCTGGCTAGGGTTTGCATCGGGCTTGGGGGCGGCGAAGGCAGTGAGGCCCGTTGGACAATGCAGGGTTTGGCCAGCGCCAGCTCGCCACGCCCTCACAGGCGCCATCACGCCGTCGCTCTCACTCGATCTCCCTCGCTTTCCCACAAGGATTCCGCAGATGCATCCCGCTCCCACCCTCAAAGCCATTTCCCTGGCCGCGCTGCTTTGCGCCGGCTTGCCCGCGCTGGCGCAGCCAATGCAGCCCACCAGCACAGGCATCGGCTTCTATCGTCAACCCGCCGTGCAAGGCCAGCAAGTGGTGCTGGTGGCCGAAGGGGATTTGTGGCGGGTGGGCCTGAACGGCGGCCGCGCTGAGCGCCTGACCACCCATGGCGGCCAGGAAACCCAGCCCGCCATTTCTGCCGACGGGCAATGGCTGGCTTTTGTGGGCCAGTACGACGGCCCAGGCGATGTCTACCTGATGTCCATGCAAGGCGGCGTGCCCAAGCGCCTGAGCTGGGACGGCGCGGCCGTGCGCGTCTGGGGCTTCAGCGCCCAGGGCGAGATTCTGTACACCGGCCCCTCGCAAGCCGGCCAGCCGATCACGCAGCTCTACGCCATCGACCCCAAGACCCTGCAGCGCCGCGCCTTGCCGGTCGGCCAGGCCAGTGATGGCGCGCTCAGCGCCGATGGCAAGACGCTCTACTTCACCCGCAACGGCCTGCGCGGCGACAACGCCCGCCAGTACCGCGGCGGCGCCATCGCCCGCCTGTGGGTGATGGATTTGAACAACCAATCGGAAGCCCGCCCCCTGCTGCCCGAAGGCGCCAACGACCGCCGCCCCATGCCTTACAAGGCCAGCGATGGCCGCGAGCGCATCGCCTTTTTGTCTGACCGCGACGGCACGGTGAACCTGTGGTCGGTAGACGGCCAGGGTCAGGACTTGCGCCAGCACAGCAACTTCAAGGGCTGGGACATCCGCCACGCCTCGATCAGCGAAGGCCGCGCCGTACTGGCCGTCGGCGCCGATCTCTTCAGCCTGGACCTGAGTGCGGCAGCCGCCGCCAGCCAAGGCAGCAAGCTCGCAATTCAGCTGAACGGCGACTTTGAACAGCAGCGTGAGCGTTGGATCAAAAAGCCGCAAGACTTCTTGACCCACACCACCCTGGCGCCCAATGGCGAGCGCGTGCTGCTGGCCAGCCGCGGCCACCTGGCCACGCAAGGTGTGGGCGCCTTGCGCCGGGCCGAGTTCTTGCAGCCGACGGACGGCCGCTGCCGCACGGCCGAGTTCAGCGCCGACAGCGCCCAGGTCTTCGCCCTGTGCGACTTCAGCGGTGAGCGCGAGATCTGGCGCTTTGCCGCCAATGGCCTGAGCAAACCCGAGCAAATCAGCCACGACGCCAAGGCCATGCGCACCGGCCTGCTGCCCTCACCCGATGGCCGCACCCTGGCGCATACCGACAAAGAAGGGCGCCTCTATGTGACCGATTTCGGCGACTTGAAGGCCGGCAAAGGCAACGCGGCCACCAAGCTGATTGCGCAGGACAAGCTGGACGGCTCAATCGACAGCCTGGCCTGGTCGCCCGACGGCCAGGCCCTGGCCTTCACCCTGGCGCTGCGCAATGGCAATCGCTCGCAGCTGATGCTCTACAGCCTGAAGGACGGCAGCAGCCATCAGCTCAGCAGCGACCGCTACGACAGCGAGTCACCCACCTTCAGCCCCGATGGCAAATGGCTTTACTTCGCCTCGCGCCGCCACTTTGCCGTCAGCAATAGCAGCGGCCCTTGGGGCGACCGCAATATGGGCCCCTACTTCGACCGCCGCACCAAGCTCTACGCCCTGGCCTTGCAGCCCGAACTGCGCTTTCCCTTCGCCGCCAAGGATGAGCTGAGCCCGGCCGAGGTCAAGTCCGACACGAAGGCCGATAGCAAAGCAGACGGCAAGGCGGATGCCAAGCCAGATGCAAAAGCCGACAGCAAAGCCAAGCCCGCCCTGCCCGCCATTCATTTCGCAGGCCTGAAGGATCGCCTGTTTGAAGTGCCCCTGCCCGCTGGCAACTACAGCAAGCTGAGCGCCGACGCCAAGCGTCTGTGGTTCCTTGACAGCGAAGGCAGTGGCGCCGAGCGCAAGCTCAGCCTGAAGGCGCTGCCCATCGCCAACCTGGGCGAGAACGTCGAGACCGTTTCCGCCGATATGCGCAGTTATGCCCTCAGCGCCGATGGCAAGAAGCTGATGCTGGTGCGCGCGCCCAAGCCCGAGTCCACACCGGAGATTTTGCTGGTCGATGCGGCGCCTAAACTGCCGGCCGAGCTGCCCAAGTTCCAGGTCCGCTGGTCCGACTGGCAAATCGCCACCGAGCCCAAGCAAGAGTGGCGGCAGATGTTTGCCGATGCCTGGCGCATGCACCGCGACTATTTTTACGACAAGGGCATGCACGGCGTGGACTGGCAGGCCACGCGGGCCAAATACGAGCCCCTGGTGGCGCGCGTGACGGATCGCGCCGAGCTCAGCGAGCTGATGGGCCAGATGTCCAGCGAGCTGGGTGCCCTGCACAGCCAAGTCGGCAGCCCGGACCTGCGCAGCGGGCCTGAGGTGCCAGGTCTTGCCGGCCTGGGCGCTGAGTTCGCGCGCAGCGACAAAGGCCTGCGCATCGAGAAAATCTACCGCAGCGACCCCGAGCTGCCCAGCGAGCAAGCGCCGCTGGCCGAAGCCAGCCTGGGCCTCAAGGTGGGTGATGTGATCACCGCCGTCAACGGCCGCCCGGCCGCCGGCGTGCCGCACATCGCTGAATTGCTGCGCGGCCAAGCCGGCAAGCAGGTGCTGCTGCAAGTGTTGAGCGCCGAAGGCAAAACGCTGCAACGCATCGTCACCCCGGTGGACGGCGGGCGCGAAACCCAGTTGCGCTACAACGACTGGCGCTTCAGCCGCGCCCAGGCCGTGGCAGCCGCCTCGGGTGGCCGCATCGGCTATTTGCATTTGCGTGCCATGGGCAGCAATGACATTGCCGACTTCGTGCGCGAGTTCTACGCCCAGACCGATCGCGAAGGCCTGATCATCGACGTGCGCTTCAACGGCGGCGGCAATATCGACAGCTGGATTCTCGAAAAGCTGCTGCGCCGCGCCTGGGCCTTCTGGCAGCCCCGCGCGCCCGAAGGTTCGCCCACCTACCCGAATATGCAGGAGGCCTTTCAGGGCCAGGTGGCCGTGCTGATGAATGAGGAAACTTACTCCGACGGCGAAACTTTCTCGGAAGGCTTCAAGCGCCTGGGCCTGGGTGCCACCATCGGCAAGACCACCTCGGGCGCCGGCGTCTGGCTGTCGGACCAGAACCGCTTGCTGGACAACGGCATCATGCGTGCCGCCGAAAACGGCCAGATCACAGCAGATGGCAAGTTCCTGATCGAAGGCATTGGCGTCAAGCCGGAGTTCGAGGTGGACAACCCACCGCGCGCGACCTTCTTGGGCGGCGATGCCCAGTTGGACAAGGCCATTGAACTGCTCAAGAAAGCCATGGCCGACAAGCCTAAGCTGCGGGTCTTGCCCGGCGACTACCCGCGCCCAGTGAAGCCCTGAGTTGGCATGACGCACATGAAAAAGGGAGGCCGCGGCCTCCCTTTTTTAATGCGTGAGCCAAGCGGCGTCAGCTCAGGCTAACGCGCGCAAACTTGCGCTTGCCGACTTGCAGCACAAAGGTGCCGGCCTCGACCTTGAGCCCCTTGTCGCTGATCACCACGCCGTCAATCTTGACGCCGCCCTGCTCCACCATGCGCAGACCTTCGCCGTTAGACGCCACCAGGCCAGCAGCCTTCAGCAAACCGCCAATGCCCATCGGCGCGCCAGCCAGTGTCAGCTCAGGGATGTCGTCAGGAATACCGCCAGCGGCACGATTCTGGAAGTCGGCCTCGGCCGCGTCGGCCGCTTGGGCGCTGTGGAAGCGTGCCGTGATTTCCTTGGCCAGCATGACCTTGGCATCCTTGGGGTTGCGGCCGCCCTCAACCTCGCGCTTGAGCGCGGCGATTTCATCCATGCTCTTGAAGCTGAGCAAGTTGAACCACTTCCACATCAAGGTGTCGCTGATCGACAAGACCTTGGCGAACATGCTGTTGGGCGCCTCAGTCAAGGCGATGTAGTTGTTCTTGGACTTGCTCATCTTCTCGACGCCGTCCAGGCCTTCCAGCAGCGGCATGGTCAAGATGCACTGCGGCTCCTGGCCATATTCCTGCTGCAGATGGCGGCCCATCAAGAGATTGAACTTCTGGTCGGTGCCACCAAGCTCAATATCGCTCTTCAAGGCCACCGAGTCATAGCCCTGCATCAGCGGGTACAAGAACTCATGCACCGAGATCGGCGTTTGTGCGGCGAAGCGCTTGGTGAAGTCGTCGCGCTCCATCATGCGGGCCACGGTGTACTTGGCCGCCAACTCGATCATGCCGCGCGCGCCCAGTGGGTCGCTCCACTCGGAGTTGTAGCGAATCTCGGTCTTGGCCGGGTCCAGCACCAAGCTGGCTTGGCGGTAGTAAGTCTCGGCATTGGCCTTGATCTGCTCGGCCGTCAGCGGCGGGCGGGTGGCGTTGCGGCCCGACGGGTCGCCGATCATGGAGGTGAAGTCGCCGATCAGAAAAATCACCTGATGGCCCAGGTCCTGCAACTGGCGCATCTTGTTGAGCACCACGGTGTGGCCGATGTGGATGTCGGGGGCTGTTGGGTCCAGACCCAGCTTGATGCGCAAGGGCGTGCCGGTCGCCTCGGAGCGCGCCAACTTCTGCAGCCAGTCCGCTTGCGGCAGCAACTCCTCGCATCCGCGCAGGGAAATGGCCATCGCCTCCTGGACGCGCTCGGTCACCGGATAAGCCGGCTTGGCGGCGGCAACAGGCTTGGGGAGATTTTCTGGAGTTCGCATTTCGGACATAACGGCGGAGGCACCTAGGTAAAGCTGCGGAATTTCGGGTTTTCGTGACATTGACTTCCGGGGCGGGTCGGTATACTCCCCACACCTTGCACGAGCAAGCCCTCTTGTGACGGCTTGTTGCGCGTTTCAGACAATTCTAGTGGACACGGATCGCAAAGCGTTTTTGTGCCCACGGGTGGCCAGATTGGCACCGATGCCGCAAAGCTGTGCCGCCCTCACCGGCGCGCAGCGCTGGCATCAGAACAACAAGACCTCGGGAACTTCTCAAGCGTGACTGATAGAACCACTGCGATCAAGAATACGCTGACGAATGTCGAGGCCTTCGCTGCCCGCCACCCCCGAGCCCTGACCGGCGCGGTCGTCACGCTGCTGACCTCGTTTGCCGTCACCGCCTTCGGTATCGCCCCGCTGGCACCGGACGCGCGTGACCTGCCCCAACGCGTCGTGGAAGAAAGCGTCGCTACCGCCGACCTGGACAGCCAGCTGGCGGCATTGGCCGAGCACGACATCGGCCTGTCCCGCAATGAATTGACCCGCAGCAGCGACACCGCCGACAGCCTGCTCAAGCGCTTGGGCGCTTTTGACCCGGCCGCCGCCCTGTTCCTGCGCAATGACCCCACCGCCCGCCGCCTGTTACAGGGCCGTGCCGGCAAGATGGTGCAAGTCACGGCGGATGCCGGCGGCACCGTGAAATCGCTGGTGGCCCGCTTCCCGGCCGAAAGCGCCGAGCAGCAAGGCAGCCATTTCAGCCGCTTGACCATCACCCGCCAGGGCGACAAGTTCAGCGCCAAGCTGGAAGCCGCGCCGCTGCAAGCCCAGGTTCGCTTGGCCAGCGGCACCATCCGCAGCTCGCTGTTTGCCGCCACCGACGAGTCGCGCATCCCCGACACCGTGGCCTCGCAAATGGCCGAGATGTTCTCGGGCGATATCGATTTCCACCGCGAACTGCAAAAAGGCGACCGCTTCTCCATCGTCTTTGAAAGCCTCACCGCCGACGGCGAGCCAATCAACTGGGACGGCGCGGGCCGCCTGGTGGCCGGCGAGTTCGTCAACAACGGCAAGACCTACAGCTCGGTGCTGTTCCGCGACCAAGTCACGGGCAAGAGCAACTACTACAGCTTCGACGGCAAGAGCAAAAAGCGCGCCTTCCTGGCCAGCCCGATGGAATTCTCGCGGGTGACCTCGGGCTTCTCGATGCGCTTCCACCCGATTCTGCAGACCTGGCGCCAGCATCTGGGCACCGACTACGGCGCCCCCACCGGCACACCGGTGCGCGTCGTCGGCGACGGCACGGTCGAGTTTGCCGGCTGGCAAAACGGCTTCGGCAATGTGGTGCATGTGCGCCACAGCGGGGACCGCACCACGGTCTACGCCCACCTGAGCCGCATTGATGTCAAAAAGGGCCAGCGCATCGAGCAAGGCACGCGCGTCGGCGCCGTTGGCGCCACCGGCTGGGCCACCGGCCCGCATCTGCACTTTGAATTCCGCGTCAAGGGCGCACACCAAGATCCACGCGTGATCGCACGCGCCTCTGAGGCACTCACCCTGCCCAATTACGCCCGCGGCCAGTTCCAGCAAATGGTGGCCAGCGTCAAGACGCAGCTGAGCGTGGCACAGACCATGAACGACGGCGCCACCTCCGCCGACTGAGGCCAACGACAGGTTCACGCCGCATGCCTGAGCTGTATATCGGGCTGATGTCCGGCACCTCGCTGGACGGCGTGGATGCCGTGCTAGCGCAATTCGATGCGCCCGGCCAGCCCATCACCTTGCTGGGCCATCTGCATCAGCCTTTCCCCCACGCCTTGCGCGAAGAGCTGCTGAGCCTCAACACGCCAGGCAGCAACGAAATCCACCGTGCGGCCCTGGCGGGCAACGCCGTGGCCCGCAGCTATGCCGATCTGGTGGCGCAACTGCTGGAGCAGACTGGCCACCAGCCCGCCGATATTCGCGCCCTGGGCGCCCATGGCCAAACCGTGCGCCACCGCCCCGGCGCCTTCGATGGCTGCGGCTACACCACGCAATTGCTGAACGGCGCGCTGCTGGCGGAGCAGGCGGGCATTGCCGTGGTCTGCGACTTCCGCAGCCGCGATATCGCCGCAGGCGGCCAAGGCGCGCCCTTGGTACCTGCCTTTCATCGCGCGGTGTTCGGTCGTGAGGATGCCGATGTGGCCGTCCTCAATCTCGGCGGCATCAGCAATATCAGCCTTTTGCATCAGGATGGCCGCACCCTGGGTTTTGACTGCGGCCCCGCCAACTGCCTGATGGACGCATGGATCGCCCGCCACCAAGGCCTTGAATTCGATCGTGACGGCGCCTGGGCGGCAGAGGGTCAGGTCTTGCCTGAATTGCTGCAAGCCCTGCTGGCCGAACCATTCTTTGCACTGGCTGCGCCCAAAAGCTCAGGGCGCGACCTGTTCAACCTCGATTGGTTCATGCGCCATTTGTCGGGTCATGAGTCGCCACAAGATGTGCAGGCCACCTTGCTGGAATTGAGTGCACTCACCTGTGCCGAGGCACTGCTCAATTCGGCGGACTCGGTCAAGGAATTGCTGGTGTGCGGAGGCGGTGCCCTGAACACCACATTGATGCTGCGCCTGCAGGCATTACTACCTCAAGTCACCGTGATGCGTAGCAACGCGCGTGGCCTGCCACTGATGCAGGTGGAAGCTGCAGCCTTCGCCTGGCTGGCGATGCGCTTTATTCGAGGCTTGCCTGGCAATCTGCCGGCCGTGACTGGCGCCGCCGGGCCACGGGTACTGGGCGCGCTACACCCAGCCTGACCGAGACCGCCGCCCGCGGTGCAACAAAAGCCAGAAACGACAAAGCCGCCCTCACAGGCGGCCTTGAGCATTCAAACAAGCGTCGCGGATCAGGCCGAGAAGCTGGAACCACAACCGCAGGTGGTGGTCGCATTCGGATTCTTGATCACGAATTGCGCGCCTTGCAGGTCTTCCTTGTAATCGATTTCGGCGCCGAGCAGGTATTGCAAGCTCATCGCATCGATCAGCAGGGTGACGCCATTCTTTTCCATAGCGGTGTCGTCTTCGTTGACGGCCTCATCGAAGGTAAAGCCATACTGGAAGCCCGAGCAGCCACCGCCCTGCACGAATACGCGCAGCTTCAGTTCGGGGTTACCTTCTTCGGCCACCAGGTCGCGCACCTTGTCGGCCGCGCTGTCGGTGAAGACCAGCGGCGCCGGCATCTCATCGGCCTGGGGGACGGTTGTTTCAAGCACTGCGCTCATGGTGTTTCCTCTCGGTTCATCAACTTCTCGTATTGTCGATGAATTTACTGGGGTATGCCGTATCGCGGCCGATACAGGCCAGCAGGCGGCAAGGTTATTTCGCACTTGTCCGCACGCTTGACCATGCTTTGAATCGCACATCGGACCGCACAAACAAACAAGGCCGCTGAAAAGCGGCCTTGTTGTTGAACCGGCCCCACATGAAGCGGGGCCAGGCCAGGAAGATCGATCAGCGCTTGCTGAACTGCTTCCGGCGACGAGCGCCGTGCAGACCGACCTTCTTACGCTCGACTTCACGCGCATCACGCGTGACGAAGCCGGCGCGGCTCAGTTCGGGCTTCAGGGTCGCGTCATAGTCGATCAGAGCGCGGGTGATGCCGTGGCGCAGTGCGCCGGCTTGGCCGGACTCACCACCACCATGCACGTTCACCTTGATGTCGAACGTCTCACCATGGTTCGTCAACAGCAGAGGCTGCTTGGCGATCATGATGGAAGTTTGACGGCCGAAATAATCACCGATGGCTTTGCCATTGACGACGATTTGGCCAGTGCCCTTCTTGATGAAGACACGTGCGACCGACGACTTGCGGCGGCCTGTACCGTAGTTCCAGTTTCCGATCATCATCGTTCCTTAGATTTCCAGAGCCTTGGGCTGCTGAGCGGCGTGCGGATGCGTGGCACCAGCATAGACCTTCAGCTTCTTCACCATGGCGTAGCCCAAAGGACCCTTGGGCAGCATGCCCTTGACAGCCTTTTCCAGGGCGCGGCCCGGGTGCTTGGCTTGCATGTCCTTGAACTTGGTGGCGTAAATGCCGCCCGGGAAACCCGAGTGACGGTAGTACACCTTGTCATTGGCCTTGTTGCCAGTGACACGCAGCTTTTCTGCGTTGATGATGACGATGAAATCACCGGTATCCACGTGAGGCGTATAAATGGCCTTGTGCTTGCCGCGCAAACGGAGTGCCACTTCGCTGGCAACACGTCCGAGCACCTTGTCGGTGGCGTCAATCACAAACCACTCGTGCGTCACTTCGGCCGGCTTGGCGCTGAAGGTCTTCATGAGTTTCTTTCGAATGTTCACCCCGGCTAAGCCGAAGCAAACGTCGTATGGTTGTTTAAGAATTCCTGCAACTTCCGTTCGGTGCCGCTTATTAGTCAGCTGGGTCAGTTAGGCTTTGGCCCAATGACTTGCACTGCTCTCGCGACCTCTCACAATCAAGCTCAAAAACCTCTTCCCCCGCAACCAAGATCGGGGAAAGCCCGCCATTCTAGCAGCATTGCTTGTGGAACGCGAAGCCTTTTGTAAACCCCGCGCAAGCGCTCGCGGGCATCTGCAGTTAGCATTAGGGTTAACACCGGGCCTCACCAGGGGTCTCACCATGAAAACCACGCCATCCGCACCCAACGACCCCGCAGCAGATCCAGCCGGCGCCGACCCACAGGCGGCCTCGCCCAATGGCGCCCCCTTGTGGAGCCCGACGGCTGCCTTCGGCCGGCTGTCGTCATGGGTGCCGATTCGTTCGCTGGCTCGCCGCCACCGCCATCGCATTGCCCAGCACTTGCTGCTGCTCAATGACCGCGACCGCTATCTGCGCTTCGGCTACCCGGCCTCCGATGAGCAGATCAGCCGCTACGCCATGGCCCTGGACTTCGAGCGCGATGAAGTGCTGGGCATCTTCAATCGGCGCCTGGAACTGGTGTCAATGGCGCACCTGGCCTACGCCCCGCGGCCGCAGCGTGCGGGCCAGCCCGCGATGGCCGAGTTCGGTGTCTCGGTATCGCAGCAAGTGCGCGGGCGCGGTTTCGGCGCGCGCTTGTTTGAACGCGCCGCCCTGCATGCGCGCAATCGCGGTATCGACACCTTATTCATCCATGCGCTGAGCGAAAACGGCGCCATGCTGAAGATCGCCCGTAACGCCGGCGCCACGGTGGAGCGCGACGGCTCGGAATCCGAAGCTTGGCTGCGCCTGCCGCCCGACACGGTGTCGTCCCATGTCGGCGAGGCAGTGGAGCGGCACTTGGCGGAGCTGGATTTCCAGTTCAAACGCCATGTCCGCGTCTTCGGCGACATCCTGGACGGCGTGGCCGAGGTGAAGTCCAAGCTCGAATCGGGCGGAAAAGCGGCCGAACATTAGGCATGGCGGTCTAGCTCACCCCCCTGATTCGGGGGCGGCTCCACGGGCTTGCCATGAGGGCAATTCTCACAAATCTCCGCTACATTGCCGCACAAGCGCCCCAAAGCAGGCGCAGTAACGACAGTTGCGCCGCCGAGGGAATATGCCAACCGCCAATTTGTGGACGATCGCCTTTGCCCTTGCCTGCCTGGCATTGGGCTGCGCGCTGATTTGGTCATTGCGTCGAACGCCCCAGGCCAGCAAGCCGCTGCCCTCGGAGTGGGCCCTCACCGCCCGGCCGGTTTTCAGTGCCGATGAGCGCCGGGTCTACCGCCTGCTCAAAGAAGCCCTGCCCCACCACATCATCTTGTCCAAGCTGCCCCTGGTGCGCTTTTGCCAGCCCACCGAGGCGCAAGAAGTGCGCTACTGGTTCGAGTTGCTGGGCGCCATCCACGTCACCTTTGCCATCTGCAGCCCCAATGGCCGTGTACTGGCCGCCGTGGACCTGGACAGCGACCGCGGCATTTCCAGCCGCAGCCTGCAGATCAAACAGTCCGTGCTGGGTGCCTGCCGGGTGCGTTATCTGCGCTGCCCGATGGACAACTTGCCCAGCGCTGCCGAGCTGCAGCTCTTGGTGCCCTACAGCAATAGCCAGTCACGCGGGCCGCAAGCCGCGCCCGCCGGAGGCAACCCGTCGGCAATGCGCCAGCGCAACTCGCCCGCCAGAGCGGCGATGGGCGGCCGACCGGCCTCGGGGCGCCAAGGCCAGGACCTGTGGCAGGACTCGTCCATGTTCAACGATTCCTTCTTCGCCCCCGACAGCCGGATCGACCCGCAATCAGGGCTTGAGCCCATGCGCCCACCTCGCTCCGGCATGAGCACCAGCATGGCCAACGGCGGTCGTGCCGGCCTGCCTATTTCGCCGGCTTTTGCCGAAGCCTTGAGTGCCGACTCGCACTACCCCGACGAGGCGCCCAACGACATCGTCGGCATGGTGGTGGACTCGCCCCGCTACGGCAACCTCGGACCGAGATAAGCACCGAGCTTGCAGGCATAGCCTGCGATACTGACGACGGCGCCCGCCCTTTTGGTCGGCGCCGTTTTTCATTGATGAACACTGACCCCAATCGCTCCTTCGGTGCCCTGACGCCTGAATTCATGCTGGACGCGCTCGACGCTGCCGGCCTGTTCGGTGACGGCCGCATGCTGCAGCTGAACTCGTATGAAAACCGGGTGCTGCAAGTGCACCTGGAGGATGGCCGCATCGCCGTGGCCAAGTTCTACCGCCCGGGTCGCTGGAGTGATGCGCAGATTCTGGAAGAGCACCAGTTTGCGCGCGAACTGGCCGATGCCGAGGTGCCCGTCGCAGCGCCGTGGACGCTCAGCGATGTCAAAGCCCAACTCAAATTGGCCGGCGATCCCGCGACCCTGGCGCATTTTGGTGACCAACGCTTTGCCGTCACGCCGCGCCAAGGCGGCCGCGCGCCCGAATTGGAAGACCGCGAGGTCTTGAGCTGGATCGGCCGCCTGCTGGGCCGCTTGCACAACGTCGGGCGCCAACGCCCGTTTGAGCACCGCCTGAGCTGGGTCGGCGCGCAACCGGGCCAACTCGCCCGCCAGTTGCTACTGGACCTGGACTGCATTCCGATCGAAGTCTTGCCGGCTTGGGATGCCATGGCGCAAGCCTGCCTGGCCCGCATCCAGCAAAGCTTCGACGCCATTCCGGACCTGCAAACGCTGCGCCTGCACGGTGACTGCCACCCCGGCAACATCCTCTGGACGCCCGACCACGGCCCGCACTTCGTCGATCTCGACGACGCGGTGACAGGCCCGGCGGTGCAGGATCTGTGGATGCTGCTGTCCGGCGATGAACAGGCAGCGCGCCAGCAGCTGTCATGGGTCTTGGAAGGTTATGAAACCGTGGCCGAGTTCGATCGCCGTGAGTTGCGCCTGATTGAGCCGCTGCGCACCCTGCGCATGATTCACCACAGCGCCTGGCTGGCCAAGCGCTGGGACGACCCGGCCTTCCCGCTGGCCTTTCCCTGGTTCGGCAGCTCCAACTACTGGCACGACCAAGTCGCCAAGCTGGGCGAACAGCTCGAAGCCATGACGCCCAAGGACGAACGCCCGCTGGACGACTTCCGCGACGACGGGGCGGTGCAGTTCGATGAAGGCTTTAAGTAAGCATTCGCCCTGCGCTCAAATGAGAAAAGCCCCGCCAGCGGCCAAGCTGCTGGCGGGGCTTTCGCTTTCAGACCCGTAGATCTTGATGCGTTACCCCTTGGCGCGGACTTCAGCGACCACGGGCAGCCCATCCAGAATACGGACGGTACGGTTTTCAAACGCCCCCCACGGCTACGCCACATCGAGCGCCCGATCGCAAGGCGGGTGCCCGAGATCGCTACTCGGGCACACCCACTCAGAACATCTCAAGCCCGCTCAAGCCCCTCAGAACCGATAGCCCACATTAACCCAGACGCGTGGCTTCGCGTCGCCACGGGTGTCGGACTGCGGCGCGCCGCCCTGGGCGCGCCAAGCCAGCACGCCGTCCAGCGTCCACGCATTGGCTTGGTAGCGCAAGCCGGCGCCCACGCCACCCAAGTCGCGGCGGTTGTTGACGGTGGTCGGGCTTGGCTTGGCATCGGTCGTGACGCTGCCCTTGTCCACGAAGGCATAAGGTGCAAAGGCGCCGAGCTGATAGCGCAACTCAATTTGCGCCAACCAACCGGCGTCACCGCTGCCCTCGCCGCTGGGGTAGGCGCGCACCCCCGTGGCACCACCCAGGCCGAAGCCTTCGGACGAATCCAAGTTCTTAGCCGCCCATTGCCCGCTCAGGTGGGCGAACAGGCTGAAGTCACCGGGCAGTTGCTGCATGCGGAACAGGTCGACATTGAGCTTGGTGAAGCGGCCACGGCTGTTGTTGCCGCTCTTGCTGTCGATCGCGCTCAAGGCCTCATTCAAGGCCAAGTTGCCGGTCGTCCAGGTCAGCGAGCCATAGCCGATGCCGCCACCGCCCAGCTCATCGCGGCGATCAAATTGCAGCGTCACCGGCAGGCTTTCGCTCGACTTGCTATCGCGCGTGCCCGTGCTGTCGGTGTTGTCATTGAGCTTTTTGTGCGTATAGGTCGCGGCCAGCGTCAGATTGCTTTTTTGCGAACGCAGCAGCGGGTAGCTCAAGCCGGCCGAGGCCACCCGTGCCGTGCCATTGGCTTTGGCGCTGGCCATTTCTTTGCCCAACTCATAGCTGGTTTGCGACAGGCCCGCATTGGCACGCATGCCGCTGCCGCCCACGGGCAGGTTGTAGCTCAGGCCGGCCAGCCAGAGCCGCGCTTCGCTGAGCAAGGCATTGATCTGCACTTGGTCGCCCAGCATGAAGGGGCTGTTGATATTGACGTTGGCGCGCACGCGCGCAGCGCCGCTCAGGCGGTTGCCGTGGTTGTCCATGCCCACATCGGCATTGACACCCGCGCCGCGGCTCACGCCCACCACCAAATCGCCGCTACCCACCTCGGCGCCTGGGCGCAACAAGGGCGAGGTTTTGACGCCGGGTTGGTCGTCAAGAATCAAGCTCACGCGCTCCAGCTGCGCACTCTCGATCACCTCCCCGGGCTGCAAGCGGCTCAGAAAGTTTTGCGCCTGGCTCGCCAGCGCCGCATCCTCGCCTTGCGCCAGCACCTTGCCGTAGCGGCCTTCGATGACCTCGATGCGCAAGACGCCGTCGGCCATGGTTTGCGGCGGCAAAATGGCGCGCGCAAAGGGGTAGCCGGCCTCGCGGTAGATCTCGGTCACCCGGTCGGCCAGCTTGCGCAGGCCAGCCAGGTCAAGGCTTTGGCCCATGGCTTGCTTCAAGGCGTCGCTGAGCACCTCATCACCCAGCACCGTATTGCCGCTCAGGCTGATGGATTTGACGCTGACCTGCATGCCACCGGGCAAGGTGTTCTTCTGCGCCGCTGGGGCTTGAATGGTGATGGCGCGGCCTTCGCGCGGTGCCGGCATGGGCTGCTGCAATTGCTGCAGCGTGCGGCCGGCGTCGGGGGCTTGTTGGGCGTAGACGGTTTGGGGGCCAACCAAGCCCAGCAGGCCGGTCAGGGTCATCGCGGCCAGGGCCGTCGCTTTGGGCTTGACGACTTGATGCTTGTTGTTCATAAATAGTTTTCTTTAGCGTGGCGCCGCGCGCTGTGAGCGCGGGCGCGGGGTTCTAGAGGCTGATGGCGGCACCAGCCAGCAAAGGGCTCAGACGTTTGGGGTCTAGCCTTGCTGTTTGTTGCTCACGGACTTCTTCTCGCTCGTGCTGTTCGTGTCGCCGGTGTTGCTCGGGTCGCTAGGATTGCGAACATCGGCCGCAGGGGACTGTGGCGCATCCAAGGGGGCTGACCTCACTCCGGCCCCGACAGGCGTAGAACCCGGCAAAAGAATGCCGCCGCCCACCACGAACACGCGCATAAAGCCCATCGGGTCTACGCCCCCTTGGCCGCCTGTAACGCCCGTAACGCCGGCGATGACGGGCTTAACCGGAGCAGCGCTGTTGTCGATCAGCGCCTCTCCTGTTGCCGCGCCCTTGGCCGGCGCATCGCTCAGAGGCTCAACGAACTTCAAGCCTTGGCTTTGACCCAAGAAGGGCTGATTGGCCGCGGCCGCCGAAGCGCTGCTGATGATCATGCCGCTGCCCTGGGCCGAAGCCAGCAAGGAAGTCTGCCCTCCCAGGCTTTGTGGGCTGGCGTCTGCGATTTGAACGCCGGTTACTGGGCGGCCATTGATCGCCCCCGCCACAGTCGCTTGCGCATTCGTCAGCGCTGAATCAAGCGGCGGATTGACGGCCGGCTCAATCTTGAACACGCCGCCGACGTAGCTCAACAAATAGTTGGGGTTGAGCGCTTGATTCAGGCTGCCCTGCTCAATCGCATAACTGCCAGGTGCCACGCCATCTACACGCGCCAGCGCGCCGACCAAGCTTTCGCCGGCCAGCAGTCCCCGTGAGGCGCTGGGCTTCTCGACCTGATAGCTGAGGGCCGGATCAACTCGGCCGGCAATCATGCTCTGATCATCGGCCGTCACCGTGACAGGGCGCGGCGTGATGCTCAGCGTGCCGTTATTGGCGGTGACCAGATAGTTGCCATTGGCCAGGGCCGAGGCATCAATCGTGTAGCTGCCGACATTGCTGCCAGGCGCACGGCTCAGCGCGCCGGACAACTTGTCCTCACCCACCAGATTGCCGCTGGTGACGGCGTAGCTCAGCGCCGGGTCCACATTGCCGTAGACCTTGCTCAGGGCGTCCGCCGTGACCGTGATCGGGCGCGGGGTGATGCTCAGGGTGCCGTTCTTGGCGGTGACCAGATAGTTGCCGTTGGCCAGGGCCGAGGCATCAATCGTGTAGCTGCCGACATTGCTGCCAGGCGCACGGCTCAGCGCGCCGGACAACTTGTCCTCACCCACCAGATTGCCGCTGGTGACGGTGTAGCTCAGCGCCGGGTCCACATTGCCGTAGACCTTGCTCAGGGCATCCGCCGTCACCGTGATCGCGCGCGGGGTGATGCTCAGCGTGCCGTTATTGGCAGTGACCAAGTAGTTGCCGTTGGCCAGGGCCGAGGCGTCGATTCTGTAGCTGCCGACATTGCTGCCGGGCGCACGGCTCAGCGCGCCGGACAACTTGTCGTCACCCACCAGATTGCCGCTGGTGACGGCGTAGCTCAGCGTCGGGTCCACATTGCCGTAGACCTTGGTCTGGGCATTGGCCGTCACCGTGATCGGGCGCGGCGTGATCGTCAGCGTGCCGTTGACCACATTGCTGAACTCGTAGTTGTCAGCCACCAAGCTGCCGGCGCCGGCCGTGATCGCCACCGTGCCCACGCCGGTGTTGCTGCCGGCGCTGCTGGTGTAGCTGGCCTGGCCGGCAAACCCGGCGGCCGTGCCAGCGTTTTCACCGTTCACAAAGCCGCTGATCACACCACCCAAAGCGGGCACGGCGTTGCCGTAGACCTTGTTGCTGTTGTTGGCGGTGACGGTCAGCGGCGCTTTGGCGATGCTGAAGCTGCCGGCGGTGTTGCCGCTGGCAGCCACCGTGAAGCCCGACTTCAGGATGGTGACACTCAGCCCGGTGTACACCCCGGCATTGGTGAAACCGGTGACGGTGCTGCCGTTGAACTGGAAGGTGTAGTCGGTGCCCGCCACCCAACTGCTGTAGTTGGCGCCGAAGATGCTGCTGCTGCTCCACAAATCGCCCAGCGTGTAGGCGCCGCCGCTGTAGACATAGTTGCCGCTCAGCGTCCCCAGGGTGTAGCTCAAGCTCAGCACCGCTGGCTTGATGTGCCACACCGGCCCGCTGGCACCCATGGTCAAGCGCGGGTAGAAGTTGTCGCCGCTCAGCTCGCTATTGCTCGCGATGTTCCAGCCGGCGCTTTGGTAGAGCGCAATATCGTTCAGCTGCGCCGTGGTCTTGCCCACGCCGCCGCCACTGAGCGTGGTACCGCTGGTCTCGGTGTTCCAGAAGCTATTGGTGACCGTACCCCCTTGGCTACCCACCAGGCCGGCCGCGCCCGTGGGCACCTGGCCGCTGGCAAAGCTGTTGCTGATGGTGCTGCCCTGCGGGAAGATGCCGACCAGCCCACCGATGGTGCCGACCCTTGACCCGGTGGTACTCAGATTGCCGCTGGCATAGCTGTTGTCGATGGCGGCTTCGAGCATGTAGCCGACCAGCCCGCCCAATGAAGCCTCCTGCCCTCCGCTGACATTGCCGCTGGCATAGGACTGTGAAATGACGCCGGTGCCGGAAAACCCGACCAAGCCGCCGGCAACCACGATGTCACCGCCCGTCACCGCCCCGGTGGCATAGGATTGCGAAATGTTGCCGGCAACCTGTCCACCCACCAGGCCGCCGGCAAACAGCGCGATGTCCTGGCCGCCGTTGTCGGCGCCGGGGCCGGCCACGGTCACCGCGCCACTGGCATGGCTGTTGGCGATGCTGCTCAATTCGGCGTAGCCGATAAGCCCGCCGGCCATGCTGTTGTCCCCCCCATGCACATTGCCGCTGGCCGACACGCTGCGGTAGCTGCCGTTGGTATCGGAACCCACCAGGCCACCGACCATGGCAGTGGCCCCGCCGGTGACAGAGCTTGAGGAACGGGCATCAGACAGGGTGATGCCGTTGGCCGCGCCCACCAATCCGCCGGCAAGGCTGGCGACACCACCTTGCACAGTGCCGCTGGCTGAAACGTCGCTGTAGACGCCGTTGTAGGCTGAGCCAGCCAGGCCGCCCACTTTGCCGTTCGAACTGGTCACCGCGCCGCTGGCATGGGCGTCGCTGAGGGTCGCACCGAAGGCGCCGCCGATCAGGCCGCCGACATCGCCGGCCATGCCAGTCACTGCGCCGCTGGCTTGCACATGGCGGAGCGTGACGCCATTGCCCCCCCCCCCAAGCAGGCCGCCCACAAAGCTGTTGCCCAAGACCGTGACCGCAGACGACGCATTGCTGACCGAACCGTCGAACGTCCAGCCGACCAGGCCGCCCACGGTGTCGTGGCCCCGGACGCTGCCGGTGACGCTCACGTTATTGATGGTCGTGTTGTTAGAGGCTTGGCCCACCAATGCGCCGACCGTGTCTTTGCCTCGGATGTCGACGTCCAGCAGCTTCAGATTGGAAATCCTCGCGCCGTTGCTGCCGCCAAACAAGCCAATGTAAACGTCGTCCGGACGATTGATGGTCAGCCCACTGATGCTGTGGCCCAGGCCGTCAAATTGCAGGCCCGCGGCGTAGATGGCCAGTGGCATGAAGCCGGCGCCGCCGTTCCAGTTGGCGGTGTCCCGGGCATCGATGTTGTCGCCCAGCACAACCCGCTGGTCGGCACCGCCCGGCAAGGCTTGCAGGGCCTCAATGCTGGTCAGCACCGTCCAGGTCTGCTCGGCTTCGCTGCCCGCTTTGGTGAAGTAGTTGTTGCCGGCCTGCAAGTTGATCTTGCCGGCTGCGCCGTACTGGATGCTGGACGTGTAGCCGGCGTTATTGCTGCCCTGGCCGTAATACAGCGCCACATTGCCGATGGCATGTTGGGCAGTGATAGGGGCGTTGATGTGAATGTCGCGTTCGGCTATGAGTGCCAGCATGGTGTCGGCATTCCAGCTGACCGCGTCGCTCACGATGATGTCGCCGTGGCCGCCGGCCGTGCCCTGGCTGGCGGTTTCGATAAAGACGGTGTTGTTGGCCAGCTGGCTGCTGAGCAGGGCCCCGGTGATGTCGCCGCCGCTGGCGGCGATGGTGAAGTCATTGGGGTCGATCAGCCAGCGGCCGGTCTTGCCTTGCGCGGCCTTGGTCGTGACGGCCAGACTGTCCTGAAATTTGACCTTGGCCGCGCTGGTTTCGATGAAACCGCCGTCGCCGCCCTGCGGCGCGCTGGCGTCGAGCCGGCCGCCGACCGAGATCGCGTCATGGGCCAGGTCGCCCAGCAGCAAGATCTCGCCCTTCGCGCCGCTGGCCAGGGTTTGCGCCTCGATCACGCCGCTGTGGTTGATGACCGTGGCGCCCAGGTCGCCGGCGGCCTTGGCGGTTAGCAGCACCAGGCCGCCGTTGGCGCGGATGGCGCCGCCGTTGTCGATCAGCGCGTTCAGCGCGCCTTCATCCACCTCCAGCTTGACCTTGCCGCCCAGGTCCAGCGTGACGCGGCGCCCGGCGCCCAGCAGCACCTGGCCGCCATCGGCCTGCAGCGTGCCGCTGTTGCTGATTTTGGCGGCGATCAGCGCAATCGCGCCACCGCCGTTGGCCGTGATCTGGCCCTGGTTGACGACCGCCTGCGTGCTATCGCCCTCAAACTTGTAGCGGCCGGCCAGGAAGTCGGCATTGCTGAGGTTCAGGGTGGAGGCCACCAGGCCGCCCACATTGACCTGCGCCGTGGGCGTGAACAGCACGCCATTGGGGTTGAGCAAGAAGACCTGGCCGTTGGCGGTGAGCGAGCCCTGGATGCGCGAAACATCCGAGCCAAGCACCCGGTTCAGCGCCACGGCGCTGGACGAGGGCTGCACAAAGTTCACCGCCTGGCCCGCGCCGATGGAAAAGCTTTGCCAGTCGGTCGCCAGCTTGGCGCTGGATTGGTTAATGGTCAGCGTATTGCCGCTTTGGCTGATGGTGGCCGAGCCGGCCACCACCTGGCCGCCAGTGGGCAGGCCGGCGGCAGAGGCGCCGCCACAGATCAGCGCGGCCAGGCCGGCCGCGCCAAGCGCTTGCAGCAGCCCGGTCAAGCGGGTGTTGAGCGCCGAGCTGCCGCCGCCTGCGCTGCCGCTGCTCTTGCCGGCGCCCTTGGCCAGCTCAGAAACGGCTTGCCAGGTGCCGGTGCTGGCGTTCCAGATGACACGGAAAATTCGATTGAGTGCGCCGGAGTTGTGCATGCTTGGAGTCCTTGAAACGGGTTCGCTGGGTTTGCTTGTTAGGCAGACTAGCGAGGCGTTTTGAGGCAAATCCAACCAATTCCAACAATGGCCCTTACCCAACTTGATGGGCCGCAAAGACCGTGCATATGACCGGATCAACGGCGACCCATTCGCCAAATTGCAACGAAGGCTGGGCGGGCGCGCTTCAGTCCGGCAGCGGCGGCAGTGGCAAGAGGGGCAGGCTCAAGCGCGCCAGGGCGCCGCTGCCCAGGGCGTTACCGATGTGCAAGTCCCCGCCATGGCGCTCGACGATTTGCTTGGCTAGGTAGAGCCCCAGGCCGGCGCCGGCAAGATGGGCTTGCAAGCGCCCACGTGCAAATTTGCGGAACAGCTCAGCCTGGGCCTGGGCGTCCAGGCCCGGCCCTTGGTCTTGCACCAGCAGCAGCAGCCATGCGCCGTCGGCGCGCTGTTCAACACACTGCGTCAGCTGCACCGGCCCGGTCGGCGCGTATTTGAGCGCGTTCTCAAGCAAGTTCTTCACCGCCGCGCCCAATAGCGGCAGATCGCCGCGCACCCGCCGCCGCAGCAAGACCGCTGCGCTGATGGGGTCGGGCGCCATCATTTGCAAACGCGGGTCGGGCTCAATTTGGCTCAGCGCCTCTTGCACAATTTGCTCGGCGCTCAAAGGCCGCTGCGCTGCCGGTTGCTGAGCCATGGCAGCCAAGCGCTCGTCCGACAAGCAGTAGTCCAGCACATACTTGAGCCGGGCCAGGGCGCGGGACATGCGCTGCAGACGCGGCCCCTCCAGCGTTACCGGGGCCGAAGCCAGCGCAGCAGCAGCAGCCTGGCTCGCAGCTTGCACCGCAGCAGCTGATGTTGCGCGCGCCAGATTGCTCAGCGCGCCGTCCAGCGTTGCCACCGGGCCGCGCAACTCATGCGAAAGAAGCGTCATGAATTGGCGCTGCTCCAGCAGCAAGGCCTCGCCAGCCTGGGCCCGCGTCTGAGCAATGATCTGCTGCTGGCGCAAGCTCCGCTGTTGGCGCGACACCAGCAAAAAGTACAACAAGCCATGCAGCATGAGGCCGGCGTGCAAGCTGCCATCAAGCCAAGCGGTGCTGTCGAGCAAGCCCAGATTGCGGATCATGCGCATGATGGCCGGCAGCAGCACCGGCAAGATGGCCAGCAAGACCCAGCGTGCCTGCGACTCACGCTGCCACAGCCACAAACTCAGGCCCAAGGCCAACATCAGCAGCAAGCACAGCAGCCCGGCCGCCGACAAGTAGGGAATCAGGCGCTCAAACTGCCCGCCCAGCAAGCTCAGCAAGCTCAGGCAAAAAATGGCCCAGGCCAGCGTCTCAAAGCCTCGCGCCAGGCGCGGCAGATGCTGAGGCGCTTGCATCAGGCTCAGGTTCACCCGCACGAACAGGGCCAGCGAGAGCGAAATCGACAGGCCGATCAGAAAGTCTTGCTGCTGATTGCGTATGGCCACGACGTAAAGGCTCAACCAGCCGTCGCCGGCCGCACGGTTCAGGGTGGCCATCAGCAGATAGGCGCCACAAGAAAGGTGCAGCCAATACGGTGTCAACAAGCCCAGCACCAGCGAAGCGAGTGCAAGGCAAACCATGCCGCCGATGAACAAGCCCGCCAACATCGTCTTGGTCTGAATTTCCTGCTGCAAGGCCGGCAATTGCCAGAACACGGGGCGCACGATCTTGGCGTTATTGGTCTCGACGCGCAGCCAGAGAGTCTGCACTTGCTCGCCCTGGAGTTCGATATGGAACAGGCTGTGGCGGTATGGCAGCTCGGCGCTACCCGGGGGCAACACAGTGCCGCCGTGGCGCGCTGCTGGCTCGGCGGCCGGCGCTAGAGCGCCATCAAGGCGCCGCTGCGGCTCCACCCACAGCGTCAGCTCATCCAGAAAACCCGGCGCGACTTCCAGCCACCAATCGGCAGGCGCGCCGGCACCACCTTGCACCTGCATGCGCAGCCAGACCACTCCCGGCCGAAAGCCCAGATTGACATCGCCGGGCAAAGCCTCAAAGCGCTGCTGGCGGGCCTGGACCAGATCGGCCCGGCCGCTTTCATCCACCCAAATTTGCAAATGCCCTGAAGGCAGAACTTTCTGCCCGGACAATAGCAGGGGCGCGGGCTGTGGCTCGGCCCGGCTTGGCTGAGGCCCGAGCACAAGCAGCGCGATCAGAAGTGTCAGAAATCTCAGAGATGGGCACCAAGCCCTCAACAACAAAGAAGTAAATAAATTCATGCGAAACGCCAGCGTGCTATTGCTTGAGGACGATGCCGACCTGCGACAAGAGGTCAAGGAGTATCTGGAATCAGAAGGCTGCCACATTGTTGAGGCCGGTAGTCTGGACGAAGGGCGGGCCTTGCTGCGCCGTCAGTCGGTGCATGCGATTGTGTTGGATGTTGGCCTGCCCGACGGCAGCGGCCTCGAGGCCCTGCCCGAATTGCGCCGCCTGGGTGCGTGCCCGGTCGTGATGATGACGGCCTGGGGCCAGTTGCCCCAGCGCTTGCAAGGCCTGGACAAGGGTGCGGACTATTACCTGGTCAAGCCGGTGGCCTTGGCCGAGTTGGCCGCCGTGTTGAAGCGCCTGCTGTCGCGCGGCCCGCTCAGCGATGGCTGGAGCGCCGACGCGAACACCCGCAGCTTGACCTCCCCGGCGGGCGTGCAACTGCAGCTGACCATGTCCGAATGGCAGTTTGTGCAAGCCTTGCGCGATGCCGGCGGCCAGGTCGTGGAACGCGAGCAGTTGGTGCTGGCCCTGAACCAGCAGCCGGCCGATTACGACGCGCGCCGCATGCACAGCCTGGTGCAACGCCTGCGCGGCAAGGCGCGGGCGGCCGGCATTGAGACCCTGCCGGTCCATTCACGCCATGGCGAAGGCTATGTCTGGCTGGACGCCGCAAGGGCATGAGTGGCTGAATTTGCTCGGTATTTCGGCTCGAAGCTATGCGGAAAGAGAAGGCGGCCCACTCGCCCCGCAAGAGCCTCGTCTTGGCCCAACATACCGCGCATCAAGGCGAGCAAAAGAAAAGGCGCCGAAGCGCCTTTTCTTGCTGACGACATGGAGGGGTCGGACTGTTTGACTTGATTAGGCCAAGAGCATCGCGTTAACGCGACGCACATAAGCGGCCGGATCTTCCAAGTGGCCACCCTCGGCCAGCACGGCCTGATCAAACAACACGTTAGCCAAGTCATCGAACTGGGCCGAGGCTTCCAGCTTCTTGACCAGGGCGTGCTCGGCGTTGATTTCCAGCGTCGGCAGCGAGGTCGGTGCGGCTTGGCCGGCTTGCTTCATCAGGCGGGCCAGATGGCCGCTCATATCGCCCTCTTCCACCACGATACAGGCGGGCGAGTCGACCAAGCGGGTAGAGACGCGCACATCCTTGGCGCGGCTCTTCAGCGCTTCCTTCAGGCGGTCCAACAGGGGCTTGAAGGTCTCAGCCGCTTCTTCGGCCTTCTTCTTCTCGTCCTCGTCTTGCAGCTTGCCCAGGTCGATGGCGCCCTTGGCGACGGACTGCAGGGGCTTGCCTTCGAACTCGTACAGGTGCGAGAGCATCCACTCGTCGACGCGGTCGGTCAGCAGCAGCACCTCGATGCCCTTTTTGCGGAAAATCTCCAGCTGCGGGCTGTTCTTGGCGGCGCTGAGCGAATCGGCGGTGATGTAGTAGATCGCGTCCTGATCTTCCTTGGCGCGCTTGATGTAGTCGGCCAGCGACACGCCTTCATCGGCATGGGTCGAGGCAAAGCGGAACAGCTTGGCCAGACGCTCTTGGTTCTGGTGGTCTTCACCGATGCCTTCCTTGAGCACCGAACCGAAGTCCTTCCAGAAGTCCGCGTACTTGGCGCGCTCGGCCGCGTCTTCGCTGTCGGCCAGCGATTCCAACATGCCCAGCACGCGCTTGGTCGAGCCTTCGCGGATCGCCTTCACATCGCGGCTTTCCTGCAGCAACTCACGGCTGACATTCAGCGGCAGATCGGCCGAGTCGATCACGCCCTTGACGAAGCGCAGGTAGACCGGCATCAGCGCCTCGGCGTCGTCCATGATGAAGACGCGCTTGACGTAGAGCTTGACGCCACCGCGCTTGTCGCGGTTCCACAGATCAAACGGCGCCTTCTTGGGGATGTAGAGCAGCTGCGTGTACTCGCTGCGGCCCTCCACCCGGTTGTGGGTGTGGGCCAGCGGTGCTTCGGTGTCGTAGCTGATCTGTTTGTAGAACTCGTCGTACTGCTCTTGCGTGACTTCGCTCTTGGAGCGCGACCACAGGGCCGAGGCCTTGTTGACCGACTCCCACTCGTCCTTGAGCACCTGCTTGGCGTTATCAGCGTCCCACTCTTCCTTCTTCATCAAGATGGGCAGGGAGATGTGGTCGGAGTACTTGCTGATGACGGACTTCAGGCGCCAGGTCTTGAGGAACTCTTCCTCGCCTTCGCGCAGATGCAAGATCACATCGGTGCCACGGCCGGCCTTGGTGATGGTTTCGACTTCGTAGTCGCCGGTGCCCTCTGAGGTCCAGCGAACGCCGGCTTCGGCGGCCACGCCAGCGCGGCGGGTTTCCACCGTGATGCGGTCGGCGACGATGAAGCCCGAGTAGAAGCCCACGCCGAATTGGCCGATCAGGTTGGCGTCCTTTTTCTGGTCGCCTTCCAGCTTGGCCATGAATTCGCGCGTGCCGCTCTTGGCGATGGTGCCGAGGTGGGCAATCGCCTCTTCCTCGCTCATGCCGATGCCGTTGTCGCTGATGGTGACGGTGCGGGCGGCTTCGTCGAAGGAGACGCGCACTTCCAGGTTCGGCGTGTCTTCAAACAGCGCGGCATTGTCCAGCGCCTCGAAGCGCAGCTTGTCGCAAGCGTCGGAAGCGTTGGACACCAACTCGCGCAGGAAGATTTCCTTGTTGGAATAGAGCGAATGGGTGACGAGGTGCAGGATCTGCTTGACCTCGGCCTGGAAGGCATGGGTTTGCTTTGTCATGGCTGATCGATGTTCGAAAAAGTGGGTCAATGGAGGCGACCCGCGAGAGTGCCTCCTGCGCCACGCCACTTGGGGGCAAGAGCAAACAATTCAAGAGGGCGAATTGCGCGCAGAGCGCTGCGGGCTCATGCCGGGCCGCAGCGGAACGGCAGCGGGGCAATTTGGCGCAGGATAGAAGCCGGGAAGGCGATGCGAACCGCCCCGCAACGCCCCGCCGCCTGACTCAGCCGATCAGTCGCTCAGTACGACAAGCTGTGCTTGGCCACATCCACCCGCAGCAAGGCCTTGCTCAGGGCGCCGCAGGCGGCGCGCGCATAGTCCAGCGCCAGGGCGGCATCGTTGAAGGCCACGGGGCCCATGGCGGCGGCCACGGCGACGATTTTGTCGGCAATCAGCACCTTGCCCGAGCCGCGCATGGGCACGCACTCAAACTTGACGAACTGCTCATCCAACCACGCGCGCGCCGCATCGAAGGAGAGCACCTCGTTCGAGTCGACCTGAAGGTCAAACTCCTGGCCGGGCCCGAAAACGACTTTGACGCTGCTGTGCATGCTTCACTCCTGCGCTGCTGTGCTGGGCTTGATTCTGCCGTATCAGGCGCGACTTGCCTTGACCGCTTGGCTGAGCACTTCCAGCACTTCCAGCGAATCGTCCCAACCCAGGCAGGCGTCGGTGATGCTCTTGCCGTATTCCAGCTTGGACGGGTCGTCCTTGCCGGGGCTGAACTTCTGCGCGCCGTCATGCAAATGGCTTTCCACCATCAGCCCGAAGATGCTCTTGCTGCCCGCGCCCATCTGGGCGGCCACATCGCGCGCCACATCGAGCTGGCGTTGATGCTGCTTGGAGCTGTTGGCGTGTGAGCAATCCACCATCAGCGTGGTGTCGAGCTTGGCGGCGGCCAGCTCCTTGCAGGCAGCGGCCACGCTCTCGGCGTCGTAATTGGGCGCCTTGTTGCCGCCGCGCAGGATGACGTGGCAGTCCTTATTGCCATTGGTCTCGACGATGGCGACCTGGCCGTTTTTGTGCACCGACAAGAAGTGGTGCGGGCGCGCGGCCGCTTGGATTGCATCGGTGGCGATCTTGATATTGCCGTCGGTGCCATTCTTGAAACCGATGGGCGCCGACAAGCCCGAGGCCAGCTCGCGGTGCACCTGGCTTTCGGTGGTGCGCGCACCGATGGCGCCCCAGCTGATCAAGTCCCCGATGTACTGGGGCGAGATCACGTCCAGGAATTCCGAGCCCGCCGGCACGCCCATGCGGTTGATCTCCAGCAGCAGCTGGCGGGCGATGCGCAGGCCTTCGTCGATGCGGTAGCTCTCGTCGAGGTAGGGGTCGTTGATCAAGCCCTTCCAGCCCACCGTGGTGCGGGGCTTTTCGAAGTAGACGCGCATCACGATTTCCAGCGTGTCGGCGTACTTCTCGCGCTGCACTGCCAAGCGGCGGGCGTACTCAACAGCCGCCGCCGGATCGTGAATGGAGCAAGGGCCGATGACAATCAGCAGGCGATCATCCTTGCGGCTCATGATGTCGCGGATGCGCTTGCGGGTGCCGCTGATGAGCTTTTCCATCGGCGTGCCGCTGATCGGGAAGAAGCGAATCAGATGCTCGGGCGGCGGCAGCGGCGTCACATCGCGGATGCGCTGGTCATCGGTCTGGCTGGTCTTGTCTTGCGGCGAGTACCAACGTTCGGTTTCCACGGGCTTGCTGGCGTTCTTGGCATTCATGCTTGTTCGTTCTCTTGGGAAGGATGGACGAAAAAAAACCGCCTGGGGCTGGGTGCCCGGCGGTTTGCTTGAGATTCGCTGCGCTACTTGTGGTTCACGCTATCGCCTCTGTCGCCGCCGGTGCGGTTGCAGAAATACCAAAAGCTAAAAAAGGCGAAGCGCGAATTCATGGGCTTGAATGTAGCACGGCGGAATGACAGGCCGATCAAGCCGATCACGCCGTGCCGCCGACGGTCAGCCCGTCAATGCGCAGCGTCGGCTGGCCCACGCCCACCGGCACGCTTTGGCCTTCTTTGCCGCACACGCCCACACCGGTGTCGAGCTGCATATCGTTGCCGATCATGGTGACGCGGGTCAGCGCCTCGGGGCCGCTGCCGATGATGGTGGCGCCCTTAACGGGGTACTGGATCTTGCCGTTCTCGACCCAGAAGGCTTCGCTGGCCGAGAACACAAACTTGCCGGATGTGATATCCACCTGGCCGCCACCGAAGTTGCTGGCGTAAATGCCCTTCTTGATGCTGGCGATGATTTCCTGCGGATCTTTGTCGCCGCCCAACATGTAAGTGTTGGTCATGCGCGGCATGGGCACATGGGCATAGCTTTCGCGGCGGCCGTTGCCGGTGGGCGCCACCTTCATCAGGCGCGCATTCATCGCGTCCTGGATATAGCCCTTCAGAATGCCGTCTTCGATCAGCACATTGCGCTGCGAGGCGCAGCCCTCATCGTCCACATTCATGGAGCCGCGGCGATCCGGCAAGGTGCCGTCATCCAGCACCGTGACGCCCTTGGCCGCCACGCGTTGGCCGATGCGGCCGGCAAAGGCGCTGGACCCCTTGCGGTTGAAGTCGCCTTCCAGGCCGTGGCCGATGGCTTCGTGCAGCAAGACGCCGGGCCAGCCGGGGCCAAGCACCACGGTCATCTCGCCAGCCGGGGCCGGGCGCGATTCCAGATTGGTCAGCGCGGCGGTAACAGCTTGCTCCACATAGCTGGCAATCATCTCGTCGGTGAAATAAGCCAGGCCGAAACGCCCGCCACCACCGCCCGAGCCGACTTCGCGGCGGCCATTGCTCTCGGCAATCACCGTCACGCTCAAGCGCACCAGCGGGCGCACGTCGGCGGCCAAAGTGCCGTCGGCGCGGGCCACCAGAATCACCTCATGCTCGGCGGCCAAGCCGGCCATCACCTGCGCCACGCGCGGGTCCTTGGCGCGGGCCATGCGCTCGGTGCGCTCCAGCAGCGCCACTTTCTCGGCGCTGTCCAGGCTGGCGATGGGGTCGGTCATGCCGTACAGCGCGCGGCTGCCGGCCACCGTCGGGCTGGACGGCACTTTGACGCGGCGGCTTTGGCCGGCGGCGGCGATGGAGCGCACCGTCAGCGCGGCGTCCAGAATGGCGGCCTCGGAGATGTCGTCCGAGTAAGCAAACGCGGTCTTCTCGCCCGCGACGGCGCGCACGCCCACGCCTTGGTCGATGCTGAAGCTGCCGCTTTTGACAATGCCCTCTTCCAAGCTCCAGCCCTCGGCACGGGTGGTTTGGAAATAAAGGTCGGCATCATCGACCTTGTGTTCGGTGATCAGCCGCAGCGCCTTGCTGAGCACGGCATCGCCCAGGCCATAAGGCTCAAGCAGTTGGCTGCGGGCTGTTACCAGGCGGGCAAGAGTAGGTTCGCGCGAAATCATCCCGGCATTGTAGAAGCGCGCTCAAGACCTTTGACTTCACCGGTAAAGGCCCGCGCCAAGGCATCGAAGACCAGGCGCAGGCGCGGCGTGTCACGCAGTTCGCGGTGCGCGGTCAGCCACAAGGGCAGCGGCGGCACGGCAATCTCCGGCAGCACGCGCTGCAGCGCTTCATCCCGGGCCGCCAAGGCCTGCGGGCCGACCGCAATGCCCATGCCGGCGCGCATGCATTCCCAGGCCACGAGTTGGTTGTCGCAGCGGAAGCCAAAGAACTCGCGCCCGAGCTGAAAGCCCGCCTGCGCGAAGCCGCGCAGCATCAGGTCTGACTGGTCATAACCCAGCCATTGATGCGTCAGCAAATTGCTCATTTCGGGCTGGCCGTAACGGGCTATGTAGTCGCGGTGGACGTAGAAGCCCAGCGGCCAATCACCCAGCTTGCGGGCCACCAAGGTGGGTTGCTCGGGGCGGAACATGCGCAGGGCGATGTCGGCGCTGCGCTCCAGCAGATTGGCCACTTGATCGCTGGCCACCAACTCGATCTGGATCTCGGGGTGCTGGCGCCGCAAGTCCAGCAGCACCGGCGGCAGGAAGTGATGGCTGACGATCTCGCTGGCCGTCAGCCGCACCGTGCCGGCCAGGGACTGATCGCGCGCGGCCAGCGTCAGGCTGAGTTCGCGTGCGCCTTCGCGCATGCGCTGGGCGGCGGGCAGCAAGGCCTCGCCCGCCGCCGTCAGGCGCAGGCCGCGGGCGTGGCGCTCAAACAGGGTCTGGCCCAGAGCCGCCTCCAACGCCGCCAATTGCCGGCTCAGCGTGGGCTGGCTTTGCCCCAGCTGCGGGGCGGCCCGGTTGAGCGAGCCGGCCTCCGCCAAGGCCAGAAACACCTGCAGCAAAGACCAATCCAAGGCTTGATTCATGCCGGCATTATCAATTCACCAATACATACCTTCAATTCAATAAAGGCTCTTCTGCATAGCTCTATTTTTTCGCACACTGCAGTCATCGACCACCCAAGAAGGCTCGCCATGAGCAAGAACACCGTCCTCATCCTCGGCGCCGCCGGCCGCGCCGGCCAGGCCTTCGCCCAGGCTTTTACCCAAGCCGGCTGGCAGGTGCTGGCCCAGGCCCGCAAACCCTTGCCGGCTACGCTGACGGCCCTGCCCCAGGTCCAGGCCTTGCGCTGCGACGCCACGGATAGCGCCACGCTGCTGCAGCTGGCCAAGCAGGCGACCGGCGAGGTCCAAGTCGTACTCAACGCCCTCAACCCGCCCTATCACCGCTGGGAGGAACTGCTGCCGCCCCTGGCGGCCAGCGCCCAGTCCACCGCCCTGGCCCTGGGTGCCTTGCTGATGCTGCCCGGCAATGTCTACAACTTCGGCCGCGAACTGCCGGCGCAGCTGACGCTGGCCACGCCTGAGCGACCGGACACGCCCAAGGCCCGCCTGCGCATCGCGCTAGAAGCGCAAATGGCGGCTGCGGCGGCCCAGGGCCTGGACTCGGTGGTGCTGCGCGCGGGCGACTTCTTTGGCGGCACGGGCAGCGGCACCTGGTTCGATCTGGCGCTGACAGCTAAGCTCAGCCAAGGCGATTTCGTCTACCCCGGCGCGCTGACCCACATCCATGCCTGGGCCTATCTGCCCGACTTGGCCCAGGCCTTTGTGCAGGTGGCGGCACGGCGGGCGCAGCTGCGCGGCCACCATCGCTTGCATTTCGCCGGCCATGCCGTCGAGGGTCAGGTCTTGCTGGACACCCTGCAAGCGCTGTGCGGCCGGCGCTTGACAGTGCGCGAACTGCCCTGGGGCTTGATGAAGCTGGGCGGACTGGTCATCCCCTCCTGGCGGGCCGTGGCCGAAATGCGCTATCTCTGGGATCGCCCGCATCAGCTGCTGGACGGCGAGCTGCGCGCCCTGATCGGCACGCCGCCTCACACGCCCCTGGACCAGGCCTTGCGAATGAGCATCCCGGCGCTGCAGACTGCTGGCATCGCCCAACCCCACAACACCAAGCTCAACGCCAAGATCAGCCCATGATCCACCGCGAACGCCTCTGTGCCAGCTTGGAAGGCGACTTCGTCGTCTTCCTGATCGGCCTGCGCATCAACAAGCCCTGGCTGCTGCACAAATGGTGGCCGGTCGCCTCGGCCATGCCGCGCATGCTGCGGGAGTTGCATCAAAAGCCGGAGTTAGGCCTGATGCATTCGGAGATGTGGTTCTCCCGCACCACGCTGATGGTGCAGTACTGGCGCTCCATGGACCAGCTGATGACCTATGCCAAAAATCGCGACCAGCAACATCTGCCGGCCTGGGCCGCCTTCAACAAGGCGGTGGGCACGGACGGCACGGTGGGCATTTGGCATGAGACCTATGCCGTCTCGCCCGGCGGCTACGAGAACGTCTACGTCAATATGCCGCGCTTCGGCCTGGGCCAAGCCGGGCAATTGACGCCGGCCAGCGGCGCGCGCAAATCAGCGGCCGGCCGGATGAGTGCCAATGGGATTTAGTCGTCCTGATCCTCTCGGGCCTTTTTCTGCGCCAGCGCCAGCTCGTAGAGCTTGTTGCGCGGCGCGCCGCTGATTTCGGCGGCCAGGGCAACGGCCTGCTTGAGCGGCAACTCAGCCGCCAAAATTTGCAGGGCGCGCAAGGCCTCGGCGGGTAGATCGCTGTCAGCCGCGGACTCGGGCTTCATGGCGTGCAGCACCAGCACAAACTCGCCCCGCTCGCGCTGGCTGTCGGCCTCCATCCAGGCCGGCAGATCGGCGGCGGGGGCGGTGTAGACGGTCTCAAACTGCTTGGTCAGCTCGCGGCACACGGTCACTTTTTGCAGCGGGCACAGCTCGGCCAGCAAGGCGATCAAGGCCTTGATGCGGTGCGGCGCTTCGAACAAGACCTGGCTGCGCGGGCTGGCGCACAGGGCTGACAGCGCCGTGCGGCGCTCCGCCGTCTTGGTGGGCAAGAAGCCGGCAAACTCGAAACCCTGGGCCTGGGCATCGCCGGCCACGCTCAGCGCGGTCACCGTGCTGCTGACGCCGGGCACGGGGAAGATGCGCAAACCCGCCGCGGCTACCGCCGCCACCAGCACCGCGCCGGGGTCGGAGATGGCGGGCGTGCCGGCATCGCTGATATAGGCAATGCGCTCGCCCTGCTGCAGGCGCGCGATCAGACCCGCTGCGCCTTCGTGCTCGTTGTGCTGATGCAGGGCGATCAAGGGCTTGTGCAGGCCCAGATGGCGCAAGAGGCCGCCGCTGACACGGGTGTCTTCGCAAGCCACCGCATCCACCAGACTGAGGACATGGGCGGCGCGGAAAGTCAGGTCGGCCAGATTGCCAATCGGGGTGGCCAGCACATAGAGTGTGGAGGCGGGGTACTGTTGGCCGCCTGCGGCAGCAGCGGCCGCGGCCAGCATCGTCGATGACACGGAGGCATTGCCAGCAATGTTGTTCAAGTGGAGTGCTTCCAGTAGTTCGTCTGAGTTGTCCAAGCCGCGTGGCGAGGCGGCCGAGGACCGCGCTTTGCACCATTTGCTGCGCCAGGGCCTGCGCCTGGTGCAGCGCAATTATCGGGTCGCTGCTGGGCCGCGGGCGCGCGGCGGCGAAATCGATCTGATCATGCAAGACAGCGCGGGCACCTTGATCTTCATCGAAGTGCGCTCCCGCTGCGATGCCTCGCACGGCGGCGCGGCCGCCAGCGTCACCGCCGCCAAGCAGCGCCGGCTGATCTACGCCGCCCAGCATTTCTTGCTCAGCCAGCCCACGCCGCCGCCCTGCCGCTTCGATGTCGTGGCCATGGACGGCGAGCAGGTTGAGTGGCTCAAGGCCGCGTTTGATGCGGGCTGAATTCGCGCGCTTGCGAGCCCCAGGCGGCGAAGCCCGGCAATAGTCCGTTACAGGCTCAAGCTGCGCAGGCATCGAGGGTTTGCAGGGAAGCCTTATGATCCCGCCCCATGCTAGAGCAACGCATCCAACAACAATTCTTCGAAAGCGCCGACCTGCTGTACCAAGCGGCCGAGAACCTTTCCCGCCCCTTGTCCACAGCCGCGCAAATGCTGATCGACGGCATTACCAGCGGTGGCCGCGTGCTGTGTTGCGGCCTGGGGCTATCTAGCCTGGATGCGCAATACATGGCCGCCTTGCTGGTGGGCCGCTTCGAACAAGACCGCCCCGGCCTCGCCGCCTGGGCGCTGGACGCCCAAGCCCACGGCAGCAGCCCCGACGCGGCCCTGTGCCGTCAGGTGCAAAGCCTGGGCCACCCCGGTGACCTGCTGCTGGTGTTTGAGTCAGCCCAAGCCCAACTGGGCCATTGGGCACCGGTGCTGGAAGCGGCGCATGCCCAGGACATGTGCGTGATCGCCATCACCGGCAGCACGACCGACGAATTGCGCGGCCTGCTGCAAGACACCGATGTGCAGATCCGCATCCCCCATTCCCGCCCGGCCCGCGTGGCCGAATCGCACCGCCTGCTGGCGCATTGCCTGTGCGATGCGGTTGATTTGCAGTTGCTGGGCGACGGCGAGTAAGCACCCAACCTCGCGCAAAAGCCCGCGCAAGACCGGCAGTTCGTCTTCCCCTGAACGTTCACCCACGACCCCGAAATCACCCACCATGTCCAAACGCCTGCACGCTTTGCTCCCCCGTTATGCCCTGGTTTTTGCTGCCCTGGCCGCTGGCCTGGCCAGCACTGGCTGCGCGCCGCTGATGCTTGGCGGCGCCATGGTGGGCGGCGCACTGGTGGCGACTGACCGTCGCACCTCCGGTGCCCAGGTAGAAGATCAAGGCATTGAGTACAAAGCCGCCGGCCAGTTGCGCGAGAACTTCGGCGGCAACGCCCACGTCAGCATCAACAGCTATAACCGCACGGTTTTGCTGACAGGTGAGATGGCGACGGAAGAAGACAAGGCCAAGTTGGAAAGCGTGATCAGCAAGGTCGACAACGTGCGCACCGTGCTGAATGAAGTGGCGGTGGCACCCACCAGTTCGCTGGGCAGCCGTTCCAACGATCTGGTGATCGCGGGCAAGGTCAAGGCCACGCTGGTGGACGCACCCGATCTGCTGTCCAACGCCTTTTACGTGGTGGTGGAGCGCGAGGTGGTCTATCTGATGGGCCGTGTCACCGAGCGCGAATCCAAACGCGCGGCCGAACTGACGCGTGGCGTCAGCGGCGTGAAAAAGGTCGTGCGGGCTTTTGAGATCATCAGCGAGGACGAATTGGCGCGCATCACGCCCAAGTCCAACGCGGCCCCGGCCAAGTAAGCCCAAATCAGAGCACCGGGCGGGCAGCAGCCCGCCCCAGCCTCAGGGCAATGCTTAAACCAGGCGAGTGATCAGGCTGGAGGTATCCCAGCGCTGCCCGCCTTGCACCTGCACATCGGCGTAGAACTGGTCCACCAGGGCCGTCACCGGCAGGCGGGCACCGTTGCGGCGGGCTTCGTCCAGCACCAGGCCAAGATCTTTGCGCATCCAGTCGACGGCGAAGCCAAAGTTGAACTGCTTGTCCACCATGGTCTTGCCACGGTTGTCCATCTGCCAGCTTTGCGCGGCGCCTTTGCCGATCACGTCCAGCACCTGTTTCATGTCCAGGCCGGCTTTTTCGCCGAAGGCAATTGCCTCGGCCAAGCCCTGCACCAGGCCGGCAATGCAAATCTGATTGACCATCTTGGCCAATTGGCCAGCACCTGATTCGCCCACCCGCGTCACCGCCTTGGCCATGGCCAAGGTCACCGGCTGAATGCGCTCGAAAGGCGCGGCGTCACCACCGCACATCACCGTCAAAGCGCCATTGACCGCGCCCGCTTGGCCACCGGACACCGGGGCGTCCACAAAGTGCAGGCCCAGCGCCAGCGCCGCAGCGTGCAGCTCACGCGCCACTTCGGCGGAAGCCGTGGTGTGGTCCACAAATATCGCACCGGCCTTCATGCCTTTGAACGCGCCTTGCTCGCCCAGCACCACGGCGCGCAGATCATCGTCATTGCCCACGCAGGCGAACACGATGTCGGCCCCGGCTGCCGCAAGCGCTGGGGTGGCGGCGGCACGGCCACCGTACTCGGCCACCCAGGCTTGGGCCTTGGCGGTGCTGCGGTTGTAGACCGTCACGCTGTGGCCGGCGCGGGCCAAATGGCCCGCCATCGGGTAGCCCATCACGCCCAGGCCCAGAAAGGCGACTTGGAGGCTGGGAATGGTCTCGTAACTGCGAATCGGAGCGGCTGCGTTCATGGTGTTTACAGAATGGTGAAGTGTTCGGTGCCGGAGGCAATATCGCCGGAACGCGCGCGCTCGCTATTGAGCTTGATCTGCAGGCGCAGGTCGTTGACCGAATCGGCATTGCGCAGCGCGTCTTCGTAGGTGACCTTGCCCAGCTCATACAGATCGAACAGGGCTTGGTCAAAGGTCTGCATGCCTTGCTCGCGCGAGCGCTTCATGATTTCCTTGATCTCGCCCACCTCACCCTTGAAGATCAGGTCGGAGATCAGCGGCGAGTTCAGCAAGATCTCCACCGCCGCCACCCGACCCTTGCCCTCGCGGCGCGGCAGCAGGCGCTGCGACACCAGGGCGCGCAGATTCAGCGACAAGTCCATCAAAAGCTGCGCACGGCGCTCTTCGGGGAAGAAGTTGATGATGCGGTCCAGCGCCTGGTTGGCGCTATTGGCGTGCAGGGTGGCCATGCAGAGGTGGCCGGTTTCGGCAAAGGCCACGGCGTGTTCCATGGTCTCGCGGTCACGCAACTCGCCCATCAAGATCACATCGGGCGCCTGGCGCAGCGAATTCTTCAGCGCCATCTCCCAGCTGTCGGTGTCGATGCCGACCTCGCGCTGGCTGACGATGCAGTTTTTGTGCGGATGCACAAACTCGACCGGGTCTTCGATGGTGATGATGTGGCCGAAAGTGGTCTCGTTGCGTTCATCGATCATGGCCGCCAGCGTGGTGCTCTTGCCTGAGCCGGTGGCGCCGACCACGATCACCAGGCCGCGCTTGAACTGCACCACATCGCGCAGCACGGTGGGCAGCTCCAACGAGCTGATGCTGGGCAGACTGGCCGGAATGGTCCGCAGCACCAGGCCCACGCAACCTTGCTGCAGGAAAGCATTGACGCGGAAGCGCCCGATGCCCTGCGGCGAGATGGCGAAATTGCATTCCTTGTTGCGCTCGAACTCGGCCGCCTGCTTGTCGTTCATGATGGCGCGGGCCAACTGCAAGGTGTGCTGACCGGTCAGCGGCTGGGGCGAGACCTTGGTGACCTTGCCGTCCACCTTGACGGCGGGCGGGAAGTCGGCGGTGAGGAACAAGTCCGAACCCTTGCGCGACTGCATCAGGCGCAGCAAGTCGTTGATGAATTTGGTGGCTTGGTCGCGTTCCATGGAAATCCTCTGCGCCGGTGCAAGATGCGAACCGGCAGACTTTAAGCCCTGTCAAGCCGGGGTATCGCCGGAAAAACGCCCGCCGGAGCCAGCGGGCGCGTGAGTGGTGGACCGTCTTGCCCACCGCGAAAAATATGGCTCTGCCTGGCGCGCTTTAGCCCGGGAAGTTGTCCGGGAACTTGGCCTTGGCGCGGGCCTCGGCGGGCGAGATGATGTTGCGGCGCACCAGATCGGTCAGGTTCTGGTCCAGGGTTTGCATGCCCTGGTTATTGCCGGTCTGGATGGCCGAGTACATCTGCGCCACCTTGTTCTCGCGGATCAAGTTGCGGATGGCCGAGTTGCCCAACATGATTTCATGCGCCGCCACCCGACCCGAGCCGTCCTTGAGCTTGCACAGCGTTTGAGAAATCACCGCCACCAGCGACTCGGACACCATCGCCCGCACCATCTCTTTTTCAGCCGCCGGGAACACGTCAACGATACGGTCCACCGTTTTGGCGGCCGAGCTGGTGTGCAGAGTGCCGAAGACCAAGTGGCCGGTTTCCGCCGCCGTCAGCGCCAGGCGAATGGTTTCCAGGTCACGCATTTCACCCACCAGCACCGCGTCCGGGTCTTCACGCAGCGCCGACTTCAGCGCATTGGCGAAGCTCATGGTGTGGGGGCCCACCTCGCGCTGGTTGATCAGGCTCTTCTTGGACTCATGCACGAACTCGATCGGGTCCTCGATGGTCAGGATGTGACCGTACTCGTTTTCGTTCAGGTGATTGACCATGCCGGCCAGGGTGGTCGACTTGCCCGAGCCCGTCGGGCCGGTCACCAGCACCAGGCCGCGCGGGCGCAGGGCCAGCTCGGCAAAAATCTTCGGCGCGTTCAGCTGCTCCAGCGAGAGGATCTTGCTCGGAATGGTCCGGAACACGGCGCCTGCACCGCGGTTCTGATTGAAGGCATTGACGCGGAAACGGGCCAGGCCTTGGATCTCGAAGGAGAAGTCCACTTCCAGCGATTCTTCGTAAATCTTGCGCTGGCTGTCATTCATGATGTCGTACACCATGTCGTGCACCTGGCGGTGTTCCAGCGCCTCGACATTGATGCGGCGCACATCGCCATTAACGCGAATCATCGGCGGCAAACCGGCGGAGAGGTGCAAGTCCGAGGCCTTGTTCTTGACCGAGAATGCAAGCAGTTGGGTGATGTCCATGACAGGGCAGTCCGCAGTGGAAATTAGAGTGAAGCAGGGGCCGGGCCATTATGGCGACGATATCGAGCAGGATTCAAAAACAACATCAGCGCATTGCCCAAGCCTGCCATGCCGCCGGGAGGGATGTGCACAGTGTCACGCTGCTGGTGGTGAGCAAGACATTTCCGGCCGAGGACGTGCGCGAAGCCTTTGAGGCCGGCGAGCGCCGCTTCGGCGAAAACTATGTGCAAGAGGGCTTGGACAAGATCGCTGCGCTGGCCGATTTGCGCGATCAGCTGGAGTGGCATCTGATCGGCCCGCTGCAAAGCAATAAGACCAAGCCGGTAGCAGAACACTTTGACTGGGTGCACAGCGTGGACCGGCTGAAAATCGCGCAGCGCTTGTCCGAGCAACGCCCGGCGCATCTGCCGCCGCTCAATATCTGCTTGCAGGTCAATATCAGCGGCGAGGCCAGCAAGAGCGGCGCCAACCCTGCCGAGGTCCCCGCCCTGGCCCGCGCCGTGGCCGGCCTGCCGCGCCTGCGCTTGCGCGGCCTGATGGCGGTGCCTGAGCCGGCCGCTCAGTTTGAGGCGCAGCGCCAGCCACACCGCGCCTTGGCCGCTTTGCTGGCCCAAGTGAGAACTGAGTTGCAGGCTGAGCAGGCCGCGCAGCAAGACCTGACCCTCGACACCTTGTCCATGGGCATGAGCGCCGATCTCGAAGCCGCCGTCGCCGAAGGCGCCAGCATGGTGCGCATTGGCTCAGCCATTTTTGGTAGCCGGGCGGCCAAGCCTGCGGCGGAAGCCTCAACCGCGCCTGACGCCACTAGTTGTGAAGTTCCAATAGGTTGTATCGGGTGTTCACCCGGACTGGTTCTGAGAGACTGGAAATCGCCAAACCCCCAGTCAGCTCAGGAGGACAACCCAGATGAACATTCATAAGAATGCCCGATTGACCTACGTGCGTCGAATCGAAATGGTTCAGGACATCACATTGCGAGGCCAAACTGTGGCGCAAGCCGCAAAGGCTCTCGGTGTCAGCGAGATGACGACCCGCAAGTGGCTTGGGCGCTACCTTGCTCAAGGCGAAGCCGCCCTGTTCGACAAGTCCTCAAGGCCGCAGAAATCGCCCAGAGCGATTGACCCCGGCAAGGCGCTTACCATCGTTGAGTTGCGCCGCAAGTTCATGCTGCAAGCAAGCATTGCCTCCAGCCTGAACGTTTCCAAGGCCACCGTCAGCCGCGTCCTCAGACGAGCCGGCCTGTCCAAGCTCAGCGATCTACGTCCGCCTGAGCCTGTCGTGCGCTATGAACATGAAGCGCCTGGCGATCTGCTGCACATCGATACCAAGAAGCTCGGGCGTATTGAGCGACCCAGTCATCGCGTAACCGGCAACCGCGCAGACACGTTCGGCGGCGCAGGCTGGGAAGTCTTGTTTGTGGCCGTGGATGACCACGCCCGCATCGGGTTCACGCAGATTCACCCCGATGAGCGCAAGAGCAGCGCAGTGGCCTTCCTGCAGGCTTCAGTGAGCTACTACGCGGGGCTGGGTGTCACGGTGCGAGCGCTTCTCACGGACAACGGCTCGCCGTTCCGGTCGAAGGACTTCAAGCAGGCCTGCGCTGAGTTGAACATCAAACATCGCTTCACGCGGGCCTACCGTCCACAAACAAACGGCAAGGCCGAGCGGTTCATTCAATCGGCACTGCGAGAGTGGGCGTACAGCCAGACCTACCAGCACTCCCGCGACAGAACCAGCGCGCTGGCGCGATGGATTCATCACTACAACTGGCATCGACCGCATCACGGCATTGGATGCCGCCCGCCCATGTCCCGTCTTCCTGATTCAGGCAACAACGTCTTGACTCTTCACAACTAGTTGAACAGGAAGAGGCGGGCCGGCTGCTGCTGCTGCTGATAATGCCCGCATGACTTCACCTCTGTTTTCGGGCTGGCTGGCCCGCGCCGCGCTGAGCTGCTTATTGGCCGGGATGGGCTTGCCGCAAGCAAGTGCAGCGACGGCCGATGCCCCCTCCCGGCCCACCGCCACGCCCTTTGAAGACAGCATCGCCCAACGCGCGCAGGCCTGCACCCTGTGCCACGGCAAGCAAGGCCGGGCCGCGGCCGATGGCTACTACCCGCGCATCGCCGGCAAGCCGCAGGGCTATCTCTACAAGCAGCTGCTCAATTTCCGCGATGGGCGCCGCCACTACGGCTTGATGAGCGATCTGGTGGCACCGCTCAGCGATGCCTATTTGCTGGAGCTGGCCGGCTATTTCGCGCAGCTGGACCTGCCCTACCCGCCGCCGCTGCCCGCCAGCTTGGGCGCGGCTGAATTGGCGCGCGGCGAGCAACTGATATTCAAAGGCGACCCGGGGCGCAAGCTGCCGGCCTGCGTGCAATGCCACGGCGCCAAGCTCACCGGCGTGCAACCCTTCATCCCCGGCCTGCTGGGCCTGCCGCGCGACTATCTGAATGGCCAGCTCGGCGCCTGGCGCAGCGGCCAGCGCCAGGCGGTGGCGCCCGACTGCATGGCCACCATTGCCAAGACCTTGCGGCTGGAGGACATCAACGCCGTCAGCCAATGGTTGGCCGCCCAAGCTCTGCCGGCCGGCGCCAAACCCGCCCTGGCACTCCCGGCGCCGCTGCCCATGGATTGCGGAGGACTGCAATGAGCCGCCAAGCCGTGAATTGGCGATGGACGCGAGGCCTCGGCGTGCTCCTGCTCGCCACTGCAACAGTGGCTGCGTCCGCCATCTGGCTGCTGAACCGCCCCGACGCGGCCGAGCCCTCATCAACGCCACTGGCGGTTACGCCAGCCCTGATTGAGCGCGGCGCCTATCTGGCCCGCGCCGGCAATTGCATGGGTTGCCACACGCAGCGCGGTGGTACGGCCTATGCCGGCGGGCGGCCCATTCCCACGCCCTTTGGCAGCGTGTTCGCCCCCAATCTGACGCCGGACCCACAGCACGGCCTGGGCCTTTGGTCAGCAGATGATTTCTGGAACGCGCTGCACAACGGCCGCAGCCGCGACGGCCGCCTGCTCTCACCCGCCTTCCCCTACACGAACTACAGCCTGGTCAGCCGCGCGGATGCCGACGCGCTTTATGCCTATCTGCGCAGCCTGCCCGCCGCGCCCCTAGCGAATCGCCCGCATGAGCTGCGCTTCCCCTATGGCAGCCAGCCGGCCCTGGCCGCTTGGCGCGCGCTGTACTTCCGCCCCGCCGTGTACCAGGCCAATGCCAAGCAAAGCGCCGAGTGGAACCGCGGCGCCTACCTGGTCCAGGGTCTGGGCCACTGCAACGCCTGCCACGCGCCACGCAATGCTTTGGGCGCCACCGCCGGCCAACAAGACTTCAGCGGCGGCATGTTGGCAGCCTTGGGCTGGTATGCCCCGTCTCTACATGCGCGCAGCGAAGCCAGCGTGGCGCAATGGCGCCCCGAAGATTTGCGCGCTTGGCTCAAGACCGGCAGCAGCAACAGCACGCAGGGCAGCGCCCTGGGTCCGATGAGCGAGGTGATTCTGGGCAGCACCCAATACCTCACGCAGGCCGACCTCAGCGCCATAGCCCTCTATCTGCAAAGCCTGCCTCAGCAAGAGGCGGCCCACCCGCCCACCCGCAAGCCCGAGCCCTCGGCAGGCGCGGCACGCGCGGCCGGGGCGCAGCTGTACGAGCAGCATTGCGCCAGCTGTCATGGCGCCCAGGGCCAGGGCGTACCCGGCGCCTACCCGGCCTTGGCCGGCAGCCGCAGCGTCACCATGGCCAATCCCGCCAATCTGCTGCGCATCATCCAGCGCGGCGGCTTCGCGCCGGCCACAGCAGGCAATCCGCGCCCCTACGGCATGCCGCCGTTTGCCAGCGTGCTGAGCGACACCGACCTCGCCGCCCTGGCCAGCTATCTGCGCAGCGCCTGGGGCAACGCGGCGCAAGGTGACAGCGACATCCGCCCCATGGACGTCCTCCAGCTCAAAAGCCAACGGATTGACTAAGCACCGAGCACCAGACTCCAGAAGGAGTTGAGTGGCTGACAAAGGCTCGGTCGCGAAGCGAAGGCATGACCTGACCCTAATCAACCAAGGGTAAACCCTTCACTCCAAGAGCTGGCGGTCTTTGCGCCGAATTCTCTAGGTGTTTGCCCCCACCGCTCTCCGCGTATTTCTTCACGTGCGCGAAATTTCGGCTTGCGCCAAGCTGACGCGAAGCCCCGACACTTGGCGCAGGCTAAACGTCTGGTTACAACTCGCCAAAAACACGGCGCGTCGTGAGCCCGATCAAAGCCAACAAGCAAGGGCCGCAGCGGCCCGCGGCAAATGTCACGTCAGTCGGTTTACTTTCCATCTGCACCGACCTTTTGCTCAAGTCCGCGGCGCCCAAACCGAAATGGTGACAAGCCTCGCTGCAGGCCAGTCCCAGCCAAGATCATCATGTTCGGGGGCCAACAAGCAGCCAGAACATGAGCCATCGCGGATTACAAAGAACAGTTGTACGTTGAGGAGAAGCTTTCCCCATGAAGCTATTGACAGATTTGCGCATCAGCCACCGCCTTGCGGTTAGCTTCGGCCTGATGATGGTGCTGATGATCGGCATCGGCAGTTACGGCGCCAACACGGCCAATCACCTGGCCCAAGACTTGGACCGCACCGCCAACTCCAGCCTCGTGAAGATTGCGGCTGCGAACTCGCTGGAAAGCAATGTCAACGTGATTGCCCGCGCCTCGCGCGATCTGCTGCTGCTGGATGAAGCACGCCAGATCAAGAAGCAAAAGGCCGCCATCGCCACCGCACTGCAAGAAAGCGAAAAGCAGCTGGCCAGCCTGGAAGCTTCCCAGGACCAAGACAAGGAAGAAAAGGACCTGATCGCTCAAGTGCGTGAGCGCGAGATCAAGTTCTTTGCCGCCGTTGCCCGCTTCGAAAAAGTGCAGCAAGACGCCAGCCCTGACGAAGCCCGTGAAAGCCTGATCACCGATGTGCGCCCGGCCCAGCAAGCCTACCAAGACGGCCTCAAGGCCCTGGTGGATTTGCAGTTCAACCGCGCCCGTGATGTGGCCGTGTCCGGCGGCGAAACCGCCCGCACCTCGGTGCTACTGACCGGCGGCATCGTGCTGGTGGCGGTGGTGCTGGGTGTTGGCGGCGGCTTTGTGATCACCCGATCCATCGTCGTGCCGGCCCAGCGCGCCCAGGCGGCTGCCGAGGCCATCAGCTCCGGCGACCTGAACATGCTGATTCAGCCCAATGGCACTTGCGAGCTGAACCAGATGCTGCACGCGATGAAGGAAATGCAAAGCGCGCTCTCCGGCGTGGTGTCCAGCGTCAGCAGCGCTGCTGGCGAAGTGGCCCAGAACTCCAGCGAGATCGCGCAGAGCAATGTCAATTTGTCAGACCGCACGGCCCGCTCGGCCGCCAGCCTGCAAGACACAGCCGCTTCGGTTGAAGAAATCGCCGCCAATCTGCATGGCGCCAGCGACTTGACCCGCCGCGCCTCCGGCATCGACACCAAGGCACGTCAATCGGCCTCGGCCGGTGGCGCCGTGGTGGCCAAGGTGGTGGACACGATGGAAGAGATCAGCGCCAGCTCGCGCAAGATCGGCGACATCATCGGCGTCATCGACGGCATCGCTTTCCAGACCAATATCCTGGCCCTGAACGCTGCCGTGGAAGCAGCCCGTGCCGGTGAGCATGGCCGCGGCTTCGCGGTGGTGGCCTCCGAAGTGCGCGCTCTGGCTTCACGCTCGGCGGCTGCTGCCAAAGAGATCAAGGTGCTGATCCAGGAATCCTCGGTCAAGGTCGAGAACGGTACGGCCCTGGTCAATAACGCTGGCGTCACCATCCGCAGCGTGGTCGATGAGGTCAATAACATGGGCCAGCTGATCGAAGAGATCTCGCATTCGGCCCAAGAGCAGGCCGCTGGCGTGGGCGTGGTCAATAACGCCATGAACGAGTTGGATCGCACCACCCAGCAAAACACCAGCTTGGTGGATGAGCTGGGCCGCTCGACCGACGCGCTGACGAATAGCTCCTCGCGCCTGCTGGAAGCCGTTGGCTTCTTCAGCCCGACCAAGGCCCACGCGCGCTACTGAGTTCGCTGCAAACCTCACTGGCTTGCCACACCATTTTCAACACGAAGAATTCACGACTTCCTCACTCCCCAGAGGCTTCATCATGACCCACGCAGTACCTTTCAACACCCGCTCCATCGCCCTGTTCTGCGGCGCCTTGGCCCTGGCGTTCGCCGCCCACGCCGCAGCGCCCAAAGTCATCAAAAAGGTGCCGCCGGAGTTTCCGCGCGAAGCCGCCCAGCAGTCCATTTCCACCGGTGCGGTGAAAGCCAAGATGTCGATCGACGGCGATGGCAAGGTCACCGGTGTTGAAATTCTGGAAGCGGAACCCCGCCGCGTCTTCGACAAGGCCGTCACCCGCGCCTTGATGGACTGGCGCTTCGAGCCCTCCGGCGAAAAACAGACTCACGAAGTCAAACTGGTCTTCAAGAACGAAGACTGATGAAAAAAGAGCCTGCTGATGCAGGCTCTCTCATTTGGGCATTTGGGTATGTGGATTAGGCTCATTCAGCAGCGCGGGAGGCGCCAGCTGCCGGCCAAGCCTCAGGCCACCGAGGTGCCGCGCCCATCTCCGCAGGCGAACTCAGCGCTCGCCCCCTGCCCGGCCCCAGGCCTCAGATCACCCAGGCCGCAAGAAACATCACGCACACCACCGCCAACATCAGCTTGTGGCGCGGTTTCAGCAGCGAAAGTGTGGGCATGAGCAGCTCCTGCAAGGCGGCACCGAGGCTTTAGCCCCGCGCCGCAACCGTTTTGGATGGGCCGATATTTGCCCAAGCCTAGACATGAATCAAGAGGATCTTCCCGCCCCCACTGGCCGTTCCGGGCAGGTTCTGCGCGCCACAAGCCAATTCCGCCCGACTAGCGTTCAAGTTTTGGCCAAGCTGGCCGAACTCATTGCACCGCCGCTGCGATGAAGTTCAAGATCATGGCCGACACCCCTCCTGCCGCATCCCTCGCCGAACTGGAAGCCGCACTCGATGCCATGGTGCAAGAGCGCTACAACCAGGCCGAAAGCGATGAAGAAGCCGATGCGCAGGCGCTGCAGGCGCAAGACGGCGAGTACCTCCAGACTCGCATTCGCTGCCTCGAAGCCTTGCTCAATGCCGCAAACAACGAGGTGGAATGGATAGGCCCGGCAGCGCGCAGCACACCCGGCCAGGCGCTGAGGCGCATCAAAGCCCTGTGCGGCCGCTTCCCCGATCTCTACAGCGCCATGGCGGTTGTGGCGGCCACCCACCCGACGGTATCGCGCGAGATGCTGGCCATGGCCATCAAGCAGTTCCGCCGCGATACCGAAAGCCTCAGCAAAGAAGATGTGATGGGCTTGCTAGTGAGCATCGTCAACGGCGGCAGCCAGGGCTTTGAGGCCGTGCTGCGCACCCGCAAGAACGCCGAGCGCAAGACCGCGAGCTTGCCCTGGGGCAAAGACACCGATTGAAGTGCCTCCTTGAGCGCCGGCTGATCAGCGCGTCTTGCTGACCTTGATCACCTTGGCAGCCTGCGCATAGTTGGCGCTGCCGCCGGACTTGATGTTCGCCACCCACAGGCCTGCACCCGCGGCGCTCAGCGTCACCACACCGGCCACCAGCAACCAAAACGACCAACGTCGCCCGGAGCCTTGGCTCAGCGCGCGCTGGCGTTCACGATTGGCCGCCGGAGCGAGAAAGTCGCCATGGGAGGGAGGTGCAGGCGGGCCATCGCTGCGCTGCACCCGCAGCACCTGCTTGCGGCCTTTTTGATCCACCGCCACCTCGAAGCTCAGGGCCTCGCCCACCTGGGGCGGCTCCGAGCCCGAAGGGAAGGCCGACGCATGGACGAACAACTCCTGCCCGCCTTGCCGGGGCGCAATCGCCCCAAAGCCGCGGTCATAGTTCCAATCCTTTAACGTGCCTTCAAATCTCATCATCGCCTCGGCTCAAGTGCCTTTGCAGCGATCATGCGCCCAAGACTCAAAAGGCCTGCAACAAGCTGTAAGCGAGGCGGCCGACGCGAAACAGCTGTTTACAAAACACTTGTCGAGGACAATACGCCTCTTTCTAGCACTGACAGACTGACTGAGCACATGGCCATCCACTGGTTTCCCGGGCATATGAATTCGACCCGGAATGCGATCAACGAGCGCATGAAGGCCGGCCTCGACGTGGTGATCGAAATGCTGGACGCCCGCTGCCCCGGCTCCAGCGCCAACCCCTTGCTGGCCAAGCTGACCGAGGGCAAGCCCACGCTCAAGCTGCTCAACAAGCAGGATTTGGCCGACCCCGAGCGCACGGCGCTCTGGCTGGCGCACTACAACGCCCAGCCCGACACCCGCGCCATCGGCCTGGACGCCAGCATCAAAGCACCCGCCCAAGCCCTCATCAAGGCCTGCCGCGAGTTGGCGCCCTTGCGTGGCGGCATGGTCAAACCGGTGCGGGTGCTGATTTGCGGCATCCCCAATGTGGGCAAGTCCACCCTGATCAACACCTTGGCTTCCAAGCGCGCCGCCAAAACCGGCGACGAGCCCGGCATCACCAAGCTGGAGCAAAAGATCGTCCTGGCCGAAGACTTCTACCTCTTCGACACCCCCGGCATGCTGTGGCCCCGCATCAGCGTGGAAGAAAGCGGCTACAACTTGGCCGCCAGCGGCGCCATCGGCCGCAATGCGTTTGACGAGGAAGAAGTCGCGCTGGAGCTGCTCAGCTATCTGCGCCGCGACTACGCGCAGGCCTTGATCGAGCGCTACAAGCTCGGCGACATCAGCGCCCTGAATGACGAGGACTTGCTGGGCGCCATTGGCAAGCGGCGCGGCGCGGTGCTCAGCGGCGGGCGCATCAATATGCAAAAGGCCGCCGAGGTCTTGATCTACGAATTCCGCCAGAACATCCTGGGCCGCATCACGCTAGAGACGCCGGAGGAATTCATCCAATGGCAGGCCAAGGCCGAATTGGCCGAGGCCGAGCGCAAGCTCAAGGCCGAAAAGCGCAAGCAAAAGACCAAGACGCCGCAGCGGGGTGGTCCGGCGGTGGCTGCCGTGGCGGACGATGCCCAGGAAAGTGACGCTAGCGACGGCAGCGACGAACTCGGCGAGGGCGATGAAGCGGCCGCTGAAGTTGATGAAGCGCAGTCGTCAGACACCAGCCCGAACGAGCACGAGCAGCAAGCCGCCTCAGGGCCAGATCGCGCGTAAAAGCTCGGCCAGGCGTGCGCCGGCCTTGATGATTTGCTGCTTCTGCAGGGCCGCGCGCTCCTTGCAGTAGCCGGCGGCGGCCGTGGCCGGCCAGCTGCCATTGGCGGCCTTAGGTCCGAAGCTCAAGCCGGCCAAGGCCGGCTTGCCGCTCATCACGGTATCCGTGGCCCAGGCCGTAGGCCACTGCGCCAACTCACCCGCGCTGGCGGGCACGGCACGGGCGGCAGCCACACCGGCGCCTGCCAGCAAGTCGGTGGCCAAGCTGCCCGGAATGCTGTCCCACAAGCCATGCAGCTTGCTGGCGCCGAGCAGCAAGGTGTTGCCGCCCTTGGTGGATGTCTTGGGATCCAGGCCGGCAGCAGCGTCCGGGTCCACCGCATGACCGGCTGCATCAAGGTAGATCGACACCACATGCAGGGGCTGATGCACATCGCCCAGATAGTGCGCGAGCAGGCGCAGTGCCTCTTTTTTGCTCGCAATCTGGAAAGGCGCGGGTGACTTAGCGCCTTGCAAGACGGTGATGCAGGCCTGCATGGCGCTGATCAGGTCGTGGTCGCTGGTGCCCGCCAAGCCCTTGGCATAGTGATCGCGCTGAATCGCCACATCGGTGTAGTGATAACTCTTGTGGCGGCAGACCTCGTCGCTGGAGTTGGCATAGCAATGCGTGGCATTGCGCCGCACAAAGTCCTCCATCGCTTTTTGGCTGGCCGGGTTCTCGTAGTACGTGCATTCGGGGTAAGGCCCCGAGCCGTCGTAGACAAAGGGGGCGCCGACCTTGGCTTGGCCCACACCCTTGGCGCAATCGGCCCAGACGGCGGCCATCTGCAAATTCGAACCTAGGATGGCTCGCACCTTTTTGGCCGTATTGCTGCCCGCCAACAACTGGTCAGCAATACCGCCCACGGTCTGATGGCCGTGTGGGCCAAAGGCCTGAACCGGCAGGCTGAGCAGCAGCGTCAAGCACAGAACACATGGGGTTCGCAGCGACATGGCGGGCCTCCGGGCGGCTTGAATGCAATTCAAGCAGCATAGGCCTGCCAGCGGCGGACGCCAAACTCAAATTGCGGGCGAAGGCGTCGCCCGGCACCGCTGCGCCGCAGGCTGGCACGGCCTGAGCCTCAGTTCACCTCCAAGACCACCTTCACGCTGCTGTCGACGGCGGACTTCTCGATATAGCCGATGGCATCCACATTGGCCGCGACGAACTTCTTTACCTCGTTCGCATTGCCAAGCTCTTTGGGCGGCACGGCCTTGCCCGAGAAGGTCAGGCGCGACCACGCCGCTTTGACCTGCGCGGCCGTTTTGCCGGCGGCCTTGCTGTAGAACTGCTCACGCACCGAGCTGACATCGGGCAGATCGGCCGGCACCGCCATGCCGCCGCCGGGCAGGGTCGAGGACTTGCCCAGGAACACACTCGCCGCCTGCTCTTGCGTCAAGGTGCTGAGCGGGCTCTTGGGGTTGACGATCACGACGACCTGGGCCGACGCTCCTGCCGCCCACAAGCTCAGCAGCAACAGCCCCCAACCCAGCGGCTGGCCCGACTTCAATGACTTGAACGCTTCCATCTTGAACTCCTGAAGAATCTTGACGCCTCGGCGGCCGGCAAAAGCGGCCGCCTCGTTTAGAACACCATGTCGTAGGAGGCGCTGAGCACCCGCGCACTGCCCGCACCCGGCGTCACGGTCGAGTCGCTCACCCGGTCAAACTGGAACTTCAGGGCGCCGCCCTTGTGAAGCTCATAGCGCAGGGCCAGCAACTGGCTGCGCAGCTTGACCGGCGTGTAGGAATCGGCATACGAGTCCTCCTGGTACGAGCTGGCGCCGCCGGTCAGGGTGAAGTCACCGACGCGGTAGCCCAGCGTTGCCAAGTAAAACTGCGCTTTGTAATTCAAAGACTTCCGGGTCGCCCGACCGAACTCGGTTCGCACAATCCAGTGGCCGACGTCAGCATTGAGCGCCAGCCCCAGAAACTCTTGCGCGGGGCCATCCTCGGCCACATCTACCACGCCGCTGTCTTTATCGGTCTGCTTGAACTTGCTGCGCACATAGCTGACGCGGCCGGTGAACCAGTCACGCGAAAACTCGACGCTCGCGCCGCCAATATTCGACCACTCCACCGTTTTGGGTGCGTCGCTGTAAATCCGCGAGTAGGCGTTCTTGCTGCTTTTCTCAGCACCAAACAAGAGATCGGTCCGCAGTGACCAGGGGCCTAACTCGGTGGCATAGCTGAGGCTGGCGCCGTTGTAATTGACCACGTCCCAGCCGTACACATCGGGGCTGGGGCGTATGGTGTTGTAGGCATAGCCCACGTCTTGAAAGTCGGAGTAGTAGTAGAGCGGCAGGCGCTTGCGCCCGACTTGCAGCGTCCATTCCGGGGCGATCTGATAGGCCAGATACAGCCACTCCAGATTGGCATGCTGATCCTTCAAGCCCCGGGCCGTCACCTGCCCCGTCACGCTGAAACTGGGGTTGAACTTCACCGTGCCCTGCAGGCCGATGCGTGACTCCGGGCTGGCACTCAACTCGTCCCCGTAGACGCCGGCATGACCCCAGTCCGCGATGTAACGGGTACAGCCCTTGCTGAAGGCCGGCGCCAAGCCGCTGCTGACGCAGCCGCCGGTCGTTCGCCCCACCACCAGCGAGGCAAAGCCCGAGCCGCTGAACTCCTGCGCGCGGGCTTGCTGGGCGGCAAGCCCAAGACCGAGCCCCAGGCTCAGGGCAAAGAAGAGCCGGCTATGGCCCCACTCAGTCCGATGAACGCGCGGTCGTGATCCGCCACAAATACCCATGAACATCTGGTGCTGCGCCATACGAACCTCCGGTCTGAACGGGGAATGAAGATACTGACAATCATCCCGGCGAACACCGAACCTCGGCGCCGCCGACCCTGGTGTTAACCATAGCGCGCAGACCCCGCGCGTGAACAGCGGCCAAGCGGCCATTTGGGTCAAAAAACCACGCCAGGCCGGCTGTGGCGAGCCGCTCGCTGTTTTTGCGTGAATTAGTCGACACGGCGCGCAAGGACCGGCCCGGCATGGCTTGAATCAAGCCGGCAAAGCAAGCAGCGGCCAGGCCTGGGCCTGGCTGGCGATGGCGCGCCCGGCCCGCCCGGCGCGACTCACGCAAGCCACCAAAGCCCCAAGCCAAGAGGCGCTGCGCTGCGTAGGCGGCGCCTGCAAATCGCTCACGCCGGGCTCGACCCCAATGCAAGAGACACCAACCCCATAGCTTCCGTATACGTCAGGTGGATTTCATATTGGTGAATACCATGTGGCTCGCGGCAGGCGCGTTGACTAAGCTGCCCGTCACCCATCTGGGACATGAACAACTAGCGAGGAACACCATGGACATGACAGCCATCACCGAGGCCCTGCGCGGCAAACTCAGCGAAGACAGCGGCCTGAACGCGGTATTGAAGTTCGACTGCGGTGACGACGGCGTGGCCGTGATTGACGGCAAGAGCGTGCCCAACACGGTGAGCAATGAGAACCGCGACGCCGACTGCACCGTCGCCATCAGCCTGGAAAACCTGGCCGCTTTGCTCAAGGGCGAACTCAACCCCATGAATGGTTTCATGATGGGCAAGTTCAAGGTCAGCGGCGATATGGCCGTGGCGATGAAGCTGCAACGCGTGGTTTGATTCCGCATGTCGGCAGTCGCAAACACCCGCCAGCAACAGCACCGCGCCGCTGCCCGTAATGTGGAAGACCTCAGCGCCCAGGCCCCGGCCGAGGCGCTGTATGGCATCACCGAGCTGTGCCGCGCCTTTGACCTGACGCCGCGCGCGATTCGCTTCTACGAAGACAAAGGCCTGCTGACGCCGCGCCGCGTCAACGGCGCACGCGTCTACACCCAGCGTGATCGGGCGCGGCTGAGTTTGATTCAGCGCGCCAAGGGCCTGGGTTCATCGCTGGCCGAGATCAAGCAGTTTCTTGACCTCTACGGCGCGCACGGTGAAGGCCGCACCAAGCAACTGGAATTCACCCTGGAACGCACGGGCCAGGCCATTGCCGAGTTGGAACAAAAACGCAGCGCCATTGACGCCACCCTGGCCGAATTGCGCATGATCAACACAATGGTTCGCCAGCAACTGGCCGACCAGGAGACCTAAAGCCATGAGCCTGCCCCTGTTCCCCTCTGCCTGGATCAGCGAAGAACACAAAATGCTGCAAGACAGCGTGGCGCGATTCTTCAAAGAGCGCTGGGTGCCACGTTCGCCCGAATGGCGCGAGGCCGGCATGATGGGCCGCGACACCTGGCTGGAGGCCGGCGCCACCGGCCTGCTGTGCGCCTCCATGCCCGAGCAATACGGCGGCGGCGGCGGGGATTTCGGCCATGACGCGGTGATCTTGCTGGAGCAGGCGCGCGCCAATCTCAGCGGCTTCGGCGGCGGCCTGCATTCGGCCATCGTCGGGCCCTACATCCTGCATTACGGCAGCGAGGAACAAAAGCAGCGCTGGCTGCCCAAGATGGCCCGCGGCGAGTTGGTCGGTGCGATTGCCATGACCGAGCCGGGCACAGGCTCTGACCTGCAAAACGTGCGCACGGTGGCGCGGCGCGAGGGCGATCACTATGTGCTCTCGGGCCAAAAAGTCTTCATCACCAATGGCCAGAACGCCAATCTGATCGTGGTGGTGTGCAAGACCGACAAGGCGCAGGCCGCCAAAGGCATCTCGCTGCTGGTGGTGGAGGTGGAGAACGCCGATGGCACGCTGGTGCCGGGCTTCCGCCGTGGCCGCAACCTCGACAAGATCGGCATGAAGGCGCAAGACACCTCGGAGCTGTTCTTCGACGAAGTGCGGGTGCCGGTGAGCAATCTGCTGGGTGGCGAGAGCGGCACCGAGGGCCAGGGCTTTGTGCAGCTGATGCAAGAGCTGCCGCAAGAGCGGCTGATCATCGCCGTCTCGGCCGTGGGCGGCATGGAGCGTGCCCTCGAAGAAACCATCAAGTACACCAAGGAGCGCAAGGCCTTCGGCAAAACCATCTGGGACTTCCAGAACACCCGCTTCAAGCTGGCCGAGGTGCAAAGCCAGGTGCTGGCCGCCCGCGCCTTGCTGGACGCCAGCATGAGCGCCCATCTGCGCGGCGAGCTGGACGCCGCCCGCGCCGCCCTGGTCAAGGCCTGGACCACCGATCTGGCCAGCAAGGTGATGGACGAATGCCTGCAGCTCTTCGGCGGCTACGGCTACATGATGGAGTACCCCATCGCCGAGCTTTACGCCGACGCCCGCGTCGCCCGCATCTACGGCGGCACCAACGAGATCATGAAAGAGCTGGCCTCGCGCTTCATGTGACCCGGCTTGCAGGCCGCCCCTGCCCCGCGCCGCTGAGGCCAGACCCGCTCGCCTCATAACTAGGAATTCCCCATGACATTCGACGCCTATCTGTTCGACCATGTCCGCACCCCGCGCGGCAAGGGCAAGAAGGACGGCGGCCTGCACCAGGCCAGCCCGGTGTGGCTGCTGCGCGGCCTGCTGCAAGCCCTCCAAGCCCGCAACCAACTCGACACCGCCCTGGTGGACGATGTGGTGCTGGGCTGCGTGACGCCGCTGGGCGAGCAAGGCGCCGACATCGCCCGCACTGCCGTGCTGGACGCCGGCTGGGCCGAGACAGTGGCGGGGCTGACGCAGTCGCGCTTTTGCGCCTCGGGGCTGGAGAGCATCAACCTCGCCGCGGCCAAGGTCGGCAGCGGTTTTGAGAACCTGGTGGTGGCCGGCGGGGTGGAGTCGATGAGCCGCTGGCCCATGGGCAGCGACGGCGGCGCCTGGTTCATGGACCCACGCATCAACCAAGCCCTGGGCTTTGTGCCGCAGGGCGTCAGTGCCGATTTGATCGCCACGCTGGAAGGCTTCAGCCGCGCCGATGTCGACAGCTACGCCGTTGAATCACATCGCCGCGCTGCGGCCGCACAGGCCGCCGGCCACTTCCGCCACGCCATCGTGCCGGTGCAAGACATTGCCGGGCTGACTTTGCTGGCCGAGGATGAAACCATTCGCCCCGGCACCACGCTGGAGACCCTGGCCAAGCTCAATCCCTCTTTCGCCGCCATGGGTCAGATGGGCTTCGACGCCACCGCCCTGCGCAAGTACACGACACTGGAACGCATCCAGCATGTGCACCATGCCGGCAATTCATCCGGCATCGTGGACGGAGCGGCGCTGATGCTGGTGGGCAACCAGGCCGCGGGTGCCGCAGCCGGCCTCAAACCCCGCGCGCGCATCCGTGCGGCTGCAGTCATCGGCTCCGAGCCCACCATCATGCTGACCGGCCCGACCCCGGCTTGCCGCAAGGCGCTGCGCCAAGCCGGCATGACGGCGGCCGACATTGACCTGTGGGAAATCAACGAAGCCTTTGCCACCGTGCCGATGAAGACGGCGCGCGACCTGGGCCTTAGTCTCGATCGCGTCAACGTCAACGGCGGCGCCATCGCCTTGGGCCACCCGCTGGGCGCCACCGGCTGCATCATCCTGGGCACGCTGCTGGAAGAGCTGGAACGTCGCAATTTGAGCACCGGCTGCGCCACGCTGTGCGTGGGCGGCGGCATGGGCATCGCCACCGTGATCGAAAGAGTTTGAGTTCATGAGCACCTCACATCCCAACTCCGAGGCACTCCACCTCGAACTCGGCGCCGACGCCATCCTCGTCGCCACCATGGACCTGCCCGGCCATTCGATGAACATCCTGACGGATGAGCTGGCCACCCCGCTGATCGCCCTGGCGGCGCGGCTGGAAAGCGATGCCGGCGTCAAAGGCTTGATCCTGCGCTCGGCCAAGAAAGACTTTCTGGCCGGCGCCGATGTGGACCGCCTGCGCGCCCTGAGCACCGCGCAAGAAGCTTTTGACGAATCCATGCGTTTCAAGAGCTTCATCCGCCGGCTGGAGCGCTGCGGCAAGCCGGTGGTCGCCATCCTGCACGGCCTGTGCCTGGGCGGCGGGCTGGAAATTGCGATGGGCTGTCACTGGCGCATCGTGGTCGACGATGGCCGCGCCCGCCTCGGCCTGCCCGAAGTCAAGCTGGGCCTGCTGCCCGGCGGCGGCGGCACCCAGCGCCTGCCGCGCCTGGTGGGCATGCAACAAGCCTTGCAGTGGATGGCCGAAGGCACGCATGTGCCGGCGGCGCTGGCGCTTAGCAGCGGCCTGGTAAATGCCTTGGCCGCTAACGCCGAGGACGCGCTGACACAGGCGCGCGCCTGGATCGCCGCCACGACTAAGCCCATTCAGCCCTGGGACGCACCCAAGTTCCGCTACCCCGGCGGCGATTCACGCTCGCCCGCGGCGGCGCAATTGCTGGCCATTGGCCCGTCGATGGCGGCGGCCAAGAGCTTTGGCAATTACCCGGCGCTGAGCCACATCATGTCCAGCGTGTTCGAGGGCGGGCTGACCGACATCGACCGCGGCCTGGAAATCGAATCCCGCTACTTCGCGGCCTGCGCCATCAGCCCCGCCTCGCGCAATCTGATTGGTACGCTGTGGTATCAGCTCAATGCGATCAAGAAAGGCGCTTCGCGCCCGGCCGATATGCCGGCCAGCCAAGTCCAACGACTGGGCATTCTGGGCGCCGGCATGATGGGCGCGGGCATTGCCTATGCCGCCGCCAAAGCAGGCATTCCCGTGGTGCTGCTGGACCAAAGCCAGGCCGCAGCCGACAAGGGCAAGCAATATTCGCAAGACCTGCTCGACAAGGCGGTGAAGAGGGGCCGCTCCACCGCGGAGAAGCGCGAGCGCCTGCTGGCCCTCATCACCCCGAGCACCGACTACGCCGCCTTGCAGGGCTGCGACTTGGTGATCGAAGCCGTGTTCGAGGACCGTGCCGTCAAGGCCGAGGTCACCGCGCTGGCCGAGGCCCAGCTGGCGGACACGGCGGTCTTTGCGTCCAACACCTCCACCCTGCCGATCACCGGCCTGGCGCAAGCCAGCCAGCGCCCGGCGCAGTTTCTGGGCCTGCACTTCTTCTCGCCGGTGGACAAGATGCCGCTGGTGGAAATCATTGTGGGCAAGGAAACCTCGGCGCAGACCCTGGCGCGCGGCTTCGACTTCTGCCTGCAGATCGGCAAGACGCCCATCGTCGTCAACGACTCGCGCGGTTTCTACACCAGCCGCGTGTTTGCCACCTATGTGATGGAAGGGCTGGCGATGTTGCGCGAAGGCGTGCACCCCCGCGCCATCGAGATGGCCGGCCTGCAAGCCGGCATGCCCATGCCCCCCCTGGCGCTGCAAGACGAGGTCAGCCTCAGCCTGGGCCTGCATGTGGCAACCCAGACCCGCAAGGACGTGGAGGCCGAGGGTCAGGTCTACACCGAACACCCCGGCGAGGCCGTGCTGCGCCAGCTGTGCGAACTGGGCCGCGTCGGCAAAAAGGTGGGCCAGGGCTTTTACGACTGGCAGGCCGGTGACAAGAGCTTGTGGCCGGGCTTGGCCGAGCTTTACCCGCTGGCCTCTGAGCAACCCGCGCAATCAGTGTTGATCGATCGCCTGATGTTTGTGCAAGCCAACGAGGCTGCGCGCTGCTTGCAAGAAGGCGTGCTGCGCTCGGTGGCCGACGGCAATATCGGCAGCATCCTGGGCTGGGGCTTTGCGCCCTTCCAGGGCGGCGCGCTGCAGTTCATCAACAGCCTGGGCCTTAAGCCATTCGTGGCACGCGCCACTGAGCTGGCGCGCCAGCATGGCCCGCGCTTCGCGCCCGCCCAACTGCTGATGGAGATGGCGGCCAAAGGTGAGAAGTTCGAAGAAGGTGGCCCGGCGCTCAACTAGCCCGGACCGGCGGCGCTGGCTGGGGGCGCGCCCTCGGCCAGCCCCTCGCCGCATTACGCTGCCGCTTACTTTTATGCTGCCGCTTACTTGCTGCCCTGCGGCCGCGCCTTGGTCCGGCCCATGGCCAGGCCGTCGGACAGCAAGCGCTGCCCGACCTTGAGTTCGTAGTCCAGCACTTCTTGCAGGCTCAGCTTGTCGTCGTGATTGACGTCGGCTGCGTCAAAACCGGCCATGCGCGCACCGATCACTTCTTTGAAGCTCAGGCGCTGATCGGCGTCTTGGTCAAAGTGATGCAAGGCGCGCAGCACCCGCTCGGCATGCCGGGAGCCGCCGGCGGCCATCAATTCATCGCGTGAGATAAAGCCGTCTTGGTCCAGGTCCAGGGCATGCCAGCTCTGCACCATGTCTTTATGGAACTCTTCCAGGCTGATGAAGCCGTCATGGTCGGCATCGCCACGCTCAAAAGCACGCCGGATCGCGCTGGGCGACGGCAGGCGAGCGGCTGGGTCGGCGGGCTTGGCCTGCCCCATGTGCTTGCCGGCCTTGGCCGCTGCGGGTGTAGGCGCAGCCGCCGGTTCAGCCGCTTGGGCCAAGCTGGGTGCATTCAGCAAGGCCAGCGCGGCGCTGCAGGCGAGGATACAAGCGTTGATCCGGGCAGAGTTTGGCGTCTTCATGAGCAGGTGTCTCTCCAAAGCAATTGTTCGACCGACGGACAAGCAGACCGATGAGGCCGGCTTACCAAGACCAGCGCTGCGAGCTGCTGCCATTGCAGCGATAGAGCTGCACCGGCTGGCCTTGCTGGAAGCGGCCGTCCCGCACATCCACGCATTTGCCATTCATCTGGCTGCGGATCTGGTTGCCGTAGAAGTTCCAACGCTGATTGCGCTGACCGTTGCAGCCCCAGGCGATCAGGCGCGTGCCGTCATCGCCATTGCCGCCCTGCACATCCAGGCAGAGATTGCCGCCTACGCGCAGTTCACCGCCGCGCCCATAGCTGAATCGCTGGTTGCCGCCACCATGGCAGCGGAACAGGATGGCGCCGGCGCCTTGACGCGCATTGCCGTCGATGTCCAGGCACATGCCACCCGGGCCACGGATCACACGGTCGCGCCCACCGGGATAGCTGGGGCCGTTGTCGTCCGGGTAGTTGTTGTTGTTATTGTTGTTGTCGCGGTCGCGCGTGGCCAACACCGCCACACCGGCAATCGCCGCCAGCGCGGCCAGGGCCACGGCAGGGTTCACGCCGCTGCTGTCCTTGGCCTCTTCGTTATTGCCATCGCTGCCATTGTTCAGATTGTTGCCAACGATCTTGAAGCGCGCCGCGCAGCCGTTGTTAACCCACAGCTCCTTATTGCTGAGATCAAAGCCCCAGCTGCGGTTGAAGCGGCAGGTGCCGCCCAGCTGCTCCAGCAGCTCCACATCCCGCGTGCCCGCAGACAGCGGCAGGGATTCGTAGCCGCCGCGCGAACGCAGCTCCACGGTTTGTTCGGCGGCGCGGGCCGCACCGGCCGGCAGCAGCATTGCGCCGATGGTCAGGCTACAAACAAGACGGCTGAATTTTTGAGACTTCACATGACCTCCGCTGACTGACAAGAATGCACTGGGCATGGGCGCAGTTTAAAAGCAGAGTGGCCGCGCCAAAGCGTTTACAGGCTTTTTGCAAGTGGGAAAACTAACGAGTGCGGCTCGCCCCTTCAAGCTGATTCTGCTGCGCATGCAGCTCTCGCCGCTCCAGCCGAATCAAGCGCCACAAGCCCGCCATGCCCAAGGCGAGAACAAAGGCCGTCAGCAACAGCGCGGCACGGTAATTGCCGCTGGCCTGGGCCATCGCACCACTGAGCGCCGGTGCGCAAACTTGCGCCAGGCCATAGCTGAGCGTCAGCCGCGCCATCGCCTTGCCTGGATTGCTGGGCGAGCGCCGCCCCACCAGCGCCAGCGTCATGCTGACGATGCCGATGAAGGTGGCGCCGTAGAGCAGCGCGCCGCTCAACGCGGCAGCCAAGCTGTCTGAGGCTGCCGGCACCAAGACAGACACGCATTGCAAGGCAAAGGCAATCAGCAAGGCTTGCAACTCACCCACCCGCCGCGCCACCCGGTCCCACAGAAACACCGCCGGCATCGCCGCCAGGCCCACCAGCAACCAGGCCCAGGGCCCCTGCCCGGCCAGCAAGGGCTGGCGCTCGACGATGGTGACGGTGAAGGTGGCGCTGATCACAAAGCCCCAGCCCCCGCAGAAATAGATGGCCGTCATCCAGGCCGTCCAGGCCCGCGAGGGTTTGCGTAAGTCGGCGGCGGCACTGGCCGCAGTTGTTGACGCCGGCGCAGGGCTCTGAGCGGGCGGCACAGGCGGCCGCCAGGCCCAGGCCGAAATCAAAAAGATCAGGCCGAACAAGGCAAAACCAAACCATTGCTGCGCCCATGGCAGCGGCAGGCGCGCCATCAGCAGCGCACCTAAGGCTGAGACGATGATGCCCAGCCCAATACCCATGAAATGCAGGCCCAGCTCCGGCCGGTGGCCACTGCGCATCAGCCAGTTCAGCACCAGCCCTGAACCCAGCAGCATGCCCGCAGCGCCACACAGCCCGCCCAAATAGCGCGACAAGGCCCAGACCCAGAAGTTGTCGCTCATGCCCATCAAGGCGGTGACCACCAGGCTCAGGCACAGGCCGAGGCTGTAGAGCCGATGGCGCCAACGCGGCGACTCCAGCCAGGAGGCCAACAAGGCCCCACTCATATAGCCCATGTAATTGATGGCGGCCAACCAGCCGCCTGCGGCATCCGACAGGCCGGCTTGCGTCTGCATCAACGCCAGCAAGGGCGTGAAGGCAAAACGCGCCAGGCCCAAAGTCAACACCAAGGCACTGATGCCACCGAGGATGACCTGCCAAGCATGCAAGGAAGGTGGGCTGGCAGGGCTAGTGTGGTGGCTCATGCTTGCAGCTTAGCCCATGCGCGGCAGCGAAGAATTCGCGCTTGCCCACTTGCATTTCGCTAACAGCGCACCCAACTGCACAAGACATGGACAGCGCCAGCCTCATCCCTTTTTTGATCGTCGTCGCCCTGAGCCTGGCCCTGATCGTCTGGCTGGCGGGTGGGCCTGTTTTCAAAGAGCGGCGTCGCCGTCGGCTGCGTGAACAGCCCTTCCCGGCCGCTTGGCGGCGCATCTTGCGCAAGCATGTGCCGGCGGTGCAGCGCCTGCCGGCCGATCTGCAATTGCGGCTCAAGGCCGATATGCAAGTGCTGCTGGCCGAGAAGCCCATCATCGGCTGCGCGGGCCTGAAGGTCAGGGATGAGATGCGCGTCGTCATCGCCGCGCAGGCCTGCTTCCCGCTGCTGGGCGCACGGCGCGGCTACTACCCCAAACTGCAACAAATCCTGCTCTACCCCGGCGCTTTTGCGGTGGAGCGCGTCCAGGCCGGGCCGGCGGGCTTGCAGATGGCGCCGCAGCGCCAGGCGCTGACGGGTGAAAGCTGGGCCCAGGGTCAGGTCGTGCTGTCTTGGCAAGATGTGCTGGCCGGCGCGGCCGACCCACAAGATGGGCACAACGTCGTGATTCACGAATTTGCCCACCAGCTCGACCAAGTCAAGGGCTTCGCCAATGGCGCCCCGCCGCTGCACAGCACGCCGGCCTACCGGCGCTGGTCTGCGGTCATGCTCGCCGAATTCAATGCCTTGCGGCAACGCTTGGCGAGCGGCCAGCCAGCGGGTTTGATGGATGCATACGCGGCCACCGATGCGGCCGAGTTCTTTGCCTGCAGCAGCGAACTCTTCTTCGAGCGCGGCCCCGAATTGGCCCAGCAGCATCCGGCGCTGTATGAGCAATTGAGCCGTTACTACCGGGTCGATCCGATCAGCTGGTCTTGAGCCTCAGGACCACAGTTCCAGCGGTGGCTCACGCGTCAGCGCCCGCAAGATATCGCTGCGGGACAAGAAGCCGATCAGCGCGCTCTGTTCATCCAGCACCGGCATGCCGGGCAGGCGGAAGTCCAGCAGGGCTTGCGCCACTTCCCGCAAGGGCGTGTCGGGGTGGGCGCTGGGCACCGGTGTCCACATCGCCGCCGAGACCGGGCGCTTGAACCAGGCGGCCCAGGCCGCGCTGTCCTCCAGATCCAAAGGCGTGGGCAGCAAATCGCCGCGCAAAAGCAGGCCCACCAAATGCCCGCCGGCATTGACCACCGGCGCCTGGCCGACCTTGGCCTCGCTCAAGCGTGCCAGGCCCTCGGCCAGGCTGGCGTCTTGCGGCACGGTGATCAGCTGGCGGCTCATCAACTCTTCCACCAGACGAAGAGGCTGGCGTGGCGCATCAACGGGCACTCGGGCCTGGGCTTTGGCATAGAGGGCCAGGGCATCGCGCGGCAGCGGCTCCTCCGCCATCATGGGGGCATCGGGCTGGGGCTCGGCGCGCACCACGCCGCTGGACAGGCCCGGCCATTCATGGGTGAAGCTGGCGTCGCTCGCATCACTGCCACGCGCGCGCACCGGCGCCACCGCCCGTGCACGCGCCACCGCTTGCACGGGGCCCAGCGAACGCAGGCCTTCGAGGGGGCCGCTGTAGATGCGGCCGTTGATGCCGTAGACAGTGAACATGCGGGTCAGCCCTGTGGGTGGTTTAGCGTGTTGACGTGATGGCGCGCCGGATCAGTGCAGTGCCGTGCTGCTCAGTTCAAGCGGCGCGCTGGCGCAGTCTCGCACGGCTGCCGCGCCGGCTCAATGCGCCACCTGATTACGGCCACCCACTTTGGCGCGATACATGGCCGTATCGGCGGCGCCCACCAGGGTGTCTGCCGTATCGGCGGGTGAGATCAAGCCGCCCCAGACCCCGATGCTGATGGTGACACGGATGGTTTGCTGCTCCCAAGTCGTCGGGCTGCTTTCCACCGCAGCGCGCAAGTCTTCGGCCAGGGTCAGGGCGCCGTCCAGGCTGGTGTCGGGCAGGATCAGCAGAAACTCCTCGCCGCCGAAGCGGCCGATCTGGTCCTGTTCACGCAGGCGCGACTGCAGGGTTTGGGCCACCGATTGCAAGACTTTGTCGCCCGCCAAATGGCCATAGTTGTCGTTGACGCGTTTGAAGTGGTCGATGTCCATCATCAACACACTCAAGACCTGACCCTGGCGCCGTGCCCGGGCCACGGCCATGGCCAGCTGGTCAGCGATGGCGCGGCGGTTTTGCAAACCGGTCAGCATGTCTTGCATGGCCAACTCGAAATTGCGCCGCTCGGCCCGCTCCATGATCATGTAGATGAAGCCGAGGGAGTTGCTCAAGACGCCCAGCAAGGCCGCCACGATCAAGAGCGCCACGGCACGCTCGCTCCCCAGGGCCGCATTGTTGATGGGCACCTCCCCGGCCACCAGCACCAGCCGAGCCAGCAGAATCACCAACACAAAGGCGAAGGCCGCTACCAGCATGAAGCGACCCCGCCCCTGATGCTGCAGCTTGGGGCTGAGCAAGACGCGCAGGATCAAGGCAATCTGCACCATGAACACGAGGCTGACGCAAAACACCCGCCAGCGCAGCTGCTCAAACAGCACAAAAGCCGATAACGGGGCCAGCAGCGCCGGCGACCAAAGCCAGAAACTGCGCCGCATCAATCCGTAAAAGCGCCGCAGCGCCAGCAACATCAAGACCAAGGTACTGGCGTAGGCGGCCGCATTGGCGGTGACGGCCCAGCGCGGCGACATCAGGTTGCCGGCACCGAACAGCAGTTGCGCGCAAGTGAACGCGCCCAAAGACCAGGCCCAGGCCCAGCGCGGATCCTCAGGTGATTGCCCCCAGGCCATGACGCAGATCCACAGCCCCATCACCAGCGACATGAGGCTGACCACGACAAACAGTGTCGGCACATCGAGGTTCATGCTTCATTCTAGGGGCCGAGCATCGGCGACCGTAGCGATTCGGCGGCTCTGATTAGGCGGCTGCAACTAGGCCAGGCGGCAGCACCGCCAGCGCCCTGTGACTCAGGCCTGCAAGCGCTCGCGCAAGCCCTGCAGCGTGGCCTCATCCAGGCGGCCGCTCTGGGCCGCCAAGGCCAGCTGGCGCAGGGCCAGCTGACGGTAGAAGGACGCATGCTCACCGCCCAATTCGCTCAAGGCTTGCAAGTGCGCGGTGACCACGCCGCCATCGCCGCGCGAGATCGGCCCCGACAGCGCGCCGGCCAAGCCTCGGCTTTCCGCCGCTTGCAAGGTGCCTCGGGCCAACGGCAACAAGGCCTGCAAGGCCTGCTCCGGCGGCAGGCCGATGCGGGCCCAAATCTGCTGTGCCTCATCCAGCAGCGAGAGCATGAAGCTGGCGGCATAGCCTGCCGCCGCGTGATACGCCACCCGGCTGCCGGGCGGCAGGCGCAAGGGCTGCATGGCCAGGCGCAGGGCGAAGCCTTGCAGAAGATCCAACAGGGGCGGCTCGGCCTCGATCGCCACCACGCTGCCCGCCAGCAAGTGCAAGGCACGCTCGGGGTCGGAAAAAATCTGCAAAGGGTGGAAGCCGCCGACTTGCGCACCCGCCTCGCTGGCCGCGCTCAACACGCTGAGTTCGCTGGCACCGCTGCAATGCACAACGGCCTGGTCGGCACGCCAGGCCAAGCTTTGCGCCACCGCGGCCAGGGCATCATCCGGCACGGTCAGGAAAACCAAGTCAGCAGTCGCCACGGCCGCCTCGGCCGACATAGCCTGGCAGCCCGGGATGCGCGCGGCCAGGGCCTGCGCGCTGGCAGCCTGCCGCGAGGCCACGGCCACCACGGCCAAGCCAGCGCCGGCCAGGGCTCGCGCCAAGGTCTGGCCCAAGCGCCCGGCGCCGATGAAGGCGATGCGCGGCGAGGGTGTGACCTCGCTCGCCAACGGTCCCGCCTGGTCCATCAAGGTTTGACGAATTTGAGCGTCATGCGATCGCTCTCGCCGATGGCCTCGTACTTGGCGCGGTCCTTGTCCTTATTGCCATAGGTCGGAGGCAAGGCCCAAACACCGCCTTCGTGATCGGCCTTGTCCTTGGGGTTCGCATTGACTTCTGAGCTGCCCGCCAGCTTGAATCCCACGCTCTCAGCCATGCGCACGACATAGCTCTGGTGGACGTAGCCGCTGCTGGCCTTGGCATCCTGCTCCCGGTCGGCTGGCAGGCGGTGTTCCACCACGCCGAACACACCGCCGGGCTTGAGCGAGTCAAAGGCGCTCTTGAACGCCGCTTGGGTCGCGGCCTCGCCTTGCGAAACCCAGTTGTGCACATTGCGGAAGGTCAGCACCAAATCGGCCGAAGCGGGTGCCACATAGCTCAGCTTGCCGGCGGCGGGGTTGAACACACCCACTTGCACCCGGTCGTAGAGGGCCGGGTTGGCAGCCAGCTTCTCTTGCATGCGCGCGGCGCTGCGCTGGAAATAGGCTTGGGTCGAGGCCGGGTCGTCACCACCCAGCACCAAGCGGCCCTTGTCACGCAGATAAGGCGCCAGGATTTCGGTATACCAGCCGCCGCCGGGCGCCAACTCCACCACCGTCATATTCGGCTTGATGCCGAAAAAGCTCAGCGTCTCGTAGGGGTGGCGTGCCGCATCGCGGGCGGCAAAGGCCGGCGTGCGATGGCCGGCGGCGATGGCGGCCTTCAGGCTTTGATCCTCCACCTGCGCTTGCGCGATGGACGCCACGCTCGACATGCCGAGCAGCACCGTCAGGCTGGCCAAAAGAGCGGTTCTACGAGTGTTGTGCAGCAATTTCATGGTCAAGATTTCTCCGCGCGATGGAACTGAAGATGAAAGAGCCGCGAGTATGGCTTGCCTGGGCAGACCCTGCCAAAAGCCATGAGCGAAAATAGCCCTCATCCACTGTCCAGCCTTGCAGGCCAAGCGGCCTCCCGCGTCTGGAACACCCCACCACCATGCGCAGCAATGCGCCACACCGACTCTGAGCCCTCATCACCATGTCAAACCCATCCGCCTGCCCTGTTTGCACGCTCGAGAACACCTATCGCGACGGCGCGATGAATATCTGCCCCGATTGCGGCCATGAATGGAGCGATGAAGCAGCGCAAGACGGCGCGACTGAGGACGGCGCCAAGGTGGTGCGCGATGCCAACGGCCAAGTCTTGGTGGACGGCGACTCCGTCATCCTGATCAAAGACCTCAAGGTCAAGGGCTCGTCCATCGTGCTGAAAAAAGGCAGCAAGGCCAAGGGCATACGCCTGGTCGACGGCGACCACGATGTGGACTGCAAGATCGACGGCGTCAGCCTCAGCCTGAAGTCGGAGTTCTTGAAGAAGGCCTGAAACACTGGGGTCAGAGTCAATTTATTTGAGCACACCAACGTCACACCGCCAGCAAAACAATTCGACTCTGACCCCAGTTTTTAGTCCACGGGCAGCGCCGTCTCGTACTTCACTTCGCGCAGCACCACATTGCTGCGCACGCTGGCCACGCCGGGCACTTTGAAGACCTGGCTTTGCAGAAACATGTCGTAGGCCTTCATGTCAGGCACCACGACCTTGATGACGTAGTCGGCCTCGCCGGTGATGCCGTGGCATTCGATGATTTCGCGACTGGCCAGCACTAGGCGCTCGAACTGATCCACCGCGCCCTCGCTGTGACGCACCAGGCTGACATTGGCCAGGACGCAGATATTGAGGCCCAGTTTCTCGCGGTCCACCAGCGCTACATGGCGGCGGATCACGCCCGAGTCCTCTAGCTCCTTGATGCGCCGCCACACCGGCGTGGCGGACAAGCCCACTTTGTCGGCCAGGGCCTGGGTGCTTTGCCGGCTGTCGGCCTGCAAGGCCTCCAGAATCTGCCGGGTCGCCCGGTCGAAACGCTCACCATCCATATCACCACCTTTTGAGAGAAATTCTCTCATCAAACCCGTTTCACTGGGTCATAAGAGAAACATCACCCGGATGATGTGAAGAAAAATCTCCGCTTATTCTAAGAATTCGGAGACCGCCATGACAGGCAGCGCAACACCTTCTGCAGACGCCGTCCCGGGCACGACCACGGCCCCCGGCCACAGCGCCAGCCTGACCCCGGCCCTGCGCCCCTACAAGCTCTCCGACAACCTGGCCGCCACCAGCGGCGCCGTCTTCATGACCGGCACCCAGGCCATCGTGCGCTTGTTGCTCGCGCAAAAGGCCTCGGATGAACGTGCTGGCTTGAACACCGCCGGCTTTGTGTCGGGCTACCGTGGCAGCCCGCTAGGCATGGTGGATCAGCAGTTGTGGAAGGCCAAGAAGTTCCTTGATGCGGCCAAAGTGAACTTCCTGCCCGCCATCAATGAAGACCTGGCCGCCACGGCCTGCCTGGGCGTGCAGCGCGTGGCGCTCGACCCCAAGCGCACGGCCGACGGCGTGTTCGCGATGTGGTACGGCAAGGGCCCTGGCGTGGACCGCTCGGGCGACGCCTTGAAGCATGGCAATGTCTACGGCACCTCGGCCCAAGGCGGCGTGCTGGTGGTGTGTGGCGACGACCATGGCTGCGTCTCCTCCAGCACCCCGCACCAAAGCGATCTGGCTCTGCAGGCCTGGCATATGCCCATCGTCCACCCCGGCAATGTGGCGGAGTACCTGGAGTTTGGCCTGTACGGCTGGGCGCTGAGCCGCTTCTCCTCCACCTGGGTCGGCTTCAAAGCCATCTCGGAAGTGGTGGAGTCGGGCATGACGGTGGATCTGGACACGATCCAGACCGACTTCCAGCGCCCCGACCATGTGCCGCCGGTCGATCTGCACATCCGCTCGGTGGACCTGCCCTCACTGGAGTTGGAAACCCGGCTGGAGCACAAGATGAACGCCGTCAAGGCCTTCGCCAAGCTCAACGCCAGCATCGACAAGCACATCGTCGTCAGCCCGCAGGCCACGCTGGGCATCGTCACTGTCGGCAAAGCGCATTACGACTTCATGGAAGTGCTGCGCCGCTTGCAACTCAGCACCGAAGCTCTGGCAGCCGCCGGCGTGCGGGTCTACAAAGTGGGCCTGGTGTTCCCGCTGGAAAGCAGCCGCATGCGCGCCTTTGCGCAAGGCCTGAGCGAGCTGCTGGTGATCGAAGAGAAAGCCCCGGTGGTGGAGCGCCAAATCAAAGAGCTGCTCTACCACCTGCCCGATGCCCAGCGCCCGCGCGTGACCGGCAAGAGCGATGCGGACGGCGCACCGGTGCTGAGCGCCCTGGGTGAGCTGCGCCCCTCGCGCATCATGAGCACGGTGGCGCAGTGGCTGGCGCGTTTAGGGCCCAGCCTGGACCGGCGCGAACTGGTGCAAGACTTCCTCACCCCCTGCTTGCTGAGCAATGCCGCCGACGGCGTGCGCCGCCAGCCCTATTTCTGCTCGGGCTGCCCACACAACACCTCCACCAAGCTGCCCGAGGGCTCACGCGCCCTGGCCGGCATCGGCTGCCACTTCATGGCCAGCTGGATGGAACGCGGCACCTCCGGCCTGATCCAGATGGGCGCCGAGGGCGTGGACTGGGCGGCGCACAGCCGCTTCACGACCGAGAAGCATGTGTTCCAGAACCTGGGCGACGGCACTTACTACCACTCGGGCTATCTGGCGATCCGCCAGGCCATCGCCGCCAAGACCAACATCACCTACAAAATTCTCTACAACGACGCCGTCGCCATGACCGGCGGCCAGCCGGTAGACGGCAGCACCAGCGTGCCGCAGATTGCGCGCCAGGTGGAGGCTGAGGGCGTCAAGAAGCTGGTGATCGTGTCCGACGAGATAGCCAAATACGACGCGCACCGCGGCCTGTTCCCGGCCGGCACCACCTTCCACGACCGCAGCGAGCTGGACGCCGTGCAGCGCGAGCTGCGCGAGATCCCCGGCGTGACCGTGCTGATCTACGACCAGACCTGCGCCGCCGAGAAACGCCGCCGCCGCAAAAAGGGCGAGTTTGCCGACCCACCCAAACGCATCTTCATCAACCAGGCGGTGTGCGAGGGCTGCGGCGACTGCGGCCAGGCCTCCAACTGCCTCTCCGTCGTGCCGGTGGAAACCGACTTCGGCCGCAAGCGCAGCATCGAGCAATCCAGCTGCAACAAGGACTTCTCTTGCGTCAATGGCTTTTGCCCCAGCTTTGTCTCGGTGCATGGCGCCGAGCTGAAGAAGCGCCAGGGTGCGGGCTTCAGCGCGCAAGACCTGGCACGCGAAGTGGCCGCGCTGGCGGCGCCTGCCAGCTGGCAATGGAGCGGCCCGTTTGACTTGCTGGTGACCGGCGTGGGCGGCACCGGCGTGGTCACCGTGGGTGCGCTGGTATCCATGGCCGCGCACTTGGAAGGCAAGCAGGCCTCGGTGCTGGACTTCATGGGCTTCGCGCAAAAAGGCGGCTCGGTCCTGAGCTTTGTGCGCCTGGCGCCGACCAAGGAGTTGCTGAACCAGGTGCGCATCGACACCCAGCAGGCCGATGTGCTTTTGGCCTGCGACAAGGTGGTGGGCGCCTCGCCCGACGCGCTGGGCACCATCAAGCCCGGCCGCACCATCATCGTGGCCAATACACATGAGCTGCCCACGGCGGCTTTTGTGCGCAACCCGGACGCCAATCTGCAAGGCGAATCCCTGCTGGCCAAGATGCTGCATGCGGTGGGCGGTGATGCATCGCTCTTGTCCACCATCGATGCGCAGGCGATTGCCCTGAGCCTGATGGGCGACACCATGCCCAGCAACATCATCATGCTGGGTGCTTGCTACCAGCGCGGCCTGATCCCTCTGAGCGAAGCGGCGCTGATGCGCGCCATCGAACTCAATGGTGTGGCCGTGGAAGGCAATAAAACCGCCTTCGCGCTGGGTCGCTTGGCGATTGCCGCGCCGGAGGCCCTGGCGCGCCTGGGCGGCCAGCCCGAGCAAAAGGTGAAGCTGCTGCTGGGTCAGGACAAGCTCGACGGCGCGGATGGCCTGATCGCCCGCCGCATCGCGCACCTGACGGCTTACCAAGATGCCGCCTACGCGGCGCGTTATGAGTCCCTGGTCAAGCGCGTGCGCACAGCCGAGGCCCAGCTGGGCGAGGCGGGAAAAAGCGAGCGCTTGAGCAAGGCCGTGGCCCGCTACTACGCCAAGCTCTTGAGCTACAAAGACGAATGGGAAGTGGCCCGTCTTTACACCGACGGCAGCTTCGAAGCCAGCCTGAAGGCGCAGTTCGCCAACTGGCAGTCCTTGAGCTTCCACATGGCCCCGCCCCTGCTGGCCAAGCCAGGAGCGGACGGCCGCGTCAAGAAGGTCGAGCTGGGTTCCTGGACCTTCAAGGCGCTCAAAGTGATGTCCAAGTTCAAGGGTTTGCGCGGCGGCCCGCTGGATCTGTTCGGAAAAACCGAGGAGCGCCGCATGGAGCGCGCGCTGATCAGCGAGTACGAAGCCCTGGTGGACGAGCTACTGCAGCACCTCACGGCCGACAAGCTGGAGCTGGCCGTCAAGCTGGCCCGCCTGCCCGAAAGCATTCGTGGCTACGGCCATGTGAAGCTGGCCAATGTCAGCACGGTGAAGGCGCAGTGGCGTGATCTGCTCGATCGCTTCCACGGCCGCGCGGCCGAGTCGCTGGCACAAACCGTGGCCATGCCGCAGCGCGTCAAGAGTGTGAGCGAGTTGTAAGGCGAGTTTCTGAGGCGGATGCCTTGGTCGCAGCCGCGGCCAAGGTCCGCTAACGGATCACTTAAGCGCCCCGCAAGCGCAGCCAGTCTTCCAGAGGCCCGGGGCGGCCCAGCAAATAGCCCTGCAGGCAATCGCAACCCGTGCGCAGCAGGAAGTCGGCCTGCGCCGGGGTCTCCACCCCTTCGGCCACCACGCGCAGATTCAAGTGCTTGGCCATGGACACAATGGCCTCAACGATGGCCGTGTCATTGGGATCATCGGGCGTGTCCTGCACAAAGCTCTTGTCGATCTTGAGCTCGTAGAGCGGCAGCTTCTTCAAATAAGCCAGGCTGGAATAGCCGGTGCCGAAATCGTCGATGGAAAAGCGCAGGCCCAGGGCGCGCAGCTCGGACATGCGCGCGCTGGTGTCTTGCCAGTTGTCGATCAGCAGGTTCTCGGTCACTTCCAGAATCAGGTAGTCCGCCGGGGCGCCGGTGTCCTGAATAATTTGCCGCAAGCCCGCCACGAAGTCGTCTTTGCGGAACTGTCGCGGGCTGACATTGACCGACAGGCATTGCAAGCGCCCGGCCTTGTGCAAGCGGGCCAAGGCCAAGCAGGCCTGGCGCAGCACCCGGTCGCCCAACTCGATGATCAGGCCCGACTCCTCGGCCACGGGGATGAAGTCCAGCGGCGACACCCGGCCACGTTTGTGGTGCTGCCAGCGCAGCAGCAACTCGCCGCCGATCTCCTGCCCTTGCGCATCGAACTGCGGCTGCAGATGCAGCTCAAACTGCTCCAGCTGCAAAGCCTCTTTCAGGTCTTGCTCCAGGGCCAGGCGGCTTTGCACCTCGGCATGCATGGCGGTTTCGAAGAAGGCCACTCGGTTGCGCCCCGAGGCCTTGGCGCGATACATGGCCGTGTCGGCCTCGCGCAGCAAATCGTCCACCGCCTCCGCGCCCTTGGGGAACAGGGTAATGCCGATGCTGCCTGAGATGTTGTAGCTGTGATCGAAGATATGGTGATCCATCACCAGCACCTCGCGCAGCTTCTCGGCCACGGCCATGGCATGGCGGGTGGCTTGGGCGGCGTCCAGGCCCAAATTGCTGACCAGCACCACGAATTCGTCGCCGCCTAGGCGCGCCACCGTGTCGTCCTCGCGCGCCACCTCACGCAGGCGTTCGGCCACCTGCTTGAGCAGCTCGTCACCGATCGAATGACCCAGGGCATCGTTGATGTGCTTGAAGTGATCGAGGTCGATGAACAAGAGCGCGCCCAGCTGCCGCGAACGCCGTGCCACCGCCAGGTCATGCCCGATGCGGTCCAGCAGCATGCGGCGGTTGGGCAAGCCGGTCAGCACGTCGTAATGCGCCAGCCAGTGGGTGTGTTGCTCGGAGTGCTTGCGTTCGGTGATGTCGCTAACGAAGCCATGCCAGAGCACGCTGCCATCGGGCCGCCGTTCGGGCTGGCCGCTGCCCAGGCGCCAGCGCAGGCCCTGGCGCGGCAACACCACGCGGAACTCGTGGTGCCAGGGCTGCAGCGTTTGAGCCGACCGTTGAATCGACTCCACCAGGCCGCGCTGATCATCCGGATGCACCAGCTTGCGCACCACCGCGTCGTCTTCCCGCACATCCAGCGGGCTGACCTCAAACATATTGAAAATGCCTTCGCTGGCGAAGGGGTAGCAGGTGCGTCCGTCAGGGTCGAGGCGGTACTGCACCAGCGCGCCCGGCACCCGCCGCGCCAGATTGCCCAGCAACTCCAGGCTTTGCTCCAGCTTGCGGGCCCACAGGCGGCGCTCGGTGATGTCTCGGAAAGCGACGCTGGCGAATTGCTTACCCGCCTCGTCCTGGTAGGTCACCGTCGACACCTCGGCCTCGAAGCGCTCACCGTTGCCGCGAATCATGGTGATCTCGCCGCGCGCCTTGCCATTCAGATCACGCTCGTCAAACAAGCGCAGCAGGCGCGGGTCGCGCAGGTCCAGCACCTGCGAGCGCTGCACGCGACGCAGCTGCGCCTCGCTTTGGCCGAGGATCTCGCAGGCCATGGGGTTGGCGGTGAGAATGTCACCGCCGGGCCGGGTCTGCATCACCCCGTCCAGGCTGTTGGCGAACAACAGTCCGTAAATCGATTCACTTTCGCGCCGGCGTTGATCGACCAGGCCGAATTCACGCAAGGTTGTCGCCAGCTCTTTGTTCTTGCGGCGCAGCAAGAGCTGCGTCATCACCTGCCGGGCCAGTCGCTCCAGATCTTGACACTGCTGCGGCGTGAAAGCGCGTGGTTCGCGATCCACTACACACAGGCTGCCCAAGGCGTGGCCCTCGGGCGTGATCAGCGGGGCGCCGGCGTAAAAGCGCACCGCCAGCGGGCCGGTCACTAGAGGGTTGTCATTGGTGCGCGGGTCATGCTCGGCATCCTCAATCACCAGCACCGCGCTGCCGCGGATGGTGATGTCGCAAAAAGCGATGTCGCGCGGCGTTTCAATGACGTCCAGGCCCTGGCGGGATTTGAACCACTGGCGCTCGCTGTCAAGCAGGGTGACCAGCGAAATCGGCACGCCGAACAGGCGCAGGGCCAGCGCGGTCAGGTCGTCAAACGCCTGCTCGGGCGCCGTGTCCATGACCTCAAACGACTGCAAAGCCTGCAGGCGCGCTTGCTCTTGTTCTTGCTCTTGCTGACTTGGTTCGACGGCAGCCGCCATCACTGCCTCCCGGTTTGCAGATAGGACATGAGGCGCCATCATGGCACGCCCGCCTTCAGCAAGCCCGTGAAATTGGGCCCGAAACTGGCAATTGCCGGGCCGACTGCCTCATTCGCTCTGGCGCAGCTTGACCAATTGACCGGTCACCATCGCCGCCATGGTGCGGGCGACGGCGCGTGGATCCAGGCGGGGGTTGTCGAACAGCAACTCCTGCGCGGCATAGAGCGCGTCAATGCCCAAGCGCAGGGTCAGGCGCACCTCGGCCTGATCGGCCTGCGGATAGGCTTGCATGAAGGGGTGCACCAGCAAGTCGGTGACCAGCTCATGGGAGCTATGGCGCACCTCCTGCAGGGTCGGCACGGCGCGCAAGGCGCGGGTGATCCAGATGCCGGCGGGCATCTGCTCGGTCAGCTGCAGCGTGCGTATGAACAAATCGGCAATGCTGGCGGCCAACTCGGGCTCGGGCAGGCGCCAAGTTTGCGCCGTGGCCCAAGGTGTCAGCAGCGCATTCTGGCTGCGCATCAGGCGCTCGGCCAGCTCGCACAGAATGGCATATTTATTCGGGAAGTACTGGTACAGGGCCGGCGGGGAAATGCCGGCGCGCTGACAGACCAGATTGGTCGACAGGCGCTCAATGCCCACCTCACCCAGCAAGTCGCCACAGGCGGCCAGAATGCGTTCGAAGGTTTCCACCGCACGCTGCTGCGAGGGCACCTTTTTCTGCCTGAGATCAGGCAAGTTGCGCGGCACCAGCTTGTCTTGACTGGCGGGGTTTGCGGCGGTGTCGGCCACGCTGTTGGGCTCGTTCATCGGCCCAGTCTAGCCCAGCGTTTGCGCCCATTCTGTTCGGGTCAGCCCTGATCAGAATCATCAAAAAACAACGTCCGAGCCAGGGCCTGCGAGGCCCCGGCGCGGCACTCACTTGATCACGAAAACCGGCACTTCCGCCAGGGTCAGCACCTTTTGCGCCACGCTGCCCAGCAGCACAGCGTCCAAGCCGCGGCGGCCATGCGAGCCGATCACGATCAGGTCGCACGCCGTCTGCTTGGCATGCGCCACGATGGCCGGCGCTGGGCCATGCTCGCGCAGGATCTGGCTGGTGAAGTCCACGCCACAGCTCTTGGCGGCGTCTTCGGCATGCTCAATACCTTGGCGGGCGGCGGACTCCGAGGCCTCCAGATAGTAGCTCATGGCCTCACCGCCGCTGTCCGGAAAGTAGAGAAAGGGCGAGGGGTCGATCACGCTGATGATCTCCAGCACCGCGCCGTAACGCTTGGCCATGTCAGCGGCCACCAGGGCGGCACGTTGAGCGGTGGCGGAGCCGTCGGTGGGCAGGAGGATGCGGTGAAAAAACATGATGTGTCCCTAGCAAATACGCAGCGGATGCGGCATGGGTATCTTCGGCCTGCGGCTCAGTGCAGGGCTTGCCTTGGATCAAGATTGCTTGCGCTCACGCCACTCGGCGGGCTCAGCGGGCTCGGCGCGCCCTTGCGCATGGCCATTGCTATGCCCATTCGCAAGGCCAATCTCGGCACCATTCACTGCACCATTCGCAGCGCCTGTTTCAGCAGGCCTGCTCGCGCCGCCCAAGTTCTGCCGCAGCTTTTGCAAGGTCAGCTGCAGAATTCGCGCATCGCTGCTGGCGCGATGGCGCTGCAGCGCCTGGTCCAGGCGCACCTGGTTCAGCACCGCATGCCAATGCTGGGCCTCGGCCTCGCTGAGCAAGCACCGCAAATCGGCCAGCTTGAATTGGGGCACCAGATCCACCACGTCGAACAGGCGGGCCAGCCAAGGATAGTCATGCGCCCAGGCATCGCAATAAACCACTTGGCCGCGCAGATGGCTGTTGATTTGCTGCGCCACCCACAAGGGCGGCTTGCCATGCCGGCACAAGGTGGCGCGGCTGATGCCGTGAACCGCCTCGGCCGAGGCGTCCCAATGCTGCCACTCGGGCTCGGGCTGGATCAGCGAGCAAAACATGGCCCCAGCGGAGTCTACAAAGCCAACTTCGATCGGATAACTGCCGCGGCCAAAGCCCGAAGCCTCGATGTCCAGAATGGCGGGAATCTCGCCCATCTTCAGACCCCTTGTTTCGATACTTTGCGGCGCCACACGGTTGTTGGCCGACTGTAGCCCAAGCACGGCCGGCGCATCAGCCCACGCGTCGACTCAGGGCTTGAGTTCGATGATCTGCTCGCCCTCAAACAACTCGATCGCCGTGCGCGCCACTCGCTGGGTGTCGTAAAACGCATAGGCACTCACCGCCGCAGCGCCGGCCAGCGGCACCCAGCGCGAGATCGATTTGCGCACCAAGCTCTCGCTCAGCTTGACGCCCACCACACGGCTGATTTGCTGCATTACTTTGGCGGCCACGGGCTGCACCACCATGCGCTCACCCACCCGCACGGCAAGGTCGCGCACGGCCTGGGCCGCCGTGTGGCGGAACATGCAGTACAGCATTTGCTCGCGGCCCAAGTCGGCCGTGCGGCCGTAGATGGCGGCGATGTCGGCCACCGCCTGGCGCTGGATGCGCCACACCGTCAACAGCTCAGGCAGGATGGTCAACCAGCCCAGCGGGCCTGGCGGCAGCGCCAGCGACCCTGCCGCAAGCGCAGCCTTCTGGGCCGCTTGCTGAGCCACGCTTTGCGCGGCGCGAGCGGCCTCGCTGGGCAAGGTGCTGGCCTGGCGTGCGGACTCGGGCCGGCTAGACACCAGATCCAACACTGCCTCGGACACCTTGGCGGCAAAGCCGCCCTCAGCCTGCCCGGCCAGCGCGGGCAGGTTGTCGGGATTACGGCTGGTTTTGCTCATGCCTGCGCCCTTTTGCTCAGCGGCCACAAAATCATGGCGCCCAGCGCCAGCACCGCCACACCCACCATGGCCCCGGCGCGCACATAGACCACGCTGGACCACAAAACATACAAGCAGCACAGCGCAAAGGCCAGCGGCAACCAAGGGTAAAAAGGCACTTGGTAGTGGCGCTGCACCTCCGGCTCGCTGCGGCGCAGGCGGATCACGGCCAGGGCGCTGAGCGTCATGAAGAACCAATAGACGGGAGACAAATAGTCCACCATGGTGGCGAAACCGCCGCGGGTGATGGCGCCAAAAGCCACCAGGGCCAGGGCCACGCCGCTGGTGGCCAGCACGGCCGCGGTGGGCGTGCCGCGCTTGGCATTCCAGCGCGCCAGATGCAGGCTGCCGGCCACATCGCGGGCGGCGGCATAAGTGGTGCGCGGCCCGGCGATCAGAATCGCATTCATCACCGACAGCGCCGTCAGCGACACGATGGCCACCATCAGCAATTCACCTGGCCGCCCGAACACCGCCAGCATCAAAGCCGCCGCCGGTGCTTCGCTACGCGCCAAGCCGTCCAGGCCCAGCACCTGCAAATAAGCCCAGTTGGCCAGCAGATACAGGCCCGAGACCAGCAGCAAGCCCCACCACAGGGCACGCTTGATGCCGCTGCGCTGGTCGCGCATCTCGGCCGACAAGGTGGCCGCATCGCTCCAGCCGCCGTAGGCCAAGAACACAAACACCATGGCCTGACCCCAGTTGTGACGTGTTGGGTCGTCCACGGCCAGCGGCGTTTGCGGCGCATGCCCGGCCCAAACCTGCACGCCCGCGCCCACGCCCAAGAGCAAAAGCCCGCCCAGCACCACCGTGGTCAAGCCCAGCTGAGTGCCCAGGCCGACGCGCACGCCCAGCAGATTCAGACCGGTCAGCAGCACGATCAGGCTGGCCCCCAGCACCGCGCTGGTGTAGGGCCCCAACCAGGGCCGCAGATCCAGCACCTGGCTCAGATAGTCGCCGAACACAAAGGCCAGCAAGGCCATCGAGCCGGTGTGGATCACCGCAAAGCGCGACCAGGCAAACAAAAAGCCCAGGCGCTGGCCGTAGGCGCGGCGCAGGAAGAAATAGTCGCCGCCGGTATCGGGAAAGCTCGAGGCCATTTCGGCAAAGCACAGCGCGCCGATGAAGGACAGCAGGCCGCCAAAAGCCCAGGCCAGATAAAGCTCGTAGGAGCCGCCCAGCGCCGCGGCCACCAGCGGCGAAGTCTTGAAGATACCGGCGCCCACCACCATGCCCACGCACAAGGCCACGGCATGTTTGACGTCAAGCTGGCGCTGCGGCAGGACAAGCACAGTGGGCGGGGTCAAGTCTTGCTGGGGCTGGCTGGGCATGGGGAAGTCGAGGCGGGCAGAGAGAAAAAGAGGCAACTGAAGGCAAGCGCGGCTGGCGAATGCTAACTGCTGTGTCCTGCCTGCCACGTTTGCATGAGCTTATTGCCGAACAGTCTTTGAGCACCCTATCGCTTTGCCTTAGCCTTAACGGCTTTGTTATCGCCCTTACACGCCTACGCCACCTAACCGCCATGTTGCACACGCCCACCCGAATTGCCTGCGCCGCCCTTCTTGCCAATCTCGCGGGCCTGTTGCCCATGCATGCCTTGGCCCAAGCAGCCGAGCAGCCAGGCGCCAAGGCCCAGCCAGCCCAGCTGGATCAGGTGCTGGTGACCGGCACCCGTGCCAAAGACCGCACGCTGCTGAACTCGGCCGTGCCGGTAGACGTTCTGAGCCAGGAAGACCTGCAGCGCGCCGTGGCCGGCGACGGTAACTTGGCCGCGGCCCTGCAGACCCTGCTGCCCTCCTTCAACTTCCCGCGCCAAAGCAATTCCGGCGGCGGTGACCATGTGCGCGCGGCCCAGCTGCGCGGCCTCTCGCCCGACCAGGTGCTGGTCTTGGTGAACGGCAAACGCCGCCACAACTCGGCCATCGTCAATCTGGAATCCAAGACCGGCAAGGGCACCAACCCGGTGGACTTCAATGCGATTCCGGTCTCGGCCATCAAGCGCATCGAGGTGCTGCGCGATGGCGCCGGCGCTCAGTACGGCAGCGACGCGATTGCCGGCGTGATCAACATCATCCTCGACGATGCCGACAGTGGCGGCCTGGTGGCGGGCGGTGTGGGCGGCTTCCACACCCGCTTCGAGCCCAGCAATGAAACCTTGAACGACGGCCGCTCGCGCGAGCTGCAAGGCAAGCTGGGCCTCAAGCTGGGCGACAGCGGCTTTGTGCGCTTCGGTATCGAGGCCGCCCACCGCGACCACACCAACCGCGCCGGCCCCGACCAGATTCCGCCCTGGGAAGATCAGTCGCCCGCCAATCTGGCCTTCCAGGGCAAGCGCAATTACGCGCCGGGCGAGCCGGAGTCGGATCAGCTGGCACTGTGGTTCAACAGCGGCTTCACGCTGGGCGCACTGGGCAGCGATGCTCGCGGCTACGCCTTCGGCACCTGGCAGCAGCGCAAGAGCGAGGGCGCGGCCTACTTCCGCTACCCCGACAGTTTTGCCAATGTCAAAGCCATCTACCCGAACGGCTACCGCCCCGCCACCACCGGCAAGAGCCAAGACCTGCAACTGGCCAGCGGCGTGCGCGGCAGCTTGGGGGCAGACAAGAGCTGGGACTACGACGTCGCCCTCAACCTCGGCCGCAATGAGTTCAACTACGGCCTGCGCAACTCGCTCAATGTTTCGCTGGGCGCGGCCAGCCCGACGCAATTCCATCTGGGCGACTTCCAAACCCAGCAGTTGGGTATCAGCGCCGACTTCAGCCGCGAACTGGCGCTGCCCGGCCTAAGCAAACCCGCCACCTTGGCACTCGGCATGGAAGCGCGGCGCGAATCCTTCCGCACCAAGGCGGGCGACGAGGCCTCCTACGCCGTTGGCAGTTTCGATGGCACGCCCGGCGCCCAAGCCGGCCCGGGTCTGCAGGCGGCGGATGCGGTGGATCTGTCGCGCAACTTGGTCGGCGCCTACGTCGACCTCAGCGCCGACCTCACGCCCAGCCTGTTTGCCGGCCTGGCCCTGCGTGCCGACCATTACTCTGACTTCGGCAGCGCGCTGACGGCCAAGCTCTCCGGCCGCTATGTGCTGACGCAAGACCTGGCCCTGCGCGGCGCCTTGTCCAACAACTTCCGCGCGCCCTCGCTGGCGCAAACCGGCTTCTCCTTCACCGTCACCGACCGCGGCGACGGCGGCACGCTCAGCCAGGTGCGCACCCTGCCGGTGCAAAGCGAGATCGCCCGCGCCCTGGGCGCCGAGCCGCTCAAGGCCGAGACGGCCCGCAATGCCAGCCTGGGCCTGACCTGGCAGCCCAGCCGCCGCGCCTCGCTGTCCATCGACGCTTTTGATGTCAAGGTCAAGGACCGCATCACCTTGTCCGAGCGCTTGTCCAGCGACGCGCTGACGGCGCTGATCCAAAGCCAGTTCGGCGTGGCCGGTGTGAACGGCGTCAACTTCTTCACCAATGCGGTGGACACCCACACCCGCGGCGTCGATCTGGTCGGCCAGTTCAGCCACGCGCTGGCGGGGGGCGAATTGCGCTGGACCCTGGCCTCGAGCTTCAACAAAACCACGCTGAGCAATATCCAGCAGAGCAGCGCGGCGCTCAAAGCGCTGGGCATAGCCAAGCCCCTGGTCGGCCTGGAGGAAAGCAATACCCTCACCGACGCGGCACCGCGCGACCGGCATGTGATGAGCGCGCAGTGGAACAACAGCGGCTGGAACCTGCTGGCCCGCGCCACCCGCCACGGCTCGGCCACCCGGGTGTTTGACTTTGGCGACGGCTTCACCCCGACGCAGACCTATGCCCCCGTCTGGCAGCTTGACCTGGAGGCTGAGGTGAAGCTAACGCGCAGCTTCAGCGTCTCGGTCGGCGGTGTGAACGTGACCGACCGCTACCCCACCCGCTCCATCGACGACATCAGCTACTTCGGCAACTTCCCCTACGACGTGCTCTCCCCCGTGGGCTTCAACGGCGCTTACTACTACGCCCGGGCGCGCTACAACTTCTGAGGTTGAAATGCCGCAGCTTGCGGCAATAGAAAAGGGCGGCTTGCATCAGCAAGCCGCCCTTTGTTTTGGTGCCTTTTTTGCGCTTGGGCCGCAGCACCCGAAAACCGGGCGCTGCGGTCATTGCCACGCTTAGCGGTTGTCGATGAGCACCAAGGTCGAGCCCAGGCTGACCGGGGTGGCGTTGGTGGTGTCGGCGAATTGCACCTGGCCGAGATAGCGGTTGCCAGCCGGCACCGACCAGCCCAAGCCCACCGAGGCCGTGCCACCGGCGTAGACCGAGGCCGGTCCGGCGGCGCGCAGGCTTTGCGTGCCGACGATGGGGCCCAGAGTCCAGCTGGACAAGGTGTAAGTCGCCTTGCCATCGGGGCCCTTGCTGGTGTCGTAGCCACTCACGCAAGCCGAGTAGGTGCCGGCCGCAGGTGCTTTCAGGCTGACCAATTCATCCGCAGTGGCGCCGCCGCTGGAGCCGACATTGGCACCGGTGCCGCCAGGGCCGGCATAGATGTCCAGATCCAAGTCGACCGGGCCATTGGTATCGGCGTCAAAGAGCTGGAAGCGCGCCAGTAAGGCGCCCGCCGGCACGGCGACGTCAAAGCACTGCTTCTCACCCGTGGTGATGGTGGCGGTGTTGCGTGTCGCCGGCACCAGACCCACAGGCGTCACACCCAGCTTGCCGGTGTAGCCCGAAGTGACCGAGAACACCTTGCTGCCGCTACCAGACTTGCGCACATCGCTGACCGAGGCCGGGATGGAGAAGCCGCCGGCGCTGCCATTGGCGCTCAACGGGCTGGTCACCGAAGCCACGCCATCGCTCCAAGTCAGGCTACCGAAGGACCAGGCGCTGGCGGAAACCGCCGCACCCGGGGTGATCTTGACCGTGAAGCTGCCAGTGGCGCCGGGCGCCAGCGTCAACGAGGCCGGAGTCACCACCACATCCCAAGAAGGCAGCGTGGCGGAGGCCACAAAGGTCTTGGTCGCGGTGCTGACATTCTTGATCGACCGGTTGAAAGTCTTCGAGATCACGACGCCCTTGGCCGTCAAGGAGGGCAGATTCAGGTCCGTGGCGGAGATGGAGCCCAAGGTGGCGCAGCTGCCGATGCCGGCCGGCGGCGTCAGGCCCAGGCCGCAGAGGAAGCGACCATGGTCGGCAGCCGTGAGGTCATAGACCAGCGGCATGGACGTCGCGCCATTGGGGTTCAGGTGGCCTGCACCATAGCCCCAGCGGTCGGGGTCCAGGCTGCCATTGGCCAGCTTAACTGGGCCGGCCGAGGTCATCATCGCCGACTTGATGGCCGCAGGCGACCAGCAGGGATGCTGCTGCTTGAGCAAAGCGGCAATGCCGGCCACATGCGGGCTGGACATCGAGGTGCCTTGCAAGGAGTTGGCATTGGCTGCGGGCGTGTAGGTGCCGGCAATGGTGGCATCGTGCTGCGCCTGGGTCTGGCTCTCATCGATATAGGCCGCCAGGATGTCCACGCCCGGGCCAGTGATATCGGGCTTGAGGATATTGCCATTGGCCTTGTTGGGGCCGCGCGAAGAGAAGTCAGCCATCACCGGCGCCACGATGGCGGGCGGCGTGGCCGGCGGCTTGATCGTGCCTGTGGCCCCGGCCGCGGCCGCGGTGACATAGTTTCGGATGCTGGCGCGGTTGGCCAGCGGCAGGTGGATAGAGGGCACCGAATGGAAGTCCGCCACCAGGCCATCGGCGGCAGCGCTGGCATTGACCAGCACCATGCCGACGCCGCCGGCGCGCTTGACCTCGGCGCTCTTGTCGACCCGCGCATTCACACCGCGATCGCAAACGACGATCTTGCCGCTCACCTTGGTCGAATCCAGCGTGCCGGCAAAGCAGCGCTGCGCATCGGCCACGGCTTGGCCTGCGGCCACCGCAGAGTCCGCCAAAATCATCGAGCCGGCCAAAGTACTGCCGAACACCGAGACCCCGTTGCTGTACACGGAAGCATCACCCAAGACCAGATCGGCCACGGACTGGCGGTCATGGGTGGAGGCGGCCACCGTCATCAGCCAGGGGCTGATGTGCGCGACCTGATTGGCCGGGCCGCTATTGCCGGCCGAGGCCGCCACAAACACGCCGGCAGCCGTCGCGTTCAGGTAGGCGATTTCGATCGGATCGTTGAAATTGGTCTGGGTGCCGCTGACCGAATAATTGATCACGTCCACACCGTCGGCCACCGCGTCGTTGATGGCGGCCAGAATGTCGGCAGTTTGCCCGCCGTCGTTGGTGGGGGTGGTGGTTGCCGTCCAGAGTGCCTTGTAGACGGCAATGCGGGCGCGTGGCGCCATGCCCGAGATGCCACCGATGGCGGTGCCATTGATGGTTGCAGTGACGTTGGCGTTACCGCCCGAGGTCGATGCGGTGTGGCTGCCGTGACCGGCGCCGTCACGCGGGGACTTGTATTCCAAGCGCGGGTGCGCGGCGTACGCGCCGCCGCTGGCCGCTGCGCCGGCATACCAAGCGTCGCCGTAAAAGCGCGCACCGATCAGCTTGTTATTACACATGGCGGCGGTGAAACCTTCACCGGCCACGCAAGTGCCTTTCCATTTGGCGGGTGGCGGGCCGTAAGCCGAAGTGCCCGCCTGGTAGTAAGGGACCGGATTGCCCAGGGCATCGACCTTGTCGCCGAAGGAGGCGGTCTCGGGCCAGACGCCGGTGTCGATCACGCCGATGATGACGTCTTCACCCTTGACCTGGCGCGCCGCCGTGTCCAGTTGCGACCACAAGCCGCCCGGTGCCATCAGGCCCAGAAAGGCGGGCGTGCGGGTGGTGTCGGCCGGAATCAGTCGGGACTCGGTGACCGACACGACCTTGGTCGACGTCTGCAAAGCCTTGGCCTGCGCCGGCGTCAGAGCGGCCGAGAAGCCGTTGAAGACCACCGTGTAATTGTGCATGGCGGCGGGCGCGCCGACGCGGCTCAGCACCGCGCTGTGTTGCGAGGTCAGATAGTTGCGATAGCTCTTCACATTGGCACCGGCGGCATTAAAGCGCGCGCCGGCGGGCGCCTTGGTGGCAGCCAGACCGGCGAGCTTGCCGTCATAGGTGGCAGCCGGTGCGTCGGCCATCTGAACGATGTAGATCTTCTTGCCACTGCTCTGGGCGGCGGCGCCCATGCTGAGCGTGGCCAAACCCAGCATCAGCGCGATATGCAATTTCTTGTGGTTCATCGAAAACTCCTAGCGAGTTGCGGTAACAACAACAACGAAGCGGACCCGTGCCGGCGCTTAGCCGGTCAGCCGCTCAGACCTTGGCTTGGCGCCGACGCAGCCAGCCCATGCCGGCCAGGCCCATGCCGAGCAGCAAGGCGGCCGAAGGTTCGGGCACGGCGGCGGTGACATTGATGTTGTCGAGCGCGAACTGCCCGTTGTTCTGCAGCGGCGAGGTGCACACATTGCTGCCGTCAAAGCTGCAGGCGAAGAATTCCACCGATTTGAGATTGGTGTAGACCGAGAAGTCAGCACCGCTGTACTGAGCGAATTGATACGAACCGCCAGCGGCTGGCGCGAACAAGAAAGCCCAGCCCACTTGCGTGCCATCGGCCTGGGTGCCAACCGCTGCAATGGTGGTTTGGCCGCCTGCGGCGGGCACCAGCGGCACAAAGGCCGCGTCGAAGGAATTCAGGTTGAACAGGCCGCCGTCGGCCCGTGTCAAGGTCATGTAGCCTTCGTTGAGCTGTGTGTAGAACTGGGTGGTATTGCCGGACGGTGGCGCATCCAGGGCGGAGGCCACGTCAACCGTCCCGAAATCGTAATGCACCGCCATATTGAAGCCGGACTGCTGGAAGCTCTGGCCCGCGAAGTACAAGCCCGTCAGCGCGGGCTCATCAAAGTCGATAACGGCGGCCGAAGCCTGCAGCGGTGAGGCAGCGATGGCCCCGGCAATGAGGGTGCTGGCGAACAGCGACCGTGTCAGAACTCGCATAGAAACTCCTTGGTGTGCTTAGGAGAAATTGAGGACAAGCGGCTATTGGCCACTCATTCAATGCCGGGAGGGCAGGCGCTGACCATAGCGTTTGGGGTAATAAGTCACACGCGTAAAAACCCTGCGGGCCGGCTCGCCCGATTTTTGTGCTGGAGACTTTTCATAGGAGAAGGCCTTGTGAGGCCTTTTTCGCCCCCCCCTTCTTCTGGGGGGGGATGCCGCGAGCGCCGCGTCGGCCCGCCAAGACAAAAAGCACAAAACAAGGAAACAAGGCAAAGGCGCTGGCGCCAGACAAGCCGCCGGCACGCAACTGGATGCTTGGCGCCTGCTGAAACTCCGCGCGCCCTGAGCTGTTGCTTGCCGGCCAAAGTCAGCCCAGACGAGCGCCGAGATTGCCGCCTTGTAATGCTGGGGTCAGCGGCCCCTCCCTAGACTGGTGCCAACACCCGCTATCGCCAACAGGGTGCGAACGGAGACTGTCATGCTTGCCGCTTACATCACCCATGCCGACTGCGCCCGCCACGAAATGGGCGCCCAACACCCCGAATGCCCGGAGCGCCTGGGCGCCATCAACGATCAGTTGCTGATCAAGGGGCTGCTGGACTATATGCAGCCGCACGACGCGCCGCTGGCCACCGAGGATCAGCTCTCCCACGCCCATTCCTCGCTCTATGTGCGCGAGCTGATGGACGCCTCGCCCAGCGAGGGCCACCGCCAAGTCGACCCCGACACCAGCATGAACCCCTTCACCTTGACCGCCGCCCGGCGCGCGGCCGGCGCGGCCGTGCTGGCGACGGATCTGGTGGTGTCGGGCGAAGCGCCCAGCGCCTTTTGCTGCGTGCGCCCGCCCGGCCACCATGCCGAGCGCGCCGCGGCCATGGGCTTTTGCTTTTTCAACAATATTGCCGTGGGCATCCGCCATGCGCTGGACGTGCACGGCCTGGAGCGCGTGGCCCTGATCGACTTCGATGTGCACCACGGCAATGGCAGCGAAGACATCTTGCGCGGCGACGCTCGGGTGCTGATGTGCTCCATCTTCGAGCAAGGCCTCTACCCCTTCACCGGCGAGGTGGACACCGCTGCCAATATGGTCAATGTGCCCCTGCCCACCCGCTCGGGCAGCAAGCAGTTTCGCGAGGCGGTGACCGAGCAATGGCTGCCGGCGCTGGAAGCCTTCCGGCCGCAGCTGATCTATATCTCGGCTGGCTTCGATGCCCACCGCGAGGATGACGGCGGCAATCTCGGCCTGGTCGAGGCCGACTTCGAATGGGTCACCCAGCAATTGATGGACGTGGCCCGCCGCCACTGCCACGGCCGCGTTATCTCCTGCCTGGAAGGCGGCTATGTGCTGAGCCCGCTGGGGCGCAGCGCCGCCGCCCATGTGAAGGTGCTGATTGGTGCGGATTGATCCAGCACAATCGGCCGCGCCACCACAGCGATCACACTGCAGCCCATGGACAAGCACTATCTGAGTCAGTTGTTCCACCCGCAATCCGTGGTGGTGTTCGCCGGCCAAAGCGACGATGCGCAAGGCCTGACCCCGCACGCCAAGGCTTTGCGGGCGGCGCTTCGAGCGCAGCGCTACACCGGCACCTTGCAGTTTCTCGACATCCACACCACCGGCACCCTGGCAGAGTTGGCACAGGCACAGGCCGATCTGGCCATCATCGCCCTGCCGCCCGAGGATGTGCCGGCCGCGCTGGAAGTGGCCGGCCGCATGACTTGCCGCGCCGCGCTGGTGATTTCCAGCGGCATCAATGCCGAGCAGGCGGCGGAGTTGAAAAAAATCGCCCGCCGCGAAGGCATGTTCCTGCTCGGCCCCAACTGCCTGGGCCTGCAACGCCCGCGCTTGCAACTCAATGCCAGTGCCGCCGGGCCGCTGGCAACTGACGGGCCGCTGGCCCTGATCTCGCAATCCGGCTCGCTGACCACCTCGATGCTGGACTGGGCCAGCAATAACGCCGTGGGCTTTTCCTCGGTGGTTTCGCTGGGGCCCAACACCTCGGTGGACATTGCCCAGGTGCTGGACTTCCTGGCCAATGATGCGCAGACGCACAGCATCATCGTCTACCTCGAAGGCATCCCGAATGCGCGCCGCTTCATGAGCGCCCTGCGCATGGCCGCCAATGCCAAGCCGGTGGTGGTGCTCAAGGCCGGCCGCCGGCCGGCGGGCAATGAGGCGGCGCAAACCCATTGCGGCACGATTGTGGGCAGTGACGATGTGTTTGACGCGGCGCTGCGCCGCGCCGGTGCGGTGCGGGTGCGCTCTTTTGTCGAACTGTTCTCCGCCGCCAAATGCCTGGCCTCGCGTTACCGGCCGGTGGGCAAGCGTTTGGCCGTGGTCACCAACGGCGGCGGGCCGGGCGTGCTGGCGGCCGACTGGATTAACGAGATCTCGCTCAGCCTGGGCCGCTTGTCGGCCGAGTCGGTCGCCGCCTTGCAGCCGCGCCTGCCCGAGCAGGCCTCGCTGGCCGACTTGATCGATTTGTCCGAAGAAGCCGGCGCCGAGCACTACAAGGCCGCCATCGAAATCGCCTGCCGCGACCGCCAGATCGACGGCGTGCTGGCCATTTACTCCCCCAAGGTCGGCGGCGATGCCTCGGCCGTGGCGAGTGCCCTGGCAGACATCAAGCGCAGCATCGGCAAGCCGCTGCTGTGCTGCTGGATGGGCGACACCTCGGTAATCGCCGCGCGCGGCTTGCTCAACGAGGCCGCCATTCCCAGCTTCCGCACGCCCGAGGCGGCGGTGGGCGCTTTCGGCAATATCGCCTCCTTCTACCAAAACCAGCTGCTGCTGCAGCAAACGCCGCCCCCGCTCTCGACCCTGGCCAAGCCCGATATCGAGGGCGCCCGCCTGGTGATCGAAAGCGTGCTGGCGGAGCGCCGCAAGGTGCTGACCGAGATGGAGTCAAAGACCCTGCTCTCGGCCTTCCACATCCCGGTCACCAACACCATCCTGGCGCGCAGCGCCAACGAGGCCATGATGATCGCCACCCAGCTGGGCTTCCCGGTGGCGATCAAGATTGCCTCACCCGACATCAGCCACAAATCCGATGTGCAGGGCGTGGTGCTGAATCTGGCCAGCGGCGCGGCGGTGCGCGATGCTTACAACGATATGGTGGAGCGCGTTGCCCGCCTGCAGCCGCAGGCGCGCATCAACGGCATCACGGTGCAGAAGATGGCGGGCGCCAAGCGCGGCCGCGAGCTTTACATCGGCCTGGTCACCGACGAGCCCTTCGGCCCGGTGATTGTGTTCGGCGCCGGCGGCACCATGATCGAGCTGATCAATGACCGCGCCATGGAGCTGCCGCCGCTGAACCAATTCCTGGCCCGCCGCCTGATCGAACGCTCGCGCGTGGCCGAGACCCTGGGCGAATGGCGCGGCGCAGCCGCCGTGAATATGGAAGCGCTGGAGCAGCTGCTGCTGCGCGTGTCGGAAATGGTGTGCGAGCTGCCCCAGCTGCGCGAGATGGACATCAACCCCATCATCATCGACGAGCATGGCGCGGTGGCGGTGGATGCGCGCATCGTCATCGACAGCGCGCAGCAAACCATCAGCGGGCGCAGCAATAACAGCTACAGCCACCTGGCCATCCTGCCCTACCCGGCGCGCTACGAGCAGATCTGGCCGCTGCGCGGCGGCGGCGAATATCTGGTGCGCCCCATCCACCCCGACGACGCGCAGATGCTGCAAGACCTGGTGCAGCACCTCAGCCCGGAGAGCCGCTACTTCCGCTTCGTCTCCTCGATGGTGGAGTTGCCACCGTCCATGCTGGCCCGCTTCACCCTGATCGACTACGACCGCGAAATGGCCCTGGTGGCGGTGGCCAAGGAACGGGTGGCCGGGGCGGACGGCGAGATCAGCGAAACCGAGCGCATCGTCGGCGTCTCGCGCTACATCACCAACCCCGATCAATCCAGCTGCGAGTTCTCGCTGCTGGTGGCCGACGACTTCAAGGGCCTGGGCCTGGGCTCGCGGCTGATGGAAAGCATCATGGACGTGGCGCGCGAAAAGGGCCTGGCCGAGATCCAGGGCCTGGTGCTGGCCAACAACCCCAGCATGCTCAAGCTGATGAAGAGCCTGGGCTTCGCCATCAAGCCCTTCGAAGAGGACCGCGACTTCAAGCTGGTGACGCACGGGCTTTGATCTCACTGCATCGAGTCGACGCCGAGCAGAAAAAACGTTACTTTCGACACCCAAGCGCCCTGCGCTGTCAATAGTTTTAACCCGCAGGGCCAGCGCAATTCGTCGTCGATTGCGTTGCCCTATCCCTTCATTCCTGCACCTGGTCGTTCACGCCTTGGGCGGCTGACAAGCCGCCACTAATCTGAGTTCAAGCCAGCACCTTGAACAAGGCGTCAACTGGAGTCATCCAGCGCTGGTTATCCCCAACCACAGCGAGGAAACTCTCATGAACTCCAGCAAGCAATTTTTGACCGCCATCCTCTTCACCATGATCGGCGGCACCGCCATTGCCGCAACGCCCGGCAGCCGTGTGGTGATCCAGGAAGACGGTGGCATCGTCCGCATGCCGGCCAATGTGCGCACCGATGTGGACAAGGCCTGCCCCGGCTTCGCCCAGACCTTGCAAAGCGAACTCAAGCGCACTTGGGAGCATTCCGGCGAATCCGGCAGCCTGCTGGTGCGCTTTGATGTGGAAGGCGGCGTGGTCAGCTCGGTCCAGCAGTTCGGTGGCTTGCGCGAAAGTTTTGGCACACCGGTTCGCCGCGCCATGGCCAAGCTGCAATGCAATGGTGGCAACAGCGACAGCGGCAAGCAAAGCTTCACCTTTGTGCTGGACTTTGGCGGCAAGGATGCGCCCGAAGTGGCCAAGAGCTTTGTGCTGACCGCGCCCGCAGAAGTTGTTGCCCGCCGCTGATGGAAAGGCTGGCCGTCCAAGCGATGGCGCGCGCCCGCCGCGCGCCATCAAAACGACTCCTGCACGCGCAAACCCGGCAGCGCGGCCGGCCAGCACCCCTGGGCTGGCAGGGCTTGGCCGCCCTTTGCTGAAATTTCTATTTGCTTATTCCAGATAAGCAAATGCCAAAACAGTTGTTCCCCGAATAAGGAACACAGGGCATCCTGCAAACCTTCGCAAAATTCTGCACAAGGTCACTGCCATGTCCGTCCCGTCCAGTCCTCGTCGTCGTTCCGCAATCGCTGCGCTGTTCACGCTGGCCTCGCTCGGCAGCCTCGCCGTGGCCTTGCCGGCCCGTGCGCAGAGCGCTAGCGACACCCTGCTCAACGTCTCCTACGACGTCAGCCGCGAACTCTACAAAGACATCAACCCCGCCTTCGCCGCCGCCTGGAAGGCCAAGACCGGCAAGACGGTGACGCTGAACCAGTCGCACGGCGGCTCCAGCAAGCAGATCGGCTCGGTCATTGGCGGCCTGGAAGCCGATGTGGTCACCATGAACCAGGCCACCGATGTGGACGTGCTGGCCGAGAAAGGCCTGACCCCCGCCGACTGGCGCAAGCGCTTCCCCAGCAACGCCGCGCCTTACAGCTCGACGATTCTGTTCCTGGTGCGCAAGGGCAACCCCAAGCAAATCAAGGACTGGGCCGACCTGACCCGCGCCGGCGTGCAAGTCATCATCCCCAACCCCAAGGTGACAGGCAATGGCCGCTACAGCTATCTGGCCGCCTGGGGCAGCGTGATCGCCAAGGGCGGCAACGAAGCGCAAGCCAAGGAACTGGTCAGCAAGATCTTCGCCAATGTGCCCGTGCTGGACGGCGGCGGCCGGGGCGCCACCACCACCTTTACCCAGCGGGGTATCGGCGATGTGCTGCTGACTTTTGAGTCCGAGGCCGAGTTGATCGAAAACGAATTCGGCAAGGGCCAGTTCGAAGTGGTGAGCCCCAGCGTGTCCATCGAAGCCGAAGCCCCGGTGGCCATTGTTGACAAGGTCGCGGCCAAAAAGGGCACCGCCGAGTTGTCCAAGGCTTATCTGGACTTTTTGTTCACGCCTGCGGGCCAGGAAATCATCGCCCGCCACAACTTCCGCCCGCGTGACGCGGCGGTCTTCAAGGCCAACGAGAAGCGCTTCAACAATATCAAGCTGTTCTCGGTGGACCAGATCCTGGGCGGCTGGCCCAAGGTCAGCAAGACCCACTTTGCCGATGGCGGCCAGTACGACCAGATCATTGCTGCGCAAAAGCGCTGAGCAATTGAGTTGGCGCGCACCGCGCGCCCTTCCTGACACCAAGCCCCGATGAACACCGCAGTTATGACCCCCCAACCGGCCGAGGCGGCAACGCCACAGCCCAAGAAGCGCAAGCCCCGCCGCGTGCTACCGGGCTTTGCGCCCACCATGGGCTTCACGCTGTTCTACCTCTCGCTGATCATCCTGATCCCGCTGTCGGCGGTGTTCATCAAATCAGCCGGCCATGGCTTTGAGGCCTTCTGGGCCGCCGCCACCGCGCCGCGCGTGCTGGCGTCCTACAAGCTGAGCTTTGGTGCATCGCTGCTGGCCGCCAGCATCAATTTGGTCTTCGGCCTGATCCTGGCCTGGAGCTTGGTGCGTTACGAGTTCCCCGGCAAGAAGATCGTGGATGCCTTGATCGACCTGCCCTTCGCTCTGCCCACCGCCGTGGCCGGCATCGCCCTGACCGCGCTCTACGCCCCCAATGGCTGGCTGGGTCAGCTGCTCGCACCCTGGGGCATTCAGGTGGCCTTCAAGCCCCTGGGCGTGCTGGTGGCGCTGATCTTCATCGGCCTGCCCTTCATCGTGCGCACGGTGCAGCCGGTGCTCGAAGACATGGAGACCGAGCTGGAAGAAGCGGCAGCATCCCTGGGCGCGCACCGCTGGCAGACCTTCCGCCTGGTGGTTCTGCCCACGCTGACCCCGGCCCTGCTGACAGGTTTCGCCCTGGCCTTTGCCCGCGCTGTGGGTGAGTACGGCTCGGTAATCTTCATCGCCGGCAATCTGCCCATGGTCAGCGAGATCACGCCGCTGATGATCATCTCCAAGCTGGAGCAATACGACTATGTGGGCGCCACGGCCATCGCCACCGTGATGCTGATCTTCTCCTTCGTGCTGCTGCTGGCCATTAACGGTCTGCAGGCCTGGAGCTCCAAACGCAATGGCCAGGAAGGTCGAAAATAATGGCCGCCGCTATCTCTTCACTGAGCGCTACGCAGAGCGCCAACAAAGCCCTGGGCCGCTATCAGAGCAACCCCGCCACGCGCGAAGCACCCTGGGTTCGCTACACCCTGCTGGGCCTGGGCCTGAGCTTCTTCGCCCTGTTTCTGGTGCTGCCCCTGGTGGCGGTGTTCACCGAGGCTTTGCGCAAGGGCTTTGATGTTTACCTGGCCGCCATCGTCGAAGCGGATGCCGTCTCGGCCATCAAGCTCACCTTGATTGCGGCGCTGATTTCGGTGCCGCTGAATCTGGTTTTTGGCGTCAGCGCCGCTTGGGCAATTGCCAAGCATGAGTTCCGCGGCAAGCAGCTCTTGATCACGCTGATTGACCTGCCCTTCTCAGTGTCACCGGTGGTGGCCGGCCTGATTTACGTGCTGCTGTTCGGCGCGCAAGGCTGGTTCGGCCCCTGGCTGCAAGAACACGATGTGAAGATCATCTTCGCCGTGCCCGGCATTGTGCTGGCCACCATCTTCGTGACCTTCCCCTTTGTGGCGCGCGAGCTGATCCCGCTGATGCAGGCCCAAGGCCGTGACGAGGAAGAAGCCGCCACCGTGCTGGGCGCCTCGGGTTGGAAGACCTTCTGGCTGGTGACCTTGCCGAATGTGAAGTGGGGCCTGCTCTACGGCGTGATTCTGTGTAACGCCCGCGCCATGGGTGAGTTCGGCGCGGTGTCGGTGGTGTCCGGCCATATCCGCGGCATGACCAACACCCTGCCCCTGCATGTGGAAATTTTGTACAACGAGTACCAGTTCGCCGCGGCCTTTGCCGTCGCCTCCATCCTGGCCTTGCTGGCCCTGGTGACCCTCGTTTTGAAGCAATTTGTCGAGTGGCGTGCCCACGCCACCCTGAAGGAGGCCCCATGAGCATTCAAGTTCGCAATATCAACAAGAGCTTCGGCGCCTTCACCGCCCTGGGTGACGTCAGCCTGGACTTTCCCACTGGTGAGCTGGTCGCTCTGCTGGGTCCCTCGGGCTGCGGCAAGACCACGCTCTTGCGCATCATCGCCGGCCTGGAAACGGCCGACCGGGGTCAGGTCTTGCTGGACGGCGAAGACGCCTCCGAGACCCATGTGCGCGAGCGCCAGGTCGGCTTTGTGTTCCAGCACTACGCCCTGTTCCGCCATATGACGGTGTTCGACAACGTGGCCTTCGGCCTGCGCGTCAAGCCGCGCAAGGAACGACCGAGCGAGTCCGTCATCAAGAAGAAGGTGCATGAGCTGCTGAATCTGGTGCAGCTGGACTGGCTGGCCGACCGCTTCCCGCCCCAGCTCAGCGGCGGCCAGCGCCAACGCATTGCTTTGGCCCGCGCCCTGGCCGTGGAGCCGCGCGTGCTGCTGCTGGACGAGCCTTTCGGCGCCCTGGACGCCAAGGTGCGCAAAGAGCTGCGCCGCTGGTTGCGCCGCCTGCATGACGATCTGCACATCACCAGCGTCTTCGTCACCCACGATCAGGAAGAAGCCCTGGAAGTGGCTGACCGGGTGGTGCTGATGGACCACGGCCGCGTCGAGCAAGTGGGCACGCCGCAAGAGGTCTACGAGCGCCCGGCCACGCCTTTTGTCTACGGCTTCCTCGGCGCGGTGAATCGCTTTGAAGGCCAGGCCGCCGGAGGTGCTGTGCATATCGGCGAGCACCAGCTGAGCCATGGCGACAGCCTGATCCAAACCGGCCATGTGCAAGCCTATGCCCGCCCGCATGAACTCAAGATCCTGACCGCGGCCGATGCCATTGGTCTGCCCGCCACGGTGGACCGCGTGCTGAGCTTTGGCGCCGCCGCCCGGGTCGAGCTGCTGGGCCCGAACGGCCAGCATCTGGAAGCTGAGCTGAGCCGCGAACAGGCCTTGGCTTTGAATCTGCAGGGCGGCCAGAAGGTGCGGCTGAACGCCACGCGCTTGAGTCTGTTTGAGGCGGCTAAGGCAGCTTGATCTTCTTTCTGAGTTTGTCGGAGCAAGCCGGCAAGTCGGGTGAGTGACTTCGCTCATGTCCCCCGCCTGCGGCTCCTCCTTGACTTCGCTACGCCACTCACCCGACTTGCCTCCCGCCGCGCACATATTGCAAGAGTCAGCACGGGCCGATTTGAATCAGGTCGGCTGGGTGTTCTGCGTAGCGAAGTCAAGGGGGAGGCGAAGGCTTTAGCCGTAGCCGGAGGACATGAGCGAAGTAGAGCACCCAGTCGGCCTGATTCCGAGCAAGCCCAATTTCCGAATTTGACCCATCCCCATGAACTTCCAGCAACTGCGCATCATCCGCGAAGCGGTGCAACAGAACTTCAACCTCACCGAGGTGGCGGCGGCGCTGTTCACCTCGCAGTCGGGGGTCAGCAAGCACATCAAAGACCTTGAGGATGAGCTGGGCGTGGAGCTGTTCGTGCGCCGCGGCAAGCGCTTGCTGGGCCTGACCGCGCCGGGCAAGGAGCTGGCCGTAATCGTCGAGCGCATGTTGCTCGACGCCAAGAACATCAAACGCCTAGCGGACCAGTTCTCTGACGCCGAGGTCGGCCAACTGACCATCGCCACCACCCACACCCAGGCCCGCTACGCGCTGCCCCAGGTGGTGGCCCGCTTCAAGGCCGCGTTTCCGCGCGTGCACCTGGTGCTGCATCAAGCCAACCCCGCAGAGATCGTCACGCTCTTGCAATCGGGCGAGGCCGACATCGGCATCGCCACCGAAGCGCTCGACCAAGACCCCGCTTTTGTCACCTTCCCCTACTACGACTGGCATCACGCCGTGGTCGTGCCGCAAGGCCACGCCTTGGCCCAGCAGGGCACGCTGACGCTGGAGGCCCTGGCCGAACACCCGCTGATCACCTACCACCAGGGCTACACCGGCCGAGCCCGGCTGGACGCCACTTTTGCGGCGGCCGGCCTGGCGCCTGACTTTGTGATGTCGGCGCTGGACGCGGATGTGATCAAGACCTATGTGCAGGTTGGCCTGGGTGTGGGCATCGTCGCCAGCATGGCGTTTGAACCCAAGCGCGACGGTGGCGAACAAGGCCTGCAGCTGCTGAACGCCACCCATTTATTCAAGGCCAACACCACCCGCATCGCCCTCAAGCGCGGCCACTATCTGCGTGGCTTTGCCTACCGCTTTTTGCAGGAATGTGTCGCGGATCTGAGCGAGGACACCGTCAAGGCGGCATTGGGCGGCGAGTGAGGGCCTGACATGGCGGGGTCACACAAGCGGACTAGATTGGGCGGCTTGTCCGACCCTTCTGAGTTCGCCTTGCCGTGTGCCTACGCCGAAAGCTCCGCTGCCTTGCCCTGAGCGCCAGCGCGCTGCTTCTCCTCAGCGCCTGCAGCCCGCGCCAGTATTTGCTGCGCCAGGCCTCGGATGAGTTGGCGAGCCAAGCCCAAGCGACTGAGGAAGACCTGGGCCTGGCCAAGGACGCCGGCGCCTTCTACCTGAAGCTGTCCGAGGCCCTGCTGCGCCAAGACCCCGGCAATGCCAAACTCGCTGAAAGCGTGGCCGGCGGCTTTACCCAGTACGCCTACGCTTTTCTGGCCTGCGAGGCTGATCGCATTGAGGCCCGCAACCCGGCTGAGGCCCAAGCCCTGCGCGAGCGCGCGGCGCGCATGTACGCGCGCGCCCAGCGCCACGCCTTGGCCATGCTGGAACAGCAGACACCGGGTCTGAGCGCCGCGCTCGAAGCCGCAGGCAGCGCCAAGAGCAGCAACCCGCCACTGCGCTTGAAGCCCGAACAAGTCGGCCTGGCCTACTGGGCCGCAGCCGCCTGGGGCGGGCAAATCAGCCTGTCCAAAGACTCGCCCGAAACCGTGGCCCAGCTGCCCGCCGCCCTGCGCCTGGCGCAACTGGCCTATGCGGCACAAGCCGACTATGGCGCTGGCGCCCTGGCCAGCTTGATGGGCATGTTTGAAGCCAGCCGGCCCGGCGGCTCCGCCGTCACGGCCCTACCCTACTTTGACCAGGCCATTGCTTTCGCCGGCCCGCAAGCGGGACCCGCGCTTTTGGCCAAGGCCGAAGGCCATGCCCTGCCGGCCCAAGACCGCGCCGGCTTTGAAGCCCTGCTGCGCCAAGCCATCGCCGCCACCCGGGGCCGCAACGATTTGCCCAGCCAGGTAGCGCGCGAGCGCGCGCAGTGGCTGCTGAGCCAAGCGGCCGATCTGTTTTGACTTGATTGCTAACTTCAAGAGGCCTCTGATGCCGACCCATTTTTGCCGCCGCCTGCTGCTTGCCACTTTGGCGCTGAGCCTGAGCTTGTGTGGCCCATTGGCCAGCGCCCAAGCCAGCAAGCAGTTGCGCATCGCCAGCCTGGTGCCCAAGAACTCGCTCTACCACCGCCAGCTGATCGAGATTGGCGAGGCCTGGCGCGCCGCGCAGGCGGCCGAAGGGGGTAGCGCGAAGTACCTGATCTTCCCCGACGGCAGCCAAGGTGGCGAGGCCGAGATTGCCCGGCGCATGCGCATCGGCCAGCTGCAGGGCGGGCTGCTGTCCGTCGTGGGCTTGCGCGAGATCGAGCCCAGCGTGGCGGCGCTGCAGAACCTGCCGCTGCTGTTCCGCAGCTGGGAGGAGCTGGACTATGTGCGCGAGAAGATGCGCCCGGCCATGGAGAAGAAGTTTCTCGACAAAGGCTTTGTGGTGCTGGCCTGGGGTGACGCGGGCTGGGTACGCTTCTTTTCCAAGACCGCTGCGACCCGGCCCGAAGACTTCAAGAAGATGAAGTTCTTCGCCTGGGGCGCCGAGGCGGAACAACAAGACATCATGAAAAGCCTGGGCTACACGCCAGTGCCGCTGGAAACCGCCGACATCCTGCCCGCCATCCAGACCGGCATGATCAATGTCGTCCCGGCCACGCCCTACTTCGCCCTGGCCAGCCAGGTCTACACCTCGGCGCCGAATATGCTGGACATCAACTGGGCGCCCATCGTCGGCGCCCTGGTGATCACCAAAAAGGCCTGGGACGAGATGAGCCCCGCCGTACAGCGCCAGGTGCGCGCCAGCAGCGACAAGGTGTCCGTGCAAATGCGCGCCCAGGCCCGGCGCGAGGTGGACGAGGCGGTGGAGGCGATGCAAAAGCGCGGCCTCAAGGTCAACAAGCCCTCGGCCGCCGAACTCAAGGAATGGACCGAGCTGGCGGAAAAACTGTACCCGCGCATCCGCGGCGCCATGGTGCCGGCCGACACCTTTGACGAGGTATTCACGCATGTGAAGGCCTTCCGCGCGGGCAAGCCGTAAGAAGAACAAGAAGAAGCCCCGCACGTGCACATTCTGAAAACGCTGTTCTCCCGCTTCGACGAAGGCCTGGCCTCATTGGCCTTGGCCTTGATGTGCGTGATCCCGCTGGTGGAGATCATGGCCCGGCCATTGCTGGGCAGCGGCATCGAGAACGCCTCGGTGCTGGTGCAGCATCTGGGCCTGGTGATGACGCTGTTCGGCGCCGTGGCGGCAGAGCGTTATGGCCACCTGACCACGCTGGCGGGTGGCGTGACGGCCTTCACTGACGCGACAGGCAGCCGCCGCGCCCAAGTCGCCCGCAACGCACGGCGTGTGTTTGCCGAAGGCAGCGCGGCTCTCGTCTGCGGCCTGCTGGGCTATGCCAGCTGGCGCTTTGTGGCGAGTGAGCGCGAGGTGGCCCATGCCCTGGCCTATGGCGTGCCGGGCTGGTGGATTCAGCTGGTGATGCCTTTGGGCTTCGGCCTCTTGGGTTTGAAACTGGGTGCGCGCTGCTTCGCTGACGGGCCTACCAAAGTGCTGGCCGCCCTTGGCTTCCCGCTGCTGGGTTTTGTGCTGGGCCAGCATTTCGACGGCCAGGCCCTGCCGCTGCTGCCGCTGGCGCTGTGGGTGATTGCGATGCTGGTGTGCGGCGCGCCCATCTTTGCCGGCCTGGGCGGCTTGGCCCTGGCGCTGTTCTGGCAAGACGGCATGCCCCTGGCCACCGTGCCACTGTCACACTATCAAATCACGGTCAATCCTTCGCTGCCGGCCCTGCCGCTGTTCACGCTGGCCGGGCTGATATTTGCCCGCACCGGCGCGGCGCAGCGCCTGGGAAACTTGTTCTTAGCCCTGTTCGGAGGCAGCACCAGCGGCACGGTGGTGGCTGCGGCCCTGCTGTGCTCCGTGTTCACCGCCTTCACCGGCGGCAGCGGCGTGACCATTCTGGCCCTGGGCGGCTTGCTGCTGCCCTTGCTGCGCGAGGCCGGCTACCCCGAGCGGCGCGGCATCAGCCTGGTCACCAGCGCCAGCGCGTTAGGTGTTTTGCTGGCGCCTTCGGTGCCACTGATCATGTACGCCATCATGGCCCGCGTGCCCATCAACACCATGTTTCTGGCCGGCCTGGTGCCGGCGGTCGTGATGGTGGCTTGCTTGCTGGTGTTTGGCGGCTATCTGCGCCGGGGCGGCTTGGGCAATCCTGTTGCGAACAATGCGCCAAGCAATGCGACGAGCGGCCAAACGCCTCGGCAAGTCGGCTCGGTCCTCTCGGCTTTTTGGGCCGCGAAATGGGAGGTCTTGGCCCCCGTGGTTGCCATCGGCGCGCTGGCCAGCGGCTTGGCCACGCCGACCGAAAGCGCGGCGCTGACTGCGCTCTACGCCATCCTCACCCAAGCGCTCGCGCACCGTGACCTGAGCCCCGCACGCCTGGGCCAAGTCTTGTCGGACTGCGCGCAAATCATCGGCGGCGTGATGCTGATTTTGGGCATGGTCCTGGGCCTGACCAATTTCCTGGTTGACGCCGGCATTCCGGACGCGGCCATCGAATGGGCCCAGGGCAGCCTGCCCAATAAGTTTGTGTTCCTGCTGGCGCTCAATGTCTTTTTGTTTGCGGCCGGTGCGTTGATGGAAATCTACGCCGCCCTGGTGGTGCTGGTGCCGCTGCTGCTGCCGGTGGCGATGAGCTATGGCATCGACCCGGTGCACTTCGGCATCATCTTTCTGGCGGCGATGGAGATGGGCTTTTTGTGCCCACCGGCCGGCATGAATGTCTACTTCGCCTCGGCCATGTTCGGCAAACCGATTCGCTATGTGGCGGTCTCGGTGCTGCCCGCCCTGCTGGCCATCTTCATTGGCACCGTGCTGATTTCCTGGCTGCCAGTGCTGGCGACGGGTTTGCCCAGCCTGCTGGGGCGCTAGCGGCGGCAGGTCAGCTACAAAGCTGCAGGGCCAATGAGCCACTCAGTGCCAGCAGCCCTGAGTTGGCCGGCCCACGGCTCGGCCTAAGCCTACAAACGCTTCAAGTGCAGCGTCAGCGTGCCGGCGCTGACGCCTCTATTGCTCCACATCCAACAGTGGTCTTGGGGCGCACTGACGGTCAACTCGCCCTGAGCCCGCTGCACTTGCTTGTGCCTCTCGGGAAAGCTGACTTGCTTGCCCAGGTGGAAATGGATGTTGAAGTCCAGCGCCTGGTCGGCCTCAAACTGCCACGCGATGCGCTGCCCTTCGGCCACCGGCCCGCAGACCTCGGCGAATTTTCCGGCCGCCACCGGCAGCTTGGCTTCAAACACGCCCGCCTCACTCCATACCAGCGGCGTGATCTCGGCCCGGGCCAAACTCGGGCCCATGCAGAGCAACAGGGCGACCGACCCGGCCAAGGCTGAACGGGCGAACTGATTTGAAAAGGCGCGAGGCTGTCGATTTGGCATATGCATGCTCGGCAAGCGAATATCAAAAGCTGGCAGTATGGCGCCTAGCCACACCGCCCAGCATTTACAACCAACGCCACACCCGCAACAGCCACAGGGGCACGTGCTTGATCGGCGCGGGAGTGTAGGTCTGGCGGTAGAGAGATTGCATGATTCAAAGGCCTTTGCTAGAGCTTGTATGCTGGGGCAGTGATGCAGTGAAGTACTGTATGAACGTACAGCATATCGACAGATCGCGGGCTTGCCAAGCCCTGGCGGTGAGAAGTTTGGAGAATTTTTTGATGCGATCTTTTGTGACAAATCAGGGCCGGGCCACACCCCTACGGGCGCTAGGGGCACTGCTGCTGGCGGCAGTTGCAGCCACCACCACCGCCCTACCCGCCCAGGCGCAGACCCTGCGCTGGGCCGCGGCCGGCGACCCGCTGACCCTGGACCCCTACGCACAAAATGAAACGCTGACCAATGTGGTGAACGCCCAGGTCTACGAGTTCCTGGTGGCTCGTGACAAGCAACTCAATCTGGTGCCGCTGCTGGCCACCGAATGGAAGCAGACCGGGCCGCTGAAGTGGGTCTTCAAGCTGCGCCCCGGCGTCAAATTCCACGACGGCCGGCCCTTCACGGCCGAGGACGTGGTGTTCTCCCTGCAGCGCGCCCAGCAACCCAGCTCGCAGATCGCCATGTACGCCAATGCCCTGGGCGAAGCGCGGGCGCTTGACAAGCTGACGGTCGAGTTCACCCTGCGCCAGGTCAACCCCATCTTTTTGCAGCACCTCAACACGCTCTACATCATGAGCAAGGGCTGGGCCGAGGCGCATAAGGCAACCAAGACGCAGGACTTCTCCGCCAAAGAAGAAAGTTATGCCGCCTTCAACGCCAACGGCACCGGCCCCTTTCAATTGGTCAGCCGGGCCCCCGACAGCAAGACCGTCTTCAAACGCAACCCCGCCTACTGGGGCAAGATCGAAGGCAATCTGCAGGAGGTGGTCTACACCCCGATCAAGAGCGACGCGACCCGCATCGCCGCCCTGGTGTCGGGTGAGGTGGACTTCGTGCTGGACCCTTCGCCGCGCGATCTTGAAAAACTCAGTGCCACGCCCGGCGTGAAGGTCATCAACGGGCCCGAGAACCGCATCATCTTCATCGGCATGGATCAAGCCCGCGACACCTTGCTGGGCGGCAGCGGCAAGAACCCCTTCAAAGATGTGCGGGTACGGCGCGCGCTCTACCAAGCCATCGACATCGAAGCCATCAAGACCAAGCTGATGAACGGCCAATCCGCCCCCACCGGCGCGGTGGTGCCATCACCGCTGGGCGCATTCAATGACCCGGCGATTGAGGCCCGACTGCCCTTTGATGTGGCGGCCGCCAAGAAGCTGCTGGCCGAGGCCGGCTTCGCCAATGGCTTTGAGTTCACCCTGGATTGCCCCAATAACCGCTACGTCAACGACGAGCGCATCTGCATGGCGCTGGCCTCGCAATGGGCCAAGATAGGAGTCAAGGCCCGTGTCAATGCGCAGCCCAAGGCCATCATCTTCAACAAGCTGGAACAGCTCGACACCAATGCCTATCTGTTCGGCTGGGGCGGATCCATCACCGACCCGGAAAGCATCTTCACCTCGCATTACCGCAATCGGGGTGAACATGGCGTGGGCGAATACAACCGCGGTAATTTCAAGGACGATGAGCTGGATGCCATCGTCGCCGCCAGCTCCAAAGAGGCCGACCCGGCCAAGCGGGAAGCGCTGATTCGCCAAGCCTTCAAGCGCCAGGCCGAGCAAGTGCACTACATCCCACTGCACCGCCAGTTCATCCCCTGGGCGGCACGCAGCCATGTGACGGTGGTGCACCGCCCGGACAACTGGCTGGAATGGCGCTGGGTCACCGTGGCCGAGAAGAAATAAGCCGCCGCTTCACAAGCCAGCAAACTGGCGTGGCTATGCTGACCGCATGACCCAAGCAAACTCCAGCAGCACCAACACCGATCCGCTCGCGCACTACGACGCCCGCAGCATCCGCTACCACTGGCTCAGCGCCGCGCTGGTGCTGGGGCTGTGGGGCATGGGCCAGTGCATCGACTTCTTCCCCAAGGGTGATGCCCGCATCTTCGCGCGCAGCCTGCACATCAGCTTCGGCATCGCGCTGGGTGTCTTGCTGGTGCTGCGCCTGGCGTGGCGGCGCAATGCCGCCGCGGCCAAGCTGCCGCCAGCGCAAGCCGGCATCCCTGGGCGGCTGGCCATCGGCGCGCATCATCTGCTCTACGCGCTGCTGGCGGCCACGGTGCTGATCGGCCTGGCCTGCGTCTGGATTCGCGGCGACAACTTGTTCAATCTATTCGCCGTGCCGGCTTTTGACCCCGGCAACAAGGCCTTGCGCCACGATGCGGTGGAGTTGCACGAGCTGGCCGCCAATTCGCTGCTGATTCTGGCCGGCCTGCATGGCGCCGCGGCCTTGGCCCACCATGGCCTATTGAAGGACAAGGTGCTGCAGCGCATGTGGCCAAGCTTGCGCGCACGCGCCATCAAGTGAGTTGAGGCCAAACTGACAAACTGACAAACGGGCAGGCGGACAGACAGGAGAACAAGGCCGGGCGCATACTGCGCCCATCCGCTGGCAGTTTCAGCGCCTTGTTTGCGCTTCACCGTCAGGCCCGCCATGTCACAGCAAGCCCCCTTCTTCCATGCCGACTCCGGCACCGTGCGTTTTTGGACGCTGATCGGCGATGACTGGGTCGGCGCCAGCATCAGCAAAGAAACCCTGCACTACGTCTTCAATCGCGACAAAAGCGATGACCAGCCGCTGCCGACCTATCTGGCCCATGCGGCGGCGATCGAAGCGGCCGTGCGCCGCCGCATCGCCGGTGGTTCGTATCAGCCCGTGATCCTGCGCGAGCCGGATCTGCGCCTGCCGGCCTAGGGCCGCAGGGCGCCGCGCCCATCAGGCCGGGTCGAGCAATCCCTGCCAATACAAATCACAGGCCAGCAGCACCATGCGGGTTTGCGTGTCGTGCGCCAGTTGGAAGGCCTCGCCGTAAACCGTCTCGTCCGGGTATTCGGTGATGAGGGTGAAGGGCGCGCTGTCAGTGCGGCTGTCCACCGCCACCATGCAGCCGATGCCGTTGATGATGCGCATCGGCATCTCGCCCCAATGCGCCTCCCAAAGCCGGTACTGGCGGGCATTGAACTCCAGCAAACGCTCGTCCTGCGCCAGCCCGGCCGTCAGCGCCTGCAGATAGGGCCAGGGGTCCAGGCCAGCGTGGTGACGCATGATCAAAAAGAAGCCGCGCGGAATCGCCCAGCTGGCATAGCCCGGCGACAGATAGCCCGACAAGGGCCGCGTCCATTCATGCGCCGGATAGCCGTGCAGGCTGAGGTGCAGGCGCGCGCCGCTGCGCTGCAGCGCCTCCAGCCGGGCGGCTTTCTCGCCCAGCTGGGCCGGCGCGGTGCGCCATTCCAGATCGTCACCCAATGCAGTGAAGCGCGCGGCGTGGTGCATATGGCGAGGTTGCTGCAGGCAGAGCTGCTGATGCAAGGCTGCGCCGTCCGGATTCTCCAAGGCGACCAAGGCATAGGTCGCATCGGCGCGGTGCTGCAACTCCGCCACTGCCCGCAAGGCGCCAAGCACGCCAGAACATTCATTGGCATGCTGGCCGGCGGTGATCGCCACCGCCGGTCGCGTGCCCCGGCGATGCAGGCCCGCCACCGCGCGGCCCTGGGTCGACTGGCAGCCAAAACGCTCGCCCGCCAGGGCGCCCATACAGGCCGCCACTTGCGCTGGGCTCAGCGGCGCGGCGCAGGTGGCCAGCGCCGCCAGGCCAAAGCCATCAGCTTGGGATTCGGCTTGAGATTCAGCCAACAGTGGATGATCAAGCAAGCGCAGGCGCACCCGAGTCTCACGCTGCTCAGCCGCTGCGGGTAAAACAATGGGCACGATTTGGCCCGGCCGCAAGCTGCGGTCGCCCGCGCCACGGCCAGCGCTCTGCTGGAAGAACTCCAGCAGGCCGAAGTAAAAGTCCTCGTGCAAGGCTTCGCGGGTGCTGATGACCTCATCGCCAAAAGGCAGCGCCGCTTCGATGCCGCCGATCTCCACCTCGATCATGAGGCGCTGGAAATAGGGCTCGTTCCAGCCCCATTCATGCGCGGCCACGGCCGCCAGCACGGCATCGAACACACCTTGGTAGTCATCGCCCACCAGCGGGCCATCGCTCAGCAAGGCCTCGCCCGCCCAGGCACGCAGCCAAGCGGTGGCCGAATGGTCGGCCCGCAGCGGCATGAACACAGTCAGCGGCGCTTGCTCGCCGCGCTGCAGCAGCACGGTGTCAGCGGCTTGTGCCTCGCTCAGTTCGAACTGCAGCGCGCCCTCCGCCAGCAGGCCAGCCAGCGGATAAGCCTCCATGCGGTAGCGCTGTGCCAAGGCTTGTGGCAGCTGTACTCGCAAGACCTGACCCTCGAGAGTTCCGCCGTCCTGCCCGACAGCCTCCAAGCCAAAGTCCTCCAGCACCGCATGCAACAAAGGCTTGTAAGCGCTGCGCAGCCGCGCCTGAATGCCCAGTTGCGCCAACCGCAACTCGGCGGCGGCGCGGGTGGCGCGGTCTTCGAAGACCCAGGCCTCCAGGCGGCTCGCGCCTTCGCGAACCGCCCAGGCCTCGATCACATCCAGGCTGCGCGGCAGGCGCAGATCCAGCAAGCACTGCTCGGGCATGGACTTAAAAGCTGAAGCGGCCTTCGGCCACGATCTCGCTCAATGGCTTGCGTGGGCTGGGTGCTTCACGGGCTTGCAGCGCTTCGGCCAGCATGGCTTTGTCGCCCTGCTTGCCAATCGCCACCACGCAGTTGAGATGGAAGCCGGCCGGCACAGCCAGGCCTTGACGCAGCACGGCCGCATCAAAGCCACCCATGGCATGGCTGACCCAGCCGGCATGGTGGGCTTGCAAAGCCAGGCTGGCCCAGGCCGCCCCGGTGTCGAAGGCATGGGTGGCAAAGGCCAGTGGCTCAGTCGTGCCGTGCGGCAGCCAGGTTTCGGCCGAGATCACCGCGACCAGGGCCGAGGCGTTCTTGGCCCAGCCCTTGTTGAAGTCCACCAGGCTGGCAAAGATGGCCTCAAAGCCCGGCGTGCCCTTCAGCCCGTAAACAAAACGCCAAGGCTGCACATTGCTGGCCGAGGGCGCCCAACGCGCGGCTTCGAAGAAGCTCAGCAGCGTCGGCAACTCAATCGCCTCACCGGTCAGCGCACGCGGGCTCCAGCGCTCAGTGAATTGGGGGTGAATGGGGAATTCGGTTTCGCGGCTCATGTGGACATCCTCTTGCGGCGCGCCGGAATCGGCGCTGCCTGCATTGTGACAAGACTGCCGCCTTGCTCACCGTCTTGCAAAGCAACGCAGATTTTCTTAGTTCACAGCACCCAGGGCTAACCCTAGAGTTGCAGGCAAGACAGCAGCGCCGTATCGAGGGCGCATCGCTGCTGCGGCCGATGCTGGCTACCCGCTGGCATCGGCCGCCATCTTTTTGATTCGAGGGAAACCCATATGCAACACCTGCCCCTGTGCAGGCCGGCGCCACTCGCGCTGGCCCTGCTGCTCGCCTACGCCCTGCCACAGCATGGCGTCCAAGCCCAGCAACAACAAGCCGCCGACAATGCACCCGCCGCCAGCAATCAAGTGATCTCGCCAGTGCTGGTCACCGGCTCGCGCATCTCCCGCATCCAAGCCGAAGGCCCCAGCTCGGTCACCGTGCTCAAAGCCGCGGACATCGACCGCCTCGGCTACAAGAACGTGGCCGATGCGCTGAGCAGCCTGACCGAAAACACCGGCTTCACCCAAGGCGCCGACTTCGGCAACACCTTCACCCCGGCCGCCACCGCGCTGAGCCTGCGCGGCCTGGGCCCTAACCACACACTCACGCTGATCAACGGCCGCCGCATCGCTGACTACCCGACGGCCTACGAAGGTTCGGTCAACTTCACCGACATCTCCAACATCCCCTCGGCCCTGGTGGATCGCATCGAGATCCTCAACGGCGGCGCGTCGGCGGTGTATGGCTCTGACGCGATTGCCGGCGTGGTCAACATCATCCTGAAAAAGCGTCAGGACGGCATCACCCTCAACCTCAAGGCCGGCGGCACACAGCTGGGCGGCGGCGAGAACGCACGCGCCCAACTCACTGGCGGCATCGATGCCGGCAATCTCAGCGGCGTATGGGGCATTGAGCTGAGCGGCCGCCAACCGATCTGGAGCCGCCAGCGCGACTTCATGGCCGACAGCACGCTCACGGGCGCCGCGCCGGCCGTGGTGTTCGGGCGCAAAGACGCAAAGAGCAATAAGTACATCACCCCGGACGCCGGCGCTTGCGAAGCAGCGGCTGGCCTGTTCGAAGGCTCGGTCAAAGCCTTCACCGCCAAGAGCGGCACCTTCTGCGGCAGCGGCCGTGCGTCCCCCACCTACTGGACGACGCAGACCGGCAACCGCAGCACCAATCTGGCCACAGTCCTCAACTACGCCCTGAACCCCAGCACCGAGCTGTTTGCCGAGGCCCTGTTCGGTTTCAACAAAACCGATAACAACACCCGCGGGCCGAGCTGGACTTCGGCCGCAGCCAACGGCAGCTTCTTCGTCAACCAGCAAAGCGGCAAGCTAGAAACCTGGAGCCGCCGCATCGCGCCGGAAGAAACCGGTGGGCCCACCCGATTCAACCGCGAATGGCAGGACAAGACCTACAACCTGGTGCTGGGTGCACGCGGCGATTTGGGCGCCACGGGATGGAGCTATGACATCGCCGTCAACACCTCCGCCGGCGTGATTGACTCGAGCCGGCCGCGCCTGCGCGCCACGGTGGACGAGTTCTTCCTCGGCCCCAAACTGGGCACCAACGCCAATGGCGTGGACATCTACGCGCCCGACACCAAGCGCTTGTTCAAGCCACTCACCGCCGCCGAGGTCGACAGCTTCAGCGACGCCAGCCTCAGCAATGACAAGTCTTGGACCCATAACCTCAGCGCCACCGCCAGCGGCGAGCTGACCCAATTGCCAGGCGGCCCGCTGCGTGCGGCGGTGCTGGCCGAAGCCGGCCAACAAGGCTTCCGCAACCAGGCCGATGCGCGCCTGGGCCAGGGCTATTTCTACAACACCAGCGAAGTGGCGACGGTGGAAGGTGAACGCAGCCGCTGGGCCGTGGGTGGAGAGCTGAACGCCCCCATCAGCAAGCTGCTGACGGCCAGCCTGGCCGGGCGCTATGACCAGTACCGCTTTGCCGGCCGCAGCGATGGCAGCTTCACCTACAACGCCGGCCTGGAGTTCCGCCCCGCGCCCGAAGTGCTGCTGCGCGGCCACCATGCCACCAGCTTCCGCGCGCCGGACATGAGCTATGTGTTCACGGCCAAGAGCCTGGGCTACTACTCCTCCTCAACGGACTACTACCGCTGCGCACAAAGCGGCCAAGCGCTGGACAAGTGCGATTTCGCCGATGTGTCGCCTGGCTTCAACTATGTGAAGACCGGCTCCAAGGACTTGAAGTCCGAGAAGGGCAAGAGCTGGGGCTTAGGCCTGGTGTGGCAGCCCAACGCGCAGTTCGATGCCTCGATCGATTTGTGGAAGATTGCCATCTCCGACCTCGTCACCGATCTGAGCCCGGACAAACTCTTGCGTGACGAAGCCGATTGCCGCGGCGGCGCGCAAAACATCCAGTCCCCCAGCTGCGTGGACGCGATTGCACGCGTACGGCGCAACCCGGCCGACGCGGTGGTCAAGCCGGGTGAGGTGAAGGAGATCTGGGTCAACCCGATCAACGCGGCATCGCAAAGCACTTATGGCTTCGACATCTCGGCCAAGTACGCCTTCAAGACCAGCCAGCTGGGCAACTTCGCGCTCAGCGCCAAGTACACCCAGGTGCAAAGCTATGTCTACCAACAGTTCGACGGCGACGATGGCGCCAACCAAGTCGGCAAGCTGGGCAGCAATTTCAGCGACTGGCCCAACAAGCTGATCACCACGGTGAGCTGGCAGATCGGCGACTGGCGCCACACGCTGACCGGCTCGCGCAACGGCCGCATCAATAGCGGCGATCAAAAGTCCTGGATCAATCCCTCCTGGAGCTTCAACCTCAGCAGCAATTACGCGCTGAACAAGAACACCAGCCTGAGCGTGATCGTCAACAACCTGAGCGGCGATATCCGCAAGGACGCCACGTCCGGTTGGCCCTACTACCCGGTGGGCTACTACCTGCCGCATGGCCGCCAAGCCTGGCTGGAGTTCAACCACCGCTTCGGCGCCTGAGGCGGCAGCGACTGAGTGGAACCCAAGAAGTTCTGCAAAGCTTTGCTGAACTTCTTGGTTCACGCCAGCGGCTGCATTTCCTACATTGAGCAGGCATCTTGATGGCTGATTTTCAGCAAGCTCCGCATCCACTCACGCAAAACACCTCGCCATGACAACACTCTCGCGCCGCCGCCTTGTCACCCTTGCAGCCACCGGTCTGCTGGCATGCGCTGGCTTGACCCAAGCCCAGGCTCAAACACAGCTGCTGAATGTCTCCTACGACCCGACGCGGGAGTTCTATCAAGAATTCAACGCCGCCTTCGCCAAGCAATGGCAGGCCAAGACGGGCGAGGCGCTGTCCATCAAGCAGTCGCACGGCGGCTCGGGCAAACAAGCGCGTTCGGTGATCGACGGCCTGCAAGCCGACGTCGTGACCCTGGCCCTGGCCTATGACATCGACGCCCTGCATGATCAAGCCAAGCTGATCCCGGCCGACTGGCAAAAACGCCTGCCCCATAACGCCAGCCCCTACACCTCCACCATCGTCTTCCTGGTGCGCAAGGGCAACCCAAAGAAAATCAACAACTGGCCCGACCTGGCGCGCTCGGGCATTGACATCGTCACGCCCAACCCCAAGACCTCGGGCGGCGCGCGCTGGAACTATCTGGCCGCCTGGGGCTATGCCCTCAAGCAGCCGGGCGGCAATGCCGACTCGGCCCGCGCCTTTGTCAAACGCATCTATGCCAATGCCAAGGTGCTGGACTCCGGCGCCCGCGGCTCCACCACCACTTTTGTGGAACGCGGCATCGGCGATGTGCTGATCGCCTGGGAGAACGAGGCCTATTTGGCCGTGAAGGAACTGGGGCCGAACAAGTTCGAAATCGTCACGCCCGAGTTGAGCATCCTGGCTGAGCCGCCGGTGGCCGTGGTCGACAAGGTGGTGGACAAACGCGGCACCCGCAAGCAGGCCGAGGCCTATCTGAACTATCTCTACACCCCGGAAGCTCAGGAGATCGCTGCCAAGAACTACTACCGGCCCCGTGACGCTCGCGTAGCGGCCAAATACGCCAAGCAGTTCGCCCCGGTGAAGCTGTTCACCATCGACGAGTTGTTCGGCGGCTGGCGCACCGCGCAGAAGACCCACTTCGACGATGGCGGCCAGTTCGACCAGATCTACACGCCGGGTGGGCGCTGAGCCTAGGGTGTCGACCTGAAGGACTTGGTCAAGAAGTCAGGCCCTTGCGGCCAATGAAAAACGCCTCGCAAGCGAACTTGCGAGGCGTTTTTTTACGCGAGAAGAAGCTGCGATTTACTGCGTCTTGAACAAGGCCACGGAATCCACCATGCCCTGGGCTTGCAGCTCCAGGCTGCAGGCCGCAGCGGCCATTTCTTCCACCAGCGCGGCGTTCTGCTGCGTTGATTGATCCATCTGGCTGACGGCCAGGTCAACATGGCGAACGCCGGTGGCCTGCTCGCGGCTGGCGCTGCGGATGTCATTCATGATGCGCGTCACATGGCCGATGCTGGCCACCACCTCGGTCATGGTGCTGCCGGCCTGGTCAACCAAAACGCTGCCGCGCTCAACCCGGCTGGCGCTGTCCGTGATCAGGCCCTTGATCTCCTTGGCGGCCTCGGCGCAGCGGCCGGCCAGGCTGCGCACCTCGGTCGCCACGACGCTGAAACCACGCCCGGCCTCACCCGCCCGCGCCGCTTCCACCGCCGCATTCAGGGCCAGGATATTGGTCTGGAAGGCGATGCCGTCGATCACCGAGGTGATGTCTTCAATCCGCTGGCTGGACTTGGCGATATCGCGCATGGTGTCCACCACCTGCGACACCACCTCACCGCCCTTGCTTGCCACGGCGCTGGCGCCTTCGGCCAAGGCGTTTGCCTTGTGCGCATAGTCCACGTTCTGCTGCACCGTGCCGCTGAGCTGGCGCATCGACGCTGAGGTTTGCTCCAGCGCGCTGGCCTGGCTTTCGGTGCGGGCCGAGAGGTCTTGATTGCCGCTGGCAATCTGGGCGCAGGCGGTCGCCACGCTATTGGCGTTCTCGCGCGCCGAGTCAACCACGGTGCTCAGATTCTCACCAATGCGATTCATGGCCGTGACCAGGGCACCGATCTCATCGCCGCGCTTCACATCCAAGCGAACGGTAAGGTCGCCGGTGGCCAGATGCTCGGCCATGCCCTGCACTTGCGCCAAGGGCCGGCTGACCATGCGGCGCAGCATGAAGTAGGAGATCATGCCCATACCGAAGACCAAGAGCAGTGCCACGGCGGCATAGTCATTGCGCTGGGCGCGAATCTCGGCGGTGTATTCGTCCACATAGGTGCCGCCGGCAATGACCCAGTTCCAGGCCTTGAAATGGGTGAAGGCCACTTCCTTTTCACGCGCGGTCGTCTCGCCGCGCTCCTTGTTCAGGTAGCCATAGCTGATCGAGCCGGACTTCTTCTCCAGGATTTCCTTGATGAACTCGCGCCCATCGGCATCCTTCAGATCGAGCTGGTTCTTACCTTCAACCGTCGGGTGCACCACCATATTGCCGAAGGACTTGCCGGGGCGCGCATCGAGCACGAAGAAGTAGCCGGTGTCGCCGATCTTCATATCGCGGATGGTGGCCTTCAGCGTCGTCACATAGGCGGTGAAGTCCAGGCCGACAAAGCTCAGGCCGATGGTTTGGCCGGCCTCGTTGCGGATCGGGTCATAGCGCGTCATGTACTGGCGGCCGAACAGCGTGGCCACACCCACAAAGCTCTCACCCGCAGTGACGGCCTTGTAGCCCGGATGCTCACGGTCCAGCAAGGTGCCGACGGCGCGTTCCGCCTTTTCATTCTTCAAAGAGGTGGCGATGCGGACAAAGTCCTCCCCCGTCTTGGCAAACACCGTGGCCACAGCACCGGTGGTTTCGGTAAACGGATCCACAAAGCTGAAGTCGAGATTGATCGTCTTGCCGTTCAAGGCCAGGACCGGCGTGGCGCGCCCCTTGATCTCGACCGTGCTGTCGCGCAGCTCCATCGAGCCCTTCATGGTGGCCTGGAAAGCCTTGCTCAGGGAGTTGGTGCGCTCGCGGATGTCTTGGTCGGAGGCCTCCATCAGCTTGACCAGCAGCTGCGTCTTTTGTTCCACCTCGGCGAATGCGTGCGATTCAATGATGCGACCGCTGGAGTAGCTGGCCGCCATCACAAACAAGGCCAGCACGGCGGCGATCAAAACAAAATTTGCCAGCGACAGCTTGCTGCCCACGCTGGATCGGGCGAACCAATTCATCTTCATTCGTACTGCTTTCAAGGTTTTCAAACAATGAACTGCCTCGAAAGCCTGCCCGCTGGCCCTTCTGACAATTCCACGCTCAGGCACGACGAAGCAGTCCGCCCTGGCGCAATGCCAGGCAGTGAGGGACCAACTCGAGGTGAGCAAGCGCGCGTTGGCGCACCCGCCGGAGTGAACCGGGCAGTTGCGCCACATGTGTCGATACGCGACTTGAAAGGCGGAACGCTGCGAGCGATGAAAAGCTCAGCAAGCGCCAAGCGGCCGGGCAGCCGCCATGACCCGGGCCTAGAGAGAGTGGACCGAGGCAGCCCCGCTATCGTTTCCCGCTAAGGAAGTAGACCGGAGGCTTTGTGACCCCGCCTTTCGAACGGGTGTACCGATAGCAACTATTATCAAACCGAGACTTGTGTTTAATCAAGTCATCGCGACACATTCACTGGCATGGCGTGCATTTGTCCACGCGCCAGAAACAGCATGGCAAGCGCCCGCAGGCAAGAACGGGCCAATTCAGGCCCGCTCTATCCCAATCAAGGCAAAAGCCCCTGCCGAAGGGCCACTACCGCCTCAGCCGCACTGCCCCACATAGCCACAGGCGGTGCAGAAATCGCACCCGTCCTTGTGGATCATGGTGGCATTGCCGCATTCCGGGCAGGGCTTGCCGGCCATGGCGGGCACGGTGTTGCCGCTGACCGCCTTGGCCTGAGGCGCTTGCAGCAAGCCCATCTCAACATGCGGCATGCCTTGCTCATCCAGCACGCCCAGCATGGCGTAGCGGTGGATGATCAGGCGCGCCACATAGGCCACGGTAGAAGGCCAGATCTGCTGGCGGCGCTCACCCGAGAGCGTGGGCACCGGGGCCATGAAATGGCCCAGCGGCTCGCCCACGTTGAGCAGCTTGCGCAGCTTCATGCCGATCCAGGCTGGGTCCATCACCCGCATGTCCAGGCTCAGCAGGCGCGCCATGCCGTCCAGCGCTTTCGGGTAATTGCCCGAGAAGCCCATGGCGCAAGGGCGCGTTACCACCCCGCCATCGGGCGTGGGCAGGCTGACCTCTTTCAGGGTCAATGTAAATTGCTCGTTAGTCGCCGGGTTGTCGACGTCCACCGCCCAGGCCAGGGTGCCCATGGTGCTGGTGCGCGGCTCTTCGCGGCTGAACATGGCGTCCAGCACCGGGGTGGCGCCGCCTTCGGCCAGGGCACCAAGCTGCTCGCAACGCCAGCGGATCACGGCGGCCGTGGCGGCCACCACGCCGGGGAAGAGGCGCGGCTCGCCGCCAGGGGGCATGGGCATTTCAAACGCACGCTCTTCGGCCACGGTGGCCAAGGCATCAAGCTTCAAGCGCAGCCAGGCAGCGTCATTGGTGCGCAGATCCATCGACAAGGTCTTGGCCACAGCGGCTAGGCCGCGCGGCTGCTCGGCGCCATTCACCCAGACCTCGAAAGGCAGGTTCTTGCCAAATAGGCCGGCGTCGGGGCCAACTGCGGGCAGTTCGCCGACGAAAAGCGCGAAGTCGCCATGCGGATGGCGGATCATGTAGCTCCAGGCCGGGTTGCCGCCGGGCAACTCGGGCCGGCTGGGCCAGCGCAGCGAGGCCAGCACGGCATTGGGCAGGCGCGTGACCAACATGCGCTGGTTGCTGCCATCGGCACTGCTCACCGGCTTGAGGGGCTCGGGCTCGGTCACCGCCGGGGCCGCGTCCACGCTCAGCACCGAACCGAGCACGCTATTGGGCCGGTAAGTGGCCAAGCCCTTGAGCCCCGCCTTCCAGGCCTGGTGGTAGAGATTCTGGAACTCGGTGTAGGGGTAGTCCACCGGCACATTGACGGTCTTGGAAATGGCCGTGTCGACGTACGGCGCCACGGCCGCCACCATCAGCGCGTGGTCAGAGGCACTCAGTTCCAGCGCCGTGACGAAGGCGGATGTCAGCGGCGCGCCGGTGCCGAACATATGGCGATACAAGCGCCAAGCATGGTCTTCCACCGCGTACTCTTTGTAGCCGCCATCGGGCATGCGCTTCTTGCGGGTGTAGCTCCAGCTGAAGGCCGGCTCGATGCCGTTGGAAGCGTTGTCGGCAAAGGCCAGGCTGATGGTGCCGGTGGGCGCAATCGACAACAGGTGCGAGTTGCGCAAGCCCTGGGCGCGGATCTTGTCCTTCAGGCCTTGTGGCAGGCGCGAGGCGAAGTTGCCACCCGACAGGTACAGATCGGCATTGAAGAGCGGGAAAGCGCCGCGCTCCACGGCCAGATCGGCCGAAGCGCTGTAGGCCGCATCGCGCATCACCTCGCTGATGCGACGGGCGGCGTCACGCGCGGCGTCGCTGTCGTAGCGCAGGCCCAGCATCACCAGGGCATCACCCAGGCCGGTAAAGCCCAGGCCGACGCGGCGCTTGTTGCGCGCTTCCTGCTGCTGCGCGGGCAAGGGCCAGGGGGTGACGTCCAGCACGTTATCCAGCATGCGGGTGGCGGTGCGGCAGACGTCGGCAAAGCCGGCTTCGTCAAACTCGGCGGCCGCGCCAAAGGGGTCGCGCACAAAACTCGTCAGATTGACCGAGCCCAGGCAGCAGCAGCCATAGGCCGGCAAAGGCTGCTCGGCGCAGGGGTTGGTGGCGGAGATGGACTCGCAGTAGTGGAGGTTGTTGTCGAGGTTGATGCGATCCAGGAACAACACGCCGGGCTCGGCATGGTCGTAGGTGGAGCGCATCACCTGGTCCCACAGCTCGCGGGCTTTGAGCTTGCGGTAAACCCACAGCCCATCGGCACGCTGATAGGCACCGGCAGCACGCTGCTTGGGGCCGGGCTCGGCCTTGTGGGTCAGCTCGAATTCGGCGTCAGCGTCAACGGCCTGCATGAACACATCGGTCACGCCGACCGAGATATTGAAGTTCTTCAGATCGCCCTGGTCCTTGGCGTGGATGAATTCCTCCACATCCGGGTGGTCACAGCGCAGCACACCCATTTGGGCGCCGCGGCGGCTACCGGCGCTTTCCACCGTTTCGCAGGAACGGTCAAACACCCGCATATAGCTGACCGGGCCGGAGGCATTGCTTTGGGTTGAACCCACCCAGGCGCCGCGCGGGCGGATGCGTGAAAAGTCATAGCCCACCCCGCCGCCGCGCCGCATGGTTTCAGCGGCTTCGGTCAAGGCGGTGTAAATACCCGGGTGGCCATCCTCAACGGAGGCGATGGAGTCGCCCACCGGCTGCACAAAACAATTGATCAAGGTGGCGCTGAGTTCCGTGCCCGCGGCGGAATTGATGCGCCCGGCCGGCACAAAGCCACGCCGCTGGGCGTCCAGAAACTTGAGTTCCCACTCGGCCCGCGCCTCAGGCGCCTCGGCTTCGGCCAAGGCGCGCGCCACCCGCTGGCGCAATTGATCCAGGGTCTGCTCATCGCCCTTGGCGTATTTCTCCAGCAAGACCTCGGCACTGATCTCTTGCGCTGACAGGGCGGCGGCCGGCGCAATGGCCGTCAGGGGGGCCTTCGTGGCCACGGCTGGCGCCAGGGCCTCGTCATCAAAACTCTGTTGGGTGGGGATAGGCGGGGTCATGCTGAGGCTCTTTCAATTGGGGCGAGGCAAGGTCGCCATGATGGACCCATCTTAGCGATCGGAACTTGACCCCGCGCAGGGCTTGTCCCGCTTGCGCCCGCGAAAAAACCGCTTCTCAGGCCCGCAGCAATTCGGCTTGTTAGCGCCTACTTTCCCGCCAACTTCCGCGCTTTCAATGTCACAAGGCGGGACTAAGATGGTGGGCCGCCTGCCGCACAGAGGCGGGTAAATTTTTCTTGATCTGGACGCATGACGCCCAGGTCGGACAGGCGAGCAGAAGATGCGCTCGCACCGGCCATAGGGACAGATAGCAACGGGCGCAGTTGAGCCGACTCTTGAGATGAATCACAGCAGCAAAAAACTTAGCCCCAACCAGGATGACCTGCCCAAATTGGCCGTGGCGCTGGAATATGCCGACCTGAGTGCCGCGCTTTACCTGGCCGGGGGCAGCGACCACGCCGCCCGCTTGCTGGCCGCTGCCGCCGAAGAAGTCTTGGGCGAGTTGGCCAAGCTCCTGGGTGGCCATGCCCGCAATAACGACGCCGTACAGACCTTGCTGGCCCGCATCGCCTTGCGCTACCAGGCCCCCTTGATCGACACCCGCAGCCAGGCCGCCAATCGCCAGCTTCAGTCTGCGGGGCCTAACGGCGAGCGCGACGAAGTGCGCGCCGCCACCGCCACCTATCTGCGCGCCGCTTGGTACATCCTGGAGTCCATGGGCCTGGAAGCGGTGATTCCGCAGCGCCTGCAGAAAGCGGTGGACCAGAGCACGATTTGCCGTTGATTCGACTCTGATTGGCCGCCAACGGGCCCGCAGCACCAGCCGCCGCACGCCTCGCCCCAAATGCCCACGAATTTGCTAGCAATTCAGTGCGCAGGCCGGGGCCCGGTCTGCTAGCATGATTTCAGCTTTTGGGAGCTTGCCATCAATACCGAACGCCGCCATTTCACCCGCGTCGCCTTCGACGTCGAGGCCGAGTTGATCACCACTCATGAGCAGATTCAGGCGCATGTGCTTGACCTCTCACTGAAGGGCGCGCTGCTCAAGCTCCCGCACGCCAAGTTCGTGACCCTGGGCCAGCCCTGCCTGCTCAAAATCACCCTGGCCGACAAGAGCACCACCATCGCCATGGCCGGTGAGCTGGCCCATGTCGAAGGCGAGTCCGCCGGCCTGCTGTGCCGCAGCATCGACATCGAGAGCATCACCCACCTGCGCCGCCTGATCGAGATGAATCTGGGCGACGCGAGCTTGGTGGAGCGCGAACTGATCGCGCTGATTGGTCACTGACCTGGTCGTCAAGCCAGGATAAATTTCCTCAAGACCGCAAACGCGGCGACCGGGTCATCGCGCCAGGCGCCGTGGCCCACGCCTGGGAAAGTCACCAGCTGAGAGAACTCAGCGGGCAAAGCGGCAGCAATCTCGCGCGCATCCTCGGCCGGGCAGACCGGATCTTCCTCACCCGCCATCACCAGCACCGGACATTGCGCACCGGCCAGGCCGGGCAGCAAATTGAGATGCTGCTTTTCGCCGGCGACAAAATGCAGCAGGATGTCTTCACGCACCAGCGTTCGCTGCGCCGCCAGCGGATCGGCCGGCGCCGTCGTGTTGTAGAGGTGGCGGCAGCCGGCCCAGTAAGCGGCCCAGGTGGCCGGGTCGGGCCGGGTCCAAAAAGCTTCCGCCAAGGCGCGGGCTTGCGCGCCGCCGCGCTTCTCAAAACCATCGAGCTTGCGCCCTAGGCCCATATGGTGCGAGGTGCTGGACAAAATCACCTTGGCGGCATGTCCGGGATGGCGAGCGATGTAGTGCTGCGCCACAAAACCGCCGAACGATTGGCCCAGCACGATGGGTTTTTCGATGCCCAGGGCGTCGCACAGGCGCACCACATCGTCGGCCCAGGTGTCCAGCGTCCACTCACTCGGCGGCCGCTCATCGCTGCGGCCATGTCCGCGATGGTCGTAGTAAATGATTTGCGCAATATCCGCCAGCTGCGAGAAGCCTGGTTTGAAGGCGGCGTGGTCGAAGCCCGGCCCGCCGTGCATGCAAATCAGTGTGGGCTTCTCGCGCATCTGCGCGCCATCGGGCACCAGGCCCGGCCCTTGCACATCCACGAACAGGCGCACGCCCTGACCGATATCGATTCGCATACCCACTCCAAGCGTCCAAAACCGGCAGTATGCCGCTGTCGCCTTGTTGACCCCGCGCCGTGGCCGGACGGCCCACAATCCGCCCCGAACCGTCATCCGCCGACCACTCTTTCTCAGCCATTTGGAGCCCGCCATGTCCGAGCAAGTTCACTACCGCATCTGCCCGCTGTGCGAGGCCTGCTGCGGGCTCGAAATCCGCAGCGACGGACAGCAAGTCATCAGCATCCGCGGCGCCGAGCAAGACGTGCTGAGCGCAGGCTTCCTCTGCCCCAAGGGCGTCAGCCTGAAAGACTTGCACGAAGACCCCGACCGCCTGCGCCAGCCGCTGATCAAGCGCAACGGCCAGTTTGAGCCCGCCACTTGGGACGAAGCCTTGGCCGAAGTCGAGCGCCGACTGCTGCCGATTCTGCAAGCGCAGGGGCCCGACGCAGTTGCCGCCAGCATTGGCAACCCCGCCGTGCACAAGATCGGCCTGCTGGCCTACTTCCCGCGCCTGGCGCGCGCCCTGGGCAGCCGCAATATCTTCTCCGCCTCCACGCTGGACCAGATGCCCAAGCAGCTCAGCGCCGGCCTGATGTTCGGCCACTGGATGAGCGTCCCGGTGCCGGACCTGCCGCGCAGTGATTTGCTGCTGATCCTGGGCGCCAACCCCATGGTCAGCAATGGCAGCTTGTGGACCGTGCCGGACTACCGCGGCAAGGCCAAGGCCATGCGCGCACGCGGCGGCCGCATCGTCGTGATCGACCCGCGCCGCAGCGAAACCGCTCATGCTGCCGACGAATACCTGCCCATCCTGCCGGGCGGCGATGTGTTCTTGCTGCTGGGCCTGGTGCACACCTTGTTCGACGAGGGCTTGGTGAAGCTGCGCCATCTGGCCGAGCATGTGGCCGGGCTGGACGAGCTGCGCGCGGCCGTCAGCCCCTACCCGCCCGAGCGCATGGCCGCCGGCTGCGGCATCGAGGCTGCCACCCAGCGCCGCCTGGCACGCGAATTGGCGGCCGCACCACGGGCCGTGCTGTATGGCCGCATCGGCACCTGCACCCAGCGCTTTGGCACGCTCAATAGCTGGTTGATTGACGTCGTCAACATCCTGATCGGCCAGCTTGACTCAGAGGGCGGCGCCATGTTCCCCAAGGCCGCCGCCTTCGCCGCCAACACCCAGGGCAAGCCCGGCAGCGGCCGCGGCATCACCACCGGGCGTCGCCACAGCCGCGTCAGCCAGGCGCCCGAGGTCTATGGCGAGCTGCCGATGAATTGCCTGGCCGAAGAAATCGAAACGCCCGGCCCGGGCCAGGTGCGCGCCCTGATCAGCGTGGCCTGCAATCCGGTACTGTCGGCGCCTGACGGCCCACGCCTGTCCCGCGCGTTGGACGGCCTGGACTTCATGCTCAGTCTCGACATCTATCTGAACGAGACCACCCGCCATGCGGATGTGATCCTGCCGGGCTTGTCGCCGCTGGAAGATCTGCACTTCGACATGGCCTTCCCGCAGCTGTCTTGGCGCAACCATGCGCGCTTCTCAGCGCCGGTGTTTGCCAAGCCCGCCGGGCAGCCGGCCGAATGGCAGATCCTGCTCAGGCTCGCGGCCATGGTCGAGGGTAAGGATTGGCGGCAGGACATTGAGGCACTCGAAGATGCCGCCTTCCCGCCCGACCCGGCCGCCCCCGAGTTGCGCGGGCCCGAGCGCCTGATCGACCAAGGCTTGCGCCATGGCCCCTATCGCCTCAGCCTTGCCGAAGTGCGCGCCACGCCGGGCGGCATTGACCTGGGGGAATTGCAGCCCCGCATTCCCGAGTTGCTGCGCACGCCCTCGGGCAAGATCGAACTGGCGCCGCCCAGCTTGCTGGCCGCCCTGCCCGAGGTCGACGCCGCCCTGGCTTTGCCAACGGAAGGCATGCGCCTGATCGGTCGGCGCGATATGCGCTCGGGCAATAGCTGGATGCACAACCTGCCGGTGCTGGCCAAGGGGCCGATGCGCTGCACCCTGCTGGTCAACCCGGCCGACGCGCAGCGCTTAGGGCTGCAAGAAGGTGGAATGGCCACCGTGAGCAATGCCAGCGCCAGCCTGCAAGCCCAGGTCAGCCTGAGTGCGGACATGATGGCCGGCGTGGTCAGCCTGCCGCATGGCTGGGGCCATGACCTGCCCGGCATGCAGCTCAATCTGGCCGGCGAACGGCCTGGCATCAATATGAATGCCCTGATCGGCGAGGGCCAGCGCGACATGCTGTCGGGCAATGCGGTGTTGTCGGGCATTGCCGTCAATGTGCAGGCCGCTTGATTTCAGCGCGCACCATCTTGACCCATCGCAAAGAATCATTTAGGAAAATCAGCGCCGCTGTGTTAGACTTCAAGGCATAGATACGCACAAGACCGTTTCTTCAAGGTCTTCAATCTGCAGCCACCGCAGTACGTTCGCGACCCGGCTCGCTTCAGTTTCAACTCCCCGTTTGACTGTTCTTGAGTGTTTCTGTCCTTGCAGGCTGTGTAGCCGCGAGGTGGTTTTTATTTAGTTTCAAAAGGAACAATCATGACGACAATGCAAACTGGTACCGTGAAGTGGTTCGACGACGGCAAGGGCTTCGGCTTCATCACGCCTGAAGACGGCTCCAAGGATCTGTTCGCCCACCACAGCGAAATCCGCAACAACGGCGGCTTCCGCACGCTGGCTGAGAACCAAAAGGTTGAATTCGAAGTCAAGCAAGGCCCCAAGGGTCTGCAAGCTTCGAACATCCGCGCTCTGTAATTAGCGCCGGGCAGCGCTTGTCGCTGCCCACACTCGACGCGTGAGCGTCGGGCTTAAAAAGGCACCCTCCGGGGTGCTTTGTTTTACTTCATTGATTTGCCCAGACCACAAAGAACAAAGGCAAGCAGTAAAGCTTTGAAAGTACTGGCCTCCCAAGCCATGTCCTGTCCGTTCGAGGCCTCGAAGACTCACGGACCGTTGCACCCGCCATGCTGCAACTTCCCTTCGCCATACCGCATCTGAAGATTGCTTCGGGTGCACACCTCTATGAAAAATGCATAAGAAAACAAGCATTGAGGTGGGCAAATATCTTGTCTCACCCATTATCAAAACCCAAGACGACGGCAGCTTTGCAGCAGCAGTCTCCATTCGCTCCGGCTCCGGCATGGCCAGCCATGACCGTGTGATGCGCTTCACGCGCCGCTTCCTGAGCCAGCGCGCTGCGGTACGCTACGCCACGGCCGAAGGCCTGGCATGGATCAAGGCCGTGCACTGATCGCGGCCTGAGCCGCTGCCACCCACTCACTGCGGTGGCGAACAACAAAAAGGGCTCCCGAGGGAGCCCTTTGCCGTTTCAGAGCAAGCCGAGAACTCGGCCTCCCTCAGGCATCAGCTCTTGTCAGCCGCCGGCGCAGCAACGCCGCCGCCCAAGGCCTTGTAGAGATTGACGCCGTTGAGCAGGGTTGCCAGACGCACCTGCACCAAAGCCTGCTCCGACGCGAAGCTGGCGCGTTGCGCATCCAGCCATTCCAGGCTGTTGGACGCCCCGTTGGCGTAGCGCAGATTCACCAGACGCAAGCGCTCGGCCTCAGCCTTGGCTTGCGCGCTTTGCGCTTGCAATTGCTCACCGTAGGTGGCGCGGCCAGCCAAGCCGTCGGCCACTTCACGGAAGGCAGTCTGCACCGCCTTTTCGTACTGCGCCACGGCAATGCCCTGCGCCGCCTTGGCCGAATCCAGATTGGCCTGGTTGCGGCCGGCGTCGAAGATGGGCATCAAGGCTTGGCCGGTGATGGTCCAGACCGAGTTCTTGAACAACTCCGACAAGGCCGAACTGGCAGTGCCGTAGTTCGTCGTCAGCAAGATGCTCGGGAAGAAAGCCGCGCGTGCCGCACCGATATTGGCATTGGCCGCCATCAGCTGGGCCTCGGCCTGGCGCACATCGGGCCGCGCCACCAGGACCTCAGACGGCAAGCCGGCCGGCACATCCGCCAGGGACTGCGCCGCCAGGCTCAACCCGGCCGGCAAGTTCGCTGGCAGAGGCTGCCCCAACAGCAAGGCCAGCGCATTCTCATCCTGCGCCAGATTGCGCTTGGCCTGGGCCAAGCTCGCCAAAGCGGAGGAGTGCGCCGACTGCTCGCTGCTGTATTCCAGCGCCGAGGCAGCGCCGCCGTCGAACTTCAGGCGCATCAGGCGCAGAGATTCGCCGCGCGTGGCCACGGTGTCTTGCGAGAGCTTGAGCAATTCACCGTCGGCCACCCAGGCCAGATAGGCCGAAGCAACGCCAGCGACCAGCGAGATCTGCGCGGCGCGACTGCCCTCGGCCGTAGCCAGATAGCGCGCTGCGGCCGCATCGCTGAGGTTCTTGACGCGGCCCCACAGGTCCAGCTCATAGGCCGTGATCTGCAAGCCAGCCTGATAGCTATTGACGTTATTGCCCTTGCTGTCAGGGGCGCGCGAACCCTGCACGCCGACGCCCACAGTGGGCCAGCGATTCGAGTCGGCCACGCCCGCCAAGGCACGCGCTTGCTCCACATTGAGCAGGGCCACGCGCAGATCGCGGTTGTTTTCCAGCGCCAGCTTGATCAGCTCACGCAAGCGGGCATCGCTGCCGTAGAAGTTCTGCCAAGGCAGCTCAGCGGCGGCCGGGCCGCTTCCCTTGACGGTCGCGGGTGTGGCCGACCAAGCTTGTGCCACCGGCGCGGCCGGCCGCTCGTTCTTGGGCGCCAGCGAACCGCAGGCACTCAAGGCCAGGGCGGCTGCCGCAACCGCGACGATGTTCAGAGGTGATGAATTCAATCGGCTCATTTCAATGCTCCTCCGTGCGGGGGAGTGTCGGTTTGTCGCTACTGATCTTGTGCACATTGGCGGCACCCGGCGGAGCCTTGAAGATGCGGCGCACCACGTAGAAGAAGATCGGCACAAACAACACAGCCAAGAAGGTGGCCGTCAACATGCCGCCCATCACGCCGGTGCCGATGGCACGCTGGCTGGCCGAACCTGCGCCGGAGGCGAAGTACAGCGGCAACACGCCCAAGATGAAGGCCATCGAGGTCATGATGATGGGGCGGAAGCGCAGATGGCAGGCCTCCAGAATGGACTCCACCAGACCCTTGCCCTCGGCCTGCAGGTCCTTGGCGAACTCGATGATCAGAATCGCGTTCTTGGCCGACAAGCCAATCACCGTGATCAGGCCCACCTTGAAGTACACGTCGTTCGGCATGCCACGGAAGGTCATGCCCAGCAGCGCACCCAAGATACCCAGGGGCACCACCAGCAAGACCGACAGCGGGATCGACCAGCTTTCGTACAAAGCAGCCAGGCACAAGAACACGGCCAGCAGAGAGAAGGCCAGCAGCACGGTCGCTTGCGAGCCCGAGAGCTTTTCTTCGCGCGACAAGCCGGTCCACTCGAAGCCGATGCCCTTGGGCAGCTTCTGCGCCATTTGCTCCAGTTCCTTCATCACATCGCCGGTGGAGGCGCCGGGGGCGGCATCACCTGCCAAGCGCATGGCGGGGTAGCCGTTGTAGCGCACAGCCTGGGTCTGACCTGTGATCCAGTGCGCATGGGCGAAGGCCGACAAAGGCACGTTCTGGCCCTGCGCATTGATGGCGTTGAGGCGCAGGATGTCGTCGGGCTGCATACGCGATGCCACATCAGCCTGCACGATCACGCGCTGCAGTCGGCCGGCGTTGGGGAAGTCGTTCACATAAGACGAGCCCAGCGTCGTGCCGATCACATTGGCCACCGACTCGTAGCTCACGCCCAGGGCGTTGGCCTTGTCGCGGTCAATATCAACCTGCAATTGCGGCGCGTCTTCCAAGCCATCGGGGCGCATGCCAACAATCTTCTTGTTTTGCGATGCCATGCCCAGCATTTGATTACGGGCATTCAGCAAGGCCTCGTGGCCCAGATTGCCACGGTCTTGCAAGCGCAGCGCAAAGCCGGTGGCATTGCCCAACTCAGGAATGGGTGGCGGGCTCAGCGGGTAGATGAAGGCATCACGCACCTGGCCCATCATGGCGCCAAAGGCGCGGCCTGCCAGCGCCGAGGCGCTGTGCTGCGGGCCGACACGCTCTTCCCAAGGCTTCAGCGGCACGAACACCAGCGCGGCATTCTGACCCTGACCCGAGAAGGAGAAACCGATCACGCCGATGGTGGCTTCCACCTCGGGCTGCTTGAGCATGAAGTCTTCCACATGCTTGACGGCGGCCTCGGTACGGTTGGCCGTCGCACCCGGCGGCAGCTGCACGTTCACGATCAGATAGCCCTGGTCTTCATTGGGTAGGAAAGAGGTGGGCATGCGCACATACATCCAGCCCACAGCCGCCAGCACCGCGGCGTAAACAATCAGCATGCGGCCGCTGCGCTTGAGCAGCTTGGCAACCCAGCCTTCATAGCCCTTGGCGGTACGCGAGAAACCACGGTTGAACCAACCGAAGAAGCCGCGCTTCTCGTGGTGATGACCGGCTTCCACTGGCTTGAGCAAGGTGGCGCACAGGGCCGGGGTCAGCGTCAAAGCCATCAGCGCGGACAGCAGCATGGACGCCACCATCGCCAGCGAGAACTGACGATAGATATTGCCCACCGAGCCGGAGAAGAAGGCCATCGGCACGAACACCGACACCAGCACCACGGTGATGCCGATGATGGCGCCGGAGATCTGCGTCATGGCCTTGCGGGTGGCCTCCAGCGGTGACAGGCCCTCCTCGCTCATAATGCGCTCGACGTTCTCCACCACCACGATGGCATCGTCCACCAAGATACCGATGGCCAGCACCATGCCGAACAAGGTCAGCACGTTGATCGAGAAGCCCAGCGTCAACATCACGCCGAAAGTACCCAGCAGCGCGATGGGCACCACCAGGGTCGGGATCAAGGTGTAGCGCCAGTTCTGCAAGAACAAGAACATCACCAGGAACACCAGCAACACGGCCTCGCCCAGGGTCTCCACCACTTGGTGGATCGACACCTTGACGAACTTGGACGAGTCGTAAGGAATCTCGTAGACCACACCCTCGGGGAAGAACTTCTGCAACTGCAGCATGCGGTCCTTGACCGCGGTGGCCGCCGCCAAGGCATTGCCGCTGGGCGCCAGCTGGATACCAATACCGGTGGCCGGCTGACCGTTCAGGCGCGAGTAAGTGCCGTAGCTCTGGCCACCCAATTCGATCCGCGCCACATCCTTCAGGCGGACGCTGGAGCCGTCGGTGTTGGCGCGCAAAACGATGTTCTCGAACTGCGTCGTGTTTTCCAACTGACCATTGACCACCACCGTGGCCGACATGGTCTGGCTGCTGAGGTTGGGCAGGTCGCCGATGACACCGGCCGGCGTCAAGGCATTCTGGTTGCGGATGGCGGCATTGACCTCGGCCGGGCTGAGCTTGTAGCTCAGCAGCTTGGCGGGATCCAGCCAGATGCGCATGGCGCGCTCGGTACCGAAGAGCTGCGCCTGGCCGATGCCGGGAATGCGCTGCAACTCGGGCACGATAGAACGGGCGGCATAGTCACCCAGCGAGATCGGGTCTTTGGTGCCGTCCTTGCTGGACAAGGTCACGAACAACAAGAAGTTGTTCTGCGCCTTGTCGACCCGCACGCCTTGCTGCGTCACCGCAGCAGGCAGGCGCGGCGAAGCGCGCGACAAGCGGTTCTGCACATCGACCTGAGCCAGGTCGATATTGGTGTTGGCCTCAAAGGTGATGGTGATGGCACCGGTGCCATTGGCCTGGGAGGTGGACTCCATATAGGCCAGGCCGGTGGCGCCGTTGAGCTCCTGCTCAATCACCGAGATCACGCTTTCATCCAACACCTTGGCCGAGGCGCCCGGATAGGCCACGCTCAGCACCAGCGAGGGTGGCGCCACCTTGGGGTATTGCGACACTGGCAGCACGGTGACGGCGACAGCGCCAAACACCACGATGAACAGGGCGATCACCCAAGCAAAAATAGGTCGATCAATGAAGAATCTTGACATGACTGCGTCCTCGCCTTAACGCGCTGCGGCGCTGGCGGCCGATGCCGCTGGGGCGGCAGGTGCGGCGGGTGCCGATGCAGCCGGCGTCCACGGCACCGGGGTCACCGGGGCGCCGGGCACAAACATCTTCTGGAAGCCGTCCACGATCACTTGTTCGCCGGCTTGCAGGCCTTCCAGCACCACCCATTGATTGCCTTGGCCGCGATCGACCTTGACCTTGCGCGGCATGGGCTTGTTGTCCGGGCCGACGACCAAGACCGAGTCGCCCTGGTTGCTGCGCGTCACCGCCTGCTGGGGCAGCAAGATGCCGGCCGGCAACTCGCCTTGGCTCAAGCGCACACGCACATATTGGCCGGGCAGCAATTGGTTGTTCGCATTGGTCACTTCGGCGCGCAGGGTCACCTGGCCGGAGGTGGGGTCCACACTCAGGTCGGTGAACAGCAGCTTGCCGGGCTTGGCCAGTTCGGTGCCATCGTCCAGCACGATGCGCACCTGGGCGCTTTGCGCGGCATCAGCGCGCATCTTGCCGTTGCTCAGGGCGCGGCGCAGTTGCTGCACCTCGTTGGCGCTTTGGGTGAAGTTGACGTAGACGCTACTGGTTTGCTGAATCAGGGCCAGTTGTGTGGCCTCTGCCGCGCTGACCAAGGCGCCTTCGGTTACCAGAGCCCGGCCGATGCGGCCAGAGATCGGCGCGCTGACGGCGGCATAGTCAAGATTCAACTTGGCGGTCTGGATGGCGGCCTTGGCGGCAGCCACATCGGCTTCGGCCGACTTGGCAGCTGCGACCGAGGTGATGTACTCCTGCTGGCTGATGGCCTTGGCTTCGGCCAGCGGCTTGTTGCGCTCGGCCTGGGCCGACGCCTGGCTCTGGTTCGCCTGCGCCTTGATCAGGCTGGCATGCGCACTGTCCAGCGCGGCTTGGTAGGGAGCGGGGTCGATCTGGAACAGCGGCTGGCCGGCGCGCACTTCGGCGCCTTCGGTGAACAAGCGCTTGAGCACCACGCCATTGACACGGGCCCGCACCTGCGCCGTGCGCAGGGCTTCAACCCGACCCGGCAGCTCGGTCTGCACGGCCACAGGCTGCAAGCTGGCTTTCACCACGCCCACCTGGGGAGGTGGCGGCATGCCGCCGGCTGGGCCCGCGGCCGCTGCCTTGTCACCGCCGCCGCAGGCCGACAAAGCGGCAAGCACAGCGACGCACAAAGGCAGGAGATATAGCGCTCTTGCGCCAGCGCCCAGCTTGGAAGAGGGCTTGCTTGCTTGTTGGTTCATATTGATCTTGCTCAATTGGATGAAGAAGTTCATGGCGCCTGGCAGTTGCAGCTAGCCACGCATTTTTGCGCGATAAGCCTCTTTACCTGGCAACAACTTGGGTTCAAACGTGGGGCCAAAGCCGCGAAATAAGCGACAGTATATACAAACATACATTCGTGCATGTATGTAATCTTGCTTAGAATAGGATCATGGCCAGGAAAACCAAGCAAGAAGCGCAGGAAACCCGTACCTGCATCCTCGACGCGGCGGAGCAGCTGTTTCAGCAACGCGGCGTCTCGCGCTGCTCGCTCCACGACATCGCTCTCCACGCGGGCGTGACCCGCGGGGCCATCTATTGGCACTTCAAAGATAAGGCCGAACTCTTCAACGCCATGATGGAGCGCGCCACCATGCCGCTGGAAGAGGGCCTGAGCCCTGCGGTCGAACCCGGCACCGACGCGGAGGAGCCCGCGCTGAGCCTGCTGGATCTGCGTTGGGGCTTGGTCAACGTATTCCACTCGGCCATGCATAACGAGCGCGCAAGACGGGTGTTCGAAATTTCGACGCAGAAGGTCGAGTACACCAGAGATATGCAGGCCTTGGTGGATCGCCGACTGGCCTCACACCGCGGTTGGCGGGCGCAGAACGAAGCCTCTTTTGAGCATGCCAAGGCACTGGGGCAACTGCCCGCCAATCTGAACAGCGCCAATGCGGCGGTGACGCTGGTCGCCTTGGTGGACGGTTTGCTGCACCAGTGGTGCATGGACCCCCCGTCCTTCGACTTGGTGGCGGTTGGCCAGTCCACGGTGGAGACTTTTTTGACCGCCCTGAGCTACCAGGGCGAGGCCCTGCTGCCGCTGATGACCGCCGAAGAGTCAGCGCGCTTAGGCCAGGGCAATTTGTGCGGCCCACGCCGCGCGAGCGACTGAAACAGCGCATCCCGCTCGCATTTCAGGCCTTTTCCGGCACAAAGCCCACAGCCAAGCCCCCTGAATTGCACAGGCCTTGTAGGGGTTTGCGCCTGGACAAGGGACAATCGACCCTTCCCCAAATTCAGTGAGGCGCAGCCGGCCACCCGTCGGCCTGCGCTTTTGCCGCGCCATTTCAAGATGCAAGCCCAAAAGTCCAGCAGCAAGCCAGCCACCGCCGACAAATCCGCCAAGGCCACCAAGGCCTTGACGGCCTACCGGCCGTTCTGGGCCAAGCGCTTCGGGCCGGCCCCGTTCTTGCCGATGTCGCGCGCCGAAATGGATCAGCTCGGCTGGGACAGCTGCGACATCATCATCGTCACCGGTGATGCTTATGTGGATCACCCCAGCTTTGGCATGGCCGTGATCGGCCGCACGCTGGAGGCGCAGGGCTTTCGCGTCGGCATCATTGCCCAGCCCGACTGGCAAAGCGCCGACCCCTTCAAGGTGCTGGGCAAGCCGAATTTGTTCTTCGGCATCGCCGCCGGCAATATGGATTCGATGATCAATCGCTACACAGCGGACCGCAAGATCCGCAGCGATGACGTCTACACCCCCGGCGGCCAAGGCGGCAAGCGCCCAGACCGCGCCACCCTGGTTTACACCCAGCGCTGCAAAGAAGCCTGGAACGATGTGCCCATCGTGATTGGCGGCATCGAGGCCTCGCTGCGCCGCATTGCCCATTACGACTACTGGCAGGACAAGGTCCGCCGCTCGGTGATCGTGGACGCCAAGGCCGACCTGCTGGTCTACGGCAATGCCGAGCGCGCCATCGTGGAAGTGGCACACCGCCTGGCCGCGCGTCAGCCGATCGAGAGCATCACCGATGTTCGCGGCACCGTCTTCATGCGCCGCACCAATGACCCCACGGCCGAAGGCTGGTTCGAACTGGATTCGACCGAGGTGGACATGCCCGGCCGCGTGGACGAACACATCAGCCCTTACCAGACCATCGAGCAAACCGCCGAGGACAAGGCCGCCGGCTGCGTCACGGGCCAGGTCAAGGCCGGCCAAGAAGCAAGTGACGGTAGCAAGCCCATCACCATCCACCGCAAGCCCGCAGCCGCACCGCTGGCAGGCAAGATCCAAATGCCGCCACGCGAGCGCACGGTGATCCGCCTGCCGGCCTACGAGCAGGTCAAGAGCGACCCGGTGCTGTACGCCCACGCCAACCGCGTGCTGCATTTGGAAACCAACCCTGGCAATGCGCGCGCCCTGGTGCAGCGCCATGCCGACCGTGATGTCTGGATCAACCCACCGCCCATCCCGCTGACCACTCCGGAGATGGACCATGTGTTCGACCTGAACTACGCCCGCTCACCCCACCCTAGCTACGCCGACGCCAACGGCAGCCATGACGGCGAGACCAAGATCCCCGCCTGGGAGATGATCCGCTTCAGCGTCAACATCATGCGCGGCTGCTTCGGCGGCTGCACCTTCTGCTCCATCACCGAGCATGAAGGCCGCATCATCCAAAGCCGCTCGGAAGACTCGGTGATTCGCGAGATCGAAGAGATGCGCGACAAGGTCAAGGGCTTCACCGGTGTCATCTCCGACCTGGGCGGCCCCACGGCCAATATGTACCGCATCGGCTGCAAGAGCCCCGAGATCGAGGCCGCTTGCCGCAAGCCGTCCTGCGTCTACCCCGGCATCTGCCAGAACCTCAACACCAATCACGACCCGCTGATCAAGATGTACCGCCGCGCGCGGGCCTTGAAGGGCGTGAAGAAGATTCTGATCAGCTCAGGCCTGCGCTACGACCTGGCCGTGCAGTCACCGGAGTATGTGAAGGAGTTGGTCACGCATCACGTCGGCGGCTACCTCAAGATCGCGCCCGAGCACACCGAGGACGGCCCGCTCACCAAGATGATGAAGCCGGGCATCGGCACCTATGACCGCTTCAAGAAGATGTTTGATGCCGCCAGCGAAGAGGCCGGCAAGAAGCAATACCTGATTCCCTACTTCATCGCCGCCCACCCCGGCACCTCGGACGAGGACATGATGAATCTGGCTGTCTGGCTCAAGAGCAATGGCTTCCGCGCCGACCAGGTGCAAACCTTCTACCCAAGCCCGATGGCCACGGCCACGGCCATGTACCACTCGAACCGCAACCCGCTCAAGAAGATCAGCCGCGACGCGGCCACCAGCGAGGTGGTGGATATCGTGCGCGGCGACCGCCGCCGCCGCCTGCACAAGGCCTTCCTGCGTTACCACGACGCCAACAACTGGCCGATGCTGCGCGAAGCGCTCAAGACCCTGGGCCGCAGTGACTTGATCGGCAACGGCAAGCATCATCTGATCCCGAGCTACCAGCCCGTCACCGACGGCAGCTACGAGAGCGCGCGGCGCAAAAACTCTACGCCTACGCCTGCCGGGCGCAGCGGCGCTGGGCCTAGCGGGTCAGCCGCAACGGCGCGACCAGTCGCCAAGTCTCTGCACCACCCTTCGCAAGCTCGGCCCCAATCTCGTCCCAACGCGCAGCCACAGCCGGGCCAGATCCTGACCCAGCACACCGGCCTGCCGCCGCGTGACAACGGCTCGCGCCCACCGGCCAAATCAGCCCAGCCGCTCAAGCCTCACGGGGCTGCTGGCAAAGCGGGCACATCGGCGAGCCCATCTAGCCGCGCCGGCAAACCCAGCCCCTCAGGCAAGCCGGGCAAACCAGCGAAACCAGGCCAGCGCTGAGCACTGACCACTGAGCGCAGCCTCAAGGCTGCTGCTTGGCTTGCCGGAATAGGTTGGCCACCCGCAGCGCCAGCTGCACAAAGCTCAGGATTCGGGCCAGGCCCGGCCGACGGGCGCGCCCCTTGAGCAATATCGCTGCGCCCGCAGCACCTCCGGCCAAACCCCACCAGCCCAGCGGCTGAGTGAGGGTTTGCGCCTCCTTGCGCATCTCGGCACGCAATTCGATGCTGCGCAGGCGCAAGGCCAGGTGGCGCAGCTTCAGGTCATTGAGTTCTTGTTGAAACATGATGCTCAGCCTCCCAAAGCTTCACGGTCACGCGCCAACTCGGCCACGCTGCCGGCAAAAGCGCCGCCTTTTTGACTGATATTGGCGCTCGCTCGTTGCCAGCACCACCAAGCCAGCAGCGCGTAGCCCGCGCCCAGAAGCAAGGCCGCCAGCCAACGCCAGGGCTCCGGGCTGAGCAGCAAGACCGCCGCCGAGAACAAGCCCAGCGCCGCCACGGCTAGCAGCAAGGCCATCAAAGCCTGGACCAAAGCGGAAAACAGCCGCAGCTTCTCCGCCTCGAGCTCGACGGAGAACATATCGACGCGGATTTCCAGCATCTCCAGCGCATGCAAAAACAAGCGCCGCACACTGCCGAACAGGCCGCCACTCTCGGCGGGATCGGCTGCGTCAGCCTTGGCCGTTGCCGCCTGCGGCGACTCTTTTTGCGTTTCCCTCATGCCACTTCCTCCATATCAAAAACTGACGCCAAGCTTTTACAGGGATCAGATCGTTAAAAATGCTGCTACAAGTCAGCTTTCAAGTGTTGCGCCACATCAGCGCACAGGGTTGCGAGCATGGCGATGAAGTTCAGAATCGAATACCCTTGTGCCATTGTCAATCTATCGGCTGGAGCATAGCCCCCCCATGCAAGAGACAAACAGTCCGATGCCCCCTGAAGCACAGGGCGATGACGATTTGCTGGAATTCCTGGAAGGCCCCGAACCGGGCGAGCGCGACCCTGCCGGTTCAGCCAGTCATTGGCGCATCCTGATCGTTGACGACGACAGCGACGTCCACAAAGCCACCGAACTGGCCATGCAAGGCCTGCTGGTCGAAGGCCAGCCGCTCACCTTTGTCCACGCCCGCTCCGCAGCCGAAGCCCGCTATGTGCTGGCCCATGAACATGATCTGGCGGTGGTGCTGCTGGACGTGGTGATGGAGACCGAAGACTCCGGCCTGCAGCTGGTGCGCTATATCCGCGACGAGTTGCAGCTCGCCTCTCTGCGCATCGTGCTGCGCACCGGCCAGCCCGGCTATGCCCCCGAAATCGAAACGGTGCAGGCCTATGACATCAATGACTACAAGACCAAGTCGGAGCTGACCCGCACCCGTTTGTACACGGTGCTCACCGCCGCCATCCGCTCCTACCGCCAGATCTGCGCACTGGAAGCCAATCGGCGCGGCCTGGAAATCATTGTGGAGGCCAGCACCGAGCTGAGCCGCCTGCGCGGCTTGCACCGTTTTTCTGAAGGCGTAGTGACCCAGATCTGCGCCATGCTGGGCATCTTGCCCGAGGGCTTGGTGTGCGCACAGGTGGGCTCCGACGCCAACACCGATGTGCGCATCGTCGCCGCAGCCGGCCAGTACAGCAGCTTGATGGATCTGCCGCTGAGCTCGGTGCCCATCTCCGCCGTGCGCGATCCGCTGCAACGCTGCCTGCAACAGCGCGAGAACATTTACGAGGATGGCACCTGTCTTTACTTCGGCCTGTCCAACGGCCGCCCGATGGCCGCGCTGGTCGATGTGGGCCGCACCCTGGGCGAAATGGATCAGCGCCTGCTGCGCGCCTTTTGCGCCAATATTTCGGTCGGCCTGGAAAACGTGGTGCTCTATAGCCAGTTGCTGGACCAGGCCTATAACGACCAATTGCTGCGCCTGCCCAACCGCAACCGCTTCGTCGAGTTGCTGGACAAAAACCTCAAGGATCCGGCCGGCATCACGCTGGCCTTGATCGACATCGACGATTTCTCCGACATCAACGACGCCTTCGGCCACCAGTTCGGCGACCAGGTTTTGCAAGCGGTGGTGGTTCGCCTGGGCGAGCGCCTGGGTTTCAACACCGCGATGGCCCGCGTCGGCGCCGACACCTTCGGCTTGCTGGGGCCCAGCGCCCAAGTGTGTGGCGAGTCGATCGAAGCCGTGTTCACCGAGCAATTCGCGGTGTCGGGCGAGCGACTGCAACTCTCGGCCACCACCGGCCTGGTGCGGCTGGAGGATTCGGCCGCTGTGGGTTCCGAGCTTTTGCTGGACGCGCAAATCGCGCTCAAGCAAGCCAAGCTGCAACACCGCGGTTCCTCACAATACTTCTCACCCGCCATGGGCACCGATGCGCGCGAACGCTTCAAGCTGCTCAAAGGCTTGCGCGCGGGCTTCGAAGAGAACCGCCTGTTCGTGGTCTATCAGCCGCAGGTGGATTTGGCCACCGGCAAGGCCATTGGCGCGGAAGCCTTGCTGCGCTGGCGCACCGAAGAGGGCCGCTTTGTGCCGCCCGACCAATTCATCCCCCTGGCGGAAAAGTCGGGCCTGATCATCAGCATCGGCGAGTTCGTGCTGCGCACCGCCTGCCATCAAACCAAACGCATGTTGGAACTCGGTTACGCCGATTTCCGCATGTGCGTGAATGTGTCGCTGGCGCAGTTTCGCCATCAGGACTTCATCGCCATGCTGATGCGCGCGCTGCGCGACATTGGCGTCGACGGGCGCAATCTTGAACTCGAGATCACCGAATCGATGGCGATGGAAGACACCGAGTTGGTGATGCACATCCTGGCGGACATCAAGCGCTGCGGCATCACGGTGGCGATTGATGACTTCGGCACCGGCTTCTCATCACTGAGCCATCTGCGTCAGCTGGATGTGGACCGGCTCAAGATCGACCGCGCCTTTGTGCGCGAAGCGCAAAGCTCCAGCGCCGGCTCGACGATTGCACAAATGGTCATCAACCTGGGTCGCGGCCTGGGCCTGACGGTGATCGCCGAAGGCATCGAAACCGAAGAGCAGCGCCAGCAACTGCTGGCCCTGGGCTGCCATGAAGGCCAGGGTTATTTGTTCGCCCGGCCCATGCCGGCCGAACAGCTGGAGCGCTGGATGGAGCACCCGCTGGCGGCCGAGTCCACCTGAGGCACACCGGTTGAGCCGGCTGCGCTGAAGTAAGCGCTCGGCGCTTGCCGAGCACTCGCACCAGCCGCGCAAGCCAATCGCGCCAGCATCAGCCTGGCGCGGCCTGCGAACAAGAATCAGCGGCGGCTGATCAACATGCCCAAGAGCAAGCCCACACCGGCCGCCAGGCCGATGGACTGCCAGGGGTTTTCATGCACATAGGCATCGGTCGCGCGGCCCGCAGCGCGGGCGCGCTCCACGGCGGCCTCCTGCAGATCGGCCAGATTGTGCTTGGCACGGTCCAGGCTGGCCTGCACCTTGGCGCGCAACTCGGTGGCGCCTTCACCGGCCGAGCCTGCGGTCGCCCGCAGCAGGGACTCGGCCTCGGCCACAACCGCGTGCAAATCGCTAATCAAACGGTCACTTTGAACGGTGGGGATCTCTGCCATGGTGTTCACTCCTTGAGTTATTGAGGCCATCTGAGTCAGCCGATTGACGCTCGGCTGAAGAACCTGCCGGCAAAGCCCGGGCGGGCTTTGCTGCAGCGAGTTCATCAGGCAACGATAGCGCGTATCAGCTCAAGAGGCTATCTGGGGGCACATACGCGTATCCCAAGTCCCGCGCCACTGCCTCGTAGGTCAGCTGGCCCTGCGCCACGTTGAGGCCGGCGCGCAGATGCGGGTTGTCTTTCAATGCCTGCTTCCAGCCCTTGTCGGCCAAGGCCACGGCATGGCCGATGGTGGCATTGTTGAGCGCGAAGGTCGAGGTGCGCGCCACCGCGCCGGGCATATTGGCCACGCAGTAGTGCACCACGCCGTCGACCACAAAGGTCGGGTCGGCATGGGTGGTGGCGTGCGAGGTCTCAAAACAGCCGCCCTGGTCGATGGCCACATCCACCACCACGGCGCCCTTCTTCATGCGCGCGACCATCGCCCGCGTCACCAGCTTGGGCGCGGAGGCACCCGGGATCAGCACGCCGCCGATCACCAAGTCAGCCGACAGCACCGCCTCTTCCACGCTTTGCACATTCGAGTATTGGGTGCTGATGCGGTTGCCGAACACCAAGTCCAGCTGACGCAGGCGGTCCACGCTCTTGTCAAGCACGGTGACGCGCGCGCCCATGCCCACGGCCATCTGCAAGGCATGGGTGCCGACCACGCCGCCGCCCAGAATCACCACATGCGCAGGCGCCACGCCGGGCACACCACCCAGCAGCACGCCCATGCCGCCCTTGCTCTTTTCCAGATGCGCAGCACCCGCTTGAATCGACATGCGCCCGGCCACCTCGCTCATCGGCGCCAGCAGCGGCAAGCCGCCGCCCGGGCCAGTCACCGTTTCATACGCAATGCAGATGGCTCCGGACTTGACCAGCGCCGCCGTCTGCTTGGGGTCCGGCGCCAGATGCAGATAGGTGTAGAGGATCTGGCCCGGGCGCAGCATGGCGCATTCCTGCGGCTGCGGCTCCTTGACCTTGACGATCATGTCAGCCTGGGCGAACACGGTGGCCGCATCGGGCGCCAGCGTGGCGCCGGCGGCCAGGTAATGCTCGTCCAACAAACCAATCGCAGCCCCCGCGCCGGTCTGCATCAGCACCTTGTGGCCGCGCGATGTCAGCTCACGGACGCTGGCGGGCGTCAGGCCCACCCGGTACTCGTGGTTCTTGATTTCTTTGGGGCACCCTACCGTCATCTTGTTTTGGCTCATCACAGTCTCCTTGTGGCTCGTTGGCCGGTTATAGGCCTCGCAGTTGTACGACCGAAGGCCGCGAAAGTGAAGCGGCATCACGCGCCCTTCATCGTCATAAGGGAAACTGATGTGCGGCTCCCTGCGGCGGCACGGCACACTCAGGGCATAGTCCGATGGAAGCAGCAGGAGTTCACGCATGAAGCCAGCCAAGATCCTCGTCGCCCAAGGTGGCGGCCCCACCGCCGTCATCAACCAATCGCTGGTGGGCGTGGTGCTGGAGGCGCGCCGCCAGGCCAAGGTCGAGGCCGTCTACGGCGCCTGGCACGGCATGCGCGGCATCATCAACGAAGACTTCGTTGATTTGGGCCAGGAAACCAGCCACAACTTGGAACTGGTGGCCGGCACCCCCTCCTCCGCCCTGGGCTCCACCCGCGATAAGCCTGACGCCGCCTACTGCCACCAGATCTTCAAGGTGCTGCAGGCCCACGGCATCACCCACTTCTTCAATATCGGCGGCAACGACTCCTCCGACAGCGTGCGCATCGTCAGCGAGGAAGCTGCCGCCGCTAACTACCCACTGCGCTGCATCCACATCCCCAAGACAATTGATAACGATCTGGTGGAGAACGACCACACGCCCGGCTTCCCCTCCGCCGCCCGCTTTGTGGCCCAGGCCTTCGCCGGCGCCAACCTCGACAACGCTGCCCTGCCCGGGGTCTACCTCGGTGTGGTGATGGGGCGCCATGCCGGCTTTCTGACCGCAGCATCGGCCTTGGGCAAGAAGTTCCCTGACGACGGCCCGCACCTGATTTACCTGCCCGAGCGGGTGTTCGAGCTGGAACGCTTTCTGGCCGATGTGAAAGCCATGTACGAGCGCCATGGCCGCTGCGTCATCGCCGTCTCCGAGGGCATCCACGACGCCGCCGGCGAACCCATACTCGCCCAACTCGCGCCCCAGCTGGACCGCGACGCCCATGGCAATGTGCAGCTGTCCGGCACCGGCGCCCTGGCCGATCTGCTCTGCGAGCACATCAAATCCAGCCTCAAGATCAAGCGGGTGCGGGGCGACACCTTCGGCTATCTGCAGCGCAGCTTCATCGGCTGCGTCTCCGATGTGGATCAACGCGAGGCCCGCGAGGTCGGCGAGAAGGCGGTGCAATTCGCCTTCCACGGCCAACGCGATGGTTCGGTGGCGATCAAGCGGGTGGGCAATTACTCGGTCGATTACGAGCTGCTGCCGCTGACAGCGGTGGCCGGCAAGACCCGCGTGATGGAAGACGAATTCATCAGCGCCAGCGGCACCGATGTGACCGATGCCTTCCGCCTTTATCTGCGCCCCTTGCTGGGTTCGGGCATGGCGGACGCCTTCCGCCTGCGGCCCAACCCGGTGGCCAAAATCCTCAATCCAAGCGTGTGACGGGGTAGGCCCCAAGCACCTCCGCTGACATTCAAAACAAAGGAGACCGCGATGCCACCCGAAACACCCCCACCGGCCGGCTGGCCGCGCCTGAGCAGCAGCGTGTTTTATGCCAACGCCAGCCAGGCCATAGCCTGGTTGGTCGACGCCTTCGGCTTTGAAGTGGCCATCCAGGTCATGAGCCCCGATGGCAGCCGGGTCTTGCATAGCCAGCTGCTTTACGGCGAAGCCATGATCATGGTGGGCGAAGGCGGGGCTGAGCGCGAGCCTAAGTTTGGCATCCCCTGCCGCAGCCCGCTTGCCGTGGGTGGCGCCAACACGCAGTGCCTGATGCTGTTTGTCGATGATGTCGAGGCCCATTGCGCGCAGGCCCGCGCGGCCGGCGCCATCATCCTGGCCGAGCCGGAATTGCATGACTACGGCCCCGAGTACTGGGCCGACCGCAGCTACGGCGCACAAGACCCCGACGGCCATATGTGGTGGTTCACCCAGCGGGTGCGCGATCCGGCCTGATTCAGCCGGCCTGACTCATCAAGCGGGCGAATGCCGCATCGCCAAACAACCGCCGGACAGCCATCTGACAGCGCGGGCGCTTACAGTCCGGCCACCATGTCAAACGCCTTGCCACCCAGTTCCAGCGCCAGCCCCAGCCAGCGCCCCGCCAACACCTTCACCGAACTGCTGGTGACCCTGCTGGCGCCCTCCCTGGTGCTGATGCAGCTCAGCAGCCCGGAACGCCTGGGAACGATGGGCGCGCTGATGTTGGCCCTGTCCATGCCGCTGTTCTGGGCCCTGCGCACGGCAGTGCGCGAACGCCGCTTCAGCTGGATGGCGGGCTTGGGCGTGCTCAGCACCCTGATGACCGGTGGCATCGGCCTGCTGGCCCTGGATCCGCAATGGTTGGCGGTCAAGGAAGCGGCCGTGCCGGGCCTGATCGGCCTGGTGGTGCTGATTTCCGCCATGACGCGCAAGCCGCTGATTCGCCTGCTGGTATTCAACCCGCAAATCATGGATGTGCCGCGCATCGAGACGGCCCTGGCCGTGCGCGGCGCCACCGCCGCGTTTGAGTGCTGCCTGCGCCTGGGCACCTGGATGCTGGCGGGCAGCTTCGCTTTCTCCAGCGCGATGAATTACGCCCTGGCGCGCTGGGTGGTGCAAAGCCCCGCCGGCAGCGAAGCCTTCAATGCGGAGTTGGGCCGCATGAACTTGCTGAGCTGGCCCGTCATCGCCATCCCGTCCACCTTGATGATGATGGGCGTGCTGTTCTACCTGGCGCGCGGCATCAAGCAGTTGACCGGCATGAAGCTGGAAGAGTGCCTGCGGCAGCAATAGTCCCTGGCCAAAAGCACTCCGCAGCCGAATCGCTGAGTAGGATGGCAGCCTCATTCCAAGCAGGAGCAAAGAAGATGGGACAGATGATCGAATTCCCGCGCCCCGACGGCGCGTCCAGCCCCGCCTACCTCGCCCGCGCAGCGGCAGCCAATGCCCCTGGGCTGATCCTCTTGCAGGAATGGTGGGGCTTGAACGACAACATCCGCGCCACCGCCGACCGCTATGCCGCCGCCGGTTTCACCACCTTGGCGCCCGACCTCTACCGCGGCCGCCAGGCCAGCGATGCCGACGAAGCCAGCCACTTGATGAGCGGCCTGAGCTTCGCCGACGCCACGCACCAAGACTTGGCCGGCGCACTGGCCTATTTGCGTGGCACAGGGGGCTGCCCCAAGGTCGGCGTGAGCGGCTTTTGCATGGGCGGCGCGCTGACGGTGGCCGCGGCCGTGCATGTGAAAGGCCTGTCAGCCGCCAGCTGTTTTTACGGCATGCCGCCGGCCGCCTTTGCCGCGCCGCAGGACGTGGCCATTCCCTTCCAAGGCCATTACGCCGACATCGATGACTGGTGCACACCCGAGGCCGTGAAAGCCTTTGTGGCCCTGCTGCCACCGGGCGCCGACATCCATCACTACCCGGCCGCCCACGGCTTCTTCAACAGCAGCCGCGCGCATGTCTACGACGCCGCCTGCGCCGATCAGGCCTGGCAACGCACGCTTGATTTTCTGCGCCGGCATCTGCAAGGCTAACGCGGGACCGCCGCGCGGCTCAAGGCACAGGGGACTGCGCTAGCAGAGGCACTTCCTGCGCAGGAAGCTCCAACTGCAACCACTCGATCTCAAAGCGCGCGCCCTGTCCCGGCGCGCTCTTCACGCTCAGGCGGCCCTTGAGCTCCTTGCTGACCTGAGCCTGCGCTTTGAACAGGCCCAGGCCGCTGCGGCCTTGACCAAACTGAGTGGTCACGTAGGGGTCGAACACGCGCGGCAGCAGATCGGCGGCAATGCCGCGCCCCTGGTCTTGCACAGATAGCCACAGCTGATGACCGTTGCGCCCGGCGCTGACCCGCACCAGGCCCGCCTGCCCGGGCGGGTAAGCATGGCGCGCCACGTTCTGAAACAGCTGCACCAGCACATCATGGATGACCCCACTGGCCACGCTCAATGGCTCGGCCAGATCCAGCTGCAGGCTGAGCGCGCTGCTAGGCCCCAAGGCCTCGCGCCAAGCGGCCTGCACCAGCGTCGCGAGTGCCTCCTTGGCGGCGAGATCAAGCCGCGGTTCGGGTAACTCAGCGACGATTTCCTTGTAAGTGGCGATCAGCTTGAGGGCACGCTCAACATTGCTCAGCGACAAAGCACCACCCGTCGTCAGAGCAAGCACATCCGCCTGCAACCCTGAGCGCGACACCGCCCCCTGCTGCAAGCGTTGCTCAAGCGCCTGCCCCCGCGCCACCAAGCTGCTCAGCGCCGTCAGGGCAACGCCCAGCGGCGTGTTCAGCTCATGCGCAATCCCTGCCAACAAACTGCCGAGCGAAGCCAGGCGGCTGCTGGCAATCAACTCGTCTTGCAAGTCGTGCTGTAACTGAAGCGATTCGCTCAAAGCCTGATTCTGGCGCTCCAGCGCCTTGGCATGCGCTTGCGCATGTTCTCGGTCAATCTGAGCATGGTGCAGTTCCGCCTTCTCAAGCGCCATCGTCAAAGCCCTTTGGCTCGCCAAGCGCAGGTCGTCCAGCTCCCAGGCATGGGCTTGTTCAAGCGCCAGCAAAGCGCCTTGCCCATCGTCTGTTTGCATCAGCCAAGGCGCCAGCTCCCTGAGCCTCCGCGCGTGATGAGCGTTCTTGCTCTGCAAGGTCGCGAGGCCCGCAATGCTCTGCTGCATCAACTGCGCTGCACCGGCGAAGTCCTGGCTGGCGGCGCAGCACTTGGCCTGCGCGGCCAAGACCTCGGGCTCGAAGCGCTGCCGCGCGTAGTCGCCAATGCAGGCCAAGTAGGCACCCGCGCTGCTCACCGCTTGCTGGGCCTGGCCAGAGTCGCCCATCTCCAAAAAAGCCTCGGCCACGCCGGTCAAGGCATTGCAGGCCTCAGCCCAGCGCCGCTGCTCGACACTGAACTTCACGGCCGCCTGCGAGGCCTGCAGTCGCCGCTCCAGATCACCTTGGCGCCGGTAGGCCAGGGCGAGATCGGTGAGGGCCACCACCCACGGCCCCGGATACGCGGCCTCTTGGTAAAGCCTTGAAGCCGCCAGCAGGCATTCAATCTCGCGCTGAGTTTCCTGCTTCACGCAAAGACAGGCGGCCAGAGCGATCTGGTAGTGCGCCCTATCCTCCGGCGCCGTCGCGGCTTCGGCATTCAGATCGGTCAAGCGCGCCAACAACAGCGCCGCCTGCTCCACCTCGCCGATGAAGGCGTGAAGGTGGCAACTCTTGGCCAGCAAATAGATGCGGTAGGGCGCGCCCAGCCCTAGCTCGGTCCAACCCAGGCCAATCGCCAAGAACGGCCCCGTGGTGTGCCCCTGGAATTCCTCATCCAGCAAGCAAACCAAATGGGCCACCAGGGCCACCCCGAAATCACAGGGCGCCTCACGCTTCAGCTGCTCGAACAGAGCGAGCGTCGCCGGGAGTTGATCGCCGGCCTGGCTTGGCTCACCCCAGTAGCGAGTCTGCTCGGCCCTCAGCCAGGCCCAACGCTCGGCGGGAGAGGCAGGGGGGCTTGGCGGCTGCGGCATTCTTCGCTCCTGATGAACGAAAACATTCTGCGCCCAAAAAAGACGCCAAACTCAATGGACCGCAGCAGCGCTGTGAACTGCGCCCTAGCCCGCCCGCTTAGCCAGCAGCGCCCGCGCCACGCGGGACACCGGCGGCCGGCCCAGCACGCCGGAGATGAAGGCGCCGGCGTCGACCAGCTTGTCGAGGTCGATGCCGGTCTCAATGCCCAGACCGTTGAGCATGAAGACCACGTCCTCGCTGGCCACATTGCCGGTGGCGCCCTTGGCATAAGGGCAGCCGCCCAGGCCGGCCACGCTGGTGTCGAAATGGTGCACGCCCAGCTCCAGGCAAGCGTAGATATTGGCCAGCGCCTGGCCGTAGGTGTCGTGGAAATGGCCGCTGACCTCGACCAGCGGATAGTGCTTGAGTGCGCGCTCCATCGCGGCCTGCACCTTGCGCGGTGTGCCCACGCCGATGGTGTCCGCCACGCCCAGATGATCAACGCCGATGCCCTTCATCAGCAGCACCACACGTTCCACCTGATCGGCGCTGATATCGCCCTCGTAAGGGCAGCCCACGGCGCAAGACAAGGCACCGCGCACCTTGATGCCGGCGGCATGCGCGGCCTCAACCACCGGCGCGAAACGCTCAATGCTCTCGGCAATGCTGCAGTTGATGTTCTTCTGACTGAAGGCCTCGGAGGCGGCGGCGAACACCACCACCTCGTCGGGCCGGGTCAGCAGGGCCGATTCCAGCCCCTTCATATTCGGCGTTAGCACCGAGTAGCGCACGCCGGGCTGGCGCTCGATGGCGGCCATCACGGCCGCGTTGTCGGCCATCTGCGGCACCCACTTGGGCGACACAAAGCTGGTGACCTCGATTTCCTTCAGGCCGGCGCCTTGCAGCATGGCCACCAGCTGCGCCTTGTGCGCGGTGGAAACCGGCTCTTTCTCGTTTTGCAGGCCGTCGCGCGGGCCGACATCGACGAGGGTGACGTGATTGGGCAAATTCATCTCAGGCCTCCATGCGCAGCAACTCGGCACCATCGCCGATCTGATCGCCCACGGCGAACAGCAACTCGGCCACCACGCCGTCCTTGGGCGCGTTGATGGTGTGCTCCATCTTCATCGCCTCCATCACCGCCAGCGGCTGGCCCTTGCTCACTTTGTCGCCCACGGCGGCCAGGAAGCTGACCAGCTTGCCCGGCATGGGCGCCGTCAGGCGTCCCGCTTCAGCGGCGCCGTCGCCGGCATGGGCCAGGGCATCAATCTCGGTGATGTAGGCACTGCCTTGCGGCGCGAACACGGCCACGGTTTCGCCGTCGGCATAACTGTTCACCAGCACACGCTGCTGCGCCAGGCCCGAGCCCAAGAGCAGCTCATGGCGTTCCAGGCTGCTGGAGTTGACAGCAAAAGCCAGGGCCTCGCCGCCGTCGATGCTCAGCTGCATGCCGCCCTGGTGGTGGCGCGACAGCAGCACTGCGTGGCGCTGTGCGGCGATCTCCAGATCGAAGCGGCGCGCAGAGGCGCCGAACAAGCGCCAGCCGTCGCGACGGCTCCAAGGGTCGGCATCTTGTTGCTGCGCCTCGACGGCCAGGGTGTGGGCAACCACGGCGGCCGCGCTGATCTGCAGTGGCAGGCCCGGCTGTTCAAACAGAGCCGCGCGCTCGCGCTCGATCAGGGCTGTGTCCAGATCGGCGCTGGCAAAGGAAGCCGTGGCAGCGCAGCGGCGCAGAAAGGCCACATTGGTCTGCAGGCCGACGATATGGGTGTCGCGCAGGGCGGCGTCCAAGCGGGCCAGGGCCTGGGCTCGGTCCTCGCCCCAGACGATCAGCTTGGCGACCATGGAATCGTAGAAGGGGCTGATGGCATCGCCCTCGCCCACCCCGGCGTCGATCCGCACCGGGCCGCGCTCAAAAGCCACATGCTCGGGCCAGCGGGCCACGTTCAGCGCACCGGTGGCGGGCAGGAAACCGGCCTCGGGGTTCTCGGCGCAAATGCGCGCCTCGATGGCATGGCCATGCATGCTCAACTCGTCCTGCTTCAGCGGCAAGGGCTCGCCCGAGGCCACGCGCAGCTGCCACTCGACCAAATCCTGGCCGGTGATCGCCTCCGTCACCGGATGCTCGACCTGCAGGCGCGTGTTCATTTCCATGAAATAGAAGCGCCCGTCTTGCTCGCAGATGAACTCCACCGTGCCGGCACCGCTGTAGCCCACGGCCTTGGCCGCCGCGACGGCCGCGCCACCCATCTGGGCACGGCGCTCGGCCGTCATACCCGGGGCCGGGGCTTCCTCGAGCACCTTCTGATGGCGGCGCTGGACCGAGCAATCGCGCTCAAACAGGTAGACACAGTCGCCGAAGTTGTCGCCGAAGACCTGGATCTCGATATGACGTGGGCGCTGCACATAACGCTCGATCAGCACCGCATCGTCGCCAAAGCTGTTGATGGCCTCGCGCTTGCATGAAGCCAGCGCGGCATCAAACTCGTCGGCGCTGGGCACGGCCCGCATGCCCTTGCCGCCACCGCCGGCGCTGGCCTTGATCAAGACGGGGAAACCGATGCGCACAGCCTCGGCCTTGAGCAGGGCCGGGTCTTGATCGGCGCCGTGGTAGCCAGGCACCAGGGGTACACCGGCCGCTTCCATCAAGCGCTTGGACTCGGCCTTCAAGCCCATGGCCTGAATGGCGCTGGCCGGCGGGCCGATGAAGACCAGACCATGCGCGGCGCAGGCCTGCGCGAACTCCTCGTTCTCGCTCAGAAAGCCATAGCCTGGATGGACCGCTTCGGCGCCGGTGGCCTTGGCGGCATCGATGATGCGCTGCCACTGCAGGTAGGAATCACGCGGCGCTGGGCCACCGATCAGCACCGCCTCGTCGCAAGCCTGCACATGGCGGGCCTGGGCATCGGCCTCGGAATACACGGCCACGGTCTTCACGCCGATGCGGCGCGCAGTGGCCGCCACGCGGCAAGCGATTTCGCCGCGGTTGGCGATCAGGATCTTCTTAAACATGGCTTGGTCTCCTCTTGGCCCGGAAATTCGTCCGGCTTGTATTGCATGGGGCTCACAGCCCCAGTCGACGCAAAGCGTCTGCCCGCAGGCGAATCACTTGATTCATAGGCGGCGTCGGCAAGCTCGATGGGCAAGCCAGCTCGGTGTCCGGGCCCGCTGCATAGCGAACTGCGATCGGTTGCCCGCCCTGACATGTCTTTGCCACAGCCGCATATGCCGCCACAGGGTCGGCCAGCACCGGCTGCCCTGCCAAGGATTCGACCTCACCACTGACACGAAGGCTGCGGCACTGCACAGCTGGGTCCAACCTGAAGGCCTGGGGCAAGGTCCAGAAACCGACAGAGCCGCCGCAATCGCTGCCCATCAAGGCGGACATCAGCGCGGCGGCCGACTGCCTGCGCATGCCCAAGGGCAGCTGCTCGCTGCGCTGCACCGGCTCGGGATCAGCTAGGCCCAGCGCTTGAAGGCGCGCCAAGAGTCCGCTGGCAAAAGGCTGCTGCGGGTCCTGCAAGAGCTGCGCCATCGCAGCCGCGGCGGAACCTGCATCGGCCCAGACCACAAAGCCGGCCACGTCCAGCGGGCGTTCCTTGCTGTGCAAAGGCGCCATCTGAGCCAAGGCCGACAGCTTGTCGTCGCGGGCCGTGCGCTGGGCTTGGCCGAGCAACATCAGACTCATGCCGCAGGCATAGGCGTCGTCACCTTGGCGCCCCGGCTTCATGGCGGCAGCCACTTGCGCACCGCGGGCGGCCACGCAGTTGTTCAGGTTCGACTCGATATCGGCACGCAGCTCCGCGGCATCCAGAAGCGACTGCTCGCGCATGAGCAAGCGAGCCATCCATTCGGCATGGCCCTCATGCAGCCAGGGGCGCTGCTGATCGGTGCCGAACAGCCCGCTGTTCCACCAGTGCACCACCTCATGCGTGACGAAACCTTCCAAGGCGGTGCCGGGCATGGTCTCCAGCGTCCTCGGCAGGCGCAGACGCATCATGCGCCCGGCCGTGGTGTCGCCGTGAAAACCAGGCAGGTCCGATACCGCGGTGACCACCGCGCCCGGCCCGGGCAAGGCCGCACCATAGAGTTGGGTCAGGCGGGCCAAGGTGTAGTCGAGCACTTTTCGTATGCGTGCAACTCGTGCGTTATCCAGGACCGGGTCGACCAGGACATTGACACCGGGCAAGGCGAGCAGTCCCGTGGAACTTCCCATGTACACATACTGGGCCACGCCGAGAGCACGGACTTCATCGCGAGAGGCGCCGGCCAGGACGCGATCCACTTGCTCCGCGCTCGCGCTTTGCTCGACGGGCGCGCGCTCCACACGGCCCTGATGGATGACGATGCCGCCTTGCGGCGGCAGCCAGCGCCAACGCAAGCCATGGCCCTTGAGCAGGACCGCTGCATGGCCGCTGTAAGCGAGCACCCCGCTGGAGTCGCTGAGCGGCTGGGCCGCTTCGTAGGTCGCATCCAGCGCCAAAACGCGCGCCTTCAGGCGCAGCACGGCGCTGCGGCAGTCGGGCTCTTGGCGCAGCCGGATACCGGTCGCCGTCAGCTCTGTGCATGAGCCTTGCGGCTTCATCATCTCGCCGCGCCAGCGCTTGTGAGCGTCCCGGTCGGCATCGAAAAAACTCAGCTCATGCACACCCTCGGGAGGCGTGTAACGGATTTCCAGCTCATCGCCCGGAAGCAGCTGCTGACTGATCAAGAGCTCTCCGGCCTTCGCCTGGGCGCCCAAGGCCAAGGCTCCGACGGCGGCGCACAGGATGCGCCGCCAGGTCGATGCACACAAACTCATGGCCATGCTCCGCGCCATCAGTGGCCGTGCGAACAGCCAGCCGGCGCCTCTTGCGGCGCCAGATTGGCCTCGCTGGCGCAGCGCATGCCCAAACGGTTCAGCAAGGCACGATCTTTCTCCGCCTGCGGATTCGAGGTGGTGAGCAGCTTGTCGCCATAGAACATCGAATTGGCACCGGCCAGGAAGCACAGCGCTTGCATGCTCTCGGGCATCTCTTCACGGCCGGCCGACAGGCGCACCATCGCGCGCGGCATGGTAATGCGAGCGACCGCGATGGAGCGGATGAACTCGAAGGGGTCCAGCGCTTCGGTGCCCTTGTCGGCCAGCGGCGTGCCTTCGACCTGCACCAAGTTGTTGATCGGCACCGACTCCGGGTAGGGATTCAGATTGGCCAGCTGCACGATCAAGCCGGCACGCTGGCGGCGGGTTTCGCCCATGCCGACGATGCCGCCGGAGCAGACCTTCAAGCCCACATTGCGCACGCGGTCCAGGGTGTCCAGACGGTCTTGATAAGTGCGAGTGGTGATGATCTGGCCGTAGAACTCGGGCGAGGTGTCGAGGTTGTGGTTGTAGTAATCCAGGCCGGCTTCGGCCAATTGCTCGGCTTGGCCGTCACCCAACATGCCGGCGGTCAGGCAGGTTTCCAGGCCCATGGCTTTGACTTCCTTGACCATCTCGCCAATGGCTTCCAGATGACGCTCTTTCGGCGAGCGCCAGGCAGCGCCCATGCAGAAACGCGTGGCGCCATTGGCTTTTGCTGCGCGGGCGGCTTCCAGCACTTCTTGCAGCGGGATCAGCTTTTCGGCCTTGAGGCCGGTGTCGAAGTGGGCCGACTGCGGGCAGTAGGCGCAATCCTCTTCGCAGCCGCCGGTCTTGATGGACAGCAGCGTGGACAGCTGCACCGCATTGGCGTCGAAGTTCTCGCGGTGCACTTGCTGCGCCTTGAACATCAGGTCGTTGAAGGGCAGGTCGAACAGGGCGGTGACTTCATTCACCGTCCAGGGCTTGTCATTGCGGCGGTCGTCGTCCCGGGTGGGGGTCAGCGATTGGATTTGATTGGTGGTTTGCGAGTGGCTCATAGCGATTCCAGGGCAGGCAAGAAAAACGGTTCGGATCAGTTCGGGTCAGACCAAGCGCTGCGGCGGCAGCGCTTGAAGATTCAAATGTTCGGCCACGGCGGCGGCCGTAGGAAGCTTCAAACGGGGTATATGGCCCCAGCAAGGCGCGGCCAGGGCCGCATCCAGCGCGGCCAGATTGTCGGTGACATGGGGCATGGTCGGATCCACGGTGTTGGCCACCCAGCCGACCAGCGTCAGGCCACGGGCGCGGATGGCTTCGGCCGTCAGCAAAGCATGGTTGATGCAGCCCAGGCGCAGGCCCACCACCAAGACCACCGGCAGCGCCAGCTCAGCCGCTAGATCGGCGGTGTCAAAGCCCGCGCTCAGGGGCACGCGGAAGCCGCCCACCCCTTCCACCAGGGCGAAGTCGCCCAGGGCGGCACTGGCGCGAATGGCGGCCAGCACGGCGTGGCGCTCGATGCTGCGGCCTTCCATCGCCGCGGCGATATGCGGTGCGCAGGCGGCGCGGTACTGCAGCGGGCCGACTTGCTCCGGGCTCATGCCGATGTTTTGCGCGGCGTGCAGTTGCTGCACGTCTTCGTTGACCCATTGGCCGTCCACCAGATCCTGGCCGGCGGCCAGGGGCTTGATGGGCGCCACGCGCAGGCCGGTCTGGCTCAGCGCATGGGTCAGGCCAGCGGTGATGCAGGTCTTGCCAATTTCGGTGTCGGTGCCGGTGATGAACAGGCCTTTGAAGCTGGCCGCCTGAGAGGCTGTTGTGTTGGCACTCATGCAGCCACCTTGTCCATATCAGCGGCGGCAGCGCTCAGCGCCGACAAGAGCTCATCCACATCCGCTTCGCTATGCGTGGCGCACAAGGTGATGCGCAAACGGGCCTCGCCCTTGGGCACGGTGGGCGGGCGAATGCCCGGCACGCGCAGGCCTTGCGCCTCCAGGCGCGCGGCCAGGGCCATCACCTCGGCATTGCCGCCGATGATCAGCGGCTGAACAGGCGTGTCCGAGGGCGGCAAGCGCCAGCCCAGGGCTGGGTGGCGCTGCAGGATCGCATCCACACCACGGCGCAGCTGAGCCTGGCGCAAACGCAGATTGGCGCGGCGCGCGCGGCCCAGCTCGCCGTCGATCAAGGCAAAGCTGGTCAGCAGCGCATGCTCCACGGCCGGTGGCGAAGCGGTAGAGAAGATGTAGTTGCGCGCCGCTTGCAGCAGGTATTGGGTGATGGTGGCATGAGCTACCACAAAAGCGCCCGCGAGGCCGGCGGCCTTGCCCAGGGTGCCGACCAGGATCAGGCGTTCGCTGCTGAGATTGAAATGCTCCAGCGAGCCGCGCCCCTGCTCACCCAGCACGCCAAAGCCGTGGGCGTCGTCCACGATCAGCCAGGCGTCGAACTCTTCGGCCAAGGCCAGCAGCGCGGGCAGCGGCGCCAGGTCGCCGTCCATGCTGAACACAGCGTCGGTGATGATGAGCTTGACCTTGGCCGTGCTGGCCGCCAGCAGCGCGCGCAGGCCGGCCACATCGGCGTGGCCATAGCGCTTCACCTCGGCCCGCGCCAGACGGGTGCCGTCGATCAAGGAGGCGTGGTTCCAGGCTTCCGAAAAGATCTCGGCGCCTTCGTCGCCCAGCGCCGTCACCACGGCCAAGTTCGCCATATAGCCGGTGCAAAAGCCCAGGGCCGTGGCCTGCGGGATATGCGGCTTGAACCAGGCGCCCAGGGTCTGCGCCACTTGCTCGTGAGCGCGGCTGTGGCCGCTGATCAGTGGCGAAGCGCCGGAGCCGCCACCGTACAGCTGCGCGCCTTCAATCAGCGCGGCCTGGATGGCGGGCTCGGCGGCCAGGCCCAGATAGTCGTTGGAGCAGAACATCAGCAGCTCGCGCGTGCGGCCGTCGGCGCCACGCACTTGTTGGCGCGGGGCAGTAGCACTTTCGGCTTGACGCAGAAAACGGGTGAGGCTTTGAGCCTCGATGGCGCGCAGCTTGGCGCTTAAATGATCAAGCAACATGGGGTTGGTCCGCAATATCGGACGAGGGCAATTGGGACAGTACTTCGTCCAGGGTCAGCGTGACTGCGCGGGCCAGGAAGGCGGCCGTATCGGCGTCAATCACATAGGGCGGCATCAGGTAGACGGTGTTGCCGATCGGGCGGATCAGCAGCTCATGCGCACGCGCTGCCAGATGGAATCTCTCGGCGAAGCGCAGGCCAGGCTCTTGCACATCAAAGGCCAAGATCATGCCCAGCTGGCGCAGGTGCTTGACGTTTGGGTGGGCAGCCAGCGGCGCAAAGGCCTCGCGCAGCAGCGCGGCTTGCTGGGCGTTGGCCTGCAGCTGGCCGGCATCGAACCGGTCCAGCACCGCATTGGCGGCCGCGCAGGCCAGGGCATTGCCGGTGTAGGAATGCGAGTGCAAAAAGCCGCGTGCGACGTCCTCGCTCCAGAAGGCCTGATACACCGCCTCGGTCGTCAGCACCAGCGACAGCGGCATGGTGCCGCCGGTGATGCCTTTGGACAGAGTAATGAAGTCCGGCCACAGCTCATTGGAAGGGTCGGCCTCAGCGTCCAAGTGGGCAGGCACGGTCGCCGATGACCGGGCGTGCGCATGCTCCCACGCGAAGAATGTGCCCGTGCGGCCGCAGCCCATGGCGATTTCATCGACGATCAGATGCACCTCGAACTCGGTACACAAGGCCCGCACGCCGCGCAAGTATTCGGCCGCGTACATCACCATGCCGGCGGCGCCCTGCACCAGGGGCTCGATGATGACGGCGGCGATCTGGCTGCCGCGCTCGCTCAGCAGCGCCCGCATGGCGGCAAGCGCCTGCGCTTCATTGCCCAGCCGGGCGTCGGGTGATTCAACGATGTGGGCCCGCATCAAGAGCGGGTCATAGGCATCGCGGAACACCTTCACATCGGTGACGGCCAAGGCGCCGATGGTCTCGCCGTGATAGCCGTTCTTCAGGCAGACGAACTCGCGCTTCTCGGACCGGCCCCGGTTGCGCCAGCTGTGAAAGCTCTGCTTGAGCGCAATCTCCACCGCGCTGGCGCCATCACTGCCGAAGAAGACATGGCCCAGCGCGCCGCCGGTGCGCGCGCTCAGGCGCTCGGCCAGGCGCACCGCCGGCGCATGCGTGCAGCCGGCCAGCATCACATGCGGCAAGGTGTCGAGCTGCTGCTTGATAGCCGCATTGATGCCCGCATCGGCATGGCCGAAGAGGTTGACCCACCAGCTGCTGTTGGCATCGAAATAGCGCCGGCCGTCCATATCGAAGAGCCAGCCGCCCTCGCCCCGCGCGATGGGCAGTGGCGGCGTGATTTGGGCGCGCGCCATCTGCGTGCAGGGGTGCCACACCGCCGCCAGGCTGCGTTGCTGCCATTGCTGGCTGAGGGCGGATAAATCGCTGGGAGGGGTACTGCTCATGGACGGGGAAGGCGGGCGGGCAAGAAAAGGAAAAAAAGGAATGGGCTTGGGCAAGGCAAAAAGAACATAAGGGGCGATCCGGTCAAAGCGCCGACCGAAGCCAGCAACTCACCACCGCTGCGTTGCCCGATTGGCGCCGCGCAGCGGGCGCCAATGGTGCCAGCTATTGCTCCCCTCAGCTCATGAGCCAGGCCGGTGGGCGCTTGGCCAAAAAGCTCTGCACGCCCTCGCGGCCTTCTTCGCTGGCGCGGATGTCGGCGATGCGGCGGGCGGTGTCCTCGCGCAGCTCGGGCGTGATGGCGCGGTGCGCAACATCCTGTACCAGCTTTTTGCAAGCTCGCACGGCCGCCGGGCCGTTGGCCACGATGGCGGCAGCCAAGGCATCGACCTGGGCATCCAGCGTCTCGGCGCTGGCCAGCTCATGCACCAAGCCGTGCGCCAGGGCACGCTCGGCGCTGAAGCGCTCGGCGGTGACGAAGTAGCGCCGCGAGGCTTGCTCGCCCAAGGCCCGCACCACATAGGGCGCGATGGTGGCGGGCAGCAGGCCCAGCTTGGCTTCCGAGAGGCAGAAGGTGGCGGACTCCGCCGCCACCACCACATCGCAGGCCGACAGCAGGCCCACACCGCCCGCGAAGGCATCACCCTGCACCCGCGCGATCACCGGCACCGGGCAGCTGTAAATGGCCCAGAGCATTTCCGCCAGGCGCTTGGCATCGCTGTAGTTCTCCTCCCAGCCGTAATGGGCCATGGACTTCATCCAGTTGAGGTCGGCGCCGGCGCAAAAAGCCTTGCCGGCGGCCGCCAGCACGATGACACGCACGGCCGGGTCGGCGCCCAGCTGGCCAAAAGCACGGCCCAGCTCCTCGATCACTTGCTCATTGAAGGCATTGCGCAACTCGGGGCGATTCAGCGTGAGCCGGGCCACGCCGCCCTGGGTTTGCAGGGTCAGCATCTGGTAGTCGTTCGTGGTTTTTGTTGTCATCGTCGTCGTCATCACTGATTGTCCTTCCAGACTACGTCCTCATTGACCGCATAGAAATCGCAGGGTTTGCCGCTGCGGCGCTGGCAAAAGCTCAGCGCCCGCGACATCGCGTCATCCCCCGAGGCATAGCCCCACTGGCCGGACTTGTTCAACACATAGGCGCGCGGTGGCTTGGACGCCAGAAAGCGCCGGTAGCCGTCCAATGCGGCCTCGCTGCGCACAGGCAGGGCCGACTCATCATCGAGCGCCGCAAAGCGGCTGGCCGCGGGCGGCTGCAGCTGGCCCGGCTGCGCGAAGCCCAGCGGCGCCAAAAAGGCATCGACCATGGGTTGCCAGACATCGTTGGCGGCGGAAAAAAGCTTGTGGCCATCGTCGCCGATGGCGGGCAGCAAGCGGTAATCCGCCACACCACCGGCCTGGCGATAGACCTGCGCCCAGTTGCCGGAGTGGCGCGGGGAGAAGTAATGGTCGTTCTCGGTGTAGACCCACAGCGTGGGCGTGGCGCCGCGCGCCGGTGTGGCTTGGCGCAAAGGAGGGGGCGCCGTCGCGCCTGCCGAAGCATCGGCGCCGTCGCCATCCGCACTGCCGCTGCCTGCATTCAAAGCGCCCATGCGGGCGTAGAGCCGGTCCAGCTGGGCCGACTGACAGGGCTCACCGCGATGGTTCACCGGGCTGCCCCCGTGACCACCGGCGAAGTTGATGGCGGCCACCAGCCCGGGCGGGCGCAGCGCAGCCGCAGCCAGGGTGGAGATGCCGCCCACCGACTGCCCCACCAGCACCAGCCGGTTCGGGTCCACAAAGGCTTCGGCCGCCAGGTACTTGGCGACCTTGATGATTTGCTGGGCCGCCGCCGTTACGGCCGGCGCATAGCGCGGGCTGTTGCAGGCGATGCTGTCTTCCGGGTCGCCACGCGAGGCCAGCTCGCCATAACCCAGGCGTAGCGGCACCGCCACCACAAAGCCCTTGCGCAGGAAAAAGCGCGCGGCCGATTCAAAGCGCTGGCGCGGATAGCTGGCGCGTGTTTCGGTATTGCGGCCGTGGCTGATGATGACCAAGGGATGGGGGCCGGCGCCCTCGGGGCGGAACAGCGTCACCGGCAACTCGCCGCTGACCTCGCGGCCAAAAGCATCGAGCACCGCCACCGGCACGCGCAGCACGGCTTCACGCACATCCTGCTGCAGGGGGCTCTCCGCCTGGGCCAAGAGCGAGCCGTGCGCAGCGCAGACCATCAAGCCGGCCAGCAAACCACGCCTGAGCTGGCGCACAGTGGCGCGACCAGAGCGCCGAGAAGCGGCGTGGCGCGTCTTCATGACTGCGGCCGGCAGCAAGCCGTGCTGAATCGTTTCGATGCATTGCAGCGCGCCATGTGCACCTCCAAACCTAGGAGCCGCCATTTTTTCACATCACATCCGGAACACGCCGAACTTGGTCTCGGCGATGGGGGCATTGAGCGCCGCGGCCAGGCCCAAGGCCAGCACACGGCGGGTATCGGCCGGGTCGATCACGCCGTCATCCCACAAGCGCGCCGAAGCGTAGTACGGGTGCCCCTGGTCTTCGTACTGCTGGCGGATCGGCGCCTTGAAGGCTTCTTCTTCTGCCGCACTCCAGCTGCCGCCCTTGGCCTCCAGGCCATCGCGCTTGACCGTGGCCAGCACGGAAGCGGCCTGCTCGCCGCCCATCACCGAGATGCGCGCATTCGGCCACATCCACAAGAAACGCGGCGAGTAAGCGCGGCCGCACATGCCGTAATTGCCGGCGCCGAATGAGCCGCCAATGATGATGGTGAACTTGGGCACCTGGGCGCAGGCCACGGCCGTGACCATCTTGGCCCCCGCGCGGGCGATGCCCTCGTTTTCGTACTTGCGGCCGACCATGAAGCCGGTGATGTTCTGCAAGAACACCAGCGGGATCTTGCGCTGGCAGCACAGCTCGATGAAGTGCGCACCCTTGTTGGCGCTCTCGGCAAACAAGATGCCGTTGTTGGCGACGATGCCCACCGGCATGCCCTCGATATGAGCGAAGCCGCAGACCAGGGTGGCGCCGTAGCGGGCCTTGAACTCGTCGAAGTCGGAGCCGTCGACCACCCGCGCAATCACCTCGCGCACATCGAAGGGCTTGCGGGTGTCGGTCGGGATCACGCCGTGCAATTCGGCGGCATCAAACAGCGGCGCACGCGGCGGCTGCAAGAGCAGATCGCCCTGACCCAGCTTGCGCCAGTTCAGCGCGGCAATCGACTGGCGCGCAATCGCCAGCGCATGGGTGTCGTTATTGGCCAGATGGTCGGCCACGCCGGAGAGGCGGGTGTGCACATCGCCACCGCCCAGGTCCTCGGCCGTCACCACCTCGCCGGTGGCCGCCTTCACCAGCGGCGGGCCGCCCAGGAAGATGGTGCCCTGGTTCTTGACGATGATGGTCTCGTCGCTCATGGCTGGCACATAAGCGCCGCCAGCCGTGCAAGAGCCCATCACCACGGCGATCTGCGGCACGCCCTGGGCCGAGAGATTGGCCTGGTTGTAGAAGATGCGGCCGAAATGGTCGCGGTCCGGGAAGACCTCGTCCTGATTGGGCAGATTGGCGCCGCCCGAGTCCACCAGATAGACACAGGGCAGGCGGTTCTGCTGCGCGATCTCTTGCGCGCGCAGATGCTTTTTCACCGTGATGGGGTAATAGGTGCCGCCCTTCACGGTGGCATCGTTGCAGACAATCATGCAATCCACCCCGGAGACGCGGCCGATGCCGGCAATGATGCCGCCGCCGGGTGCGGCGTTGTCATACATATTCAGGCCGGCCAGGGGCGCCAGTTCCAGAAACGGCGTGCCGGGATCCAAAAGCATTTCCACCCGGTCGCGCGGCAAGAGCTTGCCCCGGCCGGTGTGTTTGGCACGGGCCGCCTCGCCGCCACCCTGGGCGATTTGCGCCAAACGGGCATTCAAGTCATCCAGCAGTCCGCGCATGGCGTCGGCATTGGACTTGAAGTCGGCAGAGCGGGCATTGAGCTTGGTCGAGAGTGCGGCCATGAGGTCTCCGGCGGAAGGTGGCGTCACGCAATCGATCGGTCGTTCAATCGATTTGAGTGAGGCTCAAGTTTTTTCGGCAAATACAAACGCCTTGTGGCAGCTTGCAAAGCGGTGAGGATATTGAATCAGCGGGATTTGCACAAGACGGACTTGAGCTTTACTCAATTATTACGCAGAATCCAGCCCGTGACAGCCCTCAGCCCTACCGCCCCCACCCAAACTCGCCCATCGGCCAGGCCACCCGCACGCCGGGCCCCCGCCAGCGCCAAGGCCGAGCAGCGCGTGCGCGACATTCTGCGCGTCGGCCGCGAGGTGTTTGCGGAACGCGGCTTCGAGCAAGCCACCACCATCGAGATCGCGCAACGCCTGGGCATCTCCGAGGCCACCGTCTTCACCTACTTCCACGGCAAGCGCGAACTGTGCATGCGGGTGATTCAAGACTGGTATGCCGAGATCATCGGCGCCATCGAAACCGGCCTGCCGCGCAGCGCCAGCGTGCGCGAGCAGCTGGAGTTCATGGTCCACACCCATCTGCGCCTCTTCCTGCAGCAAGGCACCGGCCTGTGCGCCCTGGTCTTGTCCGAAGGGCGCAGCCAGGGCCATGCGCTGGGCGAAGCCTTCATCGAACTGCAACGCCGCTACACCGCGCCGCTGATGGCCTTGCTGGCCCAGGGCCAGGCCAGCGCCGAGCTGCGCCAAGACGTGCCGCTGCGCCTGATGCGCAATCTGGTGCTGGGCCCGATGGAGCAAATGCTCTGGGAAGTGGTGCTGACCGGCCGGCAAATCGACATCGAACAAAGCGCCAAGGACTTGGTGGCCCTGCTGTGGCCAGCGCTGCAAGCACCGGAGCAGGAACTGCAAGCCCTGCGCCGCCTGCGCAGTGATCTGGAAGCGACGTTGAAGCGGGGCTGAGCCGGACCTGGCCATGGGCGACTGGCGGCTTGCGCCTGTGCTGCAAGCCCAAAATTCGCACGCAAGCAAACTCAGCCGGAAAGCGTTACGCTGTCGCCCACCCTGACACCGTCCCTTCCCCGCTGGAGCCCTGCCCATCATGATCAAAATGACCGTCAACGGCCGCGCCGTCGCGCTGGATGCCGACCCGAGCGAGCCTCTGCTGTGGGCTTTGCGTGAAGACCTGCAACTCACTGGCACCAAATTCGGTTGCGGCATGGCTTTGTGTGGCGCCTGCACCGTGCACCTGGACGGCCAACCGGTACGCGCCTGCTCAACCCCCTTGTCGGTGGCCGCAGGCAAGAAGGTCACCACCATCGAAGGCGTGGGCGCCAGCAGAGTTGGCAAGGCCACGCAAGCAGCGTGGGTCAAGCTCGATGTGCCGCAGTGCGGCTACTGCCAGAGCGGCCAGATCATGAGTGCCTGCGCCCTGCTGGCCAGCAAGAAGAATCCAAACGATGCCGATATTGACGCCGCCATGAGCGGCAATCTGTGCCGCTGCGGCACCTACAACCAGATCCGCGCCGCCATTCATGTGGCCGCCGATTCGCTCAACGGCAAGAAAGTAGGGGCTTGAGATGGCTGATACCGCATTCACAAGCACGCGCCGCGGCTTTCTGAAATCAGGCGGCAGCGCCGCCCTGGTGATCGGCTTCGCTCTGCCCTTGAGCAATAAGGTGCAGGCCGCTGCCGCCGCTGCGGCTAGCCAGCAAAGCAATACCTTCGCCCCCAATGCCTGGCTGCGCATCACGCCGGACAACCGCATCACCGTGGTCTGCGGCTCGGCCGAAATGGGCCAAGGCGTGTTGACGTCCATCCCCATGCTGGTGGCCGAGGAGCTGGATGCCGACTGGAAGCTGGTGGGCGTGGAGCAAGCGCCCGCCCACGCGGCCTACAACAACCCCATGTTCGGCATGCAAGCCACCGGCGGCAGCACCACCATCCGTGCCCACTGGACGCCGGTGCGCCAGGCCGGCGCGGCAGCACGCGAGATGCTGGTGGCCGCAGCCGCCGAGTTGTGGAAGGTGGACGCCAGCCATCTGCGCACCGAGCGCAGCTTCGTCATCAACACGCTCAACAAAAAGAAGGTGGCTTACGGCGCGCTGGTCGAGGCTGCCTCTAAGCAAGCGGTACCCACCACGCCCACACTCAAGAGCAGCGCCGATTTCAAAATCCTCGGCAAGCCCACCGCCCGGCTGGACACCCCGGCCAAGGTCAACGGTCAAGCCAAGTTCGGCATTGATGCGCACATTGAAGGCATGCTCGTCGCCGTGATGGCGCGCGCGCCCTTCCCCGAGGCCAAGATCAAAAGCATGGATGAGGCCAAGGCCCGCGAGGTCAAGGGCGTGCGCAAGATCATCACCATCCCGCACGGCGTGGCGGTGCTGGCCGACGGCTACTGGGCCGCCAAACAAGGCCGCGATGCGCTGGCCGTGCAATGGGATTTGGGCGACAAGGCCCAGCTCAATTCGGCAAAAGTCAGCGAGCTGCTCAACGACGCCGCCAATAGCGCCGGCGCCATTGCGGCGGACAAGGGCAATGTCAAAGACGCCGCGGCCAATGCCAGCAGCCAGCACAGCGCCAGCTACGAAGTGCCCTATCTGGCGCACGCCTGTATGGAGCCGCTGAACTGCCTGGCCTGGGTCAAGGGCGACGAGGTGACGATCTGGGCCGGCACGCAAAGCCAAGGCCCCTCGCAAGGCATCTTGAGCCAGGTCGCACAAGTGACGCCCGCCAAGGTCAAGGTCAACACCATGCTGCTGGGCGGTGGTTTCGGGCGCCGTTTCGCCCCGGACTTCACCATTGACGCCACCTTGCTGTCCAAGCTCAGCGGCAGCCCGGTCAAGCTGATCTACACCCGTGAGGACGATATGGCGGCGGCTTACTACCGCCCCGCTGCCCTGGTCAAGTTCGAGGCCGCGCTGGACGAGCAAGGCCGCCCCAGCATGTTGCGCGCCGATGTGGCCTCGCCCTCCATCATGGCCGGCTCGGGCTTCATGAAGCTGCCGGAAAGCGGCGTGGACAGCCAGGCCGTGGAAGGCCTTGCCGACCACCTCTACGACATCCCGCATCAGCGCATCGCTTATGGCCGCGCCGAGCCGGGGCCGCAGGTTTGGTTCTGGCGCTCGGTGGGGCATTCGCAGAATGCCTTCTTCATCGAGAGCTTTGTGGACGAGTTGGCCGCAGCCGCCAAGGCCGATCCGCTGCAATACCGCCTGCAATTGCTGGACAAGCACCCACGCGCCAAGGCCGTGCTGCAAGCGGCTGCTTCAAAAGCCGGCTGGGGTCAGCCCTTGCCGGCAGGCGTCAAGCGCGGCATTGCCTTGGCCGAGAGCTTCGGCAGCTTGGTGGCTGAGGTGGCTGAGGTCTCGGTGGCCGCCGACGGCACGCCCAAAGTGCACCGAGTGGTGGCTGCGGTGGATTGCGGCCAGACCGTCAACCCGCAAACCATCGCCCGCCAGATCGAGGGCGCCATCGTCTACGGCCTAACGGCGGCCTTGTACGGGCAGATCACCTTGAAGGACGGGCGCGTGGAGCAAAGCAATTTCCACGAGTATCCCGTCCTGCGCATGAACGAGATGCCCAAGGTCGAGGTTCACATCATCCCCAGCATGGCCGCACCCGGCGGCATCGGCGAGCCGGGCACACCGCCCATCGCGCCGGCCGTGACCAATGCGATCTTCGCCGCCACCGGCGTGCGGATTCGCAAGCTGCCGATTGAGACGGCGCTGCTGAAGAAGGCCTGAGCGATTCGCTCAAGCCCAATTCATAGGTAGCTCAAGGGGCCGGCGGATAGCCGGCCTCGCTCAATGCCGCCGCCACTGCCTCGCGCGGCAACTCGGTTTTGACCTGCAGTTCACGCGTGTCGCGCTTGAAGTCCAGCGCGGCTTGCGCGTCTAACTCGGCCATGGCCGCGGTGATGCTGGCCACGCAATGGCCGCAGCTCATATCGGGCAGCTTGAAGTCATAGCTATTCATCTGGGTGTCCTCGTTGGAAGCATGGATGGATCAGTGCGGAAAGCTTAAACCCTGCCATCGTGGCAAGGTCAAGCTGGATGAAAAGTTTGCGCAGGCTGTTGACCTTGCCATGATGGCAAGCTTGATACTGCCGACATGAATACAAACACCTCTTCGAGCTGGGCCCTGCCCATCAGCGGCATGACTTGCGCCTCTTGCGTCAAGCGAGTGGAGAAAGCCATTGCGGCCGTGCCGGGCGTCAGCGCGGTCGAAGTCAATCTGGCGACCGAAATCGCCAGCGTGACAGGCGGCCTGAGTGATGGCGGCGCACTGGGCCTGGACACATTGCGGCAGGCCGTGGAGAAAGCCGGCTACCAGCTGACCGAGCGAAGCTGGCAGCTGCAAATCAAGGACATGACTTGCGCCTCCTGCGTGGGCCGGGTCGAGAAGGCCCTGCTGAAGGTGCCCGGCGTGCTGCAGGCCGAGGTCAATCTGGCCACCGAGACGGCCCAGGTGCGGGCGCTAAGCACCGTCGAGGCCGATCAGTTGCTGGCGGCGGTGCTGCGCGCCGGTTATGGCGCGCAGTTGCAGCAAGACAGCGAGGTCAATGCCCAGCCGGATCGCCCCAGCTGGGCCCACAGCGGTGGCCCTGTCTTGCTGGCGGCCTTGCTGTCGGCGCCACTGGTTCTGCCCATGCTGGCCGAGCTGTTTGGCGGACATTGGATGCTGAACGGCTACTGGCAACTGGCCCTGGCCGCCCCGGTGCAGTTCTGGCTGGGCGCGCGCTTTTACAAGGCCGGCTGGGCCGCACTGCGCGCCGGCAGCGGCAATATGGATTTGTTGGTGGCCCTGGGCACCAGCGCAGCCTTCGGCCTGTCGATCTACGAACTGCTGGCCTATGGCGCACACAGCATGAATCTGTATTTCGAATCGGCGGCCGTGGTCATCACCCTGGTCTTGCTGGGCAAGTGGATGGAGGCCCGCGCCAAGCGCCAGACCACCGAAGCCATCCGCGCCTTGAAGAAGTTGCGCCCCGAAACCGCCCGCGTGCGGCGCGACGGGCAAGAGCAGGAACTGCCCCTGGCCGCCTTGCGCCTGGGCGACGAGGTCGTCGTGCGCCCAGGCGAGCGCATCCCGGTGGACGGCGAGGTGCTCAGCGGCGCCAGCCCGGTGGATGAATCGCTGATCACCGGTGAGAGCCTGCCGGTGGACAAGCATGTGGGCGACCGCGTGGTGGGTGGTGCCATCAACGGCGAGGGCTTGCTGTTGCTGCGCACCACGGCCTTGGGCGCCGAGTCCACCCTCTCGCGCATCGTGCGTCTGGTCGAGTCGGCGCAAGCCAAGAAGGCGCCGATCCAGCGCATGGTCGATCAGGTCAGCGCGGTGTTTGTGCCGGTGGTCATAGGCATCGCCTTGCTGACGCTGCTGGGCTGGGGCTTTTACAGCGGCGACTGGGAGCACGCGATTTTGAACGCCGTGGCGGTGCTGGTCATCGCCTGCCCTTGCGCATTGGGCCTGGCCACCCCCACGGCCATCATGGTGGGCACCGGCGTGGCGGCGCGGCGCGGCATTCTGGTCAAGGATGCCGAGGCGCTGGAATTGGCTGCGCAAGTGGGCCTGGTGGCGTTTGACAAGACCGGCACCCTGACCCAAGGTCGCCCCCAACTGGCCGACCTGCAGGCCGTGGCCGGGCTGAGTGAAGCCCAAGCCCTGGGCCTGACCGCCGCCCTGCAAGCCGGCAGCGAACACCCACTGGCGCGGGCGGTGCAGGAACGTGCGGCCGCGCAAGGTCTGAGCGTTCTGCCTTGCGAGGATTTGCGCGCCGTGCCGGGCCGCGGCCTGAGCGGCGTGGTGGGGGCCCAAGCCTATGTGCTGGGCAGCAGCCGCTATATGCAAGAGCTGGGCGTGGACTTGGCGCCCCTGCAGGCGGCCGCGGAGAAAGCGCAGGCCGCCGGCCACAGCATGTCTTGGCTGGCCCAGGGCAGCGCCGAGGGTGGCAGCGCGCCGCGCCTGTTGGCGGCCTTGGCCTTCGGTGACCAAGTCAAAGCCAGCGCCGCGCCGGCCATTGCCGCCCTGCACAACATGGGCGTGCGCGCTTTGATGCTCAGCGGCGATAACCGCGCCGCCGCGCAAGCGGTGGGCACGCAGCTGGGCTTGGACGAGGTGCGAGCCGAGATCCTGCCCGAGGACAAGGCCCGCATCGTGGCCGAACTCAAGCTGGCCAGCAGTGCCGGACAGCAGCGTGTGGCCATGGTGGGCGACGGCATCAACGACGCCCCGGCCCTGGCCGCGGCCGATGTGGGCTTCGCCATGGCGACGGGCACCGATGTGGCCATGGCCGCGGCCGGCATCACCCTGATGCGCGGGGATGTGGGCCTAGTGGCGGAGGCGATTGCCTTGTCGCGCCGCACCGTGGCCAAGATCCGCCAGAACCTGTTCTGGGCCTTCGCCTACAACGTGGTGGGCATTCCGCTGGCGGCACTGGGCTACTTGAACCCCATGCTGGCGGGTGCAGCGATGGCGCTGTCCAGCGTGTCGGTGGTCAGCAATGCCTTGTTGCTCAAGCGCTGGAAGCCATGAGGATGAGCATGATGAAGCAAGAAGAACTCTTCAATATCGGCGAGGCGGCGGCGCGCTCGGGCGTGTCCGCCAAGATGCTGAGGCATTACGAGTCCTTGGGGCTTTTACCCAAGGTGGCGCGCACCGAGGCGGGCTACCGGCTTTACTCTGAGCGCGAAGTGCACACCCTGCGCTTCATCCGCCGCGCCCGCGATCTGGGCTTTGCCATGGCCGAGATCAGCGAGCTGCTCAAGCTCTGGCAAAACCGTCGGCGCGCCAGCAGCGATGTCAAACGCATCGCCCAAGTGCATATCGATGACCTGGATCGGCGGCTGCAGGAAATGAGCGCGATGAAGCAAGCACTGGAGCAATTGGTGCATTGCTGTCAAGGCGACGAGCGGCCGGACTGCCCCATCCTGGACGGGCTGGCCAGCTGAGTAAGGCGCGCGACCTCAAGAAAAAGGGCCGCTCGCGGCGGCCCTTGCGGTTGAGTGGAGAAAGCCCCCCTCAGGCCTTGCTGCCCACTTGGCGGCGGCGCGCCCAGGCCAGCACCGCCACACCCAGGCCGAACATGGCGTAAGTGGCGGGCTCGGGCACAGCAGCCGTCGCGTAGATCGCATCGGCCAAGAGTTGATGCCCCTTGGTGGTCGGGTGAATCCCGTCGTAGAACAAGCTGGTCGACAGATTGCAGTTCAGCGCCACTTGGCCGCAGGCATCGGTGACATTGCTCAAACCCAAGGCGGCGCCATTCATCACGGTCTGGGTCAAGAAGGCGTACATATCGAAAGTTTGCACACCGGCCTCGCCGGCCAGGCGATTGGCCAGCATGCCATCCATCGCCGCGGCGGTTTGTGAACCCCAGAACTGCGCACTGGCGCCCAAGGTAAGGGCCGTCGGCGTCCGGCCGAAGTTGGGCGTGTTCACCACCAAAATGTGTTTGGCGCCACGCCCCTGCAAAGCATCGACCATATTGCCGATGTCGAGCGCGTAGTCGACCGCGGCCTTGCCGACAATTGCCTCGGCCTCGGCTTGCGACTGGGCGCCCACCAACTGGTCCAAGGCCACCCGCACATTGTTGCCGCCGCCGGAGATGATGAACAGCTCATTGCCCGACACCGTCTTGCTCGGGTCGCCCAGGAACATGCCGAGCTGCTTCGTCATGCTGAAGGGGAAGCCGCCGGGGCCGTCGACACCATCAGCGCGGGTCTCTGCCCCACCGAAAGCATAGTTATTGCCACCAAAACTGGGGTAGCCAGGTACGCCGAAGACCCCCGATGGCGCCAGGGGCAAGCCCATCTTGGCCGCGAAGTACTCCGTCCACACGGGGCCATTGCTGTAGCGGCCCGAGGCGTAGGGCAGCTTGGAGTAGTCGGTATTGCTCAGCGGCGCAGCGCCGGGGCCGTACGCGGCCAAGAGCGCGGCGTTATTGCCTGAATCGGACAAGCTGTCGCCAAAGACCACCAGGCCGGAATAGCTGCCCGCCTGGGCCCAGGCGGCCACGGCCAGCATCACGCCACCGAGGGCGAATTTGATCGGGGAATACTGTGTCATTGCGGGTTCCTCGCTCCACTTGCTGTGTCTGTTGAAAGGACGGAGGGAAGCAAATGTCCGCTTGGCGGCGTTTGCTGCACTTGTCGCGCTACTGAAAGCCGAACGCAGCATCGCCCACCGGACGCGCGAGTGTCAATGTGATTCGGCCACGCCTTCTGGGGGGGTATGCCAGTGATTGGGCGCGCAGAACAGCACGCGCAAATCTCGCCTTAGCGCCCGGATTCACGCTCTGGCCGGGGTGCGGGCGGGAAGAATGCCGCGCGCTCCTGCGCCACCTGATCCGAACGGCGGGCAATATTCCCACACACCAGGTCGCAGAGTTCGTAGACCGCAGGGTCGGCAATTCGGAAAAAGGCACTGGTACCGCGGCTTTCACGCATCACCAAACCATGCTGCTGCAAGACCGCCAGATGGCGCGAGACATTGGCGGCACTAAAACCGCACAGCATGGCCAAGTCACCGACCCGGCGCTCTTCCTGGCGCAGCAAATTGAGAATTTGCAAGCGCGTCGGCTCGGCCAAGGCTTGAAAGTAGCCAGCGATCTGCTCCAGGGCGGCGGGGGGTAGATCTTGCATGACGGATGGGGGCGGGAGGCATAGAGTCGGGGCGTTCCCCAGTTTAGTTGAATGCTTGCGCACTTGCCTAGTTGCTTTATTGTTTATTTGCATGATTACGCAAATACGCATAGAATTTAATTGAAGCGGCCCAAGCACCAAGGACTCCCACCCCATGACCAAGACTTCACCCCACTTGCCCGAACTATTGGCGCACATGCCACGGTCGGTAGCCATTGCCGCCATGGTCGCTATTGCAGGGATTGGGTTTGCCGTCCCCTCGTGGGCTCAGCAAGCCCCTGCAAAGGCAGGATCCACGGCCAGCCCCGCCCCGCTGAGCAGCCTGCTGCTGCGGGCCGGTGGCAATGGCGATGTGCGTTTCGGCCGCAGCTTTGATGGTGTGGTGGAGGCGCAGCGGCAAACGGTGATGGCCTCGCAAGTCGCCGGCGCCATCGTGCAGATCGAGGTCAAGCCCGGCGACCGGGTCAGCCAGGGTCAGATCCTCCTGCGCATCGACGCTCGTGCTGCCAATGAGGCGGCCTTGGCCAGCGAGGCCCAGGCGCAAGCCGCGCACGCCACCTTGCAGCTGGCCACGCGTGATTTCGAACGCCAGCAGCAGCTCTTCAAACAACGCTACATCAGCCAAGCCGCCCTGGACCAAGCCGAGAGCCAGTTCAAAGCCACCCAGGCCCAGGTGAACGCGCAACTGGCGCAAGCCAGCGGCGCGCGCACGCAAAGCAGCTTGCACGTGGTGCGCAGCCCCTATGCCGGCGTGGTGTCCGAGGTGCCGGTTGCCTTGGGCGATATGGCCATGCCCGGCCGCGCGCTGCTGACCGTCTATGACCCCAAGGCCTTGCGCGTGACGGCCAATGTGCCGCAAAGCGTGGTGAGCAGCTGGGGCCCCAAGCCGCAGCTGAGCCTGGAGCTGGCCGGCCAACAAGGCATCACACCGGCGCGGGTTCAGGTCTTGCCGGTGGTGGACGCCGCCACGCACTCGGTGCAGCTGCGTTTGGACTTGGCCGACGCCAATCTGGCCGCGGCCACGCCGGGCATGTTCGCCCGCCTGTGGTTGAGCGAGGCCGCCGCTGGAGCACCTGCTACCGACAACACAGGCAAGGCGACGGGCGCCGCGCCCACACCCATCATGCTGCCGCGCTCGGCCGTGGTGCGCCGTGCCGAGTTGAATGCCGCCTATGTTTTGGACGCGCAAGGCCGGCCCTTGCTGCGCCAGCTGCGGCTGGGCCGCGTGCAGGGTGAGATGGTGGAGGTGCTGAGCGGCCTGAACCTGGGTGAGCGCGTCGCCACCGACCCGGCAGCCGCCGCCCGCTGGAAGGCACAACCATGAGCGCGCCAAATCGAATGGGTGCCAGCGGGCGCATTGCGGCCTTTTTCCAGTCCGCCCAAATTACGCCACTGCTGGCCTTGGTGGCCTTGCTGCTGGGCATCTTTGCGGTGCTGGTAACGCCCCGTGAAGAAGAGCCGCAGATCAACGTCACCATGGCCAATGTGCTGGTGCCCTTCCCTGGCGCCAGCGTGGGCGATGTGGAGCAGATGATCGCCACGCCCGCCGAACAAGTGCTGTCACAGATGGCCGGGGTCGAGCATGTGATGTCGGTGTCCAAGCCCGGCCTGGCCCTGCTGACGGTGCAATTCAAGGTCGGCGTGCCGCGCACCGAGGCCCTGGTGCGCCTCTACGACACGGTCAACTCGAATGCCGACTGGCTGCCCAGCGGCCTGGGCGCCCTGCCGCCCATCATCAAGCCCAAGGGCATTGATGATGTGCCTATCCTCAGCCTGACCTTGTTCAGCAAAGGCAACTCAGAGAAGACGGGCACAAACGACGCCAACAACGAAACCGGCGCTTTCGAGCTTGAGCGTGTCGCGCGCGGCCTGGAAGCCGAGCTCAAGCGCGTGCCCGGCACCCGCGAGGTCAAAACCATCGGCGGCCCGGGGCGCGGTGTGAACATCGAGCTTGACGCCGCCCGGCTGGCCAGCGCCGGCCTGACGGTGGCCGATCTGCGCCAGGCTTTGCAATCCGCCAACGCCGGGGCGCCCCTGGGCGAGGTCTTGCGCGGCAACAAAAGCATCGCGCTGGAGGCCGGTGCCTTCATCGCCAATGCGGCCGATCTGGAAGAACTGGTGGTCGGCGTGCGCGCCGGCAAGCCGGTTTACCTGCGCGATGTGGCCGAGCTGCGCGATGGCGCCCTGCCCGCGACGCGCTATGTCTGGCATGCCGAGGGCGGCCAGAGCTACCCCGCCGTCACCCTGGCCATCACCAAGAAGGCGGGCGAGAACGCTATCGACGTGACCCACGCCCTGACCGCCCGCGTGGCCGATCTGCGCAACACCTTGATCCCCGCCGATGTGCAGGTGGCCGAGACGCGCAACTACGGCGCCAGCGCCGATGACAAGGCCAAGAAGCTGATCCAAAAGCTGCTCTTCGCCACCGCCTCGGTGGTGGCCTTGGTCTTCATCGCCCTGGGCCGGCGCGAGGCCGCCATCGTCGGCACCGCCGTGATGCTGACGCTGACCGTCACCCTTTTCGCCAGCTGGGCCTGGGGCTTCACGCTCAACCGCGTGTCGCTGTTTGCGCTGATCTTCTCCATCGGCATCCTGGTGGATGACGCCATCGTGGTGGTGGAGAACATCCACCGCCACCAGCAACTCTTCCCCGGCCGCAGCCTGAAGGACATCATCCCCGGCGCGGTGGATGAAGTGGGCGGCCCCACCATCTTGGCCACGCTCACCGTCATCGCCGCGCTGCTGCCTATGGCCTTTGTGTCGGGCTTGATGGGGCCGTATATGAGCCCCATCCCCATCAACGCGAGCATGGGCATGTTGCTGTCGCTGGCGATTGCTTTCACCGTCACGCCTTGGCTGGCGCGAATCTGGATGAAGGCCTCTCCTGCCACTGATGCATGCCACGACGCAGATGCAGGCTCAACAGAAGGCGCACCACATGCGCACCAAACACATGGCCTGGCCGCCAAGCTGGCGCCGATGTTCGAGCGCATCTTCACCCCGCTGCTGGACGCCAAGCGCGGTGGGCGCAACCGTGGCCTGCTGGGCCTGGGCATTGCTGCGCTGATCGCCCTTTCGCTGGCCTTGCCGGCGGCGGGCTGGGTGGTGCTGAAGATGCTGCCCTTTGACAATAAGTCGGAGCTGCAAGTGGTGGTGGACCTGCCCGTCGGCACGCCGCTGGAGCAAACCGCCGCCGTGCTGCGCGAGCTGGGCGCCTATCTCGACGGCGTGCCCGAGGTCCGCCACTACCAAGCCTATGCCGGCAGCGCCTCGCCGATCAACTTCAACGGCCTGGTGCGCCAGTACGACCTGCGCAGCGAACCGCAACAAGGCGATATCCAGGTCAATCTGGTGGATCAGAAACACCGCAAGGAGCAAAGCCACGCCATCGCCCTGCGCCTGCGGCCGGAGCTGCAAAAAATCGGCCAGCGCTTTGGCGCCAATGTGAAGTTGGTGGAAGTGCCGCCGGGCCCGCCGGTCATGTCGCCCATCGTGGCGGAGATTTACGGCCCCGAGGCCGCCGGCCGCAACGCCGTGGCCGCCCAGGTGCGCGCCGTCTTCGAGGCCAGCGCCGGCCTGGTGGATGTGGACGACAGCCGCATCGCCAGCGCCCCGCGCCAGCTGTTGCTGATCGACCGCAGCAAGGCCGCCCTGCTCGGTGTGCCGCAAAGCTTGATCGTTAGCACCTTGCGCGCAGGCTTTGCCGGTGAGCCCGTCACCTATCTGCACGACCAAAGCCGCAGCCCGGTGCCCGCGGTGCTGCAACTGCCGCCCTCAAGCCAAGGCGATATCAACAGCTTGCTGGCCTTGACGGTGCGCAGCCAAAGCGGCGCCAGCGTGGCGATCCGCGAGCTGGTGACGCTGTCAGACACGCTGCGCGAGCAGCCGATCTTCCACAAAGACGGCCTGCCGGTGAACTATGTGATGGCCGATATGGCCGACGCCAAAACTGGGCTGGACAGCCCCCTCTACGGCCTGTTCAAAATGCGCGGCGAGATCCAAAAAATCAGCACGCCAGGTGGCGGCACTCTGCAAGAGTTCTTCATCAAGCAGCCCACTGATGCCCTGCGCGACTACAGCATCAAATGGGACGGCGAATGGCAGATCACCTATGAGACCTTCCGCGATATGGGCCTGGCCTATGGCGTCGGGCTGATCCTGATCTATCTGCTGGTGGTGGCCCAGTTCGGTTCCTACCTGACGCCGCTGATCATCATGGCGCCGATCCCGCTGACCATCATCGGCGTGATGCCCGGCCACGCTCTGCTGCACGCGCAGTACACGGCCACCAGCATGATCGGCATGATCGCGCTGGCCGGCATCATCGTGCGCAACTCGATTCTGCTGGTGGACTTCATCCAGCTGCAATTGCGCGAAGGCATGGCGCTGGAGCGCGCCATCATCAGCGCCGCCACCGCACGCGCCCAGCCCATCATCCTGACCGGCCTGGCGGCCATGATGGGCGCCTTCTTCATCCTCGACGACCCGATCTTCAACGGTCTGGCGATCTCGCTGATCTTCGGCATCGCCATCTCGACGCTGCTGACTTTGGTCGTTATCCCCTTGCTCTACTTTGTGGCCTACCGCCACGCCCATCCAAAGGAAATTCAATCATGACCACCTGGCAACTCGTGCGCGTCATCGCCGGCACCTTCATCCTGGCTTCGCTGGCCTTGGGCCTGCCCGGCAGCCCCGTCTTTCACTCCCAATACTGGCTGGGCTTCACCGCTTTTGTGGGCATCAACTTGCTGCAGAGCGGCTTGACGAAATGGTGTTTGATGGAGTCCATCCTGGCCAAGCTCGGCCTGCGGCGCGGTAACTGAACGCGGCGGACGAATCAGGCCAGCCGGCCTTCCTGAAAGTCCCGCACGGCCTGCTTGAGTTCCGTCTGCGTATTCATCACAAAGGGGCCGTACTGCGCGATCGCCTCGCCCAGTGGTCGGCCAGCGATCAGCAAGGCACGCGCGCCCGCGGCGCCGGCGCTGAAAGCAACGCGGTCCGCCCCCGGCGTATTGGCCAATAAAGCCATGCGCTGGGCCGGCACCGGCGCGCTGTCGGCATCAAAACTCAGCTCGCCTTCGTAGACATAAACAAAGGCGTTGAAGACCTCGGGCAGGCTTTGCTCGAAGCTGGCGCCGGGCTGCAGATGCAGGTCAAGATACAGCGGCTCAGTAGTGTCGCGCTGCATGGCGCCGGCCTGGCCATGGCTGGTCCCTGCGATCACACGCAGCAAGCCGCCAGGGATTTGCACCTCCGGGATCTCCGCCGCCGGAATGTCCCGATACCAGGGCGGGCACATCTTGTCTTTGCCGGCGAGGTTGAGCCAGAGCTGAAAGCCAGCCATGCGCCCGGCCGTCTGCTCTGGCATTTCGGAATGGATCACGCCGCGCCCGGCCGTCATCCACTGCACGCCGCCATCACCCAACAAGCCCTCGTTGCCTGCTGAATCGCGATGCCGCATGCGGCCCTGCAACATATAGGTGATGGTCTCAAAGCCGCGATGCGGGTGGCTAGGGAAGCCGGCGATGTAATCACCCGGCTGATCGGAACCGAAGGCGTCCAACATCAAAAAGGGATCGAGCCGGCGCTGCAAGTCCTGGGTCAGGACACGGGTGAGCTTGACGCCCGCGCCGTCGCTGGTGGCTTGGCCGGTGATGATGCGCTCGACGCGGCGGGCGGGGCTTGATACAGGCTGTGACATGGAATCGCGGGCGATGGTTTGAACTTGTCGGCGACCTTAGCAGCTTTCGCCCCGGCGCTCATGGTTCAAGGATATGCGCCTTGGGCCCTATACTCGCGCTTCGCTCCGGGGAGCCCTGCTGCGCCAGACTTGTTCTTGCGCCGGGCTGAGACATGGTGGAAGCCATGGACCCGCTGAACTTGATCCGGTTAATACCGGCGTAAGAAGAGCCTGCTCATGTTCCCACTCGCCCACCTGGTTTTGCGCCAGCGCGCCGGCTTTGAGCAAGACCTGACCCTGCGCCCGTATGCCACCGGCCCTGGGTTTGGCACTCCGGAGAATTCTCTCAACCGGAGCCCGCCAGCGCATGAACACCGTCACCACCCCTCAGCTCAGCGAAGCCGCTGCAAGCGCCATCGATTTCGAAGCCCGGCTGCTGCAAAGCCGCAGCCCTCTGCCGGCCTCCAGCAAACAGTATTTGAGTGGCCAGATCCACCCGGAACTGCGTGTACCACAGCGCGCCATCAGCCTGACAAACGGCGAAGTGGTGAGCGTGTACGACGCCTCCGGCCCCTACACCGACCCGGCCGCTGCGATTGATGTGCACCGCGGCCTGCCCACCCCACGCGCCGCCTGGGTGGCAGCGCGCGGCGACAGCGAGGCCTACCCGGGCCGCGAGATCACGCTGATCGACGACGGCCTGCGCGACCAGGCCCAGCAGCAGCGCTTGCACGAGCTCAGCGCCGGCCTGCGCCGCCAGCCGCGCCGCGCCAAGGCGGGCGCCAATGTGACGCAGATGCATTACGCCCGCCGCGGCATCATCACGCCCGAGATGGAGTTTGTGGCCATTCGCGAAAACCAGCGCCACGAGTGGATGCGTGAGTACGAGCAAGATGCCGAACGCGAAGCGCGCCTGGCCGGCAACCCCTTCGGCGCCAGCATTCCCAAGATCATCACGCCTGAGTTTGTGCGTGATGAGGTGGCACGCGGCCGCGCCATCATCCCCGCCAATATCAATCACACCGAGCTGGAGCCGATGGCCATCGGGCGCAACTTCCTGGTCAAGGTGAACGCCAATATCGGCAACTCCGCCGTCACCTCCAGCATCGAGGAAGAGGTCGAAAAGCTGGTGTGGAGCACCCGCTGGGGCGCGGACACGGTGATGGACCTGAGCACCGGCCGCAATATCCACACCACCCGCGACTGGATCGTGCGCAACAGCCCAGTGCCCATCGGCACGGTGCCGATTTATCAGGCGCTGGAGAAGGTTGGTGGCGTGGCCGAAGACCTGACCTGGGCCATCTTCCGCGACACCCTGATCGAGCAGGCCGAACAAGGCGTGGACTATTTCACCATCCATGCCGGCGTTTTGCTGCGTTATGTGCCGATGACGGTGAAGCGCCGCACCGGCATCGTCTCGCGCGGCGGCTCCATCCTGGCCAAGTGGTGCATTGCGCATCACCAGGAGAACTTCCTCTACACCCACTTCGAAGACATCTGCGAGATCATGAAGGCCTATGACGTCAGCTTCTCGCTGGGCGATGGCCTGCGGCCCGGCAGCCTGTCAGACGCCAATGACGAGGCCCAGTTCGCCGAACTGCGCACCCTGGGTGAGCTGACCAAGCTGGCCTGGAAGCACGATGTGCAAACCATGATTGAAGGCCCCGGCCATGTGCCCATGCACATGGTGCAGGTCAATATGACCGAGCAGCTCAAGCACTGCGACGAAGCGCCCTTCTACACCCTGGGCCCGTTGACCACCGACATCGCCCCCGGCTACGACCACATCACCAGCGGCATTGGTGCGGCCATGATCGGCTGGTTCGGCTGCGCCATGCTGTGCTACGTCACGCCCAAGGAACACCTGGGCCTGCCGGACCGCGACGACGTCAAGCAAGGCCTGATGGCCTACAAAATTGCCGCCCATGCCGCCGACATCGCCAAGGGTCACCCCGGCGCACGGGCGCGTGACGATGCCTTGTCCAAGGCGCGCTTCGAGTTCCGCTGGGAAGACCAGTTCAACCTTGGCCTGGATCCGGACACCGCGCGCGCCTTCCACGACGAGACCCTGCCCAAGGACAGCTCGAAAGTGGCGCATTTCTGCTCCATGTGCGGGCCGAAGTTCTGCTCGATGAAGATCACGCAAGACGTGCGCGACTACTCGGCGCAGTTGCAGGCGGACCAGCAGCTGGCCGAGCAGGGCATGCAGGCCAAGAGCGCCGAGTTCAAGGCGCAGGGCAGCGAGATCTACATCCCGATTCAGAAGGCTTGAGGCCGATGGCACGCATTGCCATTGCTGGCGCGGGCCTGGCCGGGCGGCTCGTCGCTTTCGCGCTGAGCCGCGCCGGCCACGCCGTGCAAGTGTTCGAAGCCGGCCCCGGCCCCGCGCCCAGCTTCGACGGCCAGGGCGCGGCAGCCTTCACCGCAGCCGGCATGCTGAGCCCGCTGGCCGAGATGGAGAAGGCCGAGCCCGAGGTGGCCGAGCTGGGCTATGCCTCGCTGCGGCTATGGCCGCAAATCGTCGCCAGCCTCCGCCTGCCGGTGCAGCTGCAATGCCAGGGCAGCCTGCTGCTGGCGCATCGGCAAGACCTGGGCAGCGCCCAGCGCATCTTGGCCCGCTTGCCCGGCGCGCCAGCGCCCCTGGCGGCCGGCGCGCTGCGTGAGCTGGAACCGGCCTTGCTGCCCAGCGGCTTGCTGGCCTGGCTGCTGCCGGGCGAAGGGCTGATCAATCCCGTGCAAGCCATGGCGGCGCTGCATGCGGGCGCGGAAGGCGCGCAATGGCATTGGCAGCAGCCCGTCGCCAGCGTGGAAGCCGGAGGCTTGCTGCTGGCGAATGGCACGCGGGTAGCGGCAGACTGGGCCATTGACACACGCGGCCTGGGCGCGCGCTCCGCCGAGCTGCCCTTGCGCGGCGTGCGAGGCGAGGTGCTGCAGCTGCGCTTGACCAGCCACGGCTTGCGCCGCCCGGTGCGCCTGCTGCACCCGCGCCACCGCGTCTACCTGGTGCCGCGCAGCGAGAGCGAGCTGATGCTGGGCGCCAGCGAAATTGAAAGCGAAGACCGCAGCGAGGTCAGCTTGCAAAGCGCGGTGGAGCTGATGGCTGCCGCCCACAGCGTGATGCCGGCCTTGAGCGAAGCCCGCATCACCCGGCTGGACCGCAATCTGCGCCCCGCCCTGCCCGATAACAAAGCCCTGGCCCACTGCGCACCCGGCCTGATCCGCCTGAACGGCCTCTACCGCCACGGCTGGCTGCTCGCACCGGCCCTGGTGCAGCAAGTGCTGAACCAAGCCGGCCTGGCCACACTTGAACAAGAGCTTCACCCATGAGCACCCACATCCAGATTTTTCTTGACGACCAAGCCCTGTCCCTGCCCGCACCACTCAGCTTGGCCGATTTGCTGCAGGCGCATCAGCGTGCGCCGGAAAGCGTGGCCACGGCCCTGAACGGCATGTTTGTGGCCCGCGAAGCCCGCGCACAAACGCAGCTGGCCCATGGCGATGCCGTGCTGCTGTTCAAAGCCATTGTGGGCGGTTGAGGGTCATGATGATGTCCACCCCCGACGCCCTCTGTATCGACGGCAAGACCCTCCATAGCCGCCTCTTCCTCGGCAGCGCCGGCTACCCCAGCCCGCAGACGCTGGTGGCGGCCATTCAAGCCGCCGAGTGTCAGGTCTTGACCCTGGGCCTCAAGCGCACCTTGCAAGCCGGCGACAACGGCTTTGTCGCCATGGCCATGCAAGCCGCCCGGGCCCAGGGCGCGCACTTGCTGCCCAATACCGCGGGCTGCCGCACGGCGCGCGAAGCGGTGCAACTGGCGCAGATGGCGCGCGAGCTCTACGGCACCCACTGGATCAAGCTGGAAGTGGTGGGTGACGAGCACACCTTGCAGCCCGACCCTTTCGAGCTGCTCAGCGCCGCCACCGAGCTGGTCAAGGACGGTTTCACCGTCTTCCCCTACTGCACGGAAGACTTGATCCTGTGCCGCCGCCTGCTGGAAGACGCCGGCTGCGCCGTGCTGATGCCCTGGGGCGCGCCGATTGGTTCGGGCCAGGGCCTGCTGCATCTGCAAGCCCTCAAGACCCTGCGCGAGCGCTTGCCGCAGGCCACGCTGATCATCGACGCGGGTCTCGGCGCGCCTTCGCAGGCCGCGCAAGCGCTGGAGCTGGGCTTTGACGCCGTGCTGCTGAACTCGGCAGTGGCGCAGGCGCGCGCGCCGGTGGCCATGGCCGCTGCTTTTCGCGACGCCGTGCGGGCGGGGCGCCAAGCCCATCTGGCCGGGTTGATGGCGCCGCAAAGCTTCGCCACGCCCTCCACCCCGGTCAGCGGCCACGCATTTTTGCTGGGCCAGCCATGAACAGCGCCTGGCCACAACCCTGCTTGCCGTCCGCTTATGCGCCGGATCAGCAAGACCTGACCCCATCACGCTTGACCCCATCACACTCGGCGCCGCCCATCATCTGGAGCATTGCCGGCACCGACAGCGGCGGTGGCGCCGGCCTGGCCGCCGATCTGCGCGCCGCAGCGGCCATGGGCGTGCACCTCTGCCCGGTCATGGCAGCGGTGACGGCGCAGAACTCGCTAGGCGTGCAAGCCGTTCATGCGCTGCCGGAGGAGTACATCGAGACCCAGCTGGCTGCCCTGTCCCAGGACATGCGGCCCCGCGTCATCAAGTGCGGCCTGCTGGCCAGCGTGGCGGCGGTGGAGGCGGTGGCGCGCTGCGTCGACGCTTTGCGCAGCGATGTCAGCCGTGGCCCGATCGCCCTGGTGGTGGACCCGGTGCTGGGCGCCACGGCCGGCGGCGCGGCCTTTGCCGATGCGGCTCTGATTGAGGCTTATCGCGAGCTGCTGCTGCCACGCGCCACCTTGATCACGCCGAACCGCCGCGAGGCACAAAGGTTGGCGGCTGGCAGCGATCAACTGAGAGTGCCCGAGCTGGCCGAGGCCTTGCGAGCACTCGGGGCAGAGGCGGTTTGCATCACCGGTGGCGACGATCTCGCACTGGGCGCTGCCGAGCCAGCTGATCCCGCCAGCTCAGCTGGCTCCGTCAACGCGCTGGCATTGGACTGGCTAGCTGCGAGCCTGGGCAGCACCCCGGTCAACGGCTGGTTGGCACTGCCACGCCTGCCGTCCATCCATCACCATGGCAGCGGCTGCACCTTCGCCACCGCTGCCGCAGCCGCCTTGGCGCACGGCTTCCCGCTGCCCGACGCCGTGCTGCTGGCCAAGATGCTCACTTGGGCCGCCGTGCGCGACGGCCATGCCGCCGGTCAGGGCGCCGGGACGGTGCGCGCCAGCGCCGGCTTCATCGAAGACCCCAGGTGCATGCCGGTGATGGGTTTTGCGGATGAGCGGGCATTGAGCACCGCCACGCTGGCACGCTGGCGCAGCGTGTTAGGAGAAGCGCCCAACAAGCCTGCGGCCGAACTAGGGCTCTACGCCATCACCGACAACCCGGACAAGGCGGCAGCACTACTCGCCCTGGGCCTGCCTCAGGTGCAACTGCGCATCAAGGCTGACGCCGCTAGGGCGCATCTGCAGGCCGACATTGCGGCCGCCGTGCAAGCGGCAGCCGAGCCCAGTCAAGGTCAACTCTGGATCAACGACCACTGGCAGCTTGCCCTGGCCGCTGGAGCACAGGCCCTGCACCTGGGTCAGGAAGACTGGGCCGGCTTGAGCGCCGCGCAGCGTGAATTGATTGTCAGCAGCAAGGTGAAGTTAGGCATTTCCAGCCATAGCCTGTGGGAATTGGCGCGCGCCCGAGGACTGAACCCGACTTATATCGCCTGCGGCCCGGTCTTTGCGACCACGACCAAAGACATGCCTTGGCGCCCGCAGGCCATGACTAATCTGCGCTGGTGGGTGCGCATGGCCGGCCGGCCGGTGGTGGCGATTGGCGGGCTGCTGACATCGACGCAAGTGGCAGATTGCGCCGCCCAAGGCGTGGCAGCGGCCTGCTTGGTGAGGGCTGCAGATGCGGCGCTGGCCGAGCCGGATGCGAGCGCCGCCTTGCGGCCCTTCGAGCAAGCTTGGCGCGAGGGACGGCAAGGCTGGCTGCAGGAAGAAAACCAGGCGTAACGAAAATCGGCGCCCGGCCGCGCGGCCTACTCCTGGGCGCCAAAGCCCACTTCGACCCGACCTTCGCGGGGCCGTGAGATCGGCTGGAAGCGCCACTTCGAAATCGCATCAATCGCCAGCTGGGTCAGCCGAGTATTGGTGGAACGCAGCGCCATGGCCTGCTGCACGCTGCCATCGGTCTGCACCATGAAGCTCAACAGCACCGAGCCACCCGTGAAGTCTTTCAGATAGCGGCGCGGCACCTCGGGCTCGACACGGTGAATCAGGGTCAGTGTCGGTTCCTCCTCCACCACTGGTGGCGCCGCAGGCTTGGGCACGGCCGGGGCGGCCAGAGCCAGCACGGCAGCATCCTTGCGCTCGGCGGCTGGCGCAGGCTCGGCAGCAGCGGTTGCAGGTGGCGTCGCGTTAGCGGCTGCAGCGGCTGCCGCCGCTGCCAGAGTGGCTTCTGTATTCGACGAGCGGCCGGCTGCGGCGGGCGCGGCCGTGTTATTCGTGCTGGCGGCAGGCGCCTTGGCAACGCTGGGTTTAGCTGGGGCAGGCGCAGCAGCCGGTGCGGCCGCATTCTGCTTTTTGTTGGCGGCTTCGCCTTGGAGGCGAATCCAGGTAAACACCCGATCGGCCTGCTTTTGCGCACGCTCCTCGGCCGCTTGAGTGGCGTCCTGCTTGGCATCCGATTTGGCATCTGCGGCGCTGCCAGAGCTGGTCTGCGCCAGCACCTGCGGCATCAAACCGGCCAGCGCGGCCAAAGCAATACAACTCGGCAAGCACCGAATCTTGCGGACTACAAGACGCATATTCAAACACTCCCCCTCAACTCATCAAGCACACCATGAATCGCCCTATGCCGCCGGCAGCCCTGATCTTGCTGAGCAGATGAGCAGCGCTAGAGCCGCCCCTGTCTCGTCAGTTGACTGCCTGTTCAAGCCGTGCAATTCCCACGGGCGCAGGCGTGGGGCAGTGTAGGGACGACTCGCCCATCTCCACTGCCGGGGTTTGCCCTAGGATTAGCTCGCTTTGCCAAATAGATAACGCAATTGGCGGGCAGAGTGACGGGGCGAGCCGCTGGCGAACAGGCGCCGCCAGAACAAAAAAAGTGGGCACGGCTGCCCTCGCCTGCTCACGCAGGCGAGGGCAGCCGGGCCCAAGGCCTCTAATTCGAAGTCAGCGCCTTTGGCGACGCTCGCTCCTCCGATCAGTTTTTGGCATCAAAGCGAAGCACGATGCTTCGCACCTGATCCACAGAAACGCCGGCCTTGCGCTTGATCACGCTCAGGCCGTGGGCGCTGAGCACCTCATGGCCCAGTTGTGCTGCTTGCGGCTGCATGGTGGCCCGCAAAGTGCCATTGGACAAGAACTCCAAGGACATGCCCGCAGTCTCGCCCTGGCCCAGATCAAGCAGGGTCTCGGCGCGAGCACTGACGTTCTGGCCCTCATGCTTGGGCAGTTCGGCCTGGGTCAAGCTGTGCTGCTGGAGGCTCAGGCTGTCTCCCTGGTCCTGCACGAGGTAGTGGCCCAGATGATCCAGGCCGCCGCTCGCGCCGGAGTCGCGGAACAAGGGCAAGAGGTTCTGCACCGGCTCCGTGGGGGCATTGCCCGCCATGCTCAGGCTGATATGCCCGCCATTTCGCAGCATGTGCTGGCCGCCCTCGGTGGCTGCCGCCTGGCCACTGCGCGCTGCGCTTGCTGGGCCTGCCGCGTCACCGCCGGAACCCACCCCTTCGGCCAGCGCCAGCAAGGTTGGCACCGGGCCAGTCGCCGGCGAAGCTCCGGCCAAGACATTGGCTCCGGCACCGCTGCTTCCGCTCACGCCGCCATTCGAGCCGTTCGCACTATTGGAAGCTGTAGCACCCGCGCCGCCCGTGGCATTGCCGCCCTGCGGCTTCACTAGCAGCCCGGCCGTTTGGCCTTGCGCGTCCAGGCTCAGGATGCGAGCCACCGTCTCGACCTGGCCGTGCGCCAGCTGGTAATTGCCTGCGTCAGTGCCGTCCAGGTTCAGCTTGACCACCACTTGCTTGCCATCAGCGGCCAACAAGTCTTGGAACTGCCCGGTGGCCTGGGCGCGGACACTGTCACCCGCCACCACACCGATCAAGCTCGGCGCCTCCAGCTGCGCGTCGCGCGAACCATCGAAGTACTTGTCCTTCACCACCAGCGGCGCGGTCTGCAAGGTCTTGGGCGTGATGTCGCCCTTGGCCTGCACTTGCGCGCCGGCCAGCTGATAGTTGCCGGCGTCGGCGCCCGTCAAGGCCAGCGTCACCGCCACGTCCTTGGCCTTGCCGGCGTTCTTGTCGGCAAACTCACCGCTGCGCGTCGTGTCGACCTGGTCGCCGTCGATCAAGCCTTGCAGCTTGCCGCCGGACACCTCGGCTTGGCGATTGCCGTCATAGACCTTGGTGGCCACAGCCACAGCACCCGCCGTCACGGTCTTGGGCGTGATGTCGCCCTTGGCCTGCACTTGGGCGCCGGCCAGCTGATAGTTGCCGGCGTCGGCACCGACCAAGCCCAGCGTCACCGCCACGTCCTTGGCCTTGCCGGCATTCTTGTCGGCAAACTCGCCGCTGCGAGTCGTGTCGACCCGGTCACCGTCGATCAAGCCTTGCAGCTTGCCACCGGACACCTCAGCTTGGCGATTGCCGTCGTAGACCTTGGTCATCACAGCCACCGCGCCCGCCGTCACCGTCTTGGGCGTGATGTCGCCCTTGGCCTGCACTTGCGCGCCGGCCAGCTGATAGTTGCCGGCGTCGGCGCCCGTCAAGGCCAGCGTCACCGCCACGTCCTTGGCCTTGCCGGCGTTCTTGTCGGCAAACTCACCGCTGCGCGTCGTGTCGACCTGGTCGCCGTCGATCAAGCCTTGCAGCTTGCCGCCGGACACCTCGGCTTGGCGATTGCCGTCATAGACCTTGGTGGCCACAGCCACAGCACCCGCCGTCACCGTCTTGGGCGTGATGTCGCCCTTGGCGAGCACGCTGTCGCTGGCAAGTTGGTAGTTGCCGGCGTCAGCGCCGCTCAAGGCCAGCTTGACATTCACATCCTTGGCCACGCCGGCGTTCTTGTTGAGGAACTCTGCGCTCAGATTGAAGCCCAGTTGTTCGCCGTCCAAGCCGCCCGCCAGTTGGCCGCCGCTGACTTGGGCGCTGGTCGTGCCGTCATAAACCTTGCTCGACACCTTCACATCGGCCACCGACACGCTCTTGGGCGTGATGCTGGCCTGGGCGGCGCCGTCAAAGCTGTAGTTGCCCGCATCGGCGCCAATCAGGCTCAGGCCGGTGATGCTGACAGCCTTGTCTTTACCGACATTTTTGTTGTTGAAGCTGGCCGCGCCGCCGCTGGTTTGAACCGCGTCGCCGGCCACCAGGCCTTGCAGACTCACCTTGCCCAATTCAGCATTCAGCTTGCCGTCATAGACCTTGTCCTTGACCGAACCCGTCGCCGCGCCAATGTGCTTGGGGGTGATCTCGCCGATGGCGCCGCTGGCGGTGTTGCTTTGCAAGGCATAGCCGTACACCGCAACAGTGCCATTGCTCGCTTGACCCAGAACGATGCCGTCGACGCTGACCTGCTTGCTCTGCCCCACATTCTTGTTGGCATAGCGCGCTTGGCCGCCCACGGTGTATGCCACTTGGTCGCCGTCGATGGCGCCGCTTTGGGCAAAGTTGCCTGCGCTGAGCGTGGCTTCGGTCTTGCCGTCGTAGACCTTGCTCGTCGTGCCCTTCAGGCTCACGCTGATCTTGGGCGCCACGGTGTAGAGGAAGCCGTCGCCGGCGCCCAGCACGGTGCTGCTCGTCGTCGCTTGATACTGCTTGAACTGATAGGCCAGACCGCCACGTTCGTCAGCCGTTGGCGTGGTCGAGTAGACATGCCAGTGGCCTGCCGTGGCTTGCAGAGCTTGTGCACCCGCCTCGTTGCGGAAGTTGCGGCCGGCGGCCAGCAACAGCGGTGTGGCCGCGGCGTTCGCGTTGTCTGCCTTGACGGCTTGCTTCAACACGATGTCCGAGCTCGAACCTTGGGCGCGCACATCCACCGTGCGGGCGGCATGAATGCCGCCCAAGCCATCGGCGCTGCCCACGGTCAGGCTGCTGTCTGTCTTGAACTGCAAGCTGCCCACATCGGCCGCGATCTCGCCCACTTGATGCACGCTGCTGTTCAATGTCACATCGCCACCACTGCTGCGCAGCGCAAGCTTGGCGGCGCTGATCTGCCCACTGCCCGCAATGCCCGCGCCAGCCTTGTCATTCAAAGACACCGTACCACTGGCCGTGAGCGCTTGATCCAGTTGCAGTCCCGCTTGCTCGGCCGACAGGAACAGACTGCCCGTGTTGACGTGCTGCGCGCCCTGCTGTACCAAGGTGCGGCCGGCGATCTCCACGCGATCACCCACGTTCACGGTCAAGCCTGCCAGCTTCACATCGTCGTCCGTGGCCTTGACGCGCATCACCTTGACGCCATTGAAAGCTTGGGCGCTCTTCTCGCTCAGCTGCGAGCTTTGGCCGCCCAGTTCAAACGAGGCATTAGCACCGTCCAGGGTGAACTCGACCGTGGCTTTGGACTGCCCGCTGACTGTGGCGCTGGTCGTCGCATCCGCCGCCACCAAGCCCGTTGAGGCATGCAGCTGGAGCGTGCTGCTGGTGCCATTGAAGGCAATGGGCGCCTTCAAGTCCAGCTGCCCTGTGGCATTCAAGACCACGGTGACGTTCTGGCCGGCGTTGATGCTCAGGCCACCCAGTCCATCCACCGCGCCCAGGCCCCAATCGGCCGTACTGCTGCGAACATCGGTGTCACCACCAACCTTCAGCGCCAGCTTTTTGAAATTGAAGCTGCTGTCGCTCAGCACCGCGCCGCCGCCGGCAGTCACTGCCAGATTCTCCGCAGCCACGCCGCCGTCACGGCCGATGACTTGTTGGCCGCTCAGCAAATGAACGCTGGTGGCGGTGGTGCTGATGTCGCTGTCGAACACCAGATTGCCGCCATCTTCCCGGCCTACCGCCAGAGTGGCGGCGTTCACATGCCCGATGGTGGCGTTGTTCAAACCCGTGCCCAGATGCAAGTCGTTCGAGGCCGTCATCTGGCGAATGGTGACTTTGCCCGTGCCATTCTTGGCGTCAACCGCTTGGCTGATGTTGATGGTGTCGCCGGTGAGGGTGATGTCACCCAAGGTATTGATTAGCTTGCCGGCGGTGATTTCCACCGTCTTGTTGACCATCTCGAAATGCCCGGAGGCCTTGCCATCGAAGTCACTCGGCACGCTGATGGTGCCGGTGCCGTCCTCACGGCCGATGGTCAGGTTCTTGATGCCGGGCAGCTTGTCCAGCGTCGTCTTGGAAGCAAAACCGTTGGCATCGCCCAAGACCATATTGGTGCTGGCGGTAGCAGGCTCCAGCCGCAAGGACGCGGTGCTGAGGTTGCTCAGGGTCGCGGTGCCCCAGTCGATCTTGTTGGCGCGCAGGGTCAGCACACCGGTGCCGGTATCCATATTGATATTGACGGCGCCGAAGTTGATATTGCCGTCGGTGTGGATGCTTGCCCCGCCCCGAAAGATGAAGGGCGTGTCCACATTCACATCTCCACTGACCGAAAGCAATCCAGCCAGTACCTTGTTGCCCTCGGTGTGGGTGCCGTCGCCCTTGAAAAAGATGCGGCCGTTGTCCAGCACCATGTTGGAATTCAGCGTCACTTCGCCGCTGCCGGTGGAGACGTACAAATTGCCACCATGGGTGGTGACGGGCGCATTCAAGGTGAAGTAGCCCAAACCTCCGTTGTCGGAGTCGGCCCAGATTCGAACATAGCCGCCTTGCGTCTGGATGGCGCCGCCCACAGTGGCGCCGTCAGCCCCAAAAATAGTGATCGACGCGTCGGCCGGTGTGCCGCTACCGGGTGTGCGGACGTCGTGCGTCGGCAAGGTGGCCGCATTGGTGCCTGCGCCATGGGCAATCAGGATCGGCGTATTCAACACACGACCGCTGCCACGGGAACCTGCCACCAGCATCAAGCTCCCCTTCCCCGAGACTTCCAGGGTATTGGCCGCATTGGCGAACATCATGTCGAAATTTCTCGCCACATCAGTATCACCAGCCAACACAGTTGGCGGGCTCAAGTGCCCACCATTGGCTGTGCCGGCCTCGATGCGCAGGCTCACATCTGGCTGCATGGTGATCTTGCCGTCCCCACCGTTAAGTGACAGGTCATTGACGAGGATGTCACCCGTCGCCTGCAGCAGCACATTGGCGTTCTGGGCCTCGATGTCTTTCTCAAACACCTGCGAGCCGCTCAGCGAACCCGAGCCACTGCCGCCACCGCTGATCTCCAAAGTGGAGGGGTCCAAGAGCAAATCGCCCGTCCGCCCCTTGGCTGCTCGCGCATCCGTGCGGCCGCTGTACTGCAGCACCTGCTTGCCGGACACCTCCGCGCGGCCACCGTCGCCGCTCTGCGCGCCGCCGCGCACCGAGATATTGCCAGCGAACTGAGTCTTGTCATCGGACCAGAACACCACCTCACCGCCCTTGCCGACGTCGACAGCATCGGCCTTGGTCAGCACGCTAGCATCGGCCTGCACGCTCGTGGCATTGCGCACATTGGCGTCCTTACCTTGCCAGCCACCGCCGACCTGGATCTGTCCGCCGCCCGTGGCGCCACTGGCGTCCAACTGAGCGCCGCCGTCCAGACGCAGATGCTCACCTTGCACGGTGATCGTGCCGCCCTGGGCAGCACTGGAGCTGGCGTCCAGGCGGCCGCTGACATGCACCTCACCTTGCTCGCCACCGTCCAGCAAGATACGGCCGCCACGCGCCACCAAGCTTTTCGCCTCGATCACGCCGCTGTTATTGACCACGCTGGCCTGCAAGGCGTTGGCGCTGCGGGCGCTCAAGATCACCGAGCCGGCCGCGATCTGGCCGCTGTTGTCCACCAGGGCGTCCAGCGCGGCGCGCTCGATCGCCAGGGACACCAAGCCGTCGCGGCCGAAGTCCAAGGCCATCTTGTCGCCTGCGCCCATCAGCACCTGGCCGGCAGTCACACTGCCTTCATTGCGCACCACAGGGGCCAGCAAGGCCACCACGCCGCCCTGGGCCTGGATCTGGCCTTGGTTAACCACGCTGCCCGCCACACCATCCGCAGCGAAGCTGGCTTTGCCGCCCATGAAGTCAGCATCCTTGATGTTCAGGCTGCTGGCCACCAGGCCGCCCACATTGACTTGCGCGCCTTTGCCGAAGACCACGCCGCTGGCGTTGATCAGCCAAACTTGGCCGTTAGCGGTGAGCTCACCCTGGATCTGCGTCGGTGCGCCACCGGTGATGCGGTTCAGCGCGATCGCTTGCGCATTGGGCTGGGCGAAAGTGACCTTGGACTTGTCGCCGATATTGAACTCTTGCCAGTTCAGGATGGCGCGCTGGCTCTGCTGCTGCACCGTCAGCTGATTGCCGTTTTGCGTCACCGTGGCTTGGCCACCAGCCAGTTGCACGCCCTTGGGCAAGGCACTTGCAGCCGAGCTGGGATCAGGCCCGGCCCCGGCGCCTGCGGCATGGGCGGCACTGGCCAGCAAGACGCTGGCCAAGAGGCCGCTGCTGGCGCGCTTGCGGCGGCCTTTGCAGTGTTCGGCGACGGCCACATAAGTGCCGGTGACTTCATTCCAAACCAGGCGATAAGCGTGGTTCATGGAGGCTTTTTTCATTGCGTGTAATCCTCAGAATTCTTTGTTTTTTGCTTGAGCGGTTTGGCCGTTTGGCCTTTTGGCCTTTTGGCCTTTTGGCGCTTGGGCCAAAGCTCAGAAGCGCGCCTGCACCTGCACCCACAGGCGGTAGCGCTCCTGGCGACCGTCAGCTTCCAGGCCTGTGGCCGGGTTGCGGCCGGCGTTCTCGCCCAGCGCGCGGGCCACGCCAGTGCGCACACTCCATGACTGCGCGAACAAGTTCAGGCCCAGGCCCACGCCGTGCAGTGAGTAACTATTGGGCTGGCCCAGCAATGAGCCGACCCAGGGGCTGGCGTGCTGCGTGATGCTGCCGCTGTCCACAAAGGCCAGGGCTTGCGCGCGCACATCGCCATGGAACATGAAGTCCTGACGCAGCTCGCCGTTGAAGACCCAGCCGCTGTCACCCACCGCTTCGCCGACGGCGTAAGAGCGCACGCCGCTGGGGCCGCCCAGCATGAACTTCTCCGACGAATCGAGATTGCGCGAAGCCTGCTGGCCATTGAGTGCGGCATACACGCTCAGGCCGCTCAAGCCCCAGCCCGCGGCCACGCTTTGGCTGCGCGCCAGGCGCCAGCTCAGCTTGTGGAAACCGCCTTGGGTGCGGGCGCTCAAGGCGTCAGCCGCTTGATCCCCAGCATTGCCGGCCAGATTGACCTGGCCGATGCTGAGGCCTGCACTGAACTCGTTGAGGCCGCCTCCCAGCAGCGCGTCCCAGCCAGAGCCGCTCAGGCCTGCGCCCAGGCGGTGCAAACGACGCTCGCGCAGCGACAGGCCCAAGGCTTGATCGCTCAGCTGCTTGCGTTCCGCATCCAGGCTCAGCCACAGATTCTGTTCACGGCCGCGCAGCAAGGGATAGCTCAGGCCCGCCGTCAGCGATTGGGCAGAACCGCGCAGATCGAGGCGATCTAGCTCCTGGCCGACCTTGTAGCGCAGATAAGAGCCCGCCAGATTGGCGCGCAGGCCGGCGGGGTTCAGCGCAAAGCCATAGCTCAAGGCCGCCTGCTGTGTGCCTTCACTGGCGCTCAGGCTCAGGCTGGCGACATCTTCCAGGCCCAAGGGGCGGTTCCAGAAGCCTTGCGCGCCGACGCGCACCGCGCCGGTGTAGCGGTTGCTGAAGTTGTCCGCAAGCACGCTGCCGCTCAGGGATGGCAGCTCTTCGGCCGTGATGATGACGCGGCTCGTGCCCGGCTCCACACCCTTGTCCAGGGTGGCGCGGGCGCTGACGCCCGGCACATCGTTGATCAAAAGAATGGCGCGCTCAATCTGCTCGCCGCGCACCGCACCTGCCGGCATGGCGGCGTTGGCAATGGCCATCAAGCGGGTGTTCAGGCCGGCGTCTTTGCCGAGCACTTGCACCCGGCCGGCACCCGACTCCAGGCGGCCCACCAGCACGGCGATTTCCAGCACGCCCTCGCTGAGGTCTTGGGGCGGCAGATAGGCCCGCGCCAGCATGAAACCACGCGCCTGCAACTGGGCCGTGACACGGGCGGCGAGCGCCTGCAACTCAGCATGGTTGAGCGAGCGGCCCAGGCGATCGGCCACCCAGGCTTGCTGCTCAGCCTCACTCACCAGACCTTCAGTCCCGGTGAAACGCACTAGCTTGATTTGCACTTTGAAGCCGCCGGATTGCGCGGCTTGTGCGGCCTCGCTTTCCAATAGCGCGGGCTTGTTGGCCGGCTGCTGGCCGGGTTTGTTCAGGCGCTGCTGCTCATTGAGCAACTGGCCTGCATCGGGTGCAGCCTGCACCAGCGACGTGGCCGCCAGCAGCCCCAGGGTGACGCCCAGGCAGGCGCGCAGTCGCTTCTTTTGCATTATTGTCTTCATGGGAGTCGGTCGATCTCGGTGTTATCAGCCCGCTTTATCGGCCCGTGCCAGGGGCCAAGCCTTTGGCAAATTGCCCACCGGTCTTGGCAAAACGAATAGCGGCGAGAAAGCGGCTCTCCAGCGAAGAAGAAGTGCGCACATCGCACGGATCACGCGGCGGACCGCCTGCTTGCGGGCCTACTCGGGTGGCCCTCATGCCCGACAATTCGCCCCCTATGTACGAGACCATCAGCACGGCCAGCACACCCGATACTCTGCACACCACCCAGGCGCCCATATCGGGCTCGACGCTGGTGCCCCCTTTGATCCTGCTGGTGGACGACAAGCCCGAGGAGCTGCGCTGGCTCAACCAGCTTTTGCAACCCGACTTCCGTCTTGCTCTGGCCCACAACGGGCAGACCGGCCTGCAGCGAGCCCAGGCCTTGCAGCCCGATCTGGTGTTGCTGGACATTGGCCTGCCGGATATGGACGGTTACGCCCTGTGTCGCCTGCTCAAGGCTGACCCGCTGACTTGCGCCGTTCCTGTGCTGTTCTTGAGCGCGCACAACTCCCCCGAACGGCGCATCCAAGGGCTGGGGCTAGGCGCGGTGGATTTCATCAGCAAGCCGTTTCATCCCGAGGAAGTGCTGGCTCGGGTGCGTGTGCATCTGCGCTTGGCCGCGCAGATTCGCCAACCCACGGTCGATGAGACTGCCGCCACGGCGCCCGTCCGCAACCCGGACGAACTGCTGGTGCAGGCTGCTGCCCAGTACATTCGCGCGCATTTGAGTGAGACGCCCTCGGTGGCCCAGATCGCTCGGCAAGTGGGCCTGCACGAAAAGCGCCTGCTGGCCCTGTTCCGCGAGCATCTGGGGCAAACCATCTCGGGATTTATCCGCGATGAGCGAGTCAGCACCGGGCAGCGCTTGCTGGCCGACACCGCCATGTCGGTGCAGGAGATCGCCTTCACCGTGGGTTTTGGCAACCCCGGCAATTTCGCCACCTCGTTTCGAGAGAGCACAGGCATGAGCCCTCAGGCCTATCGCCAGGGCTTGCGTGAGCAAGGGGGGCCAGCCAGCGCGCTTGGCGGGGATGCTGAGAATGAGAAGGTGGCGCCACAGGCTGATCAGTGTTGAGCAGCCTGCTGCGCAAGCTTGTGCGCACACAAGTGCTCGGCCTACTCCTCGTCGCGGCGTTCTTCAACGGCCACGCTCAAGCACAGCAAGCAAACATTGGCGCGGCTCTGCCCGCGCCGCAAGCCATCTTGCAGCTGCAAGCGCAAGATCAGGAGCAGCTGCAACTGTTCCCCTATCTGCAGATTTGGGTAGACCCCAGCGCGCGCCTGGGCCCGCAAGACGCGCAGCACCAGGGCTTTCGACCCATGCAGAGCGGAGACAAGCATCCGGGCTATAGCGGCTCGGCGTTTTGGCTGCGCCTGCGCCTGCACAACCCGGGTACCCAAAGCCTGAGCCGATATCTGCTGATCGAGCCGGCCCGCTTGGAGGAAGTAGCGCTGTATCGCCAGCAGGCCGACGGCAATTGGCAAGTCAGCCACGCCGGCACCAGCCACCCCTTTGGCGAGCGTGAGCTTGCGATGCGGGAAAGCGCCTTCATCGTGCAACTGGCGCCCGGTCAGACCCAGACCTTGATGCTGCGTGTGGCCAGCCGCAGCTCAGTGGCGCTGGAGGCAACGCTTTGGGATCCGCACGCCCTGCAAGTTCGATTCCCTGGCGGCCTCTGGGTGGACGGAGTTCTGGTCGGTGTTTCCCTGTTCCTGATGCTGCTGGCGGTGATGACCACCCATGTGCTGCGCGAGCCGGCCGCGATTTATATCGCCGCCCATATGCTGCTGGCCATTCTGTATGAGTCAGGCATGCGCGGCACCAGTTTCATGATTCTGTGGCCCAACGCTACCGACTGGGCCACGCGCAGCCTGGCCACCTTGGGCGGCCTTGCCGTGCTGTGCCAATGGCTGGCGGTGCGCCGCCTGCTTCACCTGCGCCGGCGCCAAGCCCGCCTGCACCGCGGGCTGAACCTGATCGCCTGGCTGGGCCTGCTCACCCTTGGCGTATGCCTGGTTGGCGACTACCGCCTGGGCACGATCAGCAATTCGCTGCTTAACAGCTGCATGCTGCTGGGTCTGCTGCTGGCCTGCGTGCAAGCCGCTCGCGCGGGCCAGCGCCTGGCCTTGGTCTGGTTGCTGGCCCTGGGTACCCAGGCCCTGGGCATGCTGCCGCGTTATCTGGGCCTGCTGGGCCTGTGGCCCCACGGACTATTGAGCGACTACGCGCCGCCATTGATGATGGAGCTGGGCTGTTTGCTGGTGTTGATCGCCTTGATGCAGCGTTTTCACAAGCAACACCAACGCTATGAGCGCGGGCTGGAAGCTGCCGTGGCGGCGCGCACCACGGCGCTGGCCCAAGCCACCCGGCACGCCCAGGCCAGCGATGCCGCCAAGGGCCGGCTGCTGGGCTATATCGGCCACGATCTGCGCGCACCCCTGGCCTCGGTCGTGCATGTCGCGCGTGAGATGCGGGCCGACCAGGCGTTTGATGCCGACCGCCGCGCCATCGAGCGCAGCGGCCTGCTGCTGCTGGACATGATCGACGAGCTGCAGCGCTTCGCTAAAGCGCCGGAAAGCAGCGCCGTGCTGGAGATCCTGCCCGCGCCGGTCTATTTGCACGGGCTCTTGCACGACACAGTGGAGCAAGCGCAGGGCCTGGCCCGCAGCGCCGGCTGTCATATCGAATTGCGCCTGGCAGCAGATCTGCCCACCGTGCTTGAGCTGGACGCCAAGCGCCTGCGGCAAGTGCTTTTCAACCTACTCTCCAACGCCGCCAAGTTCAGCCGCGACAGCGCCATCGTCGTGCACGCCGGCACCGAGCCCGACGCACCTGCGAGACTGCAACTGCGCGTGAGCGACCAAGGCAGCGGCATCGCGGCTGAAGACCTGCCGTGGCTGTTCGAGCCCTTTGTACGCGCCAGCGCCAGCGCCCATCTGCCGGGGCTGGGCTTGGGCCTGAGCATCGCGCGCCAGATGGTGCAGGCCATGGGCGGGGACATCCGCGTGCGCAGCCAGCTTGGTCTTGGCAGCGAATTCAGCTTTGACCTGCCCCTTCAGCTGGCGGCCGAAGACGAAGTGCTGTGGCCGCCGCTGCTACGCCAAATCAGCATCGGCGAGGGCTTGTGCGCGCTGGTGCTCGACCCCTGCGAGACCGCCCGCGAAGCCTTGGCCGAACGCCTGAGCCTGGCCGGCTTCGACTGCCTGCAGGCTGCCGACCTGGACGAGGCAATGCAAATCGACGCGCCGCTGGATCTGCTGGTCGTAGAGCCCGATGGCTTGCCAGATGGCTCGGTTCAGGCGCTGGCGGCACTGCACAGCCGCCACACGCAAATGCGCGCGCTGTGCTGCAGCCGACACCTGCCGCCGCAGCCCGATGCCGGCTGGCTTTGCAAGCCGGTGCAAGAACAGGATTGGTGGGCCGCGCTGCAGTCAGTCAGCGCAGCCAGGCTGGAAGAGGCCTAATCAGGCCGGCTGACTGGCCTTAAGCAGGCTTTCACAGCGCTGCTCATGCTGGCTGATCTCGGCCAGGGTGACTTCGATGTCGTCGAGCTGCTGCTCAAGTTGGCGGCGGTGCTGGCGCAGCACTTCGAGAAAGGCCTTGAGCTGCGGGGCGGCGCCGGTTTTGGCGTCGTACATATCCACCAGCTGCTTGATTTCCTGCAAGGTCAGGCCCAGGCGCTTGCCGCGCAGCGTCAGCTTGAGGCGGGTGCGGTCGCGGTGCGAATAGACCCGGTTGCGGCCCGAGCGAGTGGGCTCCAGCAGGCCCATGTCTTCGTAGAAACGAATCGCGCGCGGGGTGATGTCGAACTCAGCAGCCAGCTCGGTGATGGTGAATAAGCGCGCCTGACCTTCAGCAACACATGCAGCGGTGGCGGGGTTTGCGTTGGAAGTCATGGGATGCTGGCTAAACTGAGTGGACATTGACGTTAACGTCAACGGCAGTTTACCTGCCGCACAACAAGCCAACAGCGACAAGACAAGACCACCATGGCCAATTCCCGCGAGTCCGAACTGCACTACCCCTTGGGCGATGCCCTGCCCGCCCCTGGTGCCACCCTGGAGCTGGCGCCCGGCGTGCGCTGGCTGCGCATGGGCCTGCCCTTTGCACTGGACCACATCAATCTGTGGCTGCTGCGCGATGAAATCGACGGCCAAGCGGGCTGGACCATCGTCGACTGTGGCGTTGCCAATCCCGCCACGCAAGCGCTGTGGGAACAGGTGTTCGCCAATGAGCTGGCGGGCCTGCCGGTGCTGCGCGTCATCGTCACCCACTTCCATCCCGACCACATCGGCCTGGCCGCCTGGCTGACCGAGAAATGGCAATGCCGCTTGTGGATCAGCGCGACCGATTTCCACTTGGCCCGGCTGGCCAGCGGCTCCACCGTGGGCATGGGCGGGCACAGCGCGGCGGCCTTCTTCGCCAGCCATGGCTTGGTCGATGAAGAGTCGCTGGCCAAAATCCGCGCTCGCAGCAGCTACTACCCCAGCATGGTGCCCAACGTGCCAGCCAGCTTCCGGCGCTTGATGAATGGCCTGCAGTTCCAGATCGGCGGGCACAACTGGCATTGCATCACCGGCTACGGCCACGCGCCCGAGCACATCAGCCTGCATTGCCCGGACTTGAGCCTGCTGATCTCCGGCGATATGGTGCTGCCGCGCATCTCCACCAATGTCAGCGTGGTGGATGTGGAGCCCGAGGCCGACCCGCTGACGCTCTACCTCGACTCGATCCGCCAGATGCTGACGCTGCCGGCCGACACCTTGGTGCTGCCCGCACATGGCAAGCCCTTCAGCGGCCTGCACGCCCGGGTGGATCAATTGCTGGAGCACCACGACGAGCGCCTGGCCGATGTGATGCAGGCCTGTGCCGCCAAGCCCTGCCACGCGGCGGAACTGCTGGACTTGCTGTTCAAGCGCAAGCTCGATCTGCACCAGACCACCTTCGCCATGGGCGAGTCGGCGGCGCACTTGAATGCCTTGTGGTTGCAGGGCCGTCTGCAGCGCCGCCTGGATGCGGATGGCATTTACCGTTTCAGCACGAACTGAGGCGCCAACCTTCAGCACAAAGCTGAATGGCAAAGTGCAGCCCAGAAGTAGTGCCGCCGCTGAGGCGTGAACCCCAGCGGCGGCATGCAGTCTTCTTCTTTGACGTTCCCGCAAGCAGGGCCTGACTGCAAAGGCCTGCTCACCTCCGATGACTTCAGCTTGTGAAGTCTCTCCAGCGCGTTGACAGCGTTGCCGCGCAGTTTGCACGCGAACGCGCCCTGGGGCAACCACCCCCAAAAGGGGGGGAATTGGAGGAAAAATGGAGGCGGGGGTCAGGCCTTGCCAGGCCCGACATGAGCGCAATGCCTACTCGGCAATGATGGATTCTTCGCGCAGCTGAGCGCGTGCGCGCTCGAAGTCGGGCAAGACCGAGGCCACCACCGCCCAGAAGCGCGGGCTGTGATTCATCTCGCGCAAATGCGCCAGCTCATGCGCCACCACATAGTCGATGATGGCCGGGCTGAAGTGGATCAAGCGCCAATTCAGGCGGATCGAACCATCGGCACTGGCGCTGCCCCAGCGGGTTTGCGCCGAACTCAGGCGCAGTGACGTCATCTGCACGCCCAAGGCCGCCGCGAAGTAGGCGCAGCGCGGCTCAAACAGCGCGCGCGCGCGCCGCTTCAGCCAGGCTTGCACGGCCTCGCGCACCTCGTCTTCGCTACTCAAGACCGGCAGGTGCAAATGCAGCAGCTGCGCCGCTTCATCCAGATTCACACCGGCTTGCGCCGCGCCCAGCCGCAGGGTCAGGCGGGTGCCAAGGAAGTTCAGGCTGGCGCCGTCGCGCCACTCAATGCGCGCGGCTTCCACGCGCCGTGCGCGCTCGCGCTGCTCGACCAGCTTGCGCAAAATCCAGTCCGACTTCTGCACCAGGGCGCGTTCAATGTCTTCTTGCGGCAGCCAGCGCGGCGCGCTGACCCGCAAGCCTTCGGAGCCAACTACAAAGCCGATGCTGCGCCGGCGCGCGCGCTTGAGCTCATAGGCCACGCGCTGCTCGCCCAGGCGCAACTCGCGCTGCGCACGCGGGTTGGGCAAGTGCGGGGCGGCCGAAGCGGGAGCAGGAGCGGGCACCGGCGTGCTCAAGACCTCAGGCCCGAACAAGGACAGCTGCGCATCCTGCAAGAGTTGGGCGAGGCGCTTGCGCATGCCGCTTGTCCTGCACTCAGGCCTTTGCCTTTTCGGCCTTAGCAAGCCCTGCAGCGTCTGCAGACTCCGGGCCGTAGGCCTCGGGATCAAGGCGGCGCATTTCGGCCTCGATCCAAGTTTCCACCTCGCGCATCATCTCGCCGGGCTCGCGGCCGGCCGAGGGGATTTGCTTGCCGATGGAGATGTCCACCACGCCGGGGCGCAGCAAAAAGGTCTTGCGAGGCCAGCAGCGCGCGGCCGTGGCCGCGATGGGCACCACCGGCACGCCGGCCTCGATGGCCAAACGGGTGCCGCCGGTTTTGTACTCACCCTTTTTGCCGCGCGCGATGCGGGTGCCTTCCGGGAACATGATGACCCAGTGGCCCATCGCCGTCAGGCGCTTGCCCTGCTCGGCCACTTTGCTCCAGGCCTGGCTGCGCTTGCTGCGGTCAATGTGGATCATGTCCATGCGCGCCATGGCCCAGCCGAAAAAGGGCACGTACAGCAACTCGCGCTTGAACACATAGGCCAGCGGGTGCGTCATCAAGCCGGGGTAGGCAAAAGTCTCCCAGGTGCTTTGATGCTTGGAAAGCAGCACCACGCCCGAGGTGGTTTCGGCGGCGCTGGGCAGGTTGTGCTCACCCTGGATGCGCCACTGCACACCGCAGATATAGCGCGCGCCGTAGATCGACAAACGCAGCCAGCCCGCGCAGGCCCAGTAGACCGTGTTGCCGCGCGCGAAGATGGAAATCAACAAGACGGCGGTGGCCCAAGGGATCACCGTGACGATGAGGAACAACAGGAACAGAGCGGACCGCAGGGCGGACAAAAGGGTGGCAAGCATTAACTCAGGTCTCCGGGCCGCTATCGGCTTGTGCTGCATGGTCACCGCGGGCATCGGCCTTGCTGCGGCGTTCTTGTTGGATCAGGCCTTCGGCAAAGGCACTCAAATTGACGTGCACCTTGGTGCCGGGCACTTGCGCGGCCAGAGCGGCGAACTGCTCGTCGCTCAGATTGCCCAGCCGTTCGCTACGCACCAGATGCGGCATGCATCCCGCCGCCTGCGCGGTTTGCAAATCACCGAGGCTGGCGCCCACCATATGCACGGTGGCCAGGTCCACGCCGAAGCGCTCGCCAATCTGCAGGACCAGTCCCGGCAGGGGCTTACGACAGTCGCAGCCCTCTTCCGGCGTATGCGGGCAGAAGAAGGCGGCGGATAAGCGCCCGCCCTTCTCCGCCAGCATTTGATTGAGGCGGATGTGAATCGCATTGAGCGAAGCCATGTCCAGCAAACCGCGGCCAATGCCGGGCTGATTGGTGGCCATCACGACCTGCCAGCCGGCCTGGTTGAGCCGCGCCACCGCCTCCAGCGCCCCTGGCAGGGGCTGCAATTCCTCGATCGACTTGACGTGGTCGTCGCGGTACTGGTTGATCGTCCCGTCACGCCCCAGGATGACCAGCTTGACGGGATGGTGGTGGGTGTTGTGGTCGGAGCGAATCGGCATGGGCTTGGCTCAAGGTTCGGTTTAGACCGCCAGGCGGGCCAGATCGGCCACCCGGTTCATCGCCTCGTGCAGGCTCTTCAACAAGCCCAGACGGTTGGCGCGCAGGGCGGCATCTTCGGCATTCACCATCACGCCGTCGAAGAAGGCATCGACCGGGCCACGCAAGGAAGCCAGCGCGCTCAAGGAGGCGGTGAAGTCGCCCTGGGTAAACAGCTGATCGGCTTGCGGGCCGACCTTGGCCAGCGCCGCAGCCAGGCCCTGCTCGGCCGCTTCTTGCAGCAAAGCCGGGTTGATGCTGGCCGTGACCGGCTCTTCGCTCTTCTTCAAGATATTGCCGATGCGCTTATTGGCCGCAGCCAGCGCGGCCGCTTCGGGCAAGGCGGCAAAAGCACGCACCGCCGCCAGGCGCTGGCTGATATCACCCAGGCTTTGCGGGCGCAGGGCCAGCACGGCGTCCACTTCCTGGGCGCTGTAGCCTTGCTCGCGCAGGCTGCCGGAGAGGCGGTCGAAGATGAAGTCAGACAGGGGCGCGGCAGGATTCTGAATCAGCGCACCGAAGGCCGGCACGGCCGCAGCGATCAGCGCGTCCAGGCTCAGCGTGCCAGCGCGCTCGCTGAGCATGCGCACCAGGCCCAGGGCATGGCGGCGCAGCGCAAACGGGTCTTTATCGCCGGTGGGCAACTGGCCAATGCCGAACATGCCAACCAGGGTTTCCAGCTTGTCGGCCATGGCCACCACCAGGCCGGCCTCATTGCGCGGCAGGGCGTCGCCAGCGAAGCGCGGCTTGTAATGGTCTTCAATGGCCATGGCCACCGCATCGCCCAGCCCATCGTGGCGGGCGTAGTAGCCACCCATGATGCCTTGCAGTTCGGGAAACTCGCCGACCATATCGGTCAGCAAATCGGCCTTGGCCAGATGAGCGGCTTGGTCGACTTGGGCGCTCAGCTCGGCCCCGCCCAACAAGGCGGCAATCGCCTTGGCGATGGCGCGCACGCGCTCAACCCGCTCGCCCTGCGTGCCCAGCTTGCCGTGATAAACCACCTTGGCAAGACCTGACACCCGCTCGGCCAGCGACTTCTTGCGGTCTTGGTCGAAGAAGAATTTGGCGTCCGACAAACGTGGGCGCACCACCCGCTCATTGCCGCCGATCACGGCCGAGGCGTCGGCCGGGCTGATATTGGAAACGACCAGGAATTTATGCGTCAGCTTGCCTGCGGCGTCCAGCAGGGGGAAGTACTTCTGATTCGCCTTCATGGTCAGAATCAGGCATTCCTGCGGCACCGCCAGGAACTCGGGCTCAAACTCGCAAGTCAGCACATTGGGGCGCTCGACCAAAGAATTCACCTCGTCCAGCAAGGCCTCGTCCTCAATCGGGCTCAAGCCTTGGACGGCTGCCGCCGCATTGAGCTGGCGCACGATTTCGGCACGGCGCTCGGCATAGCTGGCGATCACGGCGCCCTGCTCGCGCAGCTGAGTGGCGTAGCTGTCGGCGCTCTCGACCGTGATGCGCTCGACCTGCGCCTCAAAGCGGTGGCCGCGGGTCTCGCGCCCGGCCGTCAAGCCCAGGGCTTGCAGCGGCACGAGTTCGCTGCCGTGCAGCGCCACCAGGCCATGGGCGGGGCGCACAAACTTCACATCGCTCCAGCCGTCGGCCAGCTGATAAGTCATCACCTTGGGGATGGGCAGCTTGGCCAGCGCTTCGTCCAAGGCTTTTTGCGCGCCTTCGGCCAGCGTGGCGCCGGCCTGAATGCTGTCCAGGAACAAGGCCTCAGCCTTGCCATCGGGTGCGCGCTTGAGTTGAGCCACGGCGCTGGCGTCCAGGCCCATGCCGCCCAGGCGTTTCAGCAGGGCTTGGGTGGGCTGGCCGTCTTTGTCCAGAGCCACGCTCACCGGCATCAGCTTTTGCTGCACGGCACGGTCGGCGGCCTTGGCGGCCACATGCGTCAGGTGCAGGCCAAGGCGGCGCGGCGAGGCGAACGAAGTGGCCACGGCGTCGGCCGCAGCCAGGCCTTGGGCCTTGAGGCTGTCCACCAGCACTTGGGTGAAGGCCTCGCCCAGCTTCTTGAGCGCCTTGGGGGGCAGCTCTTCAACAAACAGTTCAATCAGGAGGTTCTTGGAATTGGCACTCATGCTCAGGCTGCCTTCGTCTTCTTGTTCTCGATCTGGGCCAGGACTTCCTCGCCCCAGGCCTTGGGCGCCATCGGGAAGCCCAGGCGGGCACGGCTGTCCAGATAGCTTTGCGCCACGGCGCGGGCCAGATTGCGGATGCGGCCGATGTAGGCAGCCCGCTCGGTCACGCTGATGGCACCGCGCGCATCCAGCAGATTGAAGCTATGGCCGGCCTTGAGCAATTGCTCGTAGGCCGGCAGGGCCAGGGCCTGCTCCATCAAATGCTTGCTTTGCTTCTCATGCGCAGCAAAAGCGGTCAGCAGGAAGTCGACGTCACTGTGCTCAAAGTTATAGGTCGATTGCTCGACCTCGTTCTGGTGGAACACATCGCCGTACTTGATGTCCGGCGCACCGTCCTTGCCTTCGACATAGACCAGGTCGTAGACCGACTCCACGCCTTGCAGATACATGGCCAGGCGCTCCAGGCCGTAGGTGATCTCGCCGGTGATGGGCTTGCAATCAATCCCGCCGACTTGCTGGAAGTAAGTGAACTGCGTCACCTCCATGCCATTGAGCCAGACCTCCCAGCCCAGGCCCCAGCAACCCAGGGTCGGGTTTTCCCAATCGTCCTCGACGAAGCGCACATCGTTCTTCTTCAGATCGAAGCCCAGGGCTTCAAGCGAGCCCAGATACAGCTCCAAGATATTGGCCGGTGCCGGCTTGAGCACGACCTGGTACTGGTAGTAATGCTGCAGGCGGTTGGGGTTCTCGCCGTAGCGGCCGTCCTTGGGGCGGCGGCTGGGCTGAACGTAGGCGGCCTTCCAGGGCTCTGGGCCCAGGGCGCGCAAAAACGTGGCGGTGTGGCTGGTGCCGGCGCCGACTTCCATATCGTAGGGCTGCAAGAGCGCGCAGCCCTGTTTGGACCAATAGTCCTGCAGGGTCAGAATGATTTGCTGGAAGCTCAGCATGGGCTTGAGGGCACAAAGGCCGGTAAAAGACAAAAAGATGATGGCCGCGCGACACAGGCCGACGCGTCCGACTGAGGGCGATTCTACGAGGCCAGCTTGGCCCGGCGTCGAGCCCAGGCTGCGGGCAGCAAGACCAGGGCCACAGCCGCCCACAAGGGCGCCAGCCCCCAGGCCTGCAGCCAGCGGGCATAAGGCGTGCTGCCGCTGCGGCCGTCCACCGTCACCTCCAGCACGCCGCGCGTGGCCGGCGCCAGGCGCGCCGTCACTTCGCCGCGATGGTTCAGGGCCGCCGTGGCGCCGGTGTTGGTGGCGCGAATGAAGGGGCGCTGGAACTCCAGCGCACGCATTTGCGAGAACTGCAGATGCTGGTCTTGCACCATGCGCGTACCGAACCAGGCCAGATTGCTGACGTTGACCAGCACCGTGGCCGCATCGGGCCCGTTCATGCTGGCCACAAAGTCCTCGCCGAACAAGTCTTCGTAGCAGATCAAGGGCCGCAGGCGCTGGCCGGCCACCGCAAAGGCCTGCTGGTGCTGGCCGCGCATCTGGTCATCCATGGGGATGCCCATCAGCTTGACGAACCAGTGGAAGCCGTAGGGGATGAACTCGCCAAACGGCAGCAGATGGCGCTTGCCGTAGTCGTAAGCCTGGTCGCCACCAAACGCCAGCAAGGAGTTGGTGTAGCCGCTAGCGTCGTCGCCCAAAAACGTGCCCAGCAAGAGCGGCCGCTGGCGTGCGGCAGCGTCCAGGCGCTGCACATATTCGCCCTGCAGATAGGCCACCGGCACGGGCGCCACCGACTCCGGCGTGATCACCACCTGGCCGCGTGCGGATTCGATCTGCTGCGCCAGTTGATCCAGATTGGCGTCGATCAAGGCCTGATCAAATTTCTGATCTTGCGGCACATTGGGCTGCAGCAAGCTGGCATTCAGCGTGCCGGTGCTGACGGTGAAGTCATGCGGCAACAAAAAGGGGCCGAAGGCGGCAAGATTCAAGCTCAGCACCGCCAAGCGCCATTGCTTCTTGCCTGCCACCACCAAGCTGAAGGCCATCAGCGCCGCCAGCGCCGAAATGCCGTAGACACCCAGCCAAGGCGCCCAGGCCGACAGCGGCCCCGCCGTGTGCGCATAGCCGCTGGCAATCCAAGGGAAACCGCCGAAGAAAGTGGCGCGCGCCAACTCGGCCAAGGCCCAGCAGGCCGACCAGATTGCCATGCGCCAGCCCCAACCCGAACCCCGGCTCAACCAAGCCGCCAGGGCGAGGGCCGCGGCGTAATAGCTCGCCAGGAACAGCGCCAGCAGCAACACGGCCAAGGCCGCCAGCAGCCAGGGAATGTGGCCGAACTGATGCATGCTGATGTGCAGCCACCACAGGCCGCTGCTGAGCCAGCCCAGGCCAAAGCTCAGGCCCAGCACCGCAGCACGGCGTGGCGGCGCGTCCAGCGCCAGCCAGGCCAAGCCGGCAAGCGCCAGAATTTGCGCCCACCAGGCGTAAGTGGGCGCGAACGCGGCCGTGTGCAGCAGGCCCAGCAACAGCGCTGGCAGCGCGGCGGCTGGCCAAGACAGGCCTTTCAAGCCCATCAGCTATGCGCTTCGTCGGGCAGACGGCTGACCTTGAACCAGCGCACCGAACCGCCACGGGTCAGCATCACGCTGAACAGCAAGCCGCCCAGCTCCACCGCCTCGCCCCGGCGCGGCACGCGGCCATGCTCATGCGCGACCAGCCCGCCGATGGTGTCGAAGTCATCCAGCGGCAAGCGGATGCTGAAGGCGGCATTGACGGCGGCAATTTCTGCGTCCCCCGCCACCCGGTGGCTGCCGTCGGCCAGGGTGTAAATGCTGGAGTCACCGTCTTTGTCGTCGAATTCATCCTCGATTTCGCCGACGATTTCTTCCAGCACATCCTCGATGGTGATCAGGCCGGCAGTGTTGCCGAACTCGTCGATCACGATGGCCAGATGGCTGCGGTTGGAGCGGAAATCGCGCAGCAACTCGTTCAGGCCCTTGCTCTCGGGCACGAAGACGGTGGGCCGCAGCAGGGCGCGCAGATTCAACTCGGGCGCGCGCTGCACCTTCAGTAGGTCTTTGGCCAGCAAGATGCCGATGATGTTGTCGCGGCTGTCCTGGAACACCGGGAAACGCGAATGGCCGGTGGTGATGACCACACCCAGCAACTCGTCGTAAGGTGCGTCGATGTCCAGCAGATCCATATGCGGGGTGGCAACGAGCACATCGCCAGCACTCAGCTCCGCCATGCGCAGCACGCCTTCGAGCATTTGGCGTGACTCGGGCTCGATCAGCTCGCGCTTCTCGGCATCCGCCAAGGTATCCATCAGCTCGCTTTTGGAATCGGGCCCGGGATGGAGAAACTCCAGCAGGCGGACCAGAAAACCACGCGGCTCCGGCTTCATTTTTTGGCCCCCTCGATGAGAGGGCCGACTAGACTGAGGTTCAGACACTGGGAACTGTGTGTCGTAGTTGCGATGGCCCCGAGAATAACCCATTGACTTGTCAAAGCCCTTGCAACACAGTCGCACGCCCCCATATTCCGGCCAGCCATTTATTTCAAGGCTCACGCAAAACTGCCAAGAACGGGCGTTTCACACCGCCACCATGACCGTTTTGCGCCAGCCCCATATTTTCTAGATTGAGCGATCAGCCATGAACAGCAGCACCAAGGGTCTCATCCCCGCCACCATCCTCACCGGCTTCCTCGGCTCGGGCAAAACCACGCTGCTCAAGCGCGTGCTGAGCGAGGCCCACGGCCAAAAGATCGCCGTGATCGAAAACGAGTTCGGTGAAGAAACCATCGACACCGACATCCTGCGGGTCGACTCCGAAGAGCAGATCATCCAGATGAACAACGGCTGCGTCTGCTGCACCATCCGTGAAGACCTGCGCACCACCTTGTCCGACCTGGCCGCCAAGCGCCGCAAGGGCGAATTGCAGTTTGACCGCGTCATCATCGAAACCACCGGCCTGGCCGACCCCGGCCCGGTGGCGCAGACCTTCTTCATGGATGACGAGATCGCTGAGAGCTATCTGCTGGACTCCATCCTGACCCTGGTCGACGCCAAGCACGCCGAGAATCAGCTCAATGACCGCCAGGAAGCGCGCCGCCAGATCGGCTTCGCCGACCAGATCTTCATCAGCAAGAGCGACCTGGTGGACGAAGCCAGCGTGGCCGCCCTGACCCACCGCATCAAGCACATGAACCCGCGTGCCCCGGTGCACAAGGCCCATTTCGGCGAAGCGCCGCTGAACCAGATCTTTGATCTGCGCGGCTTCAACCTGAATGCCAAGCTGGAAATCGACCCCGACTTCCTCAAGGTCGATGAGCCGCACGACCATGATCACCACGATCACGACCATGAGCATGGCGAGCACTGTGACCACCCGCACCACCATGCGCATGAAGACGACGTGAAGTCCTTCGTGTTCCGCTCGGATCGGGCCTTCAACCCAGCCAAGCTGGAAGACTTCCTGGGCGCCATCGTGCAGGTCTACGGCCCCAAGATGCTGCGCTACAAGGGCGTGCTCTACATGAAGGGCTCGGACAAGAAAGTGATCTTCCAGGGCGTCCACCAGCTGATGGGTTCCGACCTCGGCCCGAAATGGATGCCGGGCGAGAAAAAGGCGAGCAAAATGGTTTTCATCGGCATTGATTTGCCCAAGGAAATCCTGCTGCAAGGCATGGAAGGCTGCTTGGTCTAAACATCAAGCGGAAATTCATTACAAATTGACAAACCGGGCGTCCGCGAAGCATGGCTACAATCCGCGGCGCCCAAAATGCAGACTTCAATTGAAGAAGCGCGCAAGTTAAGACAAGCTGGTCCCGATTGATATCTAGCCTGACAGGACATCCACGACTGTCAGAGCGAGGAGAGAAACGTGAGCAAGACCCAGGCACCAAAACCGACCACCTCGGCCCCCGCCGAGCCCGGAGCACGCCCCGCCGTCAAGACAGCCAAGGCCAAAACTGCGGCCAAGATAGACGCGGCCAGTGCCGATGACATTGCTCTGATGGACCCCACGCCGGCGCCAACGGCCAGCAGCCGCTTCGCCGATCGATTTGCACCACCCAAGCCGCCAACGCGACAAATGAGTTCACCCGTGATTGAAAGTCCCCGCACCGCGGCCAAGGCCGACCCCAAACTCGTCAACGCATGGAAAACCAAGTCCGGCGCTGAGCTAACCGACGCCGAAGTGCTGGCCATGCCTGAGGCCGAGTACATGGGCCCCAAGCAGATCGAGTTCTTCCGCACCAAGCTGACCGCCTTGAAAGATGGCGTGCTGTCGAATGCCGGCGAGACCACCGAGCATCTGCGTGAAGACACCTCCATCGTGCCCGACCCGGCCGACCGCGCCACCATCGAGGAAGAGCACGCCCTGGAGCTGCGCACCCGCGACCGCGAGCGCAAGCTGCTGAAGAAGATCATTCAGTCGCTGGCTCGCCTGGACAACGGCGAATACGGCTATTGCGACGAAACCGGTGAGCCCATCGGCCTGGGCCGTTTGATCGCCCGCCCGACTGCCTCGCTGTCGCTGGAAGCCCAGCAACGCCGCGAGATGAAGCAAAAGATGTTCGGGGATTAAACCCTTTTCACTCAAAAACCAGCAGGCCGTGCTCGCGGGCTCCGGTCAAGCCGGCTAGCCCAGGCCGGCCGCCTCCGGCCCCACCCTTGCTGAAGAGCGCTGCACAAACCTGGTCCACGGCGAATGACAGAACCGAAAGACGGCGAGAGCTTTTTACGCAAGGTCGCGCGCTTTGTGGCCAACCCGACGACCGATTGGGCCGAGATCAATTCACGCCAGGACGACCCCGAAGCTGACCTCGCCAAAGCCGAGTTGCGGGCCATGGTCGACCGCAAGCGCCGCAACGACTTCGTGCGCAAGCGCGAGCTGGACATGCTGCGCCGTATCCGCCGCGAGGGCCTGAGCCCCGAGCAATTGGCCGCCCTGGGCGCCGCCTCCTCGCGCATCGACGAGATGGAACGCGGCAGCGAGGTCAATTCCAGGATCGATCTGGGCGTGAAGGCCAAGATCGACCGAATTGAGCAGCAAATGGTGGGCGACAGCTTCGCCACCACCGTCAATCAAGGCCTCACCACCAGCCGCCGCCAAGCCCTGTACGAGCAAAGCACGCGGCCGGTCAATTTCGCCCCGACGGAACCGGCAGGCTTCTCGATTGAGAAGCCTGACAGCCCAGAAGCCAGCCGCGTCAGCGAGTTCGCCTCGGCCGACGAGCGCGAGCGCCTAGAAACCAGCCCCGCACCTGCCGCCGTGGTGATGGGTGCAGGCATGTCACCGCCTTCGGAAGCCGAAGCTGCGGCCTTGCCTGCCCTCCCCGATCTGCTGCCACTGGAAATGTCGCTGGACATGCCGCTGACCTTCAGCTTCGCGGAGGCCGCATCCGACGCCGCGACTGACGCTGCTGCGCCCCTGGCCAGCCTGGAATTGGCCCACGACGCCGAGTTGGACGAGGCCGTGATCGCCTTCGCCAATGCCGACTTTGAGGGCTGCGAGCAGATGCTGGCGGCCTATATCCGCCCAGGCGGCGCGCGCAATCTGCACAGCGACACCTGGCTGGTCATGTTTGACCTCTACCGCGCCACCGGCAACCAGGCCAAGTTCGAGGCCCTGGCGCTGGAATTCGCACAGATTTTCGGGCGCTCGGCGCCGCAATGGTTCTCCATGCCCAAGCTGGTGGCCGAAGCCCACCGCAAGGTGCGCGCGCCCATGGCCAAGGCCAGCAATGTCAGCTGGGCCGCGCCCGAAGTGCTGACGGCCGAGGCCATGCAGCTGCTCAAAACCCGCACCCAGCTGATGCCCATGCCGTGGGTCTTGGACTGGTCCGCCTTGCGCGCGGTGGATGCCGACGCTGCCCTGCAGCTGCGCGACCAGTTCCGCAACTGGGCCAGCCAGCCCCTGGACATGCGCTGGATCGGTGGCGACCATTTCCTGCAAGTGCTGAGCGGCTTGTCGCCGGTGGCGGATGCCCAGGTCGACCCGACCCTGTGGATGCTGCGGCTCGAAGCCCTGCGCCTGGTGAATCGGCCCGATCAGTTCGACGAAGTGGCGATCGACTACTGCGTCACCTACGAAGTCTCGCCCCCATCATGGGAGCGCAGCGCCTGCCGGGTGCGCCTGGCCAGCGGCGTCAATTCGATCCAAGGCCCCAGCACCAGCATCACGCCCACCGAGATGAGCAGCAGCTTTGCGGAATCGCAAATCAGCGAGCTCAATCCGATGAGCCCTCCCACCGAGCTGGAGCTCAGCGGCCAACTCAGTGGCGATATTTCCGCGCAGCTGCAGGCCATGACCGACGAGCTGGGCAGTGCCACCCTCGTCAACGTGATGTGCGGCACGCTGATTCGCCTGGACTTCATGGCCGCCGGCGATCTGCTCAACTGGGTGTTGACGCGCCAAGGCGAAAACCGCCAAGTGGTGTTCATTGACGCGCATCGCCTGGTGGCCCTGTTCTTCGCCGCCATGGGCATCAACGAGCATGCGCGCATCAAGGTAAAACAAACCTAGAACTTCGCGCCGGGCGGTTGAAAATTAGGCTTCCACATCCATTTGTGAAGCCATGGACTCTCAACAACACCCCGTTTTTCACGGCACCACGATTGTCAGTGTGCGCCGCCAAACGCCCACCGGCATGCAGGTCGCCATTGGTGGCGATGGCCAAGTCACGCTGGGCACCATCGTCGTCAAAGCCAGTGCACGCAAGGTGCGCAAGCTGCACCGCGATCAGGTGCTGGCCGGCTTTGCCGGCGCCACGGCCGATGCCTTCACCTTGTTTGAACGCTTCGAAGCCAAGCTTGAGAAGCACCAGGGTCACTTGGTGCGCGCCGCCGTTGAACTGACGCGGGACTGGCGCACCGACCGCGTGCTGCGCCGCCTGGAGGCCATGCTGGCCGTGGCCGACCGCACGGCCTCGCTCATCATCACCGGCAACGGCGATGTGCTGGAGCCCGAGCTCGGGATTGTGGCGATTGGCTCCGGCGGCGCCTACGCACAAGCGGCCGCGCAAGCCTTGCTCAAGCACAGCACGCTCAGCGCGGCAGAGATCGTCAAGCAGTCGCTGGAGATCGCCGGCAATATCTGCATCTACACCAATCAAAATCACACCATCGAGGTGCTGGAATGAGTTCAATGACCCCGCAGGAGATCGTCTCCGAACTCGACCGCCACATCGTCGGCCAACACCCGGCCAAGCGCGCCGTTGCCATCGCCATGCGCAATCGCTGGCGGCGCCAGCAAGTGGACGACAAGCTGCGCGCCGAGATCACGCCCAAGAACATCTTGATGATCGGCCCCACCGGTGTGGGCAAGACCGAGATCGCGCGCCGCTTGGCCAAGCTGGCCGGCGCCCCCTTCATCAAGGTCGAGGCCACCAAGTTCACCGAAGTGGGCTATGTGGGCAAGGATGTGGATTCCATCATCCGTGATCTGGTCGAGATCGCCGTCAAGCAAGAGCGCGAGCAGCAAATGAAGCGCCAGCGCCTGCGCGCCGAAGACGCCGCCGAAGACCGCGTGCTCGACATCCTTGTGCCGCCCCCGCGCAGCGAGGTCGGTTTTTCCACCGCCACAGCCCCGGCCACGCCGGACAACACGGCCCGGCAAATCATGCGCAAGCGCCTGCGCGAGGGCTTGCTGGACGATAAGGAAATCGAGGTCGATCTGCTCGAGGGCAAGCCCAGCATGGAGATTCTTGGTCCCATGGGCCAGCCCGGCATGGAAGAGATGGCCGAGCAGCTCAAAGGCATGTTCTCGCAGCTCGGCGCGGGCAAGCGCAAGACCCGCAAGCTCAAGATGCAAGACGCGCTCAAGCATCTGATCGAGGAAGAAGCCGCCAAGCTGCTGAACGAAGACGACATCAAGACCGCCGCGCTGGCCGCCGCACAGGAGATGGGCATCGTCTTCATCGACGAGATCGACAAGGTTTGCTCGCGCAGCAGTCATGCCGATAGCGGCACGGCCGAAGTGTCGCGCCAGGGCGTGCAGCGCGATCTGCTGCCGCTGGTGGAAGGCACCACGGTCAACACCAAGTACGGCATGGTCAAGACCGACCACATCTTGTTCATCGCCTCGGGCGCCTTTCACCTGGCCAAGCCCAGCGATTTGATCCCCGAGTTGCAAGGCCGCTTCCCGATTCGGGTCGAGCTGGGTTCGCTGTCGGTGAACGATTTTGAAGCCATCTTGAGCAGCACCCACGCCAGCCTGGTCAAGCAATACCAGGCCTTGCTGGCCACCGAGGGCGTCACCTTGGAACTCAGCGCCGAGGGCATCCGCCGCCTGGCCGAAATCGCCTTTGAGGTCAACGAGCGCACCGAGAACATCGGCGCCCGCCGCTTGGCCACGGTGATGGAGCGATTGCTGGACGAAATCAGTTTCGATGCGCCGAACCTGGGTGGTCAGACCCTCACCCTGGGCGCAGCCGAGGTCGACGCCAAGCTGGGCGAACTGGCCAAGAACGAAGACCTGTCGCGCTTCATTCTTTAAGCTGGCGGAGTAACGCAGGGCTTGCGCGCAACCGCTCGCAAGCCCTGCGCTCTCAGCAAGCTCAGGAGCAGTCGGAAAAGGTCGCAGACCCCGCGCTCAGCTTGGGCGAGCGCCCGCAAGCGCAGCGGCGCCTTCGGCCTGCTTGATTCAGGTCAATTCCAAACCGGACTCGGCCCGCTACGCTGCGGGCTATGCCGCACCGCAAAGCCTCCCTCCTCAACACCCGCAGCTGGGGCTTGGCCCGACCTTCGCCGCTGAATCCGGCGGCAGCGCGGACCGAGCGTGCTTGGCGCTGGCCGGTGCTGATCGCCTTGTTCGCCACCATTCCGGCCTTCTACATCGAGCTGCTGGAGAACCTGCCCACCCCCCTGGCGCAGGCCATTTACTTCGCGGCGGCGGCCATCATGTGCACCTCGCTGTGGCGGGTCGGCCGCCACGTCAGCCACCCACGCCAATACCTGCGCAGCAATGGCCTGGACGTGCTCTTGGTGCTGGGCTTGCTGACGGCGGCCTTGATCGCGCCCAGCGCGCACTCCAATCTGGCTTTGGCGGTGCGCCTGTTCGTGTCCATGCTGACCCTGGTACGCATGGTCTGGGCGCTAAAAAGCTGGGTCACGCGCGGTGGCCTGGGCTATTTGCTCACGCTGGCATTGCTGGTGCTGGGCTTTTGTGGGGTGGGCTTTTGGGCTCTGGAGCCGCGCGCCCACGACCTCGGCGACGGCCTTTGGCTGGCTTTCACCACCGCGGCCACGGTGGGCTATGGCGACATCGTGCCGACCACACCGGCGGCCAAAATCTTCGCCGTGTTCGTGGTCCTGCTGGGCTACGCGGTGCTGTCGCTGGTGACGGCCGCCATCGCCGCGATGTGGGTGGAAAGCTCCGAGCGGCATATGGAGCAAGACATCTTGCGCGATATGCATGCGCAGCTGCGCACGGTGCACGAAGAATTGGCGGCGCTGCGCGAAGAGCTCGCCAAGAAATAAGCGGCTCGCCGCAAGCGCTAGCGCTGCGGCAGTGCGCCTTACAAGGCCAGCCGGTGCGACTGCAGGGCCAGCATGCCCTCGAAGATCAGCGAGTCCACCAACTCATGCGCAATCTCCAGCGTCGGTGACACCTTCCAGCCAGCGCCGCCGGTCATCAGCGTTAGCGGCACATGGCCAACACGCTTTTGCAGATGGCGGTGCATGCGCTCGATCGCGCCGGTGATGGCGTAAGTGCCGCCGCTGGTCAGGGCGTCCGAGGTGTTGGTGGGGAAGTCGCGCACCTCGCCGGTGGGCACACGCAGGCCGGCGGTGCCGCCTTCCAGCGCGCGCAACATGATGCCGTGCCCGGGCAGGATCAGGCCACCGAGAAAGCGGCCGGTCTCGTCCAGCGCATCCACCGTCACCGCGGTGCCAATCATCACCACCAGGGCGGCACGGGGCGGCAGCTCAGCGCCGCAGCGGTTCAGCACATGCCAGCGCGCACCGATCAGGGCCACAAAGCGGTCCACCCCCAGGCGGCCGGGGAAGTCGTAGCCATTGCTGACGCCAGCGGCATGGCTGCTGGCCACCACCCAGCGCGGCTCCACCTCCCAGAGTTCCAGCTGCTCCTCGACCCGCCGGCGCATCGCGTCGCCCGCCACATTGCAGCCCAGCACGCTGTGCGGCGCGGGCAGGTCGCGCCAGTCACTGTCGGCCAGTTGCTCGATGTTCTCAAGAAATACCGCCCCATGCGCCAGCAAGGCTGCGCCCGGCTGCGGCGAAGCGTACAGTGCCCACTTGAGGCGGGTATTACCGATGTCGATGGCCAAAAAGCTCATGGTCGCAAGTCAAATTGCTGGCAAGGGTGCTCAGCCTAACAGCAAGCGCAGGCTGAACACCCGAGTTCAGTTTCAGCGCGCGCCGCCGATAGCGAGAGAAGTTGTCTTGCGTCGGCCATGCCGAAGCGCCGGATATGGCCGCGCGCGCCCGCCGCACTCACCCATTTCTGTCTCAGTTGGAAGGCTCAAGTCATGACCTCACTCTCCATCAAGACCAAGCTGTGGTTGCCCATCATCGCCCTGGCCCTGATCGTGGCGCTGATCATTGCCGCCACCTTCGCGCGCGCGCAGTCGCAGCAAGCCAAGGTGAGCACCGGCCAGGCGACGCAGCAACAGGTGTTTGAGCTGGCCCTGCGCTGGCGCGGCTTGACCGAGACCAATGCCGTCCGCACCACGGCCGGCATTTTGAGCAGCGACCCCAATGTGGCCGCCACCTTCAAGCCCGAAATTGCCAGCACCACGGCGGCGATTTCCGAGATTCAAAAGCAACTGGAAGCCTTGGCAGATGACGCCAGCGAGAAGGCCGCGATGGCCTTGATCGCCCAGCGGCGCAGCGCTTACATCGACGTACGCACCGAGGTCGGAAAGCTCAAGGCCGCAGGCGATATGCCGGCGGCCATCGCGGCGCTGAACTCACGCATGCTGCCCGCCGTCAGCGCCTATTTGGACGCCCAGCAGGCCTTCGTCAAGCTGGAGACCGAGCGTTCACAAGCCGTGCGCGATACCGCCGCGGCGGACCGCATGCGCACGCTCTGGACGGTGTCGGGGGTGATGAGCGCCATCGTCATCGGCTTGGCGATTTCAACCTACTTTATGGTCCGCTCCATCACCACGCCGCTGACCCGACTGGCACGCCAGGCCGAACGCATCGGCGGCGGCGACCTCAGCGGCAATATCGAGGTGAACCGCACGGACGAGATCGGCGAGGTGCAGCGCTCGCTCAGCAGCATGCAAGACGGCCTGAACCGCGTGGTGAGTGAAGTGCGCGTTAGCGCCGACAGCATCCAGACCGCCAGCACCGAGATCGCCTCCGGCAATCTGGACCTGAGCCAACGCACCGAGCAGACGGCCTCCAATCTGCAACAAGCCGCCACCGCCATGACCGAGCTGACCGGCACGGTGCGCCACAGCGCCGACAACGCCGCCACCGCCAAGCAGCTCGCCGGCAATGCCGCCGATGTGGCGCAGCGCGGCGGCGAGGTGGTCGGGCAAGTGGTGTCGACCATGGACGAGATCAACACCAGCTCGCGCAAGATCAGCGAAATCATCGGCGTGATCGATGGCATCGCGTTTCAGACCAATATCCTGGCCCTGAATGCGGCCGTGGAAGCGGCCCGCGCGGGCGAGCAAGGGCGCGGCTTCGCGGTGGTGGCGGGCGAGGTGCGCTCACTGGCGCAACGCTCGGCCGAGGCTGCGCGTGAGATCAAGGCCTTGATCGGCGCCAGCGTCGAGCGGGTCGAAACCGGCGCCCGCCTGGTTCAAGCCGCCGGCAGCACCATGACGGAGATTGTGGCCAGCGTCGGCAAGGTCGGCGACATCATCAGCGAGATCCGCGCCAGCACCGAAGAGCAAAGCGAGGGCATTGGCGCCGTCAACGGCTCGGTCGGTCAGCTCGATCAGATGACGCAGCAGAACGCCGCCTTGGTCGAGGAAAGCGCGGCCGCCGCCGAATCCTTGCGCGAGCAGGCCAAGAAATTGGCCGGCCTGGTGAGCGGCTTCAAGCTGCATGCCTGAGTGCGGCGTTCGGCGCGCACCGGGGCGACCTTAGCCCCTAACAACTGAAGCTGCATCGGCAGCAGGCGCCATCAAACTCGCCTGCACCGCATCGGCCACGCTCCAGAACATGCGCTCGGGCGCGCCCAGGCCTTGCGGGTCCCAGCCCTGCAGCAACTCGCGCACAGACTCTTTCACGCGCGACAGCACCAGAGTCTTGCCGCAGGCCCTCAGGCGTTGATCCAGCTCCTGCAGGCACTCAACCGCCGTGCTGTCCAGATCCGAACTTTCCTCCAGACTGAGGATCACGGTGCGTATGCCGTCGCCCGGCGCCACCCGGCCCATCACCTCGGCCTCCACCCGCTCGGCGCTGGCAAAGAACAGCGGCTCCTCGGGGCGCAACACCAGCAGGCCGGGTTTGGGCTGGGCGCCGCCGCCCAGGGTGACGTAGTTGCGGCTGTCGTCCAGCTCGCCCAACTCATGCACCACCGGCTGGCTGAAGCGCCGCAAAGCATCCACCAGCGAGAGCGCAATCGCCGCCAACATGCCGTGCAAGACGCCAAACAGAATCACCGCCGCCACCGCGGTGATCATCAGGGTGCGGTCACGATTCATGCGCCACAGCGCCAGCAAGGGCGCGGGCTTGAGGGCATGGAAGAGCGCCCCAATCACCGCCACCGCCAACACCGGCCGGGGCAGGAAGTGCAGAGCCGGCAACGCGAACAGCAGCACCAGCACGATGGCGCCCAGGGCGGCCACGCCGGACCAACGGCTGGTCGCCCCAGCCGCCGCATTGGCGGCGCAGGCCGAGAAGCCCGCGCCCACCGGCATGCCCTGGAACAAGGCCGAACCGATATTGCAAGCGCCCAGCACCAGCAGCTCGCGATTGGGCTCCAGCCGGTCTCCATGCGCCAAGGCCAGAGTGCGCATGCTGCCCCAGGATTCGGCAAACAGCAGTACCACTAGGCCGAAGGCCAGCTCGGCCAATTGCAGCCATTCCGCCACCGGCAGATCGGGCAAGCTCGGGGAAAAACGCAAGGCATCCACTGCGCCCACCTCGGCCACGCCAAGCGCACGCAAGTCCAGCCCGGCAGCCGCCGCGATGGCCAGCACAATCACCACCAAGGCAGCCGGCACCCGCGGCCAGGGCCTGAGAAGGGCAAGACCCACACCCGCCGCCAAGGCCACCCACACGCTGAGCCCATGCCACTGCTGAGGATGGCTCAACACATAGGCCAAGATTTGCAAAGGATCGTGCCGCACGCCCGCGGGCAGGGTCAGGCCCAGCGCATCAGGCAATTGCTTGATGACGATGGTGACGGCCAGCGCGAAGGCAAAGCCGCGCAGCACTGGCCGTGACACAAAGGCCGATAAAGCTCCCTGCTTGGCCCAGGCCAGCAGACACAGAATCACCCCTGCCAAGAGCACCAGCGCCAGCAGGGCCTGGACATAATGCCCATGCTCAGCGTTGCCCACAAAGCCTGGCATGGTCAGAACGGCGGCTGCCGCCAAGGTGGCGCTGGACGAGGTGGGGGACACGATGGCGAAACGGCTGCCGCCGAACAAGGCGTACAGCAGCAAGCCCACCAACATACCCGTCAAGGCATGGGCCACCGGCAGCCGCGCCAGGCCCGCATAAGCCACCGCCTCGGGCAAAAGCAGGCCGGCCACGCACAGGCCGGCCACCAGATCACGCCAACGTGCTTGCGAGGCAGGCGCAGCAGCGGGCTGGGGTGAGGACATGAGGAGCGGCGCGCTAGGCATGGCTGAAGGCACCCTGGTCGTAGGCCTGATTGAATTGCTCGGCGTCACGCAGCGCCTGCTCGGCGCAAGCCTTGGCGGCCTGGAGCAGCGCAGGCTGCCACTGCGGGCGGGACTGGCCAAACGCGATCAAGGCGTCGGCCGTGGCCGAGCCCTCGCGGCCCGCGCTGCGCAGCTGCGCCCAGGCCAGCAACTGGCCGAAATTTGCCACCAGCGTGGCCAGCTCACCCGTCTTCAGCTGCGTGGCGCGCAAGGCCACCCGGTCCTCGGTGGGCTGCAAGGCGCGCAACACAAAGGCCTGCTGCTTGAACAGCACGGGCTGCAGAAACGCTACCGGCACGGCCTGCAAGCGCCGCTGCAAGGCCACGATACGCTGGGCCTCGTCCGCCCACGCCGGCTGGGCTGCAGGCGAAAAGGGTTGCAGCGCCGAGGGCATGGCCTGCTTAAGGTCGAGCAAATATTGGCCATCAGGCCCGCCCTTGCCCGCCACCAAAAGCACATAACGCGTCAGGCCCAGGCTGCCCGTGCCGGCAACCCGCCGCGCCACATCCAGCAGTTCAAAGAAATCAGGCTTGGCCTGGGACTGAGTCTGGGCGAACTGCTGCATCAAGGCCTGCACCTCGGCGCGCTGCGCTTCCGTCACCGGCAAGGTCTTCTTGCCGTCGACCTTGAGGCGCCGTTGCAAGCCCTCACCGCTGCAGCGCTTGTCCAGATAGGCCGCGCGTTTGCGGCCCTGCAAGCTGCCCAGCAAATCGGCAATCAGGCCGCTCGCGGTCTCGGTTTCAATCCAGTAGGCCTTGCCCTCGGCCAAGGCGGCGGCGTAGGCACTCAGGAAGGCTTGGGACAAGGGCTCGGCATCGGCTGCGCCCAGGCCCAGGCTGCCCAGACCCAGCCGCAAGCTGACCAATAAACGCAGCGGGTCCCAGCTGGCCGGGGCCAAGGCGGCTTCATCGAAATCATTCAAGTCGAAATAGACCAGGCGGGTGTCGCCCTTGTAGCTGCCGAAGTTTTCCAGATGCACGTCGCCACAGGCCCAGGCCAGCGGCGCGGCCGGCAAGTCCGGCGGCATTTGCGCGTGGAACAAGTGGCAGCTGCCGCGGAAAAAAGCAAAGGGGTCGGCGCGCATGCGCTGGTACTTCAGCTGCAAACGCTCGGGTTCACGGCCGTGGTTGAAATGGCGAATTGCTGCTATCGGATCCATGGTGCTGCGTTTGTTCTCCTCTGCCCTCTGCAGGCCAAAGCATAGCCGCCGTGAGCTGAGCCATGGCGAAGCCATCGCTGGGCCATCGCCAGCGCCCGTGCAAGCAATGCGGCTAGGATGGCCCCCTTCCGATGCCGCCAACAAACTCGCCCATGCTGAAGCGTTTTCTCGCAGTCGCCCTCGCCTTCCCCGTCCTGAGCGCCCAGGCAGCACAGGCCCCACAGCCAGCCGTAGCTGCCGCAGCGAAAGCAGCCACCACAGCGCCCTCGCGACTGCTGCATCAGATCGGTGAACGCTACTTCGAAGCTGGCTTGCAGCTCGACCCGCTGCGAGCCAGCGAGTTGCTGGGCGAAGCCCGCTTTGAGGACAAGCTCAGCATCGATATCGCCCCCGCGCATCTGCGCCGCGAGCGCCAGCTGCAGCAACAACTGCTGCGCGAACTGAGCGCCCTGCCGCAGGACCAACTGCCAGAGCCCGAGCGCCTGAGCTTGGCCCTGCTGCAGCGCCAAGCAGAAGATCAACTCGCGGCACTGGCATTCCCTGCCGAGCTGCTGCCCATCGACCATTACGGCGGCATGCCCGTCACCCTGGCCCAGCTGGGCACCGGCCAAGGCGTGCAGGTCTTGAGCAGCGAAGCCAATTACCGCCATTTCCTCAAGCGTCTGCAGGCCTTGCCGGCCTGGAACGCGCAGGCGATGACGAATATGCGCGAGGGCATGCGCCGCGGCATCGTCCAGCCGCGCGCGTTGACCGAGCGGGCCATCGAAACCCTGCGCCCGCTGGCCGAGGCGGATGCCGAGCACAGCGCCTTCACCCTGCCGCTGCGCCAATTCCCGGCCCACTTCACGCCCGCGCAACGCCAGCGCTTGAGCCAGGCCTATCGCAAGACCTGGCGCGAGCAGCTGCAGCCCTCGATGGCCGCCTTGCTGCGCTTTTTGCAGCAGGACTATCTGCCGCATACCCGCGAAAGCGCCGGCCTGGGTGCGCTGCCCAATGGCGCAGCCTGGTACGCCATGCGGGTGCGCGAGGCCACCACCACGGCGCTGACGCCCGAGGCCATCCACCAGCTGGGCCTGGCCGAGGTGGCGCGCATCCATGCGGAGATGGACAAGCTCAAACCCCAGCTGGGCGGCAGCGGGCCGCTGAGCGCCTTCCTGGCCGAATACAACCAGCGCCCCGCCATGCGCCCCTTCAAGACCGATGCCGAGGTGCTGGCCGCCTACGCCGCCATCAACCAAAAGGTGGAGGCGCAACTGCCGCGCCTGTTCAAGCTGCGCCCCAAGGCGGCGCTGGAAATTCGCGCCGAACCCGAGATCAGCAAGGCCACTGCCAGCGCGCACTACATGAGTGCCGCCAGCGATGGCTCGCGCCCCGGCGTGTTCTTCGAAGTCATCACCGCGCCGGGCGATATCGCCACCACCGGCATGACCAGCTTGTTCCTGCACGAAGGCCAGCCCGGCCATCATTTTCAGATTGCGCTGCAGGCCGAATCAGCCCTGCCGCGCTTTCGCCGCTACAGCGGCAACGATGCCTTCATCGAAGGCTGGGCCCTGTACGCCGAATCGCTGGGCCATGAGATGGGCTTGTACGCCAATGATGCCGACGCGCTGTTGGGCCACCTGAGCGCGGACCTGCACCGCGCCGTGCGCCTGGTCACCGACACCGGTCTGCACGCCAAAGGCTGGACGCGTGAGCAAAGCATGCGCTACATGATGGACGCGGAAGGCATTGACGAGGCCGACGCCCGCCGCTCTACCGAGCGCTATATGGCTTGGCCCGGCCAAGCCCTGGCCTACAAGATCGGCGCACTGAAAATTCGCGAACTGCGCGATCTGGCCCAGGCGCGCCTAGGCGCCGACTTCTCTTATGCCGACTTCCATGAGCAAATTCTGGGCGATGGCGCCCTGCCGCTGGATTTGCTGGAGGCCAAGCTCAAGCAGTGGCTGGCGCGCCAGAGCAAGTAAGGGGGAAGCAGTCAGCTAGGGCGCATGAGGAAGCGCCGCCTCAAGCCTGCGGCGCGCGCCGGGGCAGATTCAGTGTGAACACCGTGCCCTGACCCGGCGTGCTGCGCAGCTCGATGCTGCCGCCCAGCACATTGCTCACCAGGGTGTGGACCAGATGCAGGCCCAGGCCGCTGCCGCCTTCGCCCAGCTTGGTGGTGAAGAAGGGCTTGAACACCTGCGACTGATGCGCAAGCGGAATGCCACCGCCGTTATCGCTGACGCTGAGCACGATTTGATCGTTGCTCAGTGATTCCAGGCGGATCAAAACCTCGCCGCCGCTTTCGCTCTGGCAGTTGGCCAGGCCGTGCACAAAGGCGTTCTCCACCAGATTGCCCAGCACCTGGCCGAAGGCGCCGGGGTAGCTGTCCAGCTGCACATCCGCCGCCACCTCCACCCGCAAGACGCCGCGGCTGTGCAGGGACTTGCCCTGAGGCCGGGCGTTGAGGGTGTAGGGCAGCAGATGCAGCACCTCATCACACACCAGCTTCAAATCGAAGAGGCGGCGCTGCAGGCTGGCGCGGTCCACCGAAACTTGCTTGAAGTCTTGCACCAAGCTGGCCGAGCGGCCCAGATTGCCCAGCGCCAGGTCCAGGCCTTGCGCCACCGTCTGCAAATTGGCCTGCAAGGCACTGCGGCGCAGTGGCAAGCCTTGCGCCTGCTCTTGCAGCTGCGTGAGTGCGGCTTCTACAGCGGTCCGCGCCGTGTCCACCGCCATCAGGCCATTGCCGATGGGCGTGTTCAGTTCATGCGCCACGCCGGCCACCAGCGAGCCCAAGCCGGCCAGCGTTTCCTTGCGCACCAGTTCTTCCTGCGCTTGCAGCAAGGCGGCGGTGCGCTGCGCCACCCGGTCTTCCAGCGTGGCATTGAGCTGGCGCACCTCGCCTTCGGCCTGACGGCGCTCCGTCACCTCATGTTGCAAGGCCTGCGCCTGCGATTGCGTTTCGCGCTGGCGCGCCAGCAGCTGCGCGCCCAGCGCATCAAAGGCCGAACTCAGACGCCGCAAATCGCTGGACGAGCCAGCCACCATCGGCGCGATCTCACGGTCCTGCGCCAGCTGTTCGGCCAAGGTGTCCACCGCGCCGGTGAGCCGACCCAAAGGCTGCTTGACCAGGCGCCGAATCACACGCCGCACCATCCACAGCGTCAGCCCCAAGGCCAGCAGGCTGAAGCCCAGAATCCAATACGCGGCGCCACGCACGCGCTGGTCGAGGCGCGCCTTTTCCAGCAAGGTCACCGACCACCAATCGGGCCCGGCAATCGGCGCCCAGGCCACCCAATAAGCGCCGTCGGGCGACTGCAAGGCCAGACCCTGGCCCAGGTCAGCGCCGCTAGCCTGGCTCTGGACATGCGAGCGGATCATTGCGTAAGCCATGTCCAGCACCGGGTCATTGAGTTGCGCCAGCGCCAGCTGGCCTTGGGCCTGAGCAATGCGTTCGCGCAAATCGGGGTGGGCAATCAGGTGGCCATCATGGCTGAGGATGATGGCCTTGCTACCGTTCTCCACGTCTTGCGGTACGTTCAGCAGTGTGTCAACGCTGATGTCGTGCCCGACGGTGCCGACCCAGCGGCCCCGCCAGTCCAGCGGCGCGATCACCGAGACCATCCAGGTTTTGGCCTCGGCATCGAAATAGACCGGGGTCCAGAACTGCTCGCGCTGCGGATTGCGCTTCGGGTCCGAGCCCTGCATGGTGGGGTAGTCGAAATTGTCGGTGGCCGGCGTGGCGCTGGCCCCCCAGTCGATGCCGTTGGAATAGACCATCAGGCCCTTCTCGACAAAGTCCACATAGGCCGAGAAGAACGGTGGCACCAGGGCCGGCCCTTGCTCGGCCAGCAAATCGTGGCTGACCACGGCACGCAGGCGTTCATCCGCGCTCAACCCTTGGCCGTTCTGCAAATAAAAAGTGGGCCGGCGTTTGGCATCCACCAGCGCCGGCTTGACACGCCAGACACCATCGGCCGAGCGCTCAAACAGCTCAGCGAAACGCCGCTCGGCCTGCGCTGGCGGCAGCGCCTCGGCACGCTCCAGCCAGGCCGCATGCAGGCGCTTCACACTGGCCTGCGCCTGGGCGAACAACTGGCCCTGCTGAGTGGCCCGCAACACCACATTGCGCATCAGGATGGATGGCACCTGGGCGGAGGTCAGCCGGGCGATGGACAGCTGCGCAATCAGCGCCAGACACAGCAGCAAGAGCACGATGACAGCACCGATTTGCACGGTCAGCTGGCGTGCAAGCGACATCTGTTTGAATCGAGCGAATCGCCAAAACTTCATGAAGCGCGAAATCTCATCTTGCTGAACTGCCCGGACGATACCACCGCTGAAATGCGGCGCCGGCGCGCATCATCCCCTGCAAACGGGCGGCGGACTTTGCGCCGCCGCAAGAATGCGCGCGCAAAAAGAAACAGGGCGCGCGGCTGATGAAAGCCGTCGCGCCCTGCCCTGGATTGGAGCCCCTGAGTCGCACTCAGGCGCCGGGCCAAGCCCTTTACTTCATCAACAAATTAGGCAGCCACAGCGAGATCGCCGGCACATAGGTCACCAGCAGCAAGAAGGCCAGCATGGTGCACAACCAGGGCCACACGGCCACGGTCAGCTCAGAGATTCCCATCTTGGTGATGCCCGAGGCCACGTAGAGGTTCAGGCCCACCGGCGGATGGCACATGCCCACTTCCATATTCACCACGATCAGAATGCCGAAGTGGATGGGGTCGATGCCCAGCTTGATTGCCACCGGGAACAGAATCGGCGCCAGGATCAAGATGATGGAAGAAGGCTCCATCACATTGCCGGCCAGCAGCAGCAAGATATTGACCACCAGCAAGAAGGCAACCGGGCCGAAGCCTTGGTTGATCATCCAGTCGGCCATGGCTTGGGGCACGCCCTCGCTGGTCATCAAGAAGCTGAACAAGACCGCGTTGGTGATGATGTAGAGCAGCATCGCGCTCATGCTGGCGGAATCCAGCAGCACCTTGGGCAGGCGCTTGAGCGGCAGGTCTTTGTAGACGAACACGGCCACGATGAAGGCATACACCGCCGCCATGGCAGCTGCTTCGGTGGGTGTAAAGATGCCCGAGTAGATGCCGCCCATCACCACCACGATCAGCAGCAGGCCCCAAACGCTTTCGCGGAATGCGGTCCAGCGCTCACCCCAGCTGGCTTTGTCCATGCGGGGGTAATTGTTCTTGCGGGCGATGAACCAGGTGGTGAAACCCAGGGCTGCGGCCAGCATCAGGCCCGGCACCACACCGGCGATGAACATGGCGCCGACAGAAGTGTTGGTCGAGACCGAATACATCACCATAGCGATCGAGGGCGGAATCAAGATACCCAGCGAGCCCGAGGTGGTCAGGATGCCGGCGCCGAACTTGTTCGGAAAGCCTTGCTTGACCATGGCCGGCAGAATCACCGAGCCAATGGCCACCACGGTGGCAGGCGAAGAGCCCGACACGGCGGCGAACAGCGCGCAGGCCATCACACCGGCCAGGCCCAAGCCACCATGCCAGTGGCCGATCATGCTGGAGGCGAAGCGGATCATGCGCCGCGCCACCCCGCCGTGGGTCAGGAAGTTACCGGCCAGTATGAAGAAGGGGATGGCCATGATCTCGAACTTCTCGATGCCGGTGAACAGCTTCAGGGCCACCGATTCGATCGGCACCTGGGTCATCGTGAAGAGAAAGGTCAGGACCGTCAGGCCCAGCGAGATGCTGATCGGCATGCCGGTCAGCATCAAGACGATCAAGAGAATAAAAATAATGGAGGCGTTCATAGCGCTGCGTCCCCTTAGGCCGACTTGGGCTTGTTGTTGGCGTCGGCCGCGAAGGCCTCTTCGAGCACATCGTCCTCGACACCCTCGACATGGGCGTGGTCGTGATGCGGCAACTCACCGGTCTTGAGGAAGGCCCAAGCCACTTGCAAGAAGCGGTAGCTCATCAAGGAGCTGCCCAGCGGCACGCAGGCGTAGACCCACCACATCGGCACTTCCAGATCGGCCGAGGTTTGGTCGGTTTGCGCGATATGCCACACGAAGTTGCCACCCAACGCCGCCACCGTGCCGGTGAACAAGGCGCCCGACAGCAAGCCGAACAAGACCAGGGCCTTGTACGAACGGCCTTGCAGCTTGCGCAAGACCACATCCACGCCGACGTGGATGCCCGTGCGCACGCCGTAAGCGGCGCCGAACTTGGCCATCCAGACGAACATGAAGATGCACAGCTCTTGGGCCCAGCTCATATTGATCTGGATGGTGTAGTCCTGAATCCAGGGCACGCCCGAGAGGTAGCGATGCAGCACCGCCAGAAAGATCACCAGGGTTGCGGCCCCGATGAGGAAGGCGATCAGCCACTCTTCCAGGTGATTGAGAAATCGATTGATCATGATGGTGGCAGGTCTTGCCTGCTGTTATTTTTCTGGGTGCCCGCATGCCCTGCGGGGCCGGTGCCGGAGCCACCTGCGCCCGCGGCGCGCGCTGGCCGCAGGCGAACTTGAAGGGGCTGGCTTTTCGCTACTTACTTGGCCGGCACAAAGCCCGTGGCCTTGTAGACCGCATCGATGGTGGCCTTGCCCACGCGCGACTCCATCTCCTTGTGCACCGGCATCAAGGCCTTCTTCCACTCGGCGGTTTCGGCCGGTGTCAGGGTGTAGATGGTGGTCTTGCCGCTGGCCTTCATCTTTTCCAGGGCCAGGCCGTTCTCGGTCGCGGCAATCGCATTGGCGTAGGTGGACGACTCCTTGATGGCGCCTTCCAGCTGGCCGCGGATATCGGCCGGCAGGCCGTCCCAGAACTTCTTGTTGACGATCACCGCATAGGCCAAGTGGCCATGGTTGGAGATGGTGGTGTGCTTTTGCACTTCATAAGTGCGCTGGGTGTAGAAGTTAGAAGGCACGCCCTCGCAGCCATCGACCACGCCGGACTGCAGCGCCTGGTACAGCTCGCTGAAAGCCATCACCTGCGGGATCGCGCCCAGCGCGCGCATTTGCGCGTCCAGCACCTTGCTGGACTGAATGCGCATCTTCATGCCCTTGAAATCAGCCACGCTGTGCAGCGGCTTGTTGGCACTCATGATGTGGAAGCCGTTGTCCCAGTAGGCCAGGCCCTTGATGCCCTTGGGCTCCAGCTTCTTGAACAGATCGGCGCCCACGGGGCCGTCGGTGACGGCGCGGAAAGCGGCTTGGTCATTGAAGATGAAGGGCAGGTCGAAGACCTCGAAGTCCTTCACGCCCAGCGGGCCGAACTTGGCCAGCGAAGGGGCCAGCATCTGCACCGAACCCAGTTGCAGGGCTTCGAGCTCTTCCTTGTCTTTGTAGAGCTGGCTGTTGGGGTACAGCTCCACCTTGACTTTGCCACCGGTGCGCGCTTCGGCCAGTTCCTTGAAGCGCTGCGCGCCCTTGCCCTTGGGGGTATCGGGCGCCACCACATGGCTGAACTTGATGATGATGGGTGCTTGCGCCTGTGCGGCCAGGGGCAAGGCCCCCAGGGCCAAGCTGCCGGCAGCGGCCAGCATGGCAGACAGGGTGAGGCGACGGATGCTTGGGGTGGCTTTGCGCATGGTGCTTTGTCTCCGGCTTGATGTATTGGTTTTGGTGCGCCAAGGCCCAGCTTTGCGCACTTGCGAGTCATTGTGAAATTTCAAGCAAACAAAGGGTAGTTGTGGACTTCCACATCAGCCCTAACCCTCGCCCTGCACAGCGGAGCGCCCGCCCTGCCGCCCTTCATAATCGCCCCAATGCCACCGCAGAGCAGGCCGCACTTTGCTCGCCACTGCTGCCTGAGCCGCCCCAGCCAATGCCACAACAAGCCCCCTTCACCCGACACCCCGCGCCAACCGCCCTGTGGCGCCAAGGCCTGTGGAGCCTGCCGCTGGTGCTGTCGCTTCTGTTCGTGGCGGGGGTGCTGATGTGGACCCGCGACAACGAAATCGAAGAGCGCGAGTTGCAGCGCCAAACCCTGATTTCCGACGCACTCAGCACCGAAGCGCAGCTGCGCGCCAAGCTGCGCGAAGAGCACAGCCACCTGCGCGACCTGGCCGATAGCCTGGCAGGCCAGCGCCCCTCCGCGGAAGCGCTGGCGCGCCACCCGGAGTTAAACGCGGGCCTGCGCCGCCTGTGGCTGTCGGTGATCTGGCTGGATGCCCAGCACCGCATCGTGGCCCAGATGCCGAGCCCGCAAGATGTGCAAGGCCGGCGCGAGACCGAGGATGAGGGCTTGTCGCTCCACCTCAGCGAGCCGGTCGGCCCGGGCGGGCGCGACGGCGTGCTGGTGCTGCGCTACTCCCCCGCCCTGCTGCTGCAACGCGGCGTGCCCTGGTGGCTGGCGCGCAAATACGATGTGCAGATGGTGGACAGCGCCGATCAGGTGATCGCCTCCATCAGCGAAGACAGCCCCTTGCGTGCCGCGCAACAAGCGGCGCGGCCCAGCTACCGGGTTGGCTTTGCCGGCCCTTTTCGTGCCAGCCCCTTGACCAACGGGCCCAATGCGCCAGTTGAGTTTGCGGCCGACCAAGAACCCCTGAGCGACGCCGCCCTGGAGCTGACCCTGCGCGAGCCGCCGCCTGCCAGCATCAAGCCTTTGGCGCTGATTCTGATCGCCGGCTTCTTGCCCCTGGTGGCAGGGGCGAGCTGGCTGCTGCGCCGCCAGCTGCGCCGCATCTCACGCGCCGAAAACGCTTGGCGTATGGAAGCCGCCTGGCGCCGCGCCATGGAGGACTCGGCCCTGGTGGGCCTGCGCGCGCGTGATGCCGAAGGCCGCCTGCTCTACGTCAACCGCACTTTTTGCGAGATGGTGGGCCTGAGCGCCGAAGCCCTGGTGGGCCTGCGCCCGCCCATGCCTTATTGGCCGCCCGATGCCATCGAGGCCGTGAGCCAGCGCAACCGCCGCAACCTGGCCGGCCACGCCCCGCGCGAAGGCTACGAGGCCCGCTGGCGCCATCAAGACGGCCGCATGCTGGACGTGATGGTGTTCGAGTCGCCCTTGGTGGACGCCAGCGGCAAGCAGATCGGCTGGATGGGTTCCATCATCGACATCACCACGCGCAAGACCCTGGAGGAGCGTGAGCGCCGCCAGGTCGACACCCTCGCCCACCACGCCCGCCTGACCATGTTGGGTGAGGTCGCCTCCACCCTGGCGCACGAACTCAATCAACCGCTGACGGCCATCGCCAGCTATAACGCTGGCGTCATCAACTCATTGGCCAAGCTGGGTGTGGATGAGCCGCGCGTGCTGGGCGCACTGCAACGCCTGGGCGCCCAGGCCGCGCAAGCCGGCCGGGTGGTGCAGCGCATCCGCCACTTCCTGACCCGGCGCGAACCCCAGCACGAGGCCTGCGAACTCAACAAGGTCATCAGCGCCGCGGTGGAGTTGCTGCAGCGCGAGCTGCAACGTGGCGCGGTGGAGCTGCAATTGCAGCTGGCGCAAGACCTGCCCCCCTTGCTGGCCGACGCCGTGCTGGTCGAGCAGGTGATCATCAACCTGCTGCGCAATGCCAGCGACGCCCTGCAGGCGCGCCCGCTCGAACAGCACCCGGGCCGACGCATCATTCTGCGCAGCTATGCGGTTAGCCCGCCGCCGGACTCACAACAAGAGGCGGCGCGAGCAGATGAGCAAGAAGACAGTGCGCAAGCGCAGCAACCCTTTTTGCGCGTCGATGTGATCGACAACGGCCCCGGCCTGGCCGGCAAGACCGCCGAAGCCTTGTGCGCCCCCTTCTTCAGCACCAAGGCCGAGGGCATGGGCATGGGCCTGGCCATCTGCCGCTCCATCATTGAAGCCCACCACGGCGTGCTGGATGCCAGCGAGGCGCTTGGTGGCGGCGCGGCGTTTTCCTTCACACTGCCACTGCGGCCTTTGCTCGGCGGCAGCGCCGACAACTTGCCGGATGAAGTGGATCACGCTGCGGCGGTGCCGCCAGACAATGCCCCTGCATCGACCCCAGCCAAGCGACAAGACTGAGATGAACGCGATCTACCTGGTTGACGACGACCCCGATGTGCGCGACGCGCTGAGCTTTCTGCTCGGCTCGCGCGGCTTGGAGGTTCTGCCCTTCGACAGCGGCCCGGCCCTGCTGGCCCACCTGGACGCGCTGCCCGGCACCGCGCCGCCGCGGGGCGTGTTCTTGCTGGACGTGCGCATGGAGCCGATGACCGGCACTCGTTTGCATGATGAGTTGCTGGCCCGGCGCTTGCGCAATCCAGTGCTCTTCCTGACCGGCCATGGCGACATTCCCATGGTGGTGGATGCGCTCAAAAAAGGCGCTTTCGACTTCCTCGAAAAGCCTTACAGCGACAACGCCCTGGCCGACCGCTTGGAGCAAGCTCTGGCCGTGGCCGCCGCCATGCAAGCCGACGGTGCCCAGGCAGCGGAACGCCAGGCCCGCCTGGCCAGCCTGACCGAGCGCGAACGCGAAGTCATGCTGCTGGTGGCGGCCGGCAAACTCAACAAGGTGGTGGCCGATGAGTTGGGCGTGTCAGTTCGCACGGTGGAGGTGCACCGGGCCCGCGTGTTTTCAAAGTTAGGTGTTCGCTCGGCGGCGGAAGTGGCGACGCTGTTGGCGCTGGGCTGAGCGCTGACCTAGAAAGTTAGTGGCCTAGCTACGCCGCCAAGCCACCACGACATTCAAGCGGCAGGCTGAGTCTCGGGCAACTCATCCCGGCTGGCAGCAGCCAGGTGCGCGGACTGCCCCCATTGCAGCAAGGCCAGGCCTTGCTGAGCGCTGTAGGCAAAGTGATTGACCGCGGCGTTCTCAATCAGCCAGGTGCGTGGCGCATCCAGGCTCAGGCCAACGGCCGCGCGGTAGAGGCAATCCAACACGCCGCCGTGGCAGACCACGGCGATGCGCTGGCCGGCATGGCGCAGCGCCAATGCATCAATCGCAGCAAGGCAGCGCTGATTGAAGGCCACTCGCGTTTCGCCACCCTCGGGGCCGAACTCGGGTTCACGCCTGATCCAGCGGCCATGGGCCTCGGGCCAGCGCTGCGCCAGCTCGGCCGCGGTATGGCCTTGGAAGATGCCGAAGTGCTGCTCGCGCAGACCTGCCAGCATCTGCAGCGGCAGGCCTTGGGCATCGGCCAGGGCTTGGGCGGTTTGCGCCGCACGGGACAGGTCGCTGCTGTAGATCACATCGAAGCGCTGCCCCGCCAGCGCCGCGGCGGTTTGCTGGGCTTGCTGGCGGCCCTTGTCGTTCAAGGGAATATCGGTTTGGCCCTGGTAGCGGCCGAGGCTATTCCACTCGGTTTCGCCGTGGCGGATGGCAAAGATCTGGGTCGGTACGGGCATGGCTTGTGGGCGGCGGGTGGGGCAATGGCGGGCATGAGTCGCGCGGCCGTCGCGCGCAGCAATCAAGCTGCGCGGCGCCGCCAATCCACATGCCAGCGCTGGATCGTCAGGGCGTCTATTGTCCCTGCTGCTGCAACAGCGCCTCAGCGCCGGCCCACTGGGACCCGACCTCCGGCATCGCGCGCGCCAGGGATCGGCGCGGTGGAGTCGAACATCGCCACCGCTTGCCCCATCTACTCCCCTCGAAAACTGGGGTCAGAAAACTGGGGTCACAGAAAACTGGGGTCAGAGTCGATTTTCCTTTGCCCGCGATGAAGTCATGCGTCAAGCGCAGAGTCAACGTCGAGTCCGCCTAATGCTCAAACTCGGCCCGCACAGCTTCCTGGATGCGCGCCAGGCTGTGATCTCGTTCCATCTCCTGCAAGCTGCCAGTCACGGCGGCCAACAAAGCCAGATGTCTGTCATGCAGGTAATGGAACACCGGGAAGGCAGTCAGCGGCGCGCCCACCACTGCGATGCCACTCTTGGGCTGGCCGCGCAAAAGGGCCAGCCCGGTGATCCGGTTGGCCAAAACGATATCGCAACGGCCCCGCTCCAGCTTGGCGAAGGCCTGCTGCAGCTTGGCCACGGGCTCCACCTGCATGCCGGCAGTCATTTCCTCCAGCACCTTGATGCCTTTGACAAAGCCCAGGCGATAGGGTCGCAAACTGTCCCAGCCTTGCACGGGCAGCCGCTGGTCACGCGCGAAGGCCACGATTTCGTAACTGGCCAGCGCCACGGGCACGCGATGCAAATGCGGGTATGTCTGCTCAATGCCAGCGCGCCGGTAGAGCTCACCATCGGTCTCACCCGCATTGGCGCTGACCAAGGACCGCTCAGCCGGCATGCGCTCGACCTGCAAGTCATAGCCCAGGCGTCGATAGGCCTGGCGCAAGATGCGCTCGGCCATTTCGGCGACCGGCTCGGGTTCAAGCAGGGTCGAGATCCGCATGCGGGGCATGGCTTCGGCGCGAACAGTTCGGCAAAGCGATGCGGCGCCAAGCAGCGTGGCGGACGCAGAAACATGGAGAAGACTGCGACGATTCAGCATGCGAATGGTGCGGATAGTCCACGCTCAGCATAACCCGCTCAACGCCATCCGGCGGTGGCAGGTGGCCGCGCCGACCTCCCGCGCAAGGGAGTGGATCAAGTGACGTTTACGTAAACGTCAATCAAGACCTAGAATCCGCCCACCTTTGCTGATAAAACTTGGCCCTGCCCCGCCGGGCCTGCTGGAGACAAGCCATGACCGACTTATCCGCCGAATACAAAGCCTTGGCCGAATATCGCCCCACCAACAAGGTGCGCTTTGTGACCGCCGCCAGCCTGTTCGATGGCCATGACGCGGCCATCAACATCATGCGCCGCATCTTGCAGGGCATGGGCGCCGAGGTGATTCACCTGGGCCACAACCGCTCGGTCGATGAGGTGGTGACCGCGGCGCTGCAAGAAGACGCGCAGGGCATCGCCATCAGCTCCTACCAGGGCGGCCATGTCGAATACTTCAAATACATGGTGGATCTGCTGAAGGCGCGCGGCGGCGAGCACATCCAGGTCTTTGGCGGCGGCGGCGGCGTGATCGTGCCGGCCGAGATTCGCGACCTGCGCGAGCATGGCGTGCGCATCTTCAGCCCCGAGGACGGCCAACGCATGGGCCTGGCCGGCATGATCGGCGAGATGATGATGAAGGCCGACCAGGACTTCGCCGCCCTCGCCCCCAAGACCCTGGCCGCCATCCAAGGCCATGGCGAAGCCGCCTGGCGCGCCCTGGCCCAACTGATCACCGCGCTGGAAAACGGCAAGGCCGACCCCGCGCTGGTCGCCAGCCTGCAAGCCTCGGCCAAAGACATCAAAACGCCTGTGCTGGGCATCACCGGCACCGGCGGCGCCGGCAAGAGCAGCTTGACCGACGAGCTGATCCGCCGCATCCGCCTGGACCAGAACGACGCCCTGCGCGTGGCCGTCATCTCCATCGACCCCTCGCGCCGCAAGAGCGGCGGCGCGCTCTTGGGCGACCGCATTCGCATGAACGCCATCGGTCCGTGGTCGCAAGGTTCGCGCGTCTTCATGCGCTCACTGGCCACGCGCGACTTTGGCAGCGAAATCTCCAAGGCCTTGCCCGATGTGATCGCCGCCACCAAGCTGGCGGGCTTTGACCTGATCGTGGTGGAGACCTCGGGCATCGGCCAAGGCGATGCGGCCATCGTCCCGCATGTGGACGTGCCCATGTATGTGATGACGCCCGAGTTCGGCGCCGCCAGCCAGCTCGAGAAGATCGATATGCTGGACTTCGCCGAGTTCGTGGCCATCAACAAATTCGACCGCAAGGGCTCGCTGGACGCGCTGCGCGATGTCGCCAAGCAGGTGCAGCGCAATAAAGAGGCCTGGACCCTCAAGCCCGAAGCCATGCCGGTGTTCGGCACCATGGCCAGCCGCTTCAACGATGACGGCGTGACCGCCCTCTACCAAGCCCTCAAGCCACGCCTGGCCGAGCTGGGCCTGCACTTGAACGAAGGCCGCCTGCCCGTCGTCGCCACCCGCCACAGCACGCATCAAACCCCGGTGGTGCCCGCCGCCCGGGTGCGCTACCTGGCCGAGATCAGCGACACCGTGCGCGGCTACAAAAAACGCGCCCGCCAGCAAGCTACGCTGGCACGCGAAATCCAGCAGCTGACGGCCAGCTCACGCATGCTGGAAGAGGCCAACGCCGCCAAGACCCGCGCCCGCGAGGCCTTGGCCGAGCTGGTGGATTGCCGCGAAGCGCAAATGGACGGCGCCGCCCGCAAGCTGCTGGCCCAGTGGCCGGACATGCAAAAGGCCTACGCCGGCGACGAGTATGTGGTGAAGATCCGCGACAAGGAAATTCGCACCAACCTCGTCCACACCAGCCTTTCCGGCACCAAGATCAAGAAGGTGGTTTTGCCAGGCTACGAGTGTCATGGCGAGCTGCTGAAGTGGCTGCTGCTGGAGAACGTGCCCGGCAGCTTCCCCTACACCGCCGGCGTGTTCGCCTTCAAGCGTGAGGGCGAAGACCCCACCCGCATGTTCGCGGGCGAAGGCGATGCCTTCCGTACCAACCGCCGCTTCAAGCTGGTGTCCGAGGGCATGCCGGCCAAGCGTCTGTCCACCGCCTTTGACTCAGTCACCCTTTACGGCGCCGACCCCGCACCGCGGCCGGACATCTACGGCAAGGTCGGCAATTCCGGCGTGTCCATCGCCACGCTGGACGATATGAAGGTGCTGTACGACGGCTTCGACCTGTGCAGCCCGACAACGTCGGTCAGCATGACCATCAACGGCCCCGCGCCTTCGATCCTGGCCATGTTCATGAACACGGCCATTGACCAGAACCTGGCCAAGTTCCGAGCCGACAACGGCCGCGAGCCCACCGCCGACGAGGCCGCCAAGATCAAGGACTGGGTGCTGGCCAATGTGCGCGGCACGGTGCAGGCCGACATCCTGAAGGAAGACCAAGGCCAGAACACCTGCATCTTCTCGACCGAGTTCAGCCTGAAGGTGATGGGCGACATCGCCGAATTCTTTGTGCACCACAATGTGCGCAATTTCTACTCCGTCTCGATCAGCGGTTATCACATCGCCGAGGCGGGTGCCAACCCGCTGTCGCAGCTGGCGCTCACGTTGTCCAATGGCTTCACCTTTGTAGAAGCGTATTTGGCGCGCGGCATGCACATCGATGACTTCGCGCCCAACCTGAGCTTCTTCTTCAGCAACGGCATGGACCCGGAGTACACGGTGCTGGGCCGCGTGGCCCGCCGCATCTGGGCCGTGGCCATGCGCGACAAATACGGCGCCAACGAACGCAGCCAAAAGCTGAAATATCACATCCAAACTTCGGGCCGCAGCCTGCACGCGCAGGAGATCCAGTTCAACGACATCCGCACCACGCTGCAGGCCTTGATCGCCATTTACGACAACTGCAACAGCCTGCACACCAATGCCTTCGACGAGGCCATCACCACGCCGACCGAAGAGAGCGTTAGGCGCGCCATGGCCATTCAGCTGATCATCAACCGCGAATGGGGCCTGGCCAAGAACGAGAACCCCTCACAAGGCGCCTTCATCATCGAAGAGCTGACCGAGCTGGTGGAAGAAGCCGTGCTGAGCGAGTTCGAAAAGATTGCCGAGCGCGGCGGCGTGCTGGGTGCCATGGAAACCGGCTACCAGCGCAGCAAGATCCAGGAAGAGAGCATGCATTACGAGATGCTCAAGCACACCGGCGAGTACCCCATCATTGGCGTCAACACCTTCCGCAACCCGCATGGCGACCAAGTGATGGAAAGCATCGAGCTGGCCCGCAGCACCGAGGAAGAAAAGCAGTCGCAGCTCAGCCGCCTCGCCGAGTTCCACGCCACCCACGCGGCCGCCAGCGGCCCGATGCTGGCGCGCCTGCAGCAGGCGGTGATCGATAACAAGAACGTCTTCGACGTGTTGATGGATGCCGTGCGCGTGTGCTCGCTGGGCCAGATCACCTCGGCTCTGTTCGAGGTGGGTGGGCAGTATCGGCGCAGCATGTAAAGCCTAGAAGCTGGCGGCAGCGCCAGCCAGCCCGGCATTCAATCAAGGCCACCTCGGGAGGCCTTTTTTATTGGCGCGGCGGTGGCTTTGCCTAGACTTGCGCTGAGGAAGGCAAACGACAGAAAGCTCAAGCACCCAGACGCCCCGGCTCTTCCCAAAGCTCGGTGCGCTGCAAGGGCGTGGCGGCCGGCAGCAAGGGGTTGCGCAAGGCCAGCACCTGCCGCTCAGGCAGCTTCAGGGCTTTGGATTGCCGCCGCATGTGCTGCAGAAACAGCGCCCGCCAGCTGCCGTTGCTAATGATGCGCTCAAGCCCCAGGCTCAGATCCTTGGCCAGCGCCGGTTCGCGAGGGCTGACGAAAAAGTAGAACGCGGTCGGGTAGCGCAAGAGCAGGCCAGGGGCGATCGCCAAGTCATGACGGGTACCAAAGCGCTCTAGGTCCTCGGCAATCTCCAGCACCGAGCGCGGAAAGTAGTCGGTGCGGCCATGCTGCAGCATGGCGAATAGGTTCTCGTAGGAACTGCCGGTGCCGACCTGGAGCCCGTTGGCACGCAGGATCTGCGTGTCGGGCCAGTCATGCATCTGCACGGCGGTCAGGCCGCGTAACTCCTCCAGGCTGCGGATCTGGGCGAAGCGTTGCTGCTCCGCCTTGCGCACCAGCAAGAGGCGCCAGCCCATCAGCCCACGGTCCAAGGGGAAGCGAAGCGGCAGCAAATCGCGCTCGCGCTCGGCGCTGGTCATGCTCCAAAGAATATTCAGCGGGCCCTCGCCCGCACTCAGCTGCCGGATCGCCCGCCCCTGGCCTACCGGCTGCAGCACCGGCTTGAGTTGGTAGCTGACCCCGCAATGCTCAACCGCGAGCTTCAAGACCTCGATGCAGTAGTGCCGGAAGGAATCTTCCTGACCACCGAACACCGGGTAGCTGATTTGCCGCGACTCAGCCGCCGAGCCCGCCACCGCCGAATGCGAGGGCAGAACGGCCGGCGAAGCCAGGCTGATCAGAAGGGTGCGTCGGTCCATCGGTCCCACAAGCTGAAAGAGCTGCGTACATTGTGCGGCCAGGCGCCGGCCCTGTCATCAGGGCCTGGGAGTTCCGGCCGTTGATGAACGGAGCAGTTGGCGCCACAAGGGCGGGCAGGCCACATCGGCCCGCCTCACTTGTTTACTTGAATGCCTTCAGCAAAGCCTCAAACTTCGCCTTCACCGAATGGTCATGCGGGATGATGGCCGGCACAGCGCGGTCCACATTCAGCAGCTCGTACACCGCCATCTGCGCGGCACGCACCGAGTACTCGACGGTGAACACCACGTCGTCCGCGATTTCCACGAACTGGCTGATGAAGGCCAGATTCTTCGAGCTCTTGGGCACCGGCAGGGGCCGGTCGCTCAGCGCGCGAGGCATGAACATGCTGGTGATGTAGGGCATGTGGCAAGGGATGCAATTGGCTTGCGCCACGGCGTCCAAGTCGAAGCGCAGATGTCCGCAAAGCTCGCGCAATATCTCTTCACCCGTGCACTCGGCCATGGGCTTGGCCACAAAGTTGCCGACGCGATCGGGGAACAAGGCATAGCCCCAGAACACCTGCACATCGGCCGGCTGGTTGGCAAAGTGCGGCTGATGCGCCAGCACGATGGACATCAACCAGTTCGAGTCCTTGAAGGTCACCAAGCCACCTGTCCCCGGCTCATTGCCGCTGAAGGCGCGCATCTTGTCGAAGAACACCGTGTCCTTGAGGGTGACGGTGAAAGAATTCCACATCGACTCGGCAATGCTGCTGTTGAAGGCGGCGGGGTTGCCAAACTCGGGGCGGCCTTGGGCCAGCTTCTCCCACAAGGTCCAGCCGCCGCTATCGCGCTTAGTCAAGGCGGGCGGCGCGCTGTGCATGGAACCCAGGCTGGACGCATCGGTCATGGAGGCGTTCTGGAAGAAGACCAGATCATCGGCACCCACCTCGACGCGTTCAATGGCGCCCGCGCGCTTCAGCTGAATGGCAGTCACTACGAACTTGCCACCCGCTTCGCGGTGCTCCAGGTCGGTCGCCTTGGCGTCCATCACGAACTGCACACCCTGGGCTTGCAACCAAGCTTGCAGCGGGCGCACAAAAGAGTCGTACTGGTTATAGACGGTGCGCTTGACGCCGCCCAAGGTCTCGATGCGCGAGAACTCCAGCATGAAGCGGTGCAGATAACGCTTGAATTCCACGGCGCTGTGCCAGGGCTGGAAGGCGAAGGTGGTGGCCCACATGAACCAAAACTCGGTCTCGAAGAAAGCGGGCGAGAGCCAGTCGGTGATGGTGGAGGTGCCCAGCTCTTCTTCGCTGGCATTGCTCAGGCGCAACAACTCCACCCGGTCGTGCATAGAGAAGCCCATGGACTCGACTGGCATCTTGGCACGCTGACGATTGACCAGGCGCGCCATCGAATGCGCCTTGTACTTCTCATTGAAGGCCAGGGTTTCGTCAAACACGCTTTGGCCGGCATGCTCCAGCGAAGGGATGGTCTTGAACAGGTCCCAGGTGCACTCGTAGTTGTCGGTGGTCAGCATGCGGCCGCCACGCAGCGAGTAGCCGCGCTCGGCGTCACCGGCGCCGTCCAGGCTGCCGCCCATCAGCGGGGAGGCTTCAAAAATGGTGATGTTGGCGCCAGGCACTTTGGCGTCCCGGATCATGAAGGCCGCGGCGGCCATGGAGCCGATGCCGCCGCCCAGCAAATAGGCTTTGACTGAGGAGGGAGCGCGATTGGATGCAGAGGTCAGCATGGTGGGGTCGATTGGTCAGCGAAGAAGCCGCAAAACTCGGCGAAAGCCCAGTTCACGCAATTCGAAGCATTGCGAAACTGGGAAAGTGCCGTCAGCTTCGTCGCTGCGAGCCGCGCTTCAAATGATCCAAATCAATCGGCCAATTTCACATGCGCCGCACTTGCGCTAGATCAAGCCCGCAGGCGCTTGCGGATCCGGCTCAAGGCCTCGGGGGTAACGCCCAAATAGTGCGCAATATCGCGCTGCTGGATGCGCTCCGCCAAGGCGGGATAGCTGTTCAAAAAGGACTGATAGCGCTCCTCAGGGCGCATGGTCAGCAGTTGGCGCTCGCGCTGCTCCTTGCGCACGATGTGCCGCTCCAGCAATTGCAAGACCGCCCCTTGCCAGCTGGCGTGGCGCCCCATCAGCTCGCGCAGGTCGACGTAGCGAATCTGCTCGACTTGGCAAGACTCCAGCGCAATCGCTGAGTAGTCGGTCTTCTGGCCGGCCACCAGCACGTTCGGGCAGGCAAAGAAGTCGCCTTCGCCGATAAAGGACTTGATCCACTCCTCGCCCTGCTCATTGAAATAGCTGAGCTTGACCATGCCGTGGCGGATCACATAGACAAAAGGCTGCCACTCACCTTCGGCAAAGATATCGGCGCCCTTGCTGAAGTGCACCAGTCGATAGGAGGGCTCCAATTGCCCCCAGTCTGGCAGCGGGGCGCCTGAGGCTTGTTCAAAAAGTAGTCGGGTCTGATGCATGAAACGATGAAAACGAACGCAAGCGCCGGCCGTCCCTGGTGGCCGGCGCTTGCACTCGCACCAGCCATCCGCGCCGTTTGTTTTTTGCTCTCCAGCGCGCAGTATCGCCGCAGGCTGGTGCCCGGGCCTTCGCCACAGCGGCCGCGCTCCGAGCCAGCCTCGCGCCAGGCACTCAGCCCTCAGGCATTCGATCCATCAAATGCTCAAGCGCCTCGATGCGGTGCCGGTGCGGCGTGGTGATGGCGTAAAAGCGCTCTTGCAAGGCGCTTGACTGCGCGACGGGGACCAAGGTCCCGGCTCGCAACTCATCTTGAACCACCACTTGCGGCAGCACGGTCAACCAGCCGCTGTCACGCGCAATCAAACGCAGCATGGCCATATCGTCCACTTCGGCCCGCAGCCGAGGCGTTACACCCGCCGAAGCGCACAGCGCATCGAACTGCGCCCGCAGCGCGTGGCGTGGCCCGGGCAAGGCGATATCCAGACCGTCCAGATCCTCGGGCATACGCAGGCTTTGCGCTTGCCAGCGGCTCGCCGGGCCGACCAAGGAGATTGCCTGGCTGCCCAGGAAGCGGCAATGCAGCGGCCGCGACGGATCGGCGGGCACGGTTTCGTTGGCCAGCACCACATCCAGCTGATGCTGCAACAGCCGCGCGATCAAGCCCTCCAGCAGCCCGGACTCCAGGGTCAAGACCACCGTGGGGTCCGCCAGCAAAGGCCGAATCCAGTTCTCCTGATAGTTGCGCGACAAGGTGGCCACACTGCCGACCCGCAAACGCGTGATGCCGGCCATGCGGCCCTGCAGCCGGCCCAGCATTTCCTGGCCGAGACCAAAGATGTTCTCCGCATACGCGAGCACCAATTGGCCGGTGTCCGTCAGCGTTAGGCGGCGCCCCTCGCGGGCAAACAAGTCTTCGCCGAGGCGCTCTTCCAACTGCCGAATCTGCGAGGACACCGCCGATTGCGAGGTGTGCAGCTCTTCGGCGGCGCGCGTCAGATGCCCCAGCTTGGCGACCCGCCAAAAGTAGAACAAGTGATGAAAGTTCAGCTGATCGAGTTGCATTGTTCTGTTTTTAGTATTGTTTTATGCTTTTCAATGTATTTTACAGAACATACTCCAATCCGGATGATGCGCCCCAACAGCTTCAACAGGGTCGTGTCATGGAATTTCCCCAACTTTTGCTTTCGGCCGGCGCCCTGACGCCGGTCGCCTTGATGGCCGCTGCGGCTTTGCGGCCACGGTTTCCGTCGAGCTCAACAGCCGGGCTGTGGCGGGTCTTTCAGGCACTGTCCCTGGCCGCGCTGCTGATGACGATTGCCAACCTGGGGCTAGTCCTGCGCGCTGCGCAAATCCCCGCCACTTTTTCGGCTCCCTTGTCTGACTACTTGCTGGCCTCGCCGCTGGGTCTGAGCATGGCGGTGCTGGTGCAACTCTTGGGCACGGTGATCGGCGCCTTCTCGGCCCGGTACTTGCAGGGTGAAGACGGCCAAAAGCGCTATCTGGCAGCTTTGGCCGCGGTCTTGGCCGCCGTGCATCTCTTGCTTTTGGCCGATCATTGGGTGATCTTGATCGCCGCTTGGGCGCTGGTGGGCCTGGCCTTGCAGCATCTGCTGTGCTTCTACCCCAATCGCGCTTTTGCGCAACTCGCCGCGCACAAAAAGCGAATTGCTGATCGCGTGGCCGATACCTTGCTGATCGCCGCCGCCGCGCTGGCTTGGGCCGAGGTGGGCAGTGGCTCCCTGTCGGCGCTGTGGGCGCATCTGGCACGGGACGGTATGTCCCTGCCCTTGCAACTCAGCGCCTTGGCCCTGGTCATGGCCGTCGTTCTGCGCACCGCTTTGATGCCGGTGCATGGCTGGCTGATTCAGGTGATGGAAGCGCCCACCCCCGTGTCAGCCCTGCTGCATGCGGGCGTGGTCAATCTCGGCGGCTTTGTGCTGATCCGCTTCGCGCCGCTGTTGGAACAGGCGATGTCGGCACGCGCGCTGCTGCTGGTCTTCGGCCTGGGAACCGCCATCCTGGCCGGCATGGTGATGCTGACCCGCATCAGCATCAAGGTCCGCCTGGCTTGGTCCACCGTGGCCCAAATGGGCTTCATGTTGCTCGAATGCGCGCTGGGCCTCTACACCCTGGCGGCCCTGCATCTGATCGGCCATTCGCTCTACAAGGCGCATGCCTTCCTGTCGGCCTCCACCGTGGTGCGCCAAACCCGGCTGCAGGCGTTGCACAGCGCTGCGCCTCCCGCCGCCCTGAATCTGGCGCTGGCGCCGCTGATAACGATTGCGGCCCTGTTGCTGATCCAGTCCCTGTCCGGTCACACCGCATGGCCTTGGTGGTGGAGCGCAGTGCTGGGCCTGGCCTGGGCGCCGCTGCTATGGCAGCCCGCTGGGCCTGCCGGCCTGCGGCTTCGCAGCACACAAACGCTGTTCGGCCTGCTGATCGTCTTCGGTCTCAGCGCTGCCACGCTGCTGGCCCATACGCTGCCGCTGGGCATCCAAGACGCACCGCATCACACGCTGGGCTTGATCGCCCTGGCGGGCATGGCCGCCCTCTACGCCTGCCTGGCCCTGCTGCAGCTGCGACCGCAAGCGCTGAGCCGCTGGCGCCAATGGAGCTATGCCGGCTTTTATGTGGACGAAGCCTACACCCGCATGGCCTTGCACTTGTGGCCCTCGGGCTGGACGCCTGAACCCCACAAATGCCCAGCCCCACAAGCCGCCGCACCGAAGCTGGCCGACGCCCCGTACTGACCCGACAAGCCGGAGACCCCGATCATGGACACATTGAAAGACGCCGCGCCGTCACAAGCAGCAAAGCCCGCACCTGCGCATCAGCCTGCAGAGCAGCAGCGCGTTTTGGCCGCCCAAATCGAACAAGCGTGCGCCCAAGCCTGCCAGGCCATTGCGCCCACATGGCCGCTGGACCGCGCCATCGCCGTCAATCCGCACTGGTCGCGCATCGGCATGCCGCTGCGCCAGGTGGCAGCGCGCATGGCGGTGCTGGGCAAGATTCAAGTCTTCCCGCCGCGTGAGCAGCAACTTACGGCCTGGCTCGAAGGACGGATCAGCGCCACCGACCTGGTACAGGCCCTGCGTCAATTGCCAGCCGCGCAAGCGCAAGGCCTGACCCCCGCCCAATGCGTGGACGCCCTGCAGACGAGCGCGCCGGTGGAGCAACTGCCACTCTTGATCGACGTGCTCGACCAAGACCCCGAACGCCATACCCGCCTGGCCTGGCGTCAGGCCATCACACACCAGGTGAGCCAGACTTGCGCGGCCTATTTCGATCAGCACCAGGCGGACTGGCAGCCCGAGCGCGCGGAGGGCTTGTACGCCTTCTGGCGCGACACGCTGCAGCACGACCACGGCATCGGCTTGCTGATGGGGCTGCCGCATCTGGGCCGCGCCATTGACGCGCTGCCGGCCAAGGCCAAAGACGCCGAGCAATGGGTGATGCAGCGCCTGGGCTTGTCGCCCACGGTGTGGGCCGACTATCTGGAGGCGGTGTTGCTGACCGTCAATGGCTGGGCCTCGTGGTGCGCCTACCTGGCCTGGCAGGCCGGCCAGGAGGGCCGCAGCGACACCCATCTCCGCGAGCTGCTGGCGATCCGCCTGGCCTGGGGTGCGCTGCTGCTGGAGTGCAAAGATGATGCCGCGGCCCAACGGGCCTTCAGCGCCCTGCAACGGGCCTGGCAGCAAGCGCCCCAAGTGATGAAGGCCGCCGAACAAGCGCTGGTGATCGACGAGGTCTGGCAAGTCGCCCTTGAGCTGGGCTACCAGCGCACGCTGGCCCAAAAGCTGCTGTCGGCCAGCGGCCCAGACCCAGTGAAAACTGATGTCGAGGTGCAGGCGGCGTTTTGCATCGACGTGCGCAGCGAACCCCTGCGCCGCGCGCTTGAAGCCGTCTGGCCCGGCATGCAGACCCTGGGCTTTGCCGGCTTCTTCGGCCTGCCGGTGGCCTACACGCCGCTGGCAACTCAAGCGCGGCGCCCGCAGTTGCCCGGCTTGCTGGCCCCCACCATCGAAGTGCTCGACCGCATTGCGACCGCCGAATCCTTCCAGGCCAGCGCCAAGCCCGAGGACACTGCCGCGCTGCAAAGCACTGCAGCGCGCGCACGCCAGACCCGCCTGGCCTTGGGCGAGCAATGGCAGGCCGCCAGCCGTTGGCCGGGCGCCGCCTTCTCCTTTGTGGAGGCCGCCGGCTTGGGCTACCTGGGCAAACTCGGCCAATGGCTGATGCCCCGCCAGCAAGACCGCGCCAGAGACGACCTCGCGGGCCTGCCGGCACGCTACCGCCCGATCTGCCGCCCGCAATTGGCCGCGCTAGACCTGCAGGCCAAGGTCACGCTGGCGGGCCGGGTGCTACACGCCATGGGCTTGGAGCAAGACCTGGCCCCGCTGGTGCTCCTGGTCGGCCATGGCAGCCAGTCCACCAACAACGCCCACGCCGCCGCCCTCGACTGCGGCGCTTGCTGCGGTCAAACCGGCGAGGTCAATGCCCGCAGCCTGGCGCAATTGCTCAATGAAGCGTCGGTGCGCGCCGGCTTGCTGCAGGCCGCGGGCATCGCCATTCCCGACACCACCGTGTTCATGGCGGCCTTGCACAACACCACCACCGACGAGATCGAAGGCTTTGACCTCGACCTCCTGCCCGCCGCCGCCCGCACCCGCTGGCAGCGCCTGCAAAGCGTGTTTGCGCAAGCCTGCGATCAGGTGCGCCGCGAGCGGGCCGGCAGCCTCCAGCTCGACCCTAGCGCACCGCCCGCCGAGCTGTTGAATCAATTGCGTCGGCGTGCCAACGACGGCGCGCAAACACGGCCGGAATGGGGCTTGGCGGGCAACGCCGCCTTTCTGATCGCGCCCCGCCACAAGAGCCGCGGCGTGGTGCTGAACGGGCGCAGCTTCTTGCACGACTACGAGGCCAGCCAAGACCTCGACGGCAGCGTGCTGGAACTGTTGATGACCGCACCGATGTTGGTCACGCATTGGATCAACTGGCAATACCACGCCTCCACCTGCGACCCGCTGCACCTGGGCAGCGGCAACAAGGTGCTGCACAACGTGGTGGGCGGCAGCCTAGGCGTCTTCGAGGGCAATGGCGGCGACCTGCGCATCGGGCTGACCCATCAGTCCGTGCATGATGGCCAGCGCCGCATGCATGAGCCCTTGCGACTCACCGTCGTGATCGACGCGCCGCAGGCCGCCATCGAAGCGGTGATCGCCAAGCACGCCGTCGTCAATCAATTGCTGGACAACGACTGGCTGCATCTCTGGCGCTTTGAGTCCACGGGTTTTGCACGTTATCGCCACGGCGATTGGCGCCCGCTGCAGTGGGAGGAGCAGCACTGATGGCAGCGCAGTCTCGCTACGCCTCGCGGCAAGTCGCCTTGCTGACCCAGCACGGCAAGCAAGAGGTGATTGCACCGGTGCTGGAACCGGCGCTGGGCTGCCGCATTGAGTGGGTCAGCGGCTTCGATACCGACCAACTCGGCAGCTTCACCCGCGAGACGCCCAGGCCTGGCAGCCAGCTCGAGGCCGCCCGGCGCAAGGCACGCAAAGGCATGGAGCTCGCGGGCCTGAGCCTCGGCTTGGCCAGCGAAGGCAGCTTTGGCCCCGACCCCTTCACCGGCATGTTCCCGTGGAATGTGGAGCTCTTGGTTTGGATCGATGACGAGCTGGGCATCGAGATCGTTGGCATGGCTCAAGCGGCGGCGCCCAGCGGTCATTTGCAAAGCGGCGACTGGCAAGCGATTGAAGCCTTTGCGCTGAGCGAAGGCTTTCCGCAGCAGCAACTGGTGCTGCGCCCCAACGGGCCAGACGACCCCAACATCCACAAAGGCATCCAGGATCCGGCCCAGTTGCGGCAATGCTTTGACGCCTGCCTCGCGCAGTCCAGCCATCGCCAGGTCTTTGCCGAGCTGGATCTGCGCGCCCATGCAAATCCGCGCCGCATGAAGCTGATCGAGCAGGCCGCCGCAGACCTGCTGCAGCGCATTCAATCCCTATGCCCCGCCTGCGATGCCCCCGGCTTTTGGATCAGCGAAAGAATCGCGGGGCTGCCCTGCGCCGACTGTGGCCTGCCGACGTCCAGCTATCGCAGCGAGCGCTGGAGCTGCCCTCGCTGCCAGCACCAAGAGCTCAAGCCCCGGACCGACCGCCTGCTCGCCGACTCCAAGCATTGCTTCACCTGCAACCCTTAAGCGCCGGCAGCGCACAAGCAGCGCGCACGCAGCGCAGACAGAGCCCGACCTGAGGGTGCCAGGGCGCATCCGGCCCTGGCAAAACTTCTTCGGCCGCCGCACCGTGCAAAAGTGGCTCGCCATGCGCCGCAGTCTGCAGTAAAAAGCAGGTGTCGCGTCAAGCAGCGCCCGGCCGGGCTGCACAACAAACGCCACGAAGGAGACTTGCCCATGAACTGGAATATGAGTTTGCTGCCCGTGGAGGCCTACCCCTCGACCCCGCAGGTGCACGAGCATGCGCCGGAGCACGCCGCTGCCGCGCTGGATCAAGCCGCAGCGCACCTGCCGCAGGATGCCTTGCTGATCGATGTGCGCAGCTACGCCGAGTTCATGGCCGGGCACCTGCCCGGCGCACATTGCCTGCCCATGCCGCGCCTGGAAGAGCAGATCCGCCTGCTGGCCACCGATGCCCAAACGCCGCTGATCGTCTATTGCGCCACCGGCGCGCGCGCCGAGTTGGCCCTGGGCTTGTTGCAACGCCTGGGCTACCGCCAAGCGCATTACGGCGGCAGCGCCGTCGATCTGGCCAAACAGTTGCACACGCGCTTGCAGCCCGGCATGTAGCGCTGGGTGTCGCGCTACCGGCCTAGGGAAGCTCTGCACTCCCTATTGCTTTTGCGCGAACGGCTGACACAGCGCGCAAGGGCGCCAATGCCTGCGCAGCCATGGCGGAGCAAGCTCGCCGCAAAGCAGCTTAGCTACTAGGGTTTACATCTACCCTGATTCACGGGGTGCCGTGTGCACTCAGTCGCGAGAAGCCTATGCTTGCCTTCCAAAGGAGGGGCCATGTGCTGCTCATCTGCATCCCGCGACTTGGGAGTTTGGCGCTTCGCGCTGGCGGCCGGCCTTGCCGGTTTGCTGTCAGCCTGCGGTGGCGCGGCGGATGAGGCGGCTGCAGCGGCGGAGCGGGCTCAGCTTGCAGCGATGCGCCGGGCCGAGGAGGCTGCCGCCAAGCCCCTGGCCTTGACAGCACTGCCCCAGCTGCACCAATGCCTCGGTGAACTCAGCCGCAAGCTCAAGGCCGCTGCGCCCGAAGGGGACATCAATCTGGCTTGCCTTGCGGGCAGCTACCAAGGGCAAACCGATCGGGGCGAGGACTGCCTGCTGCGCATCAATGCCGGCCAGCGCAGTTTTAACTACCGGGCCGGCCAGCGTGAGGTGCAGATTCTTTGGGCCACGGTCACGCAGACGGCTGATGGCAAGCCCGTGCACAACCTGGAAAGCTCTGACCTCGATGCGCAGCGGCCGGGCGTGCAACTGAGCCAATTCACGGCCGTGCCCGAGGCCGTCACCGAGACCATTGCGCTGCGGGCGGGTCAGCCCGTCGCGGGCGGCGGCGCGGCCGCGCTGCCGCAAATCGTTTATCAACGTGTTCAACAGGGGCAGCTCGAAGAGCTGGGCTGCCGATTTGGTGCCTGAGGACGGCTTGGGTCTTGCGATGTGAGCGCAATGCCGTGCCTGAGGTGTGGTTCTAGCTGAGGAAAAGGAGTCGATCATGCGAATGAATTCTTTGGCGTGTCGCGCATTGCTCGCGGCCACGGGTTTGGCCTGGGGCGCACACGCGGCGGCGGGGGTGGTGACCTACCAGAGCCAAGCGGCTTTCGTGACCGCCACCAGTGGCTTGGGCGCTGCGCAACTGAGCAACTTCGACGCTGCAGGCCTGCTGGGCAACGCTTACACAAACAGCGCCGGCAGCCCGAGTTTCAGTCTCAGCGCCGACTCCGCCGGCCCTGCCACGCCTTATGTCAAAGGCGGCTTCTGGACCACCTCGGGCTCGCAGTACCTGGGCCTGAACAATGGCGACGGCGCCTTTCTGGGCGGCGACAGCCTAACTTTCAATTTGACCGGCTCGGTGCGGGCCTTCGGCCTTTACGTCATCACCGGCGCTGATGTGATCGCCGGGGACATCGGCCTGACCATGGGCAGCACCCAGATGAGCAATGGCGCCAGCGCCGACCGCAGCGATGGCGCCGGCAGCTACGCCTACTTCTTCGGCCTGATCTCTGACACCGACTTGGGCAGTGTGACCATGAAGTTTGGTGACGGCAGCTTTTTTATGACGGCCACGGTGGACGATGTGAGCCTCTACGGCCCGGGGCAAACCGGCACCATCCCCGAGCCCAGCAGCCTGGCATTGTTGGGCTTAGGTCTGCTGGCACTTTGCGCGACAGCCCGGCGCCCGCACGGCAAGCCAGTTCAGGAGGCCAAGGTATGAATACGTCAGCACCCAAATCTTCCGTCCTGCGGGGCGCCCTGGCCTTGGCTGCGCTATGCCTGCTGCCCACTGCGCCCGCCGTTGCGGGCAGTGAACCCATACTCGGAGAAATCGTCTGCGGTGCCTGGAACTTTGCGCCCAGGGGCTGGATGATGGCGCAAGGCCAGCTGCTCTCAATTTCGCAGAACACCGCCTTGTTTTCGCTGCTCGGCACACAGTACGGCGGCGATGGCCGCAGCACGTTTGCGCTGCCCGACCTGCGTGGCCGCGCCGCGATCAACGCCGGCCAAGGACCCGGCTTAAGTGAATATGTGATGGGGCAGCAAGGCGGTGCGGAAACGACGAGCCTGCTAGCGAGCAATCTTCCTGCCCATAGCCATCAGGTCGTGCAACTGGGCAGCACGCAAGACGCCAGCCTGCAGTCACCGGCCGGGGCCGTGCCCGCCAGCAAGGCGCGCAGCCAATTCTACGCCGCTGCCACGCCAGGGACCGCAAGAGCGGCGAGCCGAACCGATTCGGCAGGCCAAGGCCAGCCCATCAACATCATGCAACCCTATCTGGCGATGAGCTGTGTCATCGCCACGCAGGGTGTCTTTCCTTCCCGTCCGTAAGCAGGGGCTCATCATGATCAGCAAGAGCGAAAGAAACCCTTTGAACTTGAGCATGCGGCGGTGCCGCCGCGCCCTGGCGATCCCCTTGATGGGGCTAGCGCTGGCCGGCATGCCGTCCGCTCATGCTGGCACGGACCCCTTCATCGGCCAGGTCATGTGCGGCGGCTGGAACTTCGCGCCCTATGGTTGGATGGAGATGGATGGCCGACTGCTGCCCATTGCCGAGTACGACACCTTGTTCGCCCTGATCGGCACTACCTTTGGTGGAGATGGCGTGCAGACCTTTGCCCTGCCAGACACGCGCAGCCGCATGGTGGTGAGCCAAGGCACGGGGCCCGGCTTGTCCACCCGCGTGCTGGGCCAGGCCATGGGAAGCGAAAGCCAGACCCTGACGAGCAGCCAGCTGCCTTCGCACAGCCATGGCTACCGCCCGCAAGGCAGCTTGGGTGATGCCACAGCGCTGTCTCCGGCAGCTGCAGTGGCCGCCAACAAGGCCCGCACAACGCTGTATGCGCCCGGCCCCGGCACTGTGCCCATGCAAGGCGTGCAAAGCAGCGTGACAGGGGGCAGCCAGCCCTTCCAGGTGCAGCAGCCGTATCAAACGATCAAGTGCGTCATCGCCGTGTGGGGGATCTTCCCCTCGCAAAACTGATGAGATCGGCCGCCGCCATGGCTGCGGCTGAACCCGTACCGAATCAATCAAGGAGTTGCCATGTCTTTGCAACAAGCAAATCGTCTGGCCCGTCAGCTGCGTGGGCTTGGCCTGAGCGTTTGCCTCTTGGGCGCGACAGCGTCCTGGGCCGACACCCCGTTTTTGGGTGAAACCGCCTGCGGCATCTGGAACTTCGCGCCCAAGGGTTGGGCGCTGATGAACGGGCAGTTACTGTCCATCCAACAAAACCAAGCTTTGTTTTCGCTCCTGGGCACGAGTTACGGCGGCAACGGTATCCAGACCTTTGCCCTGCCCGACACGCGTGGCCGAGTTGTCATCGGCGCGGGTGCTCAGTACCAAGTCGGTGATCGCGGCGGTACCGAGGCGGTGACCTTGACGACGGCGCAAATGCCCATGCACAACCACGAGGTCGCGCTGCCCGGCAGCGCCTCGATCGGTGACACGCAAAGCCCCGCCGGCAAATCCCCCGCCAGCCAGAGCCGCAGCACCTTGTACGCCGCGCCCAGCGTGCCGGGTGTGGATATGAGCCCGGCCTCCGTGGCCTCGGCCGGTGGCAATCAGCCCGTCAGCGTGATGCAGCCCTCTCTGACGCTGACCTGTGTGATTGCCCTGCAAGGGATTTTTCCGAGCAGAGACTAATCAATGCCCCGGGGTGACAGCGTCTGAACGCCCGCGCTCACATGCTGGCAAACACCAGATGCGCCGGGCTGGGCACCGGGACATAGCGCCCGGTGAATTGCAGGCCAGCGCCACGCTCAGCCAAGCGAAACACCGCCAGGTGATCGCTGCGCTGATTGCAGACGAAGAAGTAGCGGCCGCTGGGGTCGAAGCTGCCGCTGCGCGGATAGCTGCCGCGCGTCCACTCATGGCCCAGCAACTGCGGGCTGCCGGCGGCGTCGATCTCGAAAATAGCGATGGCATCGTGCAGGCGATTCAGGCAAAGAAGCTGGCCACCGTCGGGCGTGAACTGCAGCTCCGACGCGAAGCTGGTGCCCGCAAAGCCCGTCGGCAAGGTGCTGACTTCGCCCAGCGCCCGCAGCACGCCGCCCGCCTGCGCATCGAAGCGCCACCAGCTCAAGCTGGATGACTCTTCATTGAGCACGTAACACAGCGAGGCATCGCGCGGATGAAAACACAGCTGGCGCGGCCCGGCGCCCGCCGAGCTGGGGTGGCAGCGCGGCGCCGATAAGCGGCCACTGCGCGCATCGAACTGCCAGCTGATGATTTGATCCAGCCCCAAATCCGTGCTCAGCAAGAACTGGCCCGTGGGGTCGAGATTTGCCTGGTGGGCATGCGGCCCGTCGTGGTCGCTGTGAGCAAAACTGCCGGGCGGCGCATGCTGCGCCAGCGCGGTGTAGGGCTGCAGGGTTTTGAACTGGGCCGGGCTTTGCTGATCCAGCTGTTGCCCCAGGCCGCCAGCCGCGTCCAAGGCCAGCACAGCCAAGCTGCCACAGCCGTAGTTGGCCACGAAGAGATAGCGCTCTTGCGCATCCAGGCTTAAATGCACCGGTCGCGCCCCGCCCGAGGCCACGCAGCCGGCCAGGCTCAGCGCACCGCTGGTGGCATCGCGCCGATAGACGCTCACCGAGCCGGACAAACGGCCTTGAAAATCCTCATGCTCATTGGCCACATAAAGCCGGGAGTGATCGGCATTGAAGAGCAAGAAGCTAGGGTTGGGCGCCAGGTCCGGCGTGCCCAAGCTTTGCAAGTCGGCCTCGGCGCCGACGCCGTTCATGGCGAAGCGGTAGATGCCTTGACCATGCGGGGCATAACTGCCCACATAAGCGTGGCAAGGCTTGGCACTGATGTCGGAGCTGACTGGCAGAAGATTCACGATCGAGAAGGACAGAAAACTGAAGAATGGGAGTCTAGATGCGCAGGCGAACCCCACGCGCCGCGATGAACTTGACGAAGGCCGCCACCGCCACGGCATAGGCCATGCCGAACATCACCCCCAACGGTGCGCTGCGAGTGAAGGCCGGCCACACCCAGTGCAGCAGCTGCATCAGCGCTTCAACGACGAAGGGCGTCAGATAAGCCAGCAAGGGGTTGGCTGCCACCGCATCCAGCAAGCCGGGCAGGCGTGGCGCGGCCACGGAAGTTGCCGCCGTACGTTGCCGCCACTCCAGCCACAGCTGCAAAGCGGCAAAGATCAGCACGCAAGCCGCCGCGCTGTAGAGCGCCCAGCTGGGCGTGGCGTAGATCTTGGAGATCTTGAACGCCGGCCGCATCAGCCCCGCCAGCACGGCGAGCGCGGCAGCAAACAACAGGGCCAGGCCCAGGCGCTGCGCCATGCTGCGGGCACGCGTCTGGTCGAAGAAGATCAGCGCCGTGATGCTGCCGCTGATCGCCAAGCCACCATGCACCGCATTGCCATCCTGACTGAACAGCAGACGCAGCCAGTCGCTGCTCTGCACCAGCGGCAGGCGCTGCAGGACGAAGTAAGCCATGCACAAGCCCAGCGCCAGCAGCAGGCCGCCCACGCGAGCCCGGCACAGCAAGAATGCCATGCAGCCAAGCAAATAAGCCCAGCCGATCAGACCCAGAATGCCCCACCACTGCGTCGTCATGCTGCCGCTGCCGTCTGGCGCGCCGCGATAAAGCCAGGCCAGTAACGCAAATAGCGCTACACCGGCCAGCCGCCAGCCGCCCGCCAAGGCCGGCCCGCCGCGCAGCGAGCCCCACAGGGCAAAGGCGGCCACATAGCTCAGCAGCGCCCACAGAGCAATCGGCATGGGCATAGATGCGGCATGGAAGCCGTCTTCCGCGTTGACCATGAAGACGCCAATCAACACCAGGCTTAAGCCCCGTTGCAGCACATGCAGCAAGAGTTGGCGCGGCGTATCGCCGGCCTTCAGGCGTTGCTGCAGCGCGAAGGGAATGGACATGCCGACGATGAACAAAAAGGCCGGAAAGACCACATCGACAAAGCTCATCGCATCCACATCCGCCGGCATATGCAGCATCCAGGCCGGCAGATCGTTGACCCGATGCCATTCATTGACGGTGATCATCACCAGCACCGTCAGGGCGCGAAAGATATCGATGCTGGCAATGCGGCCAGCGCGCAAATGGCGTCCGAACATCAGTAGTCAATGCCCACGCGCAGGCCAACCATGCGCGGCTCATTCCACATCGCCTTCACAAAGCCGCCGCCATCACCCGCGGCGTTCTTGGTCCACTGATTGGTGAGGTTGTAGACATAGGCTTCCACATGCCAGTTTTTGGGCGAAACCAGCTTGATCGAGGCATCGATCTTGGTGAAGGCTTTTTGCGCATCGGAGATGTGCGGGTTGTCCAGATTGCGCAGGGTGAAGTACATCTTGTCCTGCCACTTCAGTGCGATCCAGGGCGTCAGCACATAGCCGCCGTCGAAGTTGAAGCTTTGCGAGAAGTTGAGGCCCAGGCTGTACTTGGGCGACATCGGCAGGTGGTTGCCGGTGATGTCGTAGATATTGCGGCCCACCAGGGTGGGGTCGTTGCCGGCATAGGCCGGTGGGCAGGCGGGCGCGCCGTTTTCCTGCCGGTAGTCGCAGTTCCAGGTGTCGCTGAAAGCGGGGTAGTCCTTGATCTTGGAGTTGATGTAGGTGAAGAAGCCGCCCAGGCGCGCGCCGGACCAGGGCTTGTAATCCAGCTCCAACTCCAGGCCAGGGATCTCCACCGTGCCGACATTGATGGTCTGCCACTTCTGCACGATGTCGCAGCCCACGGTATTGGCGGTGCAATCACGCTCAGGCTTGACCTTGGCAGCAAAGAAGGCGTCGGTGACCTGCATGTCCTTGTAGCGGCTGAAGAAGGCCGTGGCCGAGAGGGACAGACGCTTATTCAGCATCAAACCCTTGTAGCCAAATTCCAGATTAGTGACCGTCTCGGGCTTGTAGGGGAAGAAGGTGAGTTGCGGCGATGGGCCTTCGGCGCATTGGAAGCCGCCGCAGCGGTCGTCCTTGTCGCCAAAGCCGCCCGCCTTGTAGCCGGTGGACAGCGAGGTGAACACCATGTCTTGCGGCGTGAGCTGATTCATCAAACCCAGGCGATAGGTGAACTTGCTCCAGGACATCGAGTTGTCGTTCTGCGCCGGTGGCTGGTATTGCGCGTAGGCGCCGGTGCCGGCCAAGGGGCCCATGCCGGCCGTCAGATTGCTGCTGCTCGGTGGTTTGAAGTCCGGCGCGCCGGGCACGCCCGGATCAAACAGACCGTTGAAGTAGGCCGGCGAAGTGCTGTCCCATTCGCCGCCGTAGACCTTGCCGCCCTTGTCGGTTTTGCTGTCGCGGCTGTAGCGCCCGCCCAGGGTGGCGGTCCAGGTATTGGCGAACTTCAGGTCCATCTGGCCGAAGACGGCCTTGGCATCGATCTGCCGATTGGGCTGCTGGTAGTACTGGCTGATCGGGTAACCGTAAGGCGGGTTGACCAGTTGCTCCTGCGCATAGTCGATGGCGTTCTTCTCGCGCATCCAGAAGGCGCCCAGCACGTACTGCAGGTTCTCGGTCTTTTGCTTGAACTGCAACTCCTGCACCAGCGAGAGGTATTTGGAGCTCAGCGTGCGGGAGGTGTCGTCCCGCACCGGCCAGCTGCCCCAGTCGCCATCAGGTCCAACCGGCCACTGGGCCGTGACCTGGCTGGAGAGGCGGTGATAGCCGGAGTCATCATCGCCTTGCTGCGAACGGCGCTGGTCGGCGTAGGCAAAGTTGTATTCCAGGCTGCTGTGCTTGCTGAGGTTCCAGTTCAAGCCGCCGCGCACCGTGTCGATGGACATATCGATCTTGCCCGGCACATTGATGCTGACATCCCACTGCCCGCCCGGGCAGGCGAAGCGCGTGCCGGCGGCCTGGGCGCAGTCTTTCAGGCCGATGTCGCCGGCGCCGTTGTTCTTGAACTTTTCATAGCCCAGCGAGGCTTCCAGATCGGGGCTGATCTTCCAGCGCCCGGTCAGGCGTGCCGCCCACTCGTTCTTGTTGTTGTAGGCATCGGCCTTGCTGACCTTGCTGTTGTAGCGCTGGTCCACATCGGGAATGCCATCGGCCACAAAGCCGTGCTCGGGCATATTGACGTCGGTGAAGTCCTGCGACTGGTTCAGCCAGCTGTCGCGCTTGAGCACCATCACGGTGGCGCGCAGGGCGAAGTTGTCGCTCAGGCCGATGTTCTGAATCAGATTGAGTTGGCGCTTGTTGTAACTGCCGAAGTCCAGTTCGGCACTGCCGTAGGTCTCACCAAACTCGGGCTTGGCCGGAATGATGTTGATGCTGCCGGCGGTGGAGTTGCGGCCGAACAGCGTGCCCTGCGGGCCACGCAAGACTTCCACCTGATCCAGGTCGAACATCAGAGCCATCGCCCCCTGGGGACGCGGCGAATAAAGGCCGCCCACATGCAGGCCCACGGCGGGGTCGCCGATCTCGGTGAAATTGTTCGAGCTGATGCCGCGGATGGCGATTTGCACGCCCGAATCCGCACCGGTCGAGATCTGCAAATTGGGCACCGTGCCGGCCAGGCCGCGCACATCGGTGACGCCCTCGCGGGTCAGCTTGTCCTGCGTGATGGCGGTCACCGACACCGGCGTTTGCAGCAGGCCCGAACTCATGCGTGTGGCCGTGACGGTGACGGTGGGCAGTTCGGACTTATCAGCTTTCTCCGCTTTCTCAGCCTTGTCTGTTTTGTCGGCTGTCGCGGCTGCTTGTTGTTGCGCCCAGGCGGCCGGGGCCAGCAAGCTGCTGATGGCCAAACCAATGGCGCCGAGGCGCACGCTACTGCAAAGGCGTCGGGAAGATGCATTCATGGTCGGTGGTCTCCTGGTTTTCTGGGGCAAATTCAGCAGCTCAGGCGCGGGCCTGGCGGGACGTTGAACAAGGCCGCTGCGCGGCGGTAGAAATCAATGCGGCGGGCGATTTGCTGAGCCGCTGGGGAGTCAGCTGGCTTGTCGCATTCCAGCGCGCCGTTGATGGCGCGAATGCTGGCGCCGAAGCCGGCGCCCGCCACCATGGCCTGGTGGGCCGGAATGGTGGCCGGGCCAGGCTGGCTCATCCAGTACCAGATGGCGGTTTGCCAGGCCAGCTTGGGTTCGCGCGCCACCCGGTCGGGATCGGCCCACAGGTCTTCACCCAAGGCCTGGCCGGCAGCCAAGTACTGGTAGTTCCAGCTGAGCTGAATCGGGCCTCGGCCGAAATACTGCTGGCCGGGCGCGCAGGTCTGGCCGCGCTCCACACTGCAGTAATGGTCGTAGTTGGCTTGGTTGTACTCGCGCACGGCTTTGAGCGAATCGGACTCGTGCGCGATATTGGCTAGAAAGGCCGCCATCTCCTGGCGGCGCAGCTCGGCCGAACCTTCCCCCGCAAAGCCAGGGAATGAGCGCGCCGCCGCCACAAAGCCTGCGTAGCTGTAGAAGGGCAGGCGCTGCGGGAACAGTTGCTCGAACTGCGCTTCGCTGGGCAGGAACTGCGCTTGCTCTGCCACCTCTGCCACCGCGGGCTTTCCGGGCTGGGCGCAAGCCCCCAGCAACAAGGCCAGCAGTGAGGCCAGCGCCCCTGGCCAAGCAAGTAGCTGCCGATGGCGACGATGCGTGAAACGCGACATAACACCTTTCCTGCGGGTCAAGGATGCCATTATTGGTATCGGACTGGTCATGGGTTTTCGTCCGGCTGCCGCATCTTCTCCAATACCGTCTTAAGACCGCATTAACGCGGGCCTTGGTAGAGTCCCTCGCTATGCGAATCTGTCTGGTGGAAGACGACCTCGAGCTGGGTCATTCGGTGCAGGCCCTGTTGCAAGACGGTGGTCATGACGTGGTCTGGGTGCGGCGCTTGACCGAGGCGCGCTACTGGCTAGAGCAGCAACAAGGCTTTGACGCCCTGGTGCTGGACCTGGGCCTGCCCGATGGCAATGGCCTGGAGTTGCTGCGCCTGATGCGCCAGAGCAATAAGCAGCTGCCCATCGTGGTGATCACCGCCCGCAGCGGCATTGAAGACCGCCTGCACGGCTTGGACAGCGGCGCCGACGACTATCTGGTCAAACCCTTCGCCGGGCCCGAGTTGCTGGCCCGCTTGCGCGCGGTAGCGCGGCGTGCCGGCCTGCTCAGCAGCGACGCCGAGGGACAGGAATGGCGGCTCAAAGACCTGAGCCTGGACGAGCGCCGCATGGTGCTGAGCCGACATGGCCAGGTCATCAATTTATCGCCCACCGAGTTCTCCATCCTGCTGACCTTGCTCAAGCTGCCCGACCGCGTGGTGACGCGGCGCGAGCTGGAGGCGCGCGCCATGCCTAACGCCGACAACCATGCACTCGATGTGCATATCTTCAATCTGCGCAAGAAAATCGGTGAAGGCTATGTGCGCACCGTGCGCGGCGTTGGCTTTGTGCTGGAGCGGCAATGAGTGAGGTGACCGGCGCGGCGGCCCGCAAATCGCTATTCCGCCGCACCTTCGGCGCTTTTGCGGCGGTGGCCTTGCTGAGCTGGTGCGGGCTGATGGTGCGCGAGTTCCACGAGGTCAGCGTGGTGCATTCCCGCAATGGCCAGGCCGCCAATCGTCTGTGGGCGGAGCAAGCCCGCATGCAGGCCCAGCAATGGGCCGGCCAGGCCGAGCGCCTGGACGCCGCGCTGGCCGAGCTGGAGCATTTGCGCGAGCAGGAGTGGCAAGACATCGGCTACGAGCCGCCCATCATCGCCCAGCAGGTGTGGCAGGGCGAGCGCCTGCTGCACCGCATGGGCACGCCCGAGATGGGCGACCGCCTGACGCCCGATGAGCAGAAATTCGCCAGCGATGAGCGCTGGCTCTACATCGAAGCGCGCGCGCCCGAGCAGGACTTGATCGTGCGGCGCTGGCAAGAGGTACCGGGCGACTGGCATTTCAGCGCCGATGGCCTGAGCTATTACGCCCGCCCCTTGTTCTACAGCTTGCCGCTGATGCTGTTGATCGCTTGGTTTTTGTTGCGCGCGGGCTTTGCGCCGCTGCGCCGCATTGGCGAGCAGATTGCGCAGCGCTCGGCCACCGAGCTGAACGCGCTGCCGCCCTCGCCTTTCGAGGAGTTGGCGCCGGTGGTGACGGCCGTCAATCAACTGATGGCGCGCTTGCAGCAGCGCCTGGAACGCGAGCGCGAATTCCTGCTCGACGCCGCACATGAGCTGAAGACGCCGCTGGCGGTGATCCAGCTCAATGCCGAGACGCTGCAAAGCCAGCCCAGCCCGCAGCGCCGTGAGGAGTCGCTGCAGCGCCTGGGCGATGGCGTGCAGCGTGCCAATCACACCGTGCAGCAATTGCTGGCCCTGGCCCGCAGCGGCGCCGACACCGAAAGCGCCGAGTTGCGCCGCCATGATCTCGTCAGCCTAACGCGTGATCGCATTGTGCTGGCCAGCGAACTGGCGCTGGCCCGCGGCATCGAGCTGGAGTTGCTGGCGCCGGAACACTGCGAGCTGCCCATGCACCGCGAAAGCCTGGGCGCTTTGATCGACAACCTGGTGGACAACGCCGTCAAATACTCGCCGCCCGGCAGCCTGGTGCAGGTGAGCATCAGCGAGGCTGCCGACAGCGTCACGCTGAGCGTGCGGGACCAGGGGCCTGGCATCGCCGCAGACATGCATGCCAAGGTGTTCGAGCGCTTCTTCCGCCTGCCCGGGCTCAATCAGCCCGGCAGCGGCCTGGGCCTGGCCATCGTGGAGCGGGCAGCGGCGCGCCATCAGGCCACGGTCAGCCTGGCCGCGGCGCAGGCCGATCCGGCGGCGCCGGGGTTGTGTGTCACGGTCATATTGCCGCGCCGTTAAGACTCAGGAGCCAGCCCGGTTCCAGCGACAAGCAAAGCAAAAATTTGAGTGCCCGGTCCGGCCGGCAAGCTCTATGCTGGTCATATGAATGCCAAGGCCAGACCTGCTGCTTCCGGTTCAGTTGCATCTGCATCTGCCGCTGATGCCTCGGTGCCGCCCTGCAAGGACGAGGCGCACGCAGACATGCAATCGCTCTACCGCTGGCGGGCGCCGGTCTACGACCTGGAGCTGGCAGCCTTTGAGCCCCTGCGCCGCCTGGCCATCGATAGCCTTGGCTTGCAGCCGGGCCAGTGCGTGCTTGACCTGGGTTGCGGCACCGGCTTGTCGCTGGGCTTGCTGCGCCAGGCGGTAGGCCCGCAGGGCCGGGTAACCGGCGTGGAGCAATGCCCGGCCATGGCCGAGCGGGCGCGGGCCAAGATTCAGGCTCATGGCAAAGCTTGGCGCAATACTGAGGTGCTGCTCACACCCGCCGCGCAGGTCGAGTGGCCTGCCGATCTGCCGCCGGCCGATGCCGCCCTGTTCCACTTCACCCACGATGTTTTGCAAAGCCCCGCCGCGCTGGACCGTACCCTGGCCGTGCTGCGCCCCGGCGCGCAGGTGGTGGCCTTGGGCCTGTGCTGGGCACCGCCCTGGCAATGGGCCAGCAATGCCTTTGTGCTGGGCGCAGCGCTGCACTCGATGAGTTCTCTCGACGACCTTGCCTGCCCTTGGCGAGGTCTGGCGGCCCGGCTGCAGCAGCACCGCATCAGCCGCCACTGGATGGACAGCATCTATCTGCTGCAGGGTCAGGTCTGAAACCGGCGTCCGAGCTAGAGCTCAGCCTGACCGTTCCGCTTGAAGCAAGACCCGCAACTGGAAATACGCCAACTGCTGAGGCCAGGCCAAAAGCCCCAACCGCGCCCGCCGCCGTCCGGGTTCAAAGTGCCACGAAAAAGAGCCCTCTTTGCCGCGCCACAATGGCTGCAAACCGAGGAGACTCTGCGCATGAGCTTGTTAACCCCGCCCTTCTTCGCCCCCCAGCATTTCAGTGACCCCGACGCGGCCCTGGCGCAGGCCCAGCAAATCTATGCCGCCAGCTTGCGGCATCTGCGCCAGGCCCTGCAACGCTTTGTCGGCGGCGAGGATTTCGGCGCCCAGCGGGTGCGTGCCTGCTACCCCTTTGTGCGCCTGCGCACCAATACCGGCACGCATGGGGACTCGCGCCTGGCCTACGGCTTTGTGGCGGGCCCGGGCACGTTCGAGACCACCCTCACCCGCCCCGATCTGTTTGCGGATTACTTCAAGACCCAGTTCGAGCTGCTGATGCGCAATCACGGCGTGACGCTGGAAATCGGCACCAGCCACCAACCGGTGCCGCTGCATTTCGCGCTGAGCGAGCATGAACACATCGAAGGCCATCTGAGCGCCGAGCGCCGGCGCCGCCTGGGCGAGGTGTTCGACCTGCCCGATCTGGCCGCCATGGACGACGGCATCGCCAATGGCACCTACGACCCCGGCCCTGGCGCGCCGCAGCCGCTGGCCTTGTTCACCGCCCCGCGGGTGGACTATTCCCTGCACCGCCTGCGCCACTACACCGGCACCGCAGCCGAGCATTTCCAGAACTTTGTGCTGTTCACCAACTACCAGTTCTACATCGACGAGTTCACCCGGCTGGGCCGCGAGCTGATGAGCCAGCCGCCCGACCCGGCCCGGCCGAGCGAGTGGGACGACTGCATCGCCTTTGTCGAGCCCGGCAATGTGTTGACCCGGCGCGCCGGCCTGGCGGCCGAGCCCGGCGACGAGGCGGGCAGCATCCCGCCGCGCCTGCCGCAAATGCCCGGCTACCACCTGCTGCGGCGCGACCGCAGTGGGGTGAGCATGATCAATATCGGCGTCGGCCCCGCCAATGCCAAAACCATGAGCGACCATGTGGCCGTCTTGCGCCCGCATGCCTGGCTGATGCTGGGCCACTGCGCCGGCCTGCGCAACAGCCAGCAATTGGGCGACTACGTTCTGGCCCACGGCTATGTGCGCGAAGACCATGTGCTGGACGAGGAACTGCCGCTGTGGGTGCCCATCCCCTCCTTGGCCGAAGTGCAGCAGGCGCTGGAGCAAGCGGTGGCCGATGTGACCCAGCTCAGCGGCTTCGAGCTCAAACGCCTATTGCGCACCGGCACCGTGGCCTCCACCGATAACCGCAACTGGGAGCTGCTGCCCAACGACAGGCATGGCGGCCCGGAGCGGCGCTTCAGCCAAAGCCGCGCCATCGCGCTGGACATGGAGAGTGCAACCATCGCCGCCAACGGCTTCCGCTTCCGCGTGCCCTACGGCACCTTGCTGTGCGTCAGCGACAAGCCGTTGCACGGTGAGATCAAATTGCCCGGCATGGCGGACCAGTTCTACCGCGCCCGGGTCGACCAGCATCTGCGCATCGGCCTGCGGGCGCTGGACTTGCTGCGCGCCAATTCCCTGGGGCAGTTGCACAGCCGCAAGCTGCGCAGTTTTGCGGAAGTGGCCTTCCAGTAGAGAATCCCTCAGACCCAGCTCACACCCACCATGGCCTTCGACAACCCGACGCTGTTCAATCTGCTCTTGCTGCAAGGCTTGGCCGCCGCCTTGTTGATGCTGATCCTGGTGGGGCGGCATGCCAGCGTGGCGGCGCGGCTAGCGGTGGGATTTTTGCTATTGCAAGCGGGTGGCTGGTGCTTGCTGGCGAGCTCAGGCGGCGGGCACGAGCGCTTGCTCTTGAGCTTGTCGATGGCGGCCTTCAGCCTCAGCCTGAGCTTGCTGTGGTGGGCTTTGCGGCTGTGGCTGGGCCCGCAACCGGGCCGCGCCTTGCTGATCCTGGCGCCGCTGCTGATGCCGCCGGTCTATGCCCTGCAATTTGAAGACAGTGGCTTTCGCACGGCCTGGGCACATGCCTGGCTCACTGTGCAATTGGTGATGCTGGCGCTGAGCCTGATTCGCCCCGACAAAGCGCTCGGACAGCAGCGCCGTCAAGCCAAGGCCTGGCCCAACACCACGCCGGGCCTGGACAACCGGCGCTGGCGTGCACTTTTGCTGGCGGCCATCGTGCCCGCCACGGTGCTGAGCCTGCTGCGCGGCGGTATGGGCTTGGTTGACGTTCAAATGCTCAGCCCGCTGGGCCCCTCGGGCATCAACACCTGGTTGGCGCTGGGCCTGCATTGGACGCTCACCTGCACCTTGCTGGGCTTGGTGCTGGCCTGGCGTGGCGAGACCGAGTTGGTGCTGACGCGTCTGGCCCAGACCGATGGCCTGACGGGCTTGTGCGACGCCCGCGCTTTTGCGGCCCGCTCGGTCGACATGATCTCGATGGCGCGGCGCCACCAGGAGCCGCTGGCCTTGATGGTGCTGGACATCGACCACCTGTCCGCCATCAACGCCAGCCATGGCCTGGAGGCCGGCAACAAGGCCCTGGCCTTGTTTGGCAGCTGCGTGCAGGCACAAATGCGCCTAGGCGACCTGGCCGGCCGTGTGGGTGGCGAGGAATTTGGTGTGCTGATGGCTCGCTGCGAGGGCCAAGGACCGCAAGCCCTGGACAAACGCTTGCGCGAGGCCTTGGCGCAGCGCGCGAAGGAAGAACTCGGCTTCGAGCTCAATTTCAGCGCCGGCTGGGCCAAGCTACGCCATGGCGACCGCCATGTCGACGACCTGATGCGGCGCGCCGAGATTGCCCTCTACGAGGCCAAACACGGCGGCCGTGGCCGCTTGATGGCCGAACCGGGCTTGGAAATCTAGCTTTTCACGCTGAGACTGGCCGGAGCTGGCACGGGGCTTGCAATGCATGTTTACCCCCACACCTTGCCCCAACACACCCATGTTCAGGCTCAGCAGTCCCTCCAGCTTCATCAGCAGCTTCTTGCCCTCCACACCCGCCCGCGCCGCAGCCGTCAGTGCCCGCACCGTGCCACGGGTGGCGGCCACACCCGGGCCCAGCCTGAATCTGCGCCTGCGCAGGCTCTCAAACAGGGATGAGGAGCTTTTGCCCCAGCTGTGTGAGTTGCTGATCGACAGCGTGCACCGCGGCGCCTGCCTGGGCTTTCTGGCGCCCTTGTCCACGGGTGCGGCGCAAGACTTCTGGCGCGGCGTGCTGGCCCGGCTGGGCCCGCAGGAAGAACTCTGGGTCGCCTGCGACGACCATGACGAGCGCCCACGCCTGCACGGTGCCGTGCAATTGTTCATGTGCCCCCAACTCAACGCGCACCATCGTGGCGAAGTACGCGGGCTGATGGTGCATAGCCAGTCCCGCGGTCGGGGCGTGGCCAGCCGCTTGATGAGCCGCCTGGAATGCACGGCCCTGGAGCGCGGCCGCCAACTGCTGGTGCTGGAAACCCCCGCCGGCTCACAGGCCGAGGCGGTCTACACCCATCTGGGCTGGCAGCGCGCCGGTGAGATCCCCGCCTACGCCGCTTGCGCCGAAGGGCGCTTGCACAGCGCGGCGCTCATGTTCAAACATTTGCGCATGCCGATGGAGCTGACCTGAGGCATTGGCCTGGGTCGGACAAAGCAGATCGCCGGCACTAGACAGCAGGCGGCGACTGAAGGGCCCGCAAGTCCTGAGCGAGCAGGCTCAAATGCCCGCAGCCGCTGCTGATCTGCACCTCCAAGGCATCCAGCCAGGCAGCATCCGGCGGTTCGCCGCGTTTGAACGCGGCCTCGGCCTCGGCACCCAAAGCCGCCAATTTGACGGCGCCAAGCGTCGCCGCCAGGCCCTTGAAACTGTGGCTGAGCTGCACCGCTTCGTCCAAGTTGCCTGCCGCCAACTGAGCTTTGAGCTGAGCCGGCAACTGCAAGGCGGACTTGCTGAAGGACTGGGCCGTACGCTGAAACAACTCAGCCTTGCCCATGAAGCGGTCCATCGCCGCTTGCAACTCGAAGCCCAGCGCCAAGGCGCGCTCACTCAAGGCCAGCGGCACGGCCAGGGTGGGGAAGCGGCGCTCCGGCGGCTCTTGCGGCTCCTGCGGCTCTTTCATCGCAGCTTCTTGCGGCGCCTCCGCACCCGCCATTTGCTGCAAGATTACGCGCACCAGATGGTCCATGTCGAAGGGCTTGCCCACATGCGCGTTCATGCCGGCGGCCAAGCATTGCTCCCGGTCTGAGGCCATCACATTGGCCGTCATGGCGATGATGGGCAGGCGCGTGAGTTGCAGCTCTTGCCGGATCAAGCGGGTGGCGCTGTAACCGTCCATCACCGGCATCTGCACATCCATCAGGACAATGTCGAACGCCGCAGGGCTGGCGCGCAAGAGGTCCACGGCGACCTGCCCATTGCCCGCCAATTGCACGCGGGCGCCGGCGTCCTCCAAGAGTTCCTGGGCCACTTGCTGATTGTTCGGGTTGTCTTCAACCACCAGCACGCGCACATCCTGCAGCGGCCGGGCGTGGGCGCTGCGGCTTGGCGCCTCAGTGCTGCCCGCCGGCTGGTCCTCCGCTTGGCCCGCCGCCTCGATGGCCTCCAGCAGCATGGCGCGGGTGATGGGTTTGACCAGATAGCCGTCCAGCTCAGCCTGCTCTTCGGCGCTGCGCTGCATCAGCTCCTCGCGGCTTTGGCCGCTCACCATCAACACCAAGGGTTGAGCTAACGCCGCGCCTTGCTGGCGCAGATGTCGCAAATGCCGCAGCAACTCAAAGCCGTCCGGGCCGGCAGGCCGGCGCCAGTCGCTCAGCACCAGGCCAATCGCCTGGCCCTGCTCGGCCTGGGTTTGAAGCCGCGCCAGTGCTTCGGTCGTACTGGCGGCCAGCAACACGGTCGTTAAGCCCAATTCCTCGGCCATGCGCGCCAGCAAGTCACGCGACGGGCCTGCTTGGTCAAGGATCAGGCAAGGCCTATTCGCCAGTGCGGCGTCGACGCTCGGCGGCGGGCTGGCATCCGCAATCGCCGCTGGTACGCCCAAGGTCAATTCGAAATGGAAGCGGCTGCCTCGCCCCAACTCGCTGTCGAGCGCCAGGCTGCCGCCCATCAATTGAACCAGGCGCTGGCTGATCGCCAGGCCCAAGCCGGTGCCGCCATAGCGGCGGGTGGTGGAGGCCTCGGCTTGAGAAAAGCCGCTGAAGATCTTGGCCTGATGCTCAGGCGCGATGCCGATGCCGCTATCGCTGACAGAGAAGGCCAAGCGCACGGTCTCCTGCGCATCCCCCGGCTGCCCGGGCAGCACCCGCACGGCGATCACAACCTCACCTTCGGCGGTGAACTTGGTGGCATTGCCGCCCAGATTGATCAGCACCTGCTGCAGCCGCATCTGGTCAGCGACGACAACAGGCGGCAGCGCCGGATCCAGATCGAACAAGATGTCGATCGGCTTGGCCCCTACATTGGCCGAGAGAATCACCGCCAGATCGCGGAATAACTGCTCGCTGCGCATGGGCTGCGGATCAAGGCTCATCTTGCCGGCCTCGACCTTGGAAAAGTCGAGGATGTCATTCAACAGCCCCAGCAGGGAGCGCGCTGCCGCCTCGGTCTTGCTGGCGTAATCGTGCTGCCGCTGGCTCAGCTCGGTTCTTTGCAACAAGCGCAACAAGCCCAGAATGGCATTCATGGGCGTGCGGATCTCATGGCTCATATTGGCCAGGAACTGGCCTTTGGAGCGAGCCGCTTCTTCGGCCGCCTCATTGGCGCGCATCAGGTCGGTGATGTCGATGCGAAAGCCCACGCTGTGGCCGTCTTCCATCCGGTGCTCGATCAAACGGGTCCAGCGGCCGTCATCGAGCTTTTGTACCTGCAAGGTATTGCCCTGCCGGTGCGCGGCTAGGCGCTGCGCCACCCAGGCCTCTTCACGCCCCACCGCCTCCACGTATTGGCCGCGCCTGGCACCTTCTCGAATGATGTCTTCGAAGAGTGCGCCGGGCACGATCAGGTCAGCAGAGGAGGCATAGAGCTGCCGGTACTTCTCATTGCAAAACACCAGCCGGTCATCGGGGTCGTAGAGCACAAATGCCTCATTCACCGCATCGATGGCGCCGCGCAAAATGGCCTCGGCCCGGCGCAACTCAGCCTCGCCGCGCTTGCGTTCGCTGATGTCCACATAGGTCGTCACAAAGCCGCCGCCGGGCATGGGTGCGTCACGGACCTCGACCGTCTTGCCGCTCGTCAATTGGCGTTCGAATTGATGCACCGTGGGTTGGCGCGCCAACTCAATCAGGCGCTGCACATAGGCCTCCACATCGGGCTCGTGGTCATATTCGCCACGCGCGGCATTGAAACGGATCAAGGTCTCAAATCGTGTTGGCACTTGCTCGAACAAGGCCGGCGGGAAACCCATCAATTCGATGAATTTGCTGTTGTGGGCGCGCAGATTCAGATCGGCATCAAACACGCTCAGCGCGCAGGGCATGTTCTCCACCACACTCAACAGCACCTCGTGATTGCGCTGGCTTTGCGCTTCCAGCGAGCGGCGGGCCGTGATGTCCTGGTAGGTACCGACAATGCGCCGGACACCACCATCGTCAATCGAGGCCTCACCCACGGAACGCACCCAAATCACGCGACCCCGCGCGGTGTGCAGGGGTAGCTCCATATCCCAGGCCTCATGTGGCTGGACGGCCCTGTCCATGGCCTCTTGCAGCCTGGCGCGATCGGGCGGGGCAAAGTAGGACAGGGCTTGTGCCAAGCTGATCTGCGTGCCGGGCGCCACCTCATGCAATCGGTAAGTCTCTTCAGACCATTGCAAGTCACCGTCCCGCAGGTCCAGCTCCCAGCCACCCAGGGCGGCCAGCAATTCCGAACGGTCAAGGGCCGCCTGCTTGCGCAGCAAGGCCTCTTCGCTGCGTTTGCGGGCGCTGATGTCCAGCAGCGTGCCGGCGATCCAGGTCGGATTGCCCTGAGCATCACGCTGATACAGCCTGCCATGCATTTGGCCCCATACCCATTGCTCACTGGCATGCAAGAGCCGCAACTCGCATTCAAAAAAGTCGGACTCCCCCCTGCAATGGCGCGCCAACAAATCGGCCGCCCGAGGCAAATCATCGGCATGCACAAAAACTTGCCAGCTCTGAGCGTGCAGCGGCCCCAGATCGGCCAGCTTGCGACCCATGATGTCGGCCCAGCGCTCGTTGAAGTGCGCCTCGCCGGTCTGCTCATTCCACTCCCAGGTGCCTGCATGGGTGCCATCGATGATGCGGGCCAGGCGCTCACGCTGCTCGGCCAGATCCTGCCAAGCGCGCTTGGCCGCGGTGATGTCGGTGCGGATCGAGATGTACTGCATCACCGAGCCGGCCTCATCCAGCATCGGCGCGATGATGCTTTTGACCCAGTAAAGCTGGCCGTTCTTATTGCGATTGCAAATCTCGCCCTGCCAGGACTTACCCGACGAGATCGCCGCCCACAAAGCACGCCAGAACTCCGGCGGGTGGTGCCCTGAGTTAACGATGCGATGCGGCTGCCCCAGCAACTCTTCGCGGCTGTAGCCACTGATGGCGGTGAAAGCAGCATTGGCGTCGATGATCAGGCCGGCGGGATCGGCCACCGAAACAATCGCATGACGATGGATGGTGTCCAGCAGGGAGTGATGAACCATGATGGAGCGAGCCAAGTCCAACTCACGCTCTTTGCTGGCCGAGATGTCGCGCCCAACTTCGACAAAGCCAATGTGCTCGTTCGCTGCGCCAAACATGGCACGCAGCTCGCTGGCGGTCCAATAGCTGCTGCCGTCCTTGCGCCTGACCAGGTACTCGGTTTTATGAACCTCACGCCCGCGCACCAAGAATTCAAGACCGGCCATTGGCCCATCGCCCGAGCCAAGAAATTCAGCCGGCCGGCGCCGCAACACCTCGTCCTGCGTATAGCCCGTGAGTCGGCAAAAGCCGCCATTCACCAACGTGATCTGCATGCCTGTATCCATCAGGATCAGGCTATTGCTGCTGCCGTCGATCACCTGGCTGTATTGCTGAAAGAGTGCCAGCTTCGCGACAGTTCGGCGGTAGTGACGCAGGAGCAGCAGGCCCCCAATCAGCAGCGCCACGGCCAGCGCGATGGCGATTGAGGTGATCCAAGCGGAGGGCAAGTCAGGGCCGGGACTCACGGCGGCAGCGGCTGGCGCGTGGACACCTTGCAGCGCGGCCATCAGGCATAACAGCAAAAACGAACGGAGCGTGGCCCAGCGATGCCCTGCTGACGCATGCGCCGATGCCATACCGCCGTGAATTTGCATCGCAGATCCCCTGCCTTGCCGGCACTCAAGGGTTCATCAGTCACCGCGCTTAGTTTAGAGACAAGGCGCAGGTTTCGGCACAAGCTTTACAGCCCACTGCACCCGGCATTCAAAAGCACAACGCTACCCGCCCAGCCTGCCAATTCCAGGCAAAAAAAATGCGACCCTAAGGTCGCATTTCCTGCGCAATCAAGTCTCCACGAGACCGAGTGCGAGTTCGTTCACAAGTCGAACAAGGCCGTCTTATTCAAGCCGGCCTCATCAACTCGATTTAGAAGTTGTGACGGACGCCAACAGCCAGCGAGTCGAAGTCACCCTTGTGGTTGCCGGCAGTGTTGTCAACCGCTGTGTAGAAGCCATACACCTTGGTGCGCTTGCTCAGGTTGTAGTTGTAGCCGACGGTGTACTGCTTGGCGCCATTGGAGCCAAAAGTACCGCCAGACTCGGTGCCACCCACGTTGACGTGGAACTCGGAAGCGCCCATGGTGTACATGGCGGAAACGCGGCCGATGTTACGAGTGGGGCGGGCGCCAACGCCAGCATCTTCACGCTGGTAGTAACCGCCGAAAGTGAACGCGCCCAGCTCATACAAACCACGGATCGCGTACTGCGAGCCGTCGCCTTGCTTGCTGTAGCCAGCACCCAGGTGCAGAGGGCCCATATCGTAGTTCAGGGCTGCGTCGAAGGCCTTCTTGTCAACGCCTTCGCCGGCGTGCATGGTGAACTCACCAGTGAAGCCTGCGACGTTGGGGGTGAAGTAGCCAACCTTGTTGGTTTCTGTCCAGCCGATGCCAGAGTACAGCGCGTCAGACGAAGTGCCTGTGTCATGGTTGTGCATGGACACATAGTCAGCGGTGGCGAAGTAGGAGCCATTGGTCCAACGGCCCAGCTTGACGGCACCGAAGCTGCCGCTCAACTGCACAGCCGCTTCACGGTTCCAGAAAGCGGTACTCGTTGCGGTGCCGTTATCGGAATTCAGGCCGTGCTCCAACAGGAAGCTTGCCTTCAGGCCGCCGCCCAGATCTTCCGTGCCCTTGAAGCCCAGACGGGAAGAGTTGTTCTGCACAACGGCCTTGCGGTCTTGGTTCTCAACCTTCTGGCTTTCGACAGTAGTGTTGATACGGCCCCACAGGGTCACCGAGCTTTGAGCGAATGCTGCGGGAGCTGCAACGGCTGCCAGAGCTGCCACGAGTGCGATCTTTTTCATCGTTTACCTTTGTGAGTTAAGTTCGTGCCAAGCTTGATTGCTCGGTCTTTGCGCCAAATGTGCGATGAGTATAGAAGTGCATTCCCGGCGCCGAAATCCTCCGACGTAAAATCGCAACACTTATCTGTTACACCCGGCGATGTGAATTTCAGCACTTGCGCTGCGCCGCGGGCGAGTGATCGATCCTGTCGCTGATAGGCGCCGAGCAAAGCCACGCCACGGCCCAAAGCCCCAGACCCACCAGCGCCAAACTCGCCAACTGCTGCCACACACTCAAGAGGTGGCTGTTCCACAAGAGCACCATGGTGACGGCCAACATCAGCAAGAACAGCAGCACGGCCAGCCACGCACGCTGCGGCGGCAGCGGCGGGTCGAAGCGTTGCTGGGCGTAGGGGTCAAAGGGCGGATGCGCGCGAGACTCCTGACCGGCCGGCTGCCAATGCGCAGGCTCCCACCACACTCGCAGCTTGTTGATCAGACCGGGAACGCTGGACGTTTTGCGTAGCAGTTGGCCATACACATGCCAGTTGGCGACCCAGGGATTCCAGCTGCGCAAAGCGTCGCGTGTCCCGTAAACACAGGGTTGTGCGTCCAGTTCCTCCTGAAAACTGCCGAAGAGGCGATCCCAGAAAATGAAGATTCCGCCGTAGTTGCGGTCCAGATAAGCGTCATTGACGGCGTGATGGACCCGGTGATTGGAGGGCGAGCAAAACCAGCGGTCGAACCAGCCGAGGCGGCCGATCTGCTGGGTATGCACCCAGTATTGGTAGAGCAGATCGATCAGGCCGACGCTCACAAACACCAGCGGGGGAAAGCCAATCACCGCCATCGGCAGATAGAAGATCCAACCGGCCACCCAGCCGCTGCTGGTCTGGCGCAGGGCGGTAGACAGGTTGTAGTCCTCGCTTTGATGGTGAACGGCGTGGGCGGCCCAGAACAAGGCGCTGGTGTGGCCAAATCTGTGATGCCAGTAGTACAGAAAGTCGTACAGCAGCAAGGCAGCGACCCAGACCCAGACAGAGGCCGCCGACAGCTGCGGGAACCAGGCCCAATGCTCATAAACCCACAGATACACGCCCAGCGTGAAGAGCTTGGTCAAGCCGCCCACCAACTGACTCATAAGCCCCAAGCTGAGGCTGCTGAGCGCATCGTTGAGCCGGTAGGTGTTGCGCCCGCGGCGCAGCCCCAGCCAGAACTCCAGGGCAATCAGGGCCACAAATAGCGGCGCAGCAAGAACGATGATTTGCGCGGGTTGCATAGTTGGACAGCAAGCGGAGTCGGGGTTGAGTTCAAAACGCGCCCCAGCTTGCGCCCATGCAGCGCTTGCCGCCTCAGCTACAAGGCCGGCGGCGGCAGATTCTCAAGATGGGAGTCGTCGTTCCAGCCGATCACATTGAAGCCCTCGGGCGAATAAAGCAATCGGTTGATTGCCGCATTGCCGAGCTTCCAACTGCGCGGCGCGGCCAGCGAGAGGCGCCTGCTGGCCCGGTGCAGGCAATCCAGCACGCCGCCATGGCTGAGGACCAGAATCGTTTGCCCGGGATGGGCAGCAGCCAACGCCGTCATGGCGGCCACGCTGCGCTGGTAGAAGTCGCTCAGGGTTTCGCCGCCCTCCGCCCCAAAGTCTGGCTCGCGCTTTCGCCAGGCCTCGCTTTGCGCGGGCCAGCGCTGCGCAATTTCATTCCAGGTCAGGCCCTCGAACACACCGAAGGCGCGCTCCCGCAGCCGCGCATCCAGGATGAGTGGCAGACCCTTGAGGCTGGCCACGGCCTGGGCGGTTTGGCGCGCACGCAGCAAATCGCTGCTGTAGATGACATCCACCGCCTCATCCTGCAAGGCCTGCGCCAAGCATTGCGCCTGCGCCAGCCCTTGCTCGTTGAGGGGAATATCCAGCTGACCCTGAATTCGTGCGGCACGATTCCAGGCGGTTTCCCCATGCCTGACCGCCAAAACGAGGGTGCTGCTGTCCAAAGACATGGGCTCAGCCCTGCTGACGCCGCTGGCGCCGCGTGAGCTGAACCGGCCACCCGGATCGCGACATCTCAGACGCCCCAGACCACCGGCACTTGTGCTTGCTGAGCCGCGCGCAGCAACTCAACAAAAGGCCAGGCCCGTTGTTTAAGGCTGACCTCGGCGCGCTGCAAAGGCGCCTCGCCCGCGGCCAGCGCCTCGGCTTGGGCGGCGGCAAATTGCGCCTCATCGAGTTCAACCGCCTGCAGCAGCGCGGCTATGGCGGCCGCCTGATCACTCTCGGCCACGATGCCCTGGGCGGCAGGCTGCTTGCCGATCAAACGCAAGAGCTGATCGCCCTGCGGCCCCAGCATGATCACATCGGCACCGGCCTTGGACTTGAATTTATAAAGCATCGCTTCCTCCCCTGTTGCCGCTGCGGCATGGTCGCACGGGTGAAAAGCCACCCACGCACAACACCATTGTGCGTGCAGAACCATGTGTGGAGAGAAGCTCGCCCTCCTTCCGCGGAGGGCGCCTCGGCGGATACGCCAGAGTCAGCGCAAGAGCCAGCGCCAACGCGGCCTCAGGTCAGCAAGCCGCCCAGGAAATGTCGGGCCGATCGACTGGCCGGAGGCTTGCCGCCGCCACGCCAGACGCGCTCCTCGAATGCCAGCGGATCCAGTGCCGGGGCATACAAAAAGCCCTGGAATTCATCGCAGCCGGCGCGCGCCAGAAAGTCGCGCTGCGCCTCGGTCTCAACCCCTTCGGCGATCACATGCAGGCGTAGCGCCTGGCCCATCTGGATGATGGCATTGACGATGCCGGCATCGCTGGCATCACCGGGCAAGCCCTTGATGAAGCTGCGGTCGATCTTGAGGCGCTGAATCGGGAAACGTTTCAGATAGGCCAGACTGGAATAACCGGTGCCAAAGTCGTCAATCGACATGCACACGCCCAAGGCCGACAGCGCCTGCAGCCGGTGCAAAGCCTCTTCGGCATCGCCGAGCAAGATGCCCTCGGTCAACTCCAGCTCCAGCAAATTGGGCGGAAGGCCGGAGCTGCGCAAGGCAAAAGCCACGGTGTCGATGAAGCGCGCTTGCTGGAATTGCAACGCCGAGACATTGACCGCCACCGGCATACGCCATCCCTTGCGCAGCCATGCGGCCGCTTGCTCCACGGCCTGGTGCAAAACCCATTCGCCGATGGCGACCACAAAGCCGCTCTCCTCAGCCACCGGGATGAATTCACCGGGCGAGATCTCGCCGCGCAGCGGGTCGCGCCAGCGGATCAAGGCTTCAGCGCCGATCACCTGGCCGCTGTCCACGGCGATTTGTGGCTGGTAATGCAAGCGGAACTGGCCTTCCTGCAGAGCCTGGCGCATGGCGTGATCGAGGCGCATGCGCGAAAGCAGATCCACCTCCTTGCGTGGGCGATGGAAGTGGAAGGTACCGCGGCCGCTTTCCTTCACCCAGTGCATGGCGCGCTCGGAGCTGGCCAGCAGTTCATCGGCATTGCTGCCATCACCCGGGAACAGGGCGATGCCGGTGCTGCAGGTCACCGTGAAGCTCAGGGTGTCGAAATTGAAAGGCCGCGACATCACATCTTGGATGCGCCGCGCCGCGTTCTCGGCGCCCCGCGCATCGGCATGATGAATCAGCAGGGCGAATTGATCAGCGCCCAGGCGTGCCACCGAATCAACCTCGCGCAAGCAGTCTTTGAGGCGCTCGGCCACTTCCTTGAGCACGCGGTCGCCGTAGGCATGGCCCAGGGTCTCGTTGATCTGCGCAAAGCGGTCCAGGTCGACATTGAGCAGCGCAAAGAGGCTGTTCTCTCGCCGCGCCACGGCTTTCATGTATTCGATGCGCTCGGCCAAGGCGCGGCGGTTAGGTAGGCCGGTCAGGATGTCCGAGTGCGCCAGCTCTTCGATGCGCTGGCTGGCGGCCAGCTTTTCGCTCAGGTCGCGAAAGGAAAAGACCCGCCCGATCGGCCGGCCGCGGCTGAGCTGAGGCAAAGACACGCGCTCCAGCACCCGGCCATCGGCCAGGCTGAGCATGTCGCTGCTTTGCATCAAGGGCGCGTCCTGAATGGCGCTCAAGCGGGTAACGTAGTCGGCGTTGTCCAAGACGCTACGACGCATCCACAGCTGCACGGCCGCGTCATCACGCTCACGCAGCAAATCGGCCGGGATGCCCCACATGGCCGCGAAGCGGTGATTGAAGGCGCGCATGCGGCCGGCCAGATCGGTGACCAAAATGCCGTCGGCCGTGGACTCCAGTGTGGCTTGCAACTCCGCCACCAGCGACTCGCGCTCGTCTTCACTTTGGCGCTGCTGGGTCTGGTCGCGCATCACCACCAGCCAAAAGCCCTCGTCCGCCGCGCGCCCGCGCCCTGAGCCGGGCACAAAGCTGATGCGCCGGCGCACCCACAACATACGGCCGTCGGCATGGCGCATGACGGTTTCGGAGTCGATCAGCGCCGCCGGGTTGCTGGCCGCCTCCATCCAGAACATGGCGTCCTCGGGCGTATGGGCCAAGGTATCGACGCGTTGCCCGACCAAGCCATCTGCCGGCATTCCCAGCAGCGTTGTCGCAGCGGCATTGACCGCCAAAACGCAATGACTGCCCCCATCCACCAACCAAGCAGCTTCCAGCATGCCGTCCAAAAAGGCGGCCGGCGGCAATGCAATTGCCGCGCTAGTCTGGTTGCCCGCTTGAGGCTGGAAGGGCAGGACATTCACGCTGCTAAATCCCTGCCACCGTCTTCGCCCAAGGCCTCAAAGAAGTAAGCCACCCGGGTGCGCGGGCTGAGGTAGTCCAGCGAGGCCCTCGGCAGCTGTTGGGCCTTGAGGCTGCGCCGGATGCCCAGATCGGGCTGGTCCTCCAGATTCAGAATCAAGGCCTCTTCGCGTGGCACCTTGGCATCGTGGACCATCACTCTGGGCTTGAGCGGCCTCGAGGAGTTGACCGCCACCACCAGGGCGTAACGATCATCGGTGAGCTGCACCGCCGAACCTGGCGGATAGACACCCATCATGCGGATGAAGGCGTTCAACATCGTCGCGTCGAACCGATTGCGGCCCTGCGCGAACATCAGCGACAAAGCCTCGTGTGGCGTCATGGCCTTGGAGGCCAGCAGCGGATTGCACAGGCCGTCAAAGCGATTCACCAGGGCCACGATGCGCGCCGCGGCACTCATCCGGTCCATATTGATGCGTTGCGGGAAGCCGCTGCCGTCCGCATTTTCATGGTGCTGAGCCACGACCAGCAAGGGGCCGGGCGCCAGACCCATGGCCTGGGCAATGGCCACGCCCTTGGCGACATGGCTTTGATACATCTGCATCTCGGTGAGCGAGAAGCTTTCATCGCGGTTGCGCAAGCGCGCGGGCAGTTCGGTCTTGCCCACATCGTGCAGCAAAGCCCCCACGCCCAGATCCAGCAACTCATCACGCCCCAGGCCAAAGGCCCGGCCCAGCAGCAAGGAGATGATGGACACATTCAGGGCATGGGCGGTATTGCGGTCGCCGGCACCTTCATTGAGCAAGCGGATATTGAGGTCACCCGCCACCAGCATCTTGTCCAGCAAGGCGTTGGTCAGTGCCAGCGATTGATCTTTAGCGCTCACCGGCTCGCGGGGCACCAACTCCATCACCTCGCGGAAGCCACGGGCTGCCTCGCCATATTGGCGCTCACACAATTGCAGGGCCTCACGCTGCGCCTCCAGGGCCAAGCGATGGGCTTCAAGCGCCAATTCCTCGGCCGTCGGCTGCGTCAAAGCGCTTGACTCCGAAACAGGCGGTGTGGGCGGCAGCGGCGTCGAGTCACTGAACAACTCACTCTTACCCGGGCTCCAGCGCACCTGCGTCAAGCCCAGGCGGCGAAGGATCTGCAACTGATCTTCCGAGCTCAGCTTGAAGCTGCTGAGCGGAAAGGGGTGCGCCATCCACCCCAAATCCAGGTGGATGAACATGCCCACTTTCAACTGACTTACATCGATCAGGGGATCGGCTGTTCTGTCCTTCATATTCTTCCTACGCCATTCTTTGCGGCGCCCTCGGGTCCTGCTTCGGCAGGGGATTCGTAAAACTTAGGGATTTGACAGGCGAACAGAAGCAAACTGCGCCGCTTTTCAAATTGACGTGCAAATTGTCACGCCTCGCACGCCAGGCGTCATTCAACCACTCATTTAACTTGTTCGCATTAAGAACAATAGTTCTCACTTAGAACGAAATTCGACACACCCACAGGCCCACAAGCCGCATCGAAAGGCTGAAAACTGGCAAGCTGCAGACCTGCACAAAGCATCGCCATCCCCCAGCAATATCCACGGAAACACCATGCATCAAGCCTATATTTGTGACGCCATCCGCACCCCATTTGGACGCTACGGCGGCGCGCTTTCGTCTCTGCGTGCGGATGACCTGGGCGCCTTGCCGCTGCGCGCGCTGATGCAGCGCAACCCCCAGGTCGATTGGGCGGCCGTCAGCGATGTGTTTTACGGCTGCGCCAATCAGGCCGGTGAAGACAACCGCAATGTGGCGCGCATGTCGGCCCTGTTGGCCGGTTTGCCGATCAGCGTGCCCGGCGCCACCTTGAACCGGCTGTGTGGCTCTGGCCTGGACGCCGTGGGTTCCGCCGCCCGCGCCATCCGCGCCGGCGAGGCAGACCTGATGCTGGCCGGCGGAGTGGAGAGCATGAGCCGCGCCCCCTTCGTGATGCCCAAGGCCGACAGCGCCTTCTCGCGCAGCAACGCGATCTACGACACCACCATCGGCTGGCGCTTCATCAACCCCTTGATGAAAGCGCAGTACGGCGTCGATTCCATGCCCGAAACGGCGGAGAACGTGGCCAGCGACTTCGGCATTGAGCGCGAAGCGCAAGACAGCATGGCCTTGGCCAGCCAGCAGCGCGCCGTGGCCGCCCAGGCCTCGGGCTTTTTCGCCCGCGAGATCGTGCCGGTCAGCATCGCGCAGAAAAAGGGTGATCCCGTCTTGGTCAGCCAGGATGAACACCCCCGCGCCACCAGCCTCGAGGCCTTGGCCAAGCTCAAAAGCATCGTGCGGCCCGGCGGCACGGTCACGGCCGGCAATGCCTCTGGCGTCAACGACGGCGCCTGCGCCCTACTGCTGGCCAGCGAAGCCGCCGCGGCCAAGCATGGCCTGACACCGCGCGCCCGCGTCGTGGGTATGGCCACCGCCGGCGTGGCACCGCGCATCATGGGCATTGGCCCGGCACCGGCCACGCAAAAAGTGCTGGCCTTGACCGGCTTGAGCCTGGCGCAGATGGATGTGATTGAGCTTAACGAGGCCTTTGCTGCCCAAGGTTTGGCCGTGCTGCGCCAACTCGGCTTGGCGGATGACGATGCCCGCGTCAATCCGAACGGCGGCGCCATTGCACTCGGCCACCCGTTGGGCGCCAGCGGTGCCCGCTTGGTCACCACCGCCGTCAATCAGCTCCATCACAGCGGCGGCCGCTATGCCTTGTGCACCATGTGCATCGGCGTCGGCCAAGGCATTGCGCTGATTCTTGAGCGGGTGTGAGTCGCCCGCGCGCACGAACTTGCGCACCAAAAACGTGCATATTCGTGCGTATGTCGCCCTTATTACGGAATCTACACAGACGGGCTAGGGGGTCACTTCTATAGTCGGGTTTTTCGGCTTGCGCTCAATCATTTTTTTGGGCGCCTTATGCAAAACAACCATGTCAGCTGCACGCGCATTTGAAGACCTCGCCCCCGCAATTTCGCAGGGTCTTGCCTCCCCCGCCACGGTCACGCCCGAACTGGAACATCAGGGTCCGCTCAAGCGCGACCTGGTGGCCGGTCTGGAAAAAGGCCTGGCCGTGATCGAATCCTTCGATCAGGAGCGCCCAAGGCTGACCATCAGCGAAGTGGCCGTGCGCACTGGCTTGACCCGTGCCGCCGCGCGCCGCTATCTGCTGACGCTGACCCATCTGGGTTTTGTGTCGCAAGACCGCAAAATGTTTGCACTGACGCCCAAGGTCTTGCGCCTGGGTCAGAGCTATATGCACAGCGCCCGCCTGCCGCGCATCGTCGAGCCCGAGTTGCACAAGCTGGCCTATGCCTTGAAGGAAGCCAGCTCGGCCGGCGTGCTGGACGGCAATGATGTGATCTGCATCGCCGCCACCAGCGCGGGCCGCGTCGTCTCGCCCACTCTGCAGCCGGGCACCCGTGTGGCCGCGCATTGCTCGGGCAATGGCCGCGTGCTGCTGGCCGCCCTGCCGCCGGAAGATGTGGACGCCTGGATCAAGCGCCAGGACCTGGTGGCCCTGACGCCCAACACCATCACCCACCCCGAGCGCCTGCGCATCGAAATCGCCCGCGCCCGCTCGCTGGGCTATGCCTGCATCGACCAAGAGCTGGAAATGGGCTTGCGCACCGTGGCTGTGCCACTGCGCAATTACAAGGGGGAAGTGGTGGCCGCGATGAATATCAGCGTGCACGCCTCGCGCATGAGCATGGAGCAACTGGTGGAGCATTGCCTGCCCCCGCTGCTGCAAGCGCAAGCGCATCTGCGCATGCTGCTCTGAGGCGCATCAAGCCCCTCAGGCCCCTCGGTCAAGAAAGAAGCAAGCCCGCCCTGCATCACGCAGGGCGGGCTTTTTTGTGCCATCGACAAGCTGAGGGCTTGGCGCCGCAAATGCGCCTGAGCCCCGAGCAGCCCTTAAGCCCAGCGCCGCTGATTCAGCAAAGGGCTGACCCGATAGCGCTCACCGCGGTAGGCCTGGAACAAGCCGTCCAGCACCGTCACGCATAGCTCTGGGCCCACCAGCGCCAGCCACTCAAACGGGCCGGCCGGGTAGTTGACGCCCAGCTTCATCGCCAAGTCGGCGCCCTGCTCATCGCATACGCCCTGCCAGACGGCATCGGCGCCTTCGTTGACCAGCATGGCGATGGTGCGCGCCACCACCAGGCCCGGCGCGTCGCGCAAGAGCAGCGGCTCCCAGCCCAAGGCGCGCCACACATCCAAGACCTGGGCGCGCGCCGCCTCACTGGCGCGTGGCGCGAAGGCCAGGGCCAGCGCGTCGATGCGATCCGGCGCAATCGGCCAGTCCATCACCGCCAGCTCGGGATGTTTGAGTTCGCTGGCCAACTGCGCCGCACTGACGCCTTCGCAAAGGTGCACATGCAATTCACCCACGATCAGCCCCGACCAGTCGGCCGACTTACCGCGCGTAAAGGCAATGCCCTTATTGCTCAGGCATTGCCCCAGCTGCTCCACCAAAGCGCCTCGGCCCACCAGGCAGATGGATGCGAGCGCAGCGCTGGGCGCGGCCACCGCTTCGGCCGGCGCGGACGCGCCCTCAAAAAAGCCCTTGCCCACCTTACGGCCCAGGCGGCCGCCATCGACCAAGGCTTTTTGCACCAGCGAAGGCACAAAACGCTTGTCACCAAAATTGGCCTCGAACACCGATTGGGTGACGAGGAAATTGGTGTCATGGCCGATCAGGTCCATCAGCTCGCAAGGCCCCATGCGGAAACCCACCGCGCGCAGGGCGCGGTCCAGCACGGCGGGCGTGCCGGCCTGTTCTTGCAGCAAGGCCAGAGTCTCGGCGTAATAGGGCCGGGCAATGCGGTTGACGATGAAGCCCGGTGTGGACTTGGCATGCACCGGCGTCTTGCCCCAGCGCCGCGACAAGGCCTCGATCACCTCAGCCACCTCAGGCGCGGTCTCGGCTCCCGACACCACCTCCACTAGCTTCATCTGCGGCACCGGGTTGAAGAAGTGCATGCCCACCAAACGGGCCGGGTTGGCCATGCCATTGGCCAAGGCGGTCACGCTGATGGACGAGGTGTTGCTGGCGATGATGGCGCCGGGTGCCAGCAAGCCGTCCAGCTCACGCAGCAAGGCCTGCTTGGGTTCCAGCTTCTCGACGATGACCTCGATCACCAAGGCCGCCCCCGCCAACTCAGCCGTGGCGCTGGCCGGCTGGATGCGCGCCAGCAAAGCGTCACGCGCCTCGGCCTCCATGCGGCCCTTGGCCACCAGGCCATCCAGGCCCTTGGCGATTTGCGCCAGCGCTGCCTCGGCCGCGCCCGCCCGCACATCGAGCAAACGCACCGGGTGGCCGGCAAGTGCTGCGACCTGGGCAATGCCCGCGCCCATCACGCCGGCGCCCACCACGCCAATCATGGCCTGCTCGGCGGGCAGCGTGGCAATCTGCCAGGCCGTCGTTGAAGTGCTTGTTTCTACTGTTGCTGCTGTCATGCTGTTCCCGCTCACTGGCTAAGGTCTTGTTTGGCCACCGGCACCCAGGCGGCCGGGCGCTTGGCCAGGAAGGCACCGAAGCCCTCGCGGGCTTCATCGCTCATGCGCACCCGAGAAATAGTTTGCGCCGTCAGCTCGCGCACCTCGGGCGTCACCGGCCCCAGCGCCAGCTGCGCGAACAGGCGCTTGATCTCGCCCTGCGCCTGCGGGCCGTTCATCAACAACTCATCCACCCAGCGCTGCACGGCGGCGTCCAGCTCAGCAGCCGGCACCACCTCATGCAGCAAGCCCATGCCCAGCGCTTCAGCAGCGCCGATGCGGCTGGCCGTGAGCGCCAGCCGGCGCGCCTGGCGCGGCCCGACGGCGTTAATCACATAAGGGCCAATGACGGCCGGCAAGATGCCAAAGCGCGCCTCGCTGACCGCGAACTTGGCGTCCTCAGTCGCCAGGGCGATGTCGCAAGCCGCCACTAGGCCGAAGCCACCGCCCAGCGCCAAGCCTTGCACGCGGGCAATGGTGGGCTTAGGGCAATTCGCAATGCGCGCCAGCATTTCGGCAAAGCCGCGTGCGTCCTGCAGGTTCCAGTCCTGCGTTGCTTCCGAGGCGCGCTTCATCCACTGGATGTCGGCGCCGGCGCTGAAAGCCTTGCCGGCGCCGGCCAGCACGATCAGCCGCACGGCCGGGTCAGCGGCCAGCTGATCGAAGGCGGTGCCCAGCTCGGCAATCATGGCTTCATTGAAGGCGTTAAACACCTCCGGGCGGTTCATGGTCAGGCGCGCCACACCTTGCGCGTCCACCGCAATCTGCAATGTCTCCACCAGCAAACTCCTTGTTGTTGCCGCAGTATCGCAGTCTCGACCGATCGGTCGAATCAGTGCTTTCAGCATCCCGGCGCGCTGCGCAAACCGCTTGACAATGCAAGCCTGAAAAGAATCGGAGACACCCGCCATGCCCCCCCACCAGCCGCCCGGCCGCCGAGTGATTGCGCTGCAGCCCGTCAAGCCTTCGAAGAGTGCCAAACGTACGCAGGGCAGCAAGTCCGGCAGCGCTGCCCGTGGTGGCGGCCTGCGTGGCCGCCAGCCCAGCGCCGCGGCCACGGCCGAGGTGCAGGCCACCTTGGGCGAGGCGCCGCGCGAGCGCAGCTTGCTGATCGAATACCTGCACCTGTTCCAAGACCGCCATGGCCATTTGAGCGTGGACATCCTGGCCGCCTTGGCGGCGGAGCTGGGCCTGTCGCAGGCCGAGGTGCATGAGGTGGCGAGCTTCTATCACCACTTCGACATCGTCGCCGAGGGCGCCACCGCCCCTGCCCCCTTGACCCTGCGCATCTGCGCCTCGCTGAGCTGTGCCATGCAGGGCAGCGCGGCCTTGAGCGCCGAGATGCGCGCCCTGCTGGCGGAGCAACAAGGTGTGCGCTTGCAAGAGGTCTCATGCCTGGGCCGCTGCGACAAAGCACCGGTGGCGGTGATTGGCCAGCAGCCGGTTGAAAAAGCCAATGCCGCAGGCCTGCTGAACCTGCTGCAAGCGCCTCCAGCGTCGGGCTGGCAAGACCCGGCCCCACAGTACCAAGGCCTGGCCGACTACCTGGCGGGCGGCGGCTACGCCGTGCTGGATCAGCTGCGCCAGGGGGAGCGCGACGTGGATGCCTGCATCCACACCCTCAGCGCCGCCGGCCTGCGCGGCCTGGGCGGCGCGGGCTTTCCGCTCGGGCGCAAATGGAGCGTGGTGCGCTCACACGCGGCGCCGCGCTTGCTGGCAGTCAATATCGACGAAGGCGAACCCGGTACCTTCAAAGACCGGGTCTATCTGGAACGCGAACCGCATCGCTTTCTGGAGGGCATGCTGATCGCCGCCCTTTGCGTGGACGTGGCCGCCATCTACATCTATGTGCGCGACGAGTACCACGCCCTGCGCCAAGTGCTGGCCGACGAAATCGCCCTGCTGCAAGCCCATGCGCAAAAGCAAGGGCAAGGGCAAGGGCAAGACCTGCCCCCCATCCATTTGCGGCGCGGCGCCGGCGCTTATATCTGCGGCGAAGAGTCGGCCATGATCGAGTCCATCGAAGGCAAGCGCGGCTGGCCGCGCCAGCGCCCGCCCTATGTGGCCGAGTGCGGCTTGTTCGACCGCCCCACGCTTGAACACAATATGGAAACGCTCTACTGGGTGCGCGACATTCTTGAGCAAGGCGCGGCCTGGTTCCTCGGCCATGGGCGGCGCGGCCGCAAAGGCTTGCGCTCCTTCTCGCTCTCGGGCCGGATCAACAAGCCCGGCGTGCATCTGGCCCCGGCCGGCATCTCGCTGCGCGAGTTGGTGGACGAGTACGGCGGCGGCATGCAAGCCGGCCACACGCTTTACGGCTTCTTCCCCGGCGGCGCCTCGGGCGGCATTTTTCCGGCCAGCCTGGCGGATGAGCCGCTGGACTTCGACACCTTGCAGCCGCACGGCGGCTTCATCGGCTCAGCGGCGGTGATCGTGTTCTCGCAGGCCGACAGCGCCCGCGCCCTGGCCTTGAATGCGATGGAATTTTTCGAGCACGAAAGCTGCGGCCAATGCGTACCCTGCCGCGAAGGCACGCAGCGCGCCGTGCAACTGATGCGCGCGCCCGACTGGAACGCGCCCTTGCTGGAAGAGCTGGCGCAGGTGATGAGCGATGCCTCCATCTGCGGCCTCGGCCAAGCCGCCCCCAACCCCATGCGTTGCGCCCTGCGCTACTTCCCGCAGGAGTTCAAGAGCCATGTCTGACGCCATCAATTTTCAGCTCGACGGCCAGGCGCTGCAGGCCCAGCCGGGCGAAACCCTCTGGCAAGCGGCGCAGCGCGCCGGCATCAGCATCCCGCATCTGTGCCACACGCAAGGCCTGGCCCCCGCCGGCAACTGCCGTGCCTGCGTGGTGGAGATCGCTGGCGAGCGCGTGCTGGCCGCCTCCTGCTGCCGCACGCCGCGCGAAGGCATGCAGGTCAGCTTGCAGAACGAGCGGGTGCAGCGCAGCCAGAAGATGGTGCTGGAGCTGCTGCTGGCCAATGCGCCCGCCACCGCCCACAGCCGCAGCTCCGAGCTGACGCAATGGTGCGAAGCTTTAAGCGTGAGCCAGCCCCGCTTCGCGCCGCGCGAGCAGCCAGCGCCCGACCACTCGCACCCCGCCATCCATGTGCAGCTGGACGCCTGCATCCAGTGCATGCGCTGCGTGCGCGCCTGCCGGGACGAGCAGGTCAACGATGTGCTGGGCATTGCCGGCTCCGGCGCCAGCACCCGCATCAGCTTCGATGCCGATGACGCACTGGCAAACAGCAGCTGTGTGGCCTGCGGCGAATGCGTGCAAGCCTGCCCCACCGGCGCACTCACGCCCGCCAACGGCGCCGCGCTGCAAGTGGCCGTTGCCGAAGTGGATTCCGTCTGCCCCTACTGCGGTGTGGGCTGCCAGCTGACCTACCGGGTCAAGGACGAAAGAATCTTGGAGGCCACCGGCCGCGATGGCCCGGCCAACCACGGCCGCCTGTGCGTCAAAGGCCGCTACGGTTACGACTATGTGATGAGCGATGAGCGCCTGCGCACCCCGCTGGTCCGCCGCGCCGACGCGCCCAAAGACCCCGCCGACATCGCCCGCGTGCGCAGCGGCGCCCTGCCCCTGAGCGCACTGTTCCGCGAAGCCAGCTGGGACGAAGCGCTGGACCTCGCCGCCGCCGGCTTCAACAAACTGCTGGCCAGCCACCCCCACGGCGCACAAAGCCCCCTGGCCGGCTTCGGTTCGGCCAAGGGCAGCAATGAAGAAGCCTATCTATTCCAGAAACTGATCCGCCAAGGCTTTGGCACCCACAACGTGGACCACTGCACGCGGCTGTGTCACGCCAGCTCGGTGGCGGCTTTGCTGGAAGGCCTGGGCTCGGGCTCGGTCAGCAACCCGGTGTCGGACGCGCAATACGCCGACCTGATTTTTCTGATCGGCGCCAACCCCAGCAGCAACCACCCGGTGGCGGCCAGCTTCATCAAGAACGCGGTCAAGCGCGGCGCCACTCTGATCGTGGCCGACCCGCGCCGCGCGCCCATGGCCCGCTTCGCCAAGCACCATCTGGCCTTCCGGCCCGACAGCGATGTGGCCCTGCTCAACGCCCTGCTGCACATCATCATCGAGGAAGGCCTGACCGACCCCGACTTCATTGCCGCGCGAGTGAATGGTTATGAGGCTTTGAAAGCCTCGGTGGCCGACTGCACGCCCGAGCGCATGAGCGAGCTCTGCGGCATTGCGCCGCAAGCGCTGCGCACCGTGGCGCGGCTGTATGCCACGTCCAAGGCGTCGATGATTTTCTGGGGCATGGGCATCAGCCAGCATGTGCACGGCACCGACAACGCGCGCTGCCTGATCGCGCTGGCCATGATCACCGGCCAGATCGGCCGGCCCGGCACCGGCCTGCACCCGCTGCGCGGCCAAAACAATGTGCAAGGCGCCTCGGACGCGGGCCTGATCCCGATGATGCTGCCCAACTACCAGCGCGTCATCCACAGCGAGCTGCGCCAGCAATTCGAAGCCCTCTGGGGCATGAGCGAAGCCATGGGCGCCCAGCCCGGCATGACGGTGGTGGAGATCATCCATGCCGCCTTTGAGGGTCGCATCAAAGCCATGTTTGTGGAGGGCGAAAACCCAGCCATGTCTGACCCCGACCTGGACCACGCCCGCGCCGCCCTGGCCAAGCTTGATCACCTGGTGGTGCAAGACATCTTCGCCACCGAAACCGCCTTGCTAGCCGATGTGATCCTGCCCGCCTCGGCCCACCCCGAGAAATGGGGCAGCTACACCAACACCGACCGCCTGATCCAGCTCGGCCGCCCGGCGCTCACGCCACCAGGCGCGGCCCGCCAAGACCTCTGGATCATCGAGCAACTCGGCCGCCGCATCGGCCTGCCCTGGCAGTACTGGCAGGCCGACGACGGCGCGGGCCAGCTGGCGAGCGAAGCGCCGGTGGCCCGCGTGTTCGAAGAAATGCGCACGTTGATGGCGCCGCTGGCAGGTGTGAGCTGGGCGCGCCTCAAGCGCGAGGAAGCGGTGGTGACACCGGCGCCGCGGGAAGACGAACCCGGCGAAGCGGTGGTCTTCACCGACCATTTCCCCACCGCCGACGGCCGCGCCCAACTGGTGCCCGCCAGTTTCATGCCCGGCCCCGAACAGCCCGACCGCGACTACCCCCTGGTGCTGTCCACCGGCCGCGTGCTGGAGCATTGGCACACCGGCGCGATGACGCGCCGCGCCAGCGCGCTGGAGGCCTTGTCCCCCACGCCCCTGATCAGCATGCACCCAGAAGACGCCGCCGCCCTGTACTTGGACGAGGGTCAGGTCGTGCGCATGAGCTCACGCCACGGCAGCCTGCAAGCCCAAGTGCAGCTCAGCCCCGAAGTCAGGCTGGGCCAGCTCTTTCTGCCCTTCTGCTACTGGGAAGCCGCCGCCAATGTGTTGACCGGCAGCGCGCTGGACCCCGCCGGCAAGATCCCCGGCTTCAAGGTGACGGCGGTGCGGGTGGAGGCACTGGCGCAATAGCCAGGCAGGCCGGCGCTGTGATGGCGCCAAGTTAAGGCCTGGCGCCCAGCTAAACGAAAGGCCCGTGCGACGCTGTCGCACGGGCCTTTTCTTTTCATCCTGCCATCAGCCAGGCACGCCCTCAAGCGCGCCTGCTCGTGTTCAAGCGCGGCGGCGCTTCGCCACTGCCGCCAGCAGACCCAAGCCCAGCGCCATCAGGGCGTAGCTTTGCGGCTCGGGAACGGCGGTGGTGAACTGGAGGTTGTCGACCACCACACCGACACCCTTGAAGGAGATCGAGCGGATGTCGGCGCTGGCGCGGGTGATGCCCAGAAACTGGCCTTCGTTGTAGCCAAAGGGATCGGTCACAACGCTGAAGTTGTGGGTTTCGATGATCTGGTTGTTGTCACCATAGACCGACACCACCATATTCAGCGGGAAGCTGGCAATGGCGTAATGATTGACGAAGGCGCCCACGCCGGCGGTCAAGGCCGCAAAGCTGAAGCGCAACTCACCAATGCCCGCGCCTGCAGCGAAAGCGCCGTTCGCGCCCCACATGCCGTTTTCGCCCAGGACACGGTTGTTGGCGCCGAGCTCGGAGCCCAAATCGCCGGTGAAGATCACGCCGGGCGCCACGGCCACGGGGCCGGTGGTCAGCAGACCGTCAAAGTTCTCGAAGTCCACCAAGGCCGTGGACAGGGTCAGGGCCGAGGCGTCGGTCACCAAGGCGGCTTGGGCGGGTGCCAAAGCGGCCACGGCCAAACCCAGGGCCGCAAAAATTTGCTTGTTCATGAGAATGTGTTTCCTGAAGTTAAGAGGTCAAGCCGTGCTTAGCTGCCGATGATGCCGCCGTCGTCCTTGGTGATCACGACCACGCTTGAACGCGGGCGGCCGAAGGGCAGTGGCGTGATGCCATCAGACTCCAGGCCCCACTGATTGGCGGGCCACTTGGAGATCTTCTCGGGGTTGGCGGCAGGCGAGCCTTCGCCCGGGTGCTGCACACCCACCCACATCGTCTTACCGTCCGGGCTCATGGCGATGCCGGTGACTTCGCAACCATTCGGCGAAGTCAGGAAGCGGCGCGCCATACCCGTGTTGGGGTCGGCGCAGACCATGCAGTTGGCGCCGAGGTTTTTCCAATCACCGGAAGCGTCACCGATCTGGTCGGTCTGCACCCAGAGGCGGCCGAAGTGGTCAAACCACAGACCGTCCGGCGCACCGAAGTCGGCGCTGCCGAAGGGGTCGGCCGCGATATTGCCCTTGTAGTTATTGGTGGGCTTAGGCGCCTTGGAGGTCTTGGTGTCGCCGGCTTGTAGGAACAGGTTCCAAGTGAAGCTGGTGGCCTTGACGGTGTCGGCATCTTCTTGCCAACGGATGATGTGACCGTAGATATTGTCTTCACGCGGGTTGGCGGCGTCGACGGCAGGGCGGGCCGAGGCGGCCGTGGTGGAACCATCAGCCTTGTTCGACGAAGGCGTGGCGCTGCTGCCGCGGCGATTGTTATTGGTCAGCGTGCAGTAGACCTCGATCTTGTTGAAGCCACCGATGCGGGGGCGCGCACCGGTCCACTCGGGGCGGTCCATCATGGTGGCGCCAACAGCGTCGGCAGCCATGCGGGTCTTGATCAAGATCTTGGCCAGCACTTCGGCGTCATCGGCACCGGCAAAGTTCACGTTGTCACGCAAGGCCTTGCCGTCCACGCCGATGGTGCCGGGCTGCAGGGCGATCCACTGGCCGCTCAGATCGGAAGCGAACTTGGCGACGTACAAGGTGCCGGCGTCCAGCAAGTCACGGTTGGCGGCGCGGTTGGCCGGGTTGTACTTGCCGGCGCTGACGAATTTGTAGATGTACTCGTTGCGCTCGTCGTCACCCATGTACAGGGCCAGGTGGCCGTCCTTGTCCACCACATACTGCGCACTTTCATGCTTGATGCGGCCCAGGGCTGTGCGCTTGACCGGCACGCTCTTCGGATCGTAGGGGTCCACTTCCACCACCCAACCGAACAGATTCGATTCGTTCGGGTTGACGGCCAAGTCGAAACGCGGATCTTGGGTGTGCCACTTGTAATCGAAACCGGCGGCCGTAAAGCCATAGCGGTTGAAGAGCTTGCCGGCTTCGCCCGATGTGGCGGAAGGCAAAGCAGCAGTCGAACCAAAGTTGCCGTTGAAGTTTTCTTCGCAGGTCAGGTAAGTGCCCCAGGGCGTCACGCCGTTGGCGCAGTTATTGATGGTGCCGTAGGCGGTGTAGCCATCAGTTTGCTTGCCGGTGGCAAAGCTGCCGTTCTCGTTGATGGTGTACTCATTGGCCTTCATCAAGGCATGGCCAGCGGCCGGGCCGGAGATGCGGGTCTTGGTGTTGGCGGTCAGGCGGCGGCCGTAAGGCGAGGTCTTGACCACGGCCCACTTGCCATTGCGGCGGCGGGCTTCGAGGATGGACACGCCATGAGCGGCCTGCGACTTGCGCACCGATGCGATCGAAGCACCGGCCACGCCAGAAGGCGTCAGGATTTCTTCGTGGGTGTACTCGTTGTTGATGGCCAGGATGCCACGATCCGAGGTCGGCTTGCCGTCAACACCAGTGAAGGGGAAGAAAGCCATGCCGTCGTTGTGAGCACCAAACTGCTTGGCCTGCTCAGCGGCGGTGTTGCTGGCGTCTGAGGCGAAAGCCACGCCGCCGGGCATGATGGGGTCACCCCAGGCCACGAACAACTCAGCGGTGTAGCCGGCCGGCACCGTGATCTTGTCGGCCACGGCAGAAGCCGCAGGCGCCGAGGTGATGGACACGCTGGCCGGCACGCTTTCAAAGCCAATGCCGGGGAAGCCCAGGCCCGCAGGCACAGGGCCGGCTTGCACGGTGTTCACCAGACCCGACAGGGTCAGGCCACCAGCAGCGGCCAGAGCGGTCGTACCGACCGAGCCCTTGATGAAGGTGCGACGGCTGGTGTCAATGCTGTCGATGATGTCGTAAATGGATGCATTGCCGGACGGGTTGATCGTCTCGTCATTGCGGGGGTGCTTGATGCCCTTCATGCCTGGCTCCTGACTGAATCGGTAAATGTCGTGGGAAGGAGGTGAGGCCGCAGCGCGACCGCGGGCCGGAATGTGCCCGCCGCACAAGTCGGCGGCATGACGCCGTTAGTCCGAAAGGCCCATGCCAAAGCACGATCTGACCGCCCGTTTAGGGGGGGCGGCAGCAGGGATGCGAGCCGTTCGGGCAAACAGGGTGCCCGCGCTGACGGTTCGGGAAATGCAGGCACGGAGCACGTTGCAATCACGCGCGCAGGGGAACCTCAGCCCCGGAGCAGGGCTAGAGCAGCTTTTCTGCCCCTTTTCGCTATTGGAAAGCCGCCGCCAATGTGCTGGCCGGCAGCGCCCTCGACCCAGCCGGCAAGCCCCTTAGCCTCAAGCTGCTGGCGGTGCGATTAGTGGAGCCGACATTGGCCGCCGCGACGCAATGCAATGCGAGTCAAGGCAGCGAATGTGCCGCGCCTCACGCTATTCGGCGCGCTGCTCGCCTCCCGTTCTATCTCTCAACGGCGCTGAGCAAGGCCGGCACCGAGGACATTCCGGCCCGCGCCGCCATGGTGACGGGTGTCGGCCCGGTCAACCAAGAGGCGCGAATGTTGGCGGCCTCTTGCTTCTCTTCATCTGATAGCTCGGCTTGTAAAGCGGCGAGTCGGTCCGACAGTTCCTTGCTCGTGTTCGGCATCCGCTCCTTCAGGATGAGCATCAAAGCGAAGCCCTTGGCCTTGTGCTTTGAATCAGGGCGCGACAGATAGTTGGCCAAGTAGGCGGTGGAAGGCAGATTGGCTTGGCGAGAGGCCTTCTCCCACCACGCCAATGCGCCGGCAATGTCACCCTTCTTCCCCAAGTGCAAGGCAACATCGTGCTGGGCGAGCTCATACCCGGCTTCAGCGGCCTGAAGTTTGAACTTCAGCGCGACCTGTTCGTCCAGAGGAACGACATCGGGGAACTGCCCCGCGTAATAGCAACCAACCTTGTACGAGGCCAGAACGCTTCCGGCTTCCGCCGCCTCGGAGAAGTAGCGGAACGCGGCTTTGTTGTCTCGTTGGGTTCCAATACCGTTGTTGAGAAACATGCCGAGGTTGTACTTAATGTCGGCGTTGCCGCTCTCGGTGAGCGCGGTCAGACGCTTAAACAGCGCTTCGGGCGACGACTCGGCGGCTCGGATGGGACTTGCGCAGGCCCAAGCAAGCGTCACAAGGGCAAGAAGCTGGGTGGTGTTGCGCATATTGTGTTTTGCTATGCCCGAAGTGCTCGGCGGCAAATGTTTGATTGATTGATTGATCGATCGATCAGCAACCTGGGATTCATCGGCCGCATCCATGCCCTATCAAAGTTCCGCTGAAGGCGGCGCCGGGCGGCGAGGCTCGGCAAGCACATGGTACGTCGCAATTTGGCGTTATCTTTCTCGGCTGAGGTTTTCTCCACGCATCCAAGTCCAGGGTCGGTCCTGCTCAGCGCCGCCTCCTAGAATCAACGCGAATCACCCAGGGGCAACCGCCCTCTTCATTCCCCCTCACTCCACCGCGAGCAGCACATCATGATTTTGGAAATTGCCGACATCCGCATCCATCCCGGCCAGCAAGCGGCTTTTGAGGCGGCGATTGAGTTGGGCTTGGACACTGTGGCGTCCAAGGCCAAGGGTTTTATCAAGGCGCAAGTGCATCAGGGTATCGAGTCGCCCGAGCGCTATGTGCTGCAGATTCAATGGGCCACGCTGGAAGACCACACCGAGGGCTTCCGGGGCGGGCCGCTGTTCCCGGCCTGGCGCGCCATCGTTGGGCCCTTCTTTGCCGAGCCGCCCAAGGTGGAGCATTTCACCGCGCGCCTTTGAGACCTCGCGCTGCATTGCTGCGCTGAGCGCGCAGCAATGCGCATTTGCCGATAAGCGCTAGGCCGTCGCGCGGGCGCCTTCTGCCGGCTTGCGCCACCACCCGCACAGCGGCTTGTTGCGGAACACCAGCACATTGCCCGCCATCACACAGGCCAGGCCCAGCATGGCCGGCAGGGTCCACCGATAGCCCTCGAACAGGGCCGAGGCATTGAGTGCCACCACCGGGAACAGCACGGTGCTATAGGCCGCGCGCTCCGGCCCCAGGCGGCCGACCAGGGTCAGGTAGGCGGTGAAACCGATCACCGAGCCGGGGATCGCCAAGTACAGCAACGCACTGGCATAGCGCCAACCCGGCTCAAAGGTGAATGGCAGGCCTTGCAACAGGCAATAGCTCAGTAGCAACAGGGTGCCGGTCAACATGCCCCAGGCATTGGTTTGCGCGGGCTTCCAGCCTTGACGCTGCAGGGCGGCCGAGAGCAGGTTGCCAGTGGAAAAACACAGCGTGCCACCCAGTGCCCAGGCCAAGCCTTGCAAGGTAGTGACGCTGGCGCCATGGGCACTGATTTCGGGCCAGAACAGCAGCAGCAAGCCGCACAGGCCCAGCGCGCCGCCGGCCAGCACCTGAGGCGCCAGCTTGCGGCCATGCACCAAGCGCGCCAGCAGCGCATTCCAAAGCGTGGAGCTGGAGAACACCACCGCCACCAGCCCGCTTTGAATCAAGGCGCTGGCCTTGAGGAAGCAAACAAAGTTGAAGCAAAACAGGCACAGGCCCTGACCCAACACCCACAGCCCGGCGCGGCCACGCGGCCGCTGCAACTGGCCACGCCAAGCCAGCCAGGCAAACAGAATCAAGGCCGCCAGCCCGAAGCGGTAGGCAATGGACATGGGGATGGGCACCACGCCCAGCTGCCACTTCAGGGCGATCCAGGTCGTACCCCAGATCAGCACCACCAGGGCGTACAAAACTGCATTCACAGCAAACTCCTCAAAAGCGAGGCCTGAGCATGCAGTCCGCGGGCTTGTCGGCATTGCACATTCCTGCGCTTTTTGCGTGCGGGCGTGGGCGCGGCGGGCCGATGCAGTCGAAAATTGCGCCATGCCCACCAATGCCACGCTTGCACCTAGCAGCGCCGCCGCCGACACCGCCGCACAGTCCCATGTGTTTGCGGTGCTGAGCCAGTCGCGCGCGCGCCTGGAGCGCCAAGCCGAGCTGGGCAATTCCCTGCGCCTGGCCCAGTGGCACAACCGCGAAGACCGCACCGGCTACAGCCGACCCGGGCACCACACCTTGTCGGTCTATCTGCAGGGCGGGCAAGACGTGCGCGTACTGGGCGAACGCAGCTCACAGGACGCAGCGCACGGCCAGCCCGGCAGCTTTTGCGTCTTGCCGGCCGATCATGAATCGCAATGGCAGATTGCAGGCGACCTGCGCTTTGTGCACCTTTACCTGTCTGACGGCGCCTGGGCCCAGCGCATCGTGCAACTGCTGGATGCCGAGCCGCGCGCCTACACCCTGGCGCCGCGCATCTTCGGCCAAGACCCGGTGCTGGCCGGCTGGGCGCAGCAAGTGGCGGCCCTGGACTGGAACAACACCGTGCAGCGCTTGCAAGCGCACCAGCTCAGCGAGGCCGCACTGGACCGCCTGGTGCTGCTGGCCGCCCGGCCGCATGCGCGCGAACGCGCACTGCAGCTGGCCAAAGGCGGCTTAGCCCCGGCGGCACGGCGCCGCGTGCTGGCGACCATCGAGGCCCAGTTGGAAGCGGGCCTGAGCCAGGGCAAAAGCGAGGGCCTGAGCCTGGCCGCGCTGGCGGCCTTGGCCAATCTGTCGGAGTTCCATTTCGCGCGCATGTTCCGCAACAGCCTGGGCTGCAGCCCGCATGGCTGGATCAGCCAGCGGCGCGCCGCCCGCGCCCGCGCCCTGCTGCGGCAGCGCCGCCCTGCACTCACCCTGGCCCAGGTGGCCGCTGAGTGCGGCTACGCCAGCGCCAGCCATCTGAGCCGCAGCCTCAAGGCGGATTTGGGCGCCACGCCGGGCGAGTGGCGGCGGGCGGGCTGAGGCGCAGCCGCCCACTAAAATCGAGGGCTCGCGGCAGCCTGTGTTTGTCGCGTGACATCCACTTCGCCTCCCCCTGCCCATGCCCACTTCCAGCACCCTCGATTTCGCCGGCCGCCTTTGGCGCGTGCGCCGGCCCAAACCCTTTGTGCTGGTGATTGAGGGCGAGCAGCCCAGTGAGCCCGGCGCAGCAATCGTGCCCAGCGACTATCTGCACGACATCTTGCTGCAGCCCGAATGGCGCGAGCCCTTCTTCCAGCTGGCCGATGCCACCGGCCTGGTGGTCTGCCTGAATCTGGACAGCCAGCATGAGAGCTACCGCGATGTGCGCGGCCGCTCCAGCAAGGGCCGGCTGAGCCAGGGCGAGTATTACCACCACGACGGCTGCTCCGGCCCGACCAAGCCGCGCTTTGTCGAGATCCGCTGCCCTTACCAGCCGCAGACCCGCTCGATTGCCACGGCCGTGGCCCCGCATCACGCCGTAGTGGCGGCCATGGTGCAAGCCCTGCCAGCGGAGTTGGCCGCCGCGCCGGCGCTGCAGCCGCTGCTGCAAGGACAGGATCTGTCCGGTGCTGCGGTGCAGGGCATGAGCTATCAAGCGCTGGATCAGCTGCAGGGCCAGATCACCCGCACCGTGCGCCGCAAGCTCGATGCCGAGGGCGCGCGCGCCTACTTCCGCCAGGTCGATCAATTGGCCGACGCCTATTTCGAACCCTGGCAGCTGGGTGAAAGCCGCATCGTCAGCAATGCCAACGCGGGCGTGACCATGCAGCACCGCCGCGCCTACCAAGAACTGCACGCCGGCGGCGTGGCCAACGGCCATCTGGTCAAGCGCTGGCCTAATGAGGAGCTGCCCCTGCCGGGCCAAGCGGTGGACACCGCCTTGCTGGCCTCTTTCTGCAGCGAAGAAGACGGCACTTGCTGGCGCGCCGAAACCGGGCGCAACTGAACAAAAAAAGGCGCTCCAAAGAGCGCCTTTTCTTCTACTTTCCCGACGAACTTTGCCTAGGGCACAGGGCCGCCGGGTCAGTGCGTGACCGCTGGCCTCAGCGGAGCTGAGGGCGTGCCGTCACACCAAGTCCAAATTACTTCTTGGCCTTCTTGGCAGCGGGCTTGGCAGCAGTCTTGGCGGCTGTTTCAGCAGCCTTGGCAGCCTTGCGAGCAGCAGCCTTGGGGTCCACGGCGGCCTTGAAGCCAGCGCCAGGAGTGAACTTAGGCAGCTTGGCTGCGGCGATCTTGATCTTGTCGCCGGTGCTGGGGTTCACGCCAGTGCGGGCGGCACGTGCGTGCTGCTTGAACGAACCAAAGCCGGGAATCGACACGGCGCCGCCCTTTTTGACGGTGGTGACCACGGCGTCCAGCAGGGTTTCCAGGATACGGCCGGCTTCGGCCTTGGTCAGCGAGTGCTTGGCTGCCAGGTGTTCAATCAGTTCGGTCTTATTCATTCCAGGCTCTTTCTCATCTCTCATTGAAGCCCGACAAGCTCGGGCGACGCTATTTTCGCTGAATCGGCATGACTCACCTCGCGCGAATCGCGCCGATGCGCCTAGCCATCATAGATGCTCGCGGCCGCTACTCCAGCCGGCCGCCTGCGCGGCGTGATGAATTACCTTTGGCCAGCATGCATTTTTTGATAGGCCGTTTGGCAATCGCGTTAGCATGGTGGCGCCTAGTCCAGCCTATCCCGGGCCCACCTTGCGCATGAGTTCAAGCTAAATCAGCCAACGTCATACATGAGCATGCACGCGGAACTACCCGACCAAGCCTGGCTGCAATTCGCAGCCCACCAGGTCTGGCTCATGGACGCCGACTTGCGCCCCCTGTTCGGCAACCCTCATTTGCTGAGCTATCTGGGCCTGGATCAAACCGAATTGCAGCGCCTGCGCTGGCCCGAGTTGCTGCTGCCCGATGAGCGGGCCGAGTTCGAGAAGCGCTGGGCCGCCGCGCAGAGCAGCGGCGAATGGGTGATGGACTACCGCCTGCGCGCGGCCGACGGCAGCCTGCGCTGGCAGCTGGCGCAAGCCCGGGCCCTGCCCGACGGCCGTTGGCTGGGCAGCCACACCGACATCAACGAACGCAAAAACGCCGAGACCCGGCTGCGCGAGTCCGACGATTTGTGGAAGCTGGCCCTCGAGAGCAATGGCGACGGTGTGTGGGACTGGTATGTGCAGACCGGCGTGGAGACTTACTCGCCGCGCTATCTGCAGATGTACGGCTATGGCGAAGACGAGATCCAGCCCAGCCCGGCCGAGTTCGACGCCCGCACCCACCCGGACGATGTGGCGCAGATGACCGCCGACCGCGAAGCGCATTTCAGCGGCGCCGAACCGCTCTACAGCAATGAGCACCGCGTGCTGTGCAAAGACGGCAGCTGGAAGTGGATTCTCAGCCGCGGCATGGTGATCAGCCGCGACGAAGAAGGCCGGCCCCTGCGCATGGTGGGCACCCACACGGACATCACCACGCGGCGTTCGAACGAAGCCTTGATTTGGCAGCAAGCGCACTTCGATGCCCTGACCGGCCTGCCCAACCGCAGCCTGCTGCGCGACCGGCTGGAGCAAGCCAAGCTACGCGCCCAGCGCAGCGGCCTGTCGGTGGCCGTGCTCTTCATCGACCTCGACCAGTTCAAAGAGGTCAACGACATGCTGGGCCACGCCATGGGCGACCTGCTGCTGATACAGGCCGCCGGCCGCATCCGGCAGGCCTGCGAGGGCCTGCCCAGCACCGTGGCACGCATGGGTGGCGACGAGTTCACGGTGCTGCTGGAAGATGTGAGCGCACCCGCGCAAGCGGAAGCCCTGGCCCAGCAAATCCTGCAAAGCCTGTCCACCTCCTTCGAATTGCAAGGCGAGCGGGTCTTTGTCTCGGCCAGCATCGGCCTGAGCCTTTACCCGAGCGATGGCGAGCAGGCCGAGACGCTGTTCAAACATGCCGATCAGGCGCTCTACCTCGCCAAGGGCGCGGGCCGCAACTGCCAGCGCCGCTTCACGCCCGAACTGCAGGCCGCCGCCCTGGCGCGCGCGCGGCTCAGCAATGATTTGCACGACGCCATGGCGGGCCAGCAGTTCAGCTTGGTCTACCAACCCATCATCCGCCTCAGCGACGGCCGCATCTGCAAGGCCGAGGCCCTGCTGCGCTGGCAACACCCGACGCGCGGCATGCTTGGCCCGGCCGAGTTTGTGCCGCTGGCCGAGGCCAGTGGCCTGATCATCGAAATTGGCGAGTGGGTGTTCGAGCAAGTGGCCGCGCAGGCCAAGTGCTGGCGCGAGAGCATCGCGCCGCATCTGCAGCTTTGCCTGAACAAGTCGCCGGTGCAGTTCCGCGTCGCTGATGCGCGTGAGATTGTTGCAACGGGCCAGGCAGGCCAAACGGGCAAAGCCAGCGCCACCGCGCCGGATTGGCCCGCTCGCCTGCGCGAGCTGGGCCTGCCCGGCCAGGCCCTGGCGGTCGAAATCACCGAAGGCCTGCTGCTGGAAGCCGATTCAGCCGTCACCGAGCGCCTGAGCGCGCTGCGCATGGCCGGCATGCAAATTTCACTGGACGACTTCGGCACTGGCTTCAGCTCCCTGTCTTATCTACAAAGCCTGGCCATCGATGTGCTCAAGATCGACCGCAGCTTTGTGCAAGATCTGCGGCCCGGCAGCAAGAACCTGGCCTTGTGCAAAGCCATCATCACGATGGCCCAGGCGCTGGACATGCAAGTGGTGGCCGAGGGCGTGGAAACGGTCGAACAACGCGAACTGCTGCGTGCAGCGGGTTGCGACTTTGTGCAGGGCTATTTGATCTCGCGCCCGGTATCCGCCGAAGAGTTTGAACGCATGCTGCGAGAAGACGGCAAGACCTGACCCCCACGACGCGTTCGCACAAGCTGATTGCATAACGCGTTCACGCAAACCGTTTGCATAAACAGTTTCGGAAAAACGCAAAGGGCCAGCACTTGCGTGCTGGCCCTCATTGTTTGGTGCCCAGGAGAGGACTCGAACCTCCACGGAGTTACCCGCTAGTACCTGAAACTAGTGCGTCTACCAATTCCGCCACCTGGGCTTTTTCTTCATTGCTGCTGACTTGTTGTCTGCAGCGAAGAGGCCGAACTATAGCATTAATTTTTTGGTCTTGGCAAGACTTTCTAACTTTTCTATCTCAGAAGTCGAATTTAACGCCTTGGGCCAGGGGCAGTGCACCGGAGTAATTAATCGTATTGGTGGCGCGGCGCATATAGGCGCGCCAAGCATCAGAGCCCGATTCACGGCCACCGCCGGTTTCTTTTTCACCCCCGAATGCGCCGCCGATCTCAGCGCCCGAGGTGCCGATATTGACGTTGGCAATGCCGCAGTCCGAGCCGCTGGTCGAGAGGAAGAGTTCCGCCTCGCGCAAGTCATTGGTGAAGATGGCCGAGGACAGGCCTTGCGGCACCTCGTTCTGCAGCGCGATGGCTTCGGTCAGCGTCTCGTACTTCAGGGTGTAGAGGATGGGCGCGAAGGTCTCATGCTTGACCACCGCCGTTTGCGCGGGCATGCGCACCAAGGCCGGCGTGGCGTACCAAGCCTGCGGATAAACATCGGCCAGAGCGCGCTCACCACCGCTGACCACACCGCCCTGCTCGCGCGCTTGGGCCAGCGCCTTTTGCATCGCATCGAAGGCGGCTTGGTCGATCAGCGGGCCGATCAGATTGCCAGCTTCCAGCGGGCTGCCGATGGCCAGCGTCGCGCGCGCACGGTCCAGGCGCGCCACCAGTTCGTCGTGAATGCTGGCGTGAATGATGACGCGGCGGGTGGTGGTGCAGCGTTGACCGGCCGTGCCGTAGGCGCCGAACAGAATGCCGCGCACCGCCAGCTCCAGGTCGGCCGAAGGGCTAACGATGATGGCGTTATTGCCGCCCAGCTCCAGCAAGCAGCGGCCAAAGCGCGCCGCCACCTTGGGGCCTACCGCACGGCCCATGCGGGTCGAACCGGTGGCCGACACCAGGGCCACGTGAGGATCGTCCACCAGGGCCTCGCCCACGGCAGCGCCGCCGTTGAGCACCTGGGACAAATGCGCCGGCGCGCCGTCAAAGCGAGCCAGGGCCTTGTCGAACAAGGCTTGCGTGGCCAGTGCCGTCAAAGGCGTTTTCTCCGAGGGCTTCCACACGCAGGCATTGCCGCACACCAGGGCCAGGGCCGAATTCCAGGCCCACACGGCCACGGGGAAGTTGAAGGCCGAGATGATGCCCACCACGCCCAGCGGCAGCCATTGCTCCATCATGCGGTGACCAGGGCGCTCGGAGGCGATGGTCAGGCCGTGCAGCTGGCGCGACAGGCCGACGGCGAAGTCGCAGATGTCGATCATCTCCTGCACCTCGCCCTCGCCCTCGCTGGTGACCTTGCCGGCCTCCAGCGACACCAGGCGGGCCAGGGCCGCCTTGTGCAAGCGCAGCTCCTCGCCGAACAAGCGCACCAGCTCGCCACGGCGCGGCGCCGGCACCACGCGCCAGGCCAAAAAGGCGCTGTGGGCACGCGCCACGGCTACGCGCATCTCGTCGGCCGAGGCCTCATGCACCGCGCCGATGGCCGCGCCGTCGATGGGTGAGCGCACGGCCAGCGTGCCGCCGGTGAAGGCGCTGTCGGCCAGGCCCAGGGAGTTCAGAAGGGTTTTGATTTCGTTCATGAGGGGATTCTCAGGTTTTTTCTGCCGCCGGGTTCAGCCCAAGCAATCAATCGAACGATCAGCCAATCGACTCGACCTGACGCGACTGCTGATAGGCCTTGCCGAAGCGGTTGGCCAGGAAGTCGGGCAGCGCCACCTGCTCTTGGCGGATGAAGCCGGAGGCGGGCAATTTGCCCTCGCGGAACAAGTCCACCGCCGCGCAGATGCCGGCGGCCGTCGTGATCTGAATGGCGGACAGGGGCGCGGCACCATCTCGCTCGGCAAAGATCTTGCGCGCAAACACCTCTTGCACCAGGGCGCCGCCACGCATGCCTGACACGGTCACGAAGACCAGCACCACGTCTTGCATGGTGGCCGGCATGCTCTTGCGCATGATGTTCTTCAGCGTCTCCTGATCATTTTTGAGCTGCAGATCGTCCAGCAGCATTTGCATCAAATCGCGATGGCCGGGATAGCGCACGGTTTTGTAATCGAGGTTGCGCACCCGCCCTTGCAGGGTCTCGCACAAAGTGCCCAGGCCGCCCGAGGTATTGAAGGCTTCGTACTCGGTGCCGTCGAGCGAGAAATGCTCCAAGCCTTCGAGCGGCAGCGCGGCAATCAGCTCGCCGTCGTGGATCGATTCACAGGGGTGGCAGTACTCGTTGATCAGCCCGTCAACGCTCCACGTTAGGTTGTACTTCAGCGCATTGGTCGGGAAGGCCGGCAGCGCGCCGACGCGCATCTTCACATCCTGCAGCGTGTCGAAACTCTTGGCCAAATGATGGGCGACGATGCCGATGAAACCGGGTGCCAGGCCGCACTGCGGCATGAAGGCGGTGCGGGCGCCTTCGGCGATGCGTTTGATTTCCTTGGTGGCCGCCACGTCCTCGGTCAGGTCGAAATAGTGGCAGCCGGCTTCGAGCGCCAAATGGGCGGCGGTGATGGCAAGGTGGTAGGGCAAGGCATTGACCACCGTATCCTGACCCCGCAAAGCCACCGCCAACGCGACCTTGTCCTCGGTATCCACCGCCCGGGTGGCAATGCCCTCGGCTTGCAGCTTGGCCAGGGCTTGGGCGTTCTTGTCGATCACCGTCACTTGATAGTCACCACTGGCGTGCAGCAGGCGGGCGATGGTTTGGCCGATGTGTCCGGCGCCGAGCAGAGCGACTTTCATAGGGATCTCCTGAGGATTGAGGCGGATGGGCCTAAGGCTTGTTTCGCCGCAGTCTAGGGATGAGTCCGGACGAAAGAAAGCATGAGTTCGACGAATAATCGGGTGAATTCGTCGTTTCGACGAAGCACTTCGTCACATCGAATCAAGCAAGGGTTTGTCATGAATAGCCCCTCACAGCCTCCCTCCGTCGCCAACTCACCTGCCAGCTCGACCCCAGCCGGCCCGGCATCCGTGCCGAGCAGCCTCGACGCGCTGGACCGTCAACTCATCACCCAATTGCAGGCCAATGCGCGCGCCAGCACCGCCGAACTGGCACGCAAGCTGAGCGTGGCGCGCACCACGGTGGTGGCCCGCCTGGCCCGTTTGGAGGGCAATGGCACCATCGTGGGTTACACCGCGCGCCTCGGCGCCGACGCAGCCGACCGCGGCGTGCAGGCTTTTGTGGGCATCACCGTGCAGCCCAAGGCCGGGCGCGAGGTGGTCAAGCGCCTGAGCCAATTGCCCGAGTTGCGCCAGCTCGCCTCGGTCAGCGGTGAGTTCGACTACATGGCCCTGCTGCGCGCGGACTCCACCATGCGACTGGATGCGCTGCTGGACGAAATCGGTGAGATCGACGGCGTGATCAAGACCACCAGTTCGGTGGTGCTGGCCCTGCGCGTGGACCGCAGCAGCGGCTGAAAAAGCAGCCCGCACAAGCGGCATTGCACGGCGCCGACGCCAGCTGGCACGCGGCTTGCATCGGTTTGCCACTTGTTTGTTGGACATCGCCCCGAGGAGGCCATCATGAGAAGCGCCCAACTGAAAGACCGCCGTGCCGCCACCCAGCAACTGATCCCGCCGCGTGGCGCTTGGCGAGACGCGGCCGCGCAACCCGCACACACGCAGCGCGGCAAGAGCCATGCTTTGATTGCGCTGAAGTGTGCCGGCTTGGTCTTGGCGAGTTGGGGCCTGGTCTATCCCGGACTGATGTGGGGTTTGAACAGCTTGATGCCGAACTGAAGGGCCAAGCACCACCCCAACTGCTTCGGCTTCCTGCCCTACTAGAATCGCCGCGCCAGGCCCCCATGGGCCTGGCAGCGTTCTCAGGGCGGGGTGGAATTCCCCACCGGCGGTATCCGTGTTCTGCACGGGAGCCCGCGAGCGCCCGCAGCTGGCTTCGGCTGTCTGCGGGGTCAGCAGATCTGGTGCGATGCCAGAGCCGACGGTCATAGTCCGGATGAAAGAGAAACGCGTGGTGTCGGCGCCAGCTTCCGCGGAGGCTGGCGCCGCGCTTGCGTGCCTGCGCCCTGATTCTGGCAACCATCCTATTGAGGACCACCATGAATCAGACCCAAGGACTGAAGCAATCCCAACTCGCCACCCCAGGCTCGGCACCGCCTGCCGGCCGCGCCCACCAGGGCAAACGCCTGGCCATCATCAGCGCCAGCTGGCACAAAGGCATCGTCAGCTGCGCCACCGAAGCCTTCAAGGCCGAGTGCCGACGGCGCGGAAAATGCGCCGACGAGATCGACCACTTCGAGGTGCCGGGGGCGTTTGAAATCCCGCTGCATGCCAAACGCCTGGCGCTGAGCGGCCGGTACGAGGCCATCGTGGCCTGCGCCCTGGTCGTCAACGGCGGCATCTACCGGCATGAGTTCGTGGCCGGCGCCGTCATCGACGGCCTGATGCGCGTGCAACTGGACTGCGATGTGCCGGTGTTCTCCGCCGTGCTGACGCCGCACGACTTTCACGAACATGAGGTGCACCAGCAGTTCTTCCGCCAGCACTTTGTCGAAAAAGGCCGCGAGCTGGCCCAGGCCTGCCTGGACACCGTGAGCAGCTTGGCGCGTCTGGAGCACTTGCAACACCAACCCATCGGCGAGCTTGAGCTTGCCTAAGCGAGCGGCGCGTCGCTAGTGACGCGGCAGACGGCGCGGCGCGCTGTGCCGTCTGCCAAGCCCATTGCGCGCTCATGGGCCCGGCCGCGGGCTCAGCCATCCGCCGTGACCTTCAGCGCCGCCACGCCAGCCCGCTACCATCGGGCTCATCCGAACACCCTAGCCCGCACCATGTCACTCGTCACGATTGAACTGAACCCCGCCAGCGCTCCGCGCGCCACCTTGATCGTCTTGCATGGCCTGGGCGCCGATGGCGCCGACTTCATCCAAATGTTCGACGCCCTTGATCTGGACGCCGTTGGCCCCGTGCGCTGCGTCATGCCGCGTGCGCCCGAACGGGCCGTCACCATCAACAACGGCTACCGCATGCGGGCCTGGTACGACATTGCCGGCAGCGATCTGCAGCGCCGCGAAGATGAAGCCGGCCTGCGCCTGTCCACCCAACAAATCCACGCCTTGCTGGACCGCGAGATCGCCAATGGCATGCCGGCCGAGCGCATCGTGCTGGCCGGCTTCTCGCAAGGCTGCGCCATGACCCTGCTGGCCGGCCTGCGCTACCCGCAGCGCCTGGCCGGGCTGGTGGGCATGTCGGGTTATCTGCCGCTGGCCGAGGCCACCGCGGCGGAACGCCACAGTGCCAATAACAACACCCCCATCTTCCTGGCCCACGGCACCCGCGACCCGGTGGTGGCCCTGGCCCGCGGCGCAGCGGCACGGGACAAGCTGCAGACCCTGGGCTATGCGCCGGAGTGGCATGAATACCCGATGGAACACTCGCTGTGCATGGAAGAGGTGCAAGACCTTAACCAGTGGTTGCTGCAAGTGCTGGCCTAACTGGCCTGTGGGCCAGCCAAGCGCCTAACTGAAATTCAAGACGCATCCGACTCAAGAAGGAACCGCCGCATGAACGCTGCCAACGCCCGCCGTCAATTTCTGCACCGCACCCTCACTGCCGCCGCGCCCGCCGCCGCGCTCATGCTGCTGGGCGGCTGCGCCGCGCTGGGTCAGCGCGAGGCTTTGCGCGTGAATGTGGTGGGCGTCGAGCCGCTCAGCGGCGAGGGCCTGGAGCTGCGCTTGTTGGTCAAGCTGCGCGTTCAGAACCCGAATGAAACGCCGGTCGAATTCGACGGCGCGGCGATTGAGCTGGAGCTCAACGGCAAGAATTTCGCCAGCGGCGTCAGCGACCAAAAAGGCACGGTGCCACGCTTTGGCGAAAGCATTTTGCAGATCCCGCTGACCATCTCCGCCTTCGCAGCCCTGCGCCAGGCGGTGAGCTTTGGCAGCGTGGCCGAACAGGGCGAGCTGCCTTATGTGCTGACCGGCAAACTGGCCGGCGGCATGTTCGGCACGGTGCGCTTCAGCGACAAGGGTTTGTTGAAGCTGCCCAAATAGCTCACTGAGGATTCAAGCCCTTGCTCTGCGCCATCAAGCGCACCAGGCCGAGCAAGGCATCGGTGAACGGCGTCTCCATCCCCAGCTTCTGCCCGATTTCGCGCGCCGCGCCGATCAGGGCGCTGTACTCCAGCGGGCGGCCCGCCTCGGCGTCTTGCAACATCGAGGTTTTGAAGGCGCCCAGCGATCGGGTGATGGCATGACGCTGCTCGGGCGTTTGATCCACCGCACAGCCCATGCGCGCGCCGATCTCGGCGGCCTCCAGCATGATGCGGGTCATCAGGCCGCGCACCAAGTCGTCGTCGAGGATGCGGTCGCAGGTGGCGCCGGTCAGGGCGGACATGGGGTTGGTCGTCATATTGCCCCAGAGCTTGTACCAAATATCGCGCTGGATGCGCTCGGACACGCTGACCTTGAAGCCCGCTCGGCCTAGGAGTTCGGCCAATTGCAAGACCGACTCGGGTCGCCCACCCGAGGGCGCACCGATGATCAGGCCCATGCCCATCACATGACGCACCAGGCCCGGCTCGGGCGTCGCGCAGCTGGCGTGGACCACGCAGCCGATCACCTGCTCGGCCGGGATCAGGGCAGCCACCACGCCGCCAGGGTCCACGCTGTCCAGATGCTGACCTTCCAGCTCGCCGCCCAGGCCCTCGAAGAACCACCAGGGCACACCATTCATGGCCACCAGCACACGGGTCTGCGCGCCCAGCATGGCCTTGACGGACGGCGCCACGGCAGCCAGGGCCGGGCCTTTGACGGCCAGGATGATCAGGTCTTGCACACCAAGCTCGGCCGGGTCATCGCTGAGCCGGGCCGGCGTCACGCTGATGCGCTCGCCGCCCGTGTCCATGCGCAAGCCGTGCTGGCGCAGCGCGGCCAGGGTGGCGCCACGCGCCAGCACACTCAGCTCGACCTCCGCGCCCAGTTTCGCCCCCAAAAAGGCGCCAAACCAACCCCCAATGGCGCCCGCGCCAACAATGCAAATTTTCATGACAGCACACCCACGCTTGAACAGATGGCGGCAGTCTCGCATAGCCGGCGCGGGGCGAGACGAGCAACTTGAACACGCCACAATGCAGGCATGAATACGCCTGATACGCCCAGCGCCACATCCACACTGTCGCCCGTTTCGCAAGCCCTGCCCCTGGCCGGCCTGCGCGTCATCGAGTTCACCCATATGGTCATGGGCCCCACCTGCGGCATGGTGCTGGCCGATCTGGGCGCCGAAGTCATCAAGGTCGAGCCGCTGACGGGCGACAACACCCGCCAACTGCTGGGCGCGGGCACGGGTTTTTATCCGCTGTTCAACCGCAATAAAAAGAGCCTGGCGCTGGACATCAAACACCCGCGCGGGCTGGAGATCGTGCTCAAGCTGCTGGCCAGTGCCGATGTGTTCAGCGAGAACTTCAAGAGCGGCAGCATGGAGCGGCTTGGCCTGGGCTATGAGGCCTTGAGCGCGCTGAACCCTCGGCTGATTTACGTCAGCCACAAGGGCTTTCTGCCCGGCCCCTATGAGCACCGCACGGCCCTGGATGAGGTGGTGCAGATGATGGGCGGCCTGGCCTATATGACTGGCCGGCCAGGCGACCCGCTGCGCGCCGGCAGCAGCGTCAACGACATCATGGGCGGCATGTTCGGCGCCATCGGCGTGCTGGCGGCGCTGCAGGCGCGCCATCAAACCGGGCGCGGCCAACAAGTGCAATCGGCCCTGTTCGAAAACAATATCTTTCTGGTGGCGCAGCACATGATGCAGTTCGCCATCTCCGGCAAAGCGCCCGACCCCATGCCCAACCGCATCTCGCCCTGGGGCATTTACGACGTCTTCAGCGTCAAGGACGGGGCGCAGATCTTCCTGGCCGTGGACAGCGACACGCAGTGGCAGATCTTTTGCCAGGCCTTTGGCTTTGCCGACTTGGCGCAAGACGCCCGCGTGACCAGCAATAAGCAGCGCGTGCTGGCGCGCGAGTGGCTGCTGCCCGAGCTGCGCAGCCGCTTGGCCGCGCAGCCGGTGGCCGAGATCAGCGCCGTGTTCGAGCGCGAAGGCCTGCCCTTCGCCCCCATCACCCGGCCCGAGCAGCTGATGGACGACCCCCATCTGCTGGCCACCGGCGGCCTGGCCCCCATGACCCTGCCCGATGGCCGCGCCACCCGCGTGCCCTTGCTGCCGCTCACCCTGGACGGCGAACGCCTGCCCCTGCGCCTGGACCCGCCGCGCCTGGGTGAGCACAGCGAAGCCTTGTTGCAGGAGCTGGGCTACAGCCCGGCGCAGATCGAGGCGCTGCTGGCCGAAGGGGTAATTGGGCAAGCGTCGCCAAGCCCGTGAGGCTAGACGCGTTTGCGCGACTTGTACCCAGGTCGGCCATGACAGGGCTTCAGCGCCTTGTGAATCATTGACACTCTTTGTGGCGCAAGGCGCTTGCGCCGGGGCGAGATGGCGGTCAAGGCCTGAACCAGCGCCCAGCCCGTGATAGCGTGACAACCATGCCTTTCGCCCCCGCAAGCTCGCCCACGGCCGCAAGGCCGGCCCCCATCGCCTCGCAGCGCCGCCTGCTCTGGTGGGCTTACGCCGCCCTGGTGCTGGGCGTGGGCCTGCTGCTGAGTCTGGCCGAGCTGCAGCATTACCAGGCGCGTGGCGGGCCGCATCCCTGGGAGCCTTTTTTGTGGGAACTCAGCAGCGTGCTCATCGTGGGCTTGCTGGCCATTGCCCTGTTTCGCTGGCATGCGCGGCTGCGCGACCAGGGCGCGCCACTCTGGCGCTTGCTGCTGGGGCATCTGCTGGGCTTGGGGCTCTTTGTGCTGCTGCACGTGGCCGGCTTGCTGCTGCTGCGCGCCAGCGTCTATGCCTTGATGGGCATGCCCTATCAGCATGACGAACTGCCCACCATGTTCGCCTACGAGGGCGCCAAGGACAGCATCAGCTACCTGCTCTTCGTCTTCATCAGCGAAGGCCTGCGCCTGGCCAATGCCGAGCAAGCGCGCCGCCATGAACTGGAACGCTTGCGCAACGAGTTGGCCGAGGCGCGTTTGCAGCGCTTGAGCGATCAAATCCAGCCGCACTTTTTGTTCAACACCTTGAACCTGATTTCCTCGGTGATGTACAAGGACGTGCAGCGCGCCGACCGGCTGCTGTGCGAGCTGGCCACGCTCTTGCGCCAAGCGCTCAATGCCCAGCACAGCGAGCGCCACACCCTGGCGCAGGAGTTGCAACTGGTGCAACCCTATCTGACGCTGATGCAGGCCCGCTTCGGTGAGCGCTTGCAGGTCAGCTTGGAGGCCAGCACGGCAGCGCAAGCCTGCCTATTGCCCAGCCTGCTTTTGATCGCGCCGATTGAAAACGCCATCACCCACGATGTGGCCCAGCACCTGGGCCCCGTGCAACTGCGGCTGTACGCTGAGGTTGCCGCCGGCCAATTGCGGATCACCGTAGACAACAGCGGCACCGCCCCCAGCCGCGACACCCGCGCCGGCGCCATCGGCATGGCCAATACCCGCGAGCGCCTGCAAGCCAGCTATGGCGCGCGGGCCAGCGTCAAGCTGGAAAGCTTGGGCAGCGGCAGCCGCCTGAGCTTGAGCCTGCCGGCGCAAATGGCGGAGACCACCACCAATCTCCCGGCTAAGCCCAAGGCCACACTCACCGCTGCGGACATGCCCAGATGACGCCCCTCAAGGTCTTGATCGTCGACGACGAAGCCCCGGCCCGCGCCAAGCTGCGCCGGCTGCTGCTGGCCCATGCGCCTGCTGTGCAAGTGATGGGCGAGGCGGGCGATGCCCTGGAGGCCTTGCGTTTGGCCGAGGCGCTGCAACCCGACCTGGCCTTGCTGGACATTCAGATGCCCGGCATGAGCGGCCTCGAGCTGGCCCTGGCCTTGCCGCCCGCCACCCACTGCGCGTTCTGCACCGCGTTTGAGCAACACGCCTTGCGCGCCTTTGAGCTCAATGCGGTGGACTATCTGCTCAAGCCTTTTAGCGCCGAGCGCCTGGACCAGACCCTGGCCCGGCTGCGCCAGCGCATCCAGGCCAGCATCAGCAGTGGCGATCGCAGCAACAAAGAGCGGCCCCGCGCCGCCCTGCTCAGCGCCCTGCAACAATTGCAGCCGGTCAGCGGCCACTGGCTGGTGCCGCAGCGCGGCGGCGGCTTGATGAAGCTGGCCTTGGCGCAGGTGGAATGGGTGGCTGCGGCGGACAACTACATCGCGCTGCACGCCCCGCCCGCCCAGCATCTGGACCGCCACACCCTGGCCGATTTTCTGGCCCATGCCGCCGTGCAGCAGGCTGGCTTTGTGCGGGTGCACCGCAGCCATGCGGTCAACCCGGCGCATATCCACAGCATCGCCAGCCTGGCGCGTGGCGAGGCCGAATTGACGCTCAGCTCGGGCGCCAAGCTGCGGGTCTCGCGCGGCTATCGTGAACAACTCATTTAGGAAACCCTCAGGCATGACACCCGAACAAAGACTGCAGGCCCTGGGCCTGGAACTCCCCAGCGGCGGCGCGCCTGCCGGCAACTATGCGGCTGCGGTGCAAGCCGGCGACTTGCTCTTTCTCTCCGGCAAGGCGCCGCTAGCCATCGCGGGCGAAAGCCCCAAGGGCCGTTTGGGCGAGCAGTACGACGCCGAGCAAGGCTATGCCCTGGCACGCTCCGCCTGCCTGGCTCTGATCGCGGCCATCAAGGCCGAGCTGGGCTCACTCGACCGCGTGCTGCGCATCGTGGAACTGCACGGTTCTATCAACAGCACGCCGGAGTTCGAAGAACACGCCGAGGTGCTGGACGGCGCCTCCGACCTGCTGGTGGCCGTGTTCGGCCCCGCCGGTGTGCATGCACGCTCGGTGATCGGCGTGGCCTCGCTGCGCAAAGGCGTGCCTTTGACGGTCAAGGCCACGCTGCAGATCCGCGCTGCCGCGCACTGACCCCAGGCCAAAGCCAACTCGCCCCAGAACGCTTGGCCGCAGCGGCCCGGCGGGCGATGCTGGCCGCCATGGCACACACATCACTTCCTCCGCATATCGGCAGCGCTGCGCACGAATCACAAACATCGTCGCAGCGCCTCTTCTTCCTCGACTGGCTGCGCATCCTCGCCTTCGGCTTGCTGGTGGTCTATCACGTCGGCATGTATTACGTCAGCTGGGGCTGGCATGTCAAAAGCCCGGCGGCCAGCACGACGATCGAGCCGCTGATGCTGCTCAGCTCGCCCTGGCGCATGGGCCTGCTCTTCCTGATCTCGGGCGCCGCCCTGATGCATGCCCTGGCCGCCAAGCCACAGCCCGCAGGTGCCTTCTTCCGGCGCCGCAGCGGCCGCTTGCTGTGGCCTTTGCTGTTCGGCATGTTGATCATCGTGCCGCCGCAGTCCTACTTCGAGGTGATCGCCAAGTTCAGCTACAGCGGCAGCTATCTGGACTTCATGCCCGACTATCTGCGCGGCAATGCCGACTTTTGCCGGCTGGAAGAAGGCCGCCGGCGCTGCCTCAGCCTGCCGACCTGGAATCATCTGTGGTTCTTGCCCTATCTGTGGGCCTACACGGGCCTGGCCCTGCTGCTGGCACGTTGGGCGCCGCGCCTGCTGGCATGGGGCAGCGAGTCAATCGCCGCGCGCAGCGGCTCCACCCTGTTTCTGATGCTGCTGGGCGCGCTGCCACTGATGGCGGCGCGCGTCACGCTGATTCAGTTCGAGGTGACGCACAACCTCGTCTGGGATTGGTACGCCCATGCGCAATACCTCGGCTTGTTTGTGCTCGGTTACCTGATGGCCAGCGCTGGCGATAGCCTGTGGCTTGGCCTGCGCCGCCTGCGTTGGCTGGCTTTGGTGGCGGCCCTGTGCAGCTGGGCAGGGCTGATGTTTTACTTCCAGGCCTATGCCGATACCCCACCGCCCGACGCGCTGCGCTACGCCATGCGCCTGCTGTGGGGCGGCATGCAGTGGTGGGCCTTGGTGGCGGTGTGCGGCTTTGCGCGGCAGTGGCTGAACCAGGACAGCCCCCTGCGCCAGCGCCTCAGCGCCGCAGTGTTCTGCGTCTACATCCTGCACCAAACCCTCATCGTCGTGCTGAGCCAGGCCATCAAGCCCTGGCACTTGCCGCCCTTGGCGGAGGGCTTGGCCTTGATCTCGCTCACCGCGGCGCTATGCGCCCTGGGCTACACCCTTGCGCGCCGGCTGCCTGCGCCCTTGGCCGTGCTGCTGGGGGTGGAGCGCAAAAGCGCGCTGCAATATCCCCCGCAATATCCTTCCAACAGCGCCAGCGGCCGGCAGCCGCGACAATCCGGCTCAGTCCTCACTGCCGAGAAGAAATCATGAAATACCTGCACACCATGGTTCGCGTCACCGATCTTGAAGCCTCGCTGAAGTTTTACCGCGATGCGCTTGGGATGGTGGAAGTGCGCCGCAACGAATTTGAGGCCGGCCGCTTCACCCTGCTCTATCTCGCCGCCCCGAGCGACGCAGCGGGCCCCTACCAGCCGCAAGTGGAGCTGACCTATAACTGGCCCGATGCCGATGGCAAGAGCGAGCAGTACACCGGCGGGCGCAATTTCGGCCACCTGGCTTTTGCCGTGCCCGACATCTACGCCGCCTGCCAGCGCCTGGCCGACCACGGCGTGACCGTGCTGCGCCCACCGCGCGACGGCCGCATGGCGTTTGTGCGCTCGCCCGATGGCATCTCGGTTGAGTTGCTGCAAGACGGCCCCGCGCTGGCGCCGGCCGAGCCCTGGGCTTCGATGGCCAATACTGGTAACTGGTAAAAAACGGCGCCGCGACACGCCTTCGTCGTCATGAAAAAAGGGCCCGATCACTCGGGCCCTTTTGCTTGGCGATGAACTGGAATGTGCTTACTTGCCGGCCTTCTCAGCATTAAGCTTTTCCAGCTTGTCCATGGTCGCATTCATGCGGCGCATCAGCGCACGGTAGGGCTCGGGCGAAGCCAGGTCCACACCGGCCGCCAAAGTCAGCGGATAAGCATCGCCCGAGCTGCCGGCCTTGAGCATGGCGAAGTACTTGTCACGCAAGGCGGTGTCGCCCATGCGAATGCCTTCGGCGAAGAAGGCCGCAGCGCTGACGCAGGTGGCGTACTGGTAGACGTAGAAGTCGTTGTAGAAATGCGGGATGTAGGCCCACTCGATGCCGTAAAGGTCATCGATCTTGACCACGCCTTGCGCGTCGCCGTGATAGCGCTTGAGCAGGTCGAGATAGGTCTTGGTGAACCATTCGCCGGTGACGGCTTCGCCCTTCTCCACCGCCTCGTGCGACTTCAGCTCAAACTCGGCAAACATGGCCTGGCGGAAGAAGGTGCTGCGGATGCTTTCCAGCTCCTGGCTCAGCGCGAAGATTTTCTCCTCGCGTGTGGCGGCCTTCTCGACCATGTGGTCAACCAGGAACAGCTCGTTGGCCGTTGAGGGGATCTCGGCGATGAAGGTCGAGTAGTCAGCCGTCTCAAAAGGCTGAGCGGCATTGGACAACACCGAGTGCATGGCGTGACCCCACTCATGCGCCAGGGTCGAGACGCTTTGATACTCGCCGTTGAAGCTCATCAGCAAATAGGGGTGCACATCGTAGGCAGCCGGGTTCATGTAGGCGCCCGAGCGCTTGCCGCGCTGCGGCACCGCATGCATCCAGTTGCCCTTGAAGGCTTGATCCAGCTTGGTGGTGTAGTCGCTGCCCAGGGGCGCCAGGGCGGCCAGGGTCAGCTGCTCGGCCTCGGCCAGGGTGTAGCTGCGGCTGGTCTTGGCCAGCGCCACATAACCGTCTTGATAACCGGGGTTCTTCAGGCCCAGCATCTTGCTGCGCAGCTTCAGGTAACGATGCAGCGTGGGCAGGCCGGCATTGGCCTCTTGCACCAGGCTGCGGTAGACGGCCTCGGGGATGTTGTCATTGCCCTGCGCCATGGCAACGCTGCTGGGGAACTGGCGCGCCTTGGCCTTGAACACGGTGCCGCGCAGATTGGCGGCGTAGATGGCGCCCAGGGTGCGCTCGTAGGCCTTGTACACAGGCCAGAAAGACTTGAAGACTTGCTCACGCACCTTGGGGTCGCGGTCATCGCGCAAGGACACGTATTGCTCCTGATCCAGCACCACCTTCTTGCCACGCACGGTGATGGTGGGCCAAGGCAGATCGGCATTGGTCAGCAGGCCGTAAATGCTTTGCGGCTGCTGCATGGGTTCGGCGGCGGAGGCCAGCAACGCCTCTTCCTTCAGGCTCAGGGTGTGAGCGGCCAGGCGCAGAATCGTCGTCAAACCCTGCTTGTGCTTGGCCAGGCGCGGCTCAGCAGCCAGATAGGCCTCGACCTTGTCGCGGCCTGTGGCAGTGACTTCGGCATTGACGAAAGACACCGCCTCGCCGAACTGGTTGTTGGCCGAGCTGGCCAACTGATCACGCGCTTGATTGGCGGTGATCTGGGTGTTCTCGTCGGCCAGCAAGCTGGAGTAAGTCACAAGGCGGCCCAGGCGGCGGCGCACCGCGGAGATTTGGTCCAGGCCGTCGGCCATGCTCTTGCTGCTGCTGCCCAGCGTGCCTTGCAGGGCCTTGAGCTTGGGCAGCTCGGCCAGGATGGCCAGGCGCTCGGCTTCCCAGGCGGCCTCATTGGCATACAGCGGCGTCAAATCCCACACGCCCTGCCCGGCCGGCACGGCGGCCGTGGCCGACTTGGCGATTGCAGCGGCGGCCAGCGCCGGCTCAGCGGTGGTGGAGAGCAGCGCCAGGGTCGCTGCCAGAACAATCACGGAGGGTTTCAACATCTTGATGAAGGGACTTTGCAAGGAATTCGCGGGTAGCGAAGCGGGTGGAAGAGGAAGTGAAAACTTGTGGTTCTGTGTGCGCAATCAAGTGGGGTGGATTCGCCTGAAGCGCGTTCGCCAGGGCGGCGATTGTCAACCCAGCCGGCGCACACGGCCCGTGCCACAAGTCCTGGCCGGCGCCAAAAACAAACAGCCCCGGTGGACTTTTCATGTCCACCGGGGCTGGTCTTGCTGACACGGGCCTCGGGACTAGCCCGGGCCGTGCAGTTGAATGGCCACTTTACTTGGCAGCGGAGGCTGCGGCAGCCGGGGCGGCCGTCGTTGTTGCTGCAGCTGCAGGAGTAGCAGCCTTTGGATGGGCATGCTTCTTGTCATGCTTGTGGCCGTGAGCCGCGTCCGCAGCGGCGGCCGGCTTGGCGGCGCCCGTGGTGGCCACAGCCGGTGTAGCGGTTGCGGCGGTGGTTGCTGCAGGTGCGGCTGCGGTGGTGTTCGTGGCGGCAGCAGGGGCAGCAGTGGTCACGGCTGGTGCGGCAGTTGCCGTGGTCTTGGCAGGAGCCGTCGCAGTGGCGGCCGGTGCTTGGGCGAAGGACGCCACGGCCAGGGTAGACAAAGCTGCTGCAGCGATGAAAGACGTGATCTTGGACATGATTAAAAGCCTTCTAAATGAACCCGATTTGCTTCGGGTTTCTCAAGCGAGCCTGGCATTTGCCGGCTTGTGATCTCAACGAACGCCCCCTCGCAACGGTTGACCCTCAGTGCGTAACGAATTGTTCGTTTCTCCGCCGGGCCATCTGGCGCGCCATCCGTCACACCCATGCCGCGCAGGCACACGCAGGCACTGCCCGCTGATGGGATGATGCGAGCCTTTTGTACAAGCCGCGCCAGCGCCGCAATGCCCCACCCCTATCGCATGTTGAACCCATCCTCTACGCACGCAGCAGCAGCAGCAGCAGCAGCAGCAGCAAGTCACGCGGCACAAGCTGACTCAGCCGGAGTCAGTCGCTCTTGAACGCTAGCTACACCAACGCCCCGCGCACCGCCTCCACACTTCACTTGCTCACCGCATCCAGCCGCAGGCTCTTGATAGGCCTGAGCCTGGCGCTGCTGGCCAGCACTTGCCTGGCCAGCACAGTCGACAAACTTCTCGATGGCCGCGTGGTCGGCGTGGCCGATGGCGACACCATCACCGTGCTTGACCAAGCCACCCAGCCGCACAAGATCCGCCTGGCCGGCATTGACGCGCCAGAGAAGCACCAAGCCTTTGGCCAGCGGGCCAAGCAGAACTTGTCCGACTTGGTCTACGGCAAAAACGTCAGCGTGGTGTGGCGCAAGAAGGACCGCTACGGCCGCATCATCGGCAAAGTGATGGTGGGCCCGATGGATGCCTGCCTGACGCAACTCTCGCAAGGCATGGCCTGGCATTACAAGCAGTACGAGAAGGATCAGCCCGCCGCTGAACGGCGCAGTTATGCCGCCGCTGAGCAGCAGGCCCGCCAGCGTGAGCTGGGCCTCTGGCAGGAGGAGCAACCCACCGCGCCCTGGGACTTCAGAAGGCGCTGAAGCCCGCGGTGACGCCCTTCAATGTGAATGGGTGTGATGCGCGTCCGGCACATGCGCATGGCTGTGCCGCGTGGGCTGATGCACATGCGGGTGGCTGTGCGGGCCTGTGGGCATGGGGTCGTGGTGATGGTCGTGGTGGCCGTCGTCATGCCGGTGTGCATGCTCATGCACCAGTGCTTCATGCTGATGCTCATGCGCGTGCGATTCCGCCAAGTGCAGGATCACCCCCACCAGCATCAAGGCGCCGCCCGCCACCATGCCCCAGCCAGCGGAGCGATCCCCCAAAGCAAATGCAATCGCCGCGCCGATGAAGGGCGCAAACGCGAACACCGAGCCGGTACGCGCCGCGCCAAAAGCGCGTTGCGCCAGCAAGTAAAAACGCAGGCTCAGGCCATAGCCTGTGGCGCCCACGGCCAACAAGCCCAGCGCAGCCAGGGGCGCTGGCAAAGCTTCGCCGCTGAGCCAGGCCAGAAGCGCGGTGGCGGCCGAGCCCAGCGCGGCTTTGGCCAGCACCACCTGGCCGGGGTCACGCTCGGCCAGCGCCCGCGACAAGCTGTTGTCCATGCCCCAGGCTGCCGTCGCCAGCAAAACGGCCAAAAGGCCCAAGAGCTGGCTGCTGCCGTGCAAGCCTTGATCCAGCACCAGCAGCACCCCGCCGCCCAGCAAAGCCAGCAGCCCCAGGACCACGCGCCGGTCCATGGTCTCGCCATACAAGCGCCAGGCCAGCAAGGCGGTGAACAAAGCTTCCAAGGTCAACATCAGCGAAGCGCCGGTGGCGCTGCTACGCTGCAAGCCCCAGGCCAAAGCCACCGGCCCCAAGGCGGCACCAAAGCCAGCCACGGCCAGCAGACGAGGCAAATCGCTGCGGCGCAAAGCGGCTTCCCGCTTGGCCGGCTGACGCAGCAGCAAGCCGACCAAGGCCGCGCCCACATAGAGCAAGGCCGCCGTGCTGAACGGACCCAGGCCCCGACCAAAATACTGCAGCAATGGCGTGCTGGCGCCAAACAAGCCGGCGGCCAGCAGAGCCAAGAGCCCGCCTTCAAGCGCAGGACGGTGAGGGCGAAGCGAGTTCATCTGGAGTCCTTGGAATTGGATGGGCCACCGGCCGGGCGAGCTCGCCTAAGCGCTCAGCAAGCCAGCGTCGAGCAGATAGCGCGAGGGGCTGGCGGGATTAAACGCCAGGGTCAGGCGTTGCCGGGCGCGCGTCATCGCCACATAAAGTAGATTGCGGTTCTCCGCGGCGCTGACATCGCCGCTGAACTCACCGCGTGAGAGGTGGGGGATCAGCACATGGTCGAATTCCAGACCCTTGGCCGCCTCGATGCTGGACAGAGTGATGCGGCGATTGGCCCGCATGCGTAGCTGCTGCGCCTCCAGCTGATGCAGCACGCGGAACACATCGGCCAGCTCGCCACCTTCTTGCTGCGCCAGCTGCAGCAGTTGCTCCACATTGGCGCGCACCTGCTCGATGTCATCTTTGCGCACCAGCACCGCTTGGGCCAGGCGCTGCGGCTTGAGTGCAGCCATGAAGACATCCACAAAAGCCGGCAAATCATTCATCTTGAGCACGCTGATGGCGTCACGCAGCAACGGCAAGGCGGTGGCCGAGGCATTGCGCAAGACCTGACCCTCGATGAAGCTGCGCATGCCGTCGGGGTCGCTGGCGGCCTCGTCGATGGCCCGGCGCTGCGCGGTCAGCGCATCGACATGACGCAGCTCGATACTGTCGATCAAGGCACCGGCGAACTGCATCAGCGCGGCCAGCACCGCCGCGCGCTGCGCCTTGGTCTTGAAGCCGCTGAAGTCGTCCATGCAAAAAGCCTGCAGGCCGCGCACCAGCAAAATCTCCGGCCGCTGCAAAAATGGTTGCACGCCGGCGCAGGCATAGTCCAGGCCCAGCTGCAGCAATTCGCGCTCGATCGGGATGGAATAGGCGGGTTGGCGCAACAAGATGCGCAACTCATCTTGCTGGCTCTGACCCATATGCTCGCGTGCCACTTGCGCGATCAGGCGCGCCATCACGCGGGTGGATTCACAAGGCAGGCTGACGATCTGCGTCGCCAACTGCTCGACGGCCGCATAAGGCTTGCCCGCCAGCGCGCCCACGGCCTGTGCCAAGACGGGGCCGAAGCGATGGCTGGCCGTGAGGGGCAAGCGCAGGGGTGCGCCAATCTCATGCTCAAAATGCTCGGCCATGAAGCCGGCCTCGGCGCCGGCCTGTGAGTGAATCACTTGGTCGCGGTCACCCACGCCCACAAAGGCGGCGCGGCGGTTGGCGCCCAGCAAGGCCTTCAGAATGGTGAACATGGCGCGGTTGGTGTCGTGCATCTCATCCACCACGATCAGCGCCAGACCCAGCGCAAAGGGCGAGTCCTCGGCGCTGAACTCCTCCGCCATGATGGCGTGGGCCAGGTCGTAAGTGGCGTCGCCCTCGAAGCGAAAGGCCGGATGGTCCGGGTGGCCGCCGCGCCGGATCAACTCGTAGGCGGAGCGCACGCGCAGGGTCAGATAGTCAAAGCCCAAGGTCTCGGCCAGGTCGGGCGTGATGCGGGCACCCTCGTCCAATTGCTCGATCAACATGCGCCCTTTGATCACCTCAAACGAGCGCAGCAAGCCTTCCACCAAGGCGCCGGGCGGCATTCCCAGCGTCAACTCATCGGGGTAGCGCTCTTCGGGCAGGGTCTGCGCCCGCTCGATGGCGCGCACGACGAAGGGCTTCACCAGCGTGGGCGTGGCCAGCAGCTCCGTGCCCGGCCCTTCACGTTCGGCCAGCAAAGCCGCGCTGAAGGACTCGAAGCTGTGGATATGCATCTGCTCGATCTGCTCCGCCGCCAGGCCAATCAGGCGCAGCTGCGTGCGCAAGGCCTGCACCGCCGGGGCGGTATAGGTCAGCGCCAGCACCATGTCCGGCCGGGCGCCGCGCGTCAGCGCTTGGGCAATGCGCAAGGCCAAGGTGGAGGTCTTGGCGGAGCCGGCATTGGCCTCGATCAGCACATGGCGAGCCCGCGTGGTTTGAATGAGCAACTGCTCGGCACTGGGCTGGATGCGCTGCGGGACGAAAACTGAATCTGACATTGAGGGACGGCTTGGGCGTTCGGCGGGACGTAGCTGCCAGTGTCGGGCAAAAGTGGCTGCAAACAGGGCGCGCAGCGCGATCACTTCGGCGATTGCGCTGCGCTGAGCCAAGTCGCTGCGTTCGACAGCGCACAGAGCGCGGCTGTGTGTGCATCTAATCTCGGCATGCGCAGGTCGCAGCCCAGACGCTTGGGCAAAGCCGTGCGCTGCCCTTGGGCGCATTTTTTCATGCCGGCGTCAAGCGCAAAGCCTAGGCTGTGCCGACTATGCCGAGCGCGGCAACCGCGCCGCCATCCCTTCCCATTGAAAAGTTAGCATCACGATATGCAAGCCACCGGCCTGACCGAGACCCAAGCCCGCGAGCAATTGGCGCGCGAGGGGCCCAATGAGTTGCCGGTGTCGCGCCCGCGCAGCGTGCTGCGGCTGTTGGCAGACATCGCGCGGGAGCCGATGTTTCTGCTTTTGGTGGCCTGCGGGGCGATCTACCTCGTGCTGGGCAATCGCAATGACGCGCTGATGCTGCTGGGCTTTGTGTTCGTGGTCATGGGCATCACTTTTGTGCAGCAAAGGCGCACCGAGCGATCGCTAGAAGCGCTGCGCGATATGTCCAGCCCGCAGGCCTTGGTCTTGCGTGAGGGCAAAACGCGCAAAGTGCCGGGCCGCGAGTTGGTGTGCGGCGACATCGTCTTGCTGGCCGAAGGCGACCGCGTGCCGGCCGATATGGACTTGCTGGCAGCCGCGAATCTCACGGTGGATGAGTCCATGCTCAGCGGCGAATCGGTGCCGGTGAGCAAGCAGCTGACAGCTGCCACCGACACAAGCGCTGCGGCCAGCCCGGCGCCGGTGGATGACAAGCACGACGAACAGGAAGCCGGCAGCGACAACACCGACCGGGTCTTCTCCGGCACGCTGGTGACCCAGGGCACGGCCCAGGGCCGCGTGGTCGCCACCGGTGAGCGCAGCGCTCTGGGGCGGATCGGCAAGTCACTGGAAGGGCTGGGCGGCGAGGACACGCCGATCCAGAACGAGACCCGCAAGGTGGTCAAACGCGTGGCCATCATCGGCCTCTTGCTGGCCGCCGGCCTGGCCCTGGCTTACGGTGTTAGCACCGGGGACTGGTTGCACGGCCTGCTCGCGGGCCTGACGCTGGCCATGGCCATCCTGCCCGAAGAACTGCCGGTAGTGCTGACCCTATTCCTGGGCTTGGGCGCTTGGCGCCTGGCGCGCGAGCAGGTCTTGGCGCGCAGCATCCCGGCGGTTGAGTTGCTGGGGGCGACCACGGTCTTGTGCGTCGACAAGACCGGCACCCTCACCGCCAACCGCATGGCCGTGCGCAGGCTCTGGACGCCAGCGGCCAGCTACGACAGCGCGCAAGCCGCCGACAAGCCGCTGGGCGAAGACCTGCACGAAGTGCTCGAATTCGCCGTGCTGGCCAGCCACCGGCGCGCCTTCGACCCGATGGAGGCCGCTATCGGCGCCGCCGGCCAGCGCCTGCTGGCCAACACCGAGCATCTGCATGCCGACTGGACGCTGGTGGATGACTACCCCTTATCGCCCGAGATGCTGGCGATGTCCCGGGTCTGGCAGTCGCCCGATCTGCAAGCCCGGATGATCGCGGCCAAAGGGGCGCCCGAGGCCATCGTTGACCTCTGCCATATGGACGCCACCCGCCACGCCGCCGTCGCGACGCAAGTCGCGCTGATGGCCAGCGCGGGGCTGCGGGTGCTGGGCGTGGCGCGGGCCAGCTTGGCCGCGGCAGAGCTGCCCGCCGAGCAGCATGATTTCGACTTCGAGTTCCTCGGCCTCATCGCGCTGGAAGACCCGGTCCGCCCCGAGGTGCCGCAAGCGATTGCCGAATGCAAGGCCGCAGGCATACGCGTGGTGATGATCACCGGCGACCACCCGGCCACCGCCAGCTCCATCGCGCGCCAGGCCGGGCTGAACACCGAGAGCGGCCCGCCCATCACCGGCACCGAACTGGCGACGTTGAGCGAGGCTGAGCTGGATAGGCGCCTTGCCGACACGCACATCTTCTGCCGCGTCCAGCCCGAGCAAAAGCTGCGCCTTGTGCAGGCCTTCCGCGCGCGCGGCGAAGTGGTGGCGATGACGGGCGACGGCGTCAACGACGCGCCGGCGCTGAAGGCCGCGCACATCGGCGTGGCCATGGGCGCGCGCGGCACCGATGTGGCCCGCGAGGCCGCCGCACTGGTGCTGCTGAACGACGACTTCACCGCCCTGGTGACGGCGGTGCGCTACGGGCGCCGCGTCTTCGCCAATCTGCGCAAGGCCATCGTCTTCGTGATCGCGGTGCATGTGCCCATCGTCGGGCTATCCATCCTGCCTGTGCTGCTGGGCTGGCCCATGCTGCTGATGCCGGTGCACATCTTGTTCCTGCAGCTGATCATCGACCCGGCCTGCTCGGTCGTCTTCGAAGCCGAGCCGCTGGAGCCGGACGCGATGCGCCAGCCTCCGCGCCGCCCAGACGCGCGCTTATTCGACCGCGCCGTGCTGGTGCGCGGCCTCTGGCAAGGTGCGGGCTTGCTGGCCCTGCTGCTCGGTGTATTCGCGTTGACGCGAGCCTTCTCCGGTTCGGACGAAGTGGCGCGCGCGCTGACCTTCTCGGTGCTGGTGCTGTCCAACCTGGGCCTGATCTACGCCAACCGGTCCTGGAATCGGCCCGCCCTGCTGGTCGGCGACACAGGCGCGCCTGAGGTGCCTGGCGTACCGGGAACGAGCCCCAAATTGGGCGGTTTGAACCCCACCTTCCTGTGGATGGCACTGGCCACCCTGAGCTTGCTGGCCATCGTCCTGGCCGTGCCCGCCGTCCGCGCCCTGTTTTCCTTTGCCCAGCCCTCGCCGCAGCTGCTGCTGGCCGGCTGCGGCGCCGCGCTGCTGAGCCTGGTTTGGTTCGAAGCCGTCAAATGGGGACTGCGGCCGCGCGCGGGCACGGCGGCTTAAATTCGCTCAGCGTCGGTCTTCGTCACCGCTCCCATCCTGCTGTTCCTCGCGGACTGGCCAGCGACGCGTCGCAGCCCACTCAAGCCCTGGCCGGCCGGACCTCGATGAGCTTGGCGCGCAAGAAGGCTTGAGCGTCAAGCGAGAAATCCCACTGCTCGATGCGGCAGCAGCCAGGCGCCGAGTCCGCGCCCCAGCGCAGCAGGTTCACCGAGTTGGGCACGCCCATGCGCAGCCGAGACGAGACGGCCGTGCCCGCCTGCACGGCCCACAGCGGACGCGCCAGGCCTTGCAGCGGCATCACATAAGGCAGGTGGATGTGGCCGCCCATGATGAGGTCGGCCCCGGCCTCAGCCCAGCGCTCGAGCGCGGCCGCATGCCCGCGCAGACGGTTGGACAGATCCTCGACACGCGTGACCGCCACGGGCTGGTGCACCACCACCACCCGCAGCTGGGCGGCTTCGGCGCCCGCCAAAAGTTGCGCCACATGGTCGACCTGCTGCCCGGAGATCTCGCCATGCTTGTGCCGCCAGGGCCGCGTGGTGTTGACGCCTAGCACCAGCAAATCGGGCGAGCGGTGTAAGGGTTCAAGGTCCACGCCGAAAGCAGCGCTGTAGCGCGCATAGGGGCGGCGCAAGCGCGCCCACAGGTCGAACAGCGCGATGTCGTGATTGCCGGGAACGGCGAGCACCGGCGCGCCGAGGCTGTCCACAAACGCGCGTGCGGCCCTGAACTGCGCCGGGCGTGCGCGCTGAGTGATGTCGCCAGACAGCACGATCAGATCGGGCCGCTGCTGGCGGGCCAGCTTGGTCAAGGCGTCGACGACCGGTGCCTGCTCGGTGCCGAAGTGCGTGTCGGAGATCTGCAGCAGGAGGCTCACAGGCTGGCCCCGTCCGTCGGGGATGCGGCGTCGAGGGCAGCAGCCTTGGGCGGCACTTTCTGCTGCGTTATTGGCTGCGGCCTCAGCAGGTAAAGCGGTTTGGCGAGCACGCGAATGTCGAGCGGCGCGCGCATCATCGCCACCTCGCCGTCGAAGGCCACCTTCACCCCGCGACGGCCCTGCGCCAGCGTGGGTCTGACCACCAGGTGATCAAATTCGAAGCGATCAACGCCGGCGGCCTCACCCAGCCTGCCCATGGCGCCATGCAACATCAAGCCCATCATCGACAGCGTTCCGATGGGCCGCAGCACCAAGGCGGCCATGCTGCCATCGCCCGGCGTGCCGGCCAGGGTATCTTCTGGCTCCGCACCGAACTGCTGGAGTTGCAGCCGGTTATTGCCCACAAACAGCGTCAAGGTTTGCATATCGCGAACCGTGCCGCCTGTTTCGATATGCAGCCGCAACCGGCGCTGCGCGCGCAGCAGGGTCGCGCAGGCGGCCACAAACGCCACCCAGCGGCTGCGGCCGAAGCGGGCCTTGTAGGCTTCTCGGTCTTCCAGCAAATCAGGATAGAGCCCCAGGCTGGCGTTGACGAGGAACACACGCTCGTTGATGCCGGCCACCTGAACGGGCACCGGCGCTGAATGCAGCAGCAGGCGGACCGCTTCGGCCGGGTCGGCGGGAATGCCATGCGTGCGGGCAAAGTAGTTGAACGTGCCCTGCGGCACCACGCCCATGGCGCAGCCCGCAGCGTGAGCGGCCTGCGCCACCGTGTTGAGCGTGCCGTCACCACCGACGGCGACCACGGCCGCGCGGGTGGCCAAGGCCCGCTGCGCCGCTTCACGCGCCACGTTCGCCAAATCTTGGGGCGTGCAGAAGTGCAAGTGGCCGCTGCGTCCTTCTGCCCGCAGCACCGACTCGATGACTTCGCGCTTCATGTCCGCATCGCTGCTGCCGGCAGCGGCATTGATGACGAACTGGATCGGTGCGGCAGGATCGAGCTCAGGGGCTTCGGCCATGATGGATTGACTCAAGGGGCTCGCGGTGAATGCCCTCAGTCGCGGCTCAGCAAGTCGCCGAAGACTGCGTGTTCACCATCCTTGCGATCGGCACCTGGCGCGTCGTACAGGACGAGCCAACGCGCCTTGCCTCCGGACAGCGCCGGCGGCAAATCGCAGATCGCTTCAGCCCGGTTGCTTCCGCGTCCATGCGGCAGGGGCACTGACTCGGTCAATGCATCCTCGAAACGCACGGGCTCGCGGTTGGCGGCCAGCAAGGATCGGGCGGCGGGCCACTTGAAGACGCGAATGTCACCGTTCAGCACCATCGTCGGGCCGGCCAGGATGTAGAGGTCATCGCCCGAGAAGTGCAGATCGCGAATACCCAGCCCGTCAAGCTGCAGGAAATGCTTGCGGATCAGCGTGCCACGCTCGTCCAGCGGCAGCAATCGCAGATCGTCAGCGCGGGCCTCAACCTCGATCTCAATCAGCGCCGACCAGCCCCTCAGCACCGGGCCGCGCAGGCCAAGCAACAAGCGCCGGCCGTCGACGGCCAGGCCTTCGATGTCAAAGCCGTTGTCCTTGCCCGGGATGGCCATATAGGGGCCGAAGTGGGGATCGTCGGCCAGCACGCGCGTCAGCAGATTTGACTCGGCATTCCCCTTCAGGCGCAGCGCCTTGCGGCCGTCCTGGGCCTGCCGCACCAGGCAGGGCTCGCCCTTTGCATTGGCCTCGATCGGCAGGCAGGCCAACAAGCGCCGGTTGCTGCCGAGCGAGACCTTGGCCAGGCGCTTGGCGTTCTCAGCATGGCCCCGGTCTGGCTTGGCGTTCTTGCGCTTCAGGCCATGCGAGCCGACCACCCAGAGGTAGCCATCGGCCACGGCCATGCCTTCCAGGTCGGCCTCTTCCTCGGCCGTGCCGGGCAAGTCCAGCAGATCCGCGAGGGGGAAATCGCGTGCCTCGCCAAAGCGCAAGGCTTCGCGCCCGACGGGTTCGAGCCGGCGCAAACGATCCAGGCCGCAGGCTTCGTCGCCAGCCACCCAAAGCCAGTCACCGGTGAAGGCGGCCCCCGACAGATTGGATTGAACCAGGGAGCCGGGAGCGAACTCCAGACGGGCGGCGTTGGCGGTGCGAGTTTTCGGCATCAGATCGGTCTCCAGAGGGTGAGGCGCCCAGAAGGCGGGCGCGAGGCAAGGCGTGCACGCGGCATGCAGCGAACGCTGAAGTGTGAGGTCGAAACCCCGGCGGGTGTTCAGCTTTGTCCGATGTTGGAGTTCGCGAAAAGCTGCTTTTTCGGAAGCGTTAGGAGACCCACATTCCGCTTGCCACCCACCGATGGAGATCCGCGTTGCAAGTGCTCGTCAAGTCTCGCCACCCGCATGCCGCAGAACTGCGCGGCCCGACCGGGCATCGCGCGCCCTCCGATTTTGCGGGTGTCGCGCCCTGTGCTGCGCGAATGCTATGCAGTGCTAAGGCACAACTTCGACTGATCTAAGTCCAACATCAATCACCCAAGAGGACTTCCCATGCGCCACTATCCCGTGAACAGCCCGCAAGCAGCGGCCCGCATCGTCGCCTTGACGGTGGTCGCCGACGGCGACATTGCGGCCTCAGAGATCGAATGCCTCGACCGTCTCGCCGTGCATGAGCAGCTCGGCCTGACACGCCATGAACTACTCACGCTGCTGGACCACTTCTGCGAAGACTTGCTGTCGAGCGGCCAGTTGAACTGGGCCGATATTTGCCCGGTAGACGAGCGCACGCTGGCGGACCTGATGAGTGAAATCGAGGATTTCACGCTGCGACTGAAGGTGCTGCGCTTGTGTGTCGAACTTGCTGAAGCCGACGCGCATGTCGACGACGGCGAATCGGCCGTGCTTAGCGCTGCCGTCGAGCACTGGGGACTGCACCGCGAAATGTTTCGGCCGCCGGCCCGGAACTGATCAGCGCGTCCCGCTCGGCTCTTTCGTGCTGCGGGTCGGTGCGGTGGCTGGCCGGCATGCGGAAATCGCTGCCAATCGAACGTTCAAGAGCGAAGATGCCACTCACCGGGAATTGGTGGACATAGCAAGTCTGCGCACATCCGCCGTCACATCCTGAGCGGGCAAGAAAAAAGCACTTAGAGCCAATAGCGCTAAGTGCTTAATTTCATTAGGTATTCTTGGTGGCCTGGGGCGGAATCGAACCACCGACACGCGGATTTTCAATCCGCTGCTCTACCAACTGAGCTACCAGGCCAACTTGATCTTTTTCAGATCGTCTTCGCTGCAACTCAGCGAAGACCGCAACTATAGCACCATTTTTTCAATCAAACACCAGATCCGCGTTTATTTCTACTTAAATCGACACCGAGCTGCTTGAGCTTGCGGTACAGATGGGTGCGCTCCAGGCCGGTTTTCTCGGCCACGCGGGTCATGGAGCCGTTTTCCTTGGCGAGATGGAACTCGAAGTAGCTCTTCTCGAAAGCGTCGCGGGCTTCGCGCAGGGGGCGGTCCAGCTCGAAAATTTGCTCGGAGGCGATGCCCATTTGCGGCGCCGAGGGCATGGTGTTGATGGTGGAGCCATGCACGGGTGCTGCCACCGGGTAGACCGGGCTGATGCTGTCGCTGCGGGTGTAGCTCAGCGGCGCGCCCATCGGTGCGGGTGCGGGGCGCGGGGCCACCTTGACCAGGGCCTGCTCCACCGCGCGCAGCAGCTTTTGCAGCGTGATGGGCTTTTCCAGGAAGGCGATGGCGCCGACCTTGGTGGCTTCCACCGCGGTGTCGATGGTGCCGTGGCCGCTCATCATGATGACGGGCATGGTCAGCAGGCCGGCCCCGCCCCATTCTTTGAGCAGGGTGACGCCATCAACGTCGGGCATCCAGATATCCAGCAGCACGAGGTCGGGGCGAGCGCGCTCGCGGGCGGCGCGCGCCTGCGCTGCGTTCTCGGCCAGTTCGATCGTGTGGCCCTCATCGGTGAGGATTTCAGACAAGAGGGCGCGTATGCCCAGTTCGTCGTCGACTACAAGAATTGTTGCCATGGAGTCCTAGTTCACTCTTGTTTTTGGGCAGTGCCGCCGTCGGCCGCTGCAGTCGCGAGTTTTGAAAATGATAACGAAACTTGTGCACCTATCACGGCCGCCGTCTCGTCACCCTCTAAATGAAGGTTGGCCAGACGGATGCGCGCGCCGTGTTCATCGGCGATTTTTTTCACCACCGCCAGCCCCAAGCCGGTGCCTTTGGTCTTGGTCGTGACATAAGGTTCGAAGGCGCGTTTCAACACTTTTTCGGCAAAACCCGCGCCGTTATCGCTGATCAGCAGGCGCAGGGCGCGTGGCTCACCGGCCTCGGTAAAGGCTTGCTGGGTTCGCACCAGCACCTGTCCATCGGCGCGGTCTTGCACGGCATCAAGCGCATTCTGTACCAAGTTGTGAATGACTTGCCGTAATTGGCTGGCGTCGCCCTTGATTTGCATCGGCGCCAAGGCCAATTCGGCGCGCAAACGGCCGGCTTCCTGGGCCTGTGAGTACAGGGTTAGCACCTCGCTCACCAGGGCATTGAGGTCCAGGTTTTTCAGATTGGCCGAAGGCAGGCGGGCGTAGTCGCGGAACTCGTTGACCAGCTGCTTCATCGACTGCACTTGGTTGACGATGGTCGCCACCGAGCGCACCAGCATGGCCTGATCCGCCCCTTCGAGCTTGGCTTCGAGCTTGTGCTGCAAACGCTCGGCCGAGAGCTGAATCGGCGTGAGCGGATTCTTGATCTCATGCGCCAGGCGCCGCGCCACCTCGCTCCAGGCGGCCGAGCGCTGGGCCGACACCACTTCAGAGATGTCGTCGAACACCATCAGCCGCGCACCCTGTGGCAGCTGGGCGCCGCGCACCAAGAGGGTCAGCACATCCTGGCCGGCTTCGACCTGCAGCTCGAAAGCGTCTTGCCAATGGTCACGCTCGCCGGCTTCGGGGTTGTATTGGTCAAAGCGCTGCCACACCGATTGGGCAAAGGCCTGCAACTGCGGCACCTCATCCAGGCGGCGGCCGCGGTAGGCCGACAGCGGCAGGCGCAGGATGCGGGTGGCGCCGGGGTTGACGGTGTCGATGTGCTGCTGCGCGTCGAACACGATCACGCCGGCGGTGAGGTTGTCCAGAATGGTTTGCAGATTGGTGCGGGCGCCTTCCAGCTCAGCCACGCTGCGCTCCACCATCGCGCGGGCGTCTGAGAGCTGCTCGGTCATGTCGGCAAAAGATCGGGTCAGGCCGCTCAGCTCGTCGCGCGAACTCAGCATGGGTTTGCGGCTCAAGTCGCCGCGAGCCACCTGGCGCACGCCTTCGGCCAAAAGCAGCAAGGGCCGCGCCAGCTGATTGCCCAGCGTGACGGCCAGCAGCAGCGCGGCAAACACGGCCAACACCAGGGCCAGGGTCAGGGTGCCCAGATACATGCGGCGCAGGCCGTCGCGCTCCAGGGCGCGCTGCTGATATTCGCTGCTGGCGGCCTGCACGGCCAGGGCATTGCGCAGCACGGTGGGCGGGATGCGCCGCACCATCATCAAATAGCGCTCGGCCCCGCTGCTATCACCCAGGCGCAGATCGGTACTGGGCAGCAGCGCCAGGGCGCGGATCTGCGCCTGGCCTTGCAGGGCCAGGGCTTCGTCTTCCAAGCCCTCCAGCTGGCTGAATGCCAGGCTGCTGCGGGCCTGGCGCAGCATGCTTTCAGATGGCCGCTCGGGGCTCAGCACACTGGCGTCGCCGCCGGCCGAAAGAATGATCTGCCCATTGCTGCCCACCAGGGCCACGGTGCGCAAGCCCATTTGCTCGCGCAGGCGGTTCAGCGCCAGAGGCTGCGGCAGGTTGGCATCACGCTCGGCCAGATGGTCGGCCGCCTCACGGGTCTTCTTGCCCAGGTCGCTGGCCAGCTCGTCCAAGGTGCCGCGGCCCAGATTCAAGCCGGCGTCCAGGGCGCTGGCCAAGCGCACATCGAACCAGCTGTCGATGCTGCGATTGACGAATTGGTAGGACACGCCGTAGATCAGCACCCCTGGCACCACACCCACCAGGGCAAAGATGCCGGCCAGCTTCATCAACAAGCGGCTGCCGAACTTGCCGCTGCGCACCCGCAGGGCCAGGCGGATGGCCGCGCCGCCGATCACCAGCACCAGCACCGTGGCGACCACGGCATTGACCCAGAACAGCCAGACCGAATGCCGCTCCAAAAAACCGCGCTGCGAGGTGGCGCCGATGGACAGCAAGAAGGCCAGCACACCGCAAACCCCCGTCACGGCCACCATCGAGATGACCCATGCCCACCGCGCGGCTTTGCTCATTGATCAGGAACCGGCAGCAGTGCGCAGGCTGAAGTCAGGGTTGAGGGTGAAGGTGTGCTCCACATTCAAACCCCAGCCCTGGGGCGAACCCAGCCCGATTTGCATGGGCTTGGGCAGTTGGCTGGTGTCTAGCCGGTAACTGAATTCGAGGTAGTAGCGGCCATCGTCCTCAATGTCTTTGAGGTCGGCCACATGCCAGCTGGCGGCGCCGCGCAGCGAACTCAAGGCCTCGCTGAGGCTGGCGTAATTGCGGTTCAGGCCTTCGGTGCTGACGCGGAACTGGCGCGTCAGCGATTTCCACTCCAGCCGCCAGCTGCGCGAAGCCCGCGCGGCGCGCACATCACGCCAGTACCAGCGGCTGCGCAGCACCGTCACATCGGCCGCGAAGTAGACCGGCACGCCCTTCATCAAAGCGTCTTCCACCGCCGCCGAGAGCGTGAAGCGGGTGCTGAAGCTCAGCTCCAGCCCGTCTTCCGACTTTGTCGTGCTGATCTGGCTCAGCTCCACGCCCTGGGCCTGCGCGGCCTGGGCCGGCAGCACCAGCAAGAACAGCATCAATAGCGCCAGCAGCACAGCCATGCCAGCGCTCACCCAGGGCCGGAGCACCTGGGGGCAAGAGGCAGTAGTGGCGAATGACAGGCCGAGCGATCTCAATGGGCAGGAACCGAAAATTTGTGAACAAAGCGCCAAGTGCGCCCTCAGGACTTGCTCAGCAGCGCGTAGTAGAAACCATCCAACACCGCGGGGCCTGCTTGAGCATCGGCCCCATTGTGAGCGAGGGGCAGCAGGTGGCCGGTCACGCCGGGCACATCATGGGCCTTGGCGTCGGGCTGGCGTTGCAAAAATGCGTCGATTTGCTGCTGACCTTCGGCCTTGAAGATCGAGCAGGTGGCATAGACCAGGCGCCCGCCCGGCTTGAGCAAGGGCCACAAGGCATCCAGCAATTCGCTTTGAATCAGGGCCAGTTGGGCAATGTCGGACTCACGGCGCAGCCAGCGCACATCGGGGTGGCGGCGCACGATGCCCGAGGCACTGCAGGGCGCATCCAACAAGATGGCATCAAAGGCTTGGCCGTGCCACCAACTATCCGGCACGCGGGCGTCCGCGGCCTTCAGGGTGGCGCGCTGGCCCAGGCGGTTGAGGTTCTCTTGCACCCGCTGCAGGCGCTTGGCATCGCTGTCCAGCGCCATCAGGTCAAAGTCACCCAGCTCCAGCACATGGGCGGTCTTGCCGCCGGGGGCCGAGCAGGCGTCCAGCACCCGCGCATGGGCGGGCAACGCCGCCAGCTCACCGTGGGGCTGCACCAGCAAGGCGGCAGCCAGCTGTGCGGCCGCGTCTTGCACGGAGACTTCGCCGGCGGCAAAGCCAGGCAAGGCCGTCACCGGCACGGCCCGCGCCAGCACCACCGCCTGTGGCGCCAGGGGACCCAGCGCGCGGGCGGCAATGCCCACATCGGCCAGGCGCTGCACATAGTCAGCCGCTGAGCCGTGGTGGGCATTGACCCGCAAGCTCATCGGCGGGTGTTCGTTATTGGCGGCCAGAATGGCTTGCCATTGCTCGGGCCAGTCTTGCTGCAGGCGGGCGATCCACCAGGCCGGGTGATTGAAGGCCGCCACCGGGTCGGCGCAGACAGCGCTGACGATGGCCTCACGCTCGCGCAAAAAGCGCCGCAAGACCGCGTTGACGAAGCCGGCGCTGGCCGGCAGGCGCTTGCGCACGGCGCTGACGGCCTGGTCCACCACCGTGTGGGCGTCGTAAGGTGCTGCGTCACTGGGCCACAGCAAAGCCAGGGCACACAGCAGCAAGCCCTCCACCTTGGGCGGTGGGGCCTTGGGCGCCAGCAGCTTGCGTGCGCCCTCCGCACTGGCGAGCAGGCGCAGCACATAAAAACTCAAGGCTTGGGTGCCGGGGCGCAGCTCGGTGGGGCAGCGCGCCAGCACCTCGGTGAGCGAGCGGCCCGCGCGCACGGCTTGGATGGCCTGGGCCACCTCGGCCAACAGGCGTTGCAGCGGGGGCGCCAAGGTAGCTTGGGACGACGATGAGGATGAAGTAGGTGCAGACACGCCCGGCAGTGTAGGGCAGCGCCAAAATCCAAGTCACACCCGAGGCCTGAGCCTTGGCGTGGCAAAGGCAGCAAACGCCACCGCGCCACCCCCACCCAATTTGTCACTTACCCGGCAAATGCACGGGCTTTGCAATGCGGCCACAATGGCCCTTCACAGCCTCGACTCATAAAGACACACACCATGACTGGCGCCTCCACACCCAAGCCCACCCTCAGCCAAGCCGAACTGGCCGCCCTGCCGGCGTCAGAGCGGGTGCGCTATCGCCTGCTGGCCGCCGGCTGCCGCCATCACGCCAATGACAATATCGCCGCCTTCATCGAAGAGGGCGAACTCGACGCGTTGCAGGCCGAGGTCCAGGCCAAGATGCAAGAAGTCTTGCGCGCCCTGGTGATCGACACCGACAGCGACCACAACACCCAGGACACCGCCAAGCGTGTGGCCAAGATGTTTGTGCGCGAAGTCTTCGCCGGCCGCTACAAGGCTGCACCGGCGGTGACCGAGTTCCCCAATGTCTCGCGCTTGAACGAGCTGATGATCGTTGGCCCCATCACCGTGCGCAGCGCTTGCTCGCACCACCTCTGCCCCATCATGGGCCGGGTCTGGATCGGCCTGCTGCCGAACGAGCATTCCAATCTGATCGGCTTGTCCAAATACTCGCGCATCTGCGAATGGATCATGAGCCGGCCGCAAATCCAGGAAGAGGCAGTCACCATGCTGGCCAACGAGTTGCAAGAACGCGTGCAGCCCGACGGCCTGGGTGTGGTGATGGAGGCCGACCATTTCTGTATGCATTGGCGCGGCGTCAAGGACACCGAAACGAAAATGATCAATAGCGTGATGCGCGGCGCCTTCTTGAAGGACCCCAATTTGCGCCGCGAGTTCCTGTCACTGGTCAAGACCTGAAGCCTTTTTCCGGAGCCTCCACGATGCTAGTCCGCCTTCTTTACGCCAGCCGCGCCAACACCCCGATGGACGAGGCCGCGCTGTCCACCATCCTCAAGCAATCGCGCGAACACAACCCCAGCGAAGGCATCACCGGCCTACTCTGCTATGCCGACGGCATCTTCATCCAGGTGCTCGAAGGTGGGCGTGACGCCATCAACGCGCGCTACAAAGCCATCGTCAGCGACACCCGCCATCACGATGTGATTCTGCTCAGCTACGAAGAAGTCAGCGAACGCCAGTTCGCCGGCTGGTCCATGGGCAGCGTGAACCTGCATCGGCTCAACCCCGGGCTGGTGCTGAAGTACTCGGAAAACGCCAAGCTCGACCCTTACCGCATGAGCGGCAAGACGCTGGTCTCGCTGTTCCACGAACTGGTCAGCTCAGGCGCCATCGTCTGCTCCTGAGGCTGAGCCTGAGCCAGCCCACGACCTAGAGCGAGCGCGCCTCGCCAAAGCCGTAGAGGCTGGCCAAGATGCGGGTCGGGAACTGCGACACCGCCTGGTTGTAAAGCCCCACGGCCTGGTTGAAAAGCTGGCGCGCAAAGCTGCGCTGGCGTTCCACCAGCTTGAGCTCATCCACCAACTCGTACAGCTCGATATGCTCGCGCAACTCGGCATGGTGATCCAGCAAGGACATCAGCCGGGTCAGCGCCGCCGCATGCACCGCATTGGCCACCGCCAGGCTGGCCACCGGGTCACTGGCATAGGGTTTGTTGCGCACGGCCTGCGTCAAGGCCTGCGTCTCGGTCTGCGCCGTTTCCAGGGCCGCAAACGTGGCTTGCTCGTTGGGCAACAAGGGTGGCAACAGCTCCAATAACTTGGCGCATAAGCGGGCGCGCTCGGCCAGGTGCAGATCCAGCTGCGCAAAGGCGGTGGCGATGCCGTTGCGCAAGCTCATCACCCGGTTGTAAGCGCCAATGCCCCAGAACAGCAATATGGCCGCCAAGCCCCAGCCGAACCACGCCCAGTTGCTCATGCGCCGGCACTCCCGCTGCCGATGAACTCGGCATGGCCGCGTGCCCGCAGCTCACAAGCCGGGCAGCTGCCACAACCGTAGCCCCAAGCGTGGCGCTGGGTGCGCTCGCCCAAATAGCAGGTATGGGTGTGGTCCACGATCAACTCGTTGAGCGCGGCGCCGCCGAGTTGCTCACTCAAGGCCCAGGTCTGCGCCTTGGTCAAGAACATCAGCGGCGTTTCGATGGTCATGGGCGTGTCCAGCCCCAGGCTCAGCGCGACTTGCAGGCTTTTGAGCGTGTTGTCGCGGCAGTCCGGGTAGCCGGAGTAGTCGGTCTCACACATGCCACCCACCAGCACCGAGGCGCCGCGCCGGTAAGCCAAGGTGGCGGCAAAGCTCAGGAACAGCAGATTGCGCCCCGGCACAAAGGTATTGGGCAGGCCATTTGCCTGCATTTCGATGGCGCGCGACTCGGTCAGCGCGGTGTCTGAGATCTGCCCCAGCAGGCTCAGGTCCAGCAGATGGTCTTCGCCCAGCTTGGCCGCCCATTGCGGGAACTGCGCCATCAACTCGCGCCGCACCACCTGGCGGCAATCCAGCTCGACACGGTGGCGCTGGCCGTAGTCGAAACCCAGGGTCTCCACCTGGGCGAAGCGGTCCAGCGCCCAAGCCAGGCAGGCGGTGGAGTCCTGGCCGCCGGAAAACAGCACCAGGGCTTTGCGTTGAGAGTTGGCTTGCGGGGGAGGCATGGTCATGGTGATCGGGCGAACAAAACGAAACAAAAGAAGGTGCAGCGGAGCGAATGAGGATCAGGCGGGCCGGGCCTGCGCAGCAGCGCCATCAACAGCAAAGCAAAAGCATCAGCCTCCGCACATGCCCTGAAGTGTGCCAGGGTCGCTGCCGCTTGGCGCAGCGGCATTACTGCACACCGCGCCAGCGCAAGTCACATCAACTATCCGAAAGATAGTGGCAACCGCCCTGCCCCGCGCTACGCGCCCACAGCCCTGCAGAGTAAGCTAGCCCGCTGATTTCCCACCCCTGCTGCACAACAAAACCGCCATGGCCACTATTCAAACCGTGCGTGACCGCTCCCGGCTCGGCCAGTTGCTGGTCGAAAAAGGCATCATTTCAGACGCCCAGCTGAGCAAGGCGATTGCCCAACAGCAGCAGTCCGGCCAACGCCTGGGTGAGATCCTGACCGAATGGAATCTGGCCAGCCAGCGTCAGATCAACAGCGTGCTGCGCAAGCAAAAGAAGCTGCGCCTGCTGGCCGCCGTGGTCACCACGCTGATGGGCCCGCTGCAAGCCTTTGCAGCCGCGCCGGCAGCCCCCACCGAGATCAGCAGCAGTAGTGAGGACCCAGCCAGCGCCAGCAACCCTCGCGTGGCGCGCGGCCTGCAGCCACTCAACGATGAGGAGATGGGCGGCGTGTCAGCCCGCGGCATCGATCACAACAGCTTGCTGGCCCTGGCCAAGAACTCCAAGGACGAGACGCTCAAGGATTTGGTCAAGCTGCTGAACCCGGTGCTGCAGATGTTTGACGCCGACACCTCGATGAAGAACGTGGTCTACGACGCCGAAAACGCCAAGACCCGGATCAACAAAGACGGCTCGGTCACGCTCAGCCTGCCCAGCACCATCGGCGAGTTGAACATCAACAATATCCGCGTGCACGGCGACACCAACGGCGCCAGCTTCGGCAGCATTCAGTTCAGCAATATCGACCTGCGCGGCACCACCATCACAATCAGCACGCGCCACTGAGGCCAGGCTCAGCGCTGCTGCATCAGCAGCAGCACGATCAAGCAAAGGACAGAGTCACACAGGCTCCGCCGCGCGGACGCTCAGGCGCTCAAACGCGCACTTCGCCCTGCCCCAGCACCACCCATTTCAGCGAGGTCAGGCCTTCCAGGCCGACCGGGCCGCGGGCATGCAGCTTGTCGGTGGAAATGCCGATCTCGGCGCCCAGGCCGTATTCAAAACCATCGGCAAAACGAGTGCTGGTGTTGACCATCACGCTGGCCGAATCCACCTCACGCAAGAAACGCATGGCGTTGGCGTGATTGGTGGTCAGGATGGCATCGGTGTGGTGCGAGCCATAGCGGTTGATGTGGGCAATCGCCTCATCCAGGCTGTCCACCACCTTGATGCTGAGGATCAGGGCCAGGTACTCCTCGCTCCAGTCCTGCTCCGAGGCGGCGCGGATCTTGGCGCCAGGAATCGGCCCCAGCAAGGCCAGCGTGCGCGGGCAGCCGCGCAACTCCACGCCCTTGTCGGCCAGCAAGGCGCCGGCGATGGGCAAAAAGTCCGCCGCGCTTTCCGCATGCACCAGCAAGGACTCGGTGGCATTGCAGGGGCTGACCTTTTGCGTCTTGGCATTGATCAGCACGCGCAAGGCCAGGTCGAAATCCACCTCGGCATCGACATAGCTGTGGCAATTGCCGTCCAGGTGTTTGATGACTGGCACCTTGGACTCGGCGCTGATGCGCTCAATCAGGCTCTTGCCGCCACGCGGAATGATCACATCCACATGCTGCGGCGCGGTGATCAAGTGGCCCACGGCGGCGCGGTCGGTGGTGTTGATCAGCTGCACCGCCTCGGCCGGCAGCCCGGCTTCTTGCAGCGCCGCCGCCACCAGCTTGGCCAGCGCCAGATTCGAATGCAAAGCCTCCGAGCCGCCGCGCAAGATGCAGGCATTGCCGCTCTTGATCGCCAGCGAAGCGGCCTCGATGGTGACATTGGGCCGGCTCTCGTAAATCATGCCGAACACGCCCAGCGGCACCCGCATCTGACCCACGCTGATGCCGCTCGGCCGGCGCTTGAGCCCGCTGATCTCACCCACCGGGTCCGGCATGGCCGCGATCTGCTCACAGCCCAGCGCCACCGTCTCGATGATCTCGGGCTTGAGCTTGAGGCGATCCACCATGGGCGCCTCCAAACCCGCCTTAACGGCGGCAGCCACATCCTTGGCATTGGCCTTGGCCAAAGCCGGCCCAGCCGCCCGCAAGCGCCGCGCCAGCGCCAGCAAAGCCTGATTCTTGGCCGCAGTGGGCGCAGCGGCCATCAGGGCCGAAGCAGCACGGGCGGCTTCGCCCACCTGCTGCATATAGGCGGCGAGTTGGTCGGAGGACGTTTTGGTGGCGGAGGTGGCGGCAGAAGATTTCATGCCTGCGATTCTCCGCGATCTGCGGGGAGACCCTGGGCGCGGAGGCGATTTCGGTTCACGCCTCGGGGTAGAGAGTGGCTCAGCTACCTGCCGGGGGGCCTTTGCAAGGAATGGAGCCAAGTCCTGTGCGGCAGCTCTGTACCTGGAGCGAAAGTTCACTTGGCAGCAAAAACAGCTTCGCAGGAATAGGCTCAGCCTTCAGCTTCAAGACCTGAGCCTCAAGGGTGCGCAAGGTCTGTGACAGAAAGCGAAGCTTGATATCGGAGCGTCTCTATCGAAGCGCTATGCCAGGCGTGAACCGTGCCGCACTACTAACAAGGTGGAGATGGATAAACCCACTGATTCTGGAAGCCATCAAACCGGGGATTAACTTGAACTCTTATCTTGCAGCCGTTTTCATACGAAACAACGCAGTCGCCGTTTGAGCAGGAAGATTGGCAGCGAAGGGTTGTTGTACGTGGGCGGCAATCACCGCCAGTTAGTTTTTCGGGATTCTTGGCAGGAAAACCAGAAAAGTCTTCCCAAAAATCTATGTTTTGCTCTCGGCAGTTCTTATAACTTTTGTTGCATCCTTCATAAGCAGCATCAACGGCTGCCTGACCCGATGCGTAGCCTATTGCCCAATTGCAGCCCCCCTCCCCGCAGACTATGGATCCATAGCCAGGCCCTTTTGCTCTTGTCACAACCTTGCATTTTTTGGCAAGGTTGCCAATGCCATTTTTGCGAGCTTCAGAGCGACAGCCTTCGAATGCCGCCAAATCCGCTTCCTTTTGTGACTCATAGTTGCTGGCCCTCCACCATGCGCTTAAAACGTAGCCGTCAATTGCGGCCACCGAGGTATATGCAAAACAATTCCCGAGCATGAGCGCAAGGCTGGCAAAAAGCACGAATCGAATTCGAGTAGCCAATAATTTCTCCTTTGGTGAAAAGTGATCGGAAAACTGTGTCGGCATCTGGCACGCATCGGCACGGGATTGGAGCCAGGTTACAAGGCAACAGACATCAAGAATCAAGAGCCTGCCGCTTGCTCCGCCTTGCCACCCTGCTGATGAACCGAAAGGAACAGGCGGATGGACAGCACATAAACCGGAAGCCCTGCGCCCCCGGCTTTCGCTTGGGTGTGCCGTGAAAATTCGGCTCATCCCGTAGTCCTCAGCGAGGCCCGTGGCCTCAGCCTAACAACAAGAACTGTCGGCTTGGCCCAGAGCCTGGCATGATGCAAGGAAATCCTTGCTCAGGTCGTCAGGCCGATCTCTATTGCCCTGAAGTTGATGACCACTCTGTAGCAGCCCAACTTATTTGGCTGCTACTGCACAGTCAATTTGCTCTCTTTGGTCGCGCTACAAACTTTGTCAAGTGCACTATTGAAATGGCAGGCCTCGGCTATGACGGTATAGGTGCCTGCTGCCAATTGCCGGCCTCGACCGAAACTGCAGCTGAGAACCCTATTGCTGTTGAAGTTGCAGGCCTCGGTATGCGGGTCTTTGCAGGGAGCCATAGGATTACAGTTCCGGTTCAGGATCTGGTTGGCTTCTGTCTTGGCGGACGCCGACGACCCCACTGGCACGACAAAGGCCTGCACCCAATAGTTGTTGGCAGCAAGCGGACCCGAGGCGGACGCTGACCATTGGGCGGCGTAGCTGAGCGCACCGATAGTCGGAGCACTGATGGTCAAGGCATTGAGTGAGAAGCTATTCAGTACGGTGCTGTCTGCGCCAGAGGCGTCATCATTGCCACCTCCGCCACATGCAGCCAATAGAGCAATGGAACCCAAAGTGAGAACGGCGAGGGACAGTGTGACCTGCACCCTCCCAGCCGTACCAGCGTAATGGAGAGGAAGTCCATCAACCAGGAGAATGATGGACATGAAGAAGAGCAGATTTACTGAGGAACAAATCATTGGGTTCCTGAAGCAGGCCGAGGCCGGCATGCCGATCAAGGAGCTGTGCCGGCAAGGCGGCTTCAGCGACGCCACGTTCTACAAGTGGCGGGCCAAGTACGGCGGCATGCAGGCCACGGATGCCAAGCGACTGCGCGAGCTCGAAGGCGAGAACGCCAAGCTCAAGCGCCTGCTGGCAGAGGCCCTCCTGGACATCCACGCGCTCAAGGACGTCTTCGGCGTAAAGCCCTAGCCCCGCAGGTCAGGCGCGACGTGGCGACCCAGATGATTTCCCAGCACCATCTGTCCGAACGCCGCGCGTGCCGCCTGGTGGGGCTCTCCAGAGACAGCTATCGCAACCCGCCCGTGGTCGATGAGGCCACGCAGCAACTCAGCGCCAAGATCGTCGAGATCGCACAGGTGCGGCGCCGCTTCGGCTATCGCCGCATCCATGACCTGCTGCGCCCACAGTTCCCTGGCGTCAATCACAAGCGCGTCTATCGGTTGTACAGCCAGTCGCAGTTGGCGGTGCGCAAGCGCAAGAAGATCAGACGGGCAGCCAGCGAGCGCGTGCCGCTCACCGTGCCGACCCGAGTCAATGAGGTGTGGAGCATGGACTTCGTTTCCGACAGCCTGGCCAATGGCCGGCGTATCAAGTGCCTGACTGTGGCCGACGACTTCACGCACGAGTGTGTGGACATCGCAGTGGACTACGGCATCTCGGGCCAGTACGTGACGCGGTTGCTGGACCGGGCCGCGATCTTCAGGGGCTACCCTGCGGCGGTGAGAACCGACAACGGGCCGGAGTTCACCTGCCGGGCCTTCATCGCTTGGGCGCAAGCTCACGACGTGCGGCACATCCTCATCCAGCCAGGGCGGCCCATGCAGAACGGCTACATCGAGAGCTTCAACGGCAAGTTCCGCGACGAGTGCTTGAACGAGCACTGGTTCCAGACGCTGCCGCAGGCGCGCTCGGAGATCGCCATCTGGCGGCAGGACTACAACGAGGTGAGGCCGCACAGCAGCCTGGGTCGGATACCGCCGGCCGAGTTCGCGCAGCGCCACCGCACCAAGAACCAGGCGCCACCGGCTACACGCAACGAGATCAAGTAACCTTCAACCCGGACTTCCGCATGGCTGGTACGGCGGGAGGGGGCAGGTCAAGTGAGCGGATGCCACTGGTAGTGCGTTTGAAGTTGCTGCGAATTTGCATCTTTGTGTTCTTGAGTTGGATAAATTGAGGGGCGCAGCGTCCGCACGTAGAAGTCGCTTGGGGCGATGCGCTTGGCCAAAAGGCTCCGGGCGATGCTAATTGCCTACCTGCACGGAAACTTAGTTCTACACGCTGCACTGAGACTTCTGCCTCAAAATTGCGAGCGACAGGACTTCTTGAATAAGTTGTACTAACGGGTTATGTGCTCTGCGCGCAACAGTCTGGCGATAGTTATCGGCTTGCCAGGTGAGTCACTAGACCGCAAGAAGTAGCGGCCATGTGACGCTTCTACTCAAACACCACCCGCTCGCTTTTCCCATCCACGGAGACCGAGCGGAAGCTTCTGATTTGTTGATTGACAGCTTCGGAAGGTGTTGCGATCCAGCCTCCCACGCCCCACAGGGAAGCCTCTTCCGCAACACCGCATTTACTGCGCCCGGAACAAGTGGTGATGCTGGCTCGAGACCTTGAGGCGCTCTTCGCGGCCCTTGATCTCCAACTCCAGTGCATCACCTCGGCGATGCACGCCGCGCACATGTCGTCGGTTCACCACCACGCTGCGGTGGGTTTGGAAGAAGAGCCGAGGGTCGAGCCGTTCCAGCAACTCTTTGAGCGACAGGCGGATCAGGCCATCGCAGTCCTCCGCCACGACGCGCGTGTATTTGCTGTCGGACTCGAAGAACTGCACATCGTCGACATGCACCAGCCGCACCTGGCTGCCCACAGCAACCTGCAGCCAGTCACCGGCCTCGGCGCGCAATGCCGGCACTGGCGCATGCTGCAGCGATCGCAGGACTTGCATCAACTGCTGCGGCGCGGCCTGCTCGGCCAAGGACTGGCGCAGGCGCGCCACGGTACGGGCCAGGCGCGGCAGTTCGACCGGCTTGAGCACATAGTCTTGTGCCTGTGCCTCAAAGGCCTCGACGGCGTACGCATCAAAGGCGGTGACGAACACCACGCGCGTGGCCGACCCCTGCAAGGCCTGCGCCACCTGCAAACCGTTCAGGCCCGGCATGCGGATGTCCAAAAAGGCCAACTGCGGCTTCAATGTTTGGATCGCCTGCAAGGCGGAAATACCGTCCTCACATTCCCTGGCGATCTGCAGTTCGGGCCAGAGCTGCAGCAAGCGCTCACGCAGCGCGGCGCGCATAAAGGGTTCGTCGTCGGCCAGGATGGCCCGAATGTCTTGCAAGTCGCTCACTGAATTCGTTCCTTGTCCAAGGGCAGGGTCACGCTGGCCATCACGCCACCCTGCGGTAGTCCGGCGATTTGTAGGCGGGCCTGGTCGCCATAGATGCTTTGCAGCCGCTCGCGGATGTTCTGCAAGCCTGTGCCTCCGCCCTGCGTGGCTGCGCCCCCGAGCCCAACGCCATCGTCCTGGACACACACACGCAAATCGCTGTCCCCACGCTGCACGAAGACGCGGATACGCACCGGCCCGGTCTTGGGCTCGACGCCATGCTTGATCGCGTTCTCAACGAGCGTCTGCAGCACCAGCGGCGGAAACTCAATGCCCTCCAGCGCTGTGGCTAGGTCGAGGTCCACACTCAGACGACCGCCCATGCGCAGGCGCGCAATCTGCAAGTAGGCATCGGTGAGCTCAAACTCGCGGCCCAGCGTGGATGAGAACTGGCGCATCGAGGGCATGGCCAGGCGCAGGTAGCGAATCAGTTGGGTCAGAAGGAAATCGGCGGCATCGGGCTCACCCTTCAAGAGGTATTGAACTGTAGCCAGTGTGTTGTAGAGAAAGTGCGGTTCGATCTGGGCCTGCAACACGGCCAGGCGAGCCTCGGCAAGGCGGCGAGCGGTGTCTGCCTCGTCTGCACGGTTGTGGGCCTGGTCGAGTCGGTACTGCCAGCGCAGGGCTTGGTGGTGCAGGCTGATAAGCAGGGAAAGATAGGCCGCAATCGTCACCGGCCCCACCCACCAACTGGCCGGAAACACCAACGCTGGCCGCAAGACAGAGATGAGGTCCACCAACAGGAAGTGAGCCAGCAGGCCCACCCCAGCAGCAGGTAGCCATAGCGCCACCACCTTGCGCATGGGCGGCCAATCTCCCCATCGCCGTGCAGCGACAAAGCTGGCCAACTCTAGAGGTAGCAATGCAACCACGAACTGAAGGCCTTGCAACATGACGCTGCCAAGCATGGGGTCTTCAAATCGTTCCGGCAGCACGATGCCGGCCATTAGCAGAGCTACATAGGTCGCGATCGTGGCCAGCAACATCCGACGGTCGCGGTAATGGGAAAACACGCCGACAGCGCGGATGTCCGGCCCATAGCCCATCATGCCGGAACCCGTGAAACGCATGCCCTCTAATGTGCTGAAGCCTATCGTCCCAAGTGCGGCCCACAGCGTAGCCAAGCCCAGTACCGGCAAACTCCAGCCGCTGTCGAACTTGGTCAGCGCCAAGCCCAAGCACATCAACACTGCCGTGGGAATCCAGAGCCACAGAATCTTGCTGCGCTGCTGCGCTGAGGTCTCACTGGCCGTCGCCATGCTCATCCCGGTTTGCATTTCTCTCCCTCCCATATCGATGCTGCTCAGCACATTGCGATCAGCTAGACGCAAGAATGCCTCGTGCCTGCTACGCTCGCCGCAACGCTGCGACAAGCACCGTCACTTTGACGACGAACATGGCGCCACGGCGACGAGCATCTGATCTCAAGACGGCAGCTTGGGCACCAGCCATCCCTGTCGCGCCCCTGCTGCTTGGCCTGGTAGAGGCAAAAGTCGGCGGCAAGCCTCATACCCACTAACCAATGGAATGCAGGACGCTGCGCCAATGCGGAGCTTGACCCGGTCGACGTTCAATCGAAGTCTCAACGGACGAAGGCTGCGCATCATGACGCCTAACCCTGCATTGCAACGGTTGCTCGCTAGCTACGCAGGCAAGTCCGTTGAATACTTCACGTTGAACCCCTTCAATCGAGCAAAGCGCTGTGCGCAGGGACTCGCGGCCTTACTTTCGTGAACTGCCTGTTGCAGGTCGGGAACGAATCCCGGTGATTGGCACTAAGCCCAGGTGCACTATGGCGAAGCCGCCGAACGGCGAGGCACTTGCATGCCTTGCGAAGAGCAGAAGTCACAAGCGCTTAGCCATCAAGCTGTAGTCCATCTCCTGGCCATCGATGCGAAACATGGCCGCGATCTCGCCGATCTGCACAAAGCCTTCGCGTTGATACAAGGCCTTGGCGGCCAGGTTGTGGCTGAGCACTTGCAGGTCTAGCCACGCCAGGCCCGCTTCCTCGCGTGCCCATTGCGTGGCATGGCGAAGCAGCGCCTGGCCGAGCGCTTGGCGCCGGTGTGCGCGGTCGACTCCCATGCCCAGCAGGCCGCGGTGCGATGTATGCGCTTGCGGGTGGGCGCGCAAATCGACATGGCCGATGATGCAGCCATCTGCCGTGCGCGCCACCCAGGCGCGCCGCCAGCCGGGCTCATCCAGCGGCACTGACAAGGCCTGGCGAAAGGCCAACAGGCGCTCGGGCGGCAGGCCGCTCTGATGCCGGGACTGGGACTGGAAATAGCCCGTCAGCGCGCTGCCGTTGTCGCGCAAATGATCATCGAGGTAGCTGGCGAAAGCCTCGAAGTCCGGCGCGGCCAAGGGCGCAATGCTCGGCATGGTTGGCTCAGCCATGCAAGAGCGCCAAAGCGCCCAGCCACAGCGGCGCAGTGCCAGCGAAGAGCACGGTGGAGAGCACGATGGCGGCGGTGGTTTCGCTCTCTAGGCAGCGGTAGCGCTGGGCGAAGATCAGGGCGTTGGAGCCCACCGGCAAGGCGCCCATCATCACGATCACGCCCAGCGGCAGGCCGCTCAGGCCCAGGCCCCAATGCGCGATCAGCAGCACCAGGGCCGGCAGCAGCAAGAGTTTGGCCGCCACCGGGCCCAGCACAGCGCGCCAGTTCTTGGGCCAGCCGTAATAGGCCAGCGACATGCCGATCAGCGTCAGGCACAGCGGCACCACGGCCGTGCCCAGCAGTTGCAGCACTTCGTCCAGCACGGCGGGCAAGCGCAGGCCCAGCGCATTCCAACTCAAGCCCGCCAGCACCGGCAGCACCACCGGGTGGATCACCGTGTTGCGGGCGGTGCTCAGCAGAATCTCCCCCAGGCTTTGCTGGCCTTGGCCGGCGGCGCGTTCGCGCGCCAAGTCCAGCTCCACCAGGGCGGTGAGCAGTGTCAGGATGCACAGCGCATGCAGGCTAACCACGGTGATGTGGATAGCCAAGCCGGCTTCGCCAAACACCCCGGCGGCCAGCGGCACGCCCACTTGCAAGGTGTTGCCGAAAACGGCAGTGATGGCTTGCACGCTAGGCACTGCGGCCCCTGCCCGCCCGGCCCCGCGCCGGCGCTGCAGGGCATAGACCAGCACCATCAGGCCCAGCACCGGGATGAAGAAGCCCATCAGCGTCAGCCAGGGCAGCGTCGCAAAGTCCACCCGCGCCGTGGTGCGGAACAGCAGGGCGGGCACAAAGATGTAGAAGGCCGCTGCCGACAAGACCTTGGCGGGGTCGCCGCCGCTGCCGCCCGCCGTGGCCTCACCCAACCAGCGCATGCGGCCGACGAACCAGCCGATGGCCACCACGATGAAGATGGCCAGCAATTTGTAGAAAACGATCCAGGACATGGCCAGAGTGTGCCGCAAGCGCAGCCACTGCCAGGCGGGGGGCTGACCCGCCCGCCTGGGCAGGGCTTGCTGCGGCACCGCTAGCGCGTGGCGTTAGCGGCGGCTCAAAGCATCACTGCATCAGGGCATCAAGGCTTGATCAACTGCCCACTGGCATCGCGCAGCTCCAGCGGCTGGCGGCCCCAGCTTTGCAGCTGCGGCAAGACCTTGGCGCTGTCCCCTACGGCCACGACGATCAGCTTGGCGTCGTCCACATGCGTTTTGACGGCCTGATAAGCGCTGGCCGATGTGACGGCGGCGAACTGGGCCGGCAGGTTGGCGACATAGCTGTCCGGCAGGCCCAACGACCAGAAGCCGGCGAAGGTGGCGGCCACCACGCGGTTGGTGTCCAGCATGCCGGGCAGGCTCAGCAGCTGGGCATTGCGAGCACGCGAGAGTTCCTCGGCGTTCATGGGCTTGGCGCGCATGGACTTGATCTCGGCAAACATATCCTTCAGCGCGGCGCCCGTCACATCGGTGCGCACGCTGCCGCGGATGCCGAACATGCCGACCTCGCGCCCCATGCTGAAGTTGGAATAGATGCCGTAGGTATAGCCCTTGACCTCACGCAGCTCATGATTGATGCGCGAGGTGAAGCTGCCGCCCAGGGCGGTGTTCATCACCTTGATAGCAGCCGCTGCGGGGTCGGCCGCGCGCGGGCCGGCTTGCACCACGGCCAGGGCTGTTTGCGGAGCGGCGGGCTTGTCCACCAAGATGACGCGTGCCGCACTGCTGCGCACCGGCGGCAAGGCTTGGGGCTTGCTGGCCGCCACGCTGGCATCGCCCTGCCAGGCGCCGAACAGGCTCTGGGCCAGGCTGCGCACTTCGGCCTCGCTGACGTCACCAGCGATCACCAGCGCCGCCTGATCGGGGCGGTACTGCTGGCGCCAGAACTGGCGCAGCGCGGCGGCGTTGGTGGCGCGGATGGCGGCTTCGTCACCCAAGGCATTGGCAGCCAAGGGGTGGCCGGCGCCGTAAACCGCTTGCGCGGCCAGCATGCCGGCGACGGCCGGCGCTTGCTCGCGCTGCTGCGCCAAGGCGCCCAGACGCTCGGCCTGCTTGCGCTGAATCTCAGCCTCACTAAAGGCTGGGTTCAAAGCCAAGTCGGCCAGCAGGGTCAGGCCTTGCTTGAACTTGGACTTCAGGCTGCTGAGCTCAAGGCTGGTGGACTCACTGCCGGAAGTGGTCGTCAACACCGCGCCCAGATTGGCGATCTCATCGGCCACATCGCCGGCGCTGCGCGTCGTCGTGCCTTCTTGCAGCATGGCGGCGGTGAAGCTGGCCAGGCCCGGCTGTTCGGCCGGGTTGCTCAGCTGACCGGCGCGCAGCACCAGGCTGGCGCTGACCAGGGGCAAGCCCGGCTTGGCCACATGCACCACGGCCAGGCCGTTAGGCAGGGTGAAGCGCTTGCCTTCGGGCAGGCTCAGGGCCAGGGCCTTGCCGGCCTTGGGCTGCTTCATGCGCCAGGGCTCGGCCGCGTTCAGCTGCGCCTGCTCGGCTTTGCTGAGGGCGGGCTGTTTGCCGGTAGGCATGGGCGGCGTGGCCACTTCGGCGGCCAGCACCTTTTCACCCGGCATGGCCTGCACCACCACGCGGCTGTTCTTGGCCAGGTACTTGGCCACGGCGGCCTGCACCGACGCGGGCGTGACGGCACGGTAGCGCGCCAGGTCCTTGCCGACAAAGTCAGGGTCGCCGGCCATTTGGTTGTAGTGGTTCAACAAGTCGGCCAGGCTGCCGACCTTTTCCATGCGCGAGAGCAGTTGCGTCTCGATGCTGGCCAGCGCGCGCTGCAACTCGGCCTCGCTGGGCGGGGTCTTGGCCAGCGCAGCAAGTTCGGTATCCACCAGGCCTTCAATCTCGTCCAGCGACTTGCCGGCCCGCGCCACCACCTCGATGCCGAACACCGAGCCCAGCGACAGCGACTCCTGCCCGACTTGCACCGTTTGCGCAAGCTGGCCTTCGTAGACCAGTTTCTTGTGCAGGCGGCTGGCCTTGCCGCCGCCCAGAATGTGGCTGGCCACGTCCAGATCGGCGTCGCCAGCCTGGAACATCGCCGGCGTATGCCAGGCCAGATTCAGGCGCGGCAGCTCAACGCGGTCGGTCACCCGCACGCGGCGCTCGGCGCTGATGACGGGCTGGGCCGCTTTGGCCTCGGGCACCGGCGCGCCGGCCTTGAGCGTGCCGAAGTATTTCTGCACCAGCTTCTTGGCCTCGGCCGGATTGAAGTCACCGGCCAAGACCAGGGTGGCGTTATTGGGGCGGTAGTAGGTGCGCGAGAAGGCCTTCACATCGTCGAGCTTGATGCTCTGGATGTCGGCATGCGAGCCGATCACGGTGGCGCGGTAGGGGTGGCCTTCGGGGAACAAGGCCTGGTAGACGGCCTCTTCAACGATGCCGTAGGGCCGGTTCTCCACCGACTGGCGGCGCTCATTGCGCACCACGTCTTGCTGGTTGGCCAGGGCCACGGCATCGACCTTGTCGAGCATATAGCCCAACATATCGGCCTTCAGCCACAAGCCGGTTTCCAGCTGATTGGCCGGCAGGGTGAAGAAGTAATTGGTGCGGTCGAAGTTGGTGGAACCGTTGGCATCGGTACCACCAATGGCCTCAACGATCTGATCGGCCGCGCCGCGCGGGATGTGCTTGGTGCCGGCAAACAGCAGGTGCTCGAACAAATGCGCAAAGCCGGTCTGGCCCGGCGCTTCATTGCGCGGCCCGGCATGCACCCAGAGATTGAAGGCCACCAGCGGCAGGCGGTGGTCTTCCACCAGAATCACCTCGAAGCCATTGGCCAGGCGAATCTTTTCATGCTTGACCGCGAGGCGGCCCTCGGCCGAAATCACCGCGCCTGCGCCGGCTGGCGAGTCCGCAGCCCAGGCCGGGCTCAGCCCCAAGCTTCCAAGCGAAAGACAGGCGGCGGCAACAACAAGAAGTTTGAAAGGCATAGTCGAACTCAACAGAGTAAATGGGGCCTAAGACCGAGGCGGCCCAAGATAGCCAGTTGAGTCGCCGACCGCAAGTGCCTTAGGTCAGGCCTGATGGGCTGTGTGGCTTAGCCGCGCAGGCGCGCGCTTTTCGCGATGGCTTCGGCCTGGGGTGCGTACTGGTCGAAGAAGCGCAGGCGGGGCGCCACAAAGCTGATCATGTGGAACTGGCCGGCTTTGACGGCGCCGTAGGCCAGGCCTTGCAGGCGCACATCATCGAGCTTGCGGGTCAGCACAAACTCCACCCGAAAGCCCTTGCCGCCGAGGAAATCGGCCGGCTCGATGCGCTTGACGACAAAGGTGGAACCATCACGCGTCAACACGCTTTGGTACAGCGAGACCAACTCCTCCGGCTGCATGGTGGCCTTGAAGATGGGCGGCGCAATGCCTTTGTCACTGCTGGCCAGCGGCAGCAGGACCTCGCCGTCCTTGATGCCGACGAAGAAGGACAGGGAGTCAATCGTCACGCCTTCCTTGGTCCAGGTGGGCACCTTGCTGACCAGGCCCTCGTCAAACTGATTCCAGGCGGAATCCGTCTTCACCATCAAGCGTTCTTTGATGACAACCTCGCCGGTTTCCACCTTGGTCAGCTTGGCTGCACAGGCGGCCAGAAAAACCGCCAGCAGCGCGACCAACACACCGCGTCCCAGGCCAGCTTGAGTCTTTTTGATGTTCATGATGTTTCCTTGTCTTTTGCGTCAATCGGTTCGAGGTAGCTGCGGATCAGGCCGGCATCCGGCGCTTGCGGCAGGCGTTCTAAATATTTGGCAAAGGCCTCACGCGCGCCGGCGCTGTTTTGCTTGCGCAGTAAATAGCCCAGGCTGCGGTAGGTTTGCGGCGGTTCTTGACCGCTGTTGATGGCGGTCTGCAAATCATTCAGCGCCAGCTGCGCATCGCCTTCGGCGGCGCGCAGGCGGCGCAGTTCGGCACGGAAGTAGTGGAAGTCTGAGCGCTGCGGTTTGGCGGCAATCTTGCGATCAAACAACACCAAGGACTGCCCGTACTGCCCGCGGCCGAGTTCGTCCTCCAGCAAGTCGTACTGCACGCCCTGGAGGGCCTTGGCCAATTCCGCCTCGCCCACAAAGCCGCCTTCGCTGGATTCGGCCAAGCGGGCCAAGGTCTCGCTGCGCTCCTTGCTTTGCGGATGGGTGGCGAACATGATGTTGGACTTGCTGGGGTCGCCCCCAAAAGAGGCGGCCAGCTCGGCCTGCAAATTGACCCAAATCTTGCTGGCCTCGCGCATGTCGTAGCCGGCCTGGCGCATCAGGCTCAGGCCGATGGCATCGGCCTCGCGTTCATGGTCGCGCGAAAACCCCGCCGCGCCCGCAAACACCGCCAACTGGCCCAGCAGGCCGACGGGGCCCAGCAGGCCGATGTAGGAGGCCACGGCCGCCCGGTCTTTGATGTCGCGCAAGCGCATCAGGCTGTGGCGCTGAAAGTAGTGGCCCAACTCATGGCCGAGCACAGCCGCCAGTTGCGCCTCGTTATGCACCCGCAGCAGCAAGCCGCTCCAGATTTGGATCGCGCCATTGGGCGCCATGCTGGCGTTGAAGAAGGGCGTGCGCATCAGGTACACGCGCACATCCGGGCAGTGGCCCTGCGCCAGCTTGCACACCAGGCCCTGCAGGTACTCGCGCAGCGCGGCTTCTTTGAACAGGAAGGGGCTGCGGCGGATGCGGGCTTCTTCCCGGTCCATCATGGCCCACAGGCCGCCCTCATCCGTGCTCACATCGGGCCGCGAGAAGCGCTCCGGCAAGGCCCAGCCTTCCGTCGAGAAATCCGCTGCACGGGCAGAAAGCGGCAAGGCGGCAGCGCCGCAGGCTGCGGCGATAAAACGGCGGCGGCGCATTTACTTGCCGGCCGGGAAGCTCGTCAGCAAGATATCAATCGTTTCGGCCGCTGCGGCGCTTTCCCGCAGATCGCCGGAGCCACGCGCCAAGCGGTTGAACCACAGCACCTGGCCGGTTTGCAGATCAACCAAGGAGGCGTAGCCCACTTGCGAGCCGCCGGTCAGACCAACCCCGAACAAGGCCATGGCCACCATGGTGGCCTTGCGCGCTGCGCTGGCGTAGCTGTCACGCACCCAGACGAAGAGGCCGTAACGCGCCTGCGTCTTGGTCTGAATGCCCTTCATGGCATCGCCCAGGTTCCAGTCCAGTTGACCGTTCTTGCTGGGCAGCGCCCACATGCCACCGATGGCGTGATGCAAATTGATAGCGCGCGCCACGGCCGCTTGCAGGCCGATTTCCTCGGCAAACTCATCGGCTTCAGAATCAGGCAAGACATGACCCCCGGTCAGGCCCAGCATCTTGGTCTTCCGGGCCAGCTCGGACTTCATATGCTGTTGGGCGGAACTGGTCCAGTCAGCCTTGGGCTCGGCCACGCCGCCGGCCGACAGCTCAAACAGTTCCACGTCCACCGGCATGATCACCACATTGGCGTTCTTCTCCAGGCTTGTGAAGCCCGGTGCCAGGAAGCGCGAGGCTTCGGCCGCCACGGCGGTATCGGGCACAGCCACCATGGCGAGCACGGCAAGGCAAAAACCTGCAACTCGTCCGAATCGCATCAACGTCAAATCCTGCAGCATGGCACCCTCGAATCTAGCTTTTTGAATGGTTCTGCGGTGAGGCCGAGTTCAACAAGCAATGAACGCGCACCGCGGCGGCCGATGATAGGCAAAAGCTGTGACGCGCCAACTCAGGAAAGTCCTATTTTTTCAAAAAGAGAAAATTACCGTGCAGCACCTTGGGCGCAGCAACTCAGTGGCTTTCCGGCATTTCCAGGCTCAGCTCGAATTCGAAGTCGCTGCCCTGCCCGGGCTGGCTGCGCAGCTGGATTTCGCTGCCCATTTGCTCCAGCAGCTCTTGGCTGATGGACAGGCCCAGGCCAGTGCCGCCCAGGCAGCGGGCGTCGTCTGCCACCTGCGCAAAGGGCTGAAACAGCTGCGACAGATGCTCTTCAGCAATGCCTATCCCTGTGTCGCTGACGGTGAAGCCGAGCCTTGCGGCCGGGCCTTCCCAGCCCAGCAGGGCCACGCGCAAGCGCACCTCACCAGCGTCGGTGAACTTGACGGCGTTGGAGAGCAGGTTGAGCAAGACCTGGCGCAGGCGCTGGCCGTCCACCACCACGCGCTGCGGCAGTTGCGCGCCCAGGTCGACCACCAGGCTCAGGCCTTTTTCGATCGCGCGCAGCCGCACCGTGTCGGCGGCCATGTCCAGCAAGGCGCGCAGATCGACCGGGCCGGGGTTGAGGCGCACCTTGCCGGCCTCGATGCTGGCCATGTCCAGCACATCGGAGATCAGGCTCAGCAGATGCTCGCCCGAGTTGCGGATTGAATCCACCCGGCTCATCTGCTCGGGGCTGAGGCGCGTGTCCATCTGCAGCAGTTGCGAAAAGCCCAGGATGGCATTGAGGGGGGTGCGGAACTCATGGCTCATGGTGGCGAGGAAGCGGCTCTTGGCCTGCCCCGACACCTCCGCCCGGGTGCTGGCCAAGCGCAGCGCCCGCGTGCGCTCGGCCACCAACTCTTCCAGATGGTCGCGGTGCAGCATCAGCTCCTGCTCGGCCAAGCGGCGCTGGGTGATGTCGCTGACCATGCCTTCAATCAGGGGCTGGCGCCCATCGGCGCTGAGCGTGCGATGCGCCGTCAGCGCCACCCAGACGGGCCGGCCCTCGCGCTGCAGCTCCAGCTGCACCTGCTGCACGCGGCCGTCGCGCCACAGGGCGCGGGCCAGATTGAGATAGTCCAGCCGCTCCAGCACCACCAGGCGGCGCAGCTGCCCATGCGCTTCTAGCGCCTGCGCCGGTGTGGCAAAACCCAGCAAGCGCGCCATCGCCACATTCAGGCGCAGCAGGCGGCCACGTCCATCGGCCTGAAAAATGCCTTCGGGCGCGTTTTCATACAAGCTGCGGTAGCGCGCTTCGCTGCGTTTGAGCCCATCGGACGAAGCCCGCAGCTGCGCGCTCATGCTGTTGAACTGGCGCGTCAGCTGGCCGATCTCATCATCATTCGCCACTTCGGCCTTGGCGCCCAAATCACCGGCCGCCACCCGCTGGGCCAAGTCACCCAGGCGCTTGACTGGCTGCTGGACGAAACGCCGCACGAGGAAGAAGGAACTCAGCATCACGGCGGCCAAAACACCCAGAGCCAGGGCCAGCACAAAGCGATTGGCCTGCGCCATCTGCGCACGCACCCGCTCGCTGCTGAACACCAGCACTGCCTTGGCCATGGTGCGCGTGGCATCGGGCACGCGGCCGGGCTCGTCACTCGGATAGTCCAGCACGAATTCATGGCGCTGCGGCGCCACCGCCTCTTGCGCGCGGCGGCGCAGGATCGGCTTTTCCGACAACTCGCTGCTCAGCTCGATGGCGTAGACCTCGGGATCGGCCATCACCGCGTCGAGCAGGTGGCTCACCGCATCGTGATCGACATTCCACAGCGGCGCGGCCAGATTGCTCTTGACCAACTGAATGCTGCGATCCACGCGCGCTTGCAAAGCGCTCTCAAGCTGCTGCTCGACTTGATGGTTCCAAGCCCATCCCACCACGGCCACCAAGGCGGTGGCCACACCGGCTATGCCAAGCATCAGGCGTGCTTGTAGCCCCAAGGCCTTGCGCCTTTTCGCCATGCAATCCTTCCCCGGGGAATCGATTCCCCCCTCACATAGGACAAAGCACCTGAGCGTCTTTTCTTCGGGTTCTAACGCTCAGGGTGCGAAGCTCAAGCCTTGCTGGTCTTCTTGGCTGCCACCTTCTTGGCGGCTACCTTTTTAGCAGCGGGCTTTTTGGCTGGCGCTGCGGACGCGGTGTCGTCGGACTCAGTCGCTGCAGCGGACGCTTTGGCGCTTGATTTGGCTGCCGGTTTGGCCGCCGTCTTGGCACCCGGCTTGGCCGCACGCGGCTCAAACTCGAACATCACCTTGCCCTCCTTCTTGTCAAAGGCCAGGAAGGCCTTGAACTTGCGGCGGGTCTTGTTGGAGACGAAGTTCTCCAGCAAATCGGTCTTGCCGGTGCTCAGCAGCTTTTGCATCTGGCCCAACTCAATCGGCTGCTGCAGGATGATCTTGCCGCTCTTGAAATCGCAGCTGCTGCCCGCGCCCACGGCGTTCTGGCAGACATAGTTGCTGCCATGCTCGAACACGCCGCCGCCGCATTTGGGGCAGTGGCCCAAGCTGGTCTGGGCGCTGAAGTCCACCGGCTCGCCATCGGCCTCGGCCTTCTTGGCGTCCTCACCGAAGTCGAATTCCAGCTTCCAGTTCTGCAGCTCATCGTCGAACACCAGCGCCAGCTCGGCCGTGAAGGGCCAACCGGCCTTGGAGCGGAAGCCTTCCAGCGGGCCGATCTTTTTGTCGACCAGGAATTTCTCGACCTCATGCAGCTCGAAGCTGCGGCTGCCGGGGATTTTGCCGATGGAGAAGCCGCAGCCTTCGGCCGCGCCATCCTTGCCGGTACAGGTGAAGCGGCGGTAGTTTTCCTTGACCACGCCGCCGCACTTGGGGCACGGCGCCTTCAGTGTGGCGTAGTCGCCAGGGATGGTGTCGCGGTCGTATTCCTTGGCTTTTTGCACCACGCGCTCGGTCATGGCCGCGATCTCGGCCATGAAGGTGTCGCGATTCAGGCGGCCCTTTTCCATTTCGGAGAGCTTGAACTCCCATTCGCCGGTGAGCTGCGGGTTGGTCAGGTTGTCCACCTGCAGGCCGCGCAGCAGCGTCATCAGCTGGAAGGCCTTGGCGGTGGGGATCAGCTCGCGGCCGTCGCGCACCATGTACTTCTCGGTCAGCAAACCTTCGATGGTGGCCGCGCGGGTGGCTGGTGTGCCCAGGCCCTTCTCGGTCATGGCGGCGCGCAGCTCTTCGTCTTCGATCAGCTTGCCCGCGCCTTCCATGGCCGACAGCAGCGTGGCTTCGGTGTAGCGAGCCGGCGGCTTGGTGGCCAGGGACTTCACGTCCACGCCTTCGGTGCGCACCACTTCGCCAGGGGCCACAGCCACCAGATTGGCGTCGTCTTCCTGCGCTTCCTTGCCGTAGACGGCCAACCAACCCGGCTTGACCAGCACCTTGCCGTTGGTTTGGAAGTTGTATTGTTGACCCTCAGCCTTGACGGTGCTGATGCGGGTGGTGACCATGAACTCGGCCGGCGGGAAGAACACCGCCAAGAAGCGCTTGACCACCATGTCGTAAAGCTTGGCCTCGATGTCGGTCAGGCTCTTGGGGGCCTGCAGCGTCGGGATGATGGCAAAGTGATCCGAGACCTTGCTGTTATCAAACACCTTCTTGGTCGGCTTGATATAGCCTTCCTTCAAGGCCTTGCGGGCATGCGTGGCCAACTCGCGCAGCGGGCCGGGCATGTCTTCGCCGGCGATCATCTCGGCCGTTTGCTTGGCCACGTTCAGATAGTCCTCGGGCAGATAGCGCGAGTCGGTACGCGGGTAGGTCAGCACCTTGTGTTTTTCGTACAAGGCCTGCGCCAGGCTCAGCGTGGTTTTGGCCGAGAAGCCGAAGCGCGAGTTGGCCTCGCGCTGCAAGGTGGTCAGGTCGTACAAGCCGCCACAGCTGCTGTTGCTGGGCTTGCTTTCCTCGGTGACAGTGGCGGGCTGGTGCAGGCAAGCCTTGGCAATGGCGTCGGCCGTGGCGCGGTCCCACACGCGGTCGGCGCGGCGCTCCAGGTCTTCGTCCTTCTTCCAGCTGGGGTCAAACCATTTGCCTTCGTACTGGCCGGCTTGGGCGTCGAACTGGCCGCGCACTTCCCAATAGTCACGCGCGACATGCTTGCGGATCTTTTCTTCACGCTCCACCACGATGGACAGCGTGGGCGTCTGCACCCGGCCGACGGTGGTCAGGAAGAAGCCGCCGTCACGCGAGTTGAAGGCCGTCATGGCCCGGGTGCCGTTGATACCGACCAGCCAGTCAGCCTCCGAGCGGCAGCGTGCCGCATCGGCCAGGGGCAGCATCTGCGCATCGCTGCGCAGTTTCTCGAAGCCTTCGCGAATGGCTTGCGGCGTCATCGACTGCAGCCACAGGCGCTCCACCGGCTTGGCAATGGCCGTCTTGGCGGTGCCGGCGTATTGCACGATCAGGCGGAAGATCAACTCACCCTCGCGGCCCGCGTCACAGGCGTTGATCAGATGGGTCACATCCTTGCGGCGGATCAGCTTGACCAGGGCGTTCAGGCGGCCCTTGACCTTGTCGATCGGGTTGAGGTCAAAGTGCGGCGGGATCACCGGCAGATTGGCAAAGCTCCACTTGCCGCGCTTGACGTCGAACTCCTCCGGCGCCTTGATCTCCACCAAGTGGCCGACGGCCGAGCTGACCACGTATTGCTCGCTCTCGAAGTACTCGTCATGTTTGTCGAACTTGCCCGCGCTGGGCGTGAGCGCCCGCACGATGTCCTGCGCCACGGAGGGCTTCTCGGCAATGATCAGTGTTTTGCTCATGGTTTCGCTAATGATGTTTTCTTGTTCAGCTCAGGTGCATCACGGTCCGCTCTGCCTACAATCCGGCCTCGCGCATGCGCCTACGCATGTGTACGCGCACGCGCACACCCATGAATTCACTGTAACCACAAACTCGATGACGCAAGCCGCTCGTAAAAAGTCCCCGTTCGCCGCCAAGCAGGTTCCGGTCAAAGCCGCCGCCGCCAAGGGCCGCCGTATTGTGGTGCGCAGTTCGGGTGTGCATGGACGCGGAGTCTATGTCGTCGCACCCATCGCGGCGGGCGACACCATCATCGAGTACACCGGTGAGCGCATCAGCTGGGACGAGGCCATGGACCGCCACCCCCACGACCCCAGCCAGCCCAACCACACCTTCTACTTCCACATCGAGGACGGCCGCGTCATCGATGCGCTAGTCGGCGGCAATAGCTCGCGCTGGATCAACCACAGCTGCGAACCCAATTGCGAAACCGACGAAGTGGACGGCCGCGTCTTCATCAAGGCCCTGGTGGACCTAAGCCCCGGCGAAGAGCTGTTCTACGACTACGGCCTCACCATTGACGAGCGCTACACGCCTAAGCTGAAAAAAGAATTCGCCTGCTACTGCGGCAGCCCGCATTGCCGTGGCACCATGCTGGCGCCAAAACGCTAGCGCAAGCGCCACCCACCATGCCCGGTACAGAAGCCCCCCATTACCAAGACTGGCACGCCGAAGCCTTGTGGCTGGCAATGACCCCGCTGCTGCCCGACATCAGCATCGAGGTGCTGGCCCGCACCGAATCCACCAACACCACCCTGCTGGAACGCGTGCGCAGCGATCCGCACAGCGGCACGCCCCTGCCCTACGGCCGGCGCTCCCACGATATGCAGCCCTGCTTGCTGGTGGCGGAACAACAAACGCATGGCCGCGGCCGCCTCGGTCGGGCTTGGTTGTCGGGCATCGAGGGCAGCTCGCTGACTTTTTCGCTGGGCTTGCCGATGGCGGTGAAAGACTGGTCGGGCCTGTCGCTGGCGGTCGGCGCCGCCATTGCCGATGCACTGGAACCCGACTTGGCGCCGGGCCAAAGCCCGCAGCTGATGCTGAAGTGGCCCAACGACATCTGGCTGGACGGGCGCAAGCTCGGCGGTATCCTGATTGAAACCGTGCCCGCCGGCGCGCAGCGCATGGTCATCATCGGCGTGGGCCTGAACATCAAGCCGGTCAGCGCCGACTTTGAAGCCTCGCCCAGCCAGTATCAAACCGGCTTTGCCACGCTGTCCGAGCTGCACCCGGGACTGAGCGCCCCGGCAGCGCTGGCCCTGATTGCCCCCGCCATGGCCCGCGCCCTGCTGGACTTCCAGGCCCAAGGCTTCGCCGCTGGCCAGGCGGCTTACGCACGACGAGACCTGACCCTGGGCCGACAGGTCAGCGCCGGCCCTTTGCAAGGCATTTCACGCGGCATCAGCGCCAGCGGCGAGCTGATGCTGGAAACCGCCGATCAAGGCCTGCAAGCCGTCACCGGCGGCGAGGTCAGCCTGCGCTTCTTTGATGACGACACGGGCGGAGCCAACTGACCATGTTCTTGCGTGCCCTGCTGGTCTTTCTGCTACTGATCAACATCTTGTTTTTCGCCTGGACGCGCGGCTGGCTCGATGAAGCCGCCGGCATCAAGGCCCGTGGGGACAGCGAACCCGAACGCGCCGCCCGTCAGCTCAAGCCCGAGCTGGTGCAGGTCTTCAGCCCGCAAAGCCTGGCCGCAGCCCAGGCCCAGCAAGCGCCGAGCTGCCTGGAACTCGGCCCGCTGCAAGGCGACGCGGCCCTGCAGGCCGTGCAAAGCGTGCTGGCCCGTGCAGGCATCACGCCCACCGACTTCCAGCCCCAGCACAGCGAGCAGCCCGGCGTGTGGGCCGTGGCCAGCATCAAGCTGCCCAGCAAGGACTTCCAGGAACGCAAGGAAGACACCTACCGCAAGATGAAGATCGACTTTGAGTATCTGCAAGGCATGCCGGCCGAGATGCCCAGCATGATTCTCAGCCGCCACGCCAGCGAGAAAGCCGCCGCCGCTCAAGTGGCTGCGCTGGACCGCCGCGCGCTCAAGGGCCTGCGCGTGCTGCAACTGCAAGCTCCCGTCAATCTGCACACCCTGCAAGTGCCACAAGCCAGCCCCGCTTTGCGCGCCAAGCTGACCGAGCTAAGCCGCGACCCGGCACTGGCCCCCGGCTTCAAGCCTTGTCTGGCCCTGCCCAATGTGGGCGCCGCGGCAGCATCTTCGGCTCCCGCTCCGTCTGCAGCCGCATCTGCGGCCTCGGCAGCTGCTAGCGGCGCTGCAATTGCATCGGCACCCGCCACCAAGCCGGCAGCCTTGCCGGGCGCCAGCAGCGCCAGCCGCTGAGGCACGCAGGCGCGTCAGCGCCTACGTTGAAGTTCTCGCTCAAGCCTGAGCGCGGCGTCGCAACACCCAGCTGGCCAAGCCCAACAGAGCAACCCACCAGCCACCGGCGGCACCGCCGCCGCCGCCACCCGAGGACGTGGGTGTCGATACAGGCGCAGGCGTAGGCGCTGGGGCGGGCGCGGCAGCCACCGTGACGGTGCTGGTGTTGCTGTAGTTCAGGCCTTGATCATCGGTGAGCGTCAGCTTGACGGTGAAGCTGCCCGCAGCGCTGGGTGTCAGCGCGGCCGTCATGCTGTTGGCACCCGAGTCAAAGGCAGCGACGATGCCGCCGCCGTTGACGATGCTCCAGCTCGAACTGGCAATCGTGCGCCCAGCAGCCAGCCCGGCGCTGCTACCGGTCAAGGTCACTGCCTGTGTTGCAGTAGGGCTGGCCGGGGCGCTGCTGATCTGCACCGTCACCGCATTGGCGGCTTGCGCCGCTGCCACTGCCGCGCCAGCGTCCAGCATGCCGGCGCCGCAGGTGCTGGTAGTGCAGTAGCACTCGTCCTGCGCCACAGTGGTCGGTGCGGTGCATTGCGGAATGCCGGCCGTGCCGCCCTTGGTGGCGAAGGGTCGCGCCGTGCTTTTCAGCAGCGCCGTGACCTCGGCAGCCGACAAGCTGGGCCGCGCCGACAGCATCAATGCCACCGTGCCCGCCACGATGGGCGCAGAAAAGCTGGTGCCTACGGAGGCGCTGTTATTGGTGTAGCTGCCATCATTGGCCACCGGGCTGGTGCTGCCGCTATTGGTGGTGCTCAGCATCGGAAACAAGCAGGGCTGCCCCGCGCCGACATTGATGCAATTGCCGCCAGGCGCCGCAATCTTCACCTCCGGGCCGATGCTGGAAAAGCCCACCTTGCTGCCCACATGGCGCAGGGCGGCCACCGCGATCACGCCGGGGCAGTTGCCGGGGATGCCAACGGCCTGGCCCTCGCTATTGCCGGCCGCCGCCACGATGGTGGCACCCGCGGCCGTGACCTGGCTGATGGTGTCGCGGTACAGCGTGCCCGTGCCGCCGGTACAAGAGGCCGTGCCGCCCAAGCTCATATTCAAGACCTTGGCCGGGCTAGGGTTGGTCGGCAGGCCGGCCACGGCGATGCCGGCGGCCCATTTCATGCCGGCCATGATGTCGGAGTCGTAACCGCCGCATTTGCCCAGCACGCGGATGGGCAGGAGCTTGATGCCCCAGCCCACGCCGGCAATGCCTTGGGCGTTATTGCTGGCCGCGCCGATCAGGCCGGCCGTGCGGGTGCCGTGCCAGGAGCTGTTGGTGATGTCGGTGCTGTCGCAACCCGTGCCCAGGGTGCCCGCGGTGATGTCGGCCTGGCTGACCCAGTCGCCGGGGTCCGAAGGGTCGTCATCATTGCGATTGCCGTCATTGGCCGTGCCCACCGCGCTGGCATTGCTGTAGCCAATCATGTCGTAGCCCACCTTGCCGGTGGAAAACGCGTTGCTGGCCACGAACTGGCCGCTCAGATCCGGGTGGTCAAAGCGCACACCGGTGTCGAGCACCGCCACGACAACGGCTGGGTTGCCGGTCGTGATGTCCCAAGCTGCCGGGGCATTGACGCTGGACACCACCTCGCCCGCCGGCGCCTTCAAATACCACTGGCCATTGGCCGAGCCATTGCCACTGCTGGGCGCGATGCCGCCATTGCCGGCGTACAGGGCGTCGCTGGGGGTGACCGAGGTATGGCGGCGGCGCTGATCCACCACGGCCAGTTCCACCTCGCTGTCGGCGGCCAGGCTGCCCGCCAAATCGGCGGAACTCATGCCGCTGGCGGTGATGACGTGGGTGCGCTCATCCAGGCTCAGATGGGCCCGCAGGCCTTGTGCATTGCGGCTGTTGAGCCCCGTGCGCAGGCCCAGAGCGGTGGCGCGGGTCTGCGCCACATCGCGGGCGCTGGCGGCGTCCATGCGGGCCGACATGATCTTGGCACGCACACTGGCCGCCTGCGGCTTGAAACGCACGATGACGCGGGCTTGCGCGTCGGCCGAGACGGCCAGGGCCGCGGACTGCACCGGTCGCTGCGGCAAGGCCAGAGCCAGGGCGGCGCCCAGCAGGCTCAGGCCGAAAAGGCGAAAAAAGGCCGTCGAGTTTTTGGGGGTCTGCATGGTGCTGGCCTCTTAGGTGCGGGCGTAGGGAGGGGAATGCCGCCTCAGAGTTTAGGCGCCGCTCCCTGCACCGTCTGTGAAGAAAAGCGAAGCAAGCCCAATCTTTCAATTGGATACAGACGAAAAAAAGCCCCGCCAAAAGACGGGGCTCGGTGCCATGCGAGTTTGGCGCGGAAAACTCACCGGCCAAGCATCTGCGGAGGTTTGATTAGGCCGAAACGACCTTGACCATCTCCAGCACCTTGTTCGAGTAGCCCCACTCGTTGTCGTACCAGGCCACCAGCTTGACGAAGGTGCTGTCCAGCGCGATACCGGCATCGGCGTCGAAGATGGAGGTGCGGGCATCGCCGCGGAAGTCGGTCGCGACGACCTTGTCTTCCGTGTAGCCCAGCACGCCCTTGAGCGCGCCTTCCGACTGGGCCTTGAACTCGGCGCAGATTTCCTTGTACGTGGCTTCGCTGTTCAGCTCCACGGTCAGGTCAACCACCGACACGTCGGAGGTCGGCACGCGGAAGCTCATGCCGGTCAGCTTCTTGTTCAGCTCGGGAATCACCACGCCCACGGCCTTGGCAGCGCCAGTGCTCGAAGGAATGATGTTTTCCAGAATGCCACGGCCGCCGCGCCAGTCTTTGTTGGACGGGCCGTCCACGGTCTTTTGCGTGGCGGTGGCCGCGTGCACGGTGGTCATCAGGCCGCGCTTGATGCCCCACTTGTCGTTCAGCACCTTGGCCAGCGGGGCCAGGCAGTTGGTGGTGCACGAAGCGTTGGAGATGATGGCTTGGCCGGCGTAGGTCTTGTGGTTGACGCCGTAGACGAACATCGGGGTGTCGTCCTTCGAAGGCGCGGAGAACACCACCTTCTTGGCGCCAGCGGCCAGGTGCTTCTCGCCCGAGGCCTTGTCCAGGAACAGGCCGGTGGCTTCGATGACGATGTCGGCGCCGACTTCGTTCCACTTCAGGTTGGCGGGATCGCGCTCTTGGGTCAGGCGGATCTTCTTGCCATTGACGACCAGGGTGTTGCCCTCGACCGAGACTTCACCGTCGAACTTGCCGTGCACGCTGTCGTACTTGAGCATGTAAGCCAGGTAGTCCGGCTCCAGCAAGTCATTGATGCCAACGACTTCAATGTCCTTGAAGTTCGCGATGGCAGCACGGAACACCATACGGCCGATGCGGCCGAAGCCGTTGATACCGATTTTGATCGTCATGGAAGAGTTCTCCTTTGATGTGGAAGCAATGATTGGAATCCGGAACTGACGCAAGTTTAGTTGCTTGCGGCCCTGCGCTCCGTCCGGCCTGCGCCCATCGCCCTCAATCGCCCAGCTTGACGGCCCCGCAAGGCACGCTGATCACCATGGACTGCCCCAGCAATTGCTCCAGCGCCTCGGGGGGCACATTGAGGCTCAGTTCCGCCAGCCAGGCCATGAATTCAGTGCGATTGAGATTGCGTGCACCCACCTCGCCCACCTCATTCTTTTGGATCGGCATGCCCACGCGCCACATGAGTTCAAAGGGGCAGGCCATGGTGCCCAGATCGAAGTTCACCTTTTGCTGATCGAGTCCCTTGACCGCACGGAGGAAGGTGGCCAAGTCCAAGTCCTTCAAGGTCATGAGCTTGCCGGAGCCCGAGTTGTTGACGTGGAATTGCTGTTGCACGGTGATGGACTCACCACCTTCGTCCACGCAGGGCATGCGGTACTGCGCCACATAGTCCAGCACCGGCTGGCGGAAGTCGGGCGGCACGCTGTCATAAACCACCGTGATCTGCGGCGAGCGATCGGCCGCCTCAAAACGCATCTTCAGCACGAGGTTGCCATAGTCTTTTTGCTTGAGGCGGGAAGCCAGGGCGGAGGTCGCGTTCGGCCGCACCGTGTCGGGCGGCGTGCGCATGCACTGCCTGACCTTTTCAGCGCGCATATTGCTGATGCCGCGCACATCGCTCCAATTCACCTCCGTGGCCGACTGCGGCGTAAAGCTGAATTCCTGCACCGCCAGCACCGTCTTGCCGGCCGGCAAGCAAGGCACTCGGTATTGACGCAGATAGGCCTGCACGGCGTCCAGCAGGCCTTCGGGAATCGCACGGGACAGCACCTCCACCTGCGGCGGGCCATCGGCACGCTCGAAACTCAGCTTGACCCGCACAAAGCCGCCTGACTTGATGGCGCGGTGCGGCTCCGGGTAGACCAGAGTTTCCGTGCCCCTGCTGAGACATTGCATCCATTCACGCGCCTGCTCGTCGGGCAGCACGGTCTGCGCATGCAGCGGCGCGGTGCCCAAACAGGCCAGCAAGCCCGCAAAGAACCAGGCTCGCACGCTCACGCTTGTCATCATCGTCAATCCCTCCCTGCTTGTTTGAATTTGGGCTGCCATGGCGCGCACAGCCTCTTGATTTCGGCCGCAAGTATCACTGGCCGGCAGGCTAGGAAAATTGTTGATATGACCCGCTTCAAGATGAAACAGACATGAAAAAAGGGCAAGGCTCGTCAAAAGCCTTGCCCCTCTCGGGATCCTTCTTGGCAGCCGCCTTAAGCGGCTACCGCTGGATTCACATACTCAGCCACAAACGCCTTCCGGCGTTTGTGCGCAGACTCAGCGCTTGCCGCCCTTGAGCTTGGCGACGCCCAGCGCGACCTTGACGGTGTCGACCACGTTTTCGGTGGTGAAGCCGAAGTGCTTGAACAGCACCGGTGCGGGTGCCGACTCGCCGTAGCTGTCGATGCCGACCACGGCGGCGCAGCCGTACTTCCACCAGCCGTCCGTCACGCCCATTTCAACGGCGACGCGCGGCAGACCGGCCGGCAGCACGCTTTGCTTGTACTTGGCGTCTTGGCGATCGAACACGCTGGTGCAAGGCATGGAGACCACGCGCACCGGGATGCCTTGCGCAGCCAGGCTGGCTTGGGCGTGCAGGGCCAGCTGCACTTCGGAGCCGGTGGCGATGATGACGCCGCGGGCCTTCTTCTTCAGGCCAGCGTCAGCCGGCTCGCTCAGCACATAGCCGCCCTTGCTGATGTCTTCCACGGCCGTCTTGGGCGCGTAAGGCAGGTTTTGGCGGCTCAGGGCCAGCACGCTGGGGCGGGTGGCGCTGGCGATGGCCATGGTCCAGGCCACAGCGGTTTCAGTCGTGTCAGCGGGGCGCCACACGTCCAGGCCAGGGATCAGGCGCAGCGAAGCGACATGTTCGATGGACTGGTGGGTCGGGCCGTCTTCGCCCAGGCCGATGGAGTCGTGCGTGAACACATGGATGACGCGCTGCTTCATCAGCGCGGCCATGCGGATGGCGTTGCGGCTGTAGTCGCTGAAGGTCAGGAAGGTGCCACCGTAGGGGATGTAGCCACCGTGCAGGGCCACGCCGTTCATGATGGCGGCCATGCCGAACTCACGCACGCCGTAGTTGATGTGGCGGCCGCCGTTGGACGAACCGTCGGCTTCCACGCGGAAGGCCGGGGTCGACTTGGTGTTGGTCAGGTTGGAGCCGGTCAGGTCGGCCGAGCCGCCCAGCAGCTCAGGCACTGCGGCGGTGAAAGCTTCCAGCGCGATCTGGCTGGCCTTGCGGCTGGCCACGGTTTCGCCCTTGGTGTGGGCGGCCACGACGGCGTCCACAGCGGTTTGCGCGAAGTCGGCAGGCAGCACGCCGGCCATGCGGCGCAGGAACTCGGCGGCCAGCTCGGGGTGAGCGGTGGCGTAGGCTTCAAAACGCTCGTCCCAGGCGGCTTCCTGGCTGGCGCCGGCGGCCTTGGCGTCCCAGTCGGCATAGACCGCTTGCGGGATCACGAAGGGCTCATGCGCCCAGCCGATGGACTCGCGAGTCAGCTTGATTTCTTCAGCACCCAGCGGCTCGCCGTGTGCCTTGGCGGTGTTGGCGCGGTTGGGCGAGCCCTTGCCGATATGCGTCTTGGCGATCACCAGGGTCGGCTTGTCGGTGCTCAGCTTGGCCTTGGCAATGGCGGCGTCAACAGCGTCGACGTCATGTCCGTCCACCGGGCCGACGACGTTCCAGCCATAGGCCTCGAAACGCTGGGCGGTGTTGTCGGCAAACCATGGGGCGACTTGGCCATCGATGGAGATACCGTTGTCGTCGTAGATGGCGATCAGCTTGTTCAGCTTCCAGGCGCCGGCCAGCGAAGCGGCTTCGTGGCTGATGCCTTCCATCAGGCAACCGTCACCCAGGAAGACATAGGTGTGGTGATCGACGATCTTGTGCGCGTCGATATTGAATTCCTTGGCCAGCATCTTCTCGGCCAGGGCCAGACCCACGGCATTGGTGATGCCTTGGCCCAGCGGGCCGGTGGTGGTCTCAACGCCGGGGGTGATGCCCACTTCGGGGTGGCCCGGAGTCTTGCTGTGCAGCTGGCGGAAGTTCTTCAGCTCACCGATCGGCAGGTCATAGCCCGTCAGATGCAGCAGCGCGTAGATCAGCATGGAGCCGTGGCCGTTGGACAGCACAAAGCGGTCGCGGTCGGCCCACTGGGGGTTCGTCGGGTTGTGGCGCAGATGGCGGCTCCACAGGGCCACGGCGATATCGGCCATGCCCATGGGCGCGCCGGGATGGCCGGAATTGGCTTGCTGCACGGCGTCCATGGCCAGTGCGCGGATGGCGTTGGCCATCAGGGTGGTGTTGCTTGCAGCGGTATTAGCCATGAGCTTCGCAGGTGAGGAGTTAGGGGGTAACCCGTGATTTTACGTGGCAGACGCGACTTTGCCGCCAGCGCCCGCAACTTCGCGCGCTGACAGCCTGCCAAGTATTGACTTAAAACAAGGCTGGCCGGCCATGTTCTGGCACCCTTTGGCAGACAAAAACAGCCGATGGAGACATGTCATGAACCAGAGTTCGAGCCGCGCCACGCCGCTGACCCTCAAAGTCATTCAAGACGAGCACGGCGCGCTGGCCGCGATGCTGCGCACCATCCCGCTGCTGCTGGCCGAGCAGCGCCGGCGCGGTGTGCTGCCAGACTTTGGCGCCCTGCGGGCCATGTTGTTCTACGTCGACGAATTCCCCGAGCGCCTGCACCACCCCAAGGAAAGCCTGCTGCTCTTCCCCAAGCTGCGCGCCCGCGCGCCGGAAATTCGCGGCGTACTGGACAAGCTCGATGAAGACCACCGCCGCGGCGAGCACGCCATCCGCGAGCTGGAACACGCCCTGCTGGCCTACGAGATGATGGGCGAAGCGCGCCGCGCCGCCTTCGAGGAAAAGGCCCAGCACTACGTCAAATGCTATTTGCAGCATATGGAGATCGAAGAGCGCGAGATCCTGCCGCTGGCCCTGAAGGTGCTCAACAACGCCGACTGGGCCGAGCTTGACGATGCCTTCGCCGCCAACCAAGACCCGCTGTCCGGCCATGCGCCACCGGAAGACTATGTGCTGCTATTCCAAAAGGTGCTGGCCGCCCTGCCCGCACCGCTAGGCCTGGGGCCTAGCCTGGCCTGACGGACGGGCGCCCGCGCCAGCGCCCGTCCCCACAAGCCAGGGCCTGCCGTGCCATTGTTCACGGCAGGGAATGCGGCCGGCGCACCATGAACGGACGCAAAGGCATACCCTTCAAGCGCGGCGGAACTCTAGCTACCTTGTCGAGGTAAACATCCGCTGCAGCAAGGAGGGCGCTCATGAGCGACCAAACTGTTGAACCGGCCGTCATCTTGTTTGTCGATGACGAGCCTTCCATCCTCAGTGCCCTGCGGCGCTTGTTCCGGCCCCTGGGCTACCAGGTGCTGTTGGCCGAAGGCGGCGCGGCTGGCCTGGCCCTGCTGCAAGCCCAGCATGTGGATCTGGTGGTTTCCGACATGCGCATGCCGGAGATGGACGGCGTGCAATTCCTTGAACAGGTGCGGCAAGGCTGGCCCGAGGTCGTGCGCATCTTGCTGACCGGCTATGCAGACATCACCTCCACCATTGGCGCGATCAACCGTGGCGAGATCAACCGCTACATCAGCAAGCCCTGGGACGATCAGGAGATTGTGCTGGCGGTGCAAGACGGCCTGCGGCGCCAGCAGCTGGAGCGCGAGAACCAGCGCTTAGCGCAGCTGAACCAAGCCCAGACCCAGGAACTGCAAGACCTCAACCAACAACTCGCGCAGGCCAATACACAGCTGCAAGACGCCAACAGCCAGCTGCAGCAGGCCAATGACAGCCTCAGCAATGTCAACGGCGAGCTGGAGCGCCGCGTCAGCGAGCGCACCAACGAGTTGGCACAAGCCAACAACAAGCTCGAAGCCAATCTGCAAGAAATCGCGGCCAGCAACCAAAGGCTGGAGCAACTCAATGTGCAGCTGGAGGAGAACTTCGCCCTGTCCATCAGCGTGTTCGCGGGCTTGCTGGAATTGCGTGACGGCAGCGTGGCCGGCCACGGCCACCGGGTGGCCACCTTGGCCCGGCGCATTGCCGAACATATGGCGCTGGACGAGAAAGAAGCGCTGGACATCTACAACGCCGGCCTGCTGCATGAGGTGGGCAAGATCGGCCTGCCTGACAACTTGCTCAACAAGACGGTGTCCCTGATGGATGGCCAGGAGTTCAGCGCCTACAAGCAACACCCCATCATGGCGCAAGCGGCACTGACACCGCTGGGGCGGCTGCGCCAAACCGCCGTCATCATTCGCTCGCAACAAGAGCGCATTGACGGCAATGGCTACCCCGATGGTTTGACGGGTTATGAGGTGCCGCTGGGTTCGCAAATCATCAATATCGCCAGCACCTACGAGTCGCTCATCAGCGGCAAGCTGGCCGAAAAGGAGTTCTCCACGGTCGAGGCCGTGGCCGCCATCCGCGAAGGCGCGCCGGCCCGCTACGACCCCGAGGTGTTGAAGGCCTTCGACGCGGTGCTGCTGGAGATGGCGCAGGAAGCCGATGCCGACACCGAGGTGAATTCCGAAGGCTTGCGCCCCGGCATGAAACTGTCCCGCCCCTTGCTCAGCCCGCATGGCAGCGTGCTGCTGCCGGTAGGCTTCAGCTTCTCCGTGCCGGTGATCAAGCAGGTGCGCGAACTGGAAGCGCGCGACGGCCTGAACCTGAGCTTCTTCGTCAAGCAAGCCGCAGCGGCAGGGGCAGCAAAGGCCAAGCCAGGCACCGCCGCGCCAGCCCCAGCCGCCAGCCAGAAGGTGCAACATGCTTGAATTCCACAGCACCAGCAGCAGCCCGCCGCGCCCTAGCCCGCAGCAGCGGCCCGCCAGCGTCGAGTTCGAGTCGGTACTGGACGATTTACTGACCACCACTCTGGAGGCCGTCAGCGCGCCCGTGCTGGTGCATGGCGGACAGTCGATTTTGTTTGCCAACTCGGCCATGCAGCGCCTGCTGGGCTACGGCCTGGCGGACTTGCAAGCCATGCCGCATTACGCCTGGGCAACGCAGGACTTCATCGCACCCTTGAAAGCCTATGGCGAACGCTGCCTGAGCGAGAGCGAGCAGCTGCCGGCCCTGGAATGCGAGGCAATGACGGCCAATGGCTCGATCCGATACCTCGAAGTCACGGCCCGCCATTGCAGCAGCGCCGCGGGCAAGCTGGCCTTGCTGACCTGCATGGACTTGAGCGATATGCGCCATGTGCAGATGACCTTGCTGGACGTCGGCCGGGTGATGCAGCAGATCCTGGAAAACAATCCGGTGCCGACCTTGGTTCTGGACGCCAATAGCCGTGTCAGCCACTGGAACTCGGGCTGCGCGCAGCTGACCGGCATCGAGGCCTTCGACATCATCGGCAGCGCCGACGCCTGGCGGGCCTTCTACCCGGAGCCGCGCCCCTTGCTGGCGCAGATGCTGATCCAGCCCGAGCTGCGGCCGCAGCTGGAGCAGCTCTACGGCGCGGCCTTGCGCCCATCCAGCCTGGTGCCCAATGCGGTGGAGATCGAGCAGTTCTATCCGCATCTGCTTGGCAGCGGGCGCTGGATTTTCTGCACCGCCGTGCCGTTGTTTGACGTCCAGGGCAAAACGGTGGGCGCCATCGCCACCATGCAGGATGTGACCGAGCGGCGGCTGGCCGAAGACGCCCTCAAGCGCCACCAGCAAGAGCTGGAACGGCTGGTGGCCATGCGCACCGCCGACGCCCTGAAAAGCCATCTGGAGTTGGACGCCTTCATGGAGAACGCCTCGGTCGGCATTCTTTGCACCAGCGGGCACCGCATCCTGCGTGCCAACAAAAAGTTCTCCGAAATCTTTGAGCTGGCCGACGCCAGCGCGGAGGGCGAATACAGCCGGCGCTTCTTCGCCGACCCGCAGGCCTACACCGACCTGGTTCGCAAAGCCATTCCGGTGCTGGCCCGCGGCGAATCCCTTGCGCACGAGATGACCATGATCACCGCGGCGGGCAATCAGATCTGGGTGCAGATGATTGCCTACAGCTCGGACGCCCACAACCCCAGCGCCAGCGTCTGGTGGCTGTTGCAAGACCGCAGCGATGTGATGCGCGCGCAGCGCGAGCTGGTGCGCAATTACGGCGAAATGAAAGAGACCAATGCGCGCCTGGCCGAAGCGCAAAGCCAGCTGCTGCAATCCGAGAAGCTGGCCTCCATCGGCCAGTTGGCGGCCGGCGTGGCACATGAGATCAACAACCCGGTGGGCTTTGTGTCCTCCAACCTCGGCACGATGCGGCGCTATATGGAGTCGATGCTGCAGCTGATCGGCCTGTTCGAATGCGTCGGCATCGAACACCTGCCCGCCGCCGTGCATGCCCAGATCACGCAGCTGCGCAAAGCAGCGGACTTCGACTTCATCCACGAAGACCTGCCCCTGCTGCTGCAAGAAAGCGAAGAAGGCCTGAACCGGGTCAAGAAGATCGTGCAGGACCTGAAGGACTTTTCCCGCGTGGACCAGTCCGACTGGCAGGACGCCGACATCAACAAAGGCCTGGACTCCACCCTCAATGTGGTGATGAACGAGATCAAGTACAAGGCCGAGATCAAGAAGGACTACGGCACGCTGCCCGCCGTGCGCTGCTTGGCCGCCCAGCTCAATCAGGTCTTCATGAACCTGATCGTCAACGCCAGCCATGCGATTGAAACGCGTGGCGAAATCCAGCTCAGCACCCGCTGCGTGGACGACTGGGTCTGCATCAAGGTGATCGACAACGGCTCGGGCATGCCGCCCGAGGTGCTGCGCCGCATCTTCGACCCCTTCTTCACCACCAAATCGGTGGGCCAGGGCACGGGCTTGGGGCTATCGCTGTCCTTCTCCATCATTCAAAAACATGGCGGGCGCATCGAGGTGGAGTCCACCCCCGGCAAAGGCACTTGCTTCCAGGTCTGGATTCCCGTCAGCGGCCCCGACCTCAACGCCGCTGAGTCGCCCGGCCTGGCCTGAACGGCCTGATTGGATTGAGGCTGGCCCTACACTCCCGGCCATGCGAGCCATCATCCTCGCGGCCGGGCGCGGTGAGCGCATGCGGCCGCTCACCGACCACTGCCCCAAACCCCTGCTGCCCGTGATGGGCCGACCCCTGATCGAATGGCATATCGAAGCCTTGGCCCGCGCTGGCGTGCGCGACATCGTCATCAACACCGCCTGGCTCAGCCCCCAATTCCCCCAGCTGCTGGGTGACGGGGCGCGCTTCGCCGCCCAGTTCCCCGGCCTGCGTCTGCACTACAGCGACGAGTCGGCCGAGCCCGGCGGCGCGCTGGAAACAGCCGGCGGCATCCGCCGGGCGCTGGACTTGCTGTGCGCCGACGGGGACGAGGCCTTCTGGGTCGTGTCGGGTGACGTCTACCTGCCCGATTTCCAGTTCGATGCCGGCTTTGCCCAGGCCTTTGCCCAAGGCCCGCTGGACGCCCACCTCTGGCTGGCGCCCAACAGCCCGCACCACCCGAAAGGTGATTTCGGCATCAGCCCCCAAGGCCTGGCCAGCAACGACGTCCTGCCGCGCTACACCTGGGCCAGCGTGGGCCTGTTCAAGCGCCGCCTGTTCGCGGGCCTGCCGCTGGGCCAAAAAGCCGCCCTGCGCCCCAGCCTGGAAGACGCCATTGCGCGTCAGGCCCTGGGCGCCGAGTTGTACCGGGGCACCTGGGTCGATGTCGGCACGCCGCAGCGCTGGGAAGCGCTGCAGCCACAGTCTGAAAGGCATTCGGATTAGCCCCCATTGGGTGCAAGGACAAGTCGGCCAGAATAGGCCGGTCGGGGTTCAAGAAAAGCAAGAGCCCCCACACAACCTTGGGCGCCCATGGCAGACGTATTCCTACAGCGCAAGGAAGATTTGCGCGCCCTGCCGCGATGGCTAGGTGCGGCAGCAGCATCGGCGCTGGCGGCACTGGCCCTGCGACTCACTCCGCAACTTGCCCCGCAACTCACCCCGCCATGGCCGACGCTGCTGCAAACGCTCAGCCTGTGTGCCCTGCTGGCCTGCTTATTCGGCGCCTGGCGGGCCTGGCTTCGCAGCCTGGCGGCCCAAATGGCGCGCGAACAAGACTGGCAGCAAATCATCAACGAAGCCATTGAGGCCATGCCGGCGGGCTTTGAGCTGTGGGACCGCCGCGACCGGCTGCTGCTGTGCAATCAAGCCCTGCGCCGGCTCTACCCCAGTGTGGCCGCCGAGTTGCAGCCTGGCGTGTCGCTGCACACGGTGCTGCAAAAAGCGCTGCAGAGCGGCGCGATTCAAGACGCCGTCGGCAATGAAACCCGCTGGCTGGAGCAGCGCCTGGCCGAGCGCGGCAGCCGCCGGGAACCGCTTTTGCAGCAATACGCCGACCGCTGGTTCCATGTCTACGAGCAGCGCACTCCTTCGGGTTATGTGGTGGGCCTGCGCCTGGATGTGACCGAGCTGATTCACGCCCAGCAAGCCCTGGCCACCACCCAGTCCCAGGCCCATCATGACCGCCAACTGATGGAACGTGCCATCGATGCCATGCCCGCCGGCATTGAAATCTACGATGAGCAAGACCGCCTGGTGCTGGTCAACCAGCGCATGGTGAACTGGCTGCCGCATCGCAATAATGCGCAGGCAGTGGGCAAGGACTATGAGGCGCTGGTCCAGTCCAGCTGGTTTGACGACCTGCTGCCCAGCGACCCAGAGGCGCGCAAGCAGGCCCGCCAGCTCAATCGCCAAGCCCTGCGCGGCCAGCAAGACCTGACCCTGCTGAACCAGACGCCGGGTGGCCTGTGGCTCAAGACCACCGAGACCCGCACACCCGAAGGCTTTGTGTTGACGGTGCGGCAAGACGTCAGCGACCTGATCCACAAAGAACAAGCCCTCAAAGCCAGCCAGGCCCAGCTCAAAGCCATCATCGGCACGGCCGGCGTATCCATCCTGACGCTCAATGACGACGGTGTGATCCTGAGTTGCAACCCGGCGGTGGAGCGCTTGTTTGGCTACGCGCGCGCGGAGATGGTGGGCAGCGCCATCTCCCTGCTGATTCCGGATCAAAGCGGCGAGGTGTTTGGCACGGCCTGTGAAGTAACAGCACGGCACAAAAGCGGTCAGCTGCTGACGGTACAACTGGCCCTGGCCGCCGTGCCGGATCAGGACGATGATTTATTCGTTGCCGTTTTGTCCGACATCACCCAGCGCAAACAGTTCGAGCAAGAGCTGCAGGTCGCCAATGCCCGGCTGCTGCGCCTGTCCACCACCGATTCACTCACCGACCTGGCCAACCGACGCCTGCTGATGGACAGGCTGGACGATGAATGGCGGCGCGGCTTGCGCAGCGGCCTGCCGCTGAGCCTGGCGCTGATTGATGTGGACCACTTCAAGCTCTACAACGACCACTACGGCCACCAGGCTGGTGATCAATGCCTGGCGCGTGTGGCCGAGGTGCTGCGCAAGAGCGCCAGCCGGCCCGCTGATTTGGTGGCGCGCTATGGCGGCGAGGAATTCGTCATCCTGCTGGCCCAGACCGATGCCGACGGCGCCCTGGCCGTGGCCACGCGCTGCCGCGAACTGCTGCGCGCCGCCAATATCAGCCATGCCAATTCCCCCCAGGGCGGGCTGCTGACCTTCAGCATCGGCCTGGTCACCCAGGTGCCCAAGCCGGGCAGCCATATCGGGCAATGGCTGGCCCTGGCCGACCAGGCCCTGTATCAAGCCAAGGCCGAGGGCCGCGACCGGGCTGTGGCCGCCCAGCCCGCCGCGAGCAGCTGAAGCCTGTGGCTCAGGTCAGCCCGGATTTCTCGGGCGCTGGGCTCGACGTGATCGAACCCGCCACCCGCAAGTCGCCGCTGCCCACCCAATGCGCCCAGGCTTGGCGCGCGGACGCTTTCACAGCGGCGGCATCCTCGCCCCCGCAGCTGATCGCGCCCAGCCAGCCATTGCGGCCGCCGCGCTTGACCTGGTAGAGCGCAGCGTCAGCCAGATTGATCACCTGGGTCCAATCCAGTGCCGTGGGCGCGGCCGGCGCGAGCGGGAAGCAAGCAAAACCCAGCGAGCAGGTCTTGCTGAGCAAGCGCCCATCGTCCAGGCGGAAGGGCTGCTCCGCCACCGCGGCGCAAGCGCGCGCAGCCAGCTCCGCCGCATGGGCGCGCGAACTTTCACGCGCCACGATCAAGAACTCCTCACCGCCCCAGCGCACCAGATAGTCGCTCTCGCGGAACACCAGGCGCAGCCGGTCGCGCATCTGCTGCAGGACAGCATCTCCCGCCGCATGGCCAAACTCATCATTGACCTGCTTGAAGTGATCAATGTCGAGCAAGAAGAAGATCAGGTCACCGCCGTCAGCGCTAGCCGCTTCAGATGTGTGACCCTTGCGCTGATGCGTTTGATGGCGGCGCAAGCTCAAGCCCACATCGGACTCGATGTGATGGGCCAAAAAGCGCCGATTGCGCAGCCCGGTCAGCGGGTCTGACAAGCTGGCATCTTCCAGCGCCTGCGTGCGCTCCCGCACCTTACGCTCCAACCACAGCTGGCGCATGCGCAACTGCCGGGTGCGCAGTTGCACCAGGCCAAACAACAGCCCCGCCGCTAAGACCAGCACGATCAGCAAAAACCACCAACGCTGCCACCACGCCGGCAACACTTTGACCGCAATGGCCAGCTCCTGCGCGCTGGCCACGCCGCTGCGGTTATGAGCCCGCACTTGCAGCAGATAGTCACCCGGGCTGAGATTGCTATAGCTGGCCACACGCAGGTCTGCGCCGGTGTCTATCCAGTCGGGATCAAAACCTTGCAGGCGATAGGCATAGCGGCTGCTGCCCGGCAAGGCATAGTCCAGCGCCGCAAACTCAACGCTGAAGCTGCGCTGCTCCGGCCGCAGCAGCAGCCCGCTTTGCAGTTGCCCGGCGTGTTGGCGCTCGCCATTGATGCGCAACTCGGCCACCACCAAGGGTGGCGCATGGCTGGGGCGCTCAAAGTGTTCGGGCTCCACCACCGCCACGCCCTTGGCGCCGCCGAACAGCATGCGGCCGTCCTGCAATGGGGTAAACGAAAAGAACCAAGGTGTACCGATATCCACCCCGTCGCTGGGGGTCAGTTGGTCCATCCGGTCGCTGACCGGGTCATACACATGCATCTGAGTCCAGATGCGGCCACGCCGGTCTTCAAGCAAGTTAGCACCGTAGGGCCGATTGACGATGCCGTAGCGCTCACTGATGCGCTCGAAGCTGGCCTGCCGGCCGTCCCAGGCACTCATGCGATGCAGGCCGGCCACGGCGGTGTCGACCCACAAGGTCTGGCGGCGGTCAAACAACAAGCCCAGCACCACCGGATTGCCCAAGCCCGTGTCGACCGGGCTCCGCACCGGCTCAAGCGCTTGGCCTCCCGGCGGGATGCGGAACAAGCCCTTCATGCTGCCAACCCAATAGCTGTGATCGGGCGCCTCGGTGATCACATGCACCTCACCGCTGAGGGGTTGCCCATCTTGCAGCGCGATGCGGGTCGTCCGCTCGGCCCCCGGCGCCAGCCGATAGAGGCCATCCGCTGCGGCGATCCACAAACTGCCTTCGCTGCCCGCCAGCAAGCGCCGGGTCATGCCGCCACCGTGGACCAGGCTGCGCAATTGCCGGCCGCTGCGCGTGTACTGGTAGAGCACAGACTCGGCGCCCAGCCAAACACTGCCCGCACCCGAACCCTGAGCCGATGCATGACCCGCGCCCGCCCCGGCCTGGCCCATCTGCACCATGGCCGTGATGCGGGTGGCCTGCAGCAGCGCGGCCGCCGAACGGTCGTGGCGCGCACCCGGCCGCTCATCCAAGACTGGCGCTTGTGGCCGCAGCGAGCCCTGGACGCGCAAGCTCGAATCCAACACCGCCACCGCGCCGGCATGGGTGGCCGCCCATATTTCGCCACTGTCCAACTGCAGGAGGCTGCGCACATCGGCATTTTGCAAAGGACTGGCCTGAGGGGGGTCCGCAGGGTCGGGCCCACGCACCCAGATGCTTTGGTTGGCAGGATTGTGGCGCTGCAAGCCCAGGCCAAAGCCTGCGACCCAGACCCAGCCGGCCCGGTCCACCAGCAACTGAATCACCTCATCGCCGGCAAGACCCGCCGGACGCCCCGCCTGATGGCGCAAGCGGCGCTGCAATTGCAGGGTCTTCTGCTCATGCACATCGATGCCCGAGGCATGGCCGACCCAGACCTGACCCCCGGCCACTTCGACAATGCTGTTGACCGCGCCGCGACCCAGCACGCGCGCACCGGCTGGGCTGGCCGCTCGGCTGGGCGCCGCATCCACCAACAAGCTGGCACGCAAAGTGTCGGGGTCGAGCACGGCCAGGTGACCCTGCTGGGTCCCAACCCAGAGCTGGCCGCCAGAGTCTTCAAAGAGGGCTTGAATCGTTTGGCCGGCCAACTCTGGCAAGACCGGCTCGAAACGATCCGAACCCTTGACCCGCCGGCTCAAGCCCGCCCAGGTCCCTACCCAGAGCGTGCCGCGGCGGTCCAGCCATAAGGCCTGCACCCGATCATCATCCAGGCTGCCCGCTTGCTGGCTATGGCGGTAGTGCTGAAACTCCCCACTGAGCGGGTCGAAGCGATCCAGCCCGGCGCCCAGGGTGCCGACCCAGATGCTGCCGTCCTGATCTTCGGCCAGTGCACGCACTGTGGCCAGCGGTGCCGACTTGGGGCCCACCGAGTCTGCAAGCGGGCGCCGCCGCTCGGGGTGCAAATTGCTGACCTGCTCAGTCCGTGGGTCATAGACCAACAAGCCATCGGTCTCACTACCGATCCACAAGCGCCCATCGCGGCCCGCCAAGATGGCGCGCAGCCAGCCCAGATTGCGCGCAGCCACCTGCTCGCTGCTGCGTTCCTGCGGCCTGAAGCGGTAGGCATCGTGGCGCACCAGGCCGTCGCCGGTGGCTATCCAAAGAAAACCTTCGCGGTCCTGGGCCAAGGAAGCGACCACATCCCTGGGGATGCGGCCCACACCGACCGACTCAAAACGCGGCTCGGCCAGCGCCCGATTCGCAGCAGGGTTCGCCATCGTCTCTGCTGACGAGTTTGGCCGCCCCTCCGCCTGGGACGAGCCCACGGGCCCGGCCAGCAAGACCCCACAGAACAGTGCGCGCAACAAGAAATACATCGCAGCACTATGACATGCGGGCATGGCGACGCTGCACGAGGAGGGCGCACGCACCCTCAGTGCTAACCCTTGATCAAGGCTGACTCCGTATCAACACGCTAGCGCATGTTTTTCTCAAGCAGCATGGGCCCGGCTGATCGCGTCGATGCGCACCATCACTTCAGGCATGAGCTTTGGCGTCAGCGCCAGGGCGCCGAGCTTGTCTGTCAGCTGGCTGGCCTTGCTGGCACCCAGGATCACGGTCGAGACAATGTCGTTCAGGCGCGGCCAGTTCAGCGCCTTGAAGGCCTCGCCCATCACCACCTCGCCCTGGCCCTGGCCGTGGCCGCCCAGCCCGTCGCGCGCAGCTGAAGCCTGTGGCTCAGGCCGGCCCGGAGTTCTCGGGCGCTTGGCCCGGCGCGATCGAACCCGCCACCCGCAAGTCACCGCTGCCCACCCAATGCGCCCAAGCTTGGCGCGCAGACGCTTTCACAGCGGCGGCATCCTCGCCCCCGCAGCTGATCGCGCCCAGCCAGCCATTGCGGCCGCCGCGTTTGACTTGGTAGAGGGCGGCATCGGCCAGATTGATCACCTGGGTCCAATCCAGTGCCGTCGGCGCGGCCGGCGCGAGCGGGAAGCAGGCAAAGCCCAGCGAGCAGGTCTTGCTGAGCAAGCGCCCATCGTCCAGGCGGAAAGGCTGCTCCGCCACCGCTGCGCAGGCGCGCGCGGCCAGCTCCGCCGCATGGGCGCGCGAACTTTCACGCGCCACGATCAGAAACTCCTCACCGCCCCAGCGCACCAGATAGTCGCTCTCGCGAAACACCAGGCGCAGCCGGTCGCGCATTTGCTGCAGCACCAAGTCTCCGGCTGCATGACCGAAGCGGTCATTGATGTCCTTGAAGTGGTCGATGTCGAGCAGGAAGAACACCAGATCGGCGTCATCCGGCGCCGCCACGCCCTGGCGCGCCGAATCCTCGTGCCGCCGCAAGCTCATGGCCACGTCGGCCTCGATATGCTGAGTCACAAAACGCCGGTTGCGCAGGCCGGTGAGGGGGTCGGAGAGGCTCTGCTCCTCCAAGGCCTGCGTTTTCTCTTGCAAGGCCTTGGACAGCTGCTCCAACTCCGCTGTGCGCTCAAGCACTCGCTCTTCCAGCGCACGCTGGCGCCGCTCCAAGACCGCGGTGCGCCAGCGCACCAGCGTCAGCAGCACAAACACCGCCATCAGTCCGAACAGCAGCAGCGCCCACCAGGATTGCCACCACGCCGGCAAGACTTGCACCGGAATGCTCAACTCATGCGGGCTCCACAAGCCACTGCGGTTGCTGGCCTTGACGCGCAAGCGGTATTTGCCGGGGCTGAGGTTGTTGTAGCTGGCCACCCGCAGCGCCGCGCCAGCCTCGATCCAGCCGCTGTCAAAGCCCTCCAGCCAATAGGCGTAGCGACAGCGACTGGGGTCGCTGTAGTCCAGGGCAGAAAACTCCAGGCTGAAGCCCCGTTGATTGGGCGCGAGCGTCAAGCCCTGCTGCAAGCGCCCGACATTGACGCGTTCACCATCGATGCGCAATTCGGTGGCGACCACCGGCGGCTGATAGGTCCAGGTCTGGAACTGATCCGCATCCACCAGCATCAAGCCCTTGCCGGAGCCAAACAAAAAGCGCCCGTTGCGCAACTGGGTATAGGAGCGAAACCAGGTCGTGCCCGCGTCAGCCCCATCGGCCGGCGTCAGCTCATGCAGATGGTCCCGGTTCGGGTCATAGACATAGACCTGGCTCCAGATGCGGCCAAGCCCATCCTCCAGCAAATTGGCGCCGAAGGCGCGCCCCGCAATGCCGTGGCGTTCGCTGATGCGATCGAAGGCCGCCGATTGGCCGTCCCAGGCCGCCATCTTGTGCAGGCCAACGGCGGTGTCCACCCACAGCTGCTGGCGGCGGTCCAACAAGAGCCCGGTGATGGTGGCATTGGCCAGCCCCCGGCCGGCTTGGCTGCGGACTTTTTCCAGCGCTTGCGCACCGGCGCTCAAGCGGTACAAGCCGGTCTCGCCGCCCACCCACACCGTGCCGTCCGGCGCTTCAACGATGGCATTGATGTCGCCACGCAGGGGCTCACCCGCGGCCTGGCCCAGGCGCTGCAGCTCGGCTTGGCCTGGGTCGAGCTTCTGCAAACCATCTTGGGTGCCCACCCACAGCACGCCGTCGCGGCCCAAGACCATGCGGCGCACGCGGCCCTGGCCCACGCTCAGCGACTGCAATAGCTGCCCGCGTTCATTGACGCGTAAAAGCCGCGACTCCGAGCCGATCCAGATCGAGCCGTCACGGATCTGCGTCATCGCCGCCACCCGCATCGGCGGCATGGTGGCCGCGTTTCTATGCTCCGGCGGTCGCGTGTCCAGCTGCAGCTGCCGTTTCAGATTGAGCTGCGCGTCCAGAATGCCGATGCCGTGCGCCGTGGTGCCGACCCAGATATCGCCATTGCTCAACTCCAGCAAGGCGCGCGCGCTGGGGTCTTCAAACACCGCGTCATCGCTGTCATCCAGGCGGCGCACGCCGATGCTCTTGTTGTCGGCGTTGTAGCGTTGCAAACCACTGCCAAAGCCACCCACCCAAACCGAGCCGGCCCGGTCGCGCAAGAGGCTGCGCACCTCATTGCCGCTCAAGGTGGCCGGGTTGCGCGGGTTGTGGCGCAGCACCTGCTCCACACGCCCATCCGCAGCCGCGCGCAGCTCGACGCCACTGGCTCGGCCTACCCAGACTTGCTGGGCATTGGCGCTCATCAAGGCATAGATCGCACCGCGACTGCCGCCGCGTTCAATCAGCCTGGGCTCGCGGCTGCCCGCACTCAGCAGCAGCAAGTCGCCTTGCTGAGTCGCCACCCAGATCTGCCCGTCCTCGGCCTCCAAGAGTCGCAGCACCAAAGGCTGTGAATCCAAGCGACTAAGCCCTGGCAAACGCACACTTTCGAAGGTCTCACTGCCAGCACGCTTACGCGCCAGGCCGGCGAAACCGCCAACCCACAAATCCCCTTGGCGATCTACCAAGGCCGCATGCACGCGATCGTCCGGCAGGCTGCCGGCGCGATCACTGTGCCGATAGCTGCGCGAGGCCAAATTGACGGGATCAATGCGCGCCAGGCCGTACAAGCCACTGCCGACCCAGATGGCGCCATCGCGGTCTTCGGCCAGGGTCAGGATGGTGCCGGCCGGCACCCCGCCAGGCTTGCCCACCGCGTCGCTGCTCAGCACCTGGATGGCCTCGCTGACGGGGTCATGCACGACCACGCCACCGCTGTCGGTGCCGACCCACAGCCGCCCATCCTTGGCCACCAGCAAGCTGCGCACAAAGCCCAGGCTGCGCTTGTCGGCCCCGCCCTCGCCCGGCAGCAGCAGCGGCCGGAAGCTATAGCCATCAAAGCGCATCAGCCCGGCCGCCGAACCGACCCAGACAAAACCCGCCTGGTCTTCCGCCAGCGCGGACACCACGCTATTGGGCATGCGCCCCAAGGACTCCAGGCGCGGCGCCATCTCGGACGGCGATAGGCCTTGCGCCTCCCCCGGCAAAGCCAGGCCGCACAAGGCCAGGATCAAGCCGCAGCGCCAAAGCCACTGTGGCAGGGCCAAGCCAGCGCGCAGCACCGCACGCACAGGGTTCAGAACAGGAATCGATCGAAGCAAGAACAAACGTGCACTCAAAGCCATTGGGCGGATATTAGGGCAAGGCTGGCGGAGGCTCAGCGCTACGCCGAGCCTCGCCATAGGGCGCTGAGCGCCAGCCTCACTGCGCCAGAGGCTTGCTGATCTCGTCGATGCGCGCCATCACCTCGGGCGTGAGCTTTGGCGTCAGCGCCAGGGCGCCGAGGTTGTCCGTCAGCTGGCTGGCCTTGCTGGCGCCCAGGATCACGGTGGAGACATGCGGGTTCTTGTTGACCCAGGCAATGGCCAGCTGGGCCACATTGCCACCCAGCTCGGCCGCGATGGCTTCCAGCTGCGCCACGGCGGCGTTCTTGACCGCGTCGGTGAGTCCTTCACGCATCCAGCTCATGTTTTCCAGCGCGCCGCGGCTGCCCTCGGGCACGCCGGCCTTGTACTTGCCGGTCAGCAAGCCGGAGGCCAGCGGGCTCCAGGTGGTCAGCCCCAGGCCCAGGTCTTCGTACAGGCGGGCATATTCGGTCTCGACCCGTTTGCGGTGGAAGAGGTTGTACTGCGGCTGCTCCATCACCGGCTTATGCAGGTGGTGGCGCTCGGCAATTTCCCAGGCGGCGCGGATGTCGGAAGCCGACCATTCGCTAGTACCCCAGTAAAGCGCCTTGCCCTGGGTGATCATGTCGTGCATGGCGCGCACGGTTTCCTCGATCGGCGTGTGGGGGTCGGGGCGATGGCAGTAGACCAGGTCCACAAAGTCCAGCTGCAAGCGCTTGAGCGAGCCATCAATCGCCTGCATCAGGTATTTGCGATTGAGCGTGTCCTTGCGGTTGACCGTATTGCCTTCGCGCGACAGGCCCCAAAAGAACTTGGTCGAGACGATGTAATTCAGGCGCGGCCAATTCAGCGCCTTGAAGGCCTCGCCCATCACCACTTCGCTCTGGCCGGAGGCATAGACCTCGGCGTTGTCGAAGAAGTTCACGCCGGCATCGAAGGCCTGGGCCAGCATCTCGGTGGCCGCCTTGGTGCCGACCTGGTTGTGATACGTGATCCAAGAGCCCAGCGACAGCTCAGAGACTTGCAGGCCGCTACGGCCCAGACGACGGTATTGCATGGAAGAGACTCCTTCGCTTGGCAGCCGCGCGCCGCAAGCGAAAGTGCCGCCCGTGCGTCTGCCAGAGTTTGATTTGACAAGCGACAAGCGTAACCGAGCCTGAGGCGCAGCACTGTCACCTGCGCAAATCCGGCGGCTTGCCATTGCCCTGACCCTTGCCATCGGCTTGTCACAGTCGCTCCGCAGAATGACGCACCCTTGCAAAGCCCTCGCGCTCCCCGATGAAAAAGAATTCCCTGTCTTCGCTGGCCACTGGCCAGAACTTGCTGAAACCCAATCGCAGCGGCGCTGCCGCCCTGGGCCGCCGTGACTTCGTGCGCGGCACCGTGTTGATGTCGGCCGGTGTGGGCCTGAGCGGCTGCGGTGGCGGCAGCAATGTCCTGACCCCGGTCACCTTCACCCACGGCGTGGCCAGCGGCGACCCGCTGAGCGACCGCATCATCTTGTGGACCCGCGTGCAGCCGCAAGACAGCACGGACAAATCTGATGTCGCCCTGCGCTGGGAAATCGCCAGCGACGCCGACTTCAAGACCGTGGTCAATAGCGGCGACGCCAGCGCCAGCGCGGCCAGCGACTACACCGTCAAGGTCGACGCCACCGGCCTCAAGCCCGGCCAGCGCTACTGGTACCGCTTCACGTCCAACGGCCAGACCTCGGCCGTGGGCCGCAGCAAGACCCTGCCCGGAGCCGATGTCAGCCAGGTCAAGCTGGCCGTGTTCAGCTGCGCCAATTACCCGGCTGGCTACTTCAACGTCTACGCCGAGGCAGCCAAGAACGCCGAGCTGGACGCCGCCGTCTTCCTGGGCGACTACATCTACGAATATGGCCGCGGCGGCTATGCCAGCACGCAGGCAGCCGCCTTGGGCCGCGAGGTGCTGCCCGCTGGTGAAACCGTCGCCCTGGCCGACTACCGCCAGCGCTACGCCCAATACCGCAGCGACGCCGATCTGCAAGCCCTGCACGCCGCCATGCCCATGATTGCCGTTTGGGACGACCATGAGGTCTGCAACGACTCTTGGCTGAACGGCGCCGAGAACCACCAGCCCGGCACCGAAGGCGAGTACCAAGTCCGCAAAGCGATTGCCCAGCGCGTGTATCACGAGTGGATGCCCATCCGCCCGCAAGCCTCGCAGGCCCTGATCTACCGCAGCTTCAGCTTCGGCAAGCTGCTGGACCTGCATATGCTGGACACCCGCCTGGTCGGCCGCGACCAGCAGCTGGACTACGCCAACTACACAACTGCCGGCGGCTTCAACGCTGCCAAGTTCGGCGCCGATATGGCGGACGCCAAGCGTCAGCTGCTGGGCACGACGCAAACCGCCTGGCTGCAAGGCCAGCTGGCCGCCTCCACCGCCACCTGGCAGGTGCTGGGCCAGCAAGTGGTGATGGGCCGCATGAACATCCCCGCGCCGATTCTGTTCGGCGCCAGCAACCCGGCCGCCGGCGTGACGATGTCGCGCTACATCGAGATCGTCACCAAGGCCAAGACCGCGCCCGCCACCCTGACCGCCGCCGAACAAGCCGTGCTGGCCCAGCCCAGCATCCCCTACAACCTGGATGCCTGGGACGGCTACGCCGTGGCGCGCGAGACGGTGCTGGCCACCGCCCGCCAGTTGAACAAGAACCTGGTCGTGCTGTCCGGCGACACCCACAACGCCTGGGCCAATGATCTGCAAGACCTGGCCGGCAACCAGGTCGGCGTGGAGTTCGCCACCTCCAGCGTCACCTCGCCCGGCTTTGAGGAATACCTGCCCAAGGAAAAGCCCGCCGTGCTGGCCGCTGCGCTCACCGAGCTGATCGGCCCGCTGCAGTACTGCGACACCTCACGCCGCGGTTTCATGGTCCTGACGGCCAACGCCAGCGAGTGCCGCGCCGACTGGGTCTATGTCAGCACCATCACCAGCCGCAGCTACACCGCCAGCGTCGATAAGTCGATGAAGGTCTTGCCCGGCGCGGCACAGCGCAAGCTGACCGCCGTCTGAGGCGAGCTCAGCGGAAGCTGCAGTAAGAAGTGGCGGCCAGGGTGGGCCGCTATAGTGCTGGGCAAGCGGGTTCGGTCGGCACCGAGCCCGCAATTCCCTCTGCTGTAGCCCCTCCCGCCCTTCCCCCTATGTTCACCCTGCACGATTCCGACGCTAACGCCGCCGAACTCAAGCTCGCCGTGGTCGGCGCCGGCCCGGCAGGCTTGGCCCTGGCCCTGCTGGCCGCGCAACTGCTGCCGCAAGCGCGCATCAGCCTGTTCGACGCCCGGCCGCTGGAGCGCGACGTTTCGGGCGACCCGCGCACCCTGGCGCTGGCCCTGGGCAGCGTGCAGCTGCTGCAAAGGCTGGGGGTCTGGGATGCCACCCAAGCGCAGGCGATTGCCCAAGTGCGGGTCAGCCAAGCACCACCGACCTTGCAACACCCCGTCTTCGGTAGCTCGCAAGAGCCTGAAGTGCTGATCAGCGCGGCCGAGCAAGGCGTGGCCCAGCTGGGCGCCGTGCTCAGCTACGGCCAGCTGGTGGCGCCCATGCAAGCCGCCTGGCAGGCCCGCGTGGAGCGCGAGCCCCAGCGCCTGTTCAGCCATTTCGGCGCGCCGGTGCAAGGCATCAAGCCCCTGGCTGATGCAGGTGTGGAAGTGGATGCCGGCATTGCCGAGCGCTTCGACCTGGCCGTGGTGGCCGAGGGCGGCGTGTTCTCCGATCAAGCCCGCAAGGCCATCACCCACGACTATCAACAAAACGCCTGGGTCGGCACCGTGACCCTGGCCGACGACAGCCCCGCCGGCGTCGCCTACGAGCGCTTCACCCGCAATGGCCCACTGGCCTTGCTGCCCTTGAAGCCGCTCACCACTAACGGACAAACCCAGCGGCGCGCCGCCTTGGTGTGGTGCATGCCCAAGGCCGAAGATGAGGTGGCGGGCTTGAGCGACGCGCAGCGCCTGCTGGTGATTCAACACCTCTTGCCCGCCTCGGTGGGTCAGCTGCAAGCCATCAGCCCCCTGAAGTGTTTTGCGCTCGGCCTGAATGCCGAACGCAGCTTGGTGGACGGCTGCACCGTGCGCATCGGCAATGCCGCGCAGACCCTGCACCCTGTGGCGGGCCAAGGCCTCAACTTGGGCCTGCGCGATGCCTATGCCTTGGTGGAGGCGTTGCGCCGCGCTGCGGCCAACAACTCCTCCGGCGACCCGGTCAGCAACAAGGCCAGCTTGGTGCAAGCAGCGTTGAGACAAGTGGAATGGAGCCGTGCACCGGACCGCTGGACCACCATCGCCGCCACCGACTTCCTGGCCAAAACCTTCGCCTGGCGCTGGCCCGGCCTGCCCCTGGCCCGCGGCCTGGCCCTGGCTGCGCTGCAAGCGCTGCCGCCGCTGAAGCGCACCGTGGCGCGCAGCATGATGTTCGGGCGGCGCTAGGCCTAGTCCTCTTCCGCGATCACGAACTTCTTGTTGCCGGCGGGCTTTTCGAAAGCGCTGCCGACCGGGGCGTCGAGGTAATCCACGATGCTGGGGTCGTAGTTGGCAATGGTGTTGACGTCGTAGACACCCAGGTTTTTGGCGTCATCGACATAGTCGTCCGTTTCCTCGCCGGAGAAAAAAGCCCAGCCGCTGTCGTTCGCGTCACGCGGGGCCTCGCGGTACATGAAACGCACCGGCAGGCCTTGCACGGTGATCATGTCGGTGGCGACGCAGGCGCCGCGGCCGGGGGCCAGCGGCTTGATGTTCTCGGCGGCAATCTTGAATGACTTGGTGGACATACGTTTTGACCTACTGAAAATTGGGCGTGAATGCCAGATGGGTGTGCGTGATGAGGCTGGCGCAGAAGGCTAGTTGACTGGATGGCAGGCTGAACTGAAGCTGATCAGGGGCTGGCGCCCCCCCCGCCGCCAAACAATCTGGCCGCAACGATAGCGCTGTGAGCACTGGCACTCAATTCCAGCCGATCTCCATCAACTCCCGCACCATGACTTCCACATTGCGGCGCACCGCGCCTTCGCTGGCGAGGCGGGTGCGGTCGTTGATGTCGAGCATGCTTTCGGTGAAGTTCACCGTGTGAACCGTGCGCAGGCGGTGTTGGTAGACCACTTTGTCGTCGACCTGGCGGTCGATCAGGCTGTATTCGATGGTGACCGAAACCTTCATCGTCAGCGCCACCATGGGCTGATCCAGTTCGATCAGCTTGGCCGTCAAGGTGTAGCGGCCGCCGCCAGGCACATTGGTGAGCAGGCCCAGAGCACGCAGCGATTCATCGATGCTTTGCTCCAGCATGCTGTTGCTGATGCGTGAGCCCCAGAAACGGCCGGTGGCCTCACCACCGGTGACCGGGGCCAGCACCATCTGCCCTTTCAGGCCGGGCGGAATCCAAGAGCGCATTTGCAGCACATCGGCCGGGGTGATGCGCATGCCCGGTGCATCGGCCGGGGTGCCGCAACCGGCGAGCATCAATAGCGGGAGCAGCGCCAACAGAAAAGCACCAAGCCAGGTTTTGAACTGCATTACCGCTTCACTCCTCAATGAGCAGAACTCAAGGCCTACAGGCGCCGGTGCGTCAGGGCCGGCAGTTGCTGGCGCACGCTGCGCAGGCGCTCCAGATCCAGCGTGGCCATGGCCAGGCCTTCGCCCTCGGGCAGGCAGGCTAGCACCTCGCCCCAGGGGTCGATCACCATGCTGTGACCCCAGGTTCTGCGGCCATTTTGATGCGTGCCACCCTGGGCCGGTGCGATGACAAAGGCCTGGTTTTCGACCGCTCGCGCGCGCAGCAGCAGCTCCCAATGCGCCTGGCCGGTGATGTAGGTGAAGGCGGCGGGCACAGCGAACAAATCGCAAGGCGGCTGCGCGGGGTCGGCAAAACTCATGGCCCGATACAGCTCGGGGAAGCGCAGGTCGTAGCAAACGCTCAGGCCCACTTTGAGGGCTTGGCCGTCAATGTCGGCCACAAAAGTCGTGGGCTGCTCGCCGGCTTCCAGCACGCGGCCTTCGTCATAGCTCTCACTGCCGTTGTCGAAGCGGAACAGGTGAATCTTGTCGTAGCGGGCGGCCAGCTTGCCGTCGGGCGCGTAGACGCAGCTGGCATTGCGCACCCGCGCAGGCGTGGCGGCATGCACAGGCAAGGTGCCGCCAATCAGCCACAGGCCGAGCTCGGCCGCGGTCTGGCTGAGCATGGCCTGGATCGGTGCGGCGGCGTCCTGAAAGCTTTCGGCAATGCCGAGCTTGTCGCTGTCCTGCAAGCCCATCAGACAGAAGTATTCCGGCAGCGCGGCCAGCTGCGCGCCTTGCGCGGCGGCGGCCTGCAGCCAGTGGCGGGCGCGCGCCAGGTTGTGGGCCACATCGGGGGTGGACACCATCTGAATGGCCGCCACCTTGATCGTCTTGCTCATCAGCTACTCCTTCGAATTCATCGCTCACTTGCCGGCCGGGGCCGAGGCCGGCGCACTGGCCGCAGCGGCTGGTTGGGCGGGAACGGCAATGCGCTCCATTTTGTCCACCTTGGGGGCATCCCAGCTGCCGGTGATGTGGAACTCCCGCGTGCCGGCCGCTTCCATCGGCCGGCTCAGAATCAATTGGGCCAGAAAAGCCCCCAGTCCAATGGCCGGATTGATGGCCGCGTAAGCCAGCGAGGCGCCGCCCATGCTCACCTCGGGCACCACCAGCACGCGCAGATTTTGCGTCTCAGCGGCCAGATCGGCGCGGCCTTCCACCGCCACGGTGGCTTGCAAGCCACGCATGCGTAGATTGCTGCTGCTGGCAACGCCTTTGTCGATGCTGACATCGCCACTCACGCCGTCAAAGGTGAAACCCTCGGAAAACACATCGCGGAAGTCGAGCAAAAAGCGGCGCGGCAGCGATTGCAGGCTCAACACGCCCAGCAAACGGCCCACGCCCGGCTCGGCATTGAGGAACTGGCCGGAAGCCAGGGTCAGCTTGAGCTGGCCATTCATGCTGGCGAAATCGGGGGACAAGGGCGAACCCAGCCAGCCCAGCTGGCCGGCCATCTGCCCCTTGCCACCGCGCAAGACCTGACCCTCGCCCATGCGCTCGAGCACACCGCCGGCGTCGGCAATATCGAGCTGCCAGTCGAGCTGGGTGCGGCGTTGCGCGGCACTAGGTTCCGCCAGCCAGTGGCCGGTGGCGTTGAGCACCGCGTCGGTCGATTTGAGCTGCAGTTTGGTGAGGCGCCAATCACGCTGCGGGCCGCTGGCCTGAGCCTGCACTTCCAGGCGGCCCAGGCGCTTACCGCGCAGCTCGAAGTCCTCCACCACGATGTCCAGCGCCGGTGGGGCGCTGCTGCCGGCCTTGCTCTCCGCCGGCGCTTTCTCCAGCAGCTGGGTGACCGAATCAGCCGCCTGTTTGGGCAGGGACAAACGGCTGAGCCGCGCAAACACCTGGCTGCTGGCTTGGGCGCCGCGCAGCTCGATCACGCCGCTGAGCTGCTCGGCGTCCAGCGCAAAGCGCCAGCCCTCGCCGTCCAGCTTAGCAATGCCGGCTGCCACCTTGTTCAGGGTGCGGCCTGCGACTTGCAGGTTTTGCACACGCAAGCTGGCTTGCTTGGGCAGGTAGCAGCTGTCGGCCGTGGCCGCGCCCTCAGTCGCTCCACCTGCGGAGCCGGCGCCATTGCCGCCCAGCAAGCGCTGCTGCAGCGCGCTCCAGGCATCAAGATTGAGGCTGTCCAGCGTGCCCGTCATCAACACGCCGCTGGCGGGCAAGGCGGGCAGCTTGTCTTGCAAGCTGAGCGCGCCGCGCAGCACGCGGGCGGGCTGCACGCTGATGTCGCGCTGGTACAGGGCCTGCAAGGTATTGCCCAGCTCCAGACGTAACTCGTCCCGCTGACCTTGAGCGTTAGTGCTGGTTTCAAAGCGCAGTGGCAAGCTGGCTTCAGCCTCCTTGCGCAGCGGCGCGGGCAGGTTCAGGGCCAGGCCTTGCAAGGAGCTGCTGAGCTTGACGTCGGCATGGCCTTGCTGAATCGCCACCGCCAGGCGGTAGCCCATCTGGCCGCTGGCGGCCTGGGCCAAGCGCGCAAGGCCACCCAACTCGGGCGCGCGGCGCAAGCCCTCGGCGCTGGCCTGACCTTGGGCGCTGAAGGCCAGGGCGCCGGCATTGGCCGCGCCGGGCACGCTGCCGCCTTCGAGGTTGATTTCGCCCCCCAACGCCTGGGCTCGGGCGCCGATCAGCTTGACGCTGCTTTGGTCGAACTCAATCCGACCACGGGCATTGCTGAGCAGCGGGATCTCCGGTCGGATACGCAGCTCATTGCCCAAAAGCTGCACCGTGCCCTTGACCTGGTTGTGGGCCAGGTCGAGCAAAGGCAGCTTGAGCGCCAGCTTCAGGCTGCTGGGGCCGCTGGCCTGGGAGGGGCTCAGGGCCGCGCCGGTCCAGTCTTCCAGCGAGGTCTGGCGCATATAGCGCAGCAACTCGCCGGCCGGGCCACGGCCGTTGCCGTCCAGCTCCAGCACGCGGGCATGTGCCAGGTCCTTGATGCCGCCGTTCACGCTATTGAGTTCGTAGCCCAGGATCTGGCCTCGCCCCCCTTTGATCTGCATGCCACCGCGATCGAAGATCAGCTCGGCCTGCGCATGCAAAATCGGCGGCCAAGCATGGGCCGGAGCCGGAGCGCCCTCGGGCAGCGGGTCGGCGGGGGCGTAATCCAGCTCGACATCGCGGGCCTGCGTGCTGATGCGGAACAGGCCGTTGCGGCCCTTGTCAAAGGGGAACTCATCCAGCGCGCCGCGCAGACGGAACTGCACATTGCGGGCTTCGCCGCCGCGCAAGGCGCGCTGCAAATAGCTGTGGGTGTGCTCGCCCGCCGCCAGCGGCAGATAGGCGCGCACCCGGGTGGCATCGATGCGCTCAATAGAACCGCTCAGATCCAAATGGCCCGGGAAGCGCGGCTCGGCATTGGTCTTGCCGCTGCGCCAGGTGGCGTTGAACTCGCCCTTGGCGTCGGGGGTCTGCAGCTTCAGCCCGCCCAGCTTGACCTCGATCTGCTCAAACTGCCCCGGCGCGCTGCTGTCGATGCGCCAGTCCAGCGCGGTGCTCAGGCGCTTGAGCGGAACGACTCGCTCGGGCAGCACGCCGGGCAAGTCCAGCTCGCCTTCGTCAAAACTCAGCTTGGCTTTGCCGCCGCGCTCGTTGGCGTCGACTTGCAGGCTGGCCCCGCGCAGGCCCGGCCGGCCCACCGGGTGGGCGCCCTCGCCCTGAACCGGCCCCGCACTCAGGCTCAGGCCATCGATCTGGCCTTTAACGCGGTAGCTGCGGGGCGCTTCCAGCGGGCCTTGCCAGCGCGCGTTGAGCTGGCTCAGCACGCCTTGGGGCGCCACCTCGGCCAGCCATTGCCGCGCCGCCTCGCCCACCGGCAAGCTGCCGGCGAGCTGGGCCATCAGGGCCAGATCCAGGCGCTCGGCGCTCAGCTCGCCACCCAGGGGCGTGCTCAGCTCGGTGCTGAAGGGGCTGCTGTCCGCGAGATCGGCGGGTTCAGCATGACCAATCTGGGCGGCCCGGCCCAGAGTCGGCGCGGGCAGCTGCAAGGCGATACGCCAGTCGGAGCGCGGCCAGCTGACACCATCGCCGCTGATAAAGCCCAGCTGCTTGGCGCTGAGCGACAGCTCGTTCTTCTGCCGCTGCAATTGCAAGCGCCCCTGCACCTGCGCCAACTCCAGCATCGGCGCCTGGGCGCCCAGGCGCAGCTTGACACTGTTCAGGCCGAGGTCGGCAGTGACGGCTTGCGGCAGGCCCGCCTTGATGTCCACCCAGGCGCGCAGGGCGCCGTCGCCCTCGCTCAGCTCAAAAGGCAGGTTCACATGCTGGCGCAGCTGGCGCATATCGGCCTGCGGCAGGTCGATGTAGAGCTGGCCGCTCCAGGCTTTGAAATCACCCGGCCGCTTCAGCAAGGGCCGGTTGAACTTGCCTTGCAGGCTGAAGCGCTGGCCCCAATCGGCGGGTGGCGTGGCATCCAAGCGCATCTGGTGCTGGTGCAGGCCGTTGCGCAGCACCAGATTCAGGGCGGAAAGCTCCAGCGGCGGCGCGGCGCGGCGCTCATCAATCCAGCGAACCCGGCCGTTCAGGATCACAAACTCGTGCTGCACCAGCAGCCAATCGGCCCAGGCGCCCGCCAGGTCGGCCGTCTCGGGGCTTTGCACCGCATCGCTGAGGCTCAGGCCGGCCACAAAGATATGGCCTTGCGCGTCGCGGCGCACCACCATCTGCGGCGCATCGATCAGCAGCTGTTCGAAACGTAATTCCAGCGCCAGCAGCGAGCGCGCCGACAGCGCCGCCGCCACCTTGGGCAGGCGCAGCGCCTCGCGCCCCTGCGGGTCCAGCAAGACCACCTGGCGCATTTCCACGGCCGGGATCCAGCCGCCCGACGTGACGCTGATCTGGCCGATGCGCAATTGCACCCCCAGCTGCGCCGAGGCCTTTCGCTCGAGCGCGCCACGCCAGTCATCGATGTGCGGCAGAATCGCCCAATGCAAGACCAGCCACGCCGCCAGCAGCAGGCTCCACAGAAACAGGGTCAGGATCAAGGCCCAACGCGCCAGCCGCAGGCCTAAGCGCATGGGTTTTTTGATCCAGTGGCCCCGTTTGGCGCTCAGCGTTGCAAGAAAAGACATTGAAGAGGAGCGCTCACCGTGGAGAGTTGTCGTGATGATGAATCCGCTGAGCTGGGGCTGGCGCCTGCACGGCAAGGCCATACCCTGGGGAATCTAGCACAGCCCACCCCCCGCAGCCCTTGGGCTGGCGTGACAAAAAGCCCGATAGCCGCCGCCATTTCGCCATGACCGATTGTCAATTTCCTGCCCCCGCCTCGGACTCTCCCGCACCCGCCCTGCCCGCCAGTGCGGCGCATAGCCGCTTTGTTCAGCGCGTGCGGCGCCGCTATGCGAACGAGTTAGCCCTGCTGCCCGCCGGCCAGCCGGACCGCGCCGCCATCGCCACGCTAGTAGAAACCCTTGCAAACCAAGGTCGGCCGCTGGCCAGCAGCCTGAGGGTGGCCCGCCACTTGGTGCTGGAGCGCCTGGCCGTGCTGGACGTGGAAGAACAAGCGCCGATGCATGTCATCACCGAGGCCATGACCCATCTGGCCGAAGTGACGCTATGCCTGGCGCTGACGGCAGCCCGCGCCGAGCAAGACGCCATCAACGGCGTGCCCCGCAACGAGCAGGGCGAGGTGATCGAGTTCTGGGTGCTGGGCATGGGCAAGCTGGGCGCGCGCGAGCTCAATGTGTCTTCCGACATCGACCTGATTTACGTTTACGAGGACGAAGGCCACACCGACGGCCCGCGCCCTGTCAGCGCGCATGAATACTTCGGCCAGGTGGCCAAGCGCTTGTATGCGCTGATCGGCGAAGTCACCGATGACGGCCAAGTCTTCCGCGTGGACCTGGCGCTGCGGCCCAATGGCAACTCCGGCCCGGCCGCCGTCAGCATGGCGATGCTGGAAGAGTATTTCCTGATCCAGGGCCGCGAATGGGAGCGCTTCGCCTGGCTGAAGAGCCGGGTGGTGGCACCGTTAAAAAGCGTACAAAACGGCCGCGCCCTCGCGCTGCGCTCACTGGTGACGCCTTTCGTCTACCGCCGCTACCTCGATTACGGCGTGTTCGAGGGCCTGCGGCAATTGCACCGCAAGATCCGCGAGGAAGCGCAGCGCCGCGCCGCCGGCCGGCCCGAACGCGCCAACGATGTGAAGCTCTCGCGCGGCGGCATCCGTGAAATTGAGTTCACCGTGCAGCTGCTGCAAGTGGTGCGCGGCGGGCATTTCCCCGAGATACGCACCCGCTCCACCCTGAAGGCGCTGGAAAAGCTGGCCGCCGGCGGGCTGATGAAGGCCGAGACCGCGGCCAAGCTGGCCGAGGCTTACATCTTCCTGCGCCGCGTCGAGCACCGCATTCAATTCCTGGACGACCAGCAAACCCACTGCCTGCCGGGCGGCGACGAAGACCTGGCCTGGATCGCCCGCAGCATGGGCCTCGTCTGCAGCCGTGAAGCTTGCGAGTTACTTGATCGGCTCTGCGAGGTGCGCGAGATCGTCGCCACCGAGTTCGACTCACTCCTGCACGACGGCAACACCCCCGGCGGCCCAGGCGGCTGCAAAGGCTGCGGCGGCCCGCCGCTGAGTGTGGACAGCGAAGACTTCCTGGCCAAGCTACAACCCGAGCTGGCCAGCGCCGTGCGCCGCTGGGCCGCGCAAGACCGGGTGCAAAACCTGCGCGAAGAATCGCGCCAGCGCCTGGCCAAGCTGGTGGGCCGCGCCGCCCTGGCGGTGCGCGACGAGGGCTGCACCCTGGACGCCGCCCTGCGCTTCATCGATTGGATGGAGCCCTTGCTGCGGCGCGAAAGCTATTTGGCCCTGCTGGTGGAGCGGCCGGCGGTGCAGACTCGCTTGCTGCGCCTGCTGGGGCTGGCGCGCTGGCCAATGCGCTATTTGATGCTGCACCCCGGTGTGATCGACGAGCTGGCCGACAACCGCTTGCTGGGCGAGCGCTTTGACGGCGCCACCTTTGTGAGCGAGATGCAAGAGCGCTTCGAGGCCTGGGGCCGCAGCGGCGAAGCCGATGAAGAAGCCTTGCTCGACAGCCTGCGCCGCGCCCACCAAAGCGAGGTGTTCCGCACCCTGGTGCGCGATGTGGAGCAGAAGATCACCGTCGAACAAGTGGCGGATGAACTCTCCGCACTGGCCGACGCAATTCTGCAATGCACCATCCGCTGGGCCTGGCTGCGCCACAAGCAGGCACACCGGCCCGAGCCGCGCTTTGCCGTCATTGCCTACGGCAAGCTGGGCGGCAAGGAGCTGGGCTATGGCGGCGACCTCGACGTGGTCTTCCTGTTCGACGACGAGGACGAGAGCGCGCCCGACGTCTACGGCGCCTTTGTGCGCAAGCTGATCACCTGGCTGACCGTGCGCACCTCGGCCGGCGGCCTGTTCGACATCGACACCGCGCTGCGGCCCAATGGCAATTCGGGCCTGCTGGTCACATCGCTGGCCAGCTTCAGCAAATACCAAACCGGGCGCGGCAGCAATACCGCCTGGACCTGGGAGCATCAAGCCATCACCCGCGCCCGCTGGTGCGCCGGCGACCCGCAGCTGCTGGCCGGCTTTGACGAAGTGCGCCGCCAGGTGCTGACCGCCCCGCGCGACCACGCCGCCCTGCGCGACGAGGTGCAAGCCATGCGCGAGAAGGTGCGCGCCGGCCACCCCGTGCGGGCCGGCAAATGGGACTTGAAGCACAGCCCCGGCGGCATGATGGATGCGGAGTTCGCGCTGCAATACCTGATCCTGGCGCATGCCGGCGAGCACCCCGACTTGATCCCCAACCTGGGCGTGATCGCACTCTTGCAGCGCGCCGAGGCCGCCGGCCTGCTGCCCGCCGAGGTTGGCAAGCGCGCGGCCGATGCCTACCGCGAACTGCGCCGCGCCCAACATCGTGCCCGCCTGGACGAGCAGCCCACCGCCGTGGATGCCGAGACCCTGGCCACCAGCGGCCTGCTGCCGCAGCGTGATGCGGTGCTGGCGCTGTGGCGCGCTGTGTTTCCTTGAAAAGCAGTCATGGCGCTTGGGGCTGGCTGGGCTTGAGCGCCATCCTGGCGCTGGGCTCGCTGCTGGTCTGGACCCAAGCCACTGAGCGTTGGGACTGGCAGCCAGCCCTGCTTTGGCAAGAACCCTGGCGCGCCTGCACCGCCGTGTTCGTGCACTGGAGCCGCCAGCATCTGCTGGCCAATCTGGGCGCTTGCGCCGTGGTGGCCTGGTTTGGCTGGGCCGCGCGCGTGCCGCCGCGTGCCCTGCTGGCCTACGCACTGGCCTGGCCGCTGACGCAATGGGGCTTGCTCATGCAGCCGGGCTTGCTGCATTACGGCGGCCTGTCGGGCTATTTGCATGCCGGTGTGGCAGTGGTGCTGGTGGAGCTGGTGTGCGGCCCCGGCGCCAGCACCCGGCTGCGCCGGGTTGGCCTGGCCGTCACCCTGGGCCTGATCATCAAACTGATTTCCGAAGACCCCTGGGGGCCGCCGCTGCGTCAGCTGGCCGACTGGGATATTGCCGTGGCGCCCTTTGCCCACCTCAGCGGCGCCGTCGCAGGCGGCCTGTGTGCGGCCCTGCTCCTCCTTTTCACTCAAGCCAATCAACGCCGCCGTGCCCGATAGAAAAACAGAACTAGATCGCTTTGCCATTTCCTGCCTGCTGCTGTGCTGCATGTTGTGGGGCTTGAATCAGGTGGCCGCGAAGTCGGGCCTGAGCGAGATCGGCCCGCTGTGGCAGGCAGGGCTGCGCTCGCTCGGCGCGGCCGCGCTGGTCGGGCTGTGGGCGCTGTGGCGCGGCATCCCGCTGTTTGGCCGTGACGGCACGCTGCCTGGCGGCTTGCTGACCGGCACCTTGTTCGGCCTGGAGTTCGCCTGCATCTTCCTGGGCCTGCAATACACCAGCGCCTCGCGCATGGTGGTCTTCCTCTATCTCAGCCCCTTTGTGGTGGCGCTGGGCATGCCCTTCATTGCCCGCAGCGAGCGCCTGAATCTGCGCCAGATCGGCGGCCTGCTGCTGGCCTTTGCGGCAGTCGCCTGGGCATTTGCCGAAGGCTTTGGCCAGCGCAGTGGCGCGCCCCTGCAGTGGCTGGGCGATGGCCTGAGCGTGCTGGCGGCGGTGTTCTGGGCCGGCACCACGTTGTGCATACGCGCCAGCCGCTTATCCAGCGCCAGCGCTGAGAAAACCCTGCTCTACCAGCTGGGCGTGTCGGGCCTGGGCCTGTGTGCCGGCGCGTTGCTGATGGGCGAGGCACTGCCGATGGTCTGGTCGGCGCGGCTAGGTGGACTGATGTTCTTCCAGACCGTGATCGTCAGCGCCTTCAGCTATCTGCTGTGGTTTTGGATGATTCGCCATTACCCCGCCACCCGCCTGGCCAGCTTCACCCTGGCCACGCCGCTGTTCGGTTTGCTGGCCGGCGCCTGGCTGCTGGGCGAGCCCATCACGCCGCGGCTGTGGCTGGCTTTGCTGGCCCTGGCAGCGGGCGTGGCTTTGGTCAACGGGCGCAGGACGGGCGCCAAGGCCTGAAGCACGATTAGAGATTTATGTCAGTCTGGTGACGGGTCATGCGGGCAGACTAGTAGGATGACGGGGTCGCGATTGGCGGCCAAATTTACGCACTCCTCCGTTTCCCGATTTTGACCCGCGTTCTCGACACTGCTGCCGCCCTTTGCCCCAGCTCCGCCTCGCAGGCCTTGACCCGCCGCGCCTGCATGCGTGACTGCTTGGGCGCCGCCCTGGGCTTGGCCAATTGGTGGCCCGCCTTGGGCGCCTCATCTGCCTGGGCCGCCGAGGCCGTTCAGGCCGCAGGCGCAGCCGATGTGATGGCCGACCTGCAACGCTTTCTCGGGTCGCGCAGCCCCTTGGACATTCAGGACTTCGGCGGCCCCTTCTCGCGCCGCGATGTGGTCGAAGCGGTGTTGCTACACCAGGCCCTGCACCGTGGCGGCTGGACGCAGGCACTGCAATTCCAGGACATGCCCTCCGGTGAGCGCTTGCTGCGTGAAATCAGCAGCGGCAAGCTGATCTGCAGCGCCACCACTTACTGGAGCCAAGACATCGCCGGCGCGGAAGATGGCACGCTGCTGAGCCTGCCCATGATCGGCGTGGGCGAGTTTGAGGCCGGCCTGTACACCGTGCCCAGCAACACGCGTGCGCTGGCGGCCAAGAGCGCTGCCGATGTGCGGGCCTTGAGCGTGGTATCCAACCGCAATTGGGCGGTTGATTGGCAAACGCTGGAGGCGCTCGGCTTTCGGCAGCGCCACCATGTCACCAACTGGGAGCTGATGCCGCGCATGGTGGCAGCCGGGCGGGCGGACTTTCTGCTGGCGCCGTTCCAGAACAGCGCGGATCTGTCCCTGCAGGTGAACGGTGTGCGCCTGCAGCCCATCCCCGGCTTCAAAGTCAGCTTGCAGGGCACGCGGCACTACCTGATCGCACGCAAGCACCCGCAAGGCATGGCCCTGCTGGGCGCACTCAACAGCGGCTTGCAGCAACTGCGCGCCCAGGGCGTGATTCACAACGCCTATCAGCAATCGGGCTTCTTCAACCCCAAGGTGCGGGGCTGGCAAAAGCTTTAAGAACTTATCCGTCAATAGCCGGGGTCGGCGTCCCGAAAGGCTTGTCACCCGCGCGCCAGCCTGGCTCGCAGGCCCGCCGTAGACTGCGACCTTTCCACCTTGCGGCGCATTCATCATGACGATCAAACTCTGCGGCTTTTCGCTCAGCAACTACTACAACAAGGTCAAGCTGGTCTTGCTGGAGAAGGGTATTCCCTTCGAGGAAGAGCTGGTGATGACGCATTCCCACGACGAGGCCGTGCTGAGCTGCACGCCGCTGGGCAAGGTGCCTTTCATCCGCACGCCGCAAGGCGCTTTGTGCGAGAGCCAGGTGATTCTGGACTACCTGGAAGCCGCTTACCCGCAGCCCGCCCTGCTGCCCGCCGACCCGTTTCAGGCCGCCAAACAGCGCGAGCTGATCAGCTTCATCGAGCTGCATCTGGAACTGGTGGCGCGTGAGCTTTACGCCCAAGCCTTCTTCGGCGGCACGGTCAGCGAAGGCACGCAAGCCCGCGTGCGCAAGCAGCTCAGCAAGAACATCGCCGGCTTCAAGCGCCTGGCCAAATTCGCACCCTATGTGGGTGGCGACAGCTTCGGCATGGCCGACTGCGCCGCCTGGGTCAGCCTGCCCCTGGTCGCGCAGGCCAGCAAGCTGGTGCTGGGCGAAGACATGCTGGCCGCCGCCGGCGTGGACTGGAAGAGCTATGCCAAGCTGGTTGGCGAGCGCCCCATGGCGCAGAAAGTCGCGGCCGACCGCAAAGCGGACCAGGAGCGCATTGCGGCGCTGAAGGCACAGGCAAGCTGAGCTGAACCGAGTTCAGCTGAATTGAGTTGTGCCGGCTGGCGCCCAGGGCAAACACCTGGCGCCAGCCCCGCCAAGGCCTCGGGAGAGGCGACCAAACATCGGCTCACCTAGCCCCAAGGGCTTGTTGCTGACTCACCGCAAGCCCAGGCCATGCCGTGGCCTTCGCCGAGAACTACTTCACGCGCGCCGCGGTCAGTTCATCACCGACGTTAGCTCGGCTTGATACGCTCAAGCTCACAACACGTAACAAATAGTGATACCCCCCATCGGCGACGGTAATTCGGTTGCTGTTTCGGCTTATTGAGCGACTTGCTCTGCTACTTTGATCCATTGGAGAAATATTTTGAGAATCAATTTCCGTACCTCGATGCTCGTCCTTGCTGTGACCGCAACCGTGGCCGTCTTCTCAGGCTGCGCAGCGACGCAAACTGCTATTGCAAAGCGCGACCTCGATGTCCAGACCAAGATGTCCTCCACTATCTTCCTCGACCCTGTTTCACCAGCACAGCAGACCGTTTACGTTCAAGTGCGCAACACCAGCGACAAGCAAGACCTCGACATTGCCTCTGATGTGATCGCCGCCGTGCAGTCCAAGGGATTCCGGGTTGTCCAAGACCCCAAGCAAGCCCATTTCTATTTGCAGGCGAATGTGCTGCAAGTCGGTAAAACCGATCCCACGGCAATCCAGCAGCAACTCGGCGGCGGTTTCGGCGCCGGTTTGTCTGGCGCGGCTGTCGGCTTGGCTGCATCCAGCCTAATGGGCGGCTCTGGCGGCCCCTCCGGCCGCACAATGGCAGGCATGGGCCTGCTGGGCGGGGTTACTGAGGTCGTGGCTGGCTCGTTGGTCAAAGACGTGTACTTCTCCATCGTCACCGATATTCAAATCAAGGAACGCCTGCCCGAGGGCAAGAAGGCGACGCTGAACAGCCAGCACAACAATAAGCAGGGCACAAGTGGCAGCGAGACCGTGAACTACTCCGATGCAGTGGACATGAAGACCTACCAGACCCGCATCGTTTCAATGGCCAACAAGATGAACCTGGAATTCGCTGAAGCAGCCCCGGCCTTGCGTGCAGGACTGACGCGAGCAATCGCCGGCGCTTTCTAATCAAGCGTTGAGCGCTATGCTCAACAAATAGCAAGCAAAGCCATCCTCTACGGGATGGCTTTTTTGTACCTGAGTAGGCTTCTACTTCAGTCAGGCCTGCCAATCCGATCCAAGAGCAACTGCTTGCAGTTGTTGGCCATATTGATGGCCTGTTCAGCGAAGAGACGTTGCGTCAAGCAATAGTCAAAGCCATTGCCGATGGAGTCGACAGGCCTTGCGCTGTCGCCTTCGCGAGATTTCTTCATCAAGGCCCATGTTCTCGGCGCATTGAGTTGCGAGTTTCGCCCGCTTTTTCACTGCCAGCGGTACTGCTGCTCCGCGGCGAAGCGCTTGAGCGCCTCGTTCAGCAGCTTCGCTGGCACGCCCTGGCGGATGAGTTCGGCCAGCTTGGCATTCATTGGCGCCGCCAAGCTGTTGCAGGGCGAATCCTTGCTGAAGGCGAAGTGAATGCTGCCCGTGCTGATCGGGGGCTGCAGCGCCACGATGCCGGTCAAGTCCTTGTCCGGGCTATTCGATAAGTACGCGCGGCCCAGATACTCGCCGGTGACGAAATAGTCGATGCGGCCCAAAGACAGCTTCTTGAAGTTGTTGACCATATTGACGGCCTCTTCAACGGAGAGGTGTTGCTTCAGGTATTCATCAAAGCCATTGCCGAACGAGTCGCCCCGGCTGACGCCGCCGCGAAAGTTTTTCATCAAGGCCCAGTCAGCCGTCTTGAGTTGACTGTCCTTCAGCGCAAACACCACGATGCTGTTGGCAAAAGCCGGTGCGGCGAAGAAATTGAGGTATTTCTCGCGCTCCGGCGTCACGCGCAGGCTCAAGAGCAAGTCAATCTGGCCGCGTTCAGCCATGGCCAGGGTGCGCACCCAGGGCACGATCACGGGCTTGAGTACGATGCCCGCCGGCACCAGCATTTCCAGCAAGTCCTTGCTGGCCCCTCGATAACTGCCCCCATCGCTGGTCCAGCTATAGGGCGGGTAGTTCGCGTTGGCCGCATAGCTGAGCTCGGTGCAGCCGCTCGCCTGGCAGGCAAGCGCCATCACGGCCAGCGTGATGGCGATGAGCCATTTGACTTTTTTTGACCGCATGGGGCTGTGGGCAAGTCGTGGACAGCGGGGCTAACGAGCAAGACTGGCGGGAGATTACACCGGCAAGCATCCGTGAGGGTGTCGATTCTTCTCAATCCACGGCGACCCGCTCGAAATACCGCTGACGCAGCGCAGCGCCCACTGCGCAGAAACTGCGCCGTCCAAGTTAAGGGCAAATAGCTCCGAACTCAGCGCGTACCGAAAACTACACAACCGGCCGAGCGGCGACCAAGCCGTTTCATCCCCGTCCCGCTGCAGTTCGTCAGATGCGCCTTGGTCGCCAAGCGAGAGGCTTGTTATGGTGTGCTACATCAGCAACACAGTGGCTCAGCGCCAGAGTTGATATGAACCCCACCTGGAACGACTCCTCTCCCATTTACCAGCAGCTGGCAGACCGCCTGGCCGTGCAACTTCTGGACGGCGCGCCGCCCGAAGGCGAAGCGCTGCCCTCGGTGCGCGCCCTGGCTAGCCAGTATGTGATCAACCCGCTGACCGTCGGCCGGGCCTTGCAGGCCTTGGTGGATCAGCAGCTGATCGAGCCACGGCGCGGCATGGGCATGTATGTGCGGCCCGGTGCCAGGCAGCAATTGCTGCGCCTGGAGCGCGAGCAATTTCTGCAAAGAGACTGGCCAGCCCTGCGCGCCAAACTCAAACGCCTGGGCCTCAGCGCCAAGGACCTGAACTGGGAGAACCAGCCATGAGCAACAACGACAACCTGATCAGCGCGCAAGACCTGACACTGCGCTACGGCCGCAAGACCGCACTGGAGCGCGCCACTTTCAACATCCCCAAAGGCCGCGTCGTCGGCTTGCTGGGCCACAACGGCGCAGGCAAGACTTCGCTGATGAAAGCCTTGGTGGGCCTGCTGCCCGCCGAAGGCTCGCTGAATGTGCTGGGCCTGTCGCCACGCCACCAGCGCGGTGAGCTGCTGGAGCAGCTTTGCTACATCCCCGACGTGGCGGTGCTGCCGCGCTGGGCGCGGGTAGATGAGTTGATCACGCTGATGAGCGGGCTGCAGCCGCGCTTCTCCGCCGAGCGCGCCCGCGCTTTGCTCAAGCGCACCAGCGTCAGCGAATCGGACAAGATCAAGAGCCTCTCCAAGGGCATGGTGACGCAAGTGCATCTGGCACTGGTCGCCGCCATCGATGCCAAGCTGATGATTCTTGACGAGCCCACCTTGGGCCTGGACGTGATCTCACGCAAGAACTTCTACGGCATGCTGATCGACGAGTGGTGCGATGGCGAGCGCACCGTACTGATCTCCACCCACCAGGTGGAGGAAGTGGAGTCGCTGCTGTCGGACGTGATGATGCTCGACGAAGGCAAGTTGGTGCTCAACATCAGCCTGGAAGATATGGACAAGCGCTTTGTCGCCCTGAGCCACGACCCCACCACGGCCGACGCGATTGCCAGCGCTCACCCGCTCTTGCGTTACCGCCAGCAGGGCGGCCGCGCCGCCGCGATTTTTGATGGCGCGCCGCCAGCCGAAATCGCCGCACTGGGCGAACGCATCCGCCCCAGCCTGGTGGACCTCTTCATGGCGTTGACGCGCAATCCGGCCCTGCAGGCCAAGAACGCTTAACGCCATCACTCATAGCGCCATAACGCGACGGAGAAACCTCATGAACTCACGTTTTCAAACGCTGCTGCTGCGCGAATGGATGCAGCACAAGCGCGGTTGGTTGATCACCCTGTTTCTGCCCATCGGGCTGTTTCTGGTCTTGCTGCCCTTCGGCCAGGTCGACGGCAACCCAGACGGCCCTCCGCTGGAAGTGGCGCTGGCAATGATGGCCTTCACAAGCCTGGGCGTATTCAGCATCGCCTGGATCAGCGCCATGTTCCAGCTGCCTGGCCTGGCCCGCCGCGATGTGCAAGATCGCTCCATCGAGTTCTGGCTCTCGCTGCCGGCCAGCCACGCCGAAAGCATCGCTGCGCCCTTGTTGGCTCACGGCCTGCTGGTGCCCATCGCAGGCCTGCTGGTCGGCGCCTGCTTCGGCCCACTGGTTGCGGCAGGTTTGATGCTCAAGCTGGCCGGCTTCTCCGCCTTCGCGGCAGTGCCCTGGGGCACGGCCCTGGCTGCGGTGGTTCCGGTGGTCTTGCGCGGCCTGCTGGGCGTGGTGCTGATGACCTTGTGGTTGGCGCCCCTGCTGCTGATCACCATGGTGGCCTCGGCTTGGCTGAAGCGCTGGGGCATTCCGGCGGTGGCGCTGGTGGTCGGCGTGGGCGGCTTGGTGCTGGACAAGGTCTATGGCCTGACGATTGTCTGGGACTTGTTGCTCGCCCAAACGACCGGCGCCAGCGCCGCCTTTGTGGCCGACCCTGACACCGTGGGCCGCCAGGTGCAGACCCTGGCCCATCAACCGCAGCTGCCGCTCAACGTCGCTGCTATGGCTTGGCATGATGGCCTGCGTGCTTTGCAAGACCTGGCCTCCGTGCACTTCATCGGCGGCTTGATCGTCGCGGCCGGCTGCTTCGCTCTACTGGTTTACAAGCGCAGCCAAAGCCACTGAGTCAACTCAGTGCTCGCCGCCTGGCGCCACAGGCTAGCGCAGATCCGGGGGTGGCGCACGCCGCCCCCATCTCGGCCCTCAAGGCCATGGGCACAGCGCTGGGCAGGTACGAGGTCCTGACGCAGCGGCCGGCCCCCTCTTCCCCCCTTTCATCGCAGCACAGCTGAACACAAGCCAAGCCCCTCATAAAGACGCCCTATCGACAAGGCGTTTGGAGTATGCTTTTTGCAGCCAGGGTTTGTTCTGTGTTCACAAAGGTCGCCGCGCTGCGACCCGCATTGAAAGGGTTCTTTTCATGCAGCTCAGCAACTACAAGCTCGGCGCCAAGCTGGGCGCCGCCTTCTTCCTGATCGTGGCACTCAACCTCTTTGTCGGGGTCTTTTCGATCACTCAGTTGGCGCGCATCAATGCCAATGTTGAGGACATCGCCACCAACTGGCTGCCCAGCATCAAAACGCTGGGCTTGATGCAGGACAGCATCAATACCTATCGTCGCGCCGAATCGGATCATTTGATGGCCTTGGACGACAAGCAGATGGACGAGATCGATAAACGTCTGGCCGAATTCAAGGGCAAGTTCGACGACGCGTTCAAGAAATACGATGGTCTGGTTTCGCCCGGCGAGGAGCGCCAAGCCTATGAAGCTTTCAAGCCTCTGCTTGAAAAGTACTGGGCCACGCACGCCAAGCTGATACCGCTGTCGCGCGGCGGCGAAAAGACTTTGGCGGAGGCCCAAGCCTATTTTCGAGGCGAGTCGCGGGCCAGCTTTCGTGAGATGAGCGCGGGTATCGGCCGGCTGATCGACATCAACGACAAGGGTTCTGTTGAGGACTACAAGAACTCGCAGGAAACCTATAGCCGGGCGCGCATCTGGGTGATCGTCGATCTGCTGGGTTCTGTGCTGGTAGCGGCAGGTTTGGCCGTCTGGGTCACCCGCATGATCACCACACCCATGGCGCAGGCTGTGCAGGCCGCCGAGCGCATCGCCGATGGCGACCTCACGCAGGATTTGCGCGCCGAAGGGCGGGACGAGACTTCTCAGCTGATCTATGCCCTGGGCAATATGAAGGTGAAACTGGCGTCCATCGTCGGCACGGTGCGCAATAACGCCGACAGCGTGGCGACGGCCAGCGCCGAGATCGCGCAAGGCAATCACGACCTCAGCCAACGCACCGAGCAGCAGGCCAGCGCCCTGGAGGAGACAGCAGCTTCGATGGAGCAGCTGGGCTCCACCGTGATGCAGAACGCCGACAACGCCCGGCAGGGCAATCAACTCGCCATCGGCGCCTCAACCGTGGCGGCTCAAGGCGGCGAGGTGGTCGGCCGGGTCGTGGAGACCATGAAGGGCATCAATGAAAGCTCGCGCAAGATCGTCGACATCATCAGCGTCATCGATGGCATCGCCTTCCAGACCAATATCCTGGCGCTGAACGCGGCGGTCGAGGCCGCTCGCGCTGGCGAGCAAGGGCGTGGCTTTGCGGTCGTAGCGGCGGAGGTGCGCAACTTGGCGCAACGCTCGGCCGAGGCCGCCAAGGAAATCAAGAGTTTGATCTCCACCAGTGTTGAACGCGTGGAGAGCGGCACAGCCCTGGTCGACCAGGCCGGCGCCACGATGCAAGAAGTGGTCAGCGCCATCCGCCGTGTCACCGACATCATGGGCGAGATCAGCAGCGCCAGCGTCGAGCAGAGTTCCGGCGTGGCCCAGGTTGGCGAGGCCGTCACCCAGATGGACCAAACCACCCAGCAAAACGCCGCCCTGGTGGAACAAAGCGCTGCCGCCGCCGAAAGCCTGCGCACCCAGGCCGCGCAAATGGTGGAAGTCGTCTCGGTGTTCAAACTGGCACGCTGAGTCGATAGACCCGCAACGGGCGCTGCGGGCGCGCGCCCAACAAGCGGCAAAGCCGTCTTCGATTGGGCCGTCCAAATGGGGGCTGCGGACGGCTCGCAGACACACAAATTTGCGAGTCCAGCGGCGCCCCAAATATGCAAATATTGCCAAGCTGCAACTTGCATCAAACCCACCTAATTCTTGGGGGTTTCGCGCCGCCGAAATCCAGCAAAATTCGCCAAATTCATAATAAGTAATATGAATTACTTTTGCAAAAATGAAACCTGGCTGGCAGCTCAAATTTTCAGCGAGAAAATTCAACAAAACCCAGCAACCATGCCACTTGCCGAGGTTGTGAGCGATGGCCGCGTTCAAATTTCAAATTGATACATTTGTATGCAATCGCAGCAGGGGTGGACGTCACTTTTTAGCCACTGGGTGAGTTTTTGAAAAGTGCCAGAAATCTTTCACAAATGGCGAATTTCCGTTAGCATTAAAGTCAGTTACAGCCGCAAGATCTCCCTAGCAATAGGGGTGAAATCTCCAAGCCGTTTTCCTCCTCCTCCCTCCCTCCCTCGTTGGCTTCGAGGCGTCTTGCGGCTATTTTTATTCCCAGGGCTTCCGCACATTGCGGAAGCCCTTTGTGTTTGTGCGGCGCCAACTTGAGTGACGCCAATCGCCCGGCCAAGGCGAACTTCACGCCTGACAAGCCAGCGGCCGCACAAGAGTTAACGAAAGTGCCGCGCCACCCCTTAGGATGCGCACTCCATTCATTCGGGGTTTTATGAGATTGCTGCAGCACAAATGGTGGGGCCTAGCGCTGGCCGCACTGGTCTTTTTGATCACCTTGCCTTGGCGCCCCGTGGCTTTGCCGGACGAAGGCCGCTACGTCGGCGTGGCTTCGCAAATGTGGTTCAGCGGCGATTGGCTAACGCCGCAGATGAACGGCCTGCCCTATTTCCACAAGCCGCCGCTGTTTTACTGGCTGGCCGGCCTGAGCTTTGGCCTGACGGGTGAGTCCGCCATTGGCGCGCGCCTGGTGCCCCTGCTGGCGGCGTTGGCCGCCATGTTCAGCCTGACCCAGCTGATGCGCCGACATCTGGATGCGAACCAAGCTCCCATGGTGGCCGCCTGGGCACTGATCTTCATGGTGGCCCAGCCCTTCTGGCATCTGGGCTCCCAGTTCGCCAACTTGGACATGCTGGTCGCCAGCTGCATCGGCATCGCCATTTGCTCCTTGGCTAGCCATGCGCTGAAGGCGCACAAGGGCTTGCGCCTGCTCGGCTTTGTGGCCATGAGTCTGGGTGTTTTGGCCAAGGGCTTGATAGGCGTAGTTCTGCCCCTGCTCGTGCTGACGGTCTGGCTGTTCTGGGTCCAGGGCTGGCGCTCGGTGCTGCAGCTCGTCTGGTGGCGCGGCTGGCTCGCTTTCGCGGTGATCTGCCTGCCCTGGTTCTTGTTGATGGAGCGCAGCAACCCGGGCTTCTTGCACTACTTCTTCGTGGTGCACCACTTCCAGCGCTATGCGGCTGAAGGATTCAACAATGTGATGCCGGCCTGGTTCTACCCCGGTGTGCTGGCCATCATGACCCTGCCCTGGTCGCCGGTCTGGCTGTGGCTGATGAGCAAGAAGGAAACCCGCAGCAATCCGCTGGGCCAGCTGGGCCTGGTTTGGCTGCTGGGCATCACCTTGTTCTTCACCCTGCCCTCGTCCAAGCTGCTGGGCTACATCTTGCCAGTGGGCCCGGCCCTGGCCTTGCTGATCGCGCCGCAACTGGCGCAGTGGCATCGCTATGCCAGCGGCTGGCTGCAGCGCCTGCCGACTGGCCTGGCCATCATGGGGATGGTGACGACCATCGGCATGTTCATCGGCATCATCCAGGTCGATACCAAGAGCAACGAGAAGTTGGTCGCCGCCATGCAGGCCCAGTGGCAAGCGGGCGATGCGCTGGTGTTTGAAGATCAATTCACCTTCGATGTGCCCTTGCTGCTGCGCCGTGGCGCGCCGGTGCCCGTCATCATGGACGACCCGTTCAAGCCCCAGATCGGCGACAGCTGGCGGCGCGAAATCGTCGAGGCCGGTGAATTCAATCGGCCCAAGGCCGAAAAAATCCTGCTGCCGCCCTCGGCCTGGGCCGAGCTGCGCTGTGCCGCACCACGCACTTGGATCGTCTCGCTACGCAAGAGCGACCTTGTGCTCATCGAGGAGCGCCGCGGCCTGCCCGTGCTGGCAGCCAGCCCACGCCTGAACGCCTATCTGTGGGTGGCGGCCGAGCATTGCCCGGCAAAGTAAGTCAACGACGCCGGGCTGGCTTGGTTTATCTGAGCCAGCCTTTGCGCCTGAAATAGATGAAGGGCGCGGCCACCGAAGCCGCCATCAGAGCCAGCGCAAAGGGGTAGCCCCAGGGCTGCTCCAACTCGGGCATGTACTTGAAGTTCATGCCGTAGATGCTGGCGATCAGGGTCGGTGGGAGCAAGGCCACGCTGGCCACCGAAAAGATCTTGATGATCTTGTTCTGGTTGATGTTGATGAAACCCACGGTGGCGTCCATCAAGAAGTTGACCTTGTCGAACAAGAAGGCAGTGTGTGAGTCGAGTGAGTCGATGTCGCGCAGAATCTGCCGCGATTCCTCAAACTGCTCGGCATTGAGCATGCGGCTGCGCATCATGAAGCTGAGCGCGCGCCGTGTATCCATGACGTTACGGCGGATGCGACCGTTCAAGTCCTCCTCCCGCGCGATGGCCGACAGCACCTCGCCCGCTTCGGTGTCGTTGACGTCCTTCTTCAGCACCCGGGCACTGACTTTTTCGAGCTTGTCGTAAATGCCCTCGAGCACATCGGCGGAGTACTCGGCGTCGGCGTCGTAGAGCTTGAGCAGCACATCCTTGGCGTCCTCGATCAACGCCGGAATGCGGCGCGCACGCAGGCGCAGCAAGCGGAACACCGGTAAGTCTTCGCGGTGGATGGAGAACAGCACATTGTTGTAGAGGATGAAAGCCACCCGCACATTGCGCGGCGCTTCGTCGTCGTCAATCAAGAAGTCGGAGCGAATGTGCAACTCGCCGTTGTCTTCCTCATAAAAGCGCGCGGACTCTTCCAAGTCTTCGTCCACGATGTCTTCGGGAATCACCAGGCCGAAGCGGTCGCGGATCCAGCCCTTTTCTTCCGCGCTGGGATCTTCCAGATCAACCCACACGGGCCGCGACTGGGCCAGGTCTTCGGCGGTTTCAATTTCTTCCTGGAACAGCCCGCCCTTCAGGCGGCCGTTGTCCAGCGTGAACACGTTCAGCATGCAGATCTCCAGCGCCAATGCGCCGATTGCTTGAGTCTGGACGGCTGCCAAAAAACTAGCAGGTCCGGGAGTGGATAGTGGGTTGGGGAAACCGTCTCACTGCCGGACAATCGGGTACACGATAAGCGCCGATTCACGGCCTGCACCTTTGACACGGGAGCGGACGGTCACCGAGGGTGATCGCTGTCCAAGAAAATCTCCGTAGCGGGGAAGCCGTGATTATCACCTCGCCGCAGCAGGCCTCGCGCGATCATCTGTCGCATGCTCGCCGGACCAAAGTCACGCTCGCGCTCATCCGATCGGCCTATCGCCCAGTCGTGACCGTAAAACACTTGTCACAAAGCGGCAACGGGAGCAAACTGGATCGACCCCAACCCGACCAAGGCACGTCGTCCGAGAACCAGCCATCAGCTTCACATCGTTCTTTGAAACCGGTTTTCCATTTCTCCAGTTCTCCCTTGTGAAAGGAGGCTTTATGAACCTGACAATCAGTGGCCACCATTTGGAAGTTACGCCGTCTCTGCGTGAGTATGTGCTTACAAAGTTGGATCGAGTGACGCGCCATTTTGATCAAGTTGTTGACGTCAACGTCTTGCTCACCGTGGAAAAGCAAAAGGAAAAGGATCGCAGACAGAAGGCTGAAGTGACCCTGCATGTCAAAGGACGCGATATTTTTGTGGAGCATGCCAGCGAAGACTTGTACGCGGCAATTGACCAGTTGATGGACAAGCTGGACCGGCAAGTCTGCCGCCACAAAGACCGCTTGCAAAACCATCACCATGTGGCGGCCAAGCGCCTGGAAACTCCGGCGCCCTAGCCCCACAGCCCCTTGCAATGACAGGCCCAGCCTGTCTTGCGCAGCTCAAGGCGACCCCCGTGGTCGCCTTTTTGCTGACTGGACAAAGCTGTGCAATACTGCCCGTGCTGCACCGCAGCATCGTGCGCAATAGTGCGCTGAAGGCACAACCAGGGTGCATGCGGGCTTGCCCAGCGTTTCTATAATCGCTTTCTTAAACATCGAACGAGCGCATTGGCCAAGGCTCCCCTGCCGTACTCAGCGCTTAGACATCATGAACCGTCTCGCCGCCATCCTTCCTGCCAGCAATGTGCTGGTGAACGTGGACGCGTCCAGCAAAAAGCGCATCTTTGAGCAGGCCGGTTTGCTGTTCGAAAACAACCATGCGATTTCGCGCGCCATCGTGGCGGACAACTTGTTTGCCCGCGAGCGCCTGGGCTCCACCGGACTGGGCCATGGCGTGGCCATTCCGCACGGCCGCATCAAGGGTTTGAAGAACCCGCTGGCCGCTGTTTTGCGCGTGCAGCAAGCCATTGGCTTCGATGCGCCGGATGATGAGGCGGTCAGCCTGCTGATCTTCCTGCTGGTGCCCGAGGCGGCGACGCAAAGACACCTCGAAATCCTCTCGGAAATTGCCGAAATGCTGTCCGACCGCGATCTGCGTGAGCGCCTCAAGACCGACCCCGAGGCCAGCGAACTGCATCGCTTGATCGCCAGCTGGGAACCGCTCAAGTCGGTCGCCTGATTTCCGCGCTTTCCGCCCTCTCAACTCAGCCAGGCCCGCCCACCTGTGAAACCCACCTCCATCAGCGCCGACCGGCTTTTTGAAGAACACCGGGAGGCCATGCGATGGGAGTGGATCGCCGGGCACGCCCACCCCGAGCGCCGCTTTGACGAGGCGGCCGTGCGCGACGCGCAGTCCGCCGCCGACTTGGTGGGCTACCTCAACTACATCCACCCTTACCGGGTGCAAATCGTGGGCCGCCGCGAGGTGGCCTATCTAAGCCAGGCCGCCGGCGAAGTGCTGGACAACCGCATCGCCCGCATCGTCACGCTGGAGCCGCCGGTCATCATCGTGGCCGATGATCAGGTGCCGCCGGACCGCCTGGTCGCCATGTGCGACCGTGCCGAGATCCCGCTCTTCGTCACCACCGAATCAGCCGGCCATGTGATCGACGTGGTGCGCGCCTATCTGGCTCATCTTTTTGCCAACCGCACCACCCGCCACGGCGTGTTCATGGACATTCTGGGCCTGGGCGTGCTGCTGACCGGTGAATCCGGCCTGGGCAAGAGCGAGCTGGGGCTGGAATTGATTTCACGCGGCCACGGCTTGGTAGCCGATGATGCGGTGGACCTGTTCCGCATTTCGCAAACCTCGATCGAAGGCCGCTGCCCCGAGCTGCTGCTGAATCTGCTGGAAGTGCGTGGCATCGGCCTGCTGGACATCAAGGCCATCTTTGGCGAGACGGCAGTGCGCCGCAAGATGCGCCTCAAGCTGATCGTGCACTTGGTTCGCAAAGAAACCCTGGAGCGCGACTTCGAGCGCCTGCCCTACGAACCGCTGTTCGAAGAAGTGCTGGGCATGCCGGTGCGCAAGGTCATCATCGCCGTGGATGCCGGCCGCAACTTGGCCGTGCTGGTGGAAGCCGCCGTGCGCAATACCGTCCTGCAGCTGCGCGGCATCGATACCTACCGCGAATTTGTGGAGCGCCATCAGCGCGCCATCGAAGCCGGCGATCACAACGCCGATTAAGAGCTTATCCGCCAATGGCCTAACTCGGCTGGCGGACAAGTTCTAAGCTGCAAAAGCTTGCACCGCCTATTTGTTGCGGTGCTCGCAATCCTTCTTGACGCAAGAGGCGTACAGCGCCAGCGAATGCTCCTGCAACTCAAAGCCGCGCTGCAGGGCGATGGCGTGCTGGCGTGCCTCGATCTCGGGGTCGAAAAACTCTTCGACGCGGCCACAAGTCAGGCACACCAGATGGTCATGGTGCGCGCCCTCGTTCAACTCGAATACCGATTTGCCCGATTCGAAGTGATTGCGCGACAGCAAGCCCGCCTGCTCGAACTGCGTCAGCACGCGGTAGACGGTGGCCAGGCCGATGTCGGCATCTTCCGTCAGCAAGGCCTTGTAGACGTCTTCGGCCGTCATATGGCGCTGCGCCGTCTTCTGGAAAATCTCCAGAATCTTGATGCGCGGCAAGGTGGCCTTGAGGCCGCTGTTTTTGATCTCTTCGGTACGGTTCATTGGCTTGATTCGCGGCGGCGCGGCCCACCATGGGCCAACCGCTAGAATGGTCCGATCATAGCCAGCTTGGCGCTTTTACGAGCCCAGCCCCCTACAAGCCCCTCATGCGCCTTCCTCTTCAATTTGCACCTACGGCCCGGCTGTGCTTGCTCAGCCTCACGACAGCCGCCATTGGCCTGTTGTCAGCCTGCTCCTACATCCCGTCGATCAGCGATGAAAAAGTCTTGGGCCTGGTGCGCCCATACCGACTCGAAGTTGTGCAAGGCAATGTGCTGACCAAAGAACTGGTCGCCAAGGTCAAGCTCGGCATGCCCAAGGCACAGGTGCGTGACCTGCTTGGCTCGCCGCTGCTGACCGACATCTTCCATGACGAGCGCTGGGACTATGTCTTCACCATCCGCCGCCAGGGCGCCGAACCGCAGAAGCGCCAGGTCGTGGCCTGGTTCGATGAAGGTGGCCGCCTGAAGACACTGGACGTGCCGCCCGACCTGCCGACAGAGGATGAATTCGTCGCCTCCATCAACACGCGCGGCAAGTCCGGCAATATGCCCAAGCTCGAGTTGACCGAGGCCGAACGCAAGGCCTTGCCACCGCCGGCCAAGCGCGACACGCCTGCGGCCGCCGCGGAAGCGGTCGGCGCCGTGCGCAGCTATCCGCCGCTGGAGGGCAAGTAAAGTGAGCGTGAAGATTGCTATTGCCGGCTGCTCCGGCCGCATGGGCCGCATCCTGATCGAAGCGGTGCTGAACAGCCCCGACTGCGAACTGGCTGGCGCGCTGGACCAAGCCAGCAGCCCTGCCCTGGGCCAGGACCCGGCGGCTTTTCTGGGCCAGACCAGCGGCGTCAAGATCACTGCCGACCTGCGCGAAGGCCTGGCTAACGCGGACGTACTGATCGACTTCACCCGCCCCGAAGGCACTTTGGCCCATTTGGCCGTGTGCCAGGAACTGGGCGTCAAGGTCGTCATCGGCACCACCGGTTTTGATGCCGCGCAAAAAGCCCAGATCGGCGCCTTCGCCCAGCACATCGGCGTCATGCTGGCGCCGAATATGAGCGTGGGCGTGAACGTGGTGCTGCGGCTGCTCGACCAAGCCGCGCGCGCGCTCAATGAAGGCTACGACATCGAGATCATCGAAGCCCACCATCGCCACAAGGTCGATGCCCCCAGCGGCACCGCCTTGCAACTCGGCGAAGTGGTGGCCAAGGCCCTGGGCCGCGACCTAAAGACCTGCGCGGTCTACGGCCGCGAAGGCGTGACGGGTGAGCGTGATCCCTCCACCATCGGCTTTGCCACCGTGCGCGGCGGCGATGTGGTGGGCGACCACACGGTGCTGTTCGCCGGCATCGGCGAGCGCATCGAGATCACCCACAAGGCCAGCAACCGCAGCACCTTCGCACAAGGTGCCCTGCGCGCGGCGCGCTTTCTGGCCGCCAGCCAGCCGGGCCTCTACGACATGAATGACGTGCTGGGATTGAACTGATGACGGGATTCGCAGAGCTCTGGCAAGTGGGCGATGCGGTCACGCGCAGCGTGGCCTTGCTGCTGCTTCTGATGTCCGTCAGCGCCTGGGTGGTGATTTTGTGGAAGGGTTGGTTGCTTGCGCGCGCCCGCCGCAGCATCGCCCGCGCCGTGCCGGCCTTCTGGTCGGCCGCCAATCTGGAAGAAGGCCGCGCAGCGCTGCAGAATTTTGACCAGGATGAGGTCGTGCTGCCCCTGCTGGATGCCGCCACGGCCAGCGCCGCCAGCAATACCTTGGAGGCCTCGGGCCGGCGTGAGTCACGCCTGACCCGCCGCCTGCGCGATGCCCTGCATGTGGTGCTGCAACGCCTGCAATTCGGGCAAGTCCTGCTGGCCTCGATTGGCAGCGTGGCGCCCTTTGTGGGCTTGTTTGGCACCGTCTGGGGCATCTACCACGCGCTGGTGACGATGACGGCAGGCGGCAGCCTCAGCATCGAAAAAATCGCCGGCCCGGTGGGCGAGGCCCTGATCATGACCGCCGCCGGCCTGGCCGTAGCCATCCCTGCCGTGCTGGCCTACAACATCTTCGGCAAACGCATCGGCGTGTGCGAGGCGGAGTTGGAAGGCTTTGCACATGACCTGCGCGAAATGCTGGACAGCAGCGAGGCGACCCAGTGACCTGCAACGCTGAAATCGGAAGTGCCCTGGCTCGCGATATGCGCCGCCTATCTGCGTTGCAAATGCTCGCGATGCCGCAGGGCATCGCTGTGCTTCGCGCCTTGCCAGGCAGCCCATCTCGCAAGCCCTTCCACTCCCATTTCAACGTCACAGGTCACTAGTCATGGCATTCGGCCGCCTCGAACGCAGCGAGCTGCCCAAACCGATGGGCGAGATCAATATGACGCCGCTGATCGACGTCATGCTGGTGCTGCTGGTGATCTTCATGATCGCCGCGCCCTTGATGGCCTCCTCACTGCGCCTGGATCTGCCCAAGAGCGAAGCGGCCAGCCCCTCGGAGGCGCCCGCCTTCATCCAGGTGGCGCTGCAGCCCGATGGCGCGCTCTACCTCGGCGAGCAAAAGTTGGACCGTGCCGCCTTTCAAAAGCGCCTGAGCGAACTCGGCCGCGCCAACCCCGAGCAAGAAGTGCAGTTGCGCGCCGACCAGGCCGTGCCCTACGGCCAAGTGGCCGAGCTGATCGGCTGGTGCCAGGCCGCCGGTTTGAGCCGCATCGCTTTCGTGACCAATTCCCCCGCCAAGGGCGAGTGATCCGGTATGGCCCGCGCCGCCAGCCTCGTGATGCCTCGCGCCGCGTACCCCTGACACCCTGACCCTTTTCGCCGTCTGGCCACAGCAGCCAGCCACACCCTTCGAAATCCCGGCAATCGGGCCGGCCGCGCCAGCGGCCCGCCCAAGCGCAGCCCCTACAATTTGACGCATGAACGAAAAGTACGCCCCCAACGAGATCGAAGCCGCTGCGCGCCAGTATTGGAACGAGCGTGACGCCTACCGCGTCACTGAGGATGAGAACAAGCCCAAGTTCTACGCCTGCTCCATGCTGCCCTACCCCAGCGGCAAGCTGCACATGGGCCATGTGCGCAACTACACGATCAACGACATGCTGGCGCGTCAGCTGCGCATGCAGGGCTACAACGTTTTGATGCCCATGGGCTGGGATGCCTTCGGCCTGCCGGCCGAGAACGCGGCCATGAAGGGCAAGCTGCCGCCCGCGCAGTGGACCTACGACAACATCGCCTACATGAAGAGCCAGATGCAAGCGATGGGCTTGGCGATTGATTGGTCGCGCGAAATCGCCACCTGCACGCCCGCCTACTACAAGTGGAACCAGTGGCTGTTCCTCAAGATGCTGGAAGCCGGCATTGCCGAGCGCCGCACCCAAGTCGTCAACTGGGACCCGGTGGACCAGACCGTGCTGGCCAATGAGCAAGTGATCGACGGCCGCGGCTGGCGCTCCGGCGCCTTGGTCGAGAAGCGCGAGATCCCCGGCTACTACCTCAACATCACCAAGTACGCCGACGAGTTGCTGGCCGCCGTGGCCGACCCCAGCAGCCCGCAATACCTGCACGGCTGGCCCGAGCGCGTGCGCCTGATGCAGGAAAACTGGATCGGCAAGAGCGAGGGCGTGCGCTTCGCCTTCCCGCACACGATTGCTAACGCCGCAGGCGAGCTGATTCAAGACGGCAAGCTCTACGTCTTCACGACGCGCGCCGACACCATCATGGGCGTGACCTTCTGCGCCGTGGCGCCCGAGCACCCCTTGGCTGCTCATGCCGCCGCCTCCTCGCCCGCCCTGACCGCCTTCATCGAAGAATGCAAACGCGGTGGTTCGACGGAAGCCGAACTGGCCACGCAGGAGAAGAAGGGCCTGGCCACCGGCCTGTTCGTCACCCATCCGCTGACCGGCGCGCAAGTGGAAGTCTGGGTCGGCAACTATGTGCTGATGAGCTATGGCGACGGCGCCGTGATGGGCGTGCCCGCCCACGACGAACGCGACTTCGCCTTTGCCAAGAAATACGGCATCGCGATCCAGCAAGTGGTGCAAGCCGAGGGCGAGACCTTCTCGCTCGAGGCCTGGGCCGACTGGTATGGCGACAAGCAGCGCGCTGTCTGCGTCAACTCCGGCGAGCTGAACGGCCTGACGCACAAGCAAGCCGTTAGCAAGGTGGCCGAGTTGGTTGGCGCCAAGAACCTGGGCGAGAAGAAAACCACCTGGCGCTTGCGCGACTGGGGCATCAGCCGCCAACGCTACTGGGGCACCCCCATCCCCATCATCCATTGCGATGACTGCGGCCCGGTGCCCGTGCCGGCGCAGGATCTGCCCGTGGTGCTGCCCGAGGAATGCATTCCCG